>CAVTFM010000024.1:0-96089 GCA_963733965.1 uncultured Alphaproteobacteria bacterium
AGCTGATGCGTCTCGGCTGGAAGGTGTTCCTGCCGGCCTCCCTGCTCTGGGTCGTGCTGACCTCGGGCTTCCTGGTTGCGACCGGCAACCTGCCTCACTGAGCGCCGGAGAGAGACCCCATGGCATGGCTCGACCGCACCGCGCGCACGCTTCTGTGGCAGGAGCTGGTCTCGGGCTTTGCGCTGACCTTGCGCTACATGTTCAAGCGCAGCGTGACCCTGAATTACCCCTACGAGAAGGGGCCGCTCAGCCCGCGCTTTCGCGGCGAGCATGCGCTGCGGCGCTACCCGAGCGGCGAGGAGCGCTGCATCGCGTGCAAGCTCTGCGAGGCGATCTGCCCGGCGCAGGCGATCACGATCGAAGTCCGAGCCGCGCCCGGACGGCTCGCGCCGCACCACCCGCTACGACATCGACATGGTCAAGTGCATCTACTGCGGCATGTGCGAGGAATCCTGCCCGGTCGACGCGATCGTCCAGGGGCCGAACTTCGAGTTCGCGACCGAGACCCGGGCCGAGCTGTTCTACAACAAAGAGAAGCTGCTCGCGAACGGTGATCGCTGGGAGCGCGAGATCGCAGCCAACCTTGTCGCCGACGCACCTTACCGCTAAACCCTAGGGCGGCCGGACCCCCCGGGCCGGCGCCGAGGATGTGATGACGCTTGCGCTCCTGGTCTTCTATCTGCTGGCGGCGGTTGCGGTGGCGGCCGGCGTCATGGTCATCTCGGCGCGCAACCCCGTGCATTCGGTCCTGTTCCTGATCCTCGCCTTCTTCAACACCGCAGGCCTGTTCGTGCTGATCGGCGCCGAGTTCCTGGCGATGGTCCTGGTCGTGGTCTACGTCGGCGCGGTGGCCGTGCTGTTCCTGTTCGTGGTCATGATGCTCGACATCAACTTCGTCCGCCTGCGCGAGGGCTTTCTCCAGTATCTGCCGATCGGCGCGCTGATCGGCCTCGTGCTGCTGGTCGAGCTGATCCTGGTGGCCGGCAGCTGGGGTCTCTCGGCCGGCGCGAGCCAGGGCATGGCGGCGCAGCCGGTGCCGGCCGAGGTCAGCAACGTCGAGGCCTTGGGCAATCTGTTCTACACCGACTATTTCTACCTGTTCCAGGCGGCGGGCCTGATCCTTCTGGTCGCGATCATCGGCGCGATCACGCTCACGCTCCGCCACAAGCCGGACGCGCGTCGCCAGAGCATCGCGCTCCAGGTCCACCGGCGGCGCGAGGAGGCGGTCGAGCTGCGCAAGGTCCAACCCGGGAGCGGCATCTGATGTCGATCCCGCTCGGCCATTATCTGACGGTCGCCGCGATCCTGTTCACGCTCGGCATCTTCGGCATCTTCCTCAATCGCAAGAACGTGATCATCATCCTGATGTCGATCGAGCTGATGCTGCTCGCGATCAACCTCAACTTCGTCGCGTTCTCGGCCTATCTGGGCGACCTCGCGGGCCAGGTGTTCGCGATGTTCGTGCTCACGGTCGCGGCCGCCGAGGCGGCGATCGGGCTCGCGATCCTGGTGGTCTACTTCCGCAACCGCGGCAGCATCGAGGTTGAGGACATCAACCTCATGCGGGGCTGACCCCTTGTTCGCGACCCTCGTGGTCTTCCTGCCGCTGCTAGGGGCGGCGATCGCGGGCCTGTTCGGCCGCCTGATCGGCGATCGGGGCGCCCAGCTCGTGACCTGCGGCGGGCTGATCCTGGCCGCGCTCTGCTCCTGGGTCGTTCTCGGCGAGGTGGTCGAGGGCGCACCGTTCAAGGTCGAGCTCTGGCGCTGGGTGCACTCGGGCACCTTCGAGGCCGACTGGGCGCTCCGGATCGACGTGCTGGCGGCGGTCATGATGTTCACGGTCTCGACCGTGTCCGCGATCATCCACGTCTACTCGATCGGCTACATGGCGCACGACCCGGGCATCCCGCGCTTCATGGCCTATCTGTCGCTGTTCACCTTCTTCATGCTGGCGCTGGTGACCTCGGACAACTTCCTCCAGCTGTTCTTCGGCTGGGAGGGGGTGGGCCTGCTCTCGTACCTCTTGATCGGCTTCTGGTACACGCGGCCCTCGGCCTGCGCCGCCGCGATCAAGGCGTTCCTGGTCAACCGGGTCGGTGATTTCGGCTTCGTGCTCGGCATCGCCGCCGTCTACCTCGTGTTCAACTCGGTCGAGTTCGACACCGTGTTCGGCAACGCCGGCAAGTTCGCCGACACCAGCCTCCTGGTGTTCAGCCACAGCTTCGGCACGCTCAACGTGATCTGCCTCCTGCTGTTCGTCGGCGCCATGGGCAAGTCCGCCCAGCTCGGCCTGCACACCTGGCTGCCGGACGCGATGGAGGGCCCGACCCCGGTCTCCGCCCTGATCCACGCCGCGACCATGGTGACCGCGGGCGTGTTCCTGGTCGCCCGCTGCTCGCCCTTGTTCGAGCACGCGCCGACCGCGCTTGCCTTCGTCGCCTTCATCGGCGCCAGCACCGCGCTGTTCGCCGCCACGGTCGCCCTGGTCCAGAACGACATCAAGCGGGTGATCGCCTACTCGACCTGCTCGCAGCTCGGCTACATGTTCTTCGCCTGCGGCGTCTCGGCCTATGCCGCCGGCATCTTCCACCTCTACACCCACGCCTTCTTCAAAGCGCTCCTGTTCCTCGGCGCCGGCTCGGTGATCCACGCCATGTCGGACGAGCAGGACATGCGCAAGATGGGCGGCATCTGGCGCCAGATCCCGATCACCTACGCGGTCATGTGGGTCGGCTCTTTGGCACTGGCGGGCCTGCCGTTCTTTTCCGGCTACTTCTCCAAGGACCTGATCCTGGAGGCCGCCTGGGCCGCCCAGGGACCGTTCGCGCGCTACGCCTTCTGGCTCGGGACGATCGCGGCCGTGCTGACCGCGTTCTATTCCTGGCGGCTGCTGTTCCTCACCTTCCACGGCCGCCCGCGGGCGGCGCCCGAGGTGATGGCGCACGTCCACGAGAGCCCGAAGGTCATGACCATTCCCCTGATCCTGCTCGCGATAGGCGCGACCTTCGGCGGCATCCTCGGTCTGCCCATGGTCGACCCCTCGGGCGCCTTCTGGAAGGGCTCGATCGCGGTCCTGGCCGAGCCCTCCGTGATCGAGGAGGCCCACCACGTGCCGTTCCTGGTCAAGGTCCTGCCGCTGATCATGGGCGTGATCGGGATCGGCCTCGCCTGGCTCATGTACATCCGTGAGCCCGATCTGCCGGCGCGCCTTGCGACCACCTTCTCCGGCCTCTACCGCTTCCTGCTCAACAAGTGGTACTTCGACGAGCTGTACGATTTCCTGTTCGTGGAGCCCGCCAAGCGCCTGGGCTACGGCCTCTGGCAGGTGATCGACATCGGCGTGATCGACAATTTCGGCCCCGACGGCGTCGCCGCCA
The DNA here is from genome assembly GCA_963733965.1 of uncultured Alphaproteobacteria bacterium. GTDB lineage: Bacteria > Pseudomonadota > Alphaproteobacteria > Geminicoccales > Geminicoccaceae > DATAOG01. The sequence continues at coordinate 3,378 of CAVTFM010000024.1, forward strand.
GTGCCTTGACCGTGGCGCGGCGCGCGGTCCGCCTGCAGACCGGCTACCTCTACCATTACGCGTTTGCCATGCTGATCGGGGTCGCGGCCCTGGTCACCTGGTACCTGTTCCGGCTGTGAGCGGACAGCAGGCATGAGCGACTGGCCGCTGCTCTCCCTGGTGATTTTCCTGCCGCTCGCGGGCGCCGGGTTCATCCTCCTGATCCGCGGCGATCCGGAGGTCGTGGCCCAGAACGCGCGCAGCGTGGCGCTCTGGACCGCGAGCATCACCTTCCTTTTGTCGCTCCTGATCTGGGGCAACTTCGACTCCGCCAGCGCCGACTTCCAGCTGGTCGAGAAGGTCGACTGGTTCGCGGGCTTCGAGATCAGCTACCACGTCGGCATCGACGGCATCTCGCTGTTCCTGGTGCTCCTGTCACACCCTCATCACGCTCGTCTGCGTGCTCGCGTCCTGGCAGTCGATCCAGTATCGCGTCAAAGAGTACATGGTCGCCTTTCTGGTCATGGAGACCTTCATGGTCGGGGTGTTCTGCGCCCTCGACCTCGTGCTCTTCTACCTGTTCTTCGAGGGCATCCTGATCCCGATGTTCCTGATCATCGGGATCTGGGGCGGGCCGCGCCGAATCTATTCCGCCTTCAAGTTCTTCCTGTACACGCTGGCCGGCTCGGTCCTGTTCCTGATCGCCGTCCTGGTCATGTATCTCAAGGCCGGCACGACCGACATGCCGACCCTGATGAGCGCGCATTTCGATCCCACCCTGCAGAAGTGGCTCTGGCTCGCGATGTTCGCCTCGTTCGCGGTCAAGGTGCCGATGTGGCCGTTCCACACCTGGCTGCCGGACGCCCACGTCGAGGCGCCGACCGCGGGCTCGGTGGTGCTGGCGGGCATCCTGCTCAAGCTCGGCGGCTACGGCTATCTCCGCTTCTCGCTGCCGATGCTGCCCGACGCCTCGGTGTTCTTCACGCCGCTCATCTACGCGCTCTCGATCGTCGCGATCGTCTACACCTCGCTGGTCGCGCTCATGCAGAGCGACATGAAGAAGCTGATCGCCTACAGCTCGGTCGCCCACATGGGGATCGTCACGATCGGCATCTTCACCCTCAACCCGCTCGGCATCCAGGGCTCGATCGTCCAGATGCTGAGCCACGGCCTGGTCTCGGGCGCCCTCTTCATGTGCGTCGGCGTCGTCTACGACCGCATCCACTCCAGAGAGATCGCGAGCTACGGCGGCCTCGCCGAGCGCATGCCCGCCTACGCCACCGCCTTCATGCTGTTCATGCTGGCCTCGGTCGGCCTGCCCGGGACCTCGGGCTTCGTCGGCGAGATCCTGGTGATCATCGGCGTGTTCCAGGTCGACAGCTGGGTCGCAGCGCTCGCCGCGACCGGCATGATCCTCGGCGCCGCCTACATGCTCTGGATGTACCGCCGGGTGATCTTTGGCGCCCTGCTCCAGGACCAGCTGCGGACGATCCGCGATCTGCGCGTGCACGAGGTCGCGGCGTTCGCGCCGCTCGCGGTCCTGGTCCTGATCATGGGCGTCTATCCGGCCCTGTTCCTGGATCCCATGGCGGCCTCGGTCGATCATCTGCTGGCGCAGGTGGCGGCCCAGTCGGCGACCCACGCGGCCGCCATGCTGGTCACCCCCTGAGCCGCGGCCGAGGCTGGAAATGCCCATGTTCGACCTCGCACCCGCGACCACCGAGATCTTCCTCACCGGCGCGGCGCTCGCCCTCCTGATGGTCGGCGCCTTCCGCGGCCGCGAGCCCGGGACGGACCGGCTGATCACGCTCGCCGCCGTGGTCGTGCTGATGGTCGGGCTGGTCTTGCTGCTGAGCTTCACCAGCCAGGCGCGGACGGCGACCTTCGGCGGCCAGTTCGTGAACGACCGCTTCGCGGTCTATTTCAAGGTTCTGGTGCTGGTCGGGGCGGCGGTCTGCCTCAGCATGTCCTCCGACTTCCTGCAGCAGGAGGGCATCGAGCGCTTCGAGTTCCCGGTGCTGGCGCTGTTCTCGACCGTCGGCATGCTGATGATGATCTCGGCCAACAGCCTGATCGCCCTCTACCTGGCGCTCGAGCTGCAGAGCCTGCCGCTCTACGTGATGACCGCGTTCCATCGCGACCAGACCCGCTCGACCGAGGCCGGGCTCAAGTATTTCGTGCTCGGCGCGCTCGCCTCCGGCCTGCTGCTGTACGGCTGCTCGCTGGTTTACGGTTTCACCGGCACGCTGTCCTTCGAGCGCCTGGCCGATCTGCTGCGGCCTGGGCCCGACGGGCAGATGGCGGTCGGCATCGGGGCGCTGATCGGGCTCGTGTTCATCGCCGCCGGGCTCGCCTTCAAGCTCGCCGCGGTGCCGTTCCACATGTGGACCCCCGACGTCTACGAGGGCGCGCCGACCCCGGTCACCGCGTTCCTTGCGGCCGCGCCCAAGGTCGCCGCGATGGGCCTGACCCTGCGCGTCTTCTACGAGCCGTTCGGCCACTGGGCCGCCCAGTGGCAGCAGATCGTGGTCTTCATCTCGATCGCGTCCATGCTGCTCGGTGCCTTCGCCGCGATCGGCCAGACCAACATCAAGCGCCTGCTCGCCTACAGCGGCATCGGCCACATGGGCTTCGCGCTCGTGGGCCTCGCCGCCGGGACCGTCGAGGGCGCCTACAGCGTCCTGGTCTACATGGCGATCTATCTGGTCATGATCGTCGGCACCTTCGGCTGCGTGCTGGTCATGCGCCGGCACGGCGCGGCGGTCGAGGCGATCGACGATCTGGCCGGGCTCGGCAGCCGGCAGCCGCTGCTGGCGGCGGCGCTCGCGGTGTTCATGTTCTCCCTGGCCGGGATTCCGCCGCTCGCCGGCTTCTTCGGCAAGCTCTATGTCTTCCTGGCCGCGATCCAGGCCGGCCTGGTGTCGCTGGCCGTGATCGGCGTGCTCGCGAGCGTGGTCGGCGCCTACTACTATCTCCGGATCGTCAAGGTGATGTATTTCGACGAGGCGCGCGAGGCCCTGGACCAGCCGATCGGGCGTGAGTTCGGCATCGTGATCGGCGTCGCCGCGGTCCTGAACGTCGCGTTCTGCCTGCTTCCCAGCCCGTTGCTGAGCCAGGCCCAGGCCGCGGCCGCGGCGCTGTTGTCGTGACGCCCGAGGCCCGGCTGCCGGGCGGCTTCGTCCTGCACGCCCACGACCGGCTCGCCAGCACCAACGACGAGGCGCTCCGGCTGGCGATGGCCGGCGCGGCCGCCCGGGTCGTGGTCGTGGCCGGCGAGCAGACCCGTGGCCGGGGTCGCCATGGCCGGGCCTGGGCCTCGCCGCCCGGCAACCTCTACGCGTCGATCATGCTCCGCCCGGACTGCGCCATGGCGGTCGCGGCCCAGCTCTCCCTGGTCGCAGGCCTGGCCCTCGGCGAGGCGCTCCTCGGGCTCGGGCCGCCGGATCTCGATCTGGCGCTGAAATGGCCGAACGACGTCCTGATCGGCGGCGCCAAGACCGCAGGCGTCCTGCTCGAAGGCACCAGCCACGCCGACGGCCGGGCCGCCTTCGTGGTGATCGGCACCGGCGTCAACCTCGTGAGCCACCCGGACGACACCTCCTATCCGGCGACCTGTCTCGCGCGCGAAGGGTTTTCCCCCTTGACGCCGCGAGCCGTGCTGGACGCCTATCTCGGCACGCTCGATCGCTGGCTCGGCCGCTGGCAGAGCCACGGCTTCGGCGCCGTCCGCCAGGCCTGGCTCGCGCGCGGCTTCGGCCTGGGCGGCGAGATCCGGCTCGGGCTGGCGCAGGGCGAGCTGCGCGGCCGTTTCCTCGATCTGACCGACACCGGCGCGCTGCTGGTCGAGCAGGAGGGCGGCCGCCGGCGCGAGATCGCGGCCGGCGAAGTCCTCGATCTGGATCGTTAGCGATGGCCGCAACCCTGCTGCTGGCGATCGACGTCGGCAACACCAACACCGTGTTCGCGCTCTACCGCGAGCGGCAGGCGCAGGGCCAGTGGCGCATTTCGACCGTGCGCGAGCGGACCGCGGACGAGTATGCCGTCGCCCTGACCCAGCTGATGGCGCTCAAGGGCTTCGGCCAGGAGGACGTCGGCGCCGCCGCGATCTGCTCGGTCGTGCCCCAGGCGCTGGTGCCGCTCAAGAGCATGTGCCAGGAGTTCTTCAACTGCACCGCGAGGGTGGTCGGCGAGAACCTCGGCGTCACCTGCCAGGTCGTGACCGACAATCCGCGCGAGGTCGGCGCCGATCGCCTGGTCAATGCCGTCGCCGCGCAGAGCCGCTACGGCGGGCCGCTGATCGTGGTCGATTTCGGCACCGCGACCACGTTCGATGTGGTCGATCGCGAGGGCCGCTACTGCGGCGGCGTGATCGCGACCGGGATCAACCTGTCGCTCGAGGCCTTGCATCGGGCGGCCGCGAAATTGCCCCGGATCGCGGTCGAGCGGCCGCCCCGCGTGATCGGCAGCTCGACCGTGACCGCCATGCAGTCCGGCGTCTATTGGGGCTACGTCAGCCTGATCGAGGGTATGGTCGCGAGGATCAGGGACGAGTTCGGCGAGCCGATGAAGGTGATCGCGACCGGCGGTCTCGCCGGCCTGTTCGCGGGTGCGACCGAGGTGATCGAGCAGGTCGACCGCGACTTGACCATGGCCGGGCTGGTCGAGCTGTTCTATGCCAATCGGCCGCAGCCATCGAACTGACAGGCAAGGTGAGGATGGACAATCGGGAATTGCTGTTCGTACCGCTCGGCGGCGCCGGCGAGATCGGCCTCAACCTCAACCTCTATGGCCTGGACGGCCAGTGGCTGATGGTCGACCTCGGCATCAGCTTCGCCGACGAGACCCTGCCAGGCGTCGAAATCGTGCTGCCCGATCCCCAATTCATCGAAGCGCGCAGCGAGGACCTCTGCGGCCTGGTCCTGACCCACGCCCACGAGGACCATTTCGGCGCCATCCCCTATCTCTGGGAGCGGCTGCGCTGCCCGATCTGGTGCACCCGGTTCACGGCAGCCGTGCTGCGCCGCAAGCTCGAGGAGAGCCGCCTCAAGGGCGTGCCGGTCAACATCGTGGCGCCGGGCGAGCGCTTCCAGGTCGGGCCGTTCGACTGCGCCCTGATCCAGGTGACCCATTCGATCCCCGAGGCGCACGCGCTCGCGCTCAGGACGCCGCTCGGCAACGTCCTGCACACCGGCGACTGGAAGCTCGATCCGGCGCCCCTGGTCGGGCCGTTGACCGGCAGCGACGCGCTCGAGGCGTTCGGCCACGAGGGCGTGCTCGCGATGGTCGCGGATTCGACCAACATCCTGAACCCCGGAACCTCGGGCTCCGAGGCCGAGGTCCGCGACAGCCTGATGGAGCTGATCGGCCGGCAGACCAAGCGGGTCCTGATCACGACCTTCGCCTCCAACATCGCGCGTCTCGCGACCGCGATCGCGGTCGCGCGGGCGACCGGGCGCGAGGTCGCGGCGGTCGGGCGCTCGATGCGCCGGATGATCGAGGCGGCGCGCGAGGTCGGTTATCTCCGGGACATCCCGGACCTGCTCGATGAGCGCACGGCCGCCGAGCTGCCGCGCTCGAAGGTGCTGTGGCTCGCGACCGGCTGCCAGGGCGAGCCGCGCGCGGCGCTGACCCGGATCGCGGCCGGCCAGCATCCGACCGTCGTGCTGGAGCCGGGCGACGTGGTGATCTTCTCGTCCAAGATCATCCCCGGCAACGAGCGCACCCTCTACAATCTGCACAACGCCCTGATCCGGGCCGGCATCGAGGTGATCACCGAGGTGGACCATTTCGTCCACGTCTCGGGCCATCCCTGCCGCGACGAGGTCGCGCAGATGTACCGCTGGATCCGGCCCCAGATCGCGATCCCGGTGCATGGCGAGGCGCGCCACCTGCACGAGCACCTGGCATTCGCCCGCGAGCTCGGCGTGCCCCAGGCGATCGAGGTCAGGAACGGCGACGTGCTGCGCCTGGCGCCGGCGCCCGCGGAGGTGATCGACGAGGTGCCGACCGGCCGCCTCGTGCTCGAGAACGACGGCCTGATCGCCGCCGGCGACGACCTGTTCCGCACCCGCCGCCGCCTCATGGCCCATGGCACGGTCCTGGTCGGGCTGGTGCTGGATGGTTATGGCACGCTGCTCGCAGCCCCGCAGCTCTCGACCTTCGGCGCGGTCGATCTGGAGCGCGAGCCGCGGCTGAAAGAGACCGTCCAGACCGCGATCGAGGATGCGGTCGAGGACCTCGACGACCCCGCCGCGCTCGACGACGAGCAGATCCGGACCGCGGTTCGGGTCGCGGTCCGGCGCGCCTTCAAGCTGGTGCGCGAGAAGCGGCCGATCATCGAGATCCAGATCACCCGCCTCGACCGGGGCGCGCTCGAGGGCCTGCTGGACGAGGCCGGAGCCGCCTGATGATCGGGCGCCTGAACCATGTCGCGATCGCGGTGCCCGATCTCGACGCCGCGGTGGCGCAGTACCGTGACCTTTTGGGCGCAAAAGTGTCGCCGCCGGCCGCACAACCGGCGCATGGCGTGACCACGGTGTTCATCGAGCTGCCCAATACCAAGATCGAGCTCCTGCACCCCCTCGGCGAGGCCTCGCCGATCGCGGCTTTCCTCGAGCGCCAGCCGAGCGGCGGCATCCACCACCTGTGCTACGAGGTCCTTGACATCCTGGCCGCGCGCGACCGCCTGCTGGCCGCGGGCGCCCGCGTGCTTGGCGACGGCACGCCCAGGCCCGGCGCCCACGACCGGCCGGTCCTGTTCCTCCATCCCAAGGATTTCAGCGGCACCCTGATCGAGCTCGAGCAGGCCTGAGCGGTCATGACCTGGTTCGCGACCGGGGTCACCTTCCTGCTGGTCTGGTGGCTGGTGCTGTTCATGGTCCTGCCGTTCGGGGCGCGGCCGCCCGATCAGGTCGAGCCCGGCATGGCTCCCAGCGCACCCGCCAGGCCGCGCATCGGCCTCAAGTTCCTGATCACCACCCTGATCGCGCTGGCCCTGACCGCGCTGATCCTCTGGCTGATCAACAGCGGGTTGATCCAGCTGCGCCCGAGCTAAGAGCCGTCTATCGCGCAGGTTGCTAGAATCATATTTTAGCGCGCAACGTTAATTAATACGATTATATACTTAACATATCATCATGCTATTGAACGATATTCGTGATTTTAAGTTCGCCTGAACACGCGCCAGGAAGGTCGAAGGCAATCCGGCGCGGTGACGGCCGCGATCGCCGATACTGAGCCTCAAATCTCCGTGATCAGCCCGCCTGCGCACTGACAAGCCTACCAAAACCGCACCCGGCGGCCGCTTCGCCTCAGGCATCGCGATGCCAGTAAAATTTGAGGAAAAATTGTTATCAATCACGCTGTGAAATCAGCCGCTTAGTTACTTATTCATCATCAAATTTCTCTTGCCATCGAGAAGCTGAGGTCCCATATTAGTCGCGTGTTCATGGGATGTTTCCCCTGTGACACCCGACTTGAGGCGTTTCCTCCCTACCTTAGCCGCGCCGGATCTCCGGTGCGGCTTTTTTCTGGGATAATTGCCGACGAAACAATGAGTTATCGAAGCATTCGGCGGCTCGTACTGAGCTGTGTCGGCAAGGATCTCCGTGGCCGCGGGATCGCCTCCGCAGGGCTGGAAGCGGGACCGACCACGCCGACCGTCGGGTGGAGTTATCAACTTTCCGGTGAGCGTGATTGCCGGGCCGCGGCAACCCGCCGGGGCAGAATTGTCATCCCACGGCGTTCCGCCTAGAGTGGCGCCCGCGTCGATCACGGCACGCCCAAGCGAGATCCAGATGCGGCTGTCGCGCTACTTCCTGCCTCTGCTCAAGGAGAACCCTGCGGAGGCGCAGATCGTCTCGCACCAGCTGATGCTGCGGGCGGGCATGATCCGGCAGAGCTCGGCCGGCATCTACAGCTGGCTGCCGTTGGGCCTGCGCGTCCTGCGCCGGGTCGAGCAGATCGTGCGCGAGGAGATGGACGCGGCCGGCTGCCACGAGATCCTGATGCCGGCGATCCAGCCGGCCGAGCTCTGGCAGGAGAGCGGCCGCTACGACGACTACGGCAAGGAGATGCTGCGGGTCACCGACCGCCACGAGCGCCCGATGCTGTACGGGCCGACCCACGAAGAGGTGGTCACCGACCTCTTCCGCCGCAGCGTCAGGAGCTACCGCGACCTGCCGATCAACCTCTACCAGATCCAGTGGAAGTTCCGGGACGAGATCCGGCCGCGCTTCGGGGTCATGCGCGGCCGCGAGTTCTACATGAAGGACAACTACTCCTTCGACCTCGACTTCGAGGGCGCGAAGCGCTCCTACGACAACATGTTCGTGGCGTACCTCAAGACGTTCCGGCGCATGGGCCTGACCGCGATCCCGATGCGGGCGGCGAGCGGGGCGATCGGCGGCGACATGAGCCACGAGTTCCAGGTCCTGGCGGCGACCGGCGAGAGCCAGGTGTTCTACGATCAGGCGTTCGAGGAGATCGACTTCGTCCGCGACATGCCGGGGATCGAGGAGCTGAGGGCGCTCTACGCCGCGACGGACGAGCAGCACGACCCGGCAAGCTGCCCGGTGCCGGCGGAACGGCTGCGCTCCGGGCGCGGCATCGAGGTCGGTCAGATCTTCTACCTCGGCACCAAGTATTCCAAGCCCATGGGCGCCACCGTGATGGGCCCGGACGGCCAGGACACTCCGGTCGAGATGGGGTGTTACGGCATCGGCGTCTCGCGCCTGGTCGGCGCGCTCATCGAGGTCTTCCACGACGAGGCCGGGATCAAATGGCCGGAGCCGGTGGCACCGTTCCGGCTCGGGTTGATCCATCTGCGACCGGGCGATGCCGCCTGCGACGCCGCGGTCGACGCCCTCGAGGCCGCCCTCGGCAAGGCTGGCGTGGAGGTCCTGGTCGACGATCGCGACGAGAGTGCGGGGGCCAAGTTCGCGACCATGGACCTGATCGGCCTGCCCTGGCAGGCGGTGGTCGGCCCGCGCGGCGTCAAGCAGGGGGTGGTCGAGCTGAAATCGCGCGCCACCGGCGAGCGCATCGATCTGTCGCCCGAAGCCTTGGTCGGACGGCTCACGGCTTGATGTTCGCTCCGGTCGAGCGGCTGATCGCCGGGCGCTATCTGCGGCCGCGCCGGGAGGAGGGCTTCATCTCGGTGATCGCCGCCTTCTCCCTGCTCGGGATCGCGCTCGGGGTCGCGACCCTGATCGTGGTGCTCGCGGTGATGAGCGGCTTTCGCGCCGAGCTGCTCGGTCGGGTCATGGGCCTGAACGGCCACGTCACGGTCCAGACCGGGCCCCAGGGCCTGACCAGTTTCGATGCGCTCGCGAACCGCCTGCGCGCCGCCGACGGCGTGGTCACGGTGACCCCGCTGGTCACCGGGCAGGTGATGGCGACCGCCAACGGGGTCGCGTCGGGAGCGCTCGTGCGCGGCATCCGGCCGACCGATCTGGCCGCGCTGGGGGCGATCGCCGACCATCTGGTCGCGGGCTCGGTCGCGCGGCTGACCGACGATCAGATCGCGATCGGCGCGCGCATGGCCTATCGCATGGGGCTCCGCCTCGGCGATCGCGTGACCCTGATCTCACCCCAGGGCACGCCGACCGCCTTCGGCACCGTGCCGCGGGTCAAGGCCTACGAGATCGGGGCGATCTTCGAGGTCGGCATGTACGAGTACGACAGCACGTTCCTGTTCATGCCGCTCGAGGCGGCCCAGCTGTACTTCCAGCTCGACGACCGCGCCAACGAGCTCGAGATCATGGTCGCCGACCCCGACCGGGTGGTCGACTACCGGCGGGAGCTCGCACCCCTGGTCGGCAACGCCGGCCAGCTGGTCGACTGGCAGCAGGCCAACGCCTCGTTCTTCACCGCGCTCAAGGTCGAGCGCAACGTCATGTTCCTGATCCTCAGCCTGATCATCATGGTCGCCGCCTTCAACATCATCGCGGGCATGATCATGCTGGTCAAAGACAAGGGCCGCGACATCGCGATCCTGCGGACCATGGGGGCGACCCGGGGCGCGATCATGCGCGTCTTCTTCATGAGCGGCGCCGCGATCGGGGTCACCGGCACGCTCGTGGGCTTCCTGCTCGGGCTCGCGTTCGCCGCCAATATCGAGATCATCCGGCAGTGGCTGCAGGTGCTGACCGGGACCAACCTGTTCTCGCCCGAGATCTATTTCCTCTCGCACCTGCCGGCCCGGATCGAGACCCGCGACGTGCTGAGCGTCGTCTGCATGAGCCTCGGGCTGTCGCTGCTCGCGACCCTCTACCCGTCCTGGCGGGCGGCGCGCCTCGATCCGGTCGAAGCGCTGCGCTATGAGTGAGGCCGCCGGCGGCCGGAGGCGGCCGTGAACGGGCGCCGCCTGCGGCCGGCGCGGTGGCCGGCGCGCCGATGACCGGCACGGCGCTGCAGCTCAGCGGCATCCGCCGGCGCTTCCGGCAGGGCGAGGGCTGGCTCGAGGTCCTGCGCGGGGTCGACCTGGAGCTCGCGCCCGGCGCCGTGCTCGCTCTGATGGGGCCGTCCGGCTCGGGCAAGTCGACGCTCCTGCAGATCGCGGGCCTGCTCGAGCACCCGGATGGCGGCGAGGTGATCCTGGCCGGGCGCGCCTGCGGCCGGCTGTCGGATGCCGAGCGGACCCGGATCCGGCGCGAGAGCCTGGGCTTCGTCTATCAGTTCCATCACCTGCTGCCCGAGTTCAGCGCGCTCGAGAACGTGATGCTGCCAGGGATGCTGGCCGGGCACAGCCGGCACGTGGCGCGGGCGCGCGCGCGCGAGCTCCTGGCCGCGCTCGGGGTCGAGGGCCGCGAGAGCCATCGTCCGGCACGCCTCAGTGGCGGCGAGCAGCAGCGGGTCGCGATCGCCCGCGCCATGGCCAACCGGCCGGCCGTGCTGCTCGCCGACGAGCCGACCGGCAACCTCGACGAGGGCACCGCGAGCGCGGTGTTCGCGACCCTGGTCCAGGCTGCCCGCGAGACCTCGTCGGCGCTCATGATCGCGACCCACAACGCCGAGCTCGCGGGGCGGGCGGACGCCACGCTCAGGCTGCACAACGGCACCGTCGAGCCGCCGTAGTCCGGCCGCGGCCCGCTCAGGGCCGCCAGAAGCGCGGCGTCAGCAGCACCAGCACCGTGAACAGCTCGAGCCGCCCGAGCAGCATCTCGAAGGCGAGGATCCACTTGGCGCCGTCGGGCAGGCTCGCGAAGTTGCCGGCCGGGCCGATGATCGGGCCGAGCCCCGGCCCGACGTTGCCGATCGCCTGCACCGTGCCGCTGAGCGCCGTGAGCCAGTCCAGGCCGAAGGCGCCGAGGCTGACCGCGCCGAGCGCCACCGCCAGGAAGTAGACCGCCACGAACGCCATCACGCCCTCGACCACGTCGACCGAGAGCGGCTTGCCGTCATAGGTCCGTTGCCCGATCGCGTGCGGCATGAACCGGCGCTGGATGTGCTCCCGCAGAACGATCAGCAGGACCCGGAAGCGGAACACCTTGATCGCGCCCGCGGTCGAGCCGGTGCAGCCGCCGATGAACATCAGGTAGAAGAAGATACCGTCGGCGAACGGCCCCCAGACGCCGAAATCGTCGGAGGCGTAGCCGGTCGTGGTCATCACCGAGGTGGCGTTGAAGGCCGCGAGCCGGGTGGCGTCGGCAAGCGGCCGGCCGCCGTGCCAGTGCAGCCAGATGGTGAGCATGGCGACGGCCACCGCGAGGATCAGGACCATGACCCAGGACTGCCGGTCGCGCAGGACCGACCAGTCGCCGCGCGCGACGCGCACGTACAGCACGAACGGCAGCGCGCCTGCGATCATGAACACGACGCTCACCCATTGGACCGCGGCCGGGAAGTTCGTGAACGAGGCGTCGCGGGTCGAGAAGCCGCCGGTGGCGAGCGTGCTCATGGAATGAGTGATGGCGTCGAACAGGGTCATGCCGGCGAGCTGGTAGGCGACGACGCAGGCAAGCGAGACGACCAGGTAGGCGACGCACAGTGCGGCGCTCACCGCCGCCAGGCGCGGCATCGGCTTGTCCGAGCGGTCGGAGGATTCGGCGTGGAACAGCTGCATGCCGCCGGTCCGCAGCCAGGGCAGGATGGTGATCGCCATGACCACGATGCCGACCCCGCCGAGCCAGTTCAGCAGCGCCCGCCACAAAAGAATGCTGCGCGGCATGCTGTCGAGCCCGATCAGCACGGTCGAGCCGGTAGTCGTGATCCCCGACATGGTCTCGAAGAAGGCGTCGGTGTAGCTCAGCTTGAGCTCCGAGAAGCACAAGGGGAGGGCGGCGACCGCAGGCACCACGAACCAGGCGAGGAAGGTCAGCACGTAGGCCTGGCGGAGCGTCAGCGCCCCGACCGTGCCCCGGTTGGCGAGCACGAACAGGCCGCCGAGGCCGATCGAGAGCACCGCGGCCAGGGAGAACGGCTCGGGCGCGCGCGCGCCGGACAGCCAGTTCAGGGTCGCCGGCACCAGCATCGCGACCGCGATCGCGCAGATCAGCACGCCGATCACGAACAGCACGGGCCGCAGGTCGATCATCGGCAGGCTTCGCCCTCGAACGTGGCTGAACCCGGCACCGGCGACGGTCAAGCCTCAAACGCTCCGCCCCGCGGCGGCGACGGCGAGCCATGGCAGCCGGATCGGCGGCCTGTCAACGCCGGCATGCTGAACGGTTGAGTGCGCGCGCGAGCTGGCCTAGGTTGCCGCGACCGCCGCGCGCCGGAGCCGCCCCTTGCGCCACGCCCCCTTCGTCCATCTCCGCGTCCGCTCCTGCTATTCGCTGCTCGAGAGCACCGTGCGACTGGAGGAGTTACTCCAGCGTTGCCGCGCCGACGCCATGCCCGCGGTCGGGGTCACCGATCGGGCCAATCTGTTCGATGCCCTGACGGTCGGCCAGGAGGCGGCCAAGGCGGGCGTGCAGCCGCTGGTCGGCTGCCTCCTGCCGCTGCAGAGCGCCGACCCGGCGAGCGCCAACGGCAAGCCCGCCGCCCCCGCCCTGCTGCCAGTCCTGGTCCAGAACGAGGCGGGCTACCACAACCTGCTGCGCCTCCTGAGCCGGGCCTATCTCGGCGGTGCGGCGGGCGGCGCGCCCGAGGTCCCGCTCGAGGCTCTGGCCGGGGCCTCCGACGGGCTGATCGCGCTCACCGGCGGTCCGGAGGGCCCGGTCGGCAAGGCCCTGCTGCACGGCAATCGCGATCTCGCCGAGGCCTTGCTCGAGCGGCTGACCGCACTCTTTCCAGGCCGGCTCTACGTCGAGCTGATGCGCCACGGGCTCGCGGCCGAGGAGGAGATCGAGCCCACGCTGATCGACCTCGCTCTGGCCCGCGATCTGCCGCTGGTCGCGACCAACGACGTCCATTTCATCGACGCTGCCGACTACGAGGCGCACGACGTCCTGCTGTGCATCGCAGACGGTGCTCAGGTCGGGCAGGAGCAGCGCCGCCGGCTGACGCCCGAGCACCGCCTCAAGACCGCGGCCGAGATGCTGGAGCTGTTCGGCGATCTGCCGGAGGCGACCGGCAACACGCTGGTGATCGCGCAGCGCTGCAGCTTCATGGTGCCGGACCGCGCGCCGATCCTGCCCAACTTTCCGACCACGACCGGCCGGGACGAGGCGACCGAGCTTCGCCTCCAGGCCGAGGCAGGGCTCGCCGAGCGGCTTGCCGACTACCGCGTGCCGGAAGCAGATTTCGATGCCATGGCAGCACCTTATCGCGAGCGACTGCAGTACGAGCTGAACGTCATCATCAGCATGAAGTACGAAGGCTATTTCCTGATCGTCGCCGACTTCATCCGTTGGGCCAAGGGGCAGGGCATTCCGGTCGGCCCGGGGCGCGGCTCGGGGGCGGGCTCGGTGGTCGCCTGGGCGCTCGCGATCACCGATCTCGATCCGCTCCGCTTCGGCCTCCTGTTCGAGCGCTTCCTCAATCCCGAGCGGGTGTCGATGCCGGACTTCGACGTCGATTTCTGCCAGGACCGGCGCGACGAGGTGATCCGCTACGTGCGCGCCAAATACGGCGAGGACCGGGTCGCCGCGATCATCACCTTCGGCAAGCTGCAGGCGCGCGCCGTGCTCCGCGACGTCGGCCGGGCGCTCGGCATGCCCTATGGCCAGGTCGACCGGGTCGCGAAGCTGGTGCCGTTCAACCCGGCCCATCCGCCGACCCTCGAGCAGGCCCTCGAGCTGGAGCCGAGGCTCGCCGACGCGGCGCGCGAGGACGAGCAGGTCGGCCGCCTGATCGCGATCGCGAAGAAGCTTGAGGGACTGCCGCGCCACGCCTCGACCCATGCCGCGGGCGTCGTGATCGGCGACCGGCCGCTCGACGAGCTGGTGCCGCTCTACCGCGACCCGCGCTCCGACATGCCGGTCACCCAGTTCAACATGAAGGACGTCGAGAAGGCGGGCCTGGTCAAGTTCGACTTTCTCGGACTGACGACGCTCACCCTGCTGGTGCTGGCCGAGCGCCTGGTCAACGCGCGCGGCACCAGGCTCGAGCTGGCAGCACTGCCGCTCGACGATCCGGCGGTCTTCGAGCTCCTGGGCCGGGGCGAGACCGCCGGCGTGTTCCAGCTGGAATCCGGGGGCATGCGCGATGCGCTGCGCAAGCTCAAGCCGGACAGCTTCGACGACATCATCGCGATGAACGCGCTTTATCGGCCGGGGCCGATGGACAACATCCCGCGTTACATCAACTGCAAGCATGGCGTCGAGCAGCCGGAATATCTGCACCCGCTGCTCGAGCCGATCCTCAAGGAGACCTACGGCGTCATCATCTACCAGGAGCAGGTGATGCAGATCGCCCGCGAGCTCGCGGGCTATTCGCTGGGCGGCGCCGACCTTCTGCGCCGCGCCATGGGCAAGAAGATCAAGGCCGAGATGGACGCCCAGCGCGAGACCTTCATCGAGGGTGCGATCGCGCGCGGCGTCTCGCGCAAGCTCGCGACCGCGATCTTCGAGCAGGTCGCCAAGTTCGCCTCCTACGGCTTCCCCAAGGCGCACGCCACCGCCTACGCGCTGCTCGCCTATCAGACCGCCTATCTCAGGGCCAACCACCCGGTCGAGTTCTTCGCCGCCGCCATGACCATGGACCGGGCCAACCAGGACCGGCTCAACGTCTACCGCCAGGAGATCGCCAAGGCCGGGATCGCGCTGCTGCCGCCGGACGTCAACCATGGCGATGCCAACTTCACCGTCGAGGACCGGCCTGACGGCGCTGCGATCCGCTATGCCCTGGCCGCGATCCGGGGCGTCGGCGTGCAGGCGGTCGAGACCCTGGTCGCCGAGCGGGCAGCGAATGGTCCGTTCGAGGACCTGTTCGACCTCGCCGCCCGGGTCGGCGGCAAGCTCCTCAACCGCCGCCTGCTGGAGGCGTTGATCAAGGCCGGGGCGCTGGATTCCCTGCACCCCAACCGGCAGCAGGCGCTGGCCGGGATCGATCTGGCGCTGCGCTTCGGGGCGGCGCACGCCGAGCAGGCGGCGAGCGATCAGGTGAGCCTGTTCGGCGGCCTCCTGGAGCAGCCGCAGCTGCCCAGGCCGCGCCTGCCGGAGGCCCCGGACCTGCCACAGCTCGAGCGCCTCCAGCAGGAGTTCGAGGCGCTCGGCTGCTATCTTACGGCGCACCCGCTCGAGGGCTATCGGGCGAGCCTGGCCAAGCTCGGGGTCACGCCGTCGGATCAGCTGGCATCCTGCGGGGGCCTGCGGGTCAAGCTCGCGGGCGTCGTGCTCGGCAAGCAGGAGCGCAGCACCGCCCGCTCGCGCTTTGCCTTCGTCCAGCTGTCCGATCCCTCCGGCGTGTTCGAGGTGACGCTGTTCGCCGAGCAGCTCGCGGAGGCGCGCGCGCTGTTCGAGACCAACCAGCCGTTGCTGATCGAGGGCGACGTCCGCCTCGACGGCGACGCGATCAAGGTGCTGGCGTCGTCGGTCCTGGCGCTCGACGCGGCGCTCGTCAACGGCGGCCGGCGGCTCCAGAGCCAGATCGAGATCCGGCTCGCCGACGCGGGCGCGGCCGCCGGGCTCGCCGATCTGCTCGGGCCGCATGGCGACGGCAGCGCCCGGGTCCGCTTCGTCCTGCCGCTCGACGCCGAGGAGGTCGCGATCGAGCTCGACGACGGCCATCGGCTCGCCCTCGTGCGGCGGATCGACCTGGAGCGCCGGGCCGGCGTGGTGAGCGTGGTCGATCTTTAATCTCGCGCCGGGCCCTCGCGAGGCTTGTCAAACCGGGCGCCAGTCACTACACAGCTGACCATCTCTCACGCGGGTCGCGAGGCCAGCACACAAGGGCTGGCCCGTGTTCCGGTGTCCGAAGAGGACTCGACCCGCGGCGGCCAACCGGAGCTGGAAAGCGATCTCATGGCAATCCCGAGCTTCACCATGCGCCAGCTGCTCGAGGCTGGCGTCCATTTCGGTCACCAGACGCGGCGCTGGAACCCCAAGATGGCGCCGTATCTGTTCGGTGTGCGCAACGGCGTGCACATCATCGACCTGACCCAGACCGTGCCCCTGCTGTATCGGGCGCTGGTCGCGACCCGCGACGTCGCCGCGGCCGGCGGCCGGATCCTGTTCGTCGGCACCAAGCGCCAGGCGCAGGAGCCGGTGACCCGGGCGGCCAAGCGGTCCGGCCAGTACTATGTCAACCACCGCTGGCTCGGCGGCATGTTGACCAACTGGAAGACCATCTCGCAGTCGATCCGCCGCCTGCGCGAGCTCGAGGGCAGGCTCGCCGAAGGCACGGTCGGGCTGACCAAGAAGGAGACCCTGCAGCTGACCCGCGAGCGCGACAAGCTCGAGCGCGCGCTCGGCGGCATCAAGGACATGGGCGGCCTGCCCGACCTGATCTTCGCGGTCGACACCAACAAGGAGGCGATCGCGATCGCCGAGGCCAAGGTGCTCGGCATCCCGGTGGTGGCCGTGGTCGACAGCAACTCGGCGCCGGAGGGCATCGCCTATCCGGTGCCCGGCAACGACGACGCCTCGCGCGCGATCAACCTCTATTGCGACCTGATGGTCGGTGCGGTGCTCGACGGCATCCAGGCCGAGATGACGGCGTCCGGGGCCGATCTCGGAGCGATCGAGACCTTGCCCGAAGAGCTGATCGCCGATGGCGGCGATGGTGCGGATGCCGAGGTCGCCGAACCTTCGTCCGCGAACGGTGACGGCCGGGACGCCGAGCCGGCCCCGACGCCGTCCGCCGAGGGCGTCGGCGTTCCCGGACCGGATCAACCGTCGCGGAGCGGTTCCTGACCGACCGCGCCAGCGGCGGTCGGCGACCGGACCGGACCCGATCCAATAAGCGAGTAGCAGATCCGATGGCAGCAATCACCGCAGCTCTGGTCAAGCAACTGCGCGACCAGACCGGCGCCGGCATGATGGACTGCAAGGCGGCGCTGAGCGAGACCGATGGCGACCTCGAGGGCGCGACCGACTGGCTGCGCAAGAAAGGCCTGGCGGCTGCGGCCAAGAAGGCCGGCCGGCTGACCTCCGAGGGCCTGATCGGGGTCCGGCTCGAGGCCCGCCGCGGCGCCGCGGTCGAGATCAATTCGGAGACCGACTTCGTCGCGCGCAACGAGACCTTCCAGAGCCTGGTGCGCACCGTCGCCGAGCTGGCGCTGAGCGCCGGCAACGATCTGGACGCCCTGTTGCAGCTGCCGGTGCCCGGCACCGGTCGGAGCGTCGCCGCCGAGATCGCCCAGGCGATCGCCGTGATCGGCGAGAACATCAACCTGCGCCGGAGCGCTCTGCTCGAGGTCGACCAGGGCGTGATCGGGTCCTATGTCCACGGCGCGCTGGCACCCGGGCTCGGCAAGATCGGGGTCCTGGTCGCCCTGCGCTCGGCCGGCGATGCCGGGCAGCTCGCCGCGCTCGGCAAGCAGCTCGCGATGCACATCGCCGCCGCACGGCCTCAGGCCGTGAGCGCCGACCGGCTCGACCCCAGCCTGGTCGCGCGCGAGCGCGCGATCTACGCCGAGCAGGCGCGCGCCAGCGGCAAGCCGGACGCCATCATCGACAAGATCGTCGATGGCCGGATGCGCAAATACTACGAGGAGGTCGCGCTGCTCGAGCAGCCCTTCGTGATCGATTCCGACCTCAAGGTCAAAGACGCGATCGACCGGCTGGCCGAGACCCTGGGCAGCTCGATCGTGGTCACCGGCTTCGTCCGCTTCGCCTTGGGGGAGGGCCTGGCGCCGAAGCCGTCCAACCTCGCGGACGAGGTGGCGCAGCTGGCCGGTGCCTGAGCTTCGGGCAGAGGCAGATTCGCATCGCCGTCCGCTCGCGGGCCGCTCTTAACGTCGCCCTAACCGCGCCAGCGTAGCACGAGGCTGATCAGCGCCGATGACCGAGGAGACCGAGCCACTGCCGCGATTTCGCCGGGTGCTTCTCAAGATGTCGGGAGAGGCGCTGATGGGCGATCGCGGCTTCGGTCACGATCCCTCGACGCTCGGGCGCCTCGCCGGGGAGGTGCAGGCCGTGCATGCGCGCGGGGTCGAGCAGTGCCTGGTGATCGGCGGCGGCAACATGGTGCGCGGCGAGCAGTATGTCGCCAACGGCATCGAGCGCACGACCGGCGACTACATGGGCATGCTCGCGACCGTGATCAACGCGCTCGCGGTGCAGAGCGTGCTCGAGCAGGCCGGGCTGCAGACCCGGGTGCTGTCGGCGATCCCGATGGCGTCGGTCTGCGAGCCCTACATCCGCCGGCGGGCGATCCGGCACATGGAGAAGGGGCGGGTCGTGATCTGCGCCGCCGGCACCGGCAATCCGTTCTTCACGACCGATACCGCGGCGGCGTTGCGCGCCGCCGAGCTGGGCTGCGACGTCCTGCTCAAGGGCACCAAGGTGGACGGCGTCTACTCGGCCGATCCGATGCGCAACCCCGAGGCGGTCCGCTTCGACCGGCTGACCTACCACGAGGTGCTGGCGAGGGACCTCAAGGTGATGGACGCGCCGGCGATCTCGCTGGCGCGCGAGAGTGCCATTCCGATCATCGTGTTCTCGCTGCGTACGCCTGGGGCGCTGATCCGAGTATTGCGCGGCGACGGCCCGCATACGATGATCACCGAGGAGGCGCCGAGAACCGGGGAGGGTAGGTCATGAGCGGGTTCGACATGGCTGATCTCAGGAAGCGGATGAACGGCGCGATCGAAGTGTTGCGCAAGGAGTTCGCGGGCCTGCGCACCGGGCGCGCCTCGGCCAGCCTGCTGGAGCCGATCTCGGTCCCGGCCTACGGCGGCGAGATGCCGCTCAACCAGGTCGCGACGATCGGCGTGCCCGAGCCGCGCCTGCTGTCGGTTCAGGTCTGGGACAAGGGGCTGGTCAAGGCGGTGGAGAAGGCGATCCGGACTTCCGACCTCGGCCTCAACCCTGCGGTCGAGGGCAGCACGATCCGGGTCCCGATCCCCGAGCTCAGCCAGGAGCGGCGCGCCGAGCTCGCCAAGGTCGCGGCGCGCTATGCCGAGGCCGCGAGGGTCGCGGTCCGCAACGTCCGGCGCGACGGCATGGAGCAGCTCAAGCGCCAGGAGAAAGACAGCGAGATCTCCCAGGACGAGCACCACAAGGTGGCCCACCAACTGCAGGAGCTGACCGACAGTGAGGTCAAGCAGGTCAACGACATGCTGGCGGCGAAGGAATCCGAGATCATGACGATCTGAGCCGGCGATGCCTTCGCGAACCTCGATCGAACCGTTGGCCGCGCGGCCGTCGCCGGGAACCGACTCGACGGACGGCGGGCTCACCCATGTGGCGATCATCATGGACGGCAACCGGCGCTGGGCGCGCTTGCGCGGCATGCCGCCGGTGTTCGGCCATCAGCGCGGCGCCGAAGCGGTCCGCCGGACCGTGGAAGGCTGCCGCGATCGCAAGATCCGTTATCTGACCCTGTTCGCGTTCTCCTCGGAGAACTGGCGGCGGCCGGCGAGCGAGGTCAACGAGCTGATGAATCTCCTGCGTTTCTATCTGCGCCGCGAGATCAACGAGCTGGCGCGCAGCGGCGTGCGCCTGCGCTTCCTGGGCGAGCGCCAGCTGATGGCCGGCGACATCGCGGACATGATGGCCGAGGCCGAGCAGCGCACCCAGCACAACGCTGCCCTGACGCTCACCATCGCCCTCAATTACGGCAGCCGGCGCGAGATCGCCCAGGCCGCCCGCCAGATCGCCGAGCGGGCGGTGGCCGGCACACTGGATTGCGCGGCGATCGACGAGGACCTGTTCGGCCAGACGCTGAACACCCTCGGCCTGCCGGATCCCGATCTTTTGATCCGGACCAGCGGCGAGCAGCGCCTGTCCAATTTCATGCTCTGGCAGATGGCGTACACCGAGCTCGTGTTCCTGCCGGTGCATTGGCCGGAGTTCGATCAGCACCATCTGGGGCAGGCGATCGCCGAGTTCCGGCGCCGCGAGCGCCGCTACGGGGCGTCTGGTGGCTGAGCGCGATCCTGCGTTCCGACTGCGCGTCCTCTCGGCTCTGGCGCTGCTCCCGATCGCGCTCGTGGTGGTCGTGCTTGGCGGCTGGAGCTTTGCCGGCTGCATCGCGCTGATGGTCGGCCTGATGGCACGGGAATGGGCCGGACTCTGCGGCCGCCGCTTCGGTCGGCCGAGCGGCCGGGTGGCTGGGGGTGCCGCGCTGGTGGTCGGCGTGAGCGCGGTCCTGCTGATCGCCGCGGGCCAGCCGGAGGCGGCTCTGGTCTGCCTGTTCGGCGGGGCGCTGGTCGCCGGGGTGGTCGCCTGGGCGGTCGGCGCGCCGCCGCTGTGGGTCAGCCTCGGCGTCGGCTATCTCGGCCTGCCGGCCCTGGCGTTGGTCTGGCTGCGGTCGGTGCCGGATCTGGGGCTCGGCCTGCTGCTCGGGCTGCTGGTCGTGGTCTGGACGACCGATACCGCGGCCTATGTCGCGGGCCGCAGCCTGGGCGGGCCCCGCCTCGCGCCGGTGGTCAGCCCGAGCAAGACCTGGTCGGGGCTTTGCGGCGGCGTGCTCGGGGCGGCGCTCGCCGGCGCGCTTACCGCCTGGCTGCTCGGCTCTGGGCGCCTGGTCCAGGGCGCGGGCCTGGGTGCCATCCTGGCCGGCGTCGCCCAGCTCGGCGATCTCCTCGAATCGGCGTTCAAGCGCGCGGCCGGGGTCAAGGACAGCGGCAGCCTGATCCCCGGTCACGGCGGCGTCCTGGACCGGGTCGACGGCCTGCTGCTCGCCGCTCCGGTGCTGGCGCTGCTCGGCCTGATCGCCGGTCCCGAGAGCCTGCCATGGCGGTAGCCTGGTCGACCGAGCCGCGCCGCAGCGTGACTATCCTCGGGGCCACCGGATCGGTCGGCCGGAGCACGCTCGATCTGATCGGCGGCACGCCCGAACGCTACCGGGTCGAGGCGCTGACCGCGCAGCAGAACGTCGACGCTCTGGCCGCGCTCGCGGTCAGCCACGGCGCCCGGCTCGCGGTGATCGGCGATCCGGCCGGCTACTCCCGCCTGCGCGACGCGCTCGCCGGCACCGGGATTGCGGTCGCCGCCGGTCAGGACGGACTGACCGAGGCGGCGGCGCGCCCGGCCGACTGGGTCATGGCGGCGATCGTCGGCGCGGCCGGGCTCGGCCCGACGCTGACCGCGGTGCGCCGCGCCGCCATGGTCGCGCTGGCCACCAAGGAGTGCCTGGTCTGCGCCGGCGCCCTGCTGATGGCCGAGGTCGAAGCCAGCGGCGCCGTGCTGCTGCCGGTCGATTCCGAGCACAACGCGATCTTCCAGGCGCTGCGCGGCGAGCCGACCGAGTACGTCGAGCGCCTGATCCTGACCGCGTCGGGCGGACCCTTTCGTGGCTGGACGCGCGCCGAGATGGCGGGCGTGACCCCGGGCCAGGCGGTCGCCCATCCCAATTGGTCCATGGGCGCCAAGATCTCGGTCGATAGCGCGACCATGATGAACAAGGGCCTCGAGCTGATCGAGGCCCATCACCTGTTCGGCCTGGATTCGGACCAGATCGAGATCCTGGTCCATCCGGAATCGATCGTGCACAGCCTGGTCGCCTTCCGCGACGGCTCCGTGCTCGCCCAGCTGGGCCGGCCGGACATGCGCATCCCGATCGCCTATACCCTGGGTTGGCCGAAGCGGATCAGCGCCCCGACCCCGCGCCTGGACCTGGGCGCGGTCGCGCGGCTGACCTTCGAGGCGCCGGATGGCGAACATTTTCCGGCGCTCGGCCTGGCTCGCCAGGCGCTGCGCGCGGGCGGCACCGCACCGACCGTGCTGAATGCCGCCAACGAGGTCGCGGTCGGCGCCTTCCTTGCAGGCCGGATCGGCTTTCTCGACATCGTGGCCCTGGTCGAGGCGGTGCTCGAGGCCTGTGACGGGGTGCGTGCGACGAGCTTGGACGATATTCTGGCGGTCGACGCGCTGGCGCGTCGGCGCGCCGAGACACTCCTGGCCGGTGGCTCCGAGGCGTCGGTCGGCACGGCTTGAGGAACGCTCATGACTCTGCTGGGCAACATCGGCATCTACGTGGTCCCGTTCCTGATCGTCCTGTCGATCGTGGTGTTCGTGCACGAGCTCGGCCACTATCTGATCGCGCGCCGCACCGGGGTCCGGGTCGACGTCTTCTCGATCGGCTTCGGGCCGGAGCTGTTCGGCTTCAACGACCGCGCCGGCACCCGCTGGAAGTTCAGCGCGCTGCCGCTCGGCGGCTACGTCAAGATGTACGGCGACGCCGATCCTTCCAGCTCGACCATCGATCTCAGCGCGCGCCCGGAGCCGGACAGTTTCCCGGCCAAGAGCGTCCTGCAACGGATGGCGATCGTGGTCGCGGGCCCATGCGCCAACTTCATTTTCGCGATCGTCGTGCTCGGCCTGCTGTTCGCGACCGTGGGCCGGCCCGTGACCCCGGCCGAGGTCGGCGAGATCCAGCCCGGCAGCGCCGCCGAGGCCGCCGGTCTCAAGCCCGGGGACCGGATCGTCGCGGTCGACGATAAGCCGATCGCGAGCTTCGAAGAGCTCCAGGTCGTGGTCCGCGACAGCCCGGGCGTGACGCTGACCTTCACGATCGAGCGCGCCGGCCAGAGGCTGGACCTGCCGGTCACGCCGCGCCAGACCGAGATCACCGATCGGTTCGGCCAGGTGCACCGGATCGGGCTGATCGGGGTCAGCCGCTCCGGGGTCGAGTTCCAGCGCATCAACCCGCTGCTCGCCATGGTCGAAGGCGGCAGCGAGACCTTCCACCTGATTGGCGGCACCCTCTCGGCGCTCGGCGAGATGATCATCGGCAGCCGGACCACCGAGGAGCTCGGCGGCCCCTTGCGCATCGCCCAGATGTCGGGCGAGATCGCCAGGGACGGCGCGGTGCCGCTGATCTGGTTCACCGCGGTGTTGTCGATCAACCTCGGCTTGATCAACCTGTTCCCGATTCCGATGCTCGATGGCGGCCATCTGGTGCTATATGCGATCGAGGGCCTGCGCGGCCGGCCGCTCAACGAGCGCAGCCAGGAGGTCGCCTTCCGCTTCGGCCTCGTGCTCGTGCTGACGCTGATGGTGTTCGCGACCTGGAACGACCTGGTTCAGCTCAATGTGATCGAATTCTTCAAGGGCCTGGTTTCCTAGGGAGAGGGGCCATGCCCGCCAAGAACCCGCGGGAGGAACGATGGCGCCACGTCTGGCCGCGTGTGCGTTTATGGCGGTTGCCTGGCTGGTGCTCGGGGGACTGGCCGATGGCCTGAGCCCGGCGCAGGCGCAGCAACCGGCACCAGCGCCGTCGCCAGCGCCAGGGCCGGGGCCGGGGCCGGCCGAGGACATCAGCGCGCCAGGCACGATCGCCGACATCCGGATCGAGGGCAACCAGCGCATCGAGGCGGCGACAATTCGCAGCTACATGGTGGTCGCGACCGGGGATCCCTTCGACCCTGCCAAGCTCGATCAGTCGCTCAAGAACCTGTTCGCCACCGGCCTGTTCGACGACGTCAAGCTGCGCCGCGAGGGCGATCAGCTGATCGTGACCGTGGTCGAGAACCCGATCATCAACCGGATCGCGTTCGAGGGTAACAAGCGCATCGACGACGATCAGCTGGCCAGCGAGGTCCAGCTGCGCCCGCGCGTGGTCTATACGCGCTCGCGCGTGCAGAATGCCGTCAGCCGGATCCTCGAGCTCTACCGCCGCAACGGCCGCTTCGCCGCGACCGTCGAGCCCAAGGTCATCGAGCTCGACCAGAACCGGGTCGATCTGGTGTTCGAGATCAACGAAGGCCCGCTGACCAACGTCTCCCGGATCGTGTTCATCGGCAATCGGGCCTTCAGCGACAACACCCTGCGCAGCGTCATCCAGACCAAGGAGGCAGCCTGGTACCGCTTCCTGACCAGCGACGACACCTACGACCCGGACCGCCTGGCGTTCGACCAGGAGCTGCTCCGCCGGTTCTATCTGGCGCGCGGCTACGCCGACTTCAACGTCCGCTCGGCGATCGCCGAGCTGACCCCGGACGGGCGTAACTTCGACATCACCTTCACGGTCGAAGAGGGCGAGCGCTACAACTTCGGCAAGGTCGACCTCGAGTCCCGGCTGCCCGACCTGCAGCCCGGTCAGCTGCGCAAGCTGATCGAGACCAAGACCGGTCACACCTACAACGCCGACCAGATCGAGAGTTCGGTGGTCGCCCTGACCGAAGAGGTCGGCAAGCTCGGCTACGCCTTCGTCCAGATCGAGCCGCAGCCCAACAAGCACGCCGCCGAGCGGGTCATCGACATCAACTACGTGATCAACGAGGGGCCTAGGGTCTACATCGAGCGGATCAACATCGTGGGCAACGTGCGCACCCTCGACAAGGTGATCCGCCGCGAGTTCCGGGTCGACGAGGGCGACGCCTTCAACACCGCGCTGCTCCGCCGCTCGCGGCAGCGGATCCAGGACCTCGGCTACTTCGAGAAGGTCGACATGAACACCAAGCCGGGCTCCAGTCCCGACAAGACCGTGGTCCAGGTCGAGGTCGCCGAGCGCTCGACCGGCGAGCTGTCGTTCGGCGCCGGCTACTCGACCTCGGAGGGGCCGCTCGGCGATGTCCGCCTGAGCGAGCGCAATCTGCTCGGGCGCGGCCAGTCGGTCCTCGCCGACTTCACGATCTCGGGACGCACCCAGCAGATCAATTTCAGCTTCACCGAGCCCTATTTCCTCGACCGGGACCTCTCGGCCGGCGTCGACATCTTCGATACCAGGACCAATTTTCAGAGCGAGGGCTCATTCGACCAGCAGTCCCTGGGCGGCACGCTTCGGGCCAGCTACCCCTTGACCGAGCACTGGCGCCACGGCGTGAAATACACCCTCCGCCAGGACGAGATCAGCAACGTCGACAACAGCGCGTCCCAAGACATCAAGGACGAGGAGGGCACAAAAATAACCAGCCTGGTCGGGCAAAGCCTCACCTACGACGTCCGTGACACGAAGTTCCTGCCGTCGGACGGCTACCTGGTCCGGATCGACCAGGATTTCGCCGGCCTGGGCGGCGACACGCAATTCGTCCGCCACGAGTTGAACGCCTCCTACTACTACCCGTTCACACCGAACTGGGTGCTCAACCTGGCGGGCCGGGCCGGCTACATTTTCGGCTGGGGCGGCGAGGAGGTGCACCTGTTCGACCGCTTCTTCCTGGGCGGGCAGACGCTGCGCGGCTTCAAGTTCGCGGGCGTCGGACCCCGCGACACCTCGACCAATGATGCGCTCGGCGGCAATCTCCTGTATACCGCGACCGCGGAGCAGCGTTTTCCCTTGGGCCTGCCCGAGGAGCTCAGGATGTTTGGCCGGGTGTTCGTCGAAGGGGGCACGCTGTTCGATGTCGACGCCCACGGATCGAATATCGAGGACAGCCCCTCGCTCCGGGCGTCGGCCGGCGTCGGCCTGTCCTGGCTGTCGCCGCTCGGCCCGATCGCGATTGACTTGTCGCAAGCCTTTCTCAAGAACTCCGAGGACGAGACCGAGATCTTCCGGATCAGCTTCGGCACTCGCTTCTAGGGAGAAGCCCGCCGTGACGCCTGATCGAGACTGCTTCCGGAGCCTGGTTGCGGGCGCATTGCTGGCGGCGATCGTGGCCTCGCCGTGCTCGATCGGCGCGGCCCTGGCCCAGCCGCTGCCGACCGCGGTCGCCGCGGTGATCGACTATCAGCGAATTCTCCGCGATGCCGCCGCGGCGCGCAGTATCCGCGATCAGATCGAGGCCCGGCGCAAGTCCTATCAGGAGGAGATCAGCAAGCAGGAGCAGGAGCTGCACGAGGAGGACAAAGCCTTCGCCAAGCAGCGCTCGGTGCTGACGCCCGAGGCCTTCGCCGAGAAGCGGCGCGAATTCGAGCAGCGGGTCGCCGATGTGCAGAAACTGGTGCAGGAGCGCCGGCGCACATTGGATAACGTCTCCGTGGCGGCGTTGAACGAGGTCAAGAAGGCGTTGATCGAGGTGGTCACCAGCATCGCCGACGAGCGCGGCTTCAACCTCGTCCTGCCGACTTCGGATGTCCTGTTCTTCGCGCGCAAGATCGATCTGACCGACGAGGTGCTCGCCAAGCTGGACGCCCGCTTGCCCGACGTGCGGGTGCCCCAGGCCGTCGACTGAGCGCGATGGCCGACGCGCGCTTCTTCCGGGCGGCGGGGCGGTTCACTCTCCGGGCGCTGGCGAGCCTGGCTGACGCCCGCCTGATCGGCGGCGATCCCGACGCCCTGATCACCGACGTCAGCCCGCTCGAGCGCGCGACGCGGGATCAGATCACGTTTCTCGACAATACCCGCTATTTCGACCAGGCCCGGGTCACCCGGGCGGCCGCCTGCCTGATCCGTCCGGAGCACGAGGGCCAGCTGCCGGCGGATGTGGCGCGGCTGCTCACGCCCGAGCCCTATCATGCCTATGCCCGGGTCGCAGCCGCCCTGCATCCGGACGCGGCGGCGCCCGGCCCGGAGCACCCGCCGGCCGCAGGTGCGGCGGCCGGGGCTCTGATCGACCGCGCGGCACGGCTCGATCCCGGCTGCCAGGTGGCGGCCGGCGCGGTGATCGAGGCCGGGGCCGAGCTCGGTGCGCGTTGCCGGGTCGGCGCCAATGCGGTGATCGGCGCGGGCGTCCGGCTGGGCGCGGACTGCGTGATCGGCGCCGGAGCGACCCTCAGCCATTGCCTGATCGGCGATCGGGCGCTGATCCATCCTGGCGTGCGGATCGGTCAGGACGGCTTCGGCTTCGCGCTGGGCGACGAGGGCCATCTCAAGGTGCCGCAGCTCGGCCGGGTGCTGATCGGTGATGACGTCGAGATCGGGGCCAACAGCACGATCGACCGCGGCAGCGGCCCCGACACGGTGATCGGGCGCGGCTGCAAGATCGACAATCTGGTGATGATCGCCCATAACGTCAGGCTCGGCGACGGTTGTGTCGTGGTTGCCCAGAGCGGTATCTCGGGCAGCACGACGATCGGGGCCGGCGGTGTCCTTGCGGCTCAGGTCGGTATCACCGGCCACCTCACCATCGGCCCGCGGGTGCAGCTGGCCGCCCGCAGCGCGGTGATCCGCGATCTGCCCGGAGGCGACACCTATGGCGGCGTGCCGGCCGTCCCAATTCGCCAATGGCGGCGGCAGGTGGCGGCGATCAGCCGTCTGGGCAGACGAAAGGTGGCGAAGGATGAATGACGAGATCCAGACCGGGGCCCGCCTGGGCGATCTGGACATCGACGCGATCCGACGGATGATTCCGCACCGCTATCCGTTCTTGATGATTGATCGGGTGGTCGAGGTCGAGGCCGAGACCAGCGCGGTGGGGATCAAGAATGTCACGGTCAACGAGCCCTATTTCGAGGGCCACTTTCCCGGCCGGCCGATCATGCCGGGGGTGCTGATCATCGAGGCCATGGCGCAGACCGCGGCCGCCCTGGTGGTTGCCAGCATCGGGCCGGCCGCGGCGGGCAAGCCCGTGTATTTCATGACCATCGATCAGGCCCGCTTCCGGCGCCCGGTGGTGCCGGGCGATCAGCTGCGCATCAAGGTGGTCAAGCAGCAGAAGAAGTTCGGCGTGTGGAAATTCGTCGGTCAGGCGACGGTGCAGGACCAGCTGGCGGCGGAAGCGATCATCAGCGCCAAGATCATGGACCTTTGATGGTCGAGGTTCATCCGACCGCAATCGTCGATCCGCGCGCCGAGCTGTCCGAGGACGTCTTCATCGGGCCCTATTGCGTGGTCGGGGCCGGCGTCCGGCTGGGCGCGGCGGCCCGGTTGGAATCCCATGTCGTGATCACCGGCCGGACCACGCTCGGGGACGGCTGTCGCGTGTTTCCCTTCGCCTGCCTCGGCCACCGGCCCCAGGATCTGAAGTATCGCGGCGAGGACACCGAATTGGTGATCGGCCGCAACAACCAGATCCGCGAGCACGTCACCATGCATCCGGGCACCGCCGGCGGCGGCGGCATCACCCGGGTCGGTGACGACGGCCTGTACATGGCGGCGATCCATGTCGCTCACGACTGCCAGGTGGGCGACGGCGTGATCATGGCCAACAACGCGACCCTCGGGGGTCACGTGGAGGTTCAGGATCATGCCTATCTGGGCGGCCTGTGCGCCATCCATCAGTTCGTCCGCGTCGGCCGGCAGTCGATGGTCGGCGGCCTCGCCGGGGTCGAGCAGGATGTCATCCCCTACGGCATGGTGCTCGGCAACCGGGCCTATCTGAACGGCCTGAACATCGTCGGGATGAAGCGGCGCGGGATATCGCGCGAGGAGATCCAGGATCTGCGCACCGCCTACCGGCTGCTGTTCGCGCCGGAGGGCGCGTTCGCCGAGCGCTTGGCCGAGGTCGCCGGCCAGTTCGCGGATCATGGGCGGGTCACGGAGGTCATCGACTTCATTTGCAGCGCCGACAACCGCACGATCTGCATGCCGCGCCAGAACCGGGACGGCTGACCATGGCGGGCAAGCTCGCGGTCCTGGCGGGCGGCGGGCCGCTGCCGCAACAGGTGGTGGGCGCGGCGCGGGCCGCCGGGCGCGAGGTCTTCGTGCTGGCCTTCGAGGGCGAGACCGACCCCGCGGTGGTCGAAGGCGTGCCGCATCAGTGGGTGGCGCTCGGCGCGGTCGGCCGGACGCTCAAGGCGCTGCACGCGGCCGAGGCCGAGGAGGTGGTGATGATCGGGCCGGTGCGCCGGCCCCCGCTCGCCGCGATGAAGCTGGACTGGCGGGGGCTCCAGGTCCTGACCAGGCTGGGGCTCGGGCTCGGCGCTGGCGTCGGCGATGACCGCCTGTTCAAGGCGATCGTCGGCGAGCTCGAGGCCGAAGGCTTTCGCGTGGTCGGCGCCGACGAGGTCGTCGATGAACTATTGGCCCCCGCTGCGCTGTTGACCAAAGCGGCGCCCGATGAGGTCGCGGCGCGCGACATCGCGCAGGGCATCGAGGTCGCAGCCCGTCTCGGCGAGCTCGACGTCGGCCAGGCGGTGGTCGTGCAGCAGGGCCTCGTGCTGGGCGTCGAGGCGGTCGAGGGCACCGATCAGCTGCTGGCGCGGTGCGCGAGCCTGCGTCGTGAGGGCCCGGGCGGGGTGCTGGTCAAGCTCAAGAAGCCGAAGCAGGAACGGCGCGCCGACCTGCCGACGATCGGGCCGGGCACGGTATACGCGGCGGCGGCGGCCGGGCTCGCCGGGATTGCCGTGCACGCCGGCAACTGTCTGATCATCGACCGGCTGCGCGTGATCGAGGCCGCCGATCGCGCCGGTCTGTTCGTGATCGGCGTCGGCGGCCGCGGGTGAGCGGGGTGGGGAGGGCCGGATGCAGCGGGCGGAGGTCTTCGTGCTCGCCGGTGAGCCGTCCGGCGACATGCTGGGCGGGCGGCTGATCCAGGCGCTCAGGGATCAGGCGGGCGATCATCTGGAGTTCTTCGGGGTGGGCGGGCCGCGCATGGCGGAGCGCGGCCTGGTCAGCCTGTTCCCGATGGACGAATTGTCGCTGATCGGCTTCACCGAGGTCCTGCCGCACCTGCCGCACCTGGCGTGCCGGCTGCGGGCGACCGTGCGCGAGATCCGCCGCCGCCGGCCGGCGCTGGCGCTGACCATCAATTCGCCGGGCTTCGCGCTCCGGCTGCAGCGGCGGCTCGCGGGCCTGCCGCTGCTTCGGCTGCACTATGTGGCGCCCCAGGTCTGGGCCTGGCGGCAACAGCGCGCCGCCCGGCTCGCGGGCGACGTCGACCATCTGCTCGCACTTCTACCGTTCGAGCCGCCGTTCTTCGAGCGCTACGGCCTCGCCTGCAGCTTCGTCGGCCATCCGATCACCGAGGAGGCCGGGCGGCGCGGCGACGGCGAGCGCTTCCGCCGGCGCTACGAGGTCCCCCCGGATGCGCCCCTGATCTGCATCCTCCCGGGCAGCCGGCGAGGCGAGGTCGCCCAGCATCTGCCGCTGCTCGGCGAGGCCGTGGCCCTGCTCTGGCGGCGCTTCCCGCGCATTCGCCTCGTGCTGCCGACGCTGCGGGCGCTGGTGCCCCAGGTCAAGCAGCTGGTCGCCGGGTGGCAGCTGCCGGTCATCGTGCTCGAGGACCGGGTCGAGCGCTTCGATGCCTACGCCGCCAGCTGGCTCGCGATCGCCGCCTCGGGCACGGTCTCGCTGGAGGCGGCCTTGGCCGGCCTGCCGCTGATCACCATCTACCGCACGGGGCCCATGACCGCCTGGCTGGCCCGGCGCCTGATCAAGGTGCCGCACGTCAACCTGGTCAATCTGATCCTCGGCCGGCCGGCGGTGCCGGAGCTGCTGCAGGAGGATTGCCACCCCGAGCGCATCGCGGCCGCGGCGCAGCGCCTGCTCGAGGACGAGGAGCTGCGCGCGAGCCAGCGGGCGGCGCTCGCCGAAGCGGTGGCGAAGCTTGGCGCGGTCGATGGTCGCCCCCCGAGCCAGCGGGCCGCGGCCCGGGTTCTGGAAATCTTGGCCGACGGACAACCGAGGAGAAGGACCGCATGACCAGCGACACCGACCAGTTTCGCCTGCTGCACACCATGCTGCGGGTCAGGGACCTGGACGCGGCGCTCGATTTCTACACCAACAAGCTCGGCATGAAGCTCTTGCGCAAGACCGATTTCCCGAGCGGCGAGTTCACGCTTGCCTTCGTCGGCTACGGCCCGGAGGAGAGCGAGGCGGTGATCGAGCTGACCCACAACTGGGGTCAGCACGACTACGAGCTCGGCACCGCCTATGGCCACATCGCGATCGCGGTGCCCGACATCTACAAGACCTGCGACGAGCTCGCGGCCCAAGGGGTCAAGATCCCGCGCCCGGCCGGCCCGATGAAGCACGGCGGCCGCGCGATCGCCTTCATCGAGGACCCCGACGGCTACAAGATCGAGCTGGTCGAGCGGGGCTGACCGAGCCGGGGCGTCCAGCGCGAGCGCGGGGTCATCCAGCCGGGTGGCCCTTGCAGCTCAGCCGCGCTGGTCGATCGGCACGTAGGCGCGCTGGGCCGGTCCGGTGTAGAGCTGGCGCGGGCGGCCGATCTTCTGCTCCGGATCCTCGACCATCTCGTTCCACTGCGCCGCCCAGCCGACCGTGCGCGCGAGCGCGAAGATCGCGGTGAACATCGAGGTCGGGATGCCCATCGCCTGCAGGATGATGCCCGAATAGAAGTCGACGTTCGGGAACAGCTTGCGCTCGACGAAGTAGTCGTCCTCGAGCGCGATCTTCTCGAGCTCCATGGCGATCGGCAGCAGAGGGTCGTCGGCCTTGCCGAGCTCGGTCAGGACCTCGTGCGCGCTCTCGCGCAGGACCGCGGCGCGCGGGTCGTAGTTCTTGTACACGCGGTGGCCGAAGCCCATCAGGCGGAACCCGTCGTTGCGATCCTTGGCGCGGGCGATGAACTCCGGAATCCGCTCGACCGAGCCGATCTCCTTGAGCATGTTGACCACCGCCTCGTTGGCGCCACCGTGCGCCGGCCCCCAGAGCGAGGCGATGCCGGCGGCGATCGCGGCATAGGGGCTGGCCCCGGTCGAGCCGACCAGGCGGACGGTCGAGGTCGAGGCGTTCTGCTCGTGATCGGCGTGCAGGATGAAGATCCGATCGAGCGCCTTGGCCAGCACCGGGTTGACCTTGTAGGGCTCGCACGGCACCCCGAACATCATGTAGAGAAAATTCTCGGCGTAGGTCAGATCGTTGCGCGGGTACATGAACGGCTGGCCGACCGAGTACTTGTAGGCCATGGCGGCGATCGTCGGCACCTTGGCGACCAGCCGGTAGCTCGCGATCATCCGGTTGTGCGGGTCCTCGATGTTGAGGTCCTCGTAGTAGAAGGCGGACAGCGCGCCGACCACCGCGATCAGCACCGCCATCGGATGGGCGTCGCGGCGGAAGCCCCGGAACAGGTAGATGACCTGCTCGTGGACCATGGTGTGATAGGTGACGCCGGCCACGAACTTGGCCTTCTGCGCCGCGGTCGGCAGCTCGCCGAACAGGATCAGGTAGGCGACCTCGAGAAAGTCGCTGTTGGTCGCCAGATCCCCGATCCGGTAGCCGCGATGCAGCAGGACCCCCTCCTCGCCGTCGATGAAGGTGATCTTCGAGGAGCAGCTCGCGGTCGAGGTGTAGCCCGGATCGTAGGTGAAGCGGCCGGTATCCGCGTACAGCTTGCGGATGTCGATGACATCCGGCCCGATCGTGCCGGTGAGCAGAGGCAGCTCAGTCCTCAGCCCGCTGCGATCTGACAGCGCGACCGTCTGCACAGTCAATTCGGTCATGGCCACCCCCTCATTCGTGCTTTCCGACCGCCCCGGCTGACCCGTGGTGATCGGACGAGGTTAAGGAAACCTCTGTGCGGGACTCTAGTTGCCGGCTCACCGGCGATCAATTGCTATGTTGCAGTGCGGCATAACGGTTCTCGACGGCGTCCGCGATCCGTGCCAGCGCCTCGTCAGGACCAAGCACCGCCATCACCTCGAAGATCCCGGGCGACGCGGTCGAGCCGGTAAGCGCGGCGCGCAGCGGCTGCGCGATCTGGCCGAGCCCGAGATCCAGGGCCAGAGCATAGTCGCGCACCACCTGCTCCAGCGCCGCTGGCTGCCATTCCGCGACCTCTCTCAGCGCCGGAACCAAGCCCGCCAGACGCTCGCGGCCCGTCGCGTCCAGCAGCTGCGCCGCCTTGTCGCTCAGCGTCAGCGGCCGCGCCGCAACGTAGAATGTGGCGCTCGCGGCGAGTTCGACCAGGGTGCTCGCGCGCGGCTTGAGCCCGGCCATGCCCGCCTCGAGCCGGCCGAGCGCCTGCGCATCGAGCCGATGCCCCCGGGCTTCGAGGCGAGGTGCGATCAGGCCGACCAGGGTCCGGTCGTCGGTCGCGCGCAGATAGTGCGCGTTGAGGTTGGTCAGGCGCGCCATGTCGAAGCGCGCGGCACCCTTGCCGACCGCGTCGAGGTCGAACCAGGCGATCGCCTGCTCGGTGGAGATGATCTCGTCGTCGCCATGGCTCCAGCCGAGCCGGAGCAGATAGTTGCGCAGCGCCTCGGGCAGGAAGCCCAGCTCCCGATAGGCGTCGACCCCGAGCGCGCCGTGCCGCTTCGAGAGCTTGGCGCCGTCGGGGCCGTGGATCAGGGGGATGTGAGCGAACTCCGGCACTGTCCAGCCCTGCGCCCGGTAGAGCTGGGTCTGACGGGCGGCGTTCACCAGGTGATCGTCGCCCCGGATGATGTGGCTGACGCCCATGTCGTGGTCGTCGACCACCACCGAGAGCATGTAGGTGGGCGTGCCGTCGGAGCGCAGCAGCACCATGTCGTCGAGCTGGGCGTTGTCGAAGCGGACCTCGCCCTGGACCCGGTCGGCGATGATCGTCTCGCCCGTGCGCGGCGCCTTGAGCCGGATCACCGGCAGGACGCCTGCGGGCGCCTCGGCCGGATCGCGGTCGCGCCAGCGGCCGTCGTAGCTGGTCGAGCGGCCTTCGGCGCGCGCCTGCTCGCGCATCGCCTGCAGCTCCTCGGGCGTGCAGTAGCAGTAGTAGGCGGCGCCGCGCGCCAGCAGCTGGCGGGCGACCTCGGCATGCCGGTCCTGCCGCGCCGACTGGAACACCGGCAGCTCGTCGCCCTGCAGACCGAGCCAGCCGAGGCCGTCCAGGATCGCCTGGATCGCGGCCCCGGTCGAGCGCGCCCGGTCGGTGTCCTCGATCCGCAAAAGGTAACGGCCGCCGTGGTGGCGCGCGAACAGCCAATTGAACAACGCGGTCCGCGCCCCGCCGATGTGCAGGAAACCCGTAGGAGAAGGAGCGAACCTTGTAACTACACTCATGATTGATAAACTGGACCCCATGGCCTCACCGCGTCGCTCCGTCGTCTAGCACAAACGCCGCCATGGCGCACCGCTCCCTCGGCCTGCCGCTCGCGCCCCCCGGCATCCGGCTGGCGCTGGCCCGGGCGCGCGGGCTCGGGGTCTGGGTCGTTCCCTGGTTCGCAGCCAATCTGCTGGCCGAGCGCGAGCGCTGGCTGCTCTGGCTGCCGGTTGGCCTCGGCCTCGGCATCAGCCTCTACTTCGCGCTGCCGACCGAGCCGCCGGTCTGGCTCGGCCCGACGCTCCTGCTGCCGATCGCGCTGGTTTGGGCGCGGCCCGCCAAGCCGGGGACGGGCGAGCATCAGATCTGGCGCCTGCCGGCGCTGCTCGCCCTGGCGTCGATCGCGGCGGGCCTGACCGCGGCCTCGATCCGCACCCAAATGGTTGCGGCGCCAGTCCTGGAGCGGCGCGGCGCCTACAAGATCGAGGCGACCGTGCTGCTCGTCGAGGGGCGGAGCCCGGGTCGGCGTCTGCTGCTTGGGCGCCCGGTGCTCGAGGGCCTCGAGGCGGGACGCACGCCGGCAGAGCTCCGGGTCGGCGTGCGCACCGAGGAGCCGCTCCTGGTTCCGGGCGACCGCGTCCGCGTGCGCGCGCTGCTCATGCCGCCCTCGGCGCCGGCCGAGCCGCATGGCTTCGACTTCGCGCGGCAGGCCTACTTCATGCAGCTCGGCGCAGTCGGCTATGCCCTCGACCGGCCGGAGCTGATCGCCCACGCCGACTCGCGCGGCTGGTCGCTCGAGCTATCGGCGGCGCGCCAGGCGATCGCGACGGCGATCACCCGGGCGGTTCCTGGCGATGCCGGCGCCATTGCGGTGGCGCTGCTCACCGGGCTGCGCGGCGCGCTGCCGGATCAGATCTGGGACCAGTGGGCGATCGCCGGCATCGCGCATTTGCTGTCGATCTCCGGCCTGCATCTCGCCCTGGTCGCCGGCACCCTGTTCTTCGCCGTCCGGATCGCACTTGCTCTGGTACCCCCGCTCGCGCTGCGCCTTCCTGGAAAGAAGCTCGCCGCTCTGGTCGCGCTGCTGGGAACGCTCGGCTATCTGCTCCTCTCCGGCGCGCCGGTTCCGGCCCAGCGCTCCTTCATCTCGACCGGGTTCGTGCTGTTTGCGGTCATGGTCGATCGCAATCCGTTTTCGATGCGGCTGGTCGCCTGGGCAGCCGCCGCCGTGCTGCTGCTGCAGCCGGACAGCCTGGTCGGTGCGTCCTTCCAGATGTCGTTCGCCGCCGTGGTCGCCCTGATCGCCGTATACGAGACCGGCGTCGCCAAGCATCCAGCGGGCGCCGGCGGTCTCGGATGGCGCTTGATCCTGTATCTGGTGGGCGTCTGTCTCACCACGCTGGTGGCGAGCGCGGCGACCACGCCGTTCTCGATCTATCATTTCAGCCGCTTCCCGACCTACGGCATCGTGGCCAATCTGCTGGCGGTGCCGCTCTCGGGGGTCTGGATCATGCCGCTCGGCATGCTGGGCATCCTGCTCATGCCGTTCGGGCTGGCCGATCCCTGCTTCGTGCTGATGGGGTGGGGGATCGAGATCATCGTCGCGGTCGCGGCGTTCGTCGCCGGCCTGCCGGGCGCGGTCGTGGGCGTGCCGCAGCCGCCGCTCGAGGCCCTGGTCGCGACCGTGCTCGGCGGGCTCTGGCTTTGCCTTTGGCGCACCGCCTGGCGCCGGCTCGGGCTGATCGGGATCACGATCGGGCTCGGCCTGATGCTGCTCGCTCGCCCGCCCGACATCCTGGTCGACGCGCGCGGCGAGATCGTCGCCGTCCGCCTCGCTAACGGCAGACTTGCCCTGTCGCCCTGGCGGCGGGATCGCTGGATCACTGACAGCTGGCTGCAGAGCGCCGGTCAGGCGCAGGTCGCGTCCTGGCCGGCGGCGGGCGCCGGCGGGCAGGACGGCTTGCGCTGCGATGCCGAGGGCTGCGTGCTCAGCCGCAACGGCCGCAGGGTCGCCCTGGTTCGGCGACCCGAGGCGCTGGAGGTGGACTGCGTCCGCGCCGATCTGGTGCTGAGCTACCCGCGCCTGGAGCGCTGCCCGAGCGGCGGCGCGCCGCTGATCGGGCCCGAGGCGCTGCGCGCATCCGGCGGACTCGCCCTCTGGCTGAATGCCGCCGGCATCGAAACCATGAGCGTGCGCGAGGTCCGCGGCGATCGTCCCTGGACCGGCTGGAAACCTCAGGCAGGTGGCGCCGGCGCGCGCAGCAGGCAGCTCAGATGGTCCAGATAGCCTGGCGGCGCGGTGCCTGCGGCGAGGCGCGGGTCGGGCTCGAGCGCGCCGACCGTGGTCCCGAGCGGCAGCACGCCCGCCCAGACCGGCAGCGCGTAGTCCTCCTCGTCGTCGATCGGCGGGCCGGTCCGGATCTTGGCCGAGACCTCGTCGAGGTCCATCCAGAGCACCGTGGTCGCCTTCAGCTCCTGCCGGGTCGGCGGTCGCAGCTCCGGCCAGCGGCCGGGGAACAGGCGCTCGACGAACTCCTCGAGCACCGCGAGCTTCTCCTCGTCAGGCACCAGCTGCGCGATCCCGAACGCCATCACCGAGCGGTAGTTGATCGAGTGGTGGAAGCCCGAGCGGGCGAGCACGAAGCCGTCGACATGGGTGACCGTGACGCAGGCCGGCACGCCCTGCTTCAGGTGGCGGAGCATGCGGCTCGCCGACGAGCCGTGCCAGTAGAGGCGATCGCCATGGCGCCAGTAGGAGGTCGGCGTGACGTAGGGCTGGCCGTCGATCGCGTAGCCGACGTGGCAGATCACGCCGGCATCGAGCACGGCGTGGACCGTGGCAGGGTCGTAGTGGCCGCGCTTGGGCAGGCGCTTGACGCGGGTCTTCGCGCTCGGCTGGAAACGCTCCGCCATTCGGGGTTTCTCCACTGAGGTCCGGCAAGCAGGCTAGAGAGCGGACTGGCCCTGATGAAAGGGCCATTTTGGCTGGATCGATGGTGCCATTCAGAAGCCGCGGAGCGGCATTTCCGGTCCGCGCTGCAGCCAGTTGTCGGCGCCATAGCGTGCCCGGCCGTCGATCACGTGCAGGGTGTAGGCATGGCGCGATCTGTCCGAGCGGTTGGGCGCGCTGCCGTGCGGCAGGAGCCCGTGCAGGACGACGAGCGTGCCCTCCTCGACCTCGAGCGGCCGCAATCCCGCGCTCGGCAGGGGCGTGGGATCGAGCGTGACGGTCTCGGTCCGCATGCCGTGGCGGAGGAAACGGCTCCGCAGCGGCCCCTTGTGGCCGCCCTGCGCGGCATGCAGGCAGCCGTTCTCGAGCGTCGCGTCCTCGAGCGCGAACCAGAGGCCCATGACGCTCTGCGGCTCGGTGTAGAGGAAGGCCGCGTCCTGGTGGCAGATCACCTCGCCGCCGATCCGGGGCTGCTTGAAGATGTACATGGACTGGAGCAGTAGGGGCTCGGCGACGCCGAGCCCGCCGACCAGCTCACCCAGCGCCGGCCGGCGCGAGAACCGGTCGAAGACCGGGTCGAGGTCGTGGAGCGCGTGGCCGGCCTTGTTGATCGACCGCTCCTTGCTCTGCCGGAGCCTGCCGTACTCGTCGAACGCCTCCTGCTCGAAGAAGAAGCGGACCTGGTCGCCGGACTCGAGGAAATAGCGGTCCTGGGCGTGGTCCTGGCCGGTGGTCGAGAAGATCGTCGCGACCTCGCCGGGCGCGAACGCCTCCAGGAGCTCCGCCATCCGTTCGCGCAGCGCCGCGCACTCGGCCTTGGGCGCGAAACCCAGGCAGCACCAGATAGCCGTCGCGCTCGAAGTCCGCGCGCACGTCAGCTGCAACGATCAGTCGTTTGACATTAGCGTACGTCGACCCAACATCGAACATATGGTCCGGACCCAAGTGTATCTCAGCGAGGAGCAGCACCTCGCGCTGCGGCACGCCGCCGAGCGTGAGGGGCTCAGCATGACCGCCCTCCTGCGCAAACTCGTCGATCAGAATGTTCGCGGCAATACCAGGAAGGCGGATTACCCCAAGGACGCGATCATGGCCATCGTCGGTCTTGGCGCGAGCGGTCCGGACGATATTTCAGAACAACACGAGAGGCTTTGGCAGAGTTTTTCCGCAGCGGCGTCGGTCTTGATCGAGGAGCCAGATGCCTCAGACGCTTCGACCTGAACGACCGCTCAGACCGGTAGCGAGCCCGGTGCCGGCGAGGGCGAGGGCGGCCATGGCGAAGAAGGCGTGGCCGGCGAAGGTGGCGTAGAGCCAGCCGGCGATCGGGGTCACCAGGCCGAACAGCAGCGCGCTGCCGATCGCGGCGTAGAAGCCCTGGGCGCTCGCCTGCAGCTCCGGCGGCACGCGGTCGCGCAGATGGTGCATCACGGCCAGATGCACCGCGCCAAAACTCGCGCCGTGCAGGGCCTGGGCCGGGATCAGGAGGGCAAGGTCGGTGCCGGCGCCCGTGAGGCACCAGCGCAACACCGTGAGGCCACCCGCGAGCGTGAGCAGCCGGGACGGGACGAGCTTGCGCAGGACCGTGCCCGCGGCTGCAAACAGGAAGACCTCGGCGACCACGCCTTCGGCCCAGAGCCAGCCGATCACGCTTGCGCTCAGGCCGCCCGCGCGCCAGTGCAGGCTGGCAAAGCCATAGTAGAGCGCATGGCTGACCTGGATCATGCCCGCGGCGAACACGAAATGCAGGAACTGCGGCAGCCGCACCAGCCGGCCGAGGCGGGGCGGCTCGGCCGGGCGCGACGGCTGGCGCTTTTCCGGCAGCTGCAGGCAGGCGAAAAGGTTGAGCGCGAGCGGGGCCAGCAGCAGACCGAGCACGACGCCGGCGCCGCTGTGCCCGATCCACCAGCCGCCGCCGATCGCGGCCAGGATGAAGGAAATCGAGCCCCAGAGGCGGACCGGGCCGTAGGCGAGGCCGTGCGCCTGCATCTCCTGGAGCGCCAGCGCCTCGCCGAGCGGCAGGATCGCGGCCCAGGTGGCGCCGCTCACGAGGCTCAGCAGCAGGTACAGCCAGAGGTGCCGGGCCAGCCCGAACAGCGCGATCGTCAGCAGCGTGACGGCGGCCAGCAGTACCATCAGGCGGCGGCGCTCGCCCAGGCGGTCGGCGGCGTAGGGAATCGCGATGCTGGTGAGTACCCGGGGCCAGAAAGCGGCCGCGAGCAGGAGGCCGATCTCGGACGATGTCAGCCCCCGGGCGGCGAGCCAGACCGGCCAGTAGGG
This sequence comes from uncultured Alphaproteobacteria bacterium, assembly GCA_963733965.1. Classification (GTDB taxonomy): domain Bacteria; phylum Pseudomonadota; class Alphaproteobacteria; order Geminicoccales; family Geminicoccaceae; genus DATAOG01. The sequence continues at coordinate 42,755 of CAVTFM010000024.1, forward strand.
CAAGGAGATGCCGATCGCGGCGAAGCTCGCGCCGTAGAACAGCGCGAGGCGAAGGCGGAGCGCGCGGGCCATGGCCGAAGGCTTGCTGTCAAACCGGTGGATTTGCGCCAGGATGCCGCGTCCGGTGCGGCATCAGCGCGGAGGTAGCAGCCATGGCCGCTCGAAGCGAGAAGATCACGTTCGCCAACGCCGCCGGCGAGCCCCTGGCCGCCCGGCTCGACTGGCCGTACGGCGCGCCCTGCGCGTTCGCGCTGTTCGTTCACTGCTTCACCTGCTCCAAGGACACCTTCGCCGCGGCGCGCATCAGCCAGGGGCTGGCGGCCCATGGGGTCGCGGTGCTGCGCTTCGACTTCACCGGCCTCGGGGCCAGCGGCGGTGATTTTTCCAACACTGATTTCTCATCCAACCTCCGCGACCTGGCTGCTGCTGCGGACTATCTGCGTCGAGAGCATCGGGCACCCTCGATCCTGATCGGCCATTCGCTTGGCGGGGCGGCGGTGCTGGCGGCCGCGGATCGCGTGCCCGAGGCGGTCGCGGTCGCGACCATCGCCGCCCCGTTCGATCCCGCCCACGCCGGCCGCATGTTCGCCCCCGTTCGGGCCGAGATCGAGGCCAAGGGCGAGGCCCTGGTGACCCTCGGCGGCCGGAGCTTCCGGGTCCGCAAGCAGTTCCTGGACGATATCGCCGCGCACAAGCTCGGCGACCACATCGCCCGGCTCAGGAAGGCGCTGATCGTCTTCCACGCGCCGCGCGACGAGATCGTCGGCATCGAGAACGCCGGCCACATCTTCACCGCCGCCAGGCATCCCAAGAGCTTCGTCTCGCTCGACGACGCCGATCACCTGCTGACCCGGCGCGAGGATGCGATCTACGTCGCCGACGTGCTGGCCGCCTGGGCGGGCCGCTACCTGCCGCAAGCGCCGGCGGCCGCGGTTGAGGCCGAGTCGCCGGCCGGCGAGGTCGTGGTCGCGGAAACCGGCGAGGGCAAGTTCACCCAGATCGTTCGGGTCGGACGCCACGAGCTGCGGGCGGACGAGCCGGCGAGCATCCCGGGCGGCCTCGACACCGGCCTGAGCCCTTACGACTACCTGCTCGCCGCGCTCGGCGCCTGCACCTCGATGACCCTTCGTCTCTATGCCGAACGCAAGCAGCTGCCGCTCGAGCGCGTCATGGTCCATCTGAAGCGCGAGAAAATCCATGCAAGCGATTGCGCGGACTGCGAAACGAGGGATGGCATGCTCGACCAGATCGAACGCACCCTGGAGCTTGCCGGTGCCCTCGATGCCGCCCAGCGTCAGCGCCTGCTCGAGATCGCCGACAAATGCCCGGTCCACCGGACCCTGACCAGCGAGATCAAGATCCGGACCAGGCTCGCCGGGTAACGGTATCTGGAGGCTCAGTTTTCGCCGTTTTGGGCAGCGCGGCGGACAGCCTGCGTCGCCGCCTCGAGAAGCCGGGGCGTCGCCTCGTAGGCGGCGTTGAGGTTGGCAGCCTGCCGCTCCGGCTCCTCGGGGTAGAGGTGGGCGAGGCGGTTGCGGATGCCGACGAAGTTCCGGAACTCATCCGCCGAGGGTAGCGCGCGCAGACGCTCCATGAGTTCGGCCAGATCCCGGCGCGACAGTTCGCCTGGATCTTCGCCCTCCCGAATGGCGAGGCCCACGAAGACCTGGTCCTGGAGGCTGAGCACCAGCTGCTCGAAGCGCTTGAGAAAAGCGTCGATATCGTCCTGACGCCGCGGGTTGAGGCTCGGCAGGCTCTCCGCATCAATCGGGAACAGCGCCTGCAGCCGATCCAGGGATCGCCGGAGGCGTGCCGCGCAGCGCTCGGTCGCGATCAGGCCCCGGCGCAGCAGGGCGGGCTCGGGCAGACTCACAGCAGCACCCCGTCGCGCCGCGCGATCTCATCGATCGGCCCGAGCGGCCGGCCGCGCTCATGGAGCACGACATCGACCTTGAGCTCATCCAGCGGACGCTCGATCAGGTCGCGAAACCTCATCTCGTTGGCAATCGTCGCCTGGCCCGGCTCCACCTCGAGATAGAGGTCGAGATCACCGCCCTTGAGATGATCCCGGACCCGCGAGCCGAACACGCGAACTGTCGCGTGCGCGCCGAACACCGCCTGCGCCGCCCGCCGGATCGCTTGCATCTCGCGAGGCTCCAGCCGCATGGCCGGCATCCTGGACACGGGCTCCGCGCGCGGCAAGCGCAACCTTGCGCGGAGGGGCCGGTTGATCGAGGCAGCGGATTCACAGTTGGCAAGGGCGCGATCCGGCGCTACCCCTTAGCCCAGAATCAAAACCAACGCAGGGAGTCGCAGCCGTGATCAGCAAACTCGCCAAGGCAGCCGTCGTTGCGGCTGTGCTGGGATGCGCCACCTCGGCCATGGCCAAGGATTTCCGCTTCGTCGTGGTCACCCACGGCCAGGCCTCCGACCCGTTCTGGTCGGTGGTCAAGAACGGCGTCGACCAGGCGGCCAAGGACCTCGGCGTGACCGTCGAATACAACGCGCCGGACACCTACAACATGCCGCAGATGGCGCAGCTGATCGACGCCGCGGTCGCCTCCAAGCCCGACGGCCTGGTGGTGTCGATCCCCGACGCCGAGGCGCTCGGCGATTCGATCAAGAACGCGGTTGCCTCCGGTATCCCGGTGGTGTCGATGAACTCCGGCTCCGACGTCCGCGAGGCGCTCGGCGTCGCGGTGCACGTCGGCCAGACCGAATACGAGGCCGGTCTCGGCGCCGGCAAGAAGATGAAGGCGGCGGGCGTCACCAAGGCGATCTGCGTCAATCAGGAGGTCGGCAACGTCGCCCTCGACCTGCGCTGCAAGGGCTTCAGCGATGGCCTCGAGGGCGGCAAGGTCGAGGTCCTGTCGGTCAGCATGGACCCGACCGAGATCGGCAACGCGGTCAAGGCCAATCTGACCGCCAATCCCGACACCAACGGCGTGCTCACGCTTGGCCCTTCGGCCGGCGAGCCGACGCTCGCGGCGCTCGAGGAGGTCGAGATGCTGAACAAGGTCAAGTTCGGCACCTTCGACCTGTCACCGGGGGTTCTCAAGGCGATCGCCGACGGCAAGATGATGTTCGCGATCGATCAGCAGCAGTTCCTCCAGGGCTACCTGCCGATCCAGTTCCTGAGGCTGTACAAGCTCTACGGCGTGATGCCGGCCGGCACGGTCATGACCGGCCCGGGCTTCGTGACCAAGGACAACGCCGCCCAGGTGATCGATCTGAGCAAGAAGGGTATCCGCTAGCCCGCGACCAAGGGGGCCCGTCCGCGCGGCGGGCCCCTGTCGGGCGACGGGCGGCGATCCGGGGGAGGCCTGCCATGGCCGCAACCAGAACCGCAGCCGTAGACGAACGGGTCACCAGGACGCCGCTCATACGGAAGTTGATGGCCCGCCCGGAGCTCGGGTCCGTGGCCGGAACCATCCTGGTATTCGTGTTCTTCGCTGTCGTCGCCGGCGGGAGCGGCATCTTCTCGGCGCCGGGCATCCTCAACTTCCTCGAGGTGTCGGCCCAGCTCGGGATCATTGCGGTCGCCGCCTCGATGCTGATGATCGGCGGCGAGTTCGACCTGTCGATCGGGTCCATGATCGGCGCTGCCGGCGTGATCATCGCGATCCCGGCGGCGCAGTGGGGCTGGCCGCTCTGGGCCTGCGTCCTGCTCGCGTTCGCGATCGCCGCCGCGATCGGCTACGTCAACGGCCTGATCGTGATCAAGAGCGGCCTGCCGTCGTTCATCGTCACGCTCGCCGGCCTGTTCATCCTGCGCGGCCTGACCATCGGCTTCACCCGCTGGATCACCGGCCGGACCCAGGTCTCGGGCCTCAAGGCGCTGGCCGAGCACGACTGGCTGGCGCCGCTCTTCGCCGGCAAGGTCGGCCAGAGCTTGATGGTGTGGCTCGCCAGCATCGGGCTGATCGGGACCCGCGCCGACGGCGCACCCGCGATCCCCGGCATCTCGATGTCGATCGTCTGGTGGGTCGTGCTCACCGCGGTCGCGACCTGGATCCTGCTGCGCACCCGGGTCGGCAACTGGATCTTCGCCTGCGGCGGCGATCCGAACGCGGCGCGCAACGTCGGTGTGCCGGTCGCGGCGGTCAAGATCGGCCTGTTCATGTTCACCGCCTGCGCCGCCACCCTGTTCGCCTGTGTCCAGGTCCTGGATGCCGGCTCGGCCGATACCAACCGCGGCCTGCTCAAGGAGTTCGAGGCGATCATCGCCGCGGTGATCGGCGGCTGTCTCTTGACCGGCGGCTACGGCTCGGCGATCGGCGCCTCGTTGGGCGCCCTGATCTTCGGCACGGTGCAGATGGGCATCTTCTACACCGGCGTGAACACCGACTGGTTCAAGGTGTTCCTGGGCGTGATGATGCTGATCGCGGTGCTGTTCAACAATTTCATCCGCCGCAAGGTGACCGAGGCCCGTTAGCGGAGGCGGGGAAAGCGGAGGGGGAGCAATGGCGGACCGGACCGATGGCAACGCCGCGCCGATCGTGGAGCTGCGCGACATCGTCAAGCGCTTCGGCTCGGTGATCGCGCTCAATGGCGTCACCATGATGGTGCACGCGGGCGAGGTGATGTGCCTGCTCGGCGACAACGGCGCCGGCAAGTCGACCCTGATCAAGACCCTCTCGGGGGTGCATCAGCCGACCGAGGGCCAGATCCTGATCGACGGCGAGCCGGTCGTGATGGGCAGCCCGCGCGATGCCCTCGATCGCGGCATCGCCACGGTCTACCAGGACCTCGCGATGATCCCGCTGATGAGCATCACCCGCAACTTCTTCATGGGCCGCGAGCCCGGCCGCGGCAAGGGCGCCTTCGGCGGCTTCGACATCGGCGAGGCCAACCGGGTCGCCAAGGCGGAGATGGCCAAGATCGGCATCGATGTCCGCGATCCGACCCAGGCGGTCGGCACGCTGTCGGGCGGCGAGCGTCAGTGCGTCGCGATCGCGCGCGCGGTCCATTTCGGCGCCCGGGTGCTGATCCTGGACGAGCCGACCTCGGCGCTCGGGGTCAAGCAGGCCTCTGTGGTGCTGCGCTACGTCGCCCAGGCGCGGGCGCGCGGGTTGGGCGTGATCTTCATCACCCACAACGTCCACCACGCCTATCCGGTCGGCGATGCCTTCACGATCCTCAACCGCGGCCGCACCTACGGCACCTTCCAGAAGACTGATGTGTCGCGCGAGGAAGTCCTGAACATGATGGCCGGGGGCAAGGAATTGGACGAGCTGTCGGCCGAGCTCGAGGAGTTTGCCCGCGCCGATGCCGGCAGCACCTCGAAGCTGGACCCGGCCGCGGCCGCGGAGCGCGCGATCGCCGAATCCCTGCACCGGGAATCCGAGTCGCTGCACAAGCACTGAGGCGGGGGTTCGCGCCTCCGGGGATGCGCCGTGCGCGCGGCTGATCAACCGCTCTGCTGCGCCGATGGCCCGGCGGCCGTTGCGCGTTCGTAGATCTCGGCCAGGGTCATCGCCGCGCCGCCGACCGCGAAGGCGAGGCGCGCGTCCGGGTCCTCGATGGTCCGATAGCGCCAGCCGCCGTCGTCCCGCTCATAGACGCTGACCCTGATCTGCTCCTGGGCGATCAGCACGTACTGCTTGAGGCTCGCAATCTGCTGGTAGGCATCGAGCTTGGGGCCGCGATCGAAGCCCTGGGTCGAGCGTGAGAGCACCTCCACGACAATCTCCGGCTCGGGCACGACGTCGCTCCGACCCGAGCCGGTCGCACAGGTCACGACCACGTCCGGATACATGGTCGCGGTTCCGGAGACGACCTTGACCGCCTCGACGAATACGCGACAGGGACCGCCGCGGAGCTGAAAACGCAGGCCGCTGAACACATTGCCGGCGATTGTGTTATGGTCGAGCGTGCCGCCGACCATCATGCGGATCACGCCGCCGGCATATTCGTAACGTTCCTCCTGCTCGCGCTCCCAGGCGAGGAACTCCTCGACCGTCCAGGGCTCGGGCGGGGTAGGGCGTGCGCGTGCCAACGTCTCGATCCTCGCTTCTGCTCCTCCAGTATACGCGCCCCGGCCGCCACCGGCGAGGCCATTCCTGCAGTCCCGCCGCCCGTTGCGCTGGGCGGCCGGCGTCGTTTCGACTACCATGCAGCCGGACCTTCGCCCGGAGCCCGTGATGGCCGAAGTTGCGAGACGCGAGGACTGGCCGCGCACCGTCGCCGAGTTCGAGCTCTGGCACGCGCGCCAGCCCGAGCGCTGGGAGTTCTACGACGACTGGCCGCGCCTGATGGCGCCGGCCTCGATGCCGCACTCGATCATCAAAGGCAATGTGTTTGCGGCCTTGCGGACGGCGCTCGCCGGTACGCCCTGTCACCCGCTGGTCGATGGACCGCAGATTCTCACTGACGAGATCTCGGCGATCCCTGACGTGGTCGTGACCTGCATGCCGATCGATCTCTCCACGCCCGTGGTCGCCGAGCCGGCGATCATCGTCGAGATCATGTCGCCTTCAGGCGATGACGGCGGGCGGAAATGGTTCGCCTACCGCAAGATTCCGAGCCTCAAGCATTATTTCGTCCTGTCCCAGAGCAAGCAGGAGCTGCTGGTCCACAGCCGCGTCGGCGAACTGTGGCACGAGCGTTTCGTGACCGCAGGCGGCGCGATCGAGCTCGCGGACCCGCCACTCCGCCTCGCAATCGACGACCTCTACGCCCTGACCGACATCGCGGCCTAGGCTCGCGCGCTTCACGCGGCATCCTCGAGTTCGACCACCAGACGCTTGCCGAGAGCGGCAAGGGCGCCCGCAACCCGGTCGATCTGCGAGCGGTGCTTGAAGCACAGCAGCCGACGCACCTCCTTCTCGTCGCACCCCAGCCGGCGGGCAAGCTCGTTCTTCGTCACGTCGGCCTCCAGTAGTGCCGACCAGAGCGCCGTCTTGGCCGCAAGCAAGGGGGGTAGGGTCACAACCACCTCGCCGGGCCGCGCCGGCGACGGTTTCGGCCACGCGCCGGGCGTGAGGTCGGAGAGCACGGTCGCAATGGCATCGGCCGCCATCGCCGTCGCGTCGGGCATCGTCTCGCCCCAGGTGACGACAGGGAGGTCCCGGCAGGTTACGACATGACCCGGCGGATCGGGCTCGAAGCGGCAGGCATAAGCGACCATACGCTCACCTCCTCCTCAGCGCGCTCACGCTCACTTCGAGTTGTCGGCAGAGGGCCTGCAGCAACCCCGTTCCCAGCTCGTGCTTCAGGTCGGGGATCGTCGTCGATCGCGGCCCATAGAAGAGTCGACCATGACTGCCTTCGCCGCGCCCGGGCACGATTCGCACCGAGATGTCCTGTCTGCGGCCGAGGCGGCGGCGACGACGGACGAACTCGGCCCCGGTCATCAGGGAAAATCGGACAGAGGTGCCCGAAGATCGAGACAGCGATGTTGCTTTGAGGTCTATCCTTCGCCGGCGGCGACAAGCCCCTCCGCCCTCAGTTGAAGTGCATGCCGCCGTTGGCGGCGACGGTCTGGCCGGTCATGTAGGGGTTGCCGACCACCATCAGCACGATGCTCGCGATCTCGTCGGCCGTGCCGAGGCGGCCGAGCGGAATTTTGGGCAGGTTGTCCAGGCGATGCGGCTTGATCATCTCGGTCGCGATCAGCGAGGGCGCGACCGCGTTGACCGTCACCCCGTCCTTGACCACCCGCGCCGCATAGCCGCGGGTCAGGCCCTCCATGCCGGCCTTGGACGCGTTGTAGTGGACGCCGACCGCGCCCGCCCCGCGCGCAGCACCCGAGGAGATGTTGACGATCCGGCCGAAGCCGCGCGCCCGCATGCCGGGCAGCACCGCCTGGGTGCAGAGGAACGCCGACTTGAGGTTCATGGTCAGCGTGCGGTCGAACAGCTCCTCGGTCAGCTCCTCGATCGCGCAGGGCTCGGAGATGCCGGCGTTGTTGACCAGAATGTCGATCGGCCCGAGCTCTTTTCCGACGTCATCGACCAGTTTCGCGACCTCGGTTGCGATCGAGACGTCGGCCTGGAGCGCTGCAACCCGCCGTCCGAGCCGGCGGATCTCGGTCGCGGTCGCCTCGGCGGCATCGGCGCGTGCGCGGTAGTTGACCGCGACGTCCGCGCCCGCCTCGGCCAGGATCAGCGCGATCGCCCGACCGATGCCGCGGCCGCCGCCGGTCACCAGCGCGACCCGGCCGCCGAGATCCGGATAGAGAGCCATTCCTACCTCCCTTCGGGGCTTGGGACATGCGGCGCCGCAGCCATTACAGCCGCGAATCCGACCGGCGGCAATCGCGGCATGACGACGATCGCCCGCGGACCGCAGGCAGGGGCTTTTTGCTGCAACGCAAAAAAACCGCTTCAAGCGCGCGCCGGGATCGCCTAACCTCGCGCGGGTTCAGCCGGGACAGCATGATGGCGAACGAGGTCGAAGCCGTACCGCCCATCGAATCGCAGCCAGGCGAGGCGGCTCCGATCGCGCCGCAGCCGGCGAGGTCCGACAATGTCGAGCCGCTGCCCCTGCTCCCGGCCAGCCTGACCTGTTTCGAGGCGGCCGAGGTCCTCGATCCGGGCGCGCTGCTCGGCGAGCTGCGCACCCGGCTCGGGGCGCGCAGGGCCGAGACCGAGCTCAATCCGTTCGGCAATCCGATCCAGCTGCTGGCGCTCGATCTCGGCCGCCGCCTGGATGCCGGCGGGCTCTCGCTGGCAGCGATCGAGCAGCTGATCCAGCGCCTGACCACGCTGTCCTTCGCGGGCCGGGCCGCCCGTCTCGGACGCTATCTCGGCGTGAGCGACGATGCCGCCAATCGGGCGACGATCAAACGCCTGATCGAGAGCCTGGCGCATGACGACGGCCACCCGGAGACCGTACCGTTCGACACTTTCCGTGACCGGGTCGAAGGCGAGCGCTTCGGGATCGTGATCACCGCGCACCCGACATTTGCGTTGGCGCACGAGCTGCGGCTGCTCCTGAGCGAGCTGGCGCTGGCTGGCGCTGGGTCCGGGCAGGGCCCGGAGGGTCTGCTGGCGGCGGCGGGCGAGCGCGAGCACCGTCCCGACCGGCCGCTCGATCTCGAGGAGGAGCACCGCCAGTCGGTCGATGCGCTGGTCAATCTGCACGGCGCCCTGAGCGCGGTCTATGGCGTCGTCCTCGAGGTCGCGGAGGAGCTCTGGCCCGACCGCTGGACCGAGCTCAGCCCGCGGCTCGTGACCTTCGCGAGCTGGGTCGGCTACGACCTCGACGGCCGCTCGGACATCCCCTGGACGGTGACCTTCGCCAAGCGCCTCAAGGTCCAGATCCTGCAGCTCGAGCGCTACCGGCAGGCATCCCGGGCGCTCCGGCGCACGGTGGCGGGCGGCTCGCCGGCCGGCGATCTGCTCGAGCTGCTGGAGGCGCGCCTCGCGCTCGCGATCAAGCAGGCCGAGGACGAGATGGCGATCTTCGCCGACCCGGTGGCGGGTTCGGCCCCCTGGCGGGGCCAGCTGGCGCGCGCCGCCCGCACGATGCACGCGGGCCGGGACGCCCGCCTGGTCGACTCCGGCCAGCTGCTCGAGCTGATCGAGCGGGCGCTCCGGCTGGCGGGCGACCCGGGGCTCAGGCGCGGGCTCTGCATCCTGCGCGCCGAGATCCGGACCCATGGCCTGGGGCTCGCGCACACCCACACCCGGCTCAACGCCCGCCAGCTGCACAACGCGATCCGCAAGACCATCGGCATGGATCACGGCCCTGACGATCCGAGCCACCGCCTGAGCTATCTGAACGCGATCAGCGCCCTGATCGACCAGGTCCGGCCGGTCCGCATCAACTTCGGCTCGCTCCTGCTCGAGAAGGCGACCGCCAAGCGCACCTTCATGATCATCGCGCAGCTGCTCAAATACGTCGATGCGACCCAGCCGATCCGCTTCCTGATCGCCGAATGCGAGACCGGCTTCACGCTCCTGACCGCGCTCTATTTCGCCAAGCTGTTCGGGGTCGAGGACAAGGTCGAGATCTCGCCGCTGTTCGAGACCCGGGTCGCGCTCGAGCAGGGCGGCCGGGTGATCGCCGAGGCGCTCGGCGTGACCAGCTTCCGCGCCTACGTCCAGCGTCAGGGCCGGCTCTGCGTCCAGACCGGCTTCTCGGATGCCGGCCGCTCGCTCGGTCAGATCGCCGCCGCCTATGCGATCGAGCGTCTGCGTCTCGCGATCGGCCGCGAGCTGGCGCGCCAGGGCCTGGCCGAGGTCGAGCTCGTGATCTTCGACACCCACGGCGAATCGATCGGCCGCGGCGGCCATCCCGGGAGCTTCGCCGACCGGCTCGACTACGTCGACGCGCCGGCGGTACGCGCGGCGCTCACCCGGCTCGGCATCGCCTGCAAGCAGGAGGTGAGCTTCCAGGGCGGCGACGGCTACGTCTATTTCAGCACGCCGCGCGCGGCCTTCACGGCGCTCACCCGGATCCTCGAGCACGCGCTGGCGCCGCCCGACGAGGCCGACGATCCGTTCTACCGCGAGACCGACTACGTCCACGAGTTCTTCACCGTCGTGCAGCGCTTCAATCAGCAGATCATGGACGATCCCTGCTACGGCGCGCTGCTCGGCGCTTTCGGCGCCAACCTTTTGCATCCCGGCGGCTCGCGTCCGGTGCAGCGGCAGCACGACAGCTGGTCGGGGCAGATCAACCTCGAGCACCCGTCCCAGCTGCGCGCGATCCCGCACAACGCCATCCTCCAGCAGCTGGGCTATCTCGCCAACAGCATCGGCGGGGTCGGGCAGGCGGTGACCCGCGATCCCGAGCGCTTCCAGCGCCTCTATCAGGACTCGTCGCGCTTCCGGCGGCTGATGACCATGGTCGAGCACGCCTTCAAATACAGCGATCTGACCGTGCTCCGGGCCTACATCGATCTGTTCGATCCCGGCCTCTGGCTGCAGCTGGCGGCGCGGCGCGGCGAGGATCTGCGGGCCGAGGAGCCCCAGGCCGAGGCGCTGCAGGCGCTGGCGGCGGTCATGGAACGGGCGGCGGTGCACGAGCGGCTGACCCGGATCTGGCGGGTCTTCACCCGCGACTACATGGATCTCGCGAACGCGCTCCGCGAGCACCGGCGCCGCACGCGCCAGGCCGGCGCCCAGCCGATCGCGGTCGATGCGACCTCGCGCGACGTCATGCATCTCCTGCACGCGCTCCGGATCGTGCTGATCCAGCGGCTCTATCTGCTGGCGATCCGCGTGCCCGAGTTCAGCGGCCGCCACGAGCTGACCCGGGAGAGCCTGATCGGCCGCCTGATCCGGCTCGACGTCGAGGCCGCGGTCGCCCAGCTCGGCCAGATCTTCCCGGTGGTCGATCCGGCCGGCTTCGACGACGACTTCGGCGAGCCCGCGACCTACCAGAGCGCCGAAAGCCAGTCCTACGGCCAGGAGCACGCCCAGATCTTCGAGCCGATCGCCAAGCTCTACACCCTGATCCGCCGGATCGGGGTCGCCGTGATCCACAATGTCGGCACGCTCGGTTGACCGCCGCGCTCAACGTCGCGTGATCGGATGTCATTTGACCCGCGGCCGTCGAGGGGGGTTAAATCTCTGTCACGTAGTTGGCGTGAGCTGGCAGTCGAACTAGATAAGCTTATGAAAGATCCCGTTACTCCACTCGCCGCCGCGGTGCTGCTTTGTGCCGCGGCGTCTTTTTGCCCGACGCCGTCGGTCGCCGCCGCCGCCGAGCCGGTGCCCGTGGTCGTCGAGCTGTTCACCTCCCAGGGCTGCAATTCCTGCCCGCCCGCGGACGCCCTGCTCAGCGAACTGACTCGCCGGGCCGACCTCCTGCCGCTGTCCTTCCACGTCACCTATTGGGACCGGCTGGGCTGGCCGGACAGCTTCGGCCTCCAGGCGAGCACCGACCGCCAGGAGGCCTACGCCCGGAGCCTCGGCCTCAGCGGCCTGTATACGCCGCAGATGGTGGTCGGCGGGCGGATCGACGTGGTCGGCTCCCAGCGCCAGCGCGTGCTCGAGGCGATCGAGCTGCTGCGCGGGCATCCGCAGCCGGGTCCGGCGATCAGGGTCGCGGACGGCCGGCTCGAGCTCGAGGCCGGCGGCGGCGGTCGGTGCCACCTCTGGCTGATGGGGTTCGACCGGGTCCACGACGTCGCGATCGAGCGCGGCGAAAATCGCGGCCGTACGATCCGCTATCAGAACGTCGTGCGCACGATTCTCGATCTCGGGACTTGGGATGGCAGCGCCGCCACCTTGCCGCTGCCGCTCGAGCGGCTCGCGGCCGAGCAGCACGACGGCGCCGCGGTCCTGGTCCAGCGCGCGGCCGATGGCGCGATCGTGGCGGCGCGCCGGATCGACCTGCCGCCAAGCTGAGCCCGCCCCGGCTTGGCGATCGCGCCGGCACGGCATCATCCAAGGTGATCCCGCGCCGCGCGCCAAGCATCCGGCCGACGCGCCGGCACGCGCCGGCGGTCGTCCTGCGGCGCCACCTGGCCGACGAGGGTGCGCCCCAGCGGTCTGCCGACGGCGGGCAGCGACGCCGATGGCAGCTCGCCGAAAACTTGATCCGTCAGGCGGCCTGGAAGCGGACCTTCGCGACCTGCTCGATCGAACGTGCCATGGCCGGCTCGACCTGCAGCTCCGCCCGGATCCGCTCCAGCGTCTGCAGCTCGTCGCGATTGAGGCGGCTGTCGACCGCGATCACGTCGCAAGCGATCGCATAGGCGGTGTCGCGCAACTGCGGTGCCAGCGCCTCACGGATCTGGCCGAACACCCGATCCCGGCCGCCCGCGCGCGCCAGCAGCTTGGAGCAGGCGGTCGCCATGCGGGTGGTCGCGGCCCGGTCGAGGCCGCGAAAGATCGGCAGATGGTTGACGAGATCGCCGATGATCTTGATCTCCGCGTCGTCGATCTCGCGATCCAACTCGGCGGCCGCCACCATCGTGTACACCAGAGCTTCCTGCGCACTGAGCATTCCGGTCTCCCCAGCGAGCGGCGTCCCGCCGCCGCCCGAATCGGTACCGTGGTAGCGCCGCACGATTGAGGTTTGATGAATCGCAGGCGTGGCCGCACCTGGCCGTCACCACGAAGGTTGGTCGGGGTGAGCCGGGTTCTGCGGCATTGCCTCTTGCTGGCGAAGTGTGCCGGGCGGGCGCGGCCGGTCAAGGCTGCAACCGGCGGAGCCGGCAGCTACGCTGGCCTTGACCGGCCGCGACCCGACCCGGCGAGAATGCTCCCCCAGAAGGCCATACCGGCCCAGGGCCTGCCAGGGCATGAACAACGTTCGGAGCCATGAGACCTGGCCGGCGTGCCGCCACGACTCCCGGGCAGACCGACGCGAAAGCCGCGTCCAGGGACGGTAATCCGGCGGCTCCGAGCCGGCGCCCCGTCTGGCGACCCGAGATGGCGGGCGGCACGGCGCCTGGGTGTTGGTCTACCTCTGATCAACCGCTCCATGTCAACGTCGCCCTTCCTCGATGGTCCATGGGATCCAGGGACTCCGCGGGCGGCCGATCCTGGCGGGGCGCAGATTCCCACGGTCCCATGGACCACCCCAAGAAAGAGTTAACGGACCATGAGTTAATCTTCGGTTAACGTCTCGGTTGATGCCTCGGCGCTCGATCCGGCGCCGGCTGCGATCGATCCTCCGGTTTCAGGATCGCAACTCTCCCTGGTGCCGTCGGGCGTCCGCCCGCGGCCCAGCTACGTCGGATGCCCTGGTTGACAGAAACCAGGCCCCGGTCGGATGATCCTGCCGCGGATGTTGCCTATCATCCCATGGATTGAGGGTTCCGCGGTGCCGCTGCAGTTCCGCCCGATGGGTAACGTGCCGGCGACCCCCACGCTGCGCCTCGACGACGCCACCTTGCGCGATCTCGCCCGCAACAACGCCGGCCAGGAGCTCGGCGCGGCGAACTTTGAGACCAGCCTCACCTATGCGACCGACGCCGCGGGGCGGATGTCCCGGGTCGACCTGACCTTCACGCTCAGCATCGAGATGCCGGTCTGGACGCGCTACGCGAGCCGCCCGGAGGCCGAGCGCCGGGAGTGGGACCGGTTCTACCGCGCCCTTCTCGAGCATGAACGCGGCCACATTGCGATCTTCCGTCGCGAGGCCCAGCCCGCCTATGTGCGCCTGCTCGCCGCCACGGCCGCCACGATCGACAGCCTGCTCGACCAGGAGACCCAGCGGATCCAGCGCCTGAGCGACGCCTATGACCGCCAGACCAACCACGGCCTGAGGCAGAACTCCCCTCACGGCACCACGGTCATCGTGGCTCCCTGAGCCGGCCTCTCGCTCGGCCCGGGCGACCGCTCCGCGACCAGAGGCCGGTCCGGTCCTGCGCGCGGCGCTCCAGGGCGCTGCGCTGCGGGGAGCCAGGCGTGCCAGCAGGTTACGAGCGGGCCTTGATCCCCTGCCAGACCGGGCGGAAGTCGTAGGTCGGGTAGAACTCGGTCTCGAAGGCGCCCCAGGCGTTCTGCTCGATCGCGAGGTTGACCTCGCGCAGGCGCGCGGCCGGCAGCTTGAGCGTCACCACCTGGCCGATGCCCATCATCACATACCAGGACACGACCTCGACCCCTTCCGGCGGAAACTTCTTCCAGAAGCCGGTCTGCTCGAGCTTCTGATTGATCTCGGCGAGATTCATGCTCTGGCGGTGCTTGAGCAGAATGGTCAGCAGCATCTCGCCGGCGGCGGCATCGGCCATAGGGTATTACCTCCTTCTTGCGTCACGATCGTTGCGGTTATAGCGTCATCGGACCGGATTTGGGCAGAGAAGGATTTGTGGGATGACCGAGAACCAACCAGCGGACATCGGCAACGCCGATGATCTCGCCCGCAGTGCAGCCGCCCTCCTGGCCAAGGAGCATCCTGCCGCGGTGCCGGAGGTCGAAGCAGCACTTCAGACGCGGGGCGCGAGCCGGGAACCGAAACGCTTCGACGGCGGCCTGGTGAGCATCGGCGGCCTGCTCGTCGCGGCCGCGTCATTCGCCTATACGATCTGGCGGGATCGGCAGAAGGACAAGCAGTTGGCGCCCGACGCCCTGAAGCGACGATTGCGGGTCGCGCTCGACGACCAGGGTTATCCGGACACGGCGCAGCGGGCCAAGGTCATCGACGCCGTCGTGCGCGCGGCCCAGGACGCGCAGGGGTGAGGCTATGCCCAATCGCCTGATCGTCACGGAGGATCAGGGGCGGCTCTCGTTCATCCTCGACCGGGGCCTTCCCCAGCAGATCGCGAGCGCCGAGGGTTTCACAAGCCCATTTGCCGGCGAGGAGCTCGAAGACCTACGCTGGTACGTCGAGGACTATCTGGGCGCTCCCTACGCCGTTTGGGAAGATCGCGGCGCCGAGGTCGACATGGCGCTCGCGGATTGGGGCAAGAGCCTGTTCAACAGGGTGTTCGGTACCGGGCAGCCCGGCCGCGACGCGTACATCCAGCTCACGGTCGGCCAGGAGTGGGAGCTCTGGCTCGCCTCGAAGAACCCAGCTTTCCTGGGCCTGCCCTGGGAGCTGATGTGCGATCCGGAAGGCGATAAGCTGCTCGCGTTCTCACTGGCCGGAATCAACCGCACGCTGCCGGACCGCAAGGACGCCCTCGAGGTCGGGGCGGCCAACACCCTGCGCGTGCTGATGGTGATCGCGCGGCCGAAGGGCGACCAGGACGCCGGCTACCGGGCCGTGGCGCGGCCCCTGTTCGACAAGCTCGATGCGGTCGCCGGCAAGGTCGAGGTCGAGCTCTGCCGCCCCCCGACTTTTGCCCGCCTCAAGGCGCTGCTCGCCGAGGCCAAGACCGAGAAACGGCCGTTCCACATCCTGCACTTCGACGGCCACGGCACGTTCGGCGTCGACCGCCGGGGTGAAGCCGATCCCTTGCAGTTCAAAGCGCAGGAGCAGGGTTTTCTGCTGTTCGAAGGCGCCTCCGATGCCGAGCGCCTCGTGTCGGCCGCGGCCTTCGGCGAGGTGATCGACGAGGCGGGCGTGCCGCTCGTGGTGTTCAACGCCTGCCGCTCGGGCCAGCTCGGCAGCGAGGTCGGCCCCGAGGCCACGGTCGCGACCCGGCTCATGCAGAGCGGCACCGCGGCCGTGGTCGCCATGAGCTACTCGGTCTACGTCCGCGCCGCGGCCGAGTTCATGGCCGCGTTCTACGAGGCGCTGTTCGAGGGCGAGCCGGTGACCCGCGCGGTCGCGCGCGGCCGACGGCGCCTGCGCGACCGGCCGCTGCGCCCAAGCCCCAAGGGCGACCTTCCCCTGAAAGACTGGTGCGTGCCGGTCCACTACGGCCGCCGCGAGGTTTCTTTCCCCACGCTCAAGCGCGAGGTCAGCGAGGTCCGCCAGGGCATCTCGCTCGACGGCGCGCTGGACCGGGTTGCGGCAAGCGCGCGCGCGGACGCCGAGGCCGAGGCGCGCGATCCGTTCGCGCCCGCGGGCGGCCGCTTCTTCGGCCGCGACCGCGAGTTCTACCGCCTCGAGCAGGCGATCGCCGACCATTCCGAACGCCCGGGCATCCGCCACCCGGTGGTCCTGATCCAGGGTCAGGGCGGGTCGGGCAAGACCGAGCTCGCTAAGGCCTACGCGCGGTGGCTGGCCGGGACCGGCTGGGCCGATGGCGTGTTCTTCCACAGCTTCGAGCCAGGCGTCGCGACCTTCGGCCTCGACGGGCTCGTCTCCGAGGTCGGGCTCGCGATCTTCGGCACTGAGTTCGCGCTGAAGACCAAGGACCAGGATCACCGCGCCGCGGTCGTGGTCGATGTCTTAAGAAAAAACCGGCTGGTGCTGGTGCTGGACAACTTCGAGAGCGCACGCTCGATGCCAGACCGCACCGGCGCGACGCCGCCGCTGGACGACGCGGAGGCCGAGCGGCTGCGCGGGTTCCTCGCCGCGGCGTCCGAGGGCGCTCGCTCGCTCGTTCTGATCACGAGCCGGAGCGATGAGCGCTGGCTCGCCGAGGAGAGCGACGGCAGCAAGGTCCGAATGGAGCGGCTGGAGCTCGGCGGGCTGTCGCGCGAGGAGGCCAGCGAGTACGCCGACCATCTGCTCGCCGACAAGCCGCAGGCCGCAAGCGGCGCGAGGAGGAAAAAGCCTTCGGCGAGCTGCTGGAGGGGCTCGAAGGCCATCCCTTGAGCCTCCGCCCGCGGCGCGCTCGACGACGCCGAGGCCTGGTACAAGAAGTCGCTCGCGATCACCGAAGCGCTCGGCAACCGGCCGGGCTTGGCTTTGACTTATGCGCAGCTCGGCGTGCTCGAACAGAAGCGAGGCGACGGTGCAGTGGCTCTCGACTGGGCCGTGCGTTGCGTGTCGCTGTTCGATGACTTCCCGAACCCGCAGACTGGAACCGGCCCGCGGGACGTGGTCCGGCTCGCGGCGC
The DNA here is from genome assembly GCA_963733965.1 of uncultured Alphaproteobacteria bacterium. Taxonomy (GTDB): domain Bacteria; phylum Pseudomonadota; class Alphaproteobacteria; order Geminicoccales; family Geminicoccaceae; genus DATAOG01. Next base: position 60,054 of record CAVTFM010000024.1, read on the forward strand.
GCTCGGCATGCAGGCGCTCGAGGACAGCTGGCGGCGGGTGACCGGGAAGCCGCTGCCGGCGACGGTGCGTGGCTATGTCGAGGCGGTGGCGAAGCAGTTGCCGCCCGAAGGCTCGTCCAAAAAGGAAGCGCCGGCGGCGCGCTCGCTCGTCCGGAAGATCGCTGGCTGGCTGCGGCGTTGAAGGGGTCAGCCGCCCGGTCGGCCGAGGCCGTCAGTCGGCGAGCGCCTCCAGGAGCTTGGCGACGATCTCGCGGGTCGCCTGGTCGGTCAGGCGGCCCTGGGCGTCGAACTTCTGCGCCGCCTGGCCGATCATCACGCTCGGGCTGTTGATCAGCAGGGCGTTGAGGACCCCGAGGCAGCGGCGCAGGTCGTACTGAGCGACCGCCGTGCCGATCGCGCCCGGGCTGGCGCCGAAGATCGCGGCCGGCTTGCCGTCGAACGGCTGCTCGGGTGGCCGCGACGCCCAGTCGATCGCGTTCTTGAGCACGCCCGGGACCCCGCGGTTGTATTCCGGCGTCACGATCAGGAGCGCGTCCGCGGCGCGGATCTTTTCCCGGAAGGCCTGCACGGGTGGGGGAAAACCCTTTTGCTTGACGTCCTCGTTGTAAGGCTCGATCGGCGCGATGTCGAAGGTCTCGATGGTCATGCCGGGAGGCGCCAGCTCGATCGCGGCCCTGAGCGCCATCTTGTTGTAGGAGCCCTGGCGCAGGCTGCCGGCGAAGCCCAGGACGTTGATCGGATCCGCCACGTGCTCTTCCCCCGCTTTCGATTGATCAGCTTGTGATAGGACACGGGGGCCTGATAAGCCAGAGCGCATGACGACGCTGACTGAGCCGGCTGCGGCCGGACCCGGCTTCGGGCTCTATGTCCACTGGCCGTTCTGCCGGGCGAAGTGCCCCTATTGCGACTTCAACAGCCACGTGGCGCCTGCGGTCGACGACGCCCGCTGGGCACGCGCCCTGGTCGCCGAGATCGACCGCGCCGCCGACGAGACCGGCCCGCTGCCGCTCGCCTCGATCTTCTTCGGCGGCGGCACGCCGTCCTTGATGGCGCCCGCGACCGTCGCCGCGGTGATCGAGCGGGCGGTTGCCCGCTTCGCGCCGGCCCCGGACCTCGAGATCACCCTCGAGGCCAATCCCACCTCGGTCGAGGCCGGGCGGCTGGCAGGCTTTCGCACCGCCGGGGTCAACCGCGTCTCGCTCGGCGTCCAGGCGCTCGATGATGAAGCGCTCCGTGGCCTCGGACGCGAGCACAGCGCCGCCGAGGCGCTGGCCGCGGCCCTGCTCGCGGCGCGCCTGTTTCCCAGGTTCTCGTTCGACCTGATCTACGGCCGCCCCGAGCAGACGGTTGCCGCCTGGCAGGACGAGCTCGAACGGGCGCTCGGGCACGCGGGCGGCCACCTCAGCGTCTACCAGCTGACCGTCGAGCCCGGCACGCGCTTCCATCTGCTGCACCAGACCGGTCAGCTCGCGATGCCAGATGGCGACCTGCAGGCGGATTTTTTCGAACTGACCCAGACCCGGCTCGAGGCAGCTGGCCTTGCCGCCTACGAGATCTCCAACCACGCCCGCCCGGGCGAGGAATGCCGGCATAATCTGATCTACTGGCGCTCGGGCGAATGGGCGGGCATCGGCCCCGGCGCCCATGGCCGGCTGAACCTCGGCGGCGCGCGGGTCGCGACCGAGGCCTGGCGGCTGCCCAAGGCCTGGCTCGAGCGGGTCGAGCGGGAGGGCTCGGGCGAGCGTCAGCGCGCGACGCTGACCCGCGGCGAGCAGGTCGAGGAGCTGCTGGTCATGGGGCTCCGCCTCGCGGAAGGGGTCGAAGTCGCGCGCCTGGAGGGGATTGCGGGTCGGCCGCAGGGCGAATGGCTCGACCAGGCCGCTCTCCAGCGGTTCATCGAGGACGGCTGGCTCGAGCGGCCGCCCGGGCGCCTGGTCGCGACCATGGCTGGCCGGCAGCGCCTCGATGCCATTCTTGCGGCGCTGCTGGCGAGCGCCGTCGTCGGGAAAAACGGCTCAGCGCCGGCGCTGCTCGACCAGGATGCCGGCTGAGGCGAGCGCCTCGATCTCGGGTTCGGAAAAGCCGAACTCGGAAAGAATCGCGCGGCCGTGAGCGCCGAAGCGGGGCGGGCTGCGGGTGACCCGGCCGGGGGTGCGGGACAGCTTGATCGGCAGGCCGAAGTTCCGATAGCCCGGCTGCTCGAGCGCCATGCCGCGGTGCCGGGTATGGGCGTCGGACCAGACCTCGGCGACGTCGCGCACCGGGCCCGCGGGCACGCCGGCCGCGAGCAGCCGTTGGCAGAGCGCCTCGCCGTCCCGGTCGGCGAGCAGCGCCGTCAGCTGCGCGGTCAGGGCCGGGCGGTTGGTCAGGCGATCGCGGTTGCGGCGATAGCGCGGGTCTTCTGCCAGCTCCGGCGCGCCGAGCTCGGCGCACAGGCGCCCGAACGCCCGGTCGTTGCCGATCGCGAGGAACACGTCGACCGTGCGGGTCGGGAACTTGTCGTAGGGGCTGATGTTGGGGTGCGCATTGCCGGTCAGACCAGGCAGTTTGCCGGACAGCAGGTAGTTCGGGATGTGCGGGTGCATCAGGGCGATCCCGGCATCGTAGAGGGTCATGTCGAGGAACTGGCCCAGGCCCGAGCGCGCCCGCTCGAGCAGCGCCATCAGCACCCCGATCGCGGCGTAGAGCCCGGCGCCGAGGTCGACCAGCGGGATGCCGATCCGGGTGCCGTCGACCACGCCGTTGATCGAGAACATGCCGACCATCGCCTGGATCACGGCGTCGTAGCCCGGCAGGCCGCCCATCGGCCCGTCGGCGCCAAAGCCGCTGATCCGGCAGTGGATCAGCCGCGGGAAGCGCGCCTGCAGCACCTCCTGGTAGCCCAGGCCCCACTTCTCCATGGCGCCGGGCTTGTAGTTCTCGATCAGGACATCGGCGCGCTCGAGCAACCGGAGCAGCACGTCCCGGCCCTCGGGCCTGGCCAGATCGAGCCCGAGCGAGCGCTTGTTGCGGTTGACGCCGATGAAGTAGGAGGCGTCGTGCGCGTCGTCGAACGGCGGCCCCCAGTCGCGCACCTCGTCGCCCTGGGGCGGCTCGATCTTGATGATCTCGGCGCCATGATCGCCCAGGATCTGGGTGCAGTACGGCCCGCCCAGCACCCGGGTCAGATCGAGCACGAGAATGCCGTCGAGCGCGCCGGCGGTCATGCGCTGCCTTGCGAAGCGGAACGAACAACCACTGCTATGTCCTTGATCGCTGGAATTTAGAAGGCGGCATCGGGCAAGTAGCTCTCGGCCAGCACATCGTCGCACGCGTAGGGGCAGTCGAGTGGAAAGCGGTGCTGCGGCAGGCCGGTCTCGTCGACGGCATCCTTGACGGCATCCGGATACGCGTCGTGCATCAGCTCGGGCACGTGCCGGCGCAGGCTCGGGCTCTGCTTGAGCAGCTTGCGGATCTCGCGCCGCTGGGTGCGCAGGGTCTTGCGCCAGCTGGCGCCACGCAGCGAAGGCTGCGCCTGCCACTTCAGGAGATGGAGGAGGATCACGCAAAGGCGGCTTTCGAGCTTGCGTCGGTCGCTTCCCCCCATCGACAGGATCTCCTCCGCCAGATTCTCCCAGTCAAGCCCCGCCGTTCGGTGCGCCCGCAGCAGCGCCCCCTGCTCCTGGGTCCAGGCGTAAAGGTCTTGCTCGTAGCTGACGCGGTTCTTGACGCTGGCGGCCACGATCTTCTCCCCGGTCTCCGCGATCGGGGTTATCCTAGCATGGGCCGGTTGCCGGTCCATCGCTTCGGGCACGTTCAGCCCGCGAGCGTCCTGGCGGCGGCCCGGACGAGGTCGACCAGATCGAAGATCCGGGCGACGTAGTGGTCGCGGACCTGGAAGGCGACCTCGCTCTCGCCGACCAGCTCGCGGCCGAGGGCGTCGATCAGCCGGTGCAGGCGGCGGCTGTGCAGACCGAGCGCGCGCTGCAGCGGATCGCCGACCACGCCCGCGAATCCGGCGGTGACCGCGGTCACCAGCATCAGCCCGCCGGTCGTGCCGAGCAGCAGGCCGGCCGAGGGCTGGACCGGGAACCAGGCATACCACAGGCCGCCGAGGCCGGCGCCGAGCGGAAAGCTCGCGACCGCGGCCTGATGCGCGAGCGCGCTCGCCAGCACCGGGCCGAGGCTGAAGGTGCCGGGCGTGAGCTTCTGGAACAGGGCGGCGCCGGTGCTCGCCAGCAGCGCGTTGTTGAACAGGTCGGCCGCGGCATGGCGGGCGCCGGCATAGGTCTGGATCATCGCCCGCACCCGCGCCCGCGCTTCGGCACTGCCCGGCTGGGCATCGAGGCGATCCAGAAGAGCCGCCAGGGGCCCGGCCAGGCGCTCGTCCTCAAGGATCGCCTCGGCGAGCGCGTCGCGGCCGGTCCGGCGCCGGCCATCATCGCAGGGCAGCTCGAGCAGGTCGCGGTGCAGGCGGAAGGTCAGCTCGCGCGCGACGTCGGTCTCGAGGAACGGCTTCAGCCCCCCGAGCCAGCGCGCCGCGCGCCGGGCGCCGAGGCGCTTCAGCCCGGCGGCGCCAAGCTGCATGGCGAGATAGGGCGGCAGCAGCGCGACGTTGGCCGGCGCCCGCAGCAGATCCGGGCCGAGCGCCAGGCGGTGCAGACGGAGCGACCCGAGCAGGCTGTAGTTGGCATCAACGAAGGGTTTCACGCGCGCATGACAGCCGGTGACGTAGCGCTCGATCGCGCGCGCGACGATTGCCTTGGCCGTGGCGTCGTCGATCACCGGCCCGCTCGGGGCTTCAGCCTCGGCCAGGGTCGTCGCCCGGCTGCAACCCGAGCACGCGCTGGGCGAAGCCCGGGTAGGTTTCCGCGATCGCCCGGCCGACCCGGCCGCGGATCAGGGCAAGCGTCGCGGCCGTGGGCGCGGGGGTTTCGGCGACAGCGCCCGGGAGATCGAACGCGAAGCCGGTATGCTCCCGAACCTCGGCCAGGGTTTGCCCCGGATGTACGCTCTGCAAAAGGAAGCGGGCGCGCGCCCGGTCGAAGCGGAAAACCGCGCGGCCGGTCACCAGCGCATAAGGGCCGCCGGGGCGATGGACGTTGGCGGGGCTGGTGCCGGGCGCGCTCACGAACTCGACCTTGGGCACCAGCACGCGCCTGGTGTGCTCCTCCCGGAACAGGATCACGCGGGGCACCAGAAAATAGAGGTAGGCCGAGCCGAAGGAGCCCGGCCAGCGCACCTTGCTTCTCGGATAGCCGCCGACGCCTACGAGGTTGATGTTGGCCGCACCGTCGATCTGGCCGCCGCCGAGGAAGAAGGCATCGATCCGGCCTTGGGCGGCGCAGTCGAACAGCTCGCGGGCGCCCTCGGTGAAGGGATTGTGCCGCTCGCTGCCCAGCACCGAGACCCGGATCCTGCCGCCTGAACGCTCACGCGCGAGCAGGGCCGCGGCTCCGGGGATCGGCGAGGCGGCGCCGACCGCGACATGCGCCAGGCCCTCCAGCATGCCCGCCAGGACATCGATCAGCAGCTCCTCGGGCCGCCAGTCCCTCACGGGGCGCGATCACCTGGGGCGGCCGGCTGCAGCACGAACCGCTCGAGGTAGCGCTCGAAGCCTGCCTCGGTCGCCGCCATCTCGGCGTAGAGCCGGAGATGCTCGAGGTCGGGCCGGTAGGCGCCGCGCAACCCGACCGGCCAGGCGCCCTCGCGCGCCAGGGCGACCCTGCTGACGTAGAGCCCCGGGATCGTGCCGGCGGCGCTCAGGTCATCGGCCAGCAGATCCTCCGAGACGATCTCCTCGACCGTGACCAGCGTGGTCCTGGCCGCGTGCGCCATGGTCATCAGCTCGCGCCGGACGCCGATCCAGACATTGCCCGCGCGATCTGCGCGGCTGCCATGGAACAGCGCGACGTCGGGGCGGATCGCCGGTACCAGAAGAATCGGATCGCCGGCATCAGGACCCTGGTCGCCAGGTGCAGCGAACGGGTTGTCGATCACCCGCCACTCGGGCCGGTGGCGCACCAGGTCGGAGCCGAGGATACCCCGCAGCGGCAGGAAGGGGAGGCCCTTCTCGGCCGCCTGCAGACCGGCATGGAGCACCGGGCAGGTCGAATCCTTGAGCGCGATCCGGCCGGCCGTCACGGCGGCTGTGAAGCGCGGTGCCGGGCCCTGCTCGCCGAGCGTCACGGCAGCAGTTTCGACACTCGCCACGCAACCGGCGCCGATCAGGAGGTCGGCCTGGAAGCCAAGCTGCGGCACGCCGATCAGATGCAGGTCGCGGGCACGCCTGCGGATCAAGGCGCGCACCACCGCGAGCGCGCAGCCGGAGTAGTCCGGCGCGAGCGCGAGGCTCGCACCGTCCGGGATCTGCGCCGCGAGATCAGAAGCGGTACCGGAGCGATCCATGCCCTGCGACCGTGCTTGCCCATCCTCAGGATACCACGTAGGCGCCGCCCATGGACCTGTCGAATGCGTTCCGAGGCTTGGGCCGGCCTTCCCCTGCCGGCCCGGGCCGGTCTGCTACTGGCAGGGTCGCATCCCGACGCCAGAGGCGTGAGCGCAACAGGTTGCGACCGGCGCGACACAGTGTGACATCGAGCTGGCTTGTTTACCGGCCGCTTTTGTGCGTGATTGCCGCGCTGCGCGAGTTGCTCGTTCGGGTAACGAATGATGGAGATGCCTCAGGAAACGGGCCTCAGAGAGGGCGTCGCCGCGACCTGGCGGACGGCTGACCGGTCGACCGCGCTCGCTTCGCCGGGCCAGGATCTGGGCGCCGTGATCGATGAGGCGCGCCAGGGGCTGCTGCAACTGCAGCGTGCCGACGGGCACTGGGTCTTCGAGCTCGAGGCCGATGCGTGCATCCCGGCCGAATACATCCTGTTCGAGCATTTTCTGGACGAGATCGACGCGCCGCTCGAGCGTAAGATCGGCGTCTATCTGCGCGCCCGCCAAGCCGACCACGGCGGCTGGCCTCTATATACCGGCGGCGAGCTCAATCTCAGCTCCAGCGTCAAGGCCTACTACGCGCTCAAGCTGCTCGGCGACGACCCCGAGGCGCCGCACATGCGGCGCGCGCGTGCGGCAATTCTGGCGCAGGGCGGGGCGGCGCGCTGTAACGTGTTCACCCGGATCACGCTGGCGCTGTTCGGCCAGGTGCCCTGGCGGGCGGTGCCGGTGATGCCGGTCGAGATCATGCTCCTGCCGCGCTGGTTCCCGTTCCACCTCGACAAGGTGTCCTACTGGTCGCGGACCTTGATCGTGCCGCTGCTGATCCTGATGGCGCTCAAGCCCCGGGCGAAAAACCCGCGCGGAGTGGGGATCGAGGAGCTGTTCGTGACCCCGCCGCTCGCCGAGCGGCACTACATCACCAACCCGACCGGCTCGGGCTGGGGCCGCTTCTTCCTCGCGATCGACCGGAGCCTGCGCCTGATCGAGCCGCAGCTCTCCAGGCGCCGGCGGGCAGGCGCGATCCGGCGCGCCGTCGATTTCGTCACGGAGCGGTTGAACGGCGAGGACGGACTCGGCGCGATCTTCCCGCCCATGGCCGCCAGCGTGATGGCGTTCGAGACCCTGGGCTATGCCAAAGACCACCCGGACCTCTTGATCGCCAAGCGGGCGGTCCGGAAGCTCCTGGTCGAGCGCCGCGGGCTCGCCTACTGCCAGCCCTGCCTGTCACCGCTCTGGGACACCGCACTCGCCTGCCACGCCCTGATGGAGGCGGGCGCGACCGACGCGGACACCGCGGCCGCGGCGAGCCTGCGCCGCGCACTCGACTGGGTCGCGAAGCAGCAGATCCTGGACGTGGTCGGCGACTGGGCGCGCGCCCGGCCGGACGTCCGGCCGGGCGGCTGGCCGTTCGAGTACCGGAACGACTACTATCCGGACGTCGACGACACGGCGGTGATCGTCTGCGCGCTGCACCGGGCCGATCCCGAGCGCTACCGGAACGCCATCGAGCGCGGCACCGAATGGGTCCTGGGCCTGCAGAGCCGGAACGGCGGCTGGGGATCGTTCGATGCCGACAACACCCACGACCATCTGAACAACATCCCGTTCGCCGACCACGGCGCCCTGCTCGATCCGCCGACCGCCGACCTGACCGCGCGCTGCATCAGCATGCTCGCCCAGCAGGGGCACGACCGAAACCACCCGGCGATCGCGCGGGCGCTCGCCTATCTCAGGCGCGAGCAGGAGCCGGACGGCTCCTGGTTCGGCCGCTGGGGCACCAACTACATCTACGGCACCTGGTCCGTGCTGGTGGCACTCAACGCCATCGGCGAGGACATGGGAGCGCCCTATGTGCGCCGCGCGGTCGACTGGCTGAAGGCGCGCCAGCAGGCGGACGGCGGCTGGGGCGAGAGCTGCGCCAGCTACTGGCCGGAGCGCAAGGCCGAGCCGGTCCCCTGCACGCCCTCCCAGACCGCCTGGGCGCTGCTCGGCCTGATGGCGGCCGGCGAGACACTGAGCGAGGCGGTCGCGCGTGGCATCGACTATCTGCAGCGCGCCCCGCGCCAGGGGGCGAAGTGGGACGAGGAGCTCTACAACGCGGTCGGCTTCCCGCGCGTGTTCTACCTCCGCTACCACGGCTACAGCGCCTATTTTCCACTCTGGGCGCTCGCCCGCTACCGCAACCTGATCCGCCAGAACGACCGCCGGGTCGCCTGGGGTATGTGAGGCAGAGGCGCTCAGGCTGGGGCAGGCGCTTCCTTTGGGCCGAGCGGCGCGCTGCCGACCAGGTCGGCGAGGAAGCCCACGTCGTCGCCCGAGAGCGCGTCGATCAGGCCAGCCGCGAGCCATTCGCGAAGCGTCGGCAGGGGGTCGATGCCGTAATCCTGGGCGAGCGCGATCTCGGCCGGCGTCGGCAGGTGGCAGCGGATCGCGATCCCGGCGCCGTGCAGGGCGCGCGCGTCGTCGGGGTGGTAGCGCTCGAGCTCGATCGAGAGCGAATCCAGGCGCGCGGCGCGCGCGACCGCGACCGGATCGGCGTGCCGGCAGTGGGTGATGCCCTCGGTCCGCAGGCGCGGAATCCGCTCCTTGGCGCGCCGCAGATCGACGTGGTCGTAGGAGATCAGCAGAGCCTCGTCGCGGGCGCCGGTCGCCTCGAGCAGGTCCGCCAGGCGCTCGATCAGGCGCTCGACCCGGAAGCGCTCCTTGATTTCGACCACGAGGCCGAGGCTCTCCGACTTGGCGAAGTCGATCACCTCGGGCAAGCTCGGCATGCGCTCGCCGGCGAACTCGGGGCCGAACCAGCTGCCGGCGTCGAGCGCCCTGATCTCGGCCGCGGTCCGAGCGGCGATCAGGCCCTGGCCGTTGGTCGTGCGGTCGAGGGTGAGGTCGTGGCAAAGCACGATCTCATCGTCCTGGGTCAGCACGAGGTCGATCTCGGCGGTCGTGGCGCCCGCGGCCTTGGCGGCTCTGAGCGCGGCCAGGGTGTTCTCGGGCGCGCCGCTGCTGTGGCCACGGTGGCCGCAGATATGCACGAAGCCATTCTCGGATGCGAGCAGACGCATGGCCGGGGTCTTCCTCTGGAGCGCGCTCGGGGCGGCAAAAGCTAGCAATCTTGCAGCCCCAGCGCCAGCCTTCGGCAGGGTCGGAGCAAGCGCGTGATCGGGGTGATCACCGGCCTGCGGGCAGAGGCACGCTGCCTGAGCGGGCTCGACCTGGCGGTCGCGTGCAGCGGCGCGCGCCCGGGACGGGCCCGGGTGGAGGCGGCGCGCCTGCTCGCCGAAGGCGCCTTTGGGCTCGTGAGCTTCGGTCTGGCCGCGGGCCTCGCTCCCGAGCTCCGGCCCGGCGATCTGGTCCTGGCCGAAGCCGTGGTCCTGCCGGACGGCCGGCGCCTCATGACCGATGCAGCCTGGCGCGCCGGCCTCACCGCGGCGTTGGCCGAGGCGGGGGTGGCCCTGCATCTCGGCCCGGTCGCCGGCACCGACCGCCTGCTCGTCACCCCCGCGCAGAAGCGCGCGCTGCGCGAGGCGACCGGCGCGCTTGCCGCCGACATGGAGAGCCACGCCGTCGCCGAAGTGGCGAGCGCCGTCGCGAAGCCCTTCATCGTGGTCCGGGCGATCAGCGATGCTGCCGATCAGGGGTTGCCCGACGCTGCCACCCGTTTCCTTGGCCCGGACGGTCAGATCCGGCCTGGCGCGCTGATCGGGGTCGTCACCCGACCCCGGGAGCTCGCCGCGCTGGTCCGGCTCGGCCTCCAGACCCGGCGCGCCCTCGGCTCGCTGCACCGGGTGGCGCGCGTCGCCGGCAGCAGCCTGGAGCGCCCGTTCAACCCCCCGCGGTCGGGGACAGATGGCGGATCATGAAGCCGATGATCGTGAGCGCGATGCTGAAGGAGACGGCGAACATCGCAGCTGAGCATCCAAGATTTCAGGCCGTTGACCTCGGCCCGCAGGTCGGCGCGGCCACCAGCCGGCGCTCCTCGCCGAGCGCCGCCGCCCTCCGGACCGGATCGCCGGCGGCCTCGCGCCACCGATCGGCAAGTCGCGCCGTGTTGAGCATGGCCTGTCGTCTCCGAGCAGTCGCCCCAACACAGCATGCGGCTGCGAACGCGCCAACGACGGGCCGGCTACGCCGCGTGGCTCCGATCGCCGGCGCGGCGCTCGGCCTTGCGCGGCGTCTTGTCGACCTCGGACCTGACGATGTGCTCGAACACGTATTCGGCCGGCCGCTGGTGCTCGAGCGGGATCTCGGGCGCCATCGGGCGCTCGGTCTCGATCGGCCGGAGCGCCGTGCCGAGCGCCTTCAGCGGGTGCCGGATCGCATCGGTGACCGCGGTCGCCTCGTAGCCGCAGTGCGCCATGCAGTTCGCGCATTTCTCGTAGTTGCCGGTGCCGTAGCGGTCCCAGTCGGTCGATTCCATCAGCTCCTTGAAGGAGCTCGCATAACCCTCGCCGAGCAGGTAGCAGGGGCGCTGCCAGCCGAAGATGTTGCGGGTCGGGTTGCCCCAGGGCGTACAACGATACTCCTGATTGCCGGCCAGGAAATCGAGATAGAGCGAGGAGTGGCTCAGCCGCCAACGCTTGCCCCGGCCGCGCCGGAAGATGTCGCGGAACAGCTGCTTGGTCTTGCGCCGGTTCAGGAAATGCTGCTGGTCGGGCGCCCGCTCGTAGGCATAGCCGGGCGAGACCGTGATCCCCTCGACGTCCAGCTCACCGGTCACGTAGTCGAAGAAGGCTGCGACCTCGTCCGGCGCCACGCCGTCGAACAGGGTCGCATTGACGTTGACCCGGAAGCCGCGCGCGCGCAAAAGCCGGATCGCCGCGACCGCCCGGTCGAACACGCCGGCCTGGCAGACCGAACGGTCGTGGTGGGCGCGCAGGCCGTCCAGGTGGATCGAGAACGTGAGGTAGGGGCTGGGCGTGAACAGGTCGATCTTCTTCTCGACCAGGAGCGCGTTGGTGCACAGGTAGACGAACTTCCCGCGTTCGACCAATCCTTGAACAATCTGGGCTATATCTTTGTGGATCAAGGGTTCGCCGCCCGGGATCGAGACGATCGGCGCGCCGCATTCGTCGGCCGCCGCCAAGCACTCCTCGACCGACAGCCGCCGGTTCAGGATCGGCGCCGGATAGTCGATCTTGCCGCAGCCGGCGCAGGCCAGGTTGCACCGGAACAAGGGCTCGAGCATCAGTACCAGGGGGTATTTGTCGCGACCGAGGAGGCGCTGCTTGAGGATGTAGGCTCCGACTCTGACCTGCTGGCGTAGAGGAATTCCCATGACGGCTCCGAGCAGTTATTCGGCGGGCGCGCGGGCCGCCGGCTCGGCGAGCTCCGACGGCAATCGGAAATGGACGTTCTCCTCGATCCCCGCAAGGGTCTCGACGCTCACCTGGTAATGCGCGGCAAGTCGGTCCACCAACTGTTGCACCAAAAGCTCAGGGGCGGACGCGCCGGCGGTGATGCCGACCGCGCGCACCCCGTTCAGCCAGGCGAGATCGAGGCTTTCGGCGCTGTCGATCAGGTAGGAGGGCCGGCCGGAGGCCGCCCCGATCTCGCGCAGGCGGTTGGAGTTCGAGCTGTTCTGGGCGCCGACCACGAGGATCAGGTCGACCTCGCGGGCAAGCGCGCGCACCGCCGTCTGCCGGTTCTGGGTCGCATAGCAGATGTCGCGGGTGTCCGGCCCGACGATCGAGGGAAAGCGCACGCGCAACGCGTTGATCACGTCGCGGGTGTCGTCGACGCTGAGCGTGGTCTGGGTGACGAAGGCGAGCTTGTCGGGGTCGGCGGGCTCGAGCCTGGCGACCTCGTCGGCCTCGGAGATCAGGTGCACGCGGCCCTTGATCCGGCCCATCGTGCCCTCGACCTCGGGGTGCCCGGCATGACCGATCAGGATCACCTCGTAGCCCTTGGCGGCGTAGCGCTGGCCCTCCTTGTGGACCTTGGTCACGAGCGGGCAGGCGGCATCGATCACCTCGAGGCGCCGGCCGCGCGCCGCCAGCTCGACCGCCTCGGCGACCCCGTGGGCGCTGAACACGGTGACCGCGCCTTCCGGAATCTCGTCGACCTCGTCGACGAACTGCGCGCCCTTGCTCTTGAGCGCCTCGACCACGTGCTGGTTGTGCACGATCTCGTGGCGGACGTAGACCGGGGGGCCGAAACGGCGCAGCGCCCGCTCCACGATCTCGATTGCCCGCTCGACGCCGGCACAGAAGCCACGAGGCTGGGCAAGAATCACACGCAGCGCGGGCCCGGACATGCGCCGTCTCCTCCCCGGGGCATTGCCGAGCCCCGATGATTTCCAGTCCGTTCACTCTAAGCGGTTGGCCAAATGGCGAAAGAGCAATCTACAGTTCCGCGAAGTCGCACGCGGCCAACTGTGGCGCAGGTGCCACAGCTCGTCGATTCGCGAAGTCGAATTTGGTCGATCAAATCAAATCTTCTCGGACAAAAGCCGGAATCCATGATCAGGATTTCCACACTATTGTGATTTGTTGTGACAAGACAGATGTTCCAAGGCGTCCGCTTGTCATCTCCGCCAGTCGATCCGGGTTGCTTAAGAGCCGTGTCCGGAGACACGTCCGGCTCTGGACAGCCGCGCGCGGCGGCCCGGGCGCTCGAGGCAGGACCAGACGATCAGTGCCGGCAGACCGAACACGAGCTCGCGCGCGCGTTTGAGCAACGCCGCCGAGAGCACGATCTCGGCGGGCAGGCCGAGCCAGATCCCGGCCGCCAGGATGCCGCTCTCCTGCAGCCCGAGGCCGCCAGGCACCATGAAGCCCGCGCTGCGCAAGACCTGCCCCAGGCTCTCCAGGATGATCGCGTCGGTCAGCGCGACCGGCCGGCCGAGGACCATCAACGCCAGCCAGACCTCGACGCTGCCCGCGAGCCAGGCGAGCCACCGCCAGGCGGTGCAGCGGACCAGCGCGCGCCGGTCCCGGTAGCAGGCTCTGATCTCGGCATCGAGCGCGGCGGCGCTGCCGATCAGGCCTTGCCAGGCGGGCGTGCTGGCGAGCCGGTGCAGCGGCCGGGCCAGCAGCGAGAACAGGCCGTGACGCTGCACGGCGGCGAAGCCGAACAGGAGCAGACCGAACAGGACCAGCCCGGCAGCCAGAGGAGCCAGCTCGCTCGCGTGGCCAAGCTGGCGCAGCAGCAGAACCGCGCCCAGCAGCGCGAAGGCGAGCTGGGTTAAGAGACCCAGGGTGGCATCGACCACGACGCTGGCGCCGGCGGTCGGCCCGGGCGTTCCGCTCTGCGCCAGCAGGCGGGCCCGAACGAAGTCGCCGCCGACCTGGGCGACCGGCAGCAGACAGTTGATCGAGGTGGAGATCCAACGCATGACCAGGAGTGATGGCAAAGCCGGCGGATCGGACCGCCTGAGCAGGGCCCGCCAGCCGAGCGCATCGGCGAGCAGCGTGCCCAGATAGGCCAGGCCCAGCACCGACGCACCCCAGCCGGCGACCGCGAGCGCGGCTTTGATCTTGGCCGTGTCCTGGGCGAGGATCAGGGCCACGACCAGGCCGAGGCCCAGCAGCCAGGCAATGAGCGTCACGACCCGCATCCGGTTCAGCGGAGACGACCCTGCGCGCGGTACCAGTCGAGCGCATCGCCCAGCGCCGCTTCGGCGGGCCGCGAGCGGTAGCCGAGCTCGCGTTCGGCCTTGGCCGAGCTGAAGTACATCCGCTTCCTGGCCATGCGCAGGCCTTCGGTGGTGAGCAGGGGCTCACCGGTGCCGCGCCAGCGCGCGATCGCCTCGGCCAGAACGGCGATCGGCAACAGCGGTGCCGCCGGCAGCCGCAGACGGGGCGGCCGCCGCCCGACCAGCCGCGCGATCGTCGCCAGAATCTCGGCGAGCGAGCAGTTCTGGCCGCCGAGCACGTAGCGCTCACCGATCCGGCCGCGTTCGAGCGCGAGCATATGGCCCTCGGCAACGTCGTCGACGTGAACGATGTTCAGGCCCGTGTCGACATAGGCGGGCATGTGGCCGCGGGCAGCCGCCAGGACCATCCGCCCGGTCGGCGTCGGCCGGGCATCGCGCGGCCCGACCGGGGCCGAGGGATTGACGATCACGGCGGGCAGGCCGTCCTGGTCGATCAGCTCGCGGACCGCCTGCTCGGCCAGATACTTCGAGCGCTTGTAGTGGCCGATCATGTCCTCGAGGGCAGCCGGCGCGGTCTCGTCGCTCGGGCTGCCGTCGGCATGGAGCCCGAGGGTCGCGACGGTGCTGGTGTAGATGATCCGGTGGACGCCGGCGGCGCCGGCCGCGCGCAGCAGGGCGCGCGTGCCCTCGACGTTGGTCCGGTAGAGGATGGCGGGATCGGGCGCGAACAGGTGGTAGGCGGCAGCGACGTGGAACAGCGCGGTGCAGCCCACGACCGCGGGCGCCAGGCTCGCCGGATCCCGGAGATCGCCGACCACGGCCTCGACCGGCAGACCGGCGACCTGGCCCCGGTCGCCGGGCCGGCGAACCAGGATCCGGACCGCCTCGCCCCTGGCGAGCAGGGTGCGGACCACGGCCGAGCCGACGAAGCCGGTAGCACCGGTGACCAGTACGGTCACGGCACGCTGCCGACGCGCCAGAGATGCCGGCCCAGGCTCCAGAGCGCGCCAAGCGCATAGACCGGCGCGCCGATCGCGGCCAGCATGAGGAACGTCTCGAGCCCGTCCAGCCAGGCCGCCGGCCCGACCAGATACAGGAGGTCCTGCGCCTCGAAGCCGAGCAGGTTGGGCTGGCGGGTCGCTGCCTTGCCGGCGCGCCGCTCGAGCTCCAACCGGAGCAGGACCGCGAGCGCCACCGCGCCTGCGGCGATCAGGCCGAGGCGCAGGGCCGCCGGGCGGAGCCCGTCTGCGCTGAGGCCGACGCCGATGCCGATGAACAGCGCGGTCATGACCAGCGCGTCGGTGATCAGGTCGTAGTAGTGGCCGAAGCTGCTGGTCTGGCCGGTCAGCCGCGCCAGCTCGCCGTCGGCGTGATCGAGCAGACAGGCGAGCATGAACAGGGCCGCGCCGACGTGGACCGCCAGGCCGGCGCGCGTGAACAGCCAGTCGCCGAGCAGGCCCAGGACCAGAGTCAAGGTCGTGATCGCGTTCGGCGTGACCCGGCTCTGCCGAAGCGGTCCGACCAGCAGGCGCGCGAGGCGCTGGTCCCAGGGGGGCTCGATCCGGACCAGGTACGGCATGTCAGCCGGTCGATCCGGGCAGCCGGGCCAGGCGCGGATAGATCTCGTTTCGGGCCCGCTCCAGGTCGTCCTGGAAGTCGATCTCGATCCAGGGCAGTCCCCGGCTGTCGACCCACCCGAACCGCTCGCGGCCGGCCGCGAGGATCAGATCGCGCATCGGCTCCTCATAGATCACGTCGGTCCGGCCGCTGTCGACATAGCTCTGGATCGCGCCCGCCAGGCGCGCCGCGCGGCTCCAGCGGAAGCGCGCGAAGCCGACCCACTCGGCCGAGAAATCGTAGCTGCTCACCCGCACCTGCTTGTGAAAGTCGACCACCCGGGCGGCCTGGATGCAGACCTTGACGGTTTCCTCGCTGACCGCGGCGTCCCGGTCGATCAACAGGCAGTCCTGGTCCGGCGCGTCGAGCAGGCGCGCCAGCAGGCGCCAGTCGTAGAGGACGTCGGCATCCATGTAGAGCACCGGCTCGCCGGCGGCGAACACGTCGCGCAAAGCCCAGAGCGAAAGCAGGCTGCTGGTCCGATAGTCCGGATTGAACCGGGTCTGGACGCGGTCGGTGGCCCCGAGCACCGCCAGCTCGCGCTGGATCGCGTCGGCCCGATGGCCGACCGCGAGCGTGACGTCGAACAGGCCGAAGTGCGCCAGGATCTCGAGATGGCGCTGCAGCAGGCTTTCGCCGGCGAAGCGCAGCAAGGCCTTGGGCGGCGCCTGGCCGTCCTGGTCGAGCCGCGCCCCGACCCCAGCCGCCAGCATGGCCACCTTCATGGGATTTGTCTCTCCATGCTGCGCCGGCTGACCAGGGCCAGCACGCTGGGTAGCACGACCAGGGTGCTGATCAGGCTCCAGACGATCGCGATGGTCAGCAGCAGCCCCATGCTGGCGAGGCCGCGGTGCGGCGAGACCGCCAGCGAGCCGAAGGATGCGATCGTGGTGAGCGCGCTGAACAGGACCGCGCGCGGCGTGCTGGTCACGGCGACCCGGTCCGAGAACGCCTCCACCCGCCAGCGCATGACCACGTGGATCGCGCCGCTCACGCCGAGCCCGAGCAGCAGCGGCAGCACGATGACATTGGCGAAGTTCAGGCTCAGACCGAGCAGCACCGTGGTCGCAGCCGTCAGAAGGACCGCGAGCCCGAGCGGCGTCAGCACGAGCAGGATGTCGCGCGGCCGGCGCAGCACCAGAGCCAAGAGCACCACGATCACGCCGAGCACCAGCCAGGACGCTTCCTGGAAGGCGCCGACCACGGCGTCACCTGCTTGGATGATGATGACCGGCGTCCCGGTCGCATCCGGCGCGACGCTCAGCACGGCCCGGGCAAAAGCTTCGATCCTGGTGTTGTCGGTGAGCGGCGCCGCAGGGCGCAGGAGCACCCGCGCCTTGCCGTCCGCGTTCAGCCAGTGCGCGCGC
Organism: uncultured Alphaproteobacteria bacterium; assembly: GCA_963733965.1. Taxonomy (GTDB): domain Bacteria; phylum Pseudomonadota; class Alphaproteobacteria; order Geminicoccales; family Geminicoccaceae; genus DATAOG01. The sequence goes on from CAVTFM010000024.1 coordinate 77,061, forward strand.
AGGTTGTTCGGCAGGTCCACGAGGGTGACCGGACCTGAAGCCAGCGCCTGGCGCAGATGTTCGAGCAGGGCCGGCAAGGTCCCGGTCAGCCGGCGGTCCAGCTCGGCGAGCGCGGCCTCGGACGGATGGCTGTCCGCTAAGCGCTTGAGCGCCTCGGCCAGCCGGGCGGCGCCCGGGTTGGGACCGGCAGCCTTGACCACCTCTGCGGCCGCGGTCAGGCGCGCCAGCGCCGCTCGGCGTCCGGCGCCGTCGAGCGGGTCGGCAGCGTGGCCCGGCTCGAGGCTGGGGCCGAGGTAGAGGCCCAGGGACGAGATCAGGTCGAGCTTGGCGTCCTGGTCCTTGGGCACGAAGCTCGAGAGCGTGAGCGCGTCCCCGACCTGATCGAGGCGGGCCAGCCGAGCGGCCAGGGCATCGGCCTTATCGAGGCTGTCCGCGACAACCTCGGCGACATCAGGCGAGGTCGCGGGGTCGGCCGCAAGCGCGCGATAGGTGCGCACCAATTCGCTATGCGGATCCTTCAGATTGAGCGGGTTGAAGTCGAACGTGAGCTCGGGCAGCGCAACCAGCGAGAGCAACGCGCCGAGCCCGGCGGCGATCACCACCGGACACGGATGGCGCTGGATTTCCGGCAGCAGGCGGGGCTTGCCGAGCGGTCGCTCGCGGCCCGAGAGCGGCACCAGGTCGAGCAGCGCGGGGAGCAGGATGAAACTCGCCAGCAGCGCGATCACCATGCCGGCCGCCGAGATGATGCCGAGCTCGGCCAGCCCCCGATAGTCGGTGGGGGTGAAGGCGAGGAATCCGAGCGCGGCGCAGAGCGCGCTCAACGAGGTCGGACCGCCGACCCAGGTGATGGCAGCGGCCACCGCCCGACGATGGCCGCCCTCGGCCTCGAACGCCTCCCGGTAGCGCATCACGAAGTGGATGCCGAAATCGACCCCGAGGCCGACGAACAGCACGGCGAAGGTCACCGAGATCAGATTGAGCTGGCCGATCGCCAGGGCGGCGAAGCCCGCGGTCAGCAGCAGACCGATGGCGAGGGCGATCAGGGTGTGGACGATCAGGCGGAGCGAGCGCACACCCCATACCAGGAGCAGGGTGACGAGGGCGGTGCTGAGCACGCCCGCGACCGTGGCGCCGGCGCGAACGCTCTGGAGCTCCTCCTGGTTCAGCGTCGCCTCGCCGGTCATCTGGAGCCGGAGGCCGGAATCGGTGTCGATGCCGACCGCCCGGGCATGCGCGCGCACCGCCTCGATCGCGGGCGTGGCCACGGCCAGCGAGTTCGGATCGAAGCGCGGCTCGGCGATCACCAGCTGCCGGCTCAGCGCGGTCGGATCGCCGCCCTCCAGCGCCTGGCGCCAGGACAGCTCGCCCGGGCGGCCGGCGAGCTGCGCCTCGACCGGTCCAGCCATGGCCCCGAGCAGCCGATCGAGCTCGGCTGGAACCGCACCGCCCGCCCCCGGCTGCCGCCGCGCGAGCTCGGCCAAGGCGGCGACGCCGCTCAGGTTCGGCGCCTCCGCCAGCACTGCCAGCAAGGGCTGGGCGGCTGCCAGCCGATCGGTCAGGTCGGCGAGCTTGTTGACGTCGAGGTAGAGGAGACCATGAGCCGTGAAGAACGGGTCCCCGGCCTGGTACTCCACTGCGGCGAAATGTTCGCCGTCGGCGCGCAACGCCTTGGCCAGGGCCGCGGCCGCTTCATCGACCCGTTCGGGGGTCGCGCCTTCGACCACGGCGACGATCGAGTTCTTGAACTCGGGGAACTCCCGGACGAAGGCGGCGTGGTGGCGCCGGAAGGCGACATCGGCCGAGATCATGTCCTCGGTGCTGGTGTTGATGCCGAGGTGCGGCAAGGCATAGCCGAAGGCCGCCGCGCTCAGGACGAGCGCGCCGAGGACGACATACAACGAGCACTCGTGGAGATGGCCGATCCACCACGTCAGCAACCGATGCCACGCGGCGCTCAGGTCCCGTTCAGGCAAGCCGGCGTACCTTGCAGGCGCGAGCGAAACGTGGTCACGTTGAACTTTCACGGAGGTTGCGCTGGTGCCCGGTAGACAGCACATATCGTCGGGGTTGATCAAGCGTCTGTGCGGCGCTCTGGCCCTCGTGCTTATCCTGCACGGCCAGGCCGGGGCGAACGAGCCCGCGCGTGCGGTGGTCGAGAGGCTGAACGCTGCCTTGCTCGAGAGCATGCGCGGCGCCGCCCAGCTCGGGTATAATGGCCGCTACCGGCTGCTCGAGCCGGTGCTCCGACAGAGCTTCGACTTCCCGTTCATGACCAGGATCGCGGTCGGGCGCGCCTGGAGCGACCTCAGCGCGGCCGACCAGGCGCGGGTCACCGGCCTGTTCGCCGACATGAGCATCGCGAACTTCGCCGCGCGCTTCGACGGCTACACCGGCGAGCGCTTCGAGATCGTGTCCGAGGGTCCGGGCCCGCGCGACGCGGTGGTGGTCGAAAGCCGGATCGTCCGCCCCACCGAGCCGCCGGTCGGGCTCAACTACGTGCTCAAGGAGTTCCCGGACGGCTGGCGGATCGTCGACGTGCTGCTCGATGCCAAGTACAGCGAGCTGGCCAAGCAGCACGCCGAATTCGCCGCCGTGCTCAAGGGCGGCGGTCTGCCCGAGCTGATCGCGAGCCTCGAACAGAAAATCAAGCGGCTGTCCGGCCAGACGTGAGCCGCCACGCGGCCGGCTTCGAACAGCCGGCCCGGGCGAGGCGCCCAACGAAACCCTTGCGCGACCGCGACCGAGCCTATTTAACGGCTCGCGCAGGAATTGCCGGCTCCAGGCCACGTCGGGGGACACATGCGCCGGGCGCTCACACGCAGCCTCGCACTCAGCCTCACACCGACCCTTACACCCAGCCTCACACCCAGTCTCCTGGTCAGTCTCACCGCAGTGCTCCTGGCGTGCTCCGGGGCCAGCGCCGAGGAGCGCCCGATCACGCCCTATTTCCAGCTCGGCCCGGTGGTCGTGCACGGCGACGAGGCCGACGCGCTCATGCTCGGGCTCGGCGCCTTCGACCCGTTCAAAGAGTCGTACGACGGGTCGGCGGCTGCGACCCTGGAGTATCGCCTCGGCCGCAAGCTGTTCGTGATCGGCCCCGCGATCGGCGGCATGGCCAACAGCGACGGCGGCCTGTTCGGCTATTTCGGCCTCTACAGCGACATCTCGGCTGGACCGGTCTACTTCACTCCGATGCTCGCGCTCGGCGGCTATCATCAGGGCGACGGCAAGGATCTCGGCGGCGTCTTCCAGTTCCGGGAGTCGGTCGATTTGGCCTACCGTTTCGACAACGGCCAGCGCCTCGGCGTCCGGGTCGCCCACATCTCGAATGCCCACATCCACGAGATCAATCCGGGCGAGGAGGAGTACTACCTGACTTACGCGATCCCGCTCGGCCCGCTGTTCTGACACTTTGCCCTTCGAGCCTGCTAGAGTCGCTGCCGGCCGACCGGCAGCGGGGAGGCGAGGGAGCATGGCGGAGATGGCGGGCAGGGCCAGGGCGTATGTGTGCGGCACCTGCGACACCAAGGGCGACGAGCTCGTCTATGTGCGAAATTTGGTCGCGGCGGCCGGCGTGCCGACCGTCCTGGTCGACCTCGGGACCAGGAGCGACGGCCGCCTGGCGGACGTGACCCCCGCGCAGGTCGCCGCCCACCATCCGGGCGGCGCCGGTGCGGTGTTCGTGGACGACCGCGGCCGGGCGGTCGCCGCGATGGCCGAGGCCTTCGTCCGCTTCGTGAGCGCGCAGGACGACATCGGCGGCATGATCGGGCTCGGCGGCTCGGGCGGGACGGCGCTGATCACGCCCGCGATGCGGGCCTTGCCGGTGGGCGTGCCCAAGGTCATGGTCTCGACCGTCGCCTCCGGCAACACCGCGCCCTACGTCGGCCCCTCCGACCTCTGCATGATCTACTCGGTGACCGACGTCGCCGGCCTCAACCGGATCTCGCGCCAGGTGCTGGGCAACGCCGCCCATGCGCTGGCCGGCATGCTGGCGCGGCCGGTGCCGGCCGTGGCCGACGCCAAGCCCGCGCTCGGGCTCACCATGTTCGGCGTGACCACGCCCTGCGTCCAACAGGTCACCCGGGCGCTCGAGCGGGACTACGACTGCCTGGTCTTCCATGCCACCGGCACCGGCGGCCAGTCGATGGAGAAGCTGGTCAATTCCGGCCTGATCGCGGGCGTGATCGACGTCACCACGACCGAGGTCTGCGACCTCCTGATGGGCGGCGTGTTCAGCGCCGGCGAGGACCGGCTGGGCGCGATCGCGCGCACGCGCGTGCCCTACGTCGGCTCCTGCGGCGCCCTCGACATGGTCAATTTCGGCGCGCTCGACACGGTGCCGGCGCCCTACCAGGGCCGCAACCTCTACGTCCACAACCCGCAGGTCACCCTGATGCGGACCACGCCCGAGGAGAACCGGCGGATGGGCGAATGGATCGGCGTGAAGCTCAACGCCTGCCAGGGCGAGGTGCGCTTCCTGCTGCCCGAGGGCGGCGTCTCCCTGATCGATGCTCCGGGCCAGCCGTTCCACGACCCGGACGCCGACGCGGCGCTGTTCGAGGCGCTCGAGGCGACCGTGCAGCAGACCCCGCACCGCCGCCTGCTCCGCCTGGCGCACAACGTCAACGACCCGGCATTCGCCGCCGCTCTGGTCCAGAACTTCCGCGAGATCGCGCGCTAGCTGTGATTGCTCTGAACGTTGTTCAGGCTGGGCGGTCCCTGGTGTGGCATTGCCTTCTGGCGGAGCATTCTCGCCGGGTCGGGCCGCGACCGGTCAAGGCCAGCGAAGCTGCCGGCTTCGCCGGTTGCAGCCTTGACCGGCCGCGACCGCCCGGCACACTCGCTAGCAAGAGGGAATGCCGCAGACTGCATCTAACCCTGAACAATGTTCGTGGTAACGACAGCTACCGAAGGGGCGCACGCCGACCCCGCCGTGACGCGCCGGGCTGCCGTGCACAAAATCGTCGCGGCACCCGGTGCCCAAACCTATCCGCGGGGTCACGACGTCAGCAGGCGGCGGGCGTTTGGACAGCTCCGTCCTCAACCAATCGGCGTCTTCGAGTAGGGGGGACGGGGGGTGGGCTCGCCATCCCGAGGAGCGCTGCGACGACCCATCCGCGGCCTTTGGGGGCCTTTGCGCGTTGCCTTGTGCTCCCGACGGGAGCATTCTGGCAATGGAATTGGCGCTATCTGGGCAATGTCGGCTCAAGGGTGTGATGCACGGGCATCTCATGCTGTTTGCCACCCTGCTCATGCAGTCGGAGCCACCCGCGCTTGCCCTGGGGGAAGTAGTCCGCCGGGCCGGATTCCCTTTGGCACGTGCGGGCAGCGCTGGCGGCGGGCGTGGCTCCAGTTGCCGCTGTCGGAAAAGCTCCCACTGTTGTCCGTGATGCCCATGGCGGAGGCACCACCATGCGCGCTCGCGCCGTCGTTCTTGCCGTAGCGATCGTCCTGGCGCCGCTCGGCGCCCGGGCCGCCGACCTCGTCGTGTGGTGGGAGAAGGGCTACTACGCCGAGGAGGACGAGGCGGTCAGGGAGATCATCGCCGCCTTCGAGCAGAGACCGGCAAGCAGGTCGAGCTCGTCTTCTACCCCGATAATGAGCATTCCGGAGCAAGCGTCGTGGCGGCACTCGACGCCGGGCAGCCGCCCGACTTCGCCTTCGGCACCAGCTGGAGAACTACGTCGCGCCAATGGGCCTTCGACGACCGGCTCGTGGACCTCACCGACGCCATCGGCCACTTTTCGGACATGTTCGATCCCGATGCGCTCGCCTGGGTGACGTTGCGCGACGCGAAGAACGGACCAGAAGGCCCTGTACGGCGCTGCCGATGGGCCGCATGACCAACCACGTCCACGTCTGGAAGAGCCTGCTGGAGCAGCGCGGGCTTCACTCGATCGAGGACATCCCGAAGACGTGGGAGGCGTTTTGGTCGTTCTGGTGCGATCAGGTGCAGCCGGCGGTGCGCAAGGCGCTCGGGCCGCGACGACATCTGGGGCATCGGCTTGCCGATGTCGGTCGGGGTGCCCGACACCACAGTCGGGTTCTTCCAGTTCGCTGGCGGCTTACGACGCGGACTACGTCACCCGCGACGGCCGCCTCGTCATCGACGACCCGGAGATCAGGCGAAAGCTCATCAGGGCCATCGACAACTACACCGCGATCTACCGTAAGGGCTGCACGCCGCCCGATTCGGTCAACTGGGCCAGCGGTGACCGACAACAACAAGGCGTTCCTCGCCCAGACCGTCGTCATGACGCCGAACGCATCGCTCTCGATCCCGAACGCGCTCAAGCGCGAGCGGCCCGAGGACTACTACAAGAACACGGCCACGATCGAATGGCCGCTCGGTCCGGACGGCGAGCCGCTTTCCGATCGAAGGCGACGTCATTCCCGCCGTGGTCTTCAAGGCGCGGCGGCAACGTCGCGCACCGCCAAGGAGTTCGTCCGCTTCCTCGTCGCCGAGGGCTGGCTCGTGCATTATCTCGACTTCTCCGGCGAGCGCATGCTGCCGCCGATGCCGAAGCTGCTCGATGCGCCGTTCTGGCTCGACCCGAGCGACCCGCACCGCATGGCCTCGGTGATGCAGGTGAGCTCGCGGCCGCATGGCTAACCATTACGCCTACGTCCAGGCCTCGGGCAACTGGCGGCACCAGCTGGTCACCAGGAGCACGTCTGGCCGAAGGCGATCCACCGCGTCGTCGCCGAGGGCATCAGCCCCGAGCAGGCGGTCGACGAGGCGATCGCGCGGATCAAGCAGATCCTGAGCGAGTAGCCGGGCGCGCCGCGGCGGCGCCCGGGCCGGGCCGCGAATTCCGGCGCCAAAGCGATCCCATAAGGACGTTATGGGATGGGAACACCAGTCCGGACAGAGAGCGCTTGTGCGGCCCTGATTTCTCACGGCTGGTCCCGACGATCGAGGCGTGGAACTCCATGTTTGAATCATCGGGCTTCACCCGCGCAGGATGCCGGCGCGCGTTGAGACCGTGGACCGAGTTCAAAAAGCGGGGAGCAAAGAGCAATGCCTCGGTTTGAACGCTCCGAGTTGGTCGCGCGCTTCCGGGAAATGGCGCGCCGGCGCGAGCCGATCGTCGGCGGCGGCGCCGGCACCGGGCTTTCGGCCAGATGCGAGGAGGCGGGCGGCATCGATCTGATCGTGATCTACAATTCCGGCCGCTACCGCATGGCCGGGCGCGGCTCGCTCGCGGGCCTGCTCGCCTATGGCAACGCCAACGAGATCGTGCTCGAGATGGCCAAGGAGGTGCTGCCGGTCGTGCAGCGGACGCCGGTGCTCGCTGGCGTCAACGGCACCGACCCGTTCCTGATCCTGGACGATTTCTTCCGCCGCCTGAAGGAGCTGGGGTTCGCCGGCGTCCAGAATTTTCCGACCGTCGGGCTGATCGATGGCACCTTCCGGGCGAACCTCGAGGAGACCGGCATGGGCTATGGCGTCGAGGTCGAGATGATCGCCGCGCGCGCGCGAGCACGAGCTCCTGACCACGCCCTACGTGTTCTCGGCCGAGGACGCCATCGCGATGACCGAGGCGGGCGCCGATCTCATCGTCTGCCACATGGGGCTCACGACCGGCGGCGCGATCGGCGCCGGCACCGCGAAGACGCTCGAGGGCTGCGTGCCGCTGATCGATGCCTGGGCCGAGGCGGCGCTCGGCGGTGCGCGACGACGTCATCGTGCTCTGCCACGGCGGCCCGATCGCGATGCCGGACGATGCCGCCTACATCCTCAAGTCCTGCCGCCACTGCCACGGCTTCTATGGCGCGAGCTCGATGGAGCGCCTGCCGACCGAGATTGCGCTCACCGAGCAAACGCGTAAGTTCAAGGCCCTGAGCTTCTAGCTTTGGAACCAGAACAGGGAGGACGACGATGGCCAGAGCTCACGCCAGTTCGGTGATCAACGCGCCGATCGAGCAGGTCTGGGCGCGGATCCGCGACTTCAACGGCATGACGAAGTGGCACCCCGGGATCGCCAAGAGCGAGATCGAGGGCGGCCAGCGGTCGGATCAGGTCGGCTGCATCCGGGTGCTGACGCTCGGCAATGGTGCCGTGGTCCGCGAGCGCCTGCTCGAGCTGTCCGACATGGGGCACCACTACACCTACACGATCCTGGACTCGCCGCTGCCAGTTGCGAACTACCGGGCGACGCTCCGGCTGCGCCGGATCTCGGACGGCAACCGCACCCACGCCGACTGGACCGCGAGCTTCGATCCCAATCCGCCGGAGAAGCAGGCCGAGGCCGAGAAGATGATCAGCACCGACGTCTTCCAGGGCGGGTTCGACGCGCTGAAGAAGCACTTCGGCGGCTAAGCGGGCGGCGTCGCCATTGCGGAGCCGGACGCGGTGGCGCGCAGGCGGGCATGGCGGGTGATGCGCTGACCGTCGAGCGGGTCGAGGTCGCCTTCGGCCCGGTCACGGTGCCGAAGGGGGTCTCGCTCGAGGTCGCACCCGGCGAGTTCGTGGCCCTGCTCGGCGAGCGCCAGTTCATGGTCGACGATCCTCGCAGGATGGCAATCGGCCTGCCGGTCGGCATCGGCCTGCCGGCGGCAGCGCTGCACCTCGATCCGGCGGCTGCCGCCGCCCCGCCGACGTGACCCCGCCCGCCGGTCCGCCCGGCCGCGAGCCGGACCCGGCTCCGGTGCGCACGCTCCGGCCGCTCGCGGCCGCGGATCTGGACGGCATCAGCCGCGTGCACTGGCGGGCCTGCCGGATCGCCTTCCGGTTCCTCGACTGGTCCTACAGCGAGGACGAGGTCCACCGCTGGCTCGCCTCGCACATGCTGACCTGGGACTGGGCGCGGGTCGTGACCAGCGACCGCGCGCTCGTGGCTTACCTCGGGGCGATCGGCGCGCACGTCGACCAGCTGTACGTCGACCCGGACCACCAGGGGCAGGGCCTCGGCCATCTGCTCCTCGAGGCCATGCTCGCGCGCGGACTGCGGCCGGTCACCCTGCACGCATTCGCCGACAACCATCCGGCACGCCGTTTCTACGAACGGTTCGGCTTCCGACCGGTCGACTCCCGGTGGGACGCGCAGGACCAGGCGCAAAGCCTAGTGTACCGCCTCGATTAGCTGCGCCCGGACCGGAAGCTGTGGGAACGCCCAGCCGATCACCGGCCTGTCACGCCCCGGTCGCATTCGCCGCTGCGGCCGCGACCGAGCACCACCTCCGGCTGGAGATCGTCAAACGTGTCCCGGCGGCGCGCGGCTTCGAGGTCATGCCACGTCGCTGGGTGATCAGGGCGGCGACGCCGGCAATGACGATGCCGTTCATCCACTTCAGCCTGGTGATCTGGGCCTTCACCTCGGCGAGCCCGGTGTCGATCTTGGCCTCGAGCGTGTCGAAGCGCGCACCGTAGTCCGCCATGGCCCGGGCCGCCGCCTGCGCCTTGGCGTCCGAGGCGCCGGCTTCCTTCAGCGCTTCATAGAGCTCCACCACCATCACCGCCACGAGGACGACCTCCACGCCGTCCGCTCATTACGATAGCGCCGTTTGACCTCCGCGGCGAGCGAGCAGACGACGCGGGCCACCCGAGGCGGGAACTCCCGTGCCCAATGGCCGTTGTCGCTGGTCGCTAGGCGGCCGGATGGAGACGCATGGAGCAGGGGGCAGATCAGGGCGATCCGGTCCGGACGGCGCGGGCCGCGGGTCTCCGCTACGTGTCCGACGCCATGCCCGGCATCGCGCGTCGGCGGGCGGGCAAGGCCTTCTCGTATCGCGCTCCGGACGGCGAGCCGATCAAGGATCGCGCCGAGCTCGCCCGGATCAGGAGGCTCGCGATCCCGCCCGCATGGACCGGGGTCTGGATCTGCCGACACGCCAATGGCCATCTCCAGGCGACCGGCCGGGATGCCCGCGGGCGCAAGCAGTATCGCTACCATCCGGAGTGGCGCGCGGTGCGCGACGCCGCCAAGTTCGATCGCATGCTGGCGTTCGCCAAAGCCTTGCCGCGCCTCAGGGCGCGCATCGCCGAGGACCAGGCCCGCCGCGGGCTGCCCCGCGAGAAGGTGCTCGCGACCGTGGTCCGCCTGCTCGAGGTCACGCTGATCCGGGTCGGCAACCAGGAGTACGCGCGCGACAACGGCAGCTACGGCCTGACCACGCTCTGCGACCGCCACGTCGACTTCGAGGGCGCGCGGCTGATCTTCGAATACCGCGGCAAGGGCGGCAAGCTGCACCGCATCTCGCTCCGCGACCGGCGGCTGGCACGCATCGTGCGCTCCTGCCGGGTGCTGCCCGGTCAGCATCTGTTCCAGTACGTCGACGAGGACGGCCAGCGCCAGCCGGTCGACTCCACCGACGTCAACGCCTACCTGCAGGAGATCACCGGCGAGCCGTTCACGGCCAAGGACTTCCGCACCTGGGCGGGGACCGTGCTGGCGTCGCTGGCGCTCAGCGAGTTCGAGAGCTTCGACAGCCAGGCGGCGGCCAAGCGCAACGTCACCCGGGCGATCGAGCAGGTCGCGGCGCAGCTCGGCAATACCGTGGCGGTCTGCCGCAAGAGCTACATTCACCCCGAGGTGATCGAGGCCTATCTCGACGGCACCCTGCTTCAGCTGCTGCGCGGGCGCGTCGAGACGGCCCTGCGCGACGACCTGCCGGCCCTCCGCAGCGAGGAAGCGGCGGTCCTGGCTTTCCTCCAGCGCCGCCTGTCGCAGGAGCTCGCCGCGCGCGAGCGCCCGCTCTCGGGTCGGGATCTGAAGGCCGCCCTGCGCGAGAGCGTCACGGAGAGCAGGCGAGCGCCGTAGGTTGAAGGCTCATGCGCTGGAGCATTGCGCGTCAGTCGCCCAGAGCATCCTCGAGGATTTCCATGACCTCGGTGAGCAGGCCGTCCGGGGTCTCGAAGAACGCGATTCGCCGGATGCCGAACTCCGCCTCGATCACCTGGGGCGCCATCAGGAACCTGACGCCGGCCTGCCGCAGGCGCGCGATCTGGGCGTCGAAGTCATCGACCTCGTAGACGTCGTGCAGGAAACCCGTCGGCAGCTCCCGGCCGAGCAGGTCCTCGTAGGGCGCCTTCTCGAACAGGATCACCCGCGTGTCGCCGAGGCGAAGCAGCGCGTAGTCGCAGCCCAGCACCTCGCCCCGGAGCCGCACCTCGGCGCCGAGCACGTCGATGTAGAACCGAGCCGCCCGGTCGATGCTCCCGACCTTGATCGCATAGTTCCACAAGCCTTTGACCATGGCTGGATTCGTGTGGGCGGTCACGCGGCGCGATGGGCCTGGATGCGCTCGGCCGCTTGCGGATCGAGAAGTCGGCGGGCGAGCTTGAGATCGTAGTGAGTCTGCAGGTTCAGCCAGAATTCCGGGCTATTGCCGAAGTACAAGCTCAGCCGGAGCGCCGTGTCGGCGCTGATCCGCCGGCGGTCGTTCACGATCTCGGCGATCCGGTTCGGCGAGATGCCGATCGCCCTGGCGAGCTGGTTCTGCGACAGCCCGTATTCCTTCAGGAACTCCTCACGCAGCACCTCGCCCGGCGTGACCGGCGCGAACTCGTCATCGGCCATGGCTCGCTCTCCCCTCAGTGATGACCAACAATCGCGACATCGTGGGCATCGCCATCGAGCCAGCGAAAGACGACCCGCGACCGATCATTGCTTCGGATCGAATGGAACGACTTCAGGTCGCCTTTCAGCTTCTCCAGGCGGTTCGAGGGCGGGAGCCGCAGATCGTCGAGCCGCACCGCCGCATGCAGCGCCTCGAGCTGGCGCTTGGCGCGTCGCGCGATGCCTTCGAACTCCTTGACGACCTGATCGCCGAACAGCCGCCCGGTCCTCCGATCACCAAAAGACTTGATCATGCCAGTTTCTATACCGCATACCGGTATGCAATCAAGCGTTTTGATGCGGGAAGTGGGGGAAGAGAGGGCACGCGGGAATTGCGATTGATCTCGCTGGCGCTGGATCGGCACCGGCGCGGGCCTGGGTCAGATTCACAGTCAGATCCTCGACCGGCTTGAACAAAAGGCGGCTCAGGAGTTGGTAGCGCCATTCGCGTTTGTTTGGGTCTACATGGGCCTACGCGACCAGGATCGAGCGTTCGAATGGCTGGATGAAGCCTATGAAGTGCGCGATATGGACATGATCATGCTCCGGGTGCCGGGGTTTCAAGAGGGACTGGCGCCGGAGCCACGCTACATTCGGCTGCTGCAGAGGATGAAACTACCGACGGATTGAGTGGCACAACCGCAGCGTGGGTCCCGGTTTGGTCGGTGCTCGAGAGCTTCGGCACGAAATCATGACCAACTCGCGAAGCAGAGTGGGCGGCAGTACGCCGGCGGTCCGGGCACTCGAGCGGGCGGGCGTCGCTTTCGCGCTGCATGCCTACGACTTTGGCGGGCTTGATGCCGGCATCGCGCAGGAGGCGGCCGAGCTGATGGGCGTCGCGCCGGCACGGGTGTTGAAGACGCTGATGGCGGTGATCGACGGGCGGATGCTGGTCGTGACGCTCGTGCCGGCCGATCGCGAGCTGAATCTGAAGGCGCTGGCGGCGGCGGTGGGCGGGAAGCGCGCCGAGATGGCGGATCTGCGCCGGGCCGAGCGGGCGAGCGGCTACGTCAAGGGCGGCATCAGCCCGCTCGGCCAGCGCCAGCCGTCGCCCGCGCTGGTCGACGCCTCGGTGCGCGCGCACGCGAGCGTGTTCGTCAACGGCGGCCGGCGCGGCCTCGAGATCGAGCTGGCACCGGACGATCTGATCGAGGCGCTGGGCGCCAAGGTCGCCGCGATCGCCCGGTGATCGGGGCCGGGGCTCAGCGGCGGCCGAAGCCGCTGGCGTAGAGGTCGCGGAGTTCGGCCAGCGCCGCTTCCGGCAAGGGGCCCATGGCGGCCGCCGCCAGCGCCGCCTCCAGATGCGCAAGCTCGGCCATGCCGACCACGACGCAGGCAAGCTCCGGATTGGCGAGCGCGAAGCGGATCGCGGTCTGGGCGCGCGTGCCGTAGCGGTCGCCGAGGTGGGCAAACACCGCGCTCGCCCGCTCGCCCTCTGTGGCCAGATCGGCGTCGTCGGTGATCTGAACCTCGCGGCCGTGGCGCTGATCGCTCGCGATCACGCCGCCGGCCAGCACGCGGATGTTCATGGCGGCGACGCCATGCGTCCGGCAGGCGGCCAGCAGGCCGCCGAAGTCCTGGCCGCGCCAGCCGGGCGGCATGGGTTGGCCGGCGCTCGGGTTGAGCAGGTTGTAGTAGACCTGGGCGGAATCGAACCGGCCGCTCGCGATCACCGCGCGGCAGGCGCCGGCGTCACCCAGAGCGGTGATGCCGATGAACCGGGTCAGGCCCTGCGCGCGCAGCCGGTCGAAGACGTCCGCGACGCCGCCCTTGCCCAGGACCCGCTCGACCGCGATCCGCTGATCCGTGGTGGCGGGCCCGATCGGATTGTGCAGCTGGAACAGGTCGACCGAGTCCAGCCGCAGACGCTTCAGGCTCGCGTCCAGGCTCGCCTCGATCTGGCCCGGAAGGTCGTCCAGCCGGCCGAGATCCAGCCGCACCTTGGTCGAGACGTAGGGCGTCGGCTCGACCTCCCGGAGCAGCCAGCCGAGCGCGGCCTCCGACTGGCCATCGCCATAGGAAGGGGCGGTATCGACCCAGTTGACGCCCGCCTCCAGCGCCCGCTGCAGCGCCGCCCGCTTGGTCCCGTCGTCCTGGTGAATCAGAATGCCGCCGACCCAGCCGCCGCCGAACACCAGCTCGGACACCTGCAACCCGGTCCGCCCGAAAGGCCGATAGCGCATCTTTTCCTCCCGATATTGGCTTGCGCGCCCGGGTTGGCGGCGCGCCTGGCTCCCAGGCTCGCTGGACGGACCGACCTCCGTGGTCGGTCCTGGGTCCCAGCGAGCCTCCGGTGGTCGCGAGCGGCGCGGCGCCTGCGAAGCCGGGGGCTTCGCGGTCCGATATCTAAGTGATCGGCAGCATGACGTGCTTGCGGAACGGCGGCCGCTGCTTCAGTCGCTCGTACCAGGCCTCGAGGTTGGGCAGCGACGGCCGCTCGATCGGCAGGCCGAAGTAGCGATAGCAGGTGGCGCCGACCGGGATGTCGCCGATCGTGAAGCGGTCGCCGGCAACGAACCGGCGGCCCGCGAGCTGCGTCTCCAGGAGCCGCCAGGTGCCGCCGAGCCGCTTCGCCGCGGCGTCGATCGCGCCATGGTCGCGCTTGTCCTCGGGCGTCCGGATCAGGCCCCAGAAGACCACAACCATGTCGGCGAGCAGCGTGGTCTGCTGCCAGTCCATCCACATGTCGGCCCGCGCGCGCGCCGCCGGGTCCTCGGGCCAGAGGCCGTCCTTGTCGTAGCGGGCCGCGAGATAGCGGACGCAGGCGTTGGATTCCCACATCACCAGGCCGTCGTCCTCGAGGGTCGGGACCCGGCGGTTGGGGTTGCGCTCGCCATAGTCCTCGGTATCGAGGCCGCCGAAGGCGCCGCCCGCGTCGATCCGCTCGTGCTCGAGCCCGAGCTCGCCCACCGCCCACATCACCTTCTGGACGTTGATCGAGTTGGTGCGGCCCCAGATCCGCAGCATGGCGTCCTCCCCCGAAGCTGTCGCTCGGCGATCTTGTAGCCGCAGCGGCGGCGCCGCGCCAGACGGCCGGCGGAGCGCCGCGATCTGGCGTCGGCCGTGTCGGCTGGTAGAGCTGCGGCGCCGCGGTCGGCCAGCGTGTCCTTGGTCGGCGCAGCGGGGCCGCCCACGCCAGGCCCTGCAGCGCAAGGAGCAGCGGCTCGCGCTCGTCGAGTGGCCTCGGCGCGACCGCGCAGTCATCGGTGGCGTACGAGAAGGGATCTCGCCAGCTTTGGACGTCGTGGTTGCTGCTGCCTTGTACAGATCGTCAGGGCGAATTCGGCCTTGGAAATCGAGCGGCGCTCCGGTCGAGTACCTCATAGCAGTTCTCGATAGTCCGTGCGGCCGAGGGCGGCTAGAGATCGACGCTCGTGCTCGTAAGACACATCGTCTTTGGACATCGATACAACCGCTCCAATCTCGGTCGGGCTATGAGGCATCTGCTTCGATTGAAATGCCGCTTGAACGAGCGCGACTGGCTCCGGCTCGACCGCCGCAGCGAGTTGGCGAAGACGGGCACGCTTGTCGGACGCGTAGTCGGCCCCGAGATGCTCGTCGATCAGCCGGTCGAGCCGTCCCGGTACCGATGGTAGCGGCCCGCCTCGCGGCTTGGGTCCGGGCAAGAACGGGGTTCGGACTTCCTCATGCAGTCCTGCGGTCGCCTCGGGCTTCGAGCAGTGGTCCAGATTCCGGCCACGTATCGTCGGACAAGGCATCGCGTCCATACTTACCCCAGAAATGGTAAGTAGTCCGTGACCCCTGGCCGCACTGACGTCGACCCCTGCCGGTCGCAGGATGCGGTTGGCCATCTGGTGGCACCAGCCCGTCACGCTGAGGCCGAAGCCAGCGCGGACCGCGCACCAGCGAGGAAGAAGCCAGTCACACCGCTGGAACGGCGTGCAAATCGAAGCGACCTCCTTCCGAGCACCATCGCACCGCCAGACATGCCGATGCAGCTTGTCCGTACGCAGGCGTCGGTACAAGCCACCGGCCATAAGACGACAGTTGATCCGAAGAGGTGCGCACTTACGTTTCCCCGAACCATTGCCACCGATATTGACGGCGGTCATAAGCTCACGATCACATTCAGTACGTGGCAGCCCGGCCGCAGAGGCGTTCAGGATCGCGGCAAGGTGCGGTCCTCGCCGGTGGTCGGTTGCCCGTTCAGGCCGCCGCGACCTTCGGCAAATGCGCGAGCGAGGCCTGGAGGTCGGCCTCGTCGTAGCTCTGGTCGGTGAGCTTGCCCGCGAAGTAATCGGCGTAGGCCTGCATGTCGAAATGGCCGTGGCCGCACAGGTTGAACAGAATCACCTTGCTCTCGCCGGCCGCCTTGCACTTCAAGGCCTGGTCGATGGCACCCTTGACCGCATGGTTCGCCTCGGGCGCCGGCAGCACGCCCTCGACCCTCGCGAAGTCGATGCCGGCCTTGAAGCACTCGACCTGATGGTAGGCGACCGCCTCGATCAGGCCCTTGTCGAGCAGGTGGCTCACCATCGGCGCCATGCCGTGGTAGCGGAGCCCGCCGGCGTGGAAGCCGGGCGGGATGAACTCCGAGCCCAGCGTGTGCATCTTGACCAAGGGCGTCAGATGGCCGGTGTCGCCGAAGTCGTAGGCGAACCTGCCGCGGGTCAAGGACGGGCAGGCGGCCGGCTCGCAGGCGATCACCTCGACCTTCGGGCCGCCTTGCAGCATGGCGCCCAGGAACGGGAAGGCGATGCCGGCGAAGTTGGAGCCGCCGCCGGTGCAGCCGACCACCACGTCCGGATAGTCGCCCGCCTGCTCGAGCTGAAGGATCGCCTCCTGGCCGATCACGGTCTGATGCAGGAGCACGTGGTTGAGCACGCTGCCGAGCGCATAGTGGGTGTCGTCGCGCCTGGCCGCCATCTCGACCGCCTCGGAGATCGCGATCCCGAGCGAGCCGGTGCTGTCCGGATGCGCGGCCAGGATCTTCCGGCCGGCCTCGGTCTCGTTCGAGGGCGAGGCGACGCAGCGGGCGCCGTAGCTCTCCATCAGCGCCCGGCGATAGGGCTTCTGCTCGAAGCTGACCCGGACCATGTAGACGTCGACCTGGAGCCCGAACAGGCTGCCGGCCAGCGCCAGCGCCGAGCCCCACTGGCCAGCACCAGTCTCGGTCGCGATCCGGGTGATGCCCGCCTCTTTGTTGTACCAGGCCTGGGGCACCGCGGTGTTCGGCTTGTGGCTGCCGGCCGGGCTCACGCCCTCGTATTTGTAGTAGATCCGGGCCGGGGTATCGAGGAAGCGCTCGAGCCGGCGCGCCCGGTAGAGCGGCGTCGGCCGCCAGAGGCGATAGACGTCGCGGACCGCATCCGGGATCTCGATCTCCCGCTCCTGGCTCACCTCCTGGAGGATCAGCGCCATCGGGAACAGAGGTGCCAGCTCGGCCGGGCCGATCGGCTGCAGCGTCCCCGGATGCAGGGGTGGTGCCGGCGGCTCCGGCAGGTCGGCTGCGAGATTGTACCAGTGGGTCGGAATCCGCTCTTCGCTCAGGACCGTCTTCAGGGTCCGATCGTCGGCCGCCATGATGCCCCCCCGGCTTGGTCGTCGGCGCGCCCCGAGACTACCGGCGGGCGCCGGGCCTGCGCAAGCGCACCGCGATGGGATTCCTTTACGCCGGGCGATGGAGTAACAATCTTGCGGGGCAGGCAGCAACCGGATGACCGGCCTTGGACCTCGCCGACAGCCATCACGACCACGAGCAGTGCGTCGACGACGCGCTGTCCAAGGCGGCCGTGCTCTGCACCCGGCGGGGCGCACGCCTGACCCGCCTGCGCCGCCGGGTGCTCGAGCTGGTCTGGCAGGGCCACGCCGCGGTCAAAGCCTACGACATCCTGCACGAGCTCGGCAGCGCGGCGGGGACGGCCAAGCCGCCGACGGTCTACCGGGCGCTCGACTTCCTGATGGCGCATGGCCTGGTGCATCGGCTGGAGAGCCTGAACGCCTATGTCGGCTGCCCGGACCCGGACGCCGCGCATGAGGGCCAGTTCCTGATCTGCGACGCCTGCGGCGCGGTCAGCGAGTTCGAGGCGCCGGCGATCCAGACGGCGATCGCCGAGCAGGCGGAAGGCCAGGGCTTCGCGGTCGCAAGGGAGACGGTCGAGGTGCGCGGTCTCTGCCAGATCTGCCGCACGGCCGCCGGGGTTGCAGGGCCGTGACCTTCCTCACTCGGCGGCGGCGATCCGCTCCGCGGCGACGGTCGGCGCCGGGCCGGGCTCGCCGGGCCCGAGTTCGGCGATCACCGGGCTGGTGATCGGCACGCCCGCGAACCCGCTCCGCTCCTCGGCCGGCGGTCGCTCGCGCAGCACCAGTCGCCAGCCGGTGAACGCCGCCAGCAGGAGCGCGACCCAGGCCGCCGAGACGAACAGCACCCGCTCGCCGAACAGCTCCATCGCGAGGCCCACGACCAGCGGGCCGACCGTGGCCCCAGCCGCCCAGGCGAACAGCAGCGAGCTGGTCGACGCGACCGCCTCACCCCGCGCGCCCCGGTCCTGGGCATGGGCGACGCAGATCGCATAGAGGGTGAGCGCGAAGCCGCCCCACAGGCAGAACAGCGCGATGATGCCGAGCCGCACCAGCTCGCCGCTTTCGCCGCGCAGCGCCGCGCCCTTGGCCGGCCCGACCAGGGCGAGCGCCAGCATGATGACGAAGATGGCGGCCGAGGCGCCGAGGATCACGAGCCGCCGGTCGATCCGGTCGGACAACAGGCCAATCGGCCACTGCAGGCCCAGTCGCCCGGTCTGGATCATGCCCATGAGCAGACCGATGGTGACCACCGGTACCGCGGCTTTGCTGAGAAAATAGGGCGTGATGTTCATGACCGCGGTGTTCATGAAGCCGACCGCGAAGCAGCCGACCGCGGCGACCGGCGCGACGTGATAGAGGTGGCGCACGCTGACGCTCACCACCTTGGGCTGGGAAGGCGTCTCGGCGCGGGTCAGCGAGACCGGGATCAGGGCGAGCGAGAACAGGCCGCTCACCACCATGATCAGCTGCGGCGAGGCGACGTCGAACAGGCCGATCAGGAACTCGCTGCCGGTGAGCGCCAGCGTGATGGTGATGGTGTAGAGCGCGATCACCCGGCCACGCGCGGCGTTCGGCGTCCGGTCGTTGATCCAGCTGTCGACCACGGTCGAAAGCCCGGCGATGCAGATGCCGTGGACCACGCGGAGCACGAACCAGAGCGTGGTGTCGACCGCCAGCTGGAACAGCAGCGAGGCGACCGCGGCGGTGGCGGCGAAGGTCGCAAGGCGCGGATATGGCCGACCTTCCGGTACAGCCGCGCGCCGATCAGGCAGCCGATCAGAAAACCGCCGGCATAGGCGGTGGAGATAGGCCCGTCGCGACTCGCCGCCCGCCGCCTGCCCCAAGCGTACCGGCAGCAGCGTGCCCAGCGCGCCGTTGGCCAGCTGAAAGATCGCCGAAGGCGATCACCGCCGCAGCC
>CAVTFM010000025.1:0-295191 GCA_963733965.1 uncultured Alphaproteobacteria bacterium
AGACCGATGTCAACTTTCAGGCGCTGCGCAACGGCGACCCCACGGCGATCCCGCAGATGGCCGTGACCCAGGGCGTGGTCACCGTGATCCAGAAAGCCGGGCCGGATCTGCCGATCATCGTCCATACCGCCAACATCTCACCCGGCAACAGCGGCGGCCCGCTGGTCGACAGCTGCGGCCGGGTGGTCGGGATCAACACCTTCATCCGGGTCGACCAGGAGAGCTCGAGCCGGCTCAACTATGCGCTCCAGGCGAGCGCGCTGGCCGCCTTCCTGAGCGAGCACGGCGTCCCGCACACGCTGCTCGACGACCCCTGCCAGCCGCAGGTCGCGTCCGCAACACCGCCGGCCCAACCGCAGCCGAGCCCGCAGCCGAGCCCGCAGCCGAGCCCGCAACCATCCCCCTCGGCGCCCACGCCCGACACCGGCGCCGCGCCAGCGCCGGCGACCAGCGCCAAACCGCCCGCGCCGCCGGCGAGCGCCAAACCTCCGCAGGCGCCGGCGCCCGAGCCTGGCGCGCCGACCCAGCCGCCGCCACCGCCGCCCGGCGCGGCGCCTAAGCGGTGAGCGACGCCCGCCGGCGCGCCCGGTTGACGACGTCGGTCTGAGGCGCCAAGCGCATGGACAGCCGTTGGATCGCCAGCACGCCCAATCAGGGCCTGCGTCCGGTCGGTGCGCCCGGGCAGCGCGACTACGGCCTGCTGGTCCAGGTCCTGACCCAGCATCTCAGCGAAGATCACGCCGCCCTGTTCGCCGAGCCGGTGCCCAACCCGGATGGCCGCACGACCGACTGGTACGCGCCGCGGGACGGCGTGGCGGCGCCCCTGGACACGCTGGCACCGGCCGCCCGGGCCGAGGCCGAGCAGCGCCTCCGGCAGCGCTACGACGACATCCGGGCGCTCGCCGATCGCCTCGCCCAGTCGCAGGGTCCGGACGCCGCCCAGAAGGCGGCGCTGCTCCGGGCGGCGCTCGAGATCCCGGACCCGGGCTTCGTCCGGGTGGTCGCGGGCCAGCCGGTGCTGCTCGCCTGGGCCCATCTCAAGGACTATCCGGACGCGCCCAAGGGCGTGCTCGGCAGCTGGATCCGGACCCGCCGGCCCGCGCCGGCCGCGCCCACGCCCGACGCCGGAGCCGGAGCCGGAGCCGCCGTGCCGCCGCCGCCGGCTGCAGCGGCCGCCGCCACGATTCTGCCGGTGATCGTCGAGCGTCGCGTCCTGGTCTCGCCGGCAGGCTGGCTCTGGCTGCTGTTCGCCTTGCTCGCCGCCACGATCGGCTATCTGATGCTGATCGCCTGCGGCGTCGGCTGGCCCGGCGGTGGCGTCTGGCCGGGTTGGCTCGCCCGCTGCCCGCTGCCCGCCGCGGTCGCCGCGAACGACGACCTCGCCCGCGAGATGGAGCGCGAACGCCAGCTCGAGCAGGAGATCGCCCAGCTGCAGCGCCGGCTCGCGGGCGCCGCGGCAAGCTGCCGCCCCGAGTCACCGCCCGCGACCCACGCCGAGGTTCCGCCCGAACCGCCGTCTCCGCCGCCGCCACCGCCCGAGCCTCAGCCTCCGCCGCCTCCGCCGCCGCCGCCGCCGCCCAAGGCCGAGGCGCCGCCGCCGCCGCCCGATTGCCAGGTCTCCGAGCTCGACCGCCGCCGCCAGCAGGCGGGCGGCCAGACCGGCAAGGTGACCGTGTCGCTCGGCTGGGAGGGCCTGGCCGATCTCGATCTCGCGGTCGTCTGTCCGGACGGCGCGACGATCTGGTTCAACCAGAGGAGCGCCTGCGGCGGGCGCCTCGACGTCGACATGAACGCCAGCGGGCGGTTCTCGCGCACGCCGATCGAGAACGTCTTCTGGCCGAGCAAGCCCGGCAACGGCACCTATCAGGTATACGTGACCCTGTTCAGCCGGAAGAGCGAGCGCCGGCGGGCGATCCCGTTCCGGGTCGAGCTCGATGTGCTGGGCGATCGGCAACAGGTCGACGCTATGGTCGAGCAACCCAGGCAGCCCGTGCTGGTCAAGGAGTTCGAGATCACCGACACGCCGCCGCCGCCCGAGCCACCCGCCTGCCCGCCCGCGGGCCCAGCGCCGGATCGACAGTGATGCTGACGGACCCAAGGCGATGCTGAAGCCGCTGACCGAGTGGAAGAAGACGGTCACCCTGGTGCCCTACAGCGGCGTCCAGTTCCTGGATTTCGGCTTCAATCTCGAGGAGACCAAGCGGCTTGCCCGGAGCTTCATCGAGCGCCCCGACCGGTCGGTGACGCTCGACGATGGCTCGGTCCGGCTGCGCTTCATCCCGCTCACCGGCGACGACGAGCGCGATGCGCCGATCCTCGGCGCCAGTGATCCCGAGGAGCAGCACTACGACGTCAACAAGGTCAAGGCGCTCGAGCCGTTCCTGAACAAGTGGGTGCCGGTGCCCTATCTGCGCGTCCGGCCCGGGCGCGGCGCCTATGGCGAGGAGCTGCTCGACGCCGGGCCGACCAACTGGGCGCGGGCACTCGTGACCCCGCTCGATGCGCCCGAAGGGCCGCGGGCATTGAGCCACCGCGTGGTCCTGGCCTTCGATACCGACGTCGCGCAGCGGGTCGCGAACCGCGCCTATCTGGTCCCCTCGTTCGAGGACGCCAAGGACGAGCAGGAGTTCCGCTTCGCCTGGCGGCCGGAGGAGATGAGCTGGTTCCTCGCCTGGCCGGAGCCCGAGGCGTTCGGCGGCCAGGACCCGCAGAAATGGGTCGACGACTGGCTCTTGGAGCTGTTCCGCGAGTTCAAGCAGGCCCAACGCCCCGGGCGGCCGCTGCGCGAGGAGGATTTCCCCTACCGCCACGAGCATTGGGCGCGCTATCTGACCCTGCTCGAGCTGCTCGACGACGCGCTCCGCCCGCCGCGCCTCAAGCTGCTCGACACGATCTCGCCCGAGCGCCGCTACGCGCCGGTCGACGTCGACCTGGTCCTGGACGTCGGCAACAGCCGGACCTGCGGCATCCTGATCGAGACCTACCCGGATCAGGCCCAGTTCGACCTCAACAACAGCTATGTGCTCGAGCTGCGCGACCTCGGCCGGCCGCAGCTGGTCTACGCCGAGCCGTTCGAGACCCGGGTCGAGTTCGCCCAGGCCGGCTTCGGCAAGGAGCACATCGCGAGGCGGGCGGGGCGCAGCCGGAGCTTCTTCTGGCCGAGCCTGGTCAGGGTCGGGCCGGAGGCGGTCCGGGTCGCGGGCGCTGCCGTCGGCACCGAGGCCACGACCGGCATGTCGAGCCCCAAGCGCTACCTCTGGTCGGTCGATCCGGTCAATCAGGAATGGCGCTTCCAGGCCGGCGATTACACCAGCGCGGGCGAAGACCCGGGCATCGCCCGGGCGGCGCGCCGGTTCATCAACGAGACCGGCGACGTGATCCGCCAGATCGAGGCCGAAGAGAAGGCCGGACTCCGTCGCCGGCGCAGCGACAGCAAGCAGGGCGCGATCCGCTCCAAGTTCTCGCGCTCGGCGCTCTATGGCTTCATGATCAGCGAGATCGTGGTCCAGGCGCTCTGCCTGATCAATCAGCCGGGGCTGCGCGAGGGCCGCAAGCAGTCGGACGTGCCAAGGCGCCTCAAGCGGATCATCATCACCCTGCCGCCGGCGACGCCCTTGCAGGAGCAGCGCCTGATGCGCTCGCGCGCCGAGGGCGCGGTCCGCCTGGTCTGGGACCTGCTCGGCTGGAGCCAGCAACCGCCGCCGGGCTTGACCGAGCCGCGGGTGGTGATCCGCTGGGACGAGGCGAGCTGCACCCATCTGGTCTATCTGTACACCGAGATCACCCAGAAGTTCTCGGGCCAGCTGACCGAGTTCTTCCGGCTGTTGGGCAAGGAGCGGCCGTTCGTCGACGATCCGGCCCAGCCGGCGCCGGCGGCTGCGCCGGTGCAGCCGAGCCTGCGGATCGCGAGCGTCGACATCGGCGGCGGCACCACGGACCTGATCATCACCACCTACTGTTCGGAGGACAACCGGTCGATCCTGCCGACCCAGAACTTCCGCGAGGGCTTCAAGATCGCCGGCGACGACATCCTGCAGGCGGTGATCGAGCGGGTCGTCCTGCCGGCGCTGGCCGCGCAGCTGCGCGAGGCCGGCCTGCCCAACGCCCGCGAGCTGCTGCAGGAGCTGTTCGGCGGCGACCGGATCGGCATGGAGGAGCAGCAAAAGCAGCTCCGGCGCCTGTTCGTGACCCGGGTCCTGATCCCGATCGGGCTCGCCATGCTGCACGCGGTCGAGGAGGGCGAGGCGCTGGTCGATGCGCCGGCGCGCACGCTGTCCTTCGGCGAGTTCTTCGGCGTGCCGCCCGAGGCGCTCGGAGAGCGCCAGGCGGGCGACCTGGTCGGCCTGCGGGTCGCGGCCTATCTCGAGGAGGCCGTGCGCCGGGCCGGCGCCCGCGACTTCCGGCTGATCGGCACCAGCTTCGCGCTCGATGCCCGCCAGATCGAGCAGGTCGTGCGCAGCGTCATGCGCCAGGTGATCGGCCTGCTCGCCGAGGCGATCCATGCGCTCGACTGCGACATCGTGCTGGTGACCGGCCGGCCCTCGCGCCTGCCGACCATCGGCGACATGCTGGTGGAGCTGATGCCGGTGACGCCCGATCGCCTGATCCCCATGCACCGCTACCGGGTCGGCACCTGGTATCCGTTCCGCGGCAAGGACAATCTCGGGATCGACGACCCCAAGAGCACGGTCGTGGTCGGCGCCATGCTCTGCATCCTGGCGGAGGGCCAGATCGAGAACTTCAGCCTCGACACCAAGCGGCTGCTGCTGAAGTCGACCGCGCGCTATGTCGGCCAGATGGAGCTCTCCGGCCAGATCCTGGACGAGAAGCTGATCTTCAAGGAGCTCGATCTGGACAAGAAGGCGGCGCAGGCGCCGGCCAGCGCCGAGGTCCGCCTCGCGGCGCCGATGCGGATCGGCTTTCGCCAGCTGCCGCTCGAGCGCTGGATGGCGAGCCCGCTCTACAGCCTGAAGTTCGCCAACCCGCAGCGCGCGGCGAGCCAGCACAAGCCGTTCACCGTGACCTTGGAGCGGGCCGAGCTCGACGCCGAGGCGGACGACGACATGGCCGAGGAGCGCCGCCAGAACGCCGAGGCGATCAAGGAGGAGTTCCGGATCGTGGATGTGGTCGACGCCCAGCGGGACAGCCTGAGGACCAGCGACGTCGTGCTCCGCCTGCAGACGCTCGGCTCCGACGACGCCTACTGGCTCGATACCGGCATTCTCGCGGTGCGCTGAGCGGGCGGGAGGACGTCATGGTGGACAATGCCAAGCTCGCTGAGATTTGCCGGGAGACGGCCGGGCACGCGCGGGGCGCGATCGACTGGTTCGAGACGCCCGCCAACCAGGCCACGATCGGCCCCGAGCGGCCGGTGCTGACCCGCGAGTTCCGCCGGTTCACGACCACCGCGAGGAAGCTCGAGGCGGCGGTCGAGCGGCCGATGTGCGTCGGCGTGTTCGGCCCGAGCCAGGCCGGCAAGTCCTATCTGGTGTCGGTGCTCGCCGCGCCCAGCGACCGGCCGCTGCGGAGCGTCTTCGAGGGCGAGGCCAAGGACTTCATCCGCGACATCAACCCGGTCGGCGAGAAGGAATCGACCGGCCTCGTGACCCGCTTCTCGATCCGCGCCCAGCCGCACCCGCAAGGCCATCCGGTCTGCCTGCGTCTTTTGTCGGCCGCCGACATCATCAAGATCATCGGCAATACCTTCTTCCTGGACGGCGACCTCAAGGTCGAGCCGCTGCCGACCGCGGAGCGGATCGATGCCGTGCTGGCGGCTGCCCGCGCGGCCGCGGGCGCGGAACGGCCGGGCCTGTCCGACGAGGACGTCTGGGACATTCAGGAGTATTTCGAGCAGCAGTTCGCGGGCGTGCCCTATCTCGGCGCGCTGGCCAGCTTCTGGGACGAGGCCTCGGCGCTCGCGCCCAAGCTCGACGGCGAGGCTCGAACCGAGCTGTTCAGCCTGCTCTGGGGCGGCCACGAGCGTTTTTCTTACCTTTGCCGGACCTTGCTTGCGGCGCTCGAGCGACTGGGCCACGCGGCCGAGGCGTACTGCCCGATCGATGCCCTGATCCCGCGCGAGAAGAGCATCATCGACGTCGCGACGCTGGCCGGGCTCGGGCACGGGGATCAGGAGCAGCTCGCGATCCGGAGCTTCACGGGATCGCCGGTGCAGCTGCCGCGGCCGGTGATCGCGGCGCTCACCGCCGAGCTCCGGATCGTCATGGCCGAGCAGCCCTGGCCGTTCTTCAAGGACACCGATCTGCTCGACTTCCCGGGCGCGCGCTCGCGCCAGCCGTTGCCGCTCGCCGAGTTCCTGGAGAAGGAGGACGCGCTCAAGGAGACCTTCCTGCGCGGCAAGGTCGCCTATCTGTTCGACCGCTACGTCGCCGAGCAGGAGCTGACCTCGATGCTGCTGTGCATCCCGCCCTCCAACCTCGAGGTCACGACGCTGCCCAACATGATCGACCACTGGATCGCGCTCTCGCATGGGCCAACAGCGGCGGAGCGGGCGGGCAAGCCCTGCGTCCTGTTCTTCGTGCTGACCAAGTTCGACACCCATTTCGTCGAGAAGGCGGGCGGCGACGCCAAGGACCCCGGCGTCCGGTTCAAGAACCGCATGGAGGCGTCCCTGACCGGCTCGTTCGGCAAGGCCCACGACTGGCCGGACGAGTGGACCCCGGGCAAGCCATTCGCCAACTGCTACTGGCTGCGCAATCCCAACTACCCGGCCGAGACGATCATCGTCTACGAGGACGATCCCGCGGACCCCAAGCGCAAGCGCGAGGTCGAGGTGCGCCCGGATCGGGTGGACTATCTGGGCAATCTTCGGGGGTCCTGTCTCGGGGTCGGGGCGGTGCGGACGCACTTCCAGGACGCCGGGCGCGCGTGGGACGAGGCCTTGAAGCTGAACGACGGCGGGGTCGGTTACCTTGCGGAGTTGCTGGCTCCGGTCTGCAACCCGGCGCTCAAGCAGAGCCAGGTGCAGAGCCGGCTCATGACCCTGCGCGGGCAGATGGCCGAGCGCCTCAAGCGCTTCTACGTCTCGGACGATCTGGAAGAGCGCCTGGAGCAGCGTCTCGCGGTCGCCGGCAAGATCGTCGAGGAGCTGTACGGGACCGCGGATCTCGGGCGCTTCGGCCATCTGATCCGGGCGCTCCAGGTGCCGGCCGACGAGCTCGCCGACGTGCTCTACCGGGTCGAGGCGCAGCCGCCCGAGGACACGGTGATCGTCAGCCGGTCGCAGGCCGGTGCAGCGCGCCGGCCGCGGCCTCTGCCCACCGGCCTGTCGCGGCCCGGGGCGGCGGAGCCGGGCGGCGGCAATGGTTCTGCAGGGGGCCCCGCAGGGGGCGCGGTGATCGCCCGCACCCGCGAGGAGATGCTGGCCGAGGCGGCGCTCAAGCATTGGATGGAGCGCCTGCACAGGGTGCCGCACAACGCCCGGCTCTGCCACAGCCTCCATCTCGAGAGCACGAACCTCGCGGAGTTGACCAGCGAGCTGATCGGCGGGGCCAAACGCCGGCAGGTCGCTGGCCAAGTGAGCGCGGCGGTGCGCCGCTTCACCTACATCGAGCGCAGCAATCCGGCCAAGCCCGCGCTGCTCGCGGCGACCCTGATCAACCGCTTCGTGGCCCAGCTCGGGTTCGATCGGGATCCATTGGAGCAGCGGCCTCAGGTTGCGGACGGCGAGCTGCCCCGGCCGGTGTTCGCGCCCCGGCCGGTCAACCACGATGCCCGCGGCCTCGGCTCGGAGCCCTTGCCCTACACCGACACCTACATCACCGACTGGGTGTTCGCCTTGGTTCAGCTGGTTCGCGACAACGCGACCCAGAGCCAGGGCCAGACGGTCGATCTCGAGCAGAATCTGCGGATCGGCCAGCTGGTCAAAGGCCTCCAGGGCAGCGCCCTCCATGGCTGACCCCCATGACTGACCCCCATGACTGACCCCCATGACTGACCCCCATGACTGACGGCGTCCGCCTGACCATCGAGGAGGATACCGGCGCGCCGCCGGGCCACGCCCGCCTCCGGCTCGAGGGGGTGGACGAGCTCGCCGACCCCAGGTTCCGGCTGCGCCGGCGCGGTGCCGAGGCCGAGCATCTGGGGCCGCAGGGCTGGCAGAACAGCCCGGTGCTGCTCGAGCCGGACGCGGTCGAGCCCGAGGCTGGCGGGGTCGTCCTCAAGGTCGGGCCGGCGGTGGTCGACCGGATGGCGGCCGATGCGCCGATCGAGCTGGAGCTGCCGGCCCTCGGCCTGACGCTGCGGAGCTACTGGCCGGACATCGCGCCCTCGCCGGGGGCGGCCGACCGGACCCTCGCCCGGCCGACCCGGGAGCCGCGCCAGCCCGCGGCGCCGGTCCGACCCGCGGCGCCGCCGCCGGCTCCCGAGCCGGCCCCCCCGCCGGTCACACCGATCCCGGAGCCGCCGCGGCTCGAGCCCGAGCCGCCCGAGCCCGAGCCGCCTGCGCCCGAGCCGCGAGCCGCCTGCGCCCGAGCCCGAGCCGCCGGAGCCCGAACCGAAGCCCCCTGAGCCGGAGCCAGAGCCTGTGCCCAGGCCCAAGCGCTGGCTGGGGCCGGCGATCGGCCTGCTGGCGCTGCTCCTGATCCTCGGCGGTATCTGGCAGGCGGGGCTGCTGGACCGCTGGCTCGAGCCGTCGCCGCCGGAGCCGATAGCGACGCCAGCACCCCCGACTCCAGTTCCCCCAACTCCGACGCCCACGCCGGCGCCTGCGCCGGCACCCCAGCCGGCGCCGACCCCGACTCCGACCCCCGAACCGGCGCACAACTGGCGCGCCGAGCTGCTCGACTACGTCGGCAAGACGCCGGAGCCGACCGGCGACCGGCTGTTCGAGCTCGGCCAGGGCGCGGCCCAGGGGGGCGATCTGGAGACCGCGCTGCTGGCGTTCGAGGAGGCGATGAAGCGGGGCAGCGGGCCGGCGCTCCGGGCGATCGGGCGCTGGTACGATCCGGCGTACTATAGTGCTCAGAGCTCGCCCTTTTCCAAGGCCAACCCCGAGCAGGCGGCGCTTTACTATAAACGGGCGATCGACGCCGGTGTGAGCGAGGCGGAGGCCGATCTGCGGGCCTTGTGCACGGGCGAGCACGCGACCGAGCCCTGGGCCGGGCAGGTCTGCCCGCGGCCGCCGGGCCAGTGAGCCCGGCCGGGCCGCGCGGGCGCAGGGGGGAGGGTCGGATGGCGGGACGGTCCTTGACGGCATCGGTGACGGCGCTGCTGCTGGTGGTCGCGGGCGCGCTCATGGCGCCGGCGGCGCAGGCCGATCGCCAGCCGCTGCTCATGGAGGGCAAGCATACCCTCTTCCAGAAGGTCCTGACCCGGCCGGGGATGGATCTGCGCGCCCAGCCGGCGGCCGATGCCCAGGTCCTCGAAGCGGCCCTGCCGGCGTTCTCGCTCCTCTACGTGTACGACCGCAAGGACGTCGGCGGGAAGCCCTGGGTCGAGGTCGGGCGGACCCGTGACGGCAGCAAGACGGGCTGGCTGCCGGCCGATGCCACGATCGACTGGAAGCAGACCATCGTCGCCGCGTTCAGCAACCCGGCCGGGCGCGAGCGCACGCTCCTGTTCAACACGCGCGACGGGCTGATCGACCTCCTGGAGTCCGAGAACGTCGTGCCGCGCGCGGCCGAGCTGCGCAAGCAGGCGATCGCCAACCAGCTGCCACCGGATTCCGGGGTCGTCTCGATCGAGCCCGAGACCTACATCGACATCGCCGAGCACTTTTACCTGCTGCCGATCCTGCAGTTCGAGGACATGTACCTGGCGAGCGGCTTTCGCAGCAAGATCCTCAAGGTCGCCTCGATACCGCTCGGCATCAACCCGCTGCAGCCGCAGCGGCCGAGCCGCGAGGAGCTGCTCAAGCGCTTCAAGGCCGGGATCGTGTTCGTGATCGACACCACGACCTCGATGGGCCCCTACATCGATTCGACCCGGGGCGCGATCAAGCACATCTACGACACGGTCGCCGCCTCCGAGGTCGGCAAGCGCGTCGATTTCGGCCTGATCGCCTTTCGCGACAGCCTGAAGCTCGTGCCCAAGCTCGACTATCTGACCAAGACCTACGTCAACCTCGCCCCCGACCAGGACCCGAGCCAGGTGATCAAGGATCTGGCCGACGTCAAGGAAGCGACCGTGTCGAGCAAAGGCTTCGACGAGGATTCGATGGCCGGGGTCAACGCCGCGATCAAGCAGGTCGACTGGCCGAAGTTCGATGGCCGCTACATCATCCTGATCACCGACGCCGGGCCCGCGCGCTCGCGACGATCCCAACGCCTCGGTCAAGCTGGCGCCGGCCGAGGTCAACGCCGCCGCCGCCGACAAAGGCGTCGCGATCTACACCCTGCACCTCAAGACGCCGGCCGGCGAATTCGACCACGCCAGCGCCGAGCAGGCCTACCGCGCGCTGTCCAAATTCAACGGCGCCAACCTCTATTATCCGGTCGCCGATGGCAGCGTTGCGGCCTTCACCAGCGCGGTCAACACGCTCAGCCAGACTCTGGTCGGGCAGCTCCAGGATACCGCGCAAGGCGTCGTCAGCCGGGCCGAGGCGTCGACCGGCGATCCGGTCGCCGACCAGGCGCGCCTGGTCGGCCTCGCCATGCAGCTGGCCTACCTCGGGCGGGTCGAGGGGACCCAGGCGCCGAGCGTGTTCGAGGCCTGGATGTCCGAGATCGCCTTCGAGGACCCGAGGCGCAAGGTGCCGGAGATCCGCCTGATGCTGTCCAAGAACCAGCTCGCGACCATGCGTGATGTGCTCAAGGCGCTGGTCGACAAGTTCGAGGGCAATCTCGCCGTGCGCATGGATGCGGGCCTGCTGTTCCAGCAGCTGCGCGAGGCGATGGCGGTGATGGCGCGCGAGCCCGACCGGGTGGTCGACGTCGATTTCCAGAGCCTCGGCTCCGCCGTCGGCGAGTATCTCGAGGACCTGCCCTATCAGAGCGAGATCATGGGCCTCGATCAGAACGCCTGGGCCCAGCTCGGCGGCGGTCGCCAGCGCGAGATCATCGACGGGATCAAGTCCAAGCTCGTCTACTACGAGCAGATCCACAACGATCCGGCGCTCTGGACGGCGCTCTACCAGGGCGCTGCCGCCCGGCGAGCAGGTGTTCGCGATCCCGCTCTCGCGGCTGCCCTGAAGCGGAGCCCCGCGGGTGGCGGCCAGGCTCACGCTCGAGGGCCTCAGCAAGCATCGGGCCGGACGCGACCGCAGCTTCGCGCTGACCGTCGAGCGGCTGACGCTCGAGCCGGGCGACCGGCTGCTGCTGGCCGGACCCAACGGCTGCGGCAAGAGCACGCTGCTCGAGCTGATCGGTCTCGCGCTGATGCCGGATGCGGCCCTGCGCTTCGAGCTCGCGGACGGCAAGGCGGCCGCGGTCGACCTGTTCGGCCTCTGGCGGCGCGGCCGCCGCGACCAGCTGGCCAGGCTGCGCGCCCGCCACATGGGCTATCTGCCGCAGACCGGCGCGCTGCTGCCCTTCCTTTCCGTCCGCCAGAACATCGAGCTGGTCCAGCAGCTGAGCGGGCGCCCCGATCCCGGACCTTCTGCGCGACGTCTGCCGGCGCCTCGACCTCGAGGGCCTGGTCGCCGAGGCGCCGGCCCAGCTCTCGGTCGGCCAGCGCCAGCGGGTCGCGATCGCGCGCGCGATCGTCCACCAGCCGAGCTTCGTGCTCGCCGACGAGCCGACCGCCGCCCTCGACCCCGCCAACGCCCAGACCGTCGTGCAGCTGCTCCTGAACCTGGTCCGGGAGATCGGCTGCGGCCTGCTGCTGGTCAGCCACGAGCCCGAGATCGCCGCGCGCCTGGGCCTCGAGCAGCTCCGCCTGGAATGGGCGAGCGAGGCCAACCTCTGGCAGAGCCGCGTCACGCGCGCCGGTGCGGCTGCCGGGGTGCTGCCGTGCTGATCGCCGCCCGGCTCGCGCTCGCGGACCTCCGTCACGAGCGCCTGATGGCGATCTGCCAGGGCCTGGCGCTCGCGGCCGTGCTGGCGCCGCTCCTGATCCTCTACGGCCTGAAGCACGGGATCGTCAGCGGCACCCTGCAGGCGCTGCGCGAGCAGCCGGCCAACCGCGAGATCCTGGTGGTCGGCAACTACCAGCTGACGCAAGCCGACCTCGACGCGCTCCGGGCCCTGCCCGAGGTCGGGTTCCTGGTGCCGAAGCCCCGCTCCTTCGCCCAGACCCTCTACCTCGAGCGACCGAGCGGCGAGCCGAGAGGCCTGTTCGAGGCCGACCTGATCCCGAGCGCCGCGGGCGATCCGCTGCTGCCGCCGGGCCTGCCGGCGCTGACGGCCGACCAGATCGTGCTCGCGCCGCAGCTCGCGACCCGGCTCCAGCTCAAGGTCGGGGACCCGGTCCGGGGCCGGGCGGTCCGCGGCGAGGTCAAGGGCACGCCCGAGACGCTCACCTTCACTTTCAAGGTGGCCGAGATCCTGACCGAGGGCCGGATCGGGCGGCGCTCGGCCATGGTCGCCTATCCGACCCTCGAGCGGATCGAGGCGTTCCTCGACGGCTTCGCCCTCCCCGATCAGGGCGTCACCAACGGCAAGCCGCTCGCCGAGCGGCCGGACGAGGTCGAGAGCCTGCGCGTCTACGCCCGCAGCATCGAGGCCGTGCCGGCGCTCAGCGCGCGCCTGCAGGCGCCGCCGTTCCGGCTCGACGTGCGCGCCGAGGTCGACCGGATCGAGGCCGTGCAGGCGCTCGATCGCAACCTGCGGGCTGTATTCTCCTGGCTCGTGCTGATCGGCGGCAGCGGCTATCTCGCCGCGCTCGGCACCAACGTCTGGGCCAACGTCGCGCGGAAGCGCGAGGCGCTTCAGCATCGTCCGCCTGCTCGGCGGCTCGAGCGCCACCCTGGTCGCCTTGCCCGTGGTCCAGGCGCTCTGCATCGCACTTCTCGGATTTGCTTTGGCCGTCCTTGGCTATAGCCTGGTCGCGCTGACGATCAACGCCCGCTTCGCCGCGGTCGCGGCGGGCGGGCCGGTGTGCACGCTCGAGCCGCTGCACCTCGCGGTCGCGGCGTTGGCGACCCACGCGGGCGCCGCGCTGGCAGCACTCGCGGGCGGCCTGCGCGCGGCCCGGCTCGAGCCGGGAGAGGGAATCCGCCGTGTCTAGATCGCGCCGGCCGTCGACCCTGATCGCCGCCCTGCTGCTGGGCGTCCTGGCGTGGTCGCCGGCGCACGGCCAGGAGCCCGCCGCCTGGCCCGACAAGTACTTCAACCCCAAGCCCGCCGACGGCGATCTGATCCTGCCGTTGCCCTGCGGCGGGCGCATGGCGTTCCGGCCGGTCGCGACGCCTGCCGAGGACACGCCGCTCGCCGACCGGGCGATCCGGCTCGGCGGCACCGACGAGGATACCGGCTTTGCCGACTACATCCGGCGCGAGCACATCCTGGGCTCGCTGGTCGGACCCGACGGCGGCCGCCTGTTCTACATCGGCAAATACGAGGTCACCCGGGATCAGTACGCCGCGGTCATGAACGACAGCTGCCCGAAGCCCGCCATGGGCGGCCGGCTGCCGCAGTCGGCGATCTCCTGGTTCGACGCGGTCGGCTACGCGCGCCGGCTCAGCGAATGGCAGCTCACCAACCACGCCGACGCGCTGCCGCACGTCCAGGGCGTGGCCGCCTATCTGCGCCTGCCGACCGAGGTCGAATGGGAATACGCGGCGCGCGGCGGGGCCGCGGTCAGCGAGGCCCAGTTCCGCGAGCGGATCTTCCCGATCGAGGGCCCGCTCAGCGACTACGCCTGGTACCAGGGGCCGGAATCCGCGGGCGGCAAGCTCAACCTCGTGGGCCTGCTCAAGCCCAACCCGCTCGGGCTCTACGACATGCTGGGCAACGTCGAGGAGTTCGTGCTCGAGCCCTTCTACATGAACCGGATCGGCCGCCGGCACGGCCAGCCGGGCGGCTTCGTCGCCAAAGGCGGCTCGTTCCAGGACCCGGGCGACCGGCTGCGCACCGCCATGCGCCGGGAATACGACTACTTCAACCAGGAGACCGGCAAGGCGCTGGCGCTCGACAGCTTCGGCTTCCGCCTGGTGCTGGCGGCGCCGGTCGAGCTCAATCTCCAGGAGACCACCCGCCTGCGCGAGCAGTGGCTGGCCGCCCGCGGCCGTCGGGTCGACACCGGCAACGATCCGGTCGCCGCGATCAAGGCGCTGGCCGACCAGACCACCGACCTCGACCTCAAGGAGCGGCTGCAGTCGATCGAGGAGCTGTTCGCGCGCCGAGCTGTCCAAGCGCAACGACATCGAGGACCGGGCCGTGCGCGCGTCGCTTCTCAACGGCGCTCTGCTGATGCGCACGCTCAAGGAGGACAAGAAGCTGATCGGCGCGGTCGAGGCCGCGCGCAAGATCGCCCAGAGCCGGGGCCAGACCGACATGCTGGCGCGCTACGACGCCCAGCTCGCCAACTGGCACCAGCGGATCGACCTCTCGACCCGGGCCTACACCTCGACCCTGTTCCAGGTCGCCGAGGACTATCCGGAGGCGCGAAGGCGGGCCCAGCACGACGTCCTGGTCGCCGACCTCGAGGCGAGCGGCCAGGCGGGTCTCGCCACGCTACGTCACCCGGTTCACGGACGAGCTGACCCATTATACGCTCGACCCGTCGCTCACCACCGAGCAGCTGATCGAGCGGGCGATTGCCAATTGACCGGCCCGCAAGCAGGCCGCAATGCCTTGGGAGGGATTGAGATCATGACGACATTGCGGAGGTACCCGGCCACGGCCATGGCGCTCCTGGCGATGCTCGGGACCGCCGGCTGCGCTGGCGGTGGTCGCGATGGATATGTTCAAGAGCTCGAGCGACACCAATCTCACGCCGGCGCAAAAGGACCTGCGCAAGGAACTCCGAGCAGTTCAAATGGACCCGCATCGAGGGGGCTGCGGCCGGGGCGGTGGTCGGCGCGCTCAGCGGCTTGCTGATCACCAAGGACTGGAAGGGTGCCGCCGGCGGCGCTGCGGTCGGGGGCGTGCTCGGCTACGCGGCCGGCTACTACGTCGACAGCGTCAATCAGAAGTATGCCAACGAGCAGCAGGCGCTCAATACCCGCATCGACGCCGCCAACAAGGACATCGACCGCTATCAGAAGGCGGTCGGCGACGCCCGCCAGGTGGTCGCGGCGCACAAGGCGACGATCGCGCAGTTGAATGCCGAGTATGCCAAGAAGCAGATCACGGCCCAGCAATACAGCGCCAAGGTGGCCTCGATCCAGGGCGACATCCAGGCGCTGCAATCCTTGATCAAGGAAAGCTCGGACAACATCGAGGTGATGGACAAGGACATCGCCAGGCTGCGCGAGAAGGGCGCCGATGTCGCAGGCCTCGCGGCCAAGCGCGATGCCCTGGCGGGCGAGCGCGACGCGCTGCAGAAACAGCTGGATACGCTCGCGTCCGCGATCGGCTCGATCCCGGACGCGGTGACGCCGCCTGTGGTCTCCTAGGAGCAGCCAGCCATGATCCGAGCCTCCGCCATCCGACCGCTTGCGGCCGCGGGCCTGCTTCTGCTTGCCGCCTGCGCCCCGACCCGCGACCCGAACCAGGCCGGGTTCTTCTCCGGCATCGCCAACATGGTGACCGGGGCCTACGAGACCGACACCAGCGCGCTGAAGTCGAAAGCCGATGCGAGCGAGCAGCGGGTGGCGGCGCTCCAGGCCGAGAACGACCGGCTGGCCCACGAGGCGACCACGCTCGACAGCCAGGAACGCGCCCTGCGCGCGCGCCAGCAGAAGCTCAACCAGAGCCTGATCGCCAGTGAGAAGCAGCTGCAGGATCTGCGGACGCGCAAGGGCGCGGACCAGGCCGAGCTCGACCGCCTGACCGCGCAGCTCAAGGAGCTCGAGGCCGAGCACCAACGCATCAGCGCCGAGCAGGTGAGCCCGGCCGAGCTGCACAGCCTCGAGCAGCAGAACCAGCAGCTCGAGCAGGCCCTCGACCAGATGCTGAAGAGCCTGCCGAGCTGACGGGCGGGCCGCCCGTGGCCGATCAAGCGGAGCCGACGGCCAGCAGGCGCAGGCGGAGGAAGTTGAGCAGGCTGATCACGCCATACTGGCGGATGCGGTTGCGGTCGCCGGGCAGGCGCACGACCGTGGATTCGACCTGATCGCCGAGTGCCAGTCCGAGAAAAACGGTGCCGACCGGCTGGCCCTCCTGCTCGGTCGGACCGGCGACCCCGGTGGTCGCGAGGCCGACGTCGGCCTGCAGCAGCTTGCGGACCCCGGCCGCCATCGCCGCGGCCGCCTCGAGGCTCACGACCGGCCCCTCGGGCACGCCCAGGAGCTTGAACTTGAGGTCGCTCGCATAGGCGACCAGCCCGCCGCGGAGCACGTCGCTCGCCCCGGGGATCGCGGTCAGGCGGGCGCCGACCAGGCCGCCGGTGACCAATTCGGCGACCGCGAGGCTCAAGCCGCGCGCGCGCAACAGGTCGAGCACGACCAATTCCATGGTCTGATCGTCGAGCCCGAAGACATAGTCGCCGAGCAGCGGCCGCAGCAGCTCCTCCTCGGCCGCGAGCACGGCCTCCGCCGCGGCATCGTCGGCGGCCTTGGCGGTGATCCGGACCTTGATGCCCTCGATCCCGCTCGCCTGGAAGGCAAGGGTCGGGTTGCCCTGGACATCGAGCTCCTCGATCCGCGGCGCGAGCAGTTCGGCAAGGCCGGATTCGGTGTGGCCCCAGGTGCGCAGCACGCGGCTTCGGATCACCGCCCGCACGCCCGCGCGCCGCTGCAGATCGGGGATCACGGTCGCGCCGACCATGGTCCGCATCTCGTGCGGCACCCCCGGCACGGCATACATAACCTGGGCTCCGAGCGGGCAGATCAGCCCGGGGGCGGTGCCCGGCATCTCCGGGATCGGCGACGCTCCGACCGGAACGTCGGCCTGACGGAGGTTGTTGGCCGCCATCACCCGCCCGCGCGAGGCGAACAGCGCCGTGATCTTCTGGACCAGCTCGTCGCTGCGCACCAGAGGCACGCCCATCACTTCCGCGATCGCCTCGCGGGTGATGTCGTCCTGGGTCGGCCCGAGGCCGCCGCACAGGATCACCGCCTCGCTGCGCTCGAGCGCCAGCCGGATGCTGGCGACGATCCGCGCCAGATTGTCCCCGACCTTGGTCTGGAAGTGCGAATCGATGCCGGCCAGCGCCAGCTGCTCGCCGATCCAGGCCGAGTTGCTGTCGACGATCTGGCCGAGCAGCAGCTCGGTGCCGACGGCGACCACTTCGCAGCGCATTTTTCCCGCTCTCCCCATGGCTTCGAGCGTCGCGTGGGCGCCACGCGCCAGCGAGCTTGTGCGTCGCACGGCTTGTGCCGCTCGCGCAAGCACCTATATGCAGGGCAGTGCGGCCCGGGTGATCGGGCCGCTTTTTCTTGAGCGCCGCCTATGAATCTTCGCAACATCGCGATCATCGCCCACGTCGATCACGGCAAGACCACCCTGGTCGACCGCCTGCTGCAGCAGAGCGGCACCTTCCGCGCCGGCCAGAAGCTGGTCGAGCGCGCGCTCGATTCCAACGACCTCGAGCGCGAGCGCGGCATCACGATCCTCGCCAAATGCACCTCGGTGGTCTGGCGGGGTACCCGGATCAACATCGTCGACACGCCGGGTCACGCCGACTTCGGCGGCGAGGTCGAGCGCATTCTCTCGATGGTCGACGGCGTCCTGCTCCTGGTCGACGCCGCCGAGGGCCCGATGCCGCAGACCAAGTTCGTGCTCGGCAAGGCCTTGCGCCTGGGCCTGCGCCCGATCGTGGTGATCAACAAGGTCGACCGGGCCGACCAGCGGGCGCACGCGGTGCACAACGAGGTGTTCGATCTGTTCGCAGCGCTCGGGGCGAGCGATCCGCAGCTCGATTTTCCCACGCTGTTCGCCTCGGCCCGGGAGGGTTGGGCGACCGTGGACCCCAAGGATGACCGCGCGGCCGGCATGGCGCCGCTGTTCGAGCTGATCCGCCGCCACGTGGCCCCGCCCAAGGTCGATCCGGACGGGCCGTTCGTCATGCTCGCGACCACGCTCGAGCGCGACCCGCATCTCGGCCGTCTGCTGACCGGCCGGATCGAATCCGGCAGCATCGTGCCGAACGCGACCGTCCAGGCGCTGGCCCGCGACGGTACCCCGATCGAGCAGACCCGGGTCACCAAGATCCTGGCGTTCCGCGGCTTGGAGCGGGTCGGCCTCGAGGAGGCGAGTGCTGGCGACATCGTGGCGCTGGCCGGGTTCGACAAGGCCACGGTCGCCGACACGCTCTGCGACCTCGAGGTCGTGACCGCCCTGCCGGCGCAGCCGATCGACCCGCCGACGCTCGCCATGACCTTCGGCATCAACAACTCGCCGCTCGCCGGCCAGGAAGGTCCCAAAGTGAGCTCGCGCCTGATCGCCGAGCGGCTGCGGCGCGAGGCCGAGGGCAACGTCGCGATCCACGTCAGCCCGGCCAGCGGCCGCGATGCCTTCGAGGTCGCCGGCCGCGGCGAACTGCAGCTCGGGGTCCTGATCGAGACCATGCGCCGCGAGGGGTTCGAGCTCGCGGTCGGCCGGCCGCGCGTGCTGCTCCAGACCGACCCCAAGACCGGCCAGACCCTCGAGCCGATCGAGGAGGTGGTGATCGACCTCGACGAGGAGTTCGCAGGGCCGGTGCTCGAGAAGCTCGGCCGGCGCAAGGCCGAGCTGGTCGAGATGCGGCCGGGCGGCAGCGGCAAGCAGCGCCTCGTGTTCCTGGCACCCTCGCGGGCACTGATCGGCTACCACGGCGAGTTCCTGACCGACACCCGCGGCACCGGCGTGATGAACCGGCTGTTCCATGGCTACGCGCCCTACAAGGGCGAGATCGAGGGCCGGCGCGCGGGCGTGCTGGTCTCGCTCGAGCAGGGGCCGGCGGTCGCCTATGCGCTCTGGAACCTCGAGGACCGCGGCGTGCTGTTCATCAGCCCGGGCGAGGCGGTCTATGGCGGTATGATCATCGGTGAGCACAGCCGGGCCACCGACCTCGACGTCAACCCGCTCAAGTCCAAGCAGCTGACCAATATCCGCGCCGCCGGCAAGGATGACGCCGTGCTCTTGACCCCGCCGCGGCTGCTGAGCCTCGAGGAGGCGCTCGCCTACATCGCCGACGACGAGCTGGTCGAGGTCACGCCGCTCTCGATCCGCCTGCGCAAGCGCCACCTCGATGCCACCGCGCGCCGCCGGCAGGCGAAACGCGCACAGGTTGCATAGCGCGCCGGCGCACGTCGGTCGCCGCCCCGGCAGCCGATCGCTGCGGCCATTTCACCCTGTCCTTCGGGTTGATTGCCCACCCGAGGGGCCTGCGCGTATGATTGAACGGATGACCATCGAGTCGGACAAGAAAACCGCGGCCTCGGGGGACCAGCGCGCAGCTCGACGTTCGACCAGGCACGCGCCGGGGGAGACATTGCATGACCAGATACCTCGCCTGCCTGACCTTCGATTTCGACGTGATGTCGGGCTGGGTGGCGCGCGGCATGGCGACCCCGACGCCGATCTCGCGCGGCGAGTTCGGCATCGTCGGCGCGAGGCGCATCCTGGCCCTGCTCGAGAAGTACAAGATTCGCGCCACCTGGTTCGTGCCCGGCGTGATCATCGAGACTTACCCCGAGGTTTGCCGGCGGGTGGTGGGCGAGGGCCACGAGATCGGCCACCACGGCTGGAGCCACGTGCCGCCCGCAGCGCTCTCGCGTGAGCAGGAGAAGGAGGGGCTGATCCTCGGCAACCTTGCGATCGAGCGCCTATGCGGCCAGCCGGCGCGCGGCTATCGCTCACCCGCCTGGGACCTCAGCGCGCACACCATCGATCTGCTGCTGGAGCAGGGGTTCGAGTACGAGTTCGAGCATGATGGGTGACGACTACACCCCCTATTTTGCGCGCCGGGGCGATGTCGCGGTCGCGGACCAGCCGTTCCGGTTCGGCGACACCACCCGGCTGGTCGAGATGCCGATCAGCTGGACCCTCGACGACTATCCGCATTTCGAGTTCGTGCGCACCAAGGAGGCGGTGCTGCAGGGGCTGATGGCGACCGCGGACGTGCTGCAGAACTGGCTGGACGATTTCCGCTACATGACGCGCACGCTGGACTGGGGCGTGCTGACCTACACCTGCCACCCGTTCGTGATCGGTCGCGGCCACCGGATGCTGATGCTGGAGCGGCTGATCCAGGGCCTGCTGCAGCAGGGTGCTGTGTTCCGGACCCTGGGCGAGGCGGTCGAGGAGTTCCAGGCGCGGCCGGCGTGAGCCGCGCCGCCGCGCACCAGGGTCGGCGGAACTTTCTCGCTAACCTGGTGTTCACCTAAGCCCGCTAGGAGACGCCGGCCACGACACTTTTCGTGATTTGAGGCGTTTCCTCCCTACTTGGATGCGGCGCTCCCCTCGCGATGCGAGATGGAGCGCCGCCTTTTTTCCGCCGGCCTGGCCGCCGTGTCGCGCCTCAGCATCACCGGCGCGCCATCGAAGGTCTCCTCCAGCAGCGTCCACCAGGTCGGCCAGGGCGGCTCGATCCGGGCCAACGCCTCGCCGCGGTCGATCTCCAGGCGACCCTCGAATCGCCGCGCCATGCGCACCGCCCGGTGATTGTCGATCAGGCAGACCATGGTGAGCCTGCCGATCAGGCGATTGCGCGCGGCGACGACCAGGCGACGCAGGAGCGCGGTGCCGATGCCCCGGTTCTGCCAGCGCGGCTCGACCGAGACCGCCAGCTCGGCGGTTCCGCTCCCGCCCTCCGCGGCCGGCAGGAGCTCGCCGACCCCGCGCACCGCCCCGGCCTCCAGATAGCCGATGATCGCCCCGCGCCGCCAGTCGAGCCCGGCGCAGTGGGCCTCGATCTGCGCCGGACCTACCAGCCCGCCGAACCGGAGCCGCCGGCCGTCGGGGTCGAGCCGCAGCAGGTGACCGCGGACCCGCTCACCCTCGATCGGCCAGAGCCTGCGGATGACGCCCGAGCCAATCATGGCTCGCACCTTCCCGGATCATGGTCAACACCTCGACATGGGCGAGCAGCGCCGGCCAGCGGCGCGAGACCGGGCTCGCCTCCGCCGGCTCCCGGCCCGGCTCGAGCCCGCGTGCCACCAGCGCGATGTCCTCGCGCTCGATCCCGATGTCGGCGAGGACGCGGTCGTTGCAGCGCAGCAGCGCCGCCTCGGTCGCTCGCCGCTGCCACCAGCGCGTCGCCCCGGTGACCAGGGCCCGCGCCGGGCGCGCCACCGTATGGAGGGCGGCGCCGAGCACAGCTGCGCTCGCCGCGGCGCCCAGCGTCCGCGCGCGCTCGATGTGAGGGCTCGGCTCGGCCGAGCTGGCCAGGTGCCGCTCCGCCGCTTGGGTTTCGAGATTTGAGTTCCACGTCATGGTACGATCTCCTTGGCAGCGACGGCGTCACGACCGTTCGGCCAGCGCCATCAATGCTCACGACTCCATATGTTGCCTCGGAGCCCGATTTGACCGGCCATTTTTGCAACGCAGCATAGACGTCAAAGCATGAACGTCTTGGCAGGCATTGCACCGATCCGCGGGAATCGCTGAAATCAGCCAGTACCGAAGGTCGCCATGGACAATGAATCAGCGCGCGAGACCCGATCTGACCGGGAGGCAGGCCTGCCGGAATGACGTTGCTGCAGTGCAGCATCAACGCTATATAAGGCTCGCCTTCAACACGGCGGGAGTTCGCGCGGCGTGCGGATCCGCTGACGCGCCGGCCCAGGCCGGCTATAGTGGGTCCGTCGCCCGCCCCGGCTCGCCGCCGTCACGAGGAGAGACGCCGATGTTCCGGCATGTCACCAAGTTTGCGCGCGAACCCGCACCGGCCGCTCTCGCGCGGGCGGCGGAGCTGGCGCCGGGTCCGCAGCCGTCGGCGGCGTCGACCGCACTGCCGGTCGAGCTCGCGCACCACATCGTGATCGTCGGCGGCGGTGCCGGCGGCCTGGTGCTCGCGACCCGGCTCGGGGACCGCCTCGGCCGCCGCGGCCAGGCGCGGATCACGCTGGTCGACTGCGCGCTGACCCACGTCTGGAAGCCGCTGCTGCACGAGCTCGCCGCCGGCACGCTGTCGGCCGAGGGCGAAGGCCTCGACTACTTCGCCCACGCCCGCCAACATCATTTCGCCTTCGAGCCCGGCCGGATGAGCGGCCTCGACCGCGCCGGGCGCGAGATCATGCTCGATCCGGTCGCCAACCCGAGCGGCGCCGAGAGCGGGCCGCGCCGGCGGCTCGGCTACGACACCCTAGTGCTGGCGGTCGGCAGCAGCATCAACGACTTCGGCGTCCCGGGGGTGCGCGAGCACTGCCTGTTTCTGGACAGTCCGGCGGAGGCCGAGCGCATCCATCGGCTGATCCTCGGCCGCTTCCTGCGCGGCCATGCCGAGGCTGGTCGGCGCTCCGGGGCGACCACCGAGGTCGCCCCTGGGAGCCAGCCGACGGGCACGGAGCGCCGGCTGCGCTTCGCGGTGGTCGGCGCTGGTGCCACCGGGGTCGAGCTCGCGGCCGAGCTCCGGCACGCCGCCCGCGAGCTGGTCGGCTATGGCCTGCGCGGCTTCGACCCGGACCGGGACGTCGAGGTCCGCCTGATCGAGGCGGCGCCGAGCGTGCTGCCGGCGCTGCCGGAACGCCTCCAGGTCGCGACCGAGCGTCAGCTGCAGGCGCTCGGTGTCGAGGTGCGCACCGCCCAGCAGGTCTCGCGGGTCACCGCCGAGGGCGTCCACACCCGCAACGGCGAGCTGATCCCGGCCGACCTGATCGTCTGGACCGCGGGCGTCAAGGGCGCCGCCTGGCTCGCCGATCTCGACGGCCTCGAGGTCGACCGCGCCAATCAGCTGGTGGTCGACCCGACGCTCAGGACCAGCCGCGACGAGCACATCTTCGCCCTTGGCGACTGCTGCGCCTGCCGCCTGCCGGGCGCCGAGCGGCCGGTCCCACCCCGCGCCCAGGCCGCCTTTCAACAGGCCCAGCTGCTCGCCCGCTCGCTCACCCGCCGACTCGACGGCCGGGAGCCCTTGCCGTTCGTCTACCGCGACTACGGCTCGCTGATCTCGCTCAGCTCCTCGACCCTCGGCAGTCTGATGGGGAAGCTGCTCAAGAGCGTCATGATCGAGGGCCGGATCGCGCGCCTGGCCTACCTGTCGCTGTACAAGAAGCACCAGCTGGCGCTGCACGGCCTGCGCTGGGTGACGCTCTCGGCGCTGGCAAACCTCCTGCACCGGCGCGCCCGGCCCCAGCTCAAGCTGCACTGAGCCGGCCGTCGCGAAAG
Organism: uncultured Alphaproteobacteria bacterium; assembly: GCA_963733965.1. GTDB lineage: Bacteria > Pseudomonadota > Alphaproteobacteria > Geminicoccales > Geminicoccaceae > DATAOG01. The sequence goes on from CAVTFM010000025.1 coordinate 23,250, forward strand.
GACCTCGGCATGGCCAAGGAGCATCGCTTCGCCGCTCATCTGGTCTGGACCGGCGCGGCCGCGGGCCCGACCCGGGGCTACGAGGGCTATGCCCGCGCCTGGCGGGCCCTGGTCGCGGGCAAGCCGCCGCTCGAAGGCTCGGCCGACCCGGTGTTTCGCGGCGACCCGGCCAGGTACAACCCGGAGGATCTGCTGGTGGTGGCGCTCGCCACATGCCACATGCTGAGCTACCTCGCGCTCTGCGCGCGCGCCGGCATCGAGGTGACGGCCTACGAGGATCAGGCGAGCGGGACCATGGCGATCAAGGATGGCAAGATGCGCTTCGTCGAGGTGACGCTCGCACCCCGGGTCGTGATCGCGGCCGGCGGCCTCGACCGGGCGCGGGCGCTGCACGCGCAGGCGCACGCCGAGTGCTTCATCGCCAACTCGGTCAATTTTCCGGTGCGCAACCAGGCGACGGTATCGGGGGCTGAAACCTGAAGCAGAGAGCGGCTCGCGGCCGCAGGACGCGCCAGGGCGATCAGATCTCGTCGCGTTCGCGGCGCTTGCGTTGCAGCTTGCGGAACCGACGGATCGCCTCGGCCTTCTCGCGGGCCCTCTTCTCGGAGGGCTTCTCGTAGTGACGGCGCATCCTCATCTCGCGATACAGGCCCTCGCGCTGCATCTTCTTCTTGAGCGCGCGCAAGGCCTGATCGACGTTGTTGTCGCGAACCTGAACTTCCACCGGCCATCGTCTCCCACGGTTGTGCTCAGCATGCGGGTTGCGGTCAGCACGAAACGGCCGCATCCCATCGGGACCGACCGCGCGCGTTCCTAGCATGACCGGCCGCGGTTAGGGAAGCCTTTACCGCTGCCCGCCGGCCCGCGGCGCGATCGCATCTTCCCCGGGCTGCCGATCCGGCTTACATCGTAACGATGGCGCTGCTCAAGATTGCCCGCATGGGTCACCCGGTGCTGATCCGGCCGGCGACCCCGATCGACGATCCGACCGCGGCGCCGGTGCGCCGCCTGCTCGGCCACATGCTGGAGACCATGCGCGATGCCGACGGCATCGGGCTGGCCGCGCCGCAGGTCTACCAGTCGCTGCGGCTGATCCTGTTCCTGGACGCCGAGACGCGGGGCGAGGCCTCGGGGCGGCCGCCGGTCGCCCTGATCAACCCCGAGATCGAGCCGCTCGACGCGGCCCTGGAGCTCGGCCTCGAAGGCTGTCTCTCGATCCCGGGCATCCGCGGGGTCGTGCCGCGCCATGCCCGGATCGGCTATCGGGGGCTGGCTCCGGACGGGCGTCGGATCGAGCGCGAAGCGCGCGGGCTGCATGCCCGCGTGGTCCAGCACGAGGTCGACCATCTGGACGGCATCCTGTTCCCGATGCGCATGCCCGATCTGCGCCAACTGACCTTCGAGAGCGAGCTTCGCGACTTCGCGGAGCTGCCGGTGACCGAGACGACCGTGGCGGGCGAACCCGAGGCGGATGGCCCCAACGCGGGCGATTCCAAGGTGCGTGCCCGATGACCGCGCGGCCGAGCCGCGAGGCGCAGCGCGACCGCCTGCTGCAGGCGGCGCTCGTGCACGTGCCGTTCGACGGCTGGAGCTGGCGCACGCTGCGCGCCGCGAGCGCCGATCTCGGGCTGGCGCCCGGTCTCGCGCGGCGCTTGTTCCCGCAGGGCGGCGACGACCTCCTGGTCCATCTCGAGGACTGGGCCGACCGCCAGATGCTCGCCCGGATCGACCCGGCCGAGCTCGCGAGCCTGCGCCTGCGCGAGCGGATCGCCAGGCTGGTCCGCGCCCGGCTCGAGGCCCTGACCCCGCACCGCGAGGCGCTCCGCCGGGCGACCGCGGCGCGCCTGCTGCCGGGCAACGCGATCGCCGCGACCACCAGCCTCTGGCGCACCGTCGACCTGATCTGGGAACTCGCGGGCGACCGCGCCAACGATGCCAGCTACTACACCAAGCGCGGGCTGCTCGCGGCGGTCTGGACCACCACCTTCCTGATCTGGCTCGATGACCGCTCCGAGGGCCTCGAGGCGACCTGGGCATTCCTCGAGCGGCGGCTCGACAACGTCCTGCAGATCGGCAAGGTCCGCGCCCGGATCGAGGACGCGCTCAAGGGCGTCGGCCGGCTCAACCCGTTTGCCGCCGGCCGCTGAGCCTAGCGCCGTCCGAGGATCTTCGCGCGTGAGCGATGGACGAGCCGGTCGCGGCGTGCTGGATCAGCTTGCATGAGCAAGACCTTTCGGGCGTGGAACGTCGACCAGGTCTCGCTGTTGCCGCCGTCGGTCCACGACTTCGTGCCGGCGGGCCATCCGGCGCATCTACTGCGTGAGCTGGTGCGCCGGGGTCCTGGACCTGTCAGCGATCGTCGAACCGGTAGATGCGGGAGGATCGCGGCCAGCCGCCCTACCGCCCGGCGATGATGGTGTCGCTGCAGCTCGATGCCGACAGCCAGGGCGTCTACGCCTCGCGGCGGATCGCCAGAAGCCTGCGACGTGCGGCTCGAGATCATGGCGGTGACCGGCATGCCGCGGCCGGATTGCCGCACCATCAGCGGCTTCAGGGAGCGCCATCTAGGCGGCGCTAGGCGGCAGCTGTTCGCGCAGATCCAGCGGCTGTGCCGGCTGGCCGGGCTGATCAGTCTAGGCCACGTCGCGCTCGACGGCACCTAGCTCAAGGCCAGCGCGAGCAAGCACAAGGCGTTCGAGCTACGGCCGCATGAGGTCGGCCAAGGCGGCGCTCGCGGCCGAGGGCAAAGGCTGGCTGGCCCATGCGGATGCCGCTGCCGCCGCCGATGCCGCCGAGCATGGCCCCGAGATGCGCGCCGCCGATCTGCCGGACTGGGTCGCCGACCAACAGGCGCGGCTGGAGCGCATCCGGGCGGCCAAGGCAGCGACTCGAGGCCGAGGCGAGGGCTGACCCGCCGTCGCCAGCCCCGAGCCCGGTTGGTCAGCCGGCCCTTGAGATCGAAGCTCGGCGTCGCGCCGAACAGCCCGACCTGCGCCCGTTCCGAGCCGAGCGCTTCGACCTCGAGGCGGTCGCCGGGCCCATACCGCCAGAGCCCGATCGCGATCGCGACGATCGCGGTCGCCGCGGCCGCGGCCGGCCAGCGCCAGCGCGCCCGGCGCCGGGAGAGATCGGCGACCGCGCCGGCGATCTCGGCCGGGACGTTGCCGCCGGGCTCGAGGATCGTGACCGCTTTGAGATAGCCGGGGATCGCCTCTTTCGGGGTCTTGGCGATCTCAACCGGGAGCACCCGGCCGTGCGGCGATGGCCAGCGCCTGCGCGCGAAGGAAAGCTCGGTCAGCGTGTAGCGCCCGATGGCGACCGACTCCGGGCTGATCAGGAAGACCAGCAGGCGGCTCGCGTCGATCGCCTTGCGGATCTGGCCGTCGTAGTTGGTCCCGGCGGGCAGGTCGTCGCGGTCGAAGAAGACCGTGTGCCCCTGGCCGCGCAGGGCCAGCGCGACCCCCTCCGCGACCTCCCGGCGCTCCGAGGCGTAGGACAGAAAGACCCGCATGCACCGGCCCACTCGCGCTCCTCGGCGGCGGTCGGTCCCCCACCGAGAGGCCGAGAGACTAATGGCTTTTCGATGAGCGATCTACGGTTGGCAAGATCGTGTCCCGCTGCCACCTGCGGGTTTGGGAGCACCCCGGCCGCGGCCCGACCGGCCGGCCTGACGCCGCCGCACCTGGAGCGCCCGGCCCCCTCTGCTCTCCCCGGTCCTTGATCCGGACGAGCGGTCTCGAGGTCGCGGGCTTCGAGGCCCTGCTGCGCTGGAACGAGATCGGCTACAGCGACGCCGATCGCGCGGTCGTCGATGCGATCGCCCGCCTGGCGGGCAGCTTCGGGATGGTCACGGTCGCCGAGGGCGTGGAAACCCCTCGACCAGCTGCGCGTCCTGCTCGATCCGGGTTGCGATCAGGCCCAGGCTACCTGTTCGCGAGCCCGATGCCGATCGCCAGCATTGCGGGCTGGCTCGAGGGCTGGCGGCAGGGCGATCGCCAGCGCCTGCTGGAGTGGTCCGGCCGGGAGCCGCGCCTGCGGCTCGCGCAGGCGTGAGCCGCCCGGCGCCGCCGGTGCGGCGTGCGCTGCCGGCGGGGAGCCCCGGGCTCAGTACGGCAGGAGGATGTCGAGCACCTGGGCGCCGATCCGCGGCTGCTGGACGTCGGTGAGCTGACCGCGGCCGCCGTAGGCGACCCTGAGCTCCGCGATCTTGTCGTGCTGGATCGTGTTGTCCGGGTTGATGTCCTCGGGCCGCACCACGCCGGCGACGTACAGCTCGCGCACCTCGAAGTTGACCCGCACCTCCTGGCGCCCCTGGATCACCAGATTGCCGTTCGGCAGGACCTGGACCACGACCGCGGCGATGTTGAGCTTGATGTCCTCGTTGCGGGTGGTGTCGCCCTTGCCGCCGTTCTCGAGCGCGCTGTTCAGATCGACCAGGTTGCTCGGGTCGACCGCGTTCGGGAGGATCTCGGGCAGCTTGCTCTCGTAGCCGAGAAAGTGGCTGGCCGAGAGGTTGTCCGAGTTCGAGCGCGTGCGTTTGGTCTCGTTCTGGAGCTTGGCCTGGTCGGCGATCGTCACCTGCACGGTCAGCACGTCGCCGGTGGTGCGCGCGCGCTGGTCCTTGAAGAACGAGCGGGCGCCCTGGCGCCAGAGCGAGTTGGGCGGATAGAACTCGGGCTGCTGGGCCGGCATCGGCAGGGACACCGGATGGTAGGCCGGTTGCTCGACCGGGTTCTCGATCGGGGTGAGGGGCGGCGCTTCGCCGACCTCTGACAGACGATTGAAGGTACTGGCGCAGCCGCCGAGCGCGAGCAGGGCGAGCAGGGCGGCGAGGGGATGGCGGCGCGGGATCATGCCACGGCATTCCATCATTGGGCGCCGGCCAGCGCCTGGCTGGTGTCGCCGAGGGCGACCCGGTCCGGGCCGATGACCACGCCCTGGAGCTGGCGTCGGCTGTCCAGGTTGACCACCCGCACCAGATCGCCGAGCGCGCCGTCGGTCTGGGCGATGCCGAGCGCGCTGAGCCGCAGGCCGGGCTTGGCGTAGGTCAGCTGGACCGTGCGGCCGCGCAGCACCAGCCGCGGCGCCTGCAGGTCGTGCTCGCTCAGCACCCGGCCCGGTTGCAGCGGCCGGCGCGCCTCGGCGCCGACCAGCCGTGCTGCCGCGGTCACGCTGCTGGCGCGGACCCGGTTCGGGGCCGCCGTGATCCAGTCGACGTCGGCGTCGGTGATGACCTCGCCGGCGGCGATCGGCCGCGTCAGGACCGGCAGCTCGATCAGTGGCTGAGCGCGACCCTCGGCCGGCAGGCGAAAGCGGATCTGATCGCCGACCGTCCCGACCAGCACCGCGCTGAAGCGTCCGCTGCCGGCCTCGTAGTGGAGCGCCTCGACGGCGACCTCGGTCGCCTCTGCGCTCTGGTTGGCGAGCGGCAGCTGCGGCTGCTCGAGGCGCAGATCGAGCGCCTCGCCCGCACCCTCCGTGGTCAGGGCAGCGCTCAGCAGCTGCTCGGTGAAGCTTCGGGTGAGCGGCATCCCCGCCGGCAGGGTGGCAGCCACCGCGGCGGCGAGCGGCGTCAGGCCGAGCAGCAGCGGCACGAGCAGCATCAGGACGAGGCGCCGGGTACGAGCCATGGCGGCCTCAGCGCATCTGGGTCACGGTGGCCATCATCTCGTCGCTCGCCGTGATGACCTTGGAGTTCAGATCATACGCCCGCTGGGCTGTGATCAACGCGGTCATCTCCTGTACCGGATTGACGTTCGAGCTCTCCAGGAAGCCCTCCTGGAGCTCGCCGTAGCCGGCGGTGCCGGGGACGTTCACGGTCGCCGGGCCGGACGCCGGGGTCTCGAGCAGGAGGTTGTTGCCGACCGCATCGAGCCCGGCCTCGTTGGCGAAGGTCGCGAGCTCGAGCTGACCGAGATCGACCGGCGCGACCTGCGATTGCAGCTTGGCCTGGACCTGGCCGCTGGCGTTGATGGTCACCTGGACGGCGTCCTGGGGCACGGTGATGCCGGGGCTCACGGTGTAGCCGTCGGCGGTCACGATCTGGCCGTCGGGGCCGAGCTGGAAGCTGCCGTCGCGGGTGTAGGCGAGCTCGCCGCTCGGCCGCTCGACGATGAAATAGCCCTGGCCCTGGATCGCGAGATCGAGCGGGTTCTCGGTCGCCGTCATGTTGCCCTGCGAGTTGATCGGATAGACCGCGCCCGGCTTCACCCCGAGGCCGATCTGCACGCCCGCCGGCACGATCGTGCCGGCATCCGAGCTGGCGGCGCCGATCCGGCGCTGGCTCTGATACAAGAGGTCCTGGAACTCCGCCCGCCGGCGCTTGAAGCCGGAGGTCGTGAGGTTGGCGAGGTTGTTGGAGATCACCTCGACATTGAGCTGCTGGGCCATCATGCCCGTGGCAGCGATGCTCAGCGATCGCATGGCGTGTCCTTCCGCGGCCCGCTCAGCCGGTGGCCTCGAGCATGTGCGCGATCGCCTGGCGGTGGAGATCGTTGTCGGTGTCGAGCAGGCGCTGGGTCCCCTGGTACGCGCGCACCGTCGCCATCATCTGGATCATCTCGACGATCGGGCGGACGTTCGAGCCCTCGAGCGCGCCCTGCACCAGCCGCGTCTCGGAAGCCGGCTGCGGCGCCTGATCGGTCCGATAGAGGCCGCCGCCGAGCGGCACCAGACGCTGCTCGTCGGCGAAGGTCACCAGCTGGAGCTTGCCGATGGTCGCCCCCGGGGTCGACACCGAGCCGTCGACGGCGATCGTGATCGGACCCGCATCGAGCGGCAGGGCGAGCGGGGCGCCGCCGTCGTCGAGCACCGGATCGCCGCCGGGGGTCGCAAGCTCGCCCACGTCGTTCAGGTGGAGCTGGCCGCTGCGCGCCGTAGCGGATGCCGCCTGCGGTCTGGACGGCGAAATAGCCGGCGCCCTCGATTGCCAGATCGAACGGGTTGCCGGTGGTCGTGATGGGACCGGGGCTGAGGTCGCGGACCGTGCCCAGGTCCTGCACGAACGCGAGCCGTTGGTGCTCGCCGGCGTCGACCGGGACCGGCTCGAGCATCAGCGACTCGGCTTTGAAACCGCTGCTCGTCGCGTTGGCGATGTTGTGGGCGATCACGTCCATCTGGCGGTCGAGCACCATCTGGCGGGAAAGCGCGATGTAGGCGGTCGATTCCATGGCGCGCGGTCCTGATTGGCGAACCGGACAAAGCAGCTTCCGTGCCAGCCCCTGCGAGCGCGGATTCGGCGCCGCAAACCCTGGCAGGCGGGGCGGGCGGGCAGGCCTTGCCGGGCAAGATCTGCCGCCGGCAAGCTTGCCCGTGCGCCGGATCAACCGGTTCTTAACCGCGCGCTCCCTAGCTTGGCGTCCGCGCGAGGGCACGGTGCGAAGGCGACGATCCGAACCGGCCGCGCGAGACCAGCGCCGTTGCGACTCGCCCAACCACACCAGCCGGCCAACAGGCATGAGCGAAGACACCGAGACCGAAGCCGAAGCCAAGAAGTCGGGCGGCAAGCTGAAGCTGATCCTGATCATCGTCCTGCCGCTCCTTGTGCTTCTCGGCGGCGGCGGTGCCGCCTATGTCATGGGCATGGTGCCGGGCCTGAACGGCGGCGCCGACAATGCCGATGCTGCCCCGGCCGACAACCCGGCGGATGTCGTGTTCGTCGACCTGCCTGACATGCTGGTCAATCTCAACGCCGGCGGCCACCGGCTGCGCTATCTCAAGATCGCCGCCGCCCTCGAGGTCCGCGGCGCCGCCCAGGCCGACCTGGTGCGCCAGTTCGTGCCGCGCATCCTGGACAGCTTCCAATTGTATCTGCGCGCGATCCGGCCGGAGGAGCTGGACGGGGCCGAAGGGGTCTACCGGCTCAAGGAGGAGTTGTTGGCCCGGGTCAACGACGCGGTCCACCCCGCCCAGGTGCGCGACGTGCTGGTCCGGGAACTGCTCGTCCAGTAACCGGGCGAGCTGCCGAGCCAACAGCCCAAGCCAACAGTCCAAGCCAACAATCATGGCGGATCCCAGCGACCTCCCGGACGCCGCGCCCCAAGCCGGGGCGGTCGAGTGGGAGAAGGGCGCCGGCAATGCCGATGGGCCGCCGGCATCCGAAACCGGTCTGCTCGAGCAGGATGAGATCGACAGCCTGCTCGGCGTCTCCCAAGGCAGCGGCGGCCGGCGCAGCGGCCTCCAGGCGCTGGTCGACAACAACATCGTCAGCTACGAGCGGCTGCCGATGCTCGAGGTGGTGTTCGACCGTCTGGTTCGGATCCTGGCCACGAGCCTGCGCAATTTCACGTCCGAGAACGTCGAATTGACCCTGGAGAGCATCACCTCGCTGCGTTTTGGCGACTACCTGCACAGCGTGCCCCTGCCGGTGATGATCGCGGTCTTCCGCGCGGTCCAATGGGACAACTACGGCCTGCTGACGGTCAGCAACCCGCTGATCTACTCGGTCGTCGAGGTGCTGCTCGGGGGCCGCCGCGGCGGCGCCCCGATGTGGCCCGAGGGCCGGCCGTTCACCAGCATCGAGCGCGCCCTGATCGAGCGTCTGATCCGCCTGGTCCTGGCCGACATGGCGACCGCCTTCGCGCCGCTCAGCGCGATCGAGTTCCGCTACGAGCGGCTCGAAACCAACCCCCGCTTCGCCGCCATCGCCCGCCCGACCAATGGTGCGGTGCTGTTCAAGCTGCGGATCGAGATGGACGACCGCGGCGGCCCGCTCGAGATCCTGATTCCCTACGCCACCCTCGAGCCGGTGCGCGATCTCCTTCTGCAGATGTTCATGGGCGAGAAGTTCGGCCGCGACTCGATCTGGGAGACCCATCTCGCCCGGCAGATGCTGGTGACCACGGTCGAGCTCGAGGCCCTGCTCGAGGAGCAGACGGTTGCCCTCGGTCAGGTGATGGCGCTGCAGGTCGGAACGACCCTGCCGCTGACCGCCGAGCCGGACACGCCCGTGACCCTTCGCTGCGGCAGCGTCCCGCTGCTGCGCGGCCGGCTCGGCCGGGTCGCCGACCACGTCGCGATCCGGGTCGAGGCGCGGGTCAACCGCGAGCCGGAGGCCGACTGATGCTGACGCTGCTGGTCGACGGTTTGATCGTGGTCCTGCTGCTGGTCGTGCTCGGGCGCGGTCTCCGGCTGCAGCGCAACCTGCGTGATCTCCGCTCCGGCGACGGCGAGATCGAGCAGCTGATTGCCGCGCTCGACCGGGCGAGCGCGCGCGCCCAGTCCGCCCTCGACGGTCTCCGGCAGACCACCGAGGCCACCAGCGAGCGCCTGGCCGGTCAGCTCGGGAGCGCGCAGCGGCTGCTCGACGACCTCCAGTTCCTGACCGGCCGCGGCGAGCAGGTTGCCGACCGCCTCGAGGCTCAGATCCGCAGGCCGCGGCCGGCCGCGCCGGGCTCCGAGACCGCGCCGCCGGCCCCGATCCAGGCGCCGCGGCCCGGCGTCGCCAGGCGGGCAGGGCCGGTGACCGACCTCGAGCGCACGCTCAGGACGTTGCGATGAGTTTGGCGCCGGCGCGGCTGCGGCGAGGCGCGCGCCTGCCGCCGCTGGCGGTGCGCTGGCGGCGGTCGCTCCCCATGCTTCTGATGGCGGCGTTCGGTGTGCTGGCGCTGGCCAAGCTCGGGCTGCTGACGGAGGACGTGCTCAGCCGGTCACGGACCGAGCCCACGCCGGTCGTCGAAGCGCCCCCGGCCGCGCCGGGCTCCGCGCCGGCCTCCGTGGCCGGCGTTGAAAGCCAGCCGCAGGCGCCGATGCCGGCGGCTGGCCCCGACGCGCCGGACCCGCGACCGGCGCCGGAGCCATTCTCGGAGCCTCCCCCGGAGGTCGCCCCGGCTTTGTCGGTGGCGTCGGCGCCGTCCGAGGCGCCCGCAGCGGGTCCGCCGGAGACGTCCGCCGCGGGTCCGCCGGAGACATCCGCCGCGGGTCCGTCGGAGTCGCCCGCCGATCCCTCAGCGGCGCCGGATCAGGGCTTCGACCCGAGCCGGCTCACCGCCAGCGAGATCGCAATCCTGCAGCAGCTCGCCGCCCGTCGGACCGCGCTGGATCAGCGCGCCCGCGAGCTCGATCGCCGAAGCGCGCTGCTCGAGACCGCCGCGGCCGGGCTCGACGGCCAGATCGCGCAGCTGAGCGAGCTCAAGACCCAGATCGCGGCCGCGATCGAGCAGCACGACGCCGCCGAGGAGGCCAAGCTCAAGAGCCTGGTCAAGATCTACGAGACCATGAAGCCCAAGGCGGCGGCCGAGATCTTCGACCGGCTCGAGATGCCCGTGTTGCTCCGGGTCGTGGAGCGCATGCGCGAGGCCGACGTCCGCCGAGGTGCTGGCACGCATGGACCCGGTCAAGGCCAAGCAGGTCACGACCGAGCTCGCCAAGCACACCAAGCTGCTCGAGGCGCAGCAGGCCGCGCCGCCAGCGAACGGTGGTTAACCAAAGCTTAACCATCGGCTCCTAGCGTCGGCTTCAGGCGGCCCGCAGGCGGCGGCCGCCCACGGGCACTTGCCGCGAGGAGCACGTCCGGCCATGGCCGTGGACCCGACCACCCCGATCCTGATCGTCGACGACTACCAGGCGATGGTCCGGATCATCCGCAACCTTCTCCAGCAGTTGGGCTTCGAGCAGATCGACGAGGCGCACGATGGCGAAGCCGCGCTCGCCAAGCTCAAAGAGCGATCCTTCGGCCTCGTGATCTCGGACTGGAACATGGAGCCGATGAGCGGCCTCGAGCTCCTGGAGCGGGTGCGCGCGACGCCAGCACTCGAGGACCTGCCGTTCATCATGGTCACCGCCGAGAACCGCGACGACCGCGTCGCCAGGGCGCGCGAGGCCGGGGTCAGCGGCTACGTGGTCAAGCCGTTCAACGCGGCCACGCTGAGCCAGCAGATCGCGAGGGTGATCGGCGGCTGACTCCGGTCCGGTCGGATGCGAGCGGCCTGGCTTGCGGCATGCGCCCGGGCGCTTGCGGCGTTGGCCGGGGTGCTCCCGGTGTTTGCCGTCGGTCCCGGCAGCGTGCTCGCGGCCGCGCCCGAGGCGGTCGAGGTGCGCGCCGCCACGCATCCGGGCTTCGGGCGGCTGGTGCTCGAGTGGCCGGCGCCGATCGCGGTCGACAGCCGCCAGGACGGCGAGCGACTGACCCTGCGGTTCCCCCGACCCTTCAAGGCCGATCTCGGCGCGGTCCAGGATGTCCTCGGGGACTATCTGGTCGGGGTGGCCCCCGCGGCCGACGGGCGGGCGGTCGTGCTCCGACTGGCGCCCGGGATCGCGGCCAGGCTCGACGTCGACGACGACCGGATCGTGGTCGTCGACCTGGCGCCGCGCGCCGCCGCGGGCGAGACGGTGGCGCTGCGCACCGGTGTGCACGACGGCTTTCTCCGGATCGTCCTCGACTGGTCGCAGCCGATCGACTTCGCGGCCGAGGCGGACGGCCGCCGGCTGCGCATCCGATTCGATCGCGCGGCGCGCCTCGACGCGGCCACCATCCGCGCGTGCTGCCGGGCGCTCCTCGATGGCGCCAGCGCCGATGGCGCCGACGGCCGGAGCGAGCTCCGGCTCGCCCTCAAGGCGGGCGTGCGCGCCGAGGTCTTCAAAGTCGAAGACCGGCAGGTGGTGGTCGACCTGTACGAACCGGCGCGGGCCGCGCCCGAGCCGGTTCCGGCGATCGCGCCGAGAACGCTGCCGGGCGCCGCGCTGACCGAGCCCGCGGCGGCCCCGCCCGAGCCGGCGGCAGCTCCGCCCGCTACGGAAGCGTCCCCACCTGCCGGGGATGCGTCCCCGGCGAAGACGGAAGCGTCGCGGCTCGCGCTTGAGATCAGGTCCGCCGCGGCCGCGGGCGGCGTCGCCCTGGAGTTCGGCTGGAACCGACCGATCGCCGCCGCATTCCTGCTCCGCGCCGGCTATCTGTGGAGCGTGTTTGCGCCGCTTACGGCGCAAGCCGACACGGCGCTGCTACCGTCGCTCGCGTCGCCCGTGCCGGACTGGCTCGGGCCGGGCGAGCCGGTCGATGCGGCTGGCGGTCTGGCCTTGCGCTTCCCGCTGCGGCGCCCGCTCGCCGCCCGGGTCGAGCGCGCGGGCGATCGCTGGCGCGTCATTCTCGGCACGACGGCCCGGCCACCTGCGGCCGTGCAGCTCCAGCGTCTGTCGGATCCGCCGCGGCTTCGGATCGTCACCGGCGAGGCGACCCGTCTGGTCCACGTGACCGATCCCGAGGTCGGCGACCAGCTCGAGTTCTGGCCCTTGCTGGCGCCCGGGCTCGGTCAGCCCCAGCCGCGACGGCTGGTCGAGCTCGACCTCCTGGCGACCGCCCAGGGGCTGGCCTGGCGACCGCAGACCGACCAGCTGCGAGCCGAGGCGGTCGACGGCGCGCTCGAGCTGCAGGCACCCGAGGGGCTCCGCCTCGCCCCAAGCTCGCTGGCGGCTCGCCCGAGCGGGCCGGCCGCCGAGGTCCCGCTTGGGACCCGGGACCGAGCACCGCCGTCGGTCCCGTCCAGCGAGCCTGGTCCCCAGGCAAAGAGCCCACCCGCCCGCGCCGTCGATGCGCCAGCCGATCCCGCCGTGAGCGTGCCGGCGGAGGTGGCCCAGACGGAGGTGGCCCAGGCCGAGGCTGCCCAGGCCGAGGCTGCCCAGGCCAAGGCTGCCCAGGCCAAGGCTGCCAACGTCAAGGCTGCCAACGTCAAGGCTGCGGAGCCACCGGAGTCCTCGACCGCGGCGCCGGCCGGCGCCTCGACGCCCGAGCCGGATCGGGCGATGCCTCCGGCCGGGCCGCAGCCGGGGCCGGCGGCCACCTTGCCTGCTGCCTCGCCCACCGCGGTGCCCAGAGTGCTGGACCTGGCCCGCTTCGCGCCGGCCAGCATCGCGTCGCTGGCCGACCAGCGCGTGCTCCTGGAACAAAAGGCGCTGGACGCTGCCGTCGAAGACCGGCCGGCGGCCCGGCTCGAGCTTGCGCGCTTGCTCCTGGCGCACGGGCTGGCGGCCGAGGCATTGGGCATGCTCGGGATCATGGGCCGGCCCGACGACACCCCTGCGGACGGCCCGCGGGGCCTCGCGCGCCAGGGCCTGACCGGCGCCGCGCAGCTGCTGATGGGCCGGCTTGACGAGGCGGCGACCGGCCTGCTTGCGCCCGCCTTGGACGCCGATCCGGAGGTCGCGCTCTGGCGCGCCGCCCTGGCCGCCGCCCACGGCGACTGGTCACACGCCGCGGAGGAGCTTGCCCGCTCGGACCGGATCCTGGACGCTTATCCCGAGGCGCTTCAGCTCCGGCTGGGGCTGCCGGCGGCCCGGATCGCGATCGAGGTCGGCAATCGGGACGAGGCGACCCGGCTGCTCGGCCGGCTCAAGGCGCTCACCCTGCCGCCGGGCGAACGCGCCCGGGTCGCGTTCCTCGATGGCCTCGCGCAGGCCCGGGGCGGGGCGATCGATGACGCCGAGCGGATCTGGGCAGCGCTCGAGCAGGGCGAGGATGACCAGACCCGGATCGAGGCCGGCTACGCGCGCGTGCAGATGCTGCTCGACGCCGGCCGGCTGGCGCCCGCCGACGCTCTGGCCCGGTTGGCCGCGGCGCGACCGCGGTGGCGGCCGCATCCCCAAGAGATCGCGATGCTCGATGGGCTGGCGCGGCTGTATCTGCGGACCGGCGACCCGAAGGACGCGCTCCACACCTGGCAGGAGGTGCTGACCCATTTCCCGGGCGCGCCGGAGACCGAGCGGGTCGCCAAGGCGATGCGCGACGCCTTCGTGGCCACGCTCCTGCCCGAGGACGGCGCGGGCGTCGGGACGCTCACGGCCTATGCGCTCTATCAGGATTTTCCGGAGCTGGTCCCCGAGGGCGACCCCGGCGACCGGCTGAGGCGCCGCCTGGCGGCCGGCCTGGCAGGCCTCGACCTGGTCAAGCCGGCCGCAGCCTTGCTGGATCCGCTGATCGACCACCTGACCGGGCCCGCCAGGGCCGAGGCCGGCGCCGATCTCGCGGAGCTCTGGCTGCGCCAGCCGGATCCGGCCGCAGCGCTGGCGGCGCTCGATCGCAGCCAGGTCGAGGGCGAGCTTGCGCAGGCGCTGAGCATGCAGCGAACGGTGCTGCGGGCGCGCGCCCTGGCCGCGTCGGACCAGCCCGAGCGCGGCGCTGACCCTGCTGGCGGGCGCCACCGATCCCGCCCAGCAGCAGCTGCGGGCCGAGATCCTCTGGCAGCAGCGCGACTGGTCGCATCTGACCGGCGCGCTCGAGGATCTGCTGCAGACGCGCGCCGATCCGGACGGGCCCCTGGCCGAAGCCGGGCAGGACCTGGTGATCAAGCTCGCCGTTGCCTATGCCCGGCGGGGCGACGCGGGCGCGCTCGAGCGCCTGCGGGCACGCTATGGCCTGGCCATGCGCGGCCAGGCGGGCGAGGCCGCCTTTCTGATGGCGACCCTGCCGCCCGCCCGGGTGGCCGGGCCCGACGCCGCGCTCGCCCTGGCGGCCGACCGCCTCGATCGGGTGCGGGCCTACCTCGAGGCGATCCGGACCGCCCCCTGACGGCAGCGGCGCCGGAACGCTTTTCCGGGACGCGGGCTCAGCTGGCAAAACTCTCGACCAGGCTGCCGACCACCAGGTACCAGCCGTCGACCAGTACGAAGAAGATCAGCTTGAAAGGCAGGGAGATCAGGACCGGCGGCAGCATCATCATGCCCATCGACATGAGCACCGAGGCGACCACCATGTCGATGACCAGGAACGGCACGAAGATCAGGAAGCCGATCTCGAAGGCGCGCCTGAGCTCGCTGATCATGAAGGCCGGGATCAGGGCGCGCAGCGGCGTGTCCTCGGGCCGCTCGAGGGCGGGCGTATGGCTGATGTCGAGGAACAGCTGGAGGTCCTTCGGCCGCACCTGGCCGAGCATGAAGCTGCGCAACGGCGCGGTCGCCCGCTCGAACGCCTCCATCTCGCCGATCTGCTCCTTGAGCAGGGGCGCCAGCCCGTCCCGGTAGGCCTGCTCCAGGGTCGGCGCCATGACGAAGGCGGTGATGAACAGGGCGAGCGAGATCAGCACGGCGTTCGGCGGCGTCTGCTGCAGGCCGAGCGCCGAGCGCAGAAAGGCGAGCACGACCACGATCCGGGTGAACGAGGTCACCATGACCAGGATCGAGGGCGCCAGGCTCAGGACCGTGATCAGGAGCACCAGGCGGACCAGCTGGCTGGTGACCGCGCCGCCCTGGCCGAGGTCGACGCTCAGGCTCTGTGCCGCCGCCGGGCCAGCCGCCAGCCAGACCGTCGCGCCGACCATCCACGCGCGCCGGTGGCCCGGCCCCGGCCGGGGCCTGGTTCCCCCGACCGTGCCGCCGGACGAGCCTGGCCGCGTCATGGGGTCTCCGCCCGTGCGCGCGGCGGCCCGCTGAGCGCCCCGTCGCCGGGTGCCAGAACCTGGTTGCCATCCTGACCGAGCAGGAGCAGGCATTCCCGATCGTCGCAGCGTACCAGAACCAGTTTCCGGCGCGGATCGATCGGCAGGACCTCGACCACCTCGAGGCGCCGGGCGGCGTGGGCGGGCGCGCCGCCGAGGCGATAGCGCCGGGCGAGCCAGGCAAGCAGAGCGATCAGCCCGAGAACGAAGGCGAGCGCGGCGAGGAAGCGCAGGTAGTCGATCGTGTCCACGGCCGGCCTCAGAGCTTGCTCGCGCGGCGGTAGGCGGCCCGGGCGCGCCGATGGACGCCCGCCGCTCGCAACTGTATCGCGAGCTGTGCCTGCTCCGCTCGCAACGCCTCGGTCAGAGTGCCGGCTTCGTCGAGCAACGCCAGAACGCGTCGCCGGCGGCGGTCGTCGGCGCCGGACCAGGGTCCGAGCCGGGCGGGCAAGCCCTCGAGCAACCGCGCCAGGCGCTCGAGATCCGGCGGCTCGCCTCGCGCCACCGCCCGCCGCGCGCGCTCCAGCAACTCGATCGCCGCCACGAGGCCGACCTCCGGATCGTCGGGAGCGCTGGCCGCGGCGGTCATCGCCGGGCGTCCTGCAGCCGACGATTGGCGCGGTAGAGGTGGGCCAGGATCTCGGCGACCGCGGCGAAGGCGGCGATCGGGATCGGGCAGTCGAGCTCGAGCGTGCCGAGCAGCGCCGCGAGGTCGCGGTCGCGCCGGATGGCGACCCCGTGCTCTCGGGCGACCGCCACGATCTGCGCAGCGATCGCGCCCTGACCCTTGGCCACGACCCGCGGGGCGTCGGCGCGCTCGGCATCGTAGCGCAGCGCGACCGCGAGATCCGGGTCCTCCATGGGCGGTCCATCCATGGGCGGTCCATGTCCTGTCGCGAAGCCGGCGCCTTGAAGGCGCTCGCGGCATCGTCAGAGCGCGATATCGTGCTAACCTTAAGACGCCGTTAACGCCGGGGCGCCCCGGCCGGCATCGGCAGCGGGGTCCGGCTGGAGGTGGGCGGGATGGCGATGGTGTTCACGGACCAACAGATGCTGCGCTACGCCCGGCACATCGTGCTGCCGGAGATCGGCGGCATCGGTCAGGCACGGCTGCTCGAGGCCAGGGTTTTGCTGATTGGCGCCGGCGGCCTCGGCTCACCGCTGCTGCTGTATCTGGCGGCGGCCGGCGTCGGCACGCTGGGCGTGGTCGATTCCGACCGGGTCGAGCTCGCCAACCTGCAGCGCCAGATCGCCCATCCGACCGCCCGGATCGGCACCGCCAAGACCGAGAGCGCGGCCCAGGCGGCGCAGGCGCTCAACCCTGAGGTCAGGTTCATCGGCCACGCGCTCCGGCTCGGGCCCGACAATGCCGACGGCCTGATCGAGGCCTACGACCTGGTCGCCGACGGCAGCGACAACTTCGCGACCCGCGCGGCCGTGCACGCCGCCTGCCTGCGGCTCGGCAAGACCCTGGTCAGCGCTGCGGTCCAGGGCCTCGAGGGCCAGCTCACGACCTACAAGGCGCACCTCGGCCCGCCGCATCCCTGCTACCGCTGCCTGTTCCCGAAGGAACCGCCGCCGGGCCTGATTCCGACCTGCGCCGAGGGCGGGGTGCTCGGGCCGGCCGCGGGCGTGCTCGGCTGCCTGCAGGCGGTCGAGGTGGTCAAGGAGATCCTGGGTGTCGGCGCCAGCCTGTCCGGGACGCTGGTGCTCTACGACGCGCTCAGCACCGAGCTGCGCAAGGTCCGGTTCGCGCGCCGTCAGGGTTGCCCGGTCTGCGGCGGCAGCGGGGCCAACGGAGGCGGCCTTGGCTGAGGCGGAGCGCCTGAGCCTGATCCTGCTGAGCGGCAGCTTCGAGCGCGTCCACTATGGCCTCGCGATGGCGAGCGCGGCGGCGGCGCTGGCGCGGCCGGTGACCCTGTTCGTGACCCACGGGGCGACCCGGGCCTTGCTCGCCGCGGACCCGGCCGGGCGACCCGGCTGGGCGGGATTGACGCTCGGGGCCGACCTCGCGACGCCTGAGCTCGCCGACGGCTTCGCGCTCGACGCCCGCAACCGGGAACGCGGCGTCGCCGGCTTCGAGGAGCTGCTGGAGGCCTGCGCCGGTCTCGGGGTCGAGATCCTCGTCTGCGAGATGGGCCTGCGCGCGCAGGGCCTCGCGGCCGCGGCGCTGCGTCCGGATCTGCCGATCCAGCGCGCGGGCCTCGCGACCTTGCTGGCGCGCTCCGGCCAGATCGTCGTCCTCTGAGCAGAATTCGGCCACCAGATCTTCACACATTCGACTTATGCACGATCACCTTGCGCGGACGGCGCGGCTGAGCTAGGGGAAGTCCGCTTTCGGAGCGGGTGCAACCCGAGGGGGAGGTCGCCGCCGGACCGTGTCGAGCCGAACCTTGTCCGCTCTGTGTATTGGTGGTCGGAGGACGCATGTCAGACGTCATCTCCAATAGCTATCGGCCGTCGGAGGACGAGCCCTACATGAACGAGACCCAGCGGGACTATTTCCGCCGTAAGCTCTTGAACTGGCGCGAGGAGATCTTGCGCGGCTCGAACGAGACCCTGCGCCAGCTGAAGGAGGAGGACAACCGGGTGGCCGACATGAGCGATTGGGCGTCGCACGAGACCGAGCGCAATTTCCAGCTCCGGGCGCGCGATCGCGAGCGCAAGCTGTTGTCCAAGATCGACGAGGCGCTGCGCCGGCTCGAGGACGGCAGCTACGGCTATTGCGAGGAGACCCAGGAGCCGATCGGCCTGCGCCGGCTCGAAGCCCGACCGATCGCGACCCTCAGCATCGAGGCGCAGGAGCGTCACGAGCGCCGCGAGAAGGCCTATCGCGACGACTGAGACACCCGGCAGCGGCTGCGCGGCCGCGGCAGATTTTGCCGGCGCGAAGGCGGACATCAGGCCGGTTCGACAGCCCGAAACGCCCGCTGAGAGCGGCTTTCCCGCCTGGCACGCGGCTTGCTCCATCGCCGCTTGCCATGACCCCTTCACCAGCTCAGCCGCCATCGACCCCCGCCCCGGCCCGGCCCGGTCCGGCCACCGCGGGCGACCGCAGGGGCGACGACGCGAGCCAGGCGGCGGACGGCTTCGCGATCCTGCTCGCGGGCCTGGTGCCGGCGCCGGCACAGGCGCCGAGCGCGCCGGCGCCGCGCCGCGATGTCGATGCGGACGCCGATGGACCGCCTGACCCTGGCGCCACCGCACCGGTCGCAGGACTTGCGCCGGTTTCGGATCCGGGGGCCCTACCGCCGGCACTGACACCGGCCGACCCGGCGGGCAAACCGGCGGCGATCGCAGGACCGCTGCCCGCAGCGCCGGCGCTGGCCCCGACCGACCCGGCGGCCAAGCCAGCGCCGACCGCAGGCCCGCTGGCCGCAGCGCCGACCCTGGCCGGCCCGCTGCCCGCGACGCCGCCGCTGGCTGGCCCGCTGGCCGTAACGCCGACGCTGGCCGGCCCGCCGGCCGTAACGCCGACGCTGGCCGGGCCGCCGGGCGGGGCAGCGCCGCAACCGCAGGTGAGAGAGACCGACCCGGCCGGGGGCTCCGCTGCGCCCCAGGGGGTCCTGCCCGAGGGCGCCGCGCCGGCGGCGGCACCGCCGCCGACCTCGAGCCCAGAGCCAGTCCTGGCCCCGGAGCTCGCCAGCGCAGGCCAGCCCACCGCCGGGGTGATCGATCCGCGCCGCCTCCAGACGGCGACCGGAACTCCGGAGCAGGCGGACGGCGCCGCGGTCACCGCGCCGCCAAGCGCGAAGCCGACTGCGGGTACGCCGGCGCCGGCGCCGTCGCCCGCGGACCCGCCCGAAGCGCTGGGCTCGAGCCCGGGACCCGACGCTCAGCCGTCGCCGGCTGCGGCCGGGCCGGACCCCTCGGCCGGGGCCGCGCCGGGGATGCGAGCCGCGGCATCGTCGGCGGCCGCGGTGCGACCGGCGCCGCCGCCCGCGCCGGACGGCCCGGCCGCGACCGACGCAAGGATCGAGCTGCCGGCCGACCTTAACCCGGCGACGCCGATCCGATCGGGAGCGGCCCCGAGCCAGCCGCTCGCCACGTCGCAGCCACCGGCCTCGCCGGCATCGCCGGCGCCGGTCGCGGTCCAGCTTGGCGTCCAGATCGCGGCCGCGGTGCCGCACCGGATCGAACGCCTGTTCGTCCAGCTCGAGCCGCCGGCGCTTGGCCGGGTCGAGGTCCGGCTCGAGTTCAGTCGCGACAATCGGGTCAGCGCCGTGATCGCCGCCGACCGTCACGACACCCTCGACGTCCTGCAGCGCGACAGCGGCACCCTGCAACGTGCCCTCCAGGACGCCGGCCTGCGCCTCAACGACAATGGCCTGAGCTTCTCGCTCCGGCAGGACCAGCGCCAGCAGGAGCGCGGTGCCGGAACGCCTTACCCGCTCCGCCTCGATCCGGCCGCCGGCCCCGCCGAGGCGACGCCACCGTCGGGCGAGGTGCAGCCGGTGTACTGGTTCGGCGCCCAGCGCGTCCTCGATATCCGCATCTGAGCGTCGCGAACGGAGAACTGACGCTATGGACATCACCGCTTCCAGCCCTGCCGCCGCCGCCTCGGCCGTGCCCGGCGCCGGCGCCGCCTCGGGTGCGGCCGGCACCGGCGCGGCCTCAAGCAGCAGCAAGAGCCAGCTTGGCCTCGCCGACGATTTCGACAGCTTCCTGAAGCTGCTGACCACCCAGCTCCAGCACCAGGACCCGCTCGCGCCGATGGATGCGAACCAGTTCACCCAGCAGCTGGTCCAGTTCAGCGCCGTCGAGCAGGCGATCAAGACCAACGACACGCTCGGGCAGCTGCTGACGGCGGTCCGCGGCGACCAGATCGGGCACAGCGTCGACTATCTCGGCGCCGAGGTCGAGGCGCCGGGTCAGACCGTCCGCCTCGGCGGCACCGGCGCGGCGCAGATCAACTATCAGCTGGACCAGGCCGCGAGCAACGTCGTGATCAGCATCTACAACCAGGCCGGCCAGCTGGTCGCGACCCGCCAGGGCGCGGGCGATGCGGGCAGCCACAGCGTCGCCTGGGATGGCCGGGACCAGAGCGGTGCGCCGCTGCCTGCGGGTCTCTACCGGGTCGACATTGCCGCCACCGACGCGACCGGCGCGCCGGCCTCGGTCACCACCAGCGTGCGCGGCGTGGTCGACGGCGTCGAGATCTCGGGCGATCAGGTCCTCCTGTCGGTCGATGGCGTGCTGCTGCCGCTCGAACTCGGTGACCTCAATTCACCGCCCGCAAGCCAGCGCCTGATCGACCACCAGCCGCCGAAGCGACGACCAAGAGACGACCAAGAGACGACCACCCAACAGCACCGCGGCGCCAACGCCGCGAGCAGAGGAAACGCCTATGAGTTTGTTCGGATCCCTGTTCTCTGCGGTCACCGGCCTGAACGCGCAGAGCCAAGCCATGGCGATGATCTCGGACAACGTCGCCAACGTCAACACGGTGTCCTACAAAGCTGCCGAGGCCCAGTTCTCGACCCTGGTCACCCGCTCGGCCTCGGCCGGGGCTTACAGCTCCGGCGGCGCCAAGGCGAGCACGCTCTACCGGATCGACCGCCAGGGCCTGATCCAGGCGACCACCTCGCCGACCGACGTGGCGATCGACGGCAACGGCTTCTTCGTCGTCAATCCGCGGCCCGATGGCAGCGGCGAGCAGCTCTACACCCGCGCCGGCAGCTTTCAGCAGGACGCCCTCGGCAACCTGCGCAACAGTGCCGGTTTCTATCTGCAGGGCTGGGTGCTCGACGCCAACCAGCAGATCGTCAACGTCAACCAGCTGAGCACGGTCAACGTGCGCGTGATCAACGGCATCGCCGCCGCGAGCACCGACGTCGAGATCGGCGCCAATCTCGACGCCACCCAGGCGGCCTTCGCCGGCACCTATACGCCGGGCGACATGGCCGCCTACGACGCCAGCGGAGGGACCAGCGGCGTGGCGCCGCACCTGGTCCGGGCGATCCAGGTGTTCGACCCGCTGGGCGGCGCGCACAACGTCCAGATCGCCTTCCTGAGAGACCCGGCCGCGAACACCTGGAACGTCGAGATCTACGCCGATCCGGCCGAGGTCGAGACCGCCGACCATCCCAATGGCCTGCTCGCGACCGGCACGGTCACCTTCAACGGCGATGGCACCCTCGCGAGCACGAGCCTGACGCCCAACTACCCCGCGGCCACCGCCGGCGCGCCGGTCGGCATCAACTGGCTCGATAGCAGCGGCCCCGACGACAGCTCGATCACCTTCGATCTCGGCACGGTCGGCAGCGCCGCCGGCCTCAGCCAGTTCGCCAGCGACTTCAATGTCGCCTTCGTCAATCAGAACGGGTCCGCCGTCGGCGAGCTGAACGGCGTGACCGTCGACGACGAAGGCTACGTGGTCGCCACCTTCTCCAACGGCGCCACCCAGAGGATCTATCGCCTGCCGGTCGCGACCTTCGCCAACCCCCTGGCGCTCGATCCCCGGACCGGCAATGTCTACGCCCAGACCTCGGGCTCGGGCGAGTTCAACCTGCGTGAGGCGGGCGCCGGCGGCGCCGGGTCCATCGTGCCGTCGTCGCTCGAGGCCGCCAACGTCGATCTGGCCGACGAGTTCACCAAAATGATTGTCACCCAGCGCGCCTATTCAGCCAATGCGCGCGTCATCACAACGGCTGATCAAATGCTCGACGAGCTCGTCCACATCAGCAGGTAATAACCGAGCGACAAGTATTGCCAAACCGTTCTTGGCTCCAGTTCTGGTCCACGAACTATTTACTATCCGGCTTAGTGGTTTATTAAAAGCCGGTTCCGATACTGCGGACACTGCCCCGCGAGGCAGGTGGAGAAACGCCGATGTCGGATGTCAATTTTCAAAGGACCGGTCAGAAGCCGAAGAGCGTCGTCGGTCCGGATGGCAAGTCCTTGACCCTGAGCGACCTGCCGCCGCCGAATACGCAGCGTTGGGTCGCCCGCCGCAAGGCCGAGGTGGTGACCGCGGTCCGGGCCGGGCTCCTGTCGTTGGAGGATGCGTGTCGCCGCTACAGCCTGTCGACCGAGGAGTTCCTGGGTTGGGAGGCGGCGATCGACAAGCACGGGCTGGGCGGTCTGCGGGTTACCCGAATTCAAGACTTTCGTTGACGCGACAGCGCGGGCGCCCGGCCGCCCGGCGGACCCGCCGCCGGGCCCGCGATCGGTAACCGGCGCCCGCGATCGGTAATAAGTGATCGACAGGCAGGTTCGGTAGGCAGGAGTTGCCTGGCTTAACCTGTTCTTCAATGCCGACTGCCTAGGAATCCGGCTCGACCCGTGGGGCATCACGCCCCCTCACCGGCGAGCCGATGGACCAACCACTGAGCCCGCTTCCGGCGCGCGACGCTCACGCCCGCGCCGACCATGATCCGCTCCCGCTCGGAGCGCGGGTGGCGAGCATGCTGCGCAGCCTCGGCATCGCGCGGCTCCTGGTCCTGAGCGCGACCGGCCTCGCGCTGCTCGCCTGCTTCGGCTACCTGCTCCTCGGCGCCATCGAGCCCCCCTATACCCTGCTCTACGGCGGCCTCGAGCTGGACGACAGCGCCCAGATCGTGACCCGGCTCGAGGCGATGGGCGTGCCGTACCGGCTGCGCGGCGACGGCGACGCCATCCTGGTGCCGGCCGATCAGGCGCTCCGCCTGCGCATGGCGCTGGCCGAGGAGAACCTGCCCCGCGGCGGCACCGTCGGCGACGAGATCTTCGACACCGGCAGCGCGCTCGGCACCACCGACTTCCTGGCCAACGTCAACCTGCGCCGGGCGCTCGAGGGCGAGCTCGCGCGCACCATCGGGGCGCTCGCCGACGTGCGCTCGGCGCGGGTCCACCTGGTCCTGCCCCGGCACGAGCTGTTCCAGCGCGATCAGATCGAGCCGAGCGCGTCGATCACCCTTCGCATGCAGGGCGGTCGCCGCCTCAACCGACGGCAGGTGCAGGCGATCCAGCATCTGGTCGCGGCCGCGGTGCCGGGCCTGGTGCCGGAACGGACCACCGTGGTCGACGACCAGGGGACCCTGCTCGCGCGCGGCGGCGACGGCGCTGGGGAGAACGCCCTGCCCTCGCAGGCGGAGGATTTCCGCGAGGCCTACGAGGCGCGCCTGAAGCAGACCATCGAGCAGCTGCTCGAACGCTCGCTCGGCCCCGGGCGGGTACAGGCCGAGGTCAGCGCCGACCTCGACTTCGACCAGATGACGATGACCGAGGAGACCTACGATCCGGACGGTCGGGTGGTCCGCAGCACCCAGACGGTCGAGGAAAAAAAGCAGAGCTCGGCCCGCGACGACAACACCTCGGTCTCGGTCGGCAACAATCTGCCCAATGCCGCCGCCAACACCCCGGCCGCGGGCCGGACCAGCAACGACGACACGTCCCGGACCGACGAGACGGTCAATTACGAGATCTCGCACAAGGTGAGCAATCACACCCAGGCGGGCGGCCGGGTCCGGCGCCTGTCGGTGGCGGTTCTGGTCGACGGCAAGACGACCCCGAACGCGGCCGGCGACCTCGTCTACACGCCGCGCGACGCCGCCGAGCTGGCCCAGATCGAGAGCCTGGTGCGCTCGGCGATCGGCTTCGACGCCAGCCGCGGCGACGTGGTCGAGGTCAAGAACATGCCGTTCAGCATGCCGCCGCCCGCCGAGGCCGAGCCGACCTGGCCGCTGCTCACCGAGGCCGACCTGATGCGCCTGGCCGAGCTGGCAGCACTCGCTCTGGTCGCGCTGATGCTGATCCTGCTCGTGGTCCGGCCGGCGCTGCGGCGCCTGGCGCCGCCGCCCGCGCGCGCCGCTCTGGCCGGCGCCGGTGCCGCCGGCATGTTGCCGGCCGGTGACCAGGCGCGCGCCCTGGCCGCACCGGGATCGGCACCGGGATCGGCACTCACCGGCGCGCCCGAAGGCGCCGACGAGGGCGGCGTCCACGTGGATCCCCAGGCCGAGGTGCGGGCCGAGCTGATCAAGCAGGCCCGCCAGGTGATCGACGACGCGCCCGACCGGGCGGTCGCGATCATCCGCTCATGGCTGTACGAGACGTAGGAGCCGGGCATGACCGAGCCCATGGCCAAGCCGCTCAGCGGTACCGAAAAGGCCGCGATGTTTTTGCTCGCCAGCGGCGAGGAACATGCGAGCAAGCTGTTCGCCAAGCTCGAGATCGAGGAGATCAGGGAGATCACCCAGGCGATGTCGCAACTCGGCGTCGTGCCAAGCAAGGTGGTCGACGGCCTGGTCCGCGATTTCATCGAGCGCCTCGGCAGCGCCAGTGGCCTGATCGGCAGCCTCGACACCGCCGAGCGCCTGCTCGGTCAGGTCCTCGACCCGGCCAAGGTGACCGCGATCATGGACGACGTCCGCGGTCCCGCCGGGCGGACCGTCTGGGACAAGCTCGGCAACGTCGACGAGAGCGTGCTCGCCGCCTACCTCAAGAACGAGTACCCGCAGACCATCGCGGTCGTCTTGTCCAAGATCCGCTCGGAGCACGCCGCCCGGGTCCTCGCCAGCCTGCCCCAGGAGGCCGCGATCGAGACCGTGCTGCGCATGCTGCGCATGGAGCTGATCCAGAAGGACATCCTTAACGACGTCGAGGAGACTCTGCGCGCCGAGTTCATGTCCAATCTCGGACGCACCCACCGTCGAGACAATCACGAGATCATGGCCGAGATCTTCAACTCGCTCGACCGCTCGACCGAGACCCGCTTCCTGGAGCTGCTCGAGGAGCGCAACAAGGAATCGGCCGACCGGATCCGCGCGCTGATGTTTACCTTCGAGGATCTGGCCAAGCTCAACGGCGCCGGCATCCAGACACTGCTGCGCGGCGTCGACAGCGGCAAGGTCAGCCTTGCCCTCAAGGGCGCCAGCGAGAAGCTGCGCGAGCTGTTCTTCGCCAACATGTCGGAGCGTGCCGCCAAGATCATGCGCGACGATATGGAGAGCCTGGGGCCGGTGCGGCTGCGCGACGTCGAGGAAGCCCAGCTTCTGCTCGTCCATAGGGCCAAGGACCTGGCGGCCGCCGGCGAGATCTTCCTGGCGGACGGCAAGAACGACGAGATGGTGGCCTGAGCCATGCCGACCCGCTCCCCGTTCGATGTGCGGTTCGACGACGGCATCAGCCCGATCGTCGGCAGCGCGCGGCGGCGGCTTGGCCCGGCCCAGGGCAAGGCGGCCGTCCGGTTTCGCTATCCGCCGCTGGAAGACCTGTCAAAGCCCGAGGTGCGGCTGCTGCCGGCGCCACCGCCCGAGCCAGCGCCGCCGCCCGAGCCGACCTTCAGTGCCGAGGAGGTCGCGGGCGCCGTCGAGGCGGGGCGCCAGGAAGCCGCCGCCGAGGCCGAGGTCCGGGTCCGCGCCGAACTGCTCGCCGGTCTCGAGCACCGGCAGGCCGAGGCGCTGGCGGCGATCGCCCAGGGTCTGGCGGCCAGCCAGGACGCTCTGGACCGGACCCTGGCGGCCCGCGCCGGCGCCAGCCGCGATCTGGCGCTGGCGGTCGCCCGGGCGCTGGTCGCCAAGGCCCTGGCGCGCCAGCCGCTGGCGGACATCGAGGCGATGTTCCGCGAGGTCGTGGTCCGGCTCGAGGGAGTGCCCTGGCTCGAGCTGCGCCTGGCGCCCGGCCTCGTGCCGGCCGGTCAGGCGTCGCTTACCCAGGCGGCCGAGGAGGCCGACTATCGGGGCGAGATCCGGGTGATTCCGGATGCCAGGCTCGGACCGGGCGACGCCCGGTTGATCTGGCAGGATGGCTCGGCCGAGCGCGATCTCGCCCGGCTCGAGGCCGAGGTCACCTTGCTGGTCGAGACCTGGCTGCCGGCGGCTTGCCTGGCTCCCGGCGACGACCTCGGTGGTCGTCGCGGAGCGGCAGGCGCGGCGCCGGCCCCGGCTGAGGCGCCGCCGCCATCGGCCGACCTCGACGACCCACGCGCGGATGGATTCGAATGATGTCTGACGAGACCAGCAAGCTCGCTCTCGACGAGCTGGACGAGGGCGGGGCGCCGCCGGACGCGCCGGCAGGCGCGGCGCCCGAAACGCCGCCCCGGCCGTCGGGCGCAGGCAAGGCCGACGATCTCGGCGCGGTCTACGACATCCCGGTGCAGCTGTCGGCCGTGCTCGGCAAGACCACCATGCCGGTCAGCCAGCTGCTCAGGCTCGGCCGCGGCGCCGTGGTCGAGCTCGACCGCAAGGTCGGCGAGCCGATCGACATCCTGGTCAACAACCGCCTGGTCGCGCGCGGCGAGGTCGTGATCCTGGACGACCGGCTCGGCGTCACCATGACCGAGATCATCAAGACCGAGACGTGATGCTCGAGCAACTCACCAGTCCGGTATCAAACCGCTGCCGGCCAGCCTGGGAACAGCCGTCATGCGGGTGCTGATCGTCGGCGGCCACAACGACGAGATCGCCACCGCCATCGGCATGGCGGTGGAGCGTGGTGCCACGCTCCGCCACGTGACCTCGCCCGCAGCCGGGCTGGACGAGCTGCGCGCCGGGCGCGGCGCCGACCTGATTCTGATCGACGTGGTCGCCGACATCGGCGCCCTGATCCGCGCGCTCGGCGCGGAGCGGATCTTCGTGCCCGTGGTCGCCTACGGGGTGCGCACCGACGCCCGCGCCGCGGTCGCCGCGGTCCGGGCCGGCGCCCGGGAGTTCCTGCCGCTGCCGCCCGACCCCGAGCTGATCGCCGCGATCCTGGCGGCGGTCGGCGACGATCGCCGCGAGCTGGTGTTCGAAGACAAGACGATGCACGAGCTGCTCGGCCTCGCGCGCCAGATCGCGCCGTCCGAGGCGAGCGTCCTGATCACCGGCGAGAGCGGCACCGGCAAGGAGATGCTCGCCCGCTACGTCCACGGCCACAGCCGCCGGGCCGCGCGCGCCTTCGTCTCGGTGAACTGCGCCGCGATCCCCGAGAACCTGCTGGAATCCGAGCTGTTCGGCCACGAGAAGGGCGCCTTCACCGGCGCCACCGCGCGCCGGATCGGCAAGTTCGAGGAGGCGAGCGGCGGCACGCTCCTGCTCGACGAGGTCAGCGAGATGGACCCGCGCCTGCAGGCCAAGCTTTTGCGTGCGGTCCAGGAGCGCGAGATCGATCGGGTCGGCGGCGGCCGGCCGATCAAAGTCGACCTCCGCCTGATCGCGACCAGCAACCGCGATCTGGAAGCCGAGGTAATGGCCGGCCGGTTCCGCGAGGATCTGCTGTTCCGGCTGAACGTGGTCAACCTGCACCTGCCGCCGCTGCGCGAGCGGTTGGACGACCTCGCGCCGCTCGGCGAGCACTTCGCGCGCAAATACGCCCAGGCCAACGGTGTGCCCGCGCGGCCCCTCGACGCGCTGGCACTGGCGCGCCTGCGCCAGCATCCCTGGAAGGGCAACGTCCGCGAGCTCGAGAACTGCATCCATCGCGCGGTCCTGCTGGCGAGCGGCGACGCGATCGGCCCCGAGGCGATCCTGCTCCACGCCGGCCCGCCCGGACGAGGGCGGGAGCCGGCCGGCGGGCTCGCGCTGGTCGGGCGGACCGTGGCCGAGGTCGAGCGTGACCTGATCCTCGAGACCCTGCAGCATACGCTCGGCAACCGGACCCACGCCGCGACCATCCTCGGCATCTCGATCCGCACGCTGCGCAACAAGCTGCGCCAGTATGGCGGCGAGGGCATGCCGATCCCGCCGCCCGCCGGCGGCTTCGGCGACCCCATGGCCGATCGGGTCTGAGGCACGGGCCGCTGCCGGCAATGGCGTCCAACCTGACCCTCGCTCCGGCCGATCTGCTCGGCCGCCTCGGCACCACGCTGCGCCAGGGCGACCTCGCGCTGGCGCTCGGCATGATCGCCATCCTGGTGGTGCTGATCCTGCCCGTGCCGCGCCTCCTGCTCGACCTGCTGCTGGCGCTGTCGATCACCTTCTCGGTCCTGGTCCTTTTGACCTCGCTGTTCATCACCAAGCCGCTGGAGTTCAGCTCCTTTCCGGCGGTGCTCCTGATCGCGACCATGCTCCGGCTCGCCCTCAACCTCGCCTCGACCCGGCTGATCCTGGCCAACGGCCACCAGGGCACCGCCGCCGCCGGGCGGGTGATCGAGGCCTTCGGCGGCTTCATCATGCAGGGCAACTTCGTGATCGGCCTGATCGTGTTCGCGATTCTGGTGATCGTGAACTTCGTGGTCATCACCAAGGGCTCGGGCCGGATCGCCGAAGTCTCGGCGCGCTTCTCCCTGGACGCCATGCCGGGCAAGCAGATGGCGATCGACGCCGACCTCTCGGCCGGCCTGATCGACGAGCAGGAAGCCCGTCGCCGGCGCCGCCAGCTGGAGGAGGAGAGCAGCTTCTACGGCGCCATGGACGGCGCCGCCAAGTTCGTCCGCGGCGATGCCATCGCCGGCCTGCTGATCACCTTCATCAACCTGGTCGGCGGGCTGATCATCGGCGTCGGCCAGATGGGCGTGAGCTTCACCGAGGCCGCCCACAGCTACACCCTGCTCACGGTCGGCGACGGCCTGGTGTCGCAGATTCCGGCGCTCGTGGTGTCGACCGCGGCCGGCCTCCTGGTCGCCAAGGCGGGGGTCAACGACCGCACCGACCGCGCCCTGTTCGGCCAGCTCAGCGCCCATCCCCGGGCGCTTGCCACGACCAGCGGCCTGCTCGCCCTCCTGGCGGTCCTGCCGGGCCTGCCGCTGCTGCCGTTCCTGTTGCTGTCGGGCGCGAGCGGCGGGCTCGCCTGGCACCTTGGCCGGCGCGCGCAGGATCAGGCGGCCGCGGCCGAGGAGCAGGCCGCCGCGGTGGCCGCGCCCGCCGACGAGCCGATCGGCGCCGCGCTGGCCATGGATCCGCTCCGGCTCGAGCTCGGCTACGGCCTCCTGCCGCTGATCGGCGAGGCCGGCGGGCCGCGGCTCACCGACCAGATCAAGGCGCTCCGCCGCCAGCTCGCCGGCGAGCTCGGCTTCGTGATGCCGCCGGTGCGCATCCAGGACAACATCCAGCTGCCGGCCAACACCTACGTGGTCAAGCTCAAGGAGATCGAGACCGGACGCGGCGAGCTGCGCCCCAACCAGCTCCTGGTGATGAACCCCAAGGGCGACAAGATCACGCTTCCCGGGGAGGAGACCGCCGAGCCGACCTTCGGCCTGCCGGCCATGTGGGTCGCCGACAGCCTGCGCGAGGAGGCGAGCTTCCGCGGCCTGACCGTGGTCGATCCCGCGACCGTGCTGACCACCCATCTGACCGAGATCATCAAGGACAACCTGGCCGAGCTGCTGACCTACTCCCTGACCCAGAAGCTCCTGGACGACCTCGCCAAGGACTACCAGAAGCTGATCGAGGACCTGGTGCCGGGCCGGATCAGCACGGGCGGCATCCAGCGGGTGCTCCAGGCGCTGCTTGCCGAGCGGATCTCGATCCGCGATCTGGCGCTGATCCTCGAGGCGATCGGCGAGGCCGCGGCCGCGAGCCAGAACACGATCGTGATCACCGAGCACGTGCGGGCGCGGCTTGCCCGGCAGATCAGCAACGCCAATACCGCCGAGGCCGGCTACATTCCGATCCTGACGCTGTCGCCGGATTGGGAGCAGGCGTTCACCGAGGCCCTGATCGGCCAGGGCGACAATCGCCAGCTGGCGATGGCGCCGTCCAAGCTGCAGGCGTTCATCGCGCGCCTGCGCGAGGCCTTCGAGCAGCATGCGATGCGCGGCGAGCTGCCGGTCCTGGTCACGAGCCCGGTGGTTCGTCCCTATGTCCGCTCGATCGTCGAGCGCTTCCGGCCGGCGACGGTCGTGCTGTCGCAGAACGAAATTCACGCCAAGGCGCGGATCCGGACCCTCGGCCAGATATGAGCCCGCCCCCCCGCCATCCGCCCGGCTGCGATCCGCCGCCTCGCCATGCGCCTTAGGACCTTCGTCGCTCCCGACGCCCGCCAGGCCATGGCCAGGCTGCGCGCCGAGCTCGGCGACGACGCGATCATCGTCGCGACCCAGGAGCTGGCGGACGGCGAGGTCCGGATCACCGGCGCGATCGAGACCCAGGACCAGGACCTCGCCGAGCTGCTGGCGCCGGCCCTGGCCTCGCCCTGCACCGAGCGCCTGCTGGCGGTCGCGGCCCACCACGAGCTGCCCGAGGAGCTCGGCGGCCGGCTGCTCGACGCGGCGCGCCGGGCGAGCGCCGGTCAGCCGGTGGTGGCACTCGCCCAGGCCCTGAGCGAGACCTTCCGCTTCGAGCCGCTGGGGGCTTCCCGCTCCGGGCCGACCACCGAGGTCGGCCCTGGGAGCCAGGGAAGGCCCGCCGGCGCGCTGCTCCTGACCGGGCCGCCTGGCGCCGGCAAGACCGCCTCGATCGCGAAGCTCGCCGCGGCGGCGGTGCTCGACGGCCGGCCGGTCACCGTGCTGACCGCCGATCCGACCCGCGCGGGCGGGCTCGAGCAGCTCGCGGCCCTGCTGGCCCCGCTCGAGCTGCGCCCCGAACCGGCGCCGGAGCCGGCGATCCTCCGCCGCCTGGTCGCCGACGCCGGGGCCACCACCTTGCTGATCGACAGCCCCGGGCTCAACCCCTTCCGTCCGGCCGATCTCGGCAGCCTGTCGAGCCTCCTGGAGGCGAGCCGCGCCGAGCCGGTATTGGTCCTGCCGGCTGGGCTCGGGGTCGCCGACTGCGCCGAGATCGGGCAGATCTACCGGGCACTTGGCGCCCGCCGCCTGCTCGCGACCAAGCTCGACGCCGCGCGCCGGCTGGGCGGTCTGCTCGCGGCCGCGGACGCCGGCCTCGCTTTTGCCGAGGCCGGCATCGGCCCGACCATCGGCCAAGGGCTGAGCCCGCTCAGCCCCGGCGGCCTCGCGCGCCTGCTGCTCCACCATCAGGAGCTGGCCGCTTGCCTTGCTCCCGACGACGACCTCCGGCGGTCGTCGCCGAACGCCAGGCAGCGCGCGGGAGCGCCGCCTGCCGCCGGCGCCACCCCAGGGAGCCCGGCGCGGCCGGCCCCTCGCCGGGCTCCCGGCGAGGACCTCCGTGGTCCTCGCGGAGCGGCGAGCGGCGCGCGGCGATGAGCCGGAGCCTCGCGATCGGGTCCGGCAAGGGCGGGGTCGGCAAGACCTGGCTCGCGAGCAGCCTCAGCCAGGCGCTCGCCCGGCGCGGCCGGCGGGTGCTGCTGTTCGACGGCGACCTCGGCCTCGCCAACGTCGACGTCCAGCTGGGCCTCGGGCCCGGCCTGGATCTCGCGAGCGTCCTCTGCGGCCGCTGCGCCCTTGATCAGGCGGTGCGCCGGGTCGAGCCCGCGGGCTTCGACGTCCTGCCCGGTCGCTCGGGCTCGGGTCAGCTGGGCCAGGTCGAGCCCGCGCGGGTCGCGCGCCTGCTGGCGGATCTCGCCCAACTCGCGCGCCGCTATGACGTCACCCTGCTCGACCTGCCGGCCGGCATCGATCCCGTGGTCCGTCGCCTGCTGCGGGCGGCCGACCTGCAGCTGGTCGTCACCACCGACGAACCGACCGCGCTGACCGACGCCTATGCGTTGATCAAGGTCAGTCGCGGCGAGGTCGGCGCCGGCGCCCTCCAGCTGGTCATCAACCTCGCCGATAGCGAGCCAGCGGGGCGCGCAACCTACCAGGGCCTGCTCGGGGTCTGCGAGCGTTTCCTCGGGCTGCGGCCACCGCTCGCCGGCGTCCTCCGGCGCGACCCTTTGGTCCCGGACGCGATCCGCCATCAGGCGCCGTTCCTGGTCCGCCATCCGAACAGCCCGGCAGCGCGCGACGTCGAGGCGCTCGCCGACCACCTGATCGACGGCCCCGACTGCCTGCTGGCACCCCCCGATCCCCGGCTCGAGGATCGATGACCGGCCCGCTCGCGCCCCCGCCCGCGGCGGCGCCGGTCGGCAATCAGCCCCTGGCGGGCAGCCCGCCCGGGCCCGGCCAGAATCGTGCCGCGGGCCAACCGACCAGCGCGACGGTGGTGGCGATTACCCGTCAGGGCGCGCTGATCGCGGCTGGCGGGCAGCGCTTCCTGGTGCAGGGCGCCCCGCCTTTGCCGGCGGGTGCGACCCTCAGCCTCGACCTCGCCGGCGCCGGGCGCCAGGCGGGGTCCGGCCGCCTGCTGGCGATCGCCGGGCAAGCGCTGGAGCCGCCAATTGCGATCCGCCTGCAGGCGGCGCCGCCACCCACGAGTACCCCCACGAGCGCGCCCGGGCCAGCCGGGAGCGCGCCGCGGCCAGCCGCCGGCGCCCCCGCAGGCGTCCCGGCAGGGGTCCCCGGAGGTGTGCCCGCTGGCGTCCCCGGAGGTGTGCAAGTCGCGGCCCGCCTGCTCGGGCCGGACGGCCGGCCCGCCGGCTCGCCGATCACGATCCGGCTGACCGCGATCGGTCAGGAGGCGACGGCTTCTTCCCGCTCTGGGACCGCTACCGGGGCGATCGCCGGCAGCCAGGCCAGCGGCCAGACCGCCGCCGCCGGCAGCCGGCTCACGGCCGAGGTCGACGGTCCCGATCCCTCGGGCCGGCTGCTGCTGCGCGCGGCCGGGCTGACGCTCCGTCTCGAGACCGCGGTCGACGTCCCGGCCGGGGCGCGGCTGCAGCTCTTTTTGCCGGCCGGTGTCAGCGCACAGCCCCCGGAAGCGGCCTCGTCGACGGGCGGCGATCCGTTCGAACGGTTGATCCGCGCCCTGCTGCAGCGACCGCCGGAGGCCGGGGGCGCAGGCGGCGCGGACCAGCTCCGGCTGCCGGCGGCCGACCACGCGCTCGCGGCCCGGCTGCTGCGCTGGGTCGAGACCCTCAGCACCCCGGACGCCGGCGCCGCCGTCGACCACGGCGACCCCGAGCCGGACCCCGCGAGCGGCGCGCTCCGCAGCGCCCTGAGCGAACTCGGCCAGCACGCGCGCGAGCCGCAGGCGGGCGGCTGGCGGGTGCTGGTCATGCCGCTCGGGGTCGAGGACCCGAACGCGCTCCGGCTCTATCTGCGTGACGTGCCGCCGGATCGCGAGCGCGCCGCCAGGCCGGCGCGGGGTCGGCGCCCGCTCGGCCAGCGCGCGATCTTCGAGGTCGAGCTCACCCAGCTCGGCCGCTGCCAGCTCGACGCGCTCTGCCAGGCCCGCCGGTTCGACCTCGCGGTGCGCACCGAGCAGCCGCTCGAGACCGGCTTGCAGAGCGATATCCGCGGCCTGTTCAGGGCCGCCTGCGCGCTCGCCGGCTGGGCGGGCGAGGTCGAGTTCCGCGCCGCCGGGCTGCTCAGCCTGCCCGACCCGCTGACGCCGGTCGGCCACGCCTACACGGCGTAGGCGCGCGGCCGGCGCCGCTCGCCTATTTGCGGGCGGGCGCCGCGCGCATCGCCTCGCGCGCCGCGGCGACCGCCGGCGGCCGCGCGGCGCGCAGTCGCGAGTCCACGTAGTGCCCCTGAAACAGCCGGATGCCGAACGACTGGCCCCAGCGGATCGCCTCGGCGGTATCGCAGCGACAGAGAACCACCCGGTCGAGCCCGGC
Source organism: uncultured Alphaproteobacteria bacterium (assembly GCA_963733965.1). Lineage (GTDB taxonomy): Bacteria > Pseudomonadota > Alphaproteobacteria > Geminicoccales > Geminicoccaceae > DATAOG01. Next base: position 57,023 of record CAVTFM010000025.1, read on the forward strand.
TCGCTTGATCGCCGCCTTGAGCTCGACGCGGCGCTCCTCGTTGAGGCCGTCGAGCAGATCGGGGGTCCAGATCACCTTGACCAGGTCGGCACCCAGGCGCTTGCGGTCGATCAGCGGCAGGTGCAGGTAATGCAGGCCGTCGATGCAGACCAGATAGCCGCGGTCGCGCACGAACTCGCGGATGAACAGATAGGCGCCGAGCTCGGCGAAGATGTCGATCAGCTGCAGCTCGATGATCACCGGCGAGGTGACCTGGCGGCGGAAGTCGTGGTCGAACTTCAGGAACTCGGGCGAGAGCAGCGTGGCCAGGCGGAGATTGACGCTGATCGCACCCTCCGGCACCCCCAGCGCCTGCTGGCCGAGGCAGGTCAGGAGACGGCGGTCGAGCGACTCGGCGAGGTGCTGGAACAGCCAGGGGTCAGCGGTCAGGTCGAAGCCCGGCACGAGCATTTTGCCGAGCTCGCCAATCGCCACGTAGATCTCGTTGAACAGCGGCTGCGGGCTGGTCTGGGGCAGGACCGCGCAGACGGCCTGCCGACGGGTCAGGCCGGACAGGTCCATGGTCGCGAGGCTCGCTTCCAGGCCGGCGAGCTTGCCCGGGTCGATGGGCCCCGGGGCGCGCGCAGCGGTCTGGCCGTCGTCCTTCTGGAGGGAATCCAGGAGCTCCTCGATATGGAAGCAAAAGGCGTCGTACTCGCGCTCGAGCTCGAACGAGGTGCAGAACTTACCCTGCTCGGAGACGCCCGCGACCGGCTCGAGGGGCTGGTCCGGATCGTCCGCGACCGCGGGGGTGGTCGGATTGGCGAACGGATCGTCGCTGAACAGGTAGCGCAGGCGCAGGACAACCGGATCGACCGCCGCGAACGAGCCGCCATGCCACAGATAGACGACGTCGCCGTTGCTGAGCTGGAACAGGTCGCCGTTGAACTGGCGCAGCAGCCGATCGAACTCGCTGGCCGCGACCCGCAGCTGATAGTCGCGACGGTTGTGCGCCTTCAGCCCCGACAGGTGGAGATGAACCGCCCGCCAGTCGTAGTAGTTGCGCTCCAGACGCTTGACATAAGCGAGCAGCTCGGCTCCGGCTTGGCTGCGCTCTGACGATGCCTGCATGGTCGCCTCGACCGTCCTTCGTTGCTCCGGGGTCAGCTCAGGCTAGACGGAAGCCACGATAGCCGGTGAATCATAACGACCGCTTAACCAAGCGCCCGCGCGCCCGCATGAACCGAGCTCGCCCGCACGTGTCCAGGCACCAGGTCGCCCGGCACTTCACGACTGCGGCATCGGGCCGACCAGGAGCGCCGGATCGAGCGCCTCGTCGAACCAGTACACGCCCCAATGCAGATGCGGCCCGGTGACCCGGCCAGTAGCGCCGACCCGGCCGACCGGCTCGCCCTGGCGGACCGTCTGGCCGACCGTGACCGCAAGCTCGCCCAGGTGGGCATAGATGCTGTGCAGACCGTAGCCGTGGTCGATCATCACCGTGTTGCCGGTGAAGTACATGTCGGGCGCGGCGACCGTGACCACACCCGCCGCCATGGCGCCGACCGGCGTGCCCGCGGGCGCTGCGATGTCGACCCCGCGATGGGGCGCGCGCGCCTCGCCATTGAGGATGCGCTGGCTGCCGAACACCCCGCTGATCGGCCCGGTCGCCGGCCAGACGAACGCCACCGCGACGCCGGGCTCCGCTGAGTCCCGCTGCCGGGCGACCTCGATCAGCCTGGCCTCCGCCCGGATCTTGACCAGGTCCTCGGCCTTCGGCGAGACTTGGCGCGGCGGCAGGCCGTTGATGCGCTGGATCTGGTAGTCGCGCCTGGCGATCTCGAGCCGGCGCGTCGCCCGGCTGCCGTCGGGATAGCGCACGGTCAGGGATTCGCCACTCGCCGCGTCGCGCCCGAAGCCGAGCAGGAAGCGACCCTCCGGGTCGAGGAGCAGCTTGCGGCCGGCGAACCGGACGTCGCTGCCGGGCGGTACCTGACCGCGCACCAGCCCGCCCTGGACGAAGCTGCCGCCCAGATCGAGCGGCTCGGCCTGCGCAACGCCGACGCTCCACCAATACGCGATCAGGATTCCCAGCCACCACCGCATCCGGCGCCTCCTGCTTGGGATCGACCGAGCTTAGCCAGGCTTCCTTGCCAAATGCCGGTCGCCGCCGGCAAGGCTTTTCCGGCAGCGTGCGCGGCGGATCGGCGGCCGCTGGATGATCCCTGCCGGTTCGCGTAGGCTCAAGCGCGGCAGGTGGGCTTGGAGAGCGGCCATGGAGCTGAACCGACGCGACAACCAGCGCCGCATCCGGGCGCCCCGCGGCGCCCGGCTCAACGCGAGGAGCTGGCAGACCGAGGCGCCGCTTCGGATGCTGATGAACAATCTCGACGCCGAGGTCGCCGAGCGCCCCGAAGAGCTGGTGGTCTACGGCGGCATCGGGCGCGCGGCGCGCGACTGGCACTGCTACGACGCCCTGGTCGCGACCCTGAAGACGCTCGGCGACGACGAGACGCTCTGCGTCCAGTCGGGCAAGCCGGTCGGGGTGTTCAAGACCCATCCGGACGCGCCGCGCGTGCTGATCGCCAACTCCAACCTGGTGGCGCATTGGGCGACCTGGGACAAGTTCCACGCCCTCGACCGCCAGGGCCTGATGATGTACGGGCAGATGACCGCCGGGTCCTGGATCTACATCGGCAGCCAGGGGATCATCCAGGGCACCTACGAGACCTTCGTGGAGGCCGGCCGCCAACACTATGGCGGCGATCTCGCGGGCAAATGGATCCTGACCGGCGGGCTCGGCGGCATGGGCGGCGCCCAGCCGCTGGCCGCGACCATGGCCGGGGCATCCCTGCTCGCGGTCGAATGTCGGGCGAGCCGGATCGAGCGCCGCCTCGAGACCCGTTATCTCGACCGGATGGCGACCGACCTTGATGAGGCGCTGGCGCTCATTGAGAGCAGCTGCGTGCAGCGCCGCCCTCTCTCGGTTGGTTTGCTCGGCAATGCCGCCGAGGTCTTTCCGGAGCTGGTGCGCCGCGGCGTGCTGCCCAACCTGGTGACCGACCAGACGGCGGCGCACGATCCCCTGAACGGCTATCTGCCGGCCGGCTGGACGCTCGACCAGTGGGAGGAGATGCAGCGGAACGACCCGGCGGCGGTCGAGCGCGCGGCCAAGGAGTTGATGGCGCTCCAGGTGCGGGCGATGCTCGACTTCCACCGCCAGGGCGTGCCCACCCTCGACTACGGCAACAACATCCGCCAGTTCGCCAAGGAGATGGGGGTCGAGGACGCGTTCGAGTTCCCGGGCTTCGTGCCGGCTTATCTCCGGCCGCTGTTCTGCCGCGGCAAGGGGCCGTTCCGCTGGGCGGCGCTGTCCGGCGATCCTGACGACATCGCGAAGACCGACGCCAGGGTCAAGGAGCTGATCCCGGACGATCGGCATCTGCACAACTGGCTCGAGCTCGCGGCCGAGCGGATCGCGTTCCAGGGCCTGCCGGCGCGCATCTGCTGGCTGGGCCTGGGCGAGCGGGCGAAGGTCGGCCTCGCCTTCAACGACATGGTCGCAAGCGGCGAGCTCGAGGCACCGGTCGTGATCGGCCGCGATCATCTGGACAGCGGCTCGGTCGCGAGCCCGAACCGGGAGACCGAGGCGATGCGGGACGGCTCCGATGCGATCGCCGACTGGCCGCTGCTCAACGCCATGCTGAACGTCGCCTCGGGCGCCACCTGGGTCAGCATCCACCACGGCGGCGGGGTCGGCATCGGCTTCTCCCAGCACGCTGGCATGGTGGTCGTCTGCGACGGCACCCCCGCAGCCGCGCGGCGTCTGGAACGGGTGCTGACCAACGACCCGGCCTCAGGCGTCATGCGCCACGCCGACGCCGGCTACGATGACGCGATCGCCTGTGCCAAAGAGCACGGACTCGACCTGCCGATGCTGCGCCCCCGCTGAGGCGGCAGGCCTCAGGCCGCGCGCGCCAGGTTCGCCGCCAGCGCGTCCCGATCCGAGGTTACCGAGCCGGTCAGCACCAGCATGCGATGCAGACGCCAGAAGGCGAAGGCGGCTACGACGTAGATTGCAAAGCCGATCAGCAGAACGATGTTGGCGCCGAAATAGATCGAGCCGAGCGCCGCGATCAGACTGCCGATCACGGTGAACAGACCGTTCATCGCCCAGGCCCAGGCGACCGCGCCAGAGGGTCGCTGGGCGATCGCCAGGATGCCGAGCGGCAACGGCATGCCCATGAAGAACCCCATCGGGAACATCATGGCGGCCGCGATCAGAATGCGCGCCGCGAGCGGCATGGCGAGGAACACCTCGAACACGGCGGCATACACGAGCCACAGGACCAGGCCATAGAGCAGCAGGCCGGCGAACGGCAGCGACCAGCGGCGCAGCGGACTGATTTCCAGGCCCTCCGCGCTCAGGCTGCCGAGGCCGGCGGCGAGCAGCATCGTGAAGATCACGGTCGAGTAGGTGTACAAGGGATATCCGACCAGCTTCATGAAGACCTGGATCAGGGTCAGCTCGATGATGATGAATCCAGCCCCCAGGCAGGAGAAATAGAAGATGGTCGTGGCCTTGCTCGGCCACGGGCGCCGACCCGCCGGCGACAGCAGCAACGGGACGAAGACGAAGATCAGGGCGAACACCACGGCAGCAACCCCAGTGACGAAGAAATGCAGGAGATCGAGCGGCAGCCCGGTCTTCTGGACCGCCACGTTGAGGACGTAGGCCGTGCCGGGGTCGAGAAAGCGGGCCGGGTTGGGCTCCAGCGTCCTGATGTGTCGGCGCAGATAGTTGAAGTAGGGCTGGTCGTCGGTCGCCGGTCGCGCGATATAGTCGACGGAGTCCATTAACTGCTTCGACTGCGGGTGTTCATAGAAAGCGCTGGACAGGAAGCTGGCGGCGGGGTCCAGAGGGTTCTCCATGAGGAGGTATTCCTGCTGGAGGCCGGGTTTCAGCATGTAGCTGTTGAGACGCGCCAGCTCCTCGACGGTCCAGGGCGTCATCTTGATCAGCAGGGTCGGCAGCGTATCATCGGCGGCGTTGCGCTCGTAGACCACGACGTGCTTGCGGAAGTCCGTGCGGCCCAGACGCTGCCAGGCGAGCGCGGCGGTGGTGATCATGCGCGGGTAGGCAAAATTATTGATCTGCAGGATACCGTCGTTCTTAAGGTGCGTGAAGTACTCCATGTAGGCTTCGGCCGTCTGGAGATAACTCGCGCCCGTCGCGCCATTGCCCGAGGCAATGCTCGAGGAGGTGTAGTTGCTGTAGATCTGGATGATGTCGTACAGCTTATCGGTCCCGCGGAGGAAAGTCCGGCCTTCACCCGCCCGAAGATCGACCCGGGGATCACGAAACACACCCCCGATATAATCGGAATAGGGCCCCCGGGTCAGATCGACCATGGCTTTGACCATCTCGATGGCATCGACGTGACGGGCGCCGTAGGTCAACGCCGCCTTGGTCTCCTGGCCTCCGGCGCTGCCGATGATCAGCACCTCGGCGCCGGTGTCGGCCTTGAACCAATGGACCAGCGGCACGGGGAGGACGGTGAAGTTGCGCAGATCGCTGCCAGCCACGGTGCTCAGCCGTTGTCGCAGGGCGGCGAAGTCGCCATCGAAGGGAAACAGATAGCTCGACTGGGAGCCGCCATCGTAAGCGGCGTGCTTGAAGGTAAAGCCGGGTCCCCGGTGCGGATCGGCGAGCGGGAAGACGTCGATCTTGGAGACCGGATCCCAGATCGAGCGCTCGATCCTGCCCTCGCTCACGGCAGCGAGCACGCCGCGCTTTTCGAGATGCGGGCGGAAGTCGTAGTAGCCCTGACCTTGGGTCAACGGCACCGCCAGACAGGCGGCCGCCAGGACCCCGGCGAGCGCGGTCTGGCCGCGTCGGCCGCCGAACAGCGCGGCCGCGATCAGGGCCAGCGCGGCGGCCACGAACAGCAGGCCGCCAGGCCCGAGCGGGCGGATCAGCGGGATGATGATCACCGCGCCGATCGCGGCTCCGACCAAGTCGAAGAAGTACAGCCTCCGAATCTGGGTGGCATAGGCACTGAAGGCGGTCGCCAAAATCAGACCCGCGAAGAAGAACGGCAAAGCTACCGTCAGATACATCAAGCCGAAATAGACCATCTCCCGCACCGGCGCCTCGGCGGCACGGCGCAGATCGAAGGGGTTCAGATTCAGTAGCGGCAATTGGACGGCGCAGGTAGCAGCCAAGGCGAAGCCTAGCAAAGCCAGACGACGATCGACCAGGGTGATCTCGGTGATCGGGCGCAGGGCCGCGTATACCCCGGACAGGCCGAAAGCGAACAACGCGCAGGAGATGATCATGTAACCAAGGCTGGTGACCAGGATGGCGTCGAATACACGGATCAACAGGAGTTCGACCATCAAGGTCACGAGAGCAACGAGAAAAACACCGAACGAGAGCTGGAAGCGCATACGCTGGTGCATCGATGGACCTCCATGAGGAGCGCAGGCACGAGGCGCGACCAGCAACTGTCATGATTTGCCTGCGGCAAGGTCACCCTGGCAGGTTTCCGAGCTTTTTCCAAGCCTCTTTCTGGGCCGGCGACGGTCTGGCCGGCCCATTCCGGCCGGCTGTGCCGCCTGCGCCGGCGCTCTCGCGCGCGAGCTTGACGGCAACGCGGGCGACCCATCAAGCTGCGATCCCGGCGGCTATCGTCGGCCGTCGGACGCCCCCGGAACGTCGCAATCCGCTCGATCGGACCTGCAATGCTGCGCTTCACCCTCATCAGCCTGATCGTTCTGCTGACCCTGCTGGCGTTGCTCGGGGTGATTGCGGTCGCGCTCTGGCTGTGGAACGAGATCGGCGACGTCCAGATCAGCACCCAGGGGCTGATCGCGCTCGGCCTTGGCGCCGGGCTCAGCTTCCTGCTCGGCGCCGGCCTGATGGCGCTGATGTTCTTCTCGAGCCGGCGCGGCTACGACGAGCGCGCCCACGAGGCGGATCCGACGCGGGTCGATGAACGGTCCGACCCGACCGGCCGGGGCTGAGGTGTGCCGGCGCGCTCAGAGCCTGTGGAACAGCTCGCTCGCGACCCGCGGCAGGGTTGCGTGCAGGCGCGCGAGCTGCTCGAGATCGGGGGCGTAGCCGCCGCCGATCACGCCGGCGACCGGCACGCCGGCTTTGAGGCAGGTCTCGAGCACCAGCCGCTCGCGCCGCTCCAGGCCTTCGGCGCTCAGGGCCAGCCGGCCGAGCTGGTCGTCGACATGCGGGTCGACCCCGGCGTTGTAGAACACCAGGTCCGGGCGGACCGCCTCGAGCAGGCCGGGCAGGTGCTCGGCCAAAAGCGCGAGATAGGCCTGGTCCTCGAGCCCGGCCTCGAGCGCCAGATCGAGGTCGCTCGCCTGCTTGTGCAGCGGGAAGTTGGTCCGGCAGTGCATCGAGAAGGTGAACACCCGCGGCTCGTCCCGGAAGATCGCCGCGGTGCCGTCGCCCTGGTGGACATCGAGATCGACCACCAGCGCCCGCTCGATCCGGCCCTCGGCGAGCAGGACGCGGGCCGCGACCGCGACGTCGTTGAAGACGCAAAAGCCGGAGCCGTGGTCGGCGAACGCGTGATGGCTGCCGCCCGCGGTATTGCAGGCGAGGCCGTGCTCGAGCGCCAGGCGCGCGGTCAGCAGCGTGCCGCCGTTGGCGGCACGGGCGCGCATCGCGACCTCGGGCGTGATCGGCAAGCCGATCCGGCGCACGGCCGCGGCATCGAGCGTCTGGCTCAGAACCGCGTCGACGTAGGCCGGCGCGTGCGCCAGCTCCAGCCACGCCGATGGCGCCGGCTCCGGGACCCGGACCTGCGCCGGCGCGACCACGCGGTCCTCGAGCAGGAGCGCCATCAGCCGCCCGAACTTGGCCATCGGGAAGCGGTGGCCGGCCGGCATCGGCGCGACATAGGCGGGGTGGTGGACCACGGGCAGGGCCATGGCGCGGGCTTCAGGACTGCTGCGGCCTCGGGGGGAGATCGCCGGGCTCCGACCGACGCCGGGCCAGGCTACTTGGCGTGCTGCTGGCTGCGCCACTCCCAGGGTGGGCTGAAGGTGCCGCCCCAGGCGCCGGCGGCCGCCGCCTTGGCCGCCGCCTGGTCGGCCAGGTAGTCCTTGCCGGCCTTGGGGTCGGCGAGCGCCAGCCCGGCATGCACCAGGTAGCCGCCGAGGTCGATCCCGTCGCGGCCGGTACAGCGCGCGATGTAGCCGTCCTTGGCCTCATCGTCGATCACCGTGCAGGCGACCGCCTCGCCCTGGACCAGCTCGGCCAGCGCCGCCTTGGCTGCGGTCCCGCAGTGCCAGGGCATGCCCCGGCGGTCGAGACAGGTCTGGCCGGGTTCGAACGCGTCGATCCCGAACAGGCGCATGGGCTGCCCCTCGACCACCAGCGTGTTGCCGTCGATCACCTCGTCGGCGCGCGCCGGCGGGCTGCCGATCGTCGGCGCCCCAAGGAGCATCACGAGCAACGTCGAGGTGAGACGCACCTGGCCAGATCTGCGGGACATCGCGACCTCGATCGGGGTCAGCCGGCGGACTGTCACGCATAGCGCCCCGGCCGGCCGGCAGCAAGGGGACCCGGCCGCACCGCGACGCTACGTCCCGGACGTTCCGCGCAATCGCCGGCGGGCGGCCAGTGCGCAGACGGTTCGGCGGTGCCGCCGTTGGCCCGGCCGCGCGGCGGAGCCCACCGAGCGGGCCGGGGCGGATCGCGGCCATCTCGGCGTCAAGATGGATGCCGCCCGTCAAGATCTGCGTCGACGGCCACGCCGACGTTCTGCCCGTCGCCCGGAGCTGACCCGGTTCCAGCCTCAGAGCGCCATGCAGCGCAAGCTCCGGGGCGGCCGGGCGACCGAATCCCCGCGGCGCTGCTCGTGCAGAGGAGGCGCCGCGAGGAGCGGCCGCCTGGATCAGGCGGCGGTCATTGCTTGACCCGGAGCAGCTCCAGATCGACCGCGTCGGCCATCGCCTGGTAGCCGGTATCCTGCGGGTGCAGATGGTCGCCCGAGTCGAAATCGGCCCGGATGTGCTTCGGGTTGTTCGGGTCGCGGGTGGCGGCATCGAAGTCGATCACGCCGTCGAACTTACCGCTGGTGCGGATCCACTGGTTGACCGCCTGCCGCTTGGCCTCCTTCTCCTCGTTGTAGTAGCCGTACAGCGGGTTGCCGTGGAAGGTGTCCTCGAACGGCGTCAGCGTGGCGCCGAGGATGCTCAGGCCATGCTCGTGGGCGCGGGTGATCAGCTGCTGGTAGCCGGCGATGATGTCGTCGGCGCTCGGCGCGGGCTCGCCCTTGGGCACCAGGATGGTGTCCGGCCAGCCGATGTCATTGATGCCCATCATCAGCACCACGGTGTCGGCGCGCGGCTGGCTCAGGACGTCGCGATCGAAGCGCGCGAGCGCGTTGTCGCCCATCCGGTCGCGCAGCACGCGGGCGCCGGAGATGCCCTCGTTGACGACCGCCACCCGGGCGCCCGCCTTGATGAGCCGCTCGGCCAGGAAGTCGGGCCAGCGGTGGTTGGCGTCGGGGGTCGAGGCGGCGCCATCGGTGATCGAATCGCCGAAGGTCACCACCGCGCGGGCGTCAGGCGCGGCGTCGACCAGGATCTCGCTGAGGAAGATCCGGGACTTGATCGTCTGCTTGGCCTCGAACTTGGCCGCGCCGGTGAAGTCGCCGTTGGCCGAGATGTAGGCCGTCTGCGCGCCCTCGTTGTGCCAGGTCGTGGTCGGCGTGATCTCGGGAAAGTACAGGCTGACCGCGAGGCTGCCGAGGGCCTTGAGGTCGAGGTCGACCGGGTCGCTGACCAGCGGCGCGCCGGGCGGGACGGTCGCCGACGCCTGGCCGCTGAAGGTCAGGGCGTGGTCGGAGGCGGGATCGATCGCGCCACCGTCGCCGGCGAGCGCCACATGAGCCGTCCCGATCACCAGCGGGCGTTCGCCGTACTCATTGGAGAGCACCACGCGGACCCGGCTGCCGCCGAGGCTGACGCGCACGATCTGCCGTAGCGTCTGGTCACGCAGCGAGCGCGGGATGCCGACCGGCGCGAAGAAATCCGCCTCCCACACCGGCTGCGGGCTGGCCGCCCAGGTGCCGATCCAGTCGCCGGCCCCGCCGCCCTCTGCCAGCGCCGCCGAGCCGACGAGGCCGGCGCAAAGCGCGGCGCCGCAGGCGAGCGCCAGCGATGCGCCCCGCCACGAGCTCGAGGCGGCGGTCGCCGGAAGTTGATCCTTTCGGTAGTGTTTCATGTATTGCCTCCCATTGGGCGCTGAACTCCAGGGCAGATTGCCCGGCCATGGCCCGGCGACGCCGGTCGGCGACGGCGCGATCGGAGCGGTGCATCGCCCGGTGGCTCGGACGTCGCGCTTGACCCGGAGCGCCGGCGGCGCGCCGACCCTCCGACCGCTTCCCGGCGACGCGCCTCCGACGCCCGTTCGCCCGCCTCGGCGCGGCTCAACCTGCCCTGATGATCACGACCTTTAGCACAGCGCAGGCCTGTCCCGCCAGACCGTAGGTTGCGTGCTGAAATACTGGGGCCCCGCCGAAGCTGGCTCCGTCGCAGCGTCTGGGAACCGCAACCTTCCCGGCCAACGGCTCAGGACTGAATCCAGTCCGTGGCCGCGGCCAGGTCGGCGTTGGCGAACAGCTTGACCGGACACGGGATCAGCGGCGCGAACAGCCGGACCGCGTATCGGCACCAGTCGGCGTCGGTCACGACCGCGATCTTCTCGAAGTCGCGCCGATGGGTCAGGCCAAGCCTGGCGTCGTCCCAGATCGCCGCCGCGGTGTAGCCGGTGAACGCCGGCCCCAGATGATAGAGTATGCGGATCTTGCCATGGCGCTGGATTCGCTCCTCGACCGCCGGGATCAAGGTCTCCTCGTAGTCCCCGCCGGTGACCTCGCCCTCGGCGGACAGGCCCAGGACGTGGTCCGGCAGGTTCGCCATCACGTGGATCATTCCGCCCTCCCTGGAGCCTCTCCGCCCGGGGCGCGCTCCGGGTCGCCGCCGGGGTGCAGATAGATCAGCCAGTACACCGCCGCCACGAACCCGCCGCCGCCCACGATGTTGCCGAGGGTCACCGGCACCAGATTGCCGACGCAGCCGGCCAGGGTCACCTGGTCGGCGCCGGCCAGCATGGCGATCGGGATCAGATACATATTGGCGACCGAGTGCTCGAAGCCGAGCGCCACGAAAGCGGAGATCGGAAACACGATCGCCAGGATCTTGCCGGTCACGTCGTGGGCCGCGAAGCAGAGCCAGACCGCGAGGCAGACCAGGACGTTGCAGAGGACCCCGCGCCAGAATGCCTGGCCGAAGCTAAGCGCGACCTTGGCCTCGGCGATCCGGACCGCGGTCATGGCGAGCGCGCCGTCGCCCATGGTCAGCGCCCCGGACCAGGACACCATCAGCGCAGTGCCGAGCGCGCCCGCGAGGTTGGCGACGTAGACCAGGGCCCAGTTGCGCGCGAGCTGCCGGGTAGTGACCTTGCGCTCGGCCCAGGCCATGACGATCAGGCTGTTGCCGGTGAACAGCTCGGCGCCGCCGACCACGACCAGGATCAGGCCGAGCGAGAAGGCGAGGCCGCCGAGCAGGCGGGACGGCCCGAGGCCCGCGCCGCTGCCGGTCATGACCAGGGTGAAATACATCGCGCCGAACGCGATGAAGGCGCCCGCGAGCACGCCGAGTGCCAGCGTCTGCGGCGCCGGCAGGGTCGCCTTCCTGACTCCCACCTGCTCGACCAGCCGCGCGACCTGAGCCGGCGAATAGGCGTCCTGAGGGTTCGGCGCCACGGCGAGCGGCGCAGCGCCCGCTCGATCGGCGCCCGAGGCGGCAGCTTGCTCCACGACGGTCGTCCCCTGGCTGGTCAAGAACGGCTCGGCCGGCGCCATAGGGCTGCGATCGGCGGCTCGGTCCTTGATGTGGATCAAGGTTGCCCGGCCGACCACCCGCCTAGCCTGCCCGCTCGTGACAAGGAGGCACCCGATGCGCATCGCCCGCAAGCCCCTCGAGCTCACCCTGCTCCGCGGCGCATGGCGGCTGTGGCCGGCCGCGCTCCTGGCCGCCCTCGCAGCGCCAGCGCTCGCCGGCTGGCAGGACGACCTGGCGGCGCAGCTGCGCTGGGACCACCAATGCCAGGTCGCTTACTACAGCGGCGTGATCGAGCGCCTGGTCAATGGCCAGCAGGTCGTGATCGCCAAGGCGCACTGCGAGGACGGGCGCATCTTCGATGCGCTTCAGCGCAACGAGCTCGAGGAGTTCGAGATCAACGAATGCACGCCCAAAGATCAGTCCTGCTGACGCGCCGACCGCGGGCCGTCGACGCGCGCGAGCGCCGTCAGGCCCCGATGGCGCGCCCGAGCCAGGCGGCGCCGCGGACGCCCGAGGAATCGCCGTGCACCGGCGGCAGGAGACGGGTACGGACGGTGTCGGAGAAGACGTAGCGCTGCCAGATCGCCGGGACGCGCGCGTACAGGCGCTCGAGGTTGGAGACGCCGCCGCCGAGCACGATGGTCGAGGGATCCAGGATGTTGATCACGGTCGCGAGGCCGCGCGCCAGGCGGTCCTCGTAGCGGCAGAGCGCCGCCTCGGCAGCGCCATCGCCGGCCGCAGCCGCGGCCACGATCGCCGGCCCGTCGCGCGCGCTTCCGGTCGCCGCCTGGTAGTCCCGGGCGAGGCCGGGCCCGGACAGCCAGGTCTCGATGCAGCCCGCGAGCCCGCAATAGCAGGGTGGGCCAGGCAATTCGGACGGCGCCGGCCAGGGCAGGGGGTTGTGGCCCCACTCGCCGGCGATCGCATTCGGCCCGGCGAGCACCCGGCCGTGGATCGCAAGGCCGCCGCCGACGCCGGTGCCGAGGATCACCGCGAACACGCTCGGAGCGCCGGCGGCCGCGCCGTCGGTCGCCTCGGACAGAGCCAGGCAATCGGCGTCGTTGGCGAGCGCGATCGGCCGCTCGAGGAGCTCGGCCAGGTCGCGGTCCAGGGGCCGGCCGTTCAGCCAGGTCGAGTTCGAGTTCTTCAGGAGCCCGGTCGCCGGCGAGATCGCGCCGGGCGTGCCGAAGCCGATGGTGCCCCGCGCGCCGAGCTCGGCCTCGGCCTCGAGCACGAGCTCCAAGATTGCGTTCAGGGTCAGGCGGTAGCTGCCCCGCGGACTCGGCCGCCGACGACGCAACAGCACCGCGCCGGACTCCGCGAGCGCGATGATCTCGATCTTGGTTCCGCCGAGGTCGATCCCCAGTGCAGGCGTCACGGCGCCGGGCGTCATGGCAGCGGGCGTCATGGCAGCGGGCGTCATGGCAGCGAGCTCATGGCAGCGAGCTCATGGCAGCGAGCTCATGGCGCAGCGGCAGGTGGCAGCCAGCTGATTGGGGCAGGGACAGGCGTCATCCGTAGCGCGTCACCGGTGCCAGCGTTGTCGCTGCCAGCATAGCGCCGCCGTGACCGGATGCCAGAGGCTCGCGATCGGCCGAGCGCGCCCCGGCGCCGACGCCACGGCGCCGGCCGGCGCGGCCCCTATCCGGTCGGTACGAGCCGGACCACGATCTGACGCGACTCGTCGTTGGCGTGATACTCCGGCTTGATCGCCAACGCCTTGCCCTTGACGTTCTGGCCGAACCAGTCCCGCACCCGGTCGACCCGGCGGTCAGCCAGCCACTTGTTGTACTGCGCCGCCTCGTCGGGGCTCTCGGCGCCGACCACCTTGTCGGAACCGCTGACGCTCACCTGCAGGACCACCTCGTAGCGCTGGTCATTGGCCAGCTGTTGCACAAGCGCGCCGAGCTGCGTGCTCGTGTCGGGCGGGAAATAGCTGCTGTTGGTCGGGAAGGTGATCACCAACGCCTCGGGCTTGGCGTCGACTGCCGCCTGACCCTCCGCCGCCGCGGGCTCGACCGGGGGCAGGGCGGTGCGCTCGGGCAAGGCGGCGATGACCTCCGGAGGCGGATTCGCAGCCGGTTTGGGCTCGGCGGCGACCGCGGCCGGCTTGTGATCGACCGCGCCCGGCGCGGGCCCGGACGGGCCGGCCGGCGCCTTGGCGGGGCTGGGACTGACCGCCGGCAACGCCTGAATCACGCGCGCCGCCTCGGCCGGCGGCGGCTCGACCGCCTGGACCACGACGGTCGGCGCCGGTGGCTGATCGGGCGCTGCCGGCGCCACTCGCGCCGCGCCGCGCTCCGGGACCGTTGCCGCGGCCTGGTCGGCGCGGGGCTCGCCAGCCGAGGTCGGACCCGGCGGCAGCCCGGCGCCCGGCGCCGAAGCGGGTCGCGCCTCGCCGTTCGGGACCGGTGCCGGCGGCGGCTCGGCGCCCGCGACCAAGGCCGGCGCGGCCGATTCGAGCGGCTTGTCGTCGCAATCCTCGCCCGGGGTCAAGCGAAACACCCAAAGGGTCGCGCGCGGCTCGCGCACCATGAACTGCCAATCCCAGACGCTCGCGATCGCCTTCGCCGGCAGGCCACCCGCGATCAGCGACGCCTGGACCGCGTCGGCCCGGGCGCGCGCCAGCCGATGCGCGTTCAGGGTATCGCTGCCGACCTCCGCCGTACCGACGTGGCCGATCACCTGGGCGGTCAGGAAGCAGTCGGTCGCCATCTCCCGGGTCAGGCCGGCGAGGCGCTGGGTGCTCGCCGGGCCGAGCGCCGACTGGCCCGGCGGGAAGCCCACGGTATGGACCGAGACGTTGGCGATCCGGCCATCCTTGAGGATCAAAGGCGTGGGCCGCAGCAGGGCATCATCCGCCGCTCTGGTCTCTGCGGCCGCGCCGAGGCTGAGCCCTGCGGTCAGGCCGCAGGCGATCAGCACAGCTCGAATCGGCGTCAGGATCTCGATGGTGCGACACGGCGTCATCGCTGCAGCGCCCTCTTCAGAACCAATCGGTCGCCCACCTCCAGGCGAACCACGGCGGCAATCTCTCGCCTATAGATTTAAATATACGTTAACGGATTCGCCTGCAAGGCACTCGAGACGACGCGGGCCGCGTCGCCGCGGCCCAGGGTCCCGACCGGCCCGGTCGACCTACTTGATCTTGGCCTCCTTGAACTCGACGTGCTTGCGGATCTTGGGGTCGTATTTGCGCAGGCTCATCTTCTCGGTGGTCTTCCGCGGGTTCTTCTTGGTGGTGTAGAAGGTGCCGGTGCCGGCGCTGCTGACCAGCTTGATCAGCACGGTGCTGGGTTTGGCCATGGCGACATGCCCCTCGCGGCT
This sequence comes from uncultured Alphaproteobacteria bacterium, assembly GCA_963733965.1. Classification (GTDB taxonomy): domain Bacteria; phylum Pseudomonadota; class Alphaproteobacteria; order Geminicoccales; family Geminicoccaceae; genus DATAOG01. The sequence goes on from CAVTFM010000025.1 coordinate 72,206, forward strand.
GGTTCGTGGCTCGGGCCGAAGATAGGCACCGGCCGGACCCTGTCAAGCTCGGCCCCGGGGGCGCCGGCGAAGCGGTCGGCGCCGCGACCGGAGACCCCGCCACCTGCCGTCGGGATCGGACCGGGTCGTCAGGGATCCACCCTCAGGGGCGGTAAGTGACCCGGTAGATCAGGCCGGCGCGGTCGTCGGAGATCAGGAGCGAGCCGTCGGGCAGCTCCTCGAGGTCGACCGGGCGGCCGGAGACGCTGCCGTCGGCGCCGAGCCAGCCGTCGATGAACACCTCCTGCCCGGTTGGCTGGCCCGCAGGGGAGAAGCGCACCCGCACGACCCGGTAGCCGACCGGCGCAGAGCGGTTCCAGGACCCGTGCTCGGCGATGAAGGCGTCATTGCGGTACTCGGCCGGAAACATGCTGCCGGTGTAGAAGTCGATGCCGAGCGCGGCGACATGGGCCCCGAGCGCGAGCGCGGGCGGCGTGGTCGCGCGCGGCGGCGCCTCGCCCTCGAACTGCGGATAGGGGACGTTGTCGCCGTAGACGTAGGGATAGCCGAAGTCCAGGCCGGGCTCGGGCGCGCCGTTCAGCTCGTCCGGCGGGATGTCGTCGCCGAGGTGGTCGCCGCCGTTGTCCGTGAAGAACAGCTCGCCCGTGACCGGCTGCCAGTCGAAGCCGACCGAGTTGCGGATGCCGCGGGCAAAGATCTCGAGCTCGTGGCCATCCGGGCGCAGGCGGATGATCGTGCCCTCGAAGCCCTTGACCTCGCAGATGTTGCAGGGTGCGCCGAGCGCGACGTAGAGCTTGCCATCCGGCCCGATGCCGGCGTAGCGCCAGCCGTGGTGGCTCTTGTCCGGCAACACGCCTGGCGGCACCACGACGGTCGCCTTGCCCGAGCCGTCGAGCTTGAGGATCCGCTGCTGCTCGACGATCAGCAGCGCGCCGTCCGGGGCGAGCGCCAGGCCGTTCGGCGCCTTCAGGCCGCCCGCGACCGCCACCACCTGATTGGCGACCCCGTCACGCTCGGGATCCAGGATCGCGAACACCTCGCTGTCCCGGGTCGAGACGTAGACCTTGGCGCCCCCCTCCGCGACCAGCAGCGAGCGCGCCCCCGGCACTTTCGCGAACTCGGCGATCGCGAAGCCCGGCGGCAGGTGCAGGCCTTCGAGGTCGGCCGCGGGGTCGGCCGGCTCCGCGGCCGACTGGCAGGCATTGAGGAGCAGCGCCAGGGTCGGCAACAGGCGGCGGCCGGTGGCGAACGGCATGGAGATCGGTCCTCGATCGCGGCGGACCAGGGGGCTCCTAGCGCAATTGCCCGGGCAGGCCAAGAGCGTCCCGCACGGCCACGTGACGCGGGCCGTGGGCCTGCTCGCGCCGGCGCCCGATCAGCGCCCGGCTGGTGGCGGGCCGAGCGCCGATGTGCCGGCTCCGCGCTGCCGACCTAACGCCGCGCTGCCGACCTAACGCCGCGACCAGAGGCGCGACCAGACCGAGTCCGGCTCGGCGCCTGGCGCCGCCTGCGGCACCGCCGGGCGCGGCACGACGTTGCCCCAGGGCTCGCTCGGGCGGGTCGCCGCCTGATGCCGTTGCAGTTCGGCGATCGTCTTGGTGAAGCGCTGCTCGCGCTGCGTGCGCTCGGGTACCGCCGGCCGCATCGCCTCCGCCGGCAGCCGTGCGCGGCCGGGCCGGGTGACCGCCTTGGCGGACGTGACCGCCGGCGCCGCGACCGGCCTTCGGGTCCGGGCCGGCGCGACCGGCGTCCGGACGGGCGCGACTGGCGTCCGGACGGCCGTGACTGGCATGCGGGCTGCCGCGACCGGCGTTCGGACGGCTGTGACCGGCATTTGGACGGCCGGGACCGGCATTCGGGCGGCCGGGACCGGCATTCGGGCGGGCGCAGCCGGTATTCGGACCGGCGCCGCTGGCTTGTCGGTCGCCGGGCCAGGCGCGGCGGCGGGCCTCTCTTCGGATCCTCGCGGCCGATCCGCCGACGCCGCCGGGCTCGCCGCCGGCTGGGACGGCCGCCGTCGCAGCGGACGGAAGGGGATCCAGGACGCGCGCGCCGCCTCAGCTACTGACAGGCCGCGGCTGGCCGGAGCGGCGGAGGCCGGCGGGATCGCCGGCAGCCCGGCGGAGCCAGCGGACATCGTCAGGGCGGCCGCCATCTGGGCGACCTGCAGGTCGTGCGCCAGCGCCGGCTGCGGCGCGAGCCCGGGCAGGGGCGCGGCCGGGGATCGGACCACCGGCTCGACCAGCGATTCCCGCGGATACGACCGGGCCGGTCCGGCGGCCGCCGCCCAGGCCGCCGCGCGGATGTGCGCAGTGCGCGCGCGGGCCGCCGCCGCCGCCTTCAAGGCAGGGGCCAGATAGGGTTCGGCGACCTCGACCGGCGCTGCCTCGACGCTCGGGGCGCCGGCCGGCAGCGCTGCGGGCGACGGCTGGGCCGGGGTGCCATTCACCCCGTGTTCGCCAGCGCGATGCAAGCCCGGTGCCGCTGCCGAAGGGCTCGGCGACCCGTTGCCGACGCTCAGCTCGGGGTTACCGTCTGGCGCTGGCATGGTCGCCGTGGCTCGGTGGATGGTCATCTCGGCCAAGCCTCCCCTCGGCCCCCGGCGCCTGATGATCGCGGATCAACCAGAGGGCACAAAACATCGCCCTAACATCCAGCTGCAGCGTTCAACTGATGTTAGCCAGTAGGTAGTATCGCTAAGCCATTGAACTTTTGTCAAGTGTGTTTCCGCTATGGACGCCTTTCGGGCTCCACCGGCGCCTGAAGCCTCGGATCCGGGTCACTCGACATGCGTGCGATCGGTCCGCGGCGTAGCGAGCGCGGCCAGGCGTTGTCGCGCATCGAGGCCGGGACGATGGTTGGGATCGAGTGCGATCGCCTTTCGATAGAATGCCGCTGCACCCGCGGGATCGCCGATCGCTTCCAGGGATCGCGCCCAATCATAATAAATGTACGGGTTTTCGGGCTCGATTGCGGCTGCGGCTTCGTACTGCGCAATGGCAGCTTTGGCATCGCCTTTCGCTTGCAGCAAGGTCCCGAGATTGTAGTGCGCAAAAGCATGCCTCGGTTGGTGTGCGATGGCCCGTCGGTAGCACTCGATGGCCGCGTCCGTTTCGCCCTGCAATTGGAGAACGTAGCCCAGATCGTAGAGAGGGGCTGCCTGTTGCGGGTGGAGGTGGATCACCTGACGATAGGCTGCGGCCGCCGCGACCAGATTGCCTTCGAGCTGGAACTGGTGGCCGCGCGCATAGAGTACCTCCCATGGGGTCGCGTTGGCGTCCACCGCCGCCGGTCGATGGGCGCTTGCGCTATCCGGCCGCTCCAGGCTGGGCGTGCCTTTGATTGCCGCGCCGTTCTGGGCTCGTGCCTCGTATCCCTGAACTTGGGGTGGCGCCGGCGTAGGCCCCGGGGCTGCGGTCCCGGCTGCGAGTTCCGGGGCGCCGCCGTTCGCACCCTGGCTGGCGTGATCGCTGCCGCCCTCGAGGCCCCGGATGAAAGCCGAGGCCGGCGCGGGCGTCCCGTTGCCAAGCGCAGCCTGCGCCGCGCCCGGGGCCGAATCGGGCGGCGTCCGACGATGGGCAGCACGCTCGGGCGCATGCCCGTTCAGATCAAGCAGGACCCCGCGAAGCCCGATCCGGTCCAGTGGGATGCCGCCATGGATGTAGAGACCGAGGGCGACGCCGCCAGCCACCGCGCCCGCCAGCGCGAGCCTCCGCGCCGTGGCGCGCGCGCTGGTCCGGCGCGCTTCGAGGATCGGCGACCTGAACCGCAGCTGGCTTGGCGCCGTCGTCGCATCTTCGCCGGATCCGTCTGCCGCGGGAGGCCTGCCGGCCAGCGCGTCGGCCAGCCTCGAGGCCGACGGCCAAACAGGAAACCATGGTGCAGGCAATTGATCGGCAGGCGGTTCGACCAGGACGATCGGGTAACGGAGCCCGTCGCCGGTTGGGTCCGGAGCCTGGCTTGTGGCGGTGATCGGTAGATACCAGCCAGGCCGGTCCGCCGCGGCCAGGCTCGACCGCCAGCGCGGCGCCGGGGGCGCGGCGAGGCCTGTCGCAGGGTGGCCCCGCGACCAGCGCCCGGCGCGCCGTCTCTTGTTCCGCTTCGCACGTGCTCGCAGGGGAATGGCCAAAGCGTCGGTGGTCGCCGGTTTTGGCGCCGGCTGGTCGCCAAATCGAGCTTTGCTCGGATCGTCGAAGGCGCGGCTCGGCAGGTCGTTCGGGCCCTCCTGGGGATGCAAGCTATGTCTGCCCGGTGGCTGCAGCCGGAGCACCTCCGGAGACGCCGGTGCGGGGTGGTCCAGCGACGACGGGGAGGCGGCCGCCGAAACGGTTTCCGAAGACGGATAGAGGGCCGCGAGCCCGACCCTGGTCAGGGTCGCATGCTGCCCCTCATCGACCTGCGCCATCGCGGGCTCGGACGGCGTGGCTGGGCCATGTGCGGACGTCGGCGGCGCAACTCGCAATTGCCGCTCGTCTGGAGCCGCCGGTTTCCGATGCTGGAGAAGCGGCTTCAGCAGACGGCTCAACCACCCTCTGGCTCTCTCAGCATCCGCGTGTTCGCGCAGGCACAGATGCCACGGATCGTCCCCGCATTCCGTCGTAGCCCATGATCGTGCCTCATTGGCCGCGGCCACGGTTCGGGTGAAGCGCGGCGCCTGACCTCTCGTGGTTCGGCGGAGACCCGGCCGAAGGGCGCCAGCGGCTCCAGGGCTCGATCTCGGCTGCCATCGCAGCGCATCTCCAGCTTCGAATTGGAGTTGGCGCGCGCGGATGCGTGTCGCGCGTGCGCGCGCCGCGGCGGCGGCCTTCAAAGCCCCCGCCAGATGCGGCGGCGGCTCGGCCGGCTCGGGCTCGGGGACGGTCGCCGCGCCCGTGGCTGGATCGGCGACCAGGTAGTCCGCCGGTCGATGGAGGTCGGCCGGGTCGTGCCGACGGGGGGCAGGGGCAACCGGTGGCGAATCAGCCGACGTCGTTCGCTCAAGCCTGCTGCCCGCCTCGCTCGGGAGCGCGCGCGCGCGACGCCGCCGCCCGCGCCCCGAGGACCCGCGTCCAGACCCAGTGCCGGTCGTACCCACAACTCAGGCCCCTTCTTCTCGGTCCGCGTCCACGCAGGAGCAAACTCGCGAGCGTCTCGCCAGAAGGGACCAGGCTTCGCGGACCCGATCAACCGATCGCAGTCACGCGTCTTCCTCCTCCACAACTTGTGACTATGGCCATCCAGGCCACGCGGACTAGTTGATCCAGCCCGTCTTATTTTACAATAATCTGCGTAGAATTTGGTTCACATCTTGTGGATAACCTGCGAAGGAAACTGAAATCAACCCCTTTTACGGATGGCCATACAGCGCTATGCACTGGTTGTGGCCGGTATGCCACAGGCAGGCGAAGGCCGATCTGGCCAGCGGGTGCGCCGGCGTCGGGGTGATCCCTGTGTCGGCGTCGCGTTGACAGGATAGGGACCGTCGCCATGATAGCCGATGCAGCCGTCGTCACCGGCGACGGGTGCAGGAACCCACCGAGGTGCGCCATGCCCCGTCGCCGCCCGCTCGATGCCGCCCGATTTCTCACCAGCCGCCGGCGTTTTCTGGCCGGCTCGCTGACGTTCGCCGCCGCCCTCCCGGCCTTGAGCCGGCAAGGCTTCGCGCAAGGCCAGCAGGTCAACGTCTACAACTGGGACACTTACATCGGCGAGACGACTCTCGAGGATTTCACCGATGCGACCGGCATCAAGGTCCGCTACGACCTCTACGCCAGCAACGACGAGCTGTTCGCCAAGCTGCGCGAGGGTAATCCCGGCTACGACGTCGTGGTGCCGACCGACGACTACGTCGCCAAGATGATCGCGGCCGACATGCTGCTGTCGCTCGATCGCGCCAAGATCCCGAACGCGGCCAACATCGAGCCGAAGTTCGCCGATCCGGCCTACGACCCCGGTCTCGCCCATAGCATGCCCTATTTCTGGGGCACGGTCGGGCTCGGCTATCGCAAGTCCAAGGCGAACCCCAAGTCCCTTCACGACGTCTTCGACGGTGACGCCTACACCGGCCGGATCGCCCTGATCAATTCGATCGACAGCATCCGCACGGCCCTCAAATACCGGGGCCATTCGCTCAACAGCAAGGATCCTGCCGAGATCAACGAGGCGGTCGAAACCCTGATCAAGATCAAGCCCAAGATCAAGACCTTCGCCCCGGACACCGGCCAGGACCTGCTGCTCTCGGGCGAGGTTGACGTCTGCCTTGAGTACAATGGCGACGTCCTTCAAGTCATGGCCGAGGACGAGGACCTGGCCTACGTCGTGCCGAGCGAGGGCAACCAGCTCTGGGTGGACAGCCTGTGCATCCCGAAGGGCGGGCCGAATCCGGACAACGCCCATGCCTTCATCAACTTCATCCTCGACGGCAAGGTGCACGCGGCCATCGCCGAGAAGGTCCGTTACGCCTGCCCGAACGCCGCGGCCCTCGAATTCATCCCGGAGGCGGACCGGAACGACCCCGCGCGCTACCCGCCACGCGAGGTCATCGACCGGTGTGAGATCGTGGTCTACCAGGGCGAGAAGATCGAGAGCCTGTACGCCGACGCGCTGACCCGGGTGCTCGCGGGGTAACCCGCGGGCAGCACGAGGAAAAACGAATTTTTTTGCGAGCCATTGTCAGCGGCCCGATAGTCTCCTAAGTATATCCGCCGTAGCGGTGGGGCGGCGCCCTCGGGGGCGATGGGCGACCCGCCGCTTAACGTTTTGGTGACCGCTGTCGGCGCTCTAAGTTGAGGTCGACGGCGCCTGACCGCGACTTCCTCCTTAACCTGGGAGACCAACGCCATGATCCCTGTAGCAACCGTTCGAATCTAAGCCGGTCGACCGCCGGGTGTACGGACGGTCGGCGGGGGCGCAAAGGCGCTCTGCTCGAGGAACGTAGGGCCACGGTCGGCCTAACGCTTAGATGCACAGGGACAACAGCGATGGTATCTGCGGGTATGAGGTCGAGCGACCTGCTCGATCCCGGGTGGCGGACGGCGATGGCGCAGCCCAAGGCTGCGGGCGTGGTCGGCGGGTTTGGCATGCACTTGACGCTCGATGGCTATGGCGGCTCGCGCGCGAAGCTGGCCGATGGCGCGCACGTGCTCGCCTGCCTCAGCGAGCTGCCGGAGCGGCTGGGCATGCATAAGATCACCGAGCCCGTTCTGGTCGAGCTCGGTCATCACAGCGACAAGGACCCGGGCGGGGCCAGCGGCTTCGTGATGATCGCCGAGAGCCACATCAGCATCCACACCTTCCCCTTGCGCGGCTTCGTCAGCGCCGACGTCTACACCTGCCAGAACTACCTGGACACGGAACAGATCTGCCAGTATTTCGCCGACGCCTTCGAGCTCCAGGACCTCGAGACCAACCTGGTGAAACGCGGCACCCGCTACCCCCAGCACAACATCTACGACCCTGCCTGAACGCAGGGACATGCCGATGGACCGACTGAGGCAGCAGAAGGCGGAACTTCTGCAGCGGACGATCAAGCACGTCGACATCACGGCGCACGACACGCGCGCGCTGATCGCGGCATTCCAGGAAATGTCGTTCAGCGCGCGCGAGCTCGGGCGGGCGTGCGAGATTTACGAGCGGATGCTGCGCGACCCGGACTGCACCATCATCCTGACCGTAGCCGGCAGCACCAGCGCTGCCGGTTGCATGCAGGTCTACGTCGACCTGATCCGCCACAACATGGTCGACGTGGTGGTCGCGACCGGGGCGACCGTGGTCGACATGGACTTCTTCGAAGCGCTCGGTTTTTCCCACTATCGGGGCACGCAGTTCATCGATGATTCGATGCTGCGTGAGCATTACATCGACCGGATCTACGACACCTATATCGACGAGGACGAGCTCCAGCACTGCGATCGGACGATCAAGGAGATCGCCGACGCATTGCCGCCGGGGCCCTACTCCTCGCGCGCCTTCATCCACGAGATGGGGCGCTGGCTGGTCGACCATCCCGAGCGGGCGCCCAAGCGCAATTCCCTGGTCCAGAGCGCCTTCGAGCACGGCGTGCCGATCTTCTGCCCGGCCTTCTCGGACAGCAGCGCGGGCTTCGGCCTGGTCGCCCATCAGGTCGAGCACCCCGGGCGCTATCTGACCATCGATTCGGTCGCCGACTTCCGCGAGCTGACCGAGCTCAAGATGCAGGCGCAGCAGTCCGGCCTCCTGATCATCGGCGGCGGCTCGCCCAAGAACTTCGCCCAGGACACGGTGGTCTGCGCCGAGATCCTGGGCAAGGACGTGCCGATGCACAAATACAGCATCCAGATCACGGTCGCCGACCAGCGCGACGGCGCCTGCTCCAGCTCCAGCCTCAAGGAGGCGGGCTCCTGGGGCAAGGTCGATGCCGCCGGCGAGCAGATGGTGTTCGCCGAGGCGACGCTCGCGCTGCCTCTGCTCGCCGCCTACGGCTATCACAACGGCAGCTGGCGCGAACGGCCCAGGCGCGAGCTCGCGCGCCTGCTGACCGGCGGCTGACCGGCCGGCATCGACCGATCCGGCGATGGTCGCGTCGATCATCAACTGGAGCGAGCCGGACAGCGCCGATGCGGTCCTGATCTCGGCACCCTACGGCCACGGCGCCTCGTTCGGCGCCGGCGCCAGCCGGGGCCCGGCCGCGATCATCGCCTGCCTCGACCGCCAGATCGAGCTGTTCGAGCGCCACACGCGGACCGAGCCGGCCGCCGACTATCGGATCGCGCACCGGCTGCTCGCCGAGGTCGAGACGCTCTCGCCCGAGGCCATGGTCGAGGGTGTGGCCCGGGCGCTCGCGCCCCCCGCCCCGTTCACGATCCTGCTCGGCGGCACCCACGCGGTCTCGATCGGCGCGTTCCGGGCGCACGCCGCGTGCGGTCGGCCGGCCGACACCACGATCGTGCAGATCGACGCTCATTTCGACCTGCGCGACGACGATGCCGACTACAACGACGTCGACCCGAGCCGTTTTGCCCACTCCTGCGTGATGCGGCGCGCCTGCGAGCTCGGCTTTCGGACCTGCGCGGTCGGCATCCGGGCCTATTCGCGCGAGGAGCATCGGTTCGCCGTGGCGCAAGCGCTGCCGGTGTTCGAATGGGGGCGCGGCGCCGAGCCGATGGTCGAGGAGATCCTGGCCGCGATCGCGACCGAGCGGGTTTATCTCACGATCGACGTCGACGGCTTCGATCCGGCGGTGGCGCCGGCGACCGGGACGCCGGTGCCGGGCGGCCTGTCCTGGGCCTACGGCACCCGCCTCGTGCGTGCGCTGTGCCTGGCCAAGGACGTGGTCGGCGCCGATGTCGTCGAGGTCGCGCCGGTCGCGGGCTCGGGCCTCACCGAATATGTCGCGGCCCAGCTCTGCTACGACATTCTCTGCTACACGCTGCTCAACCGGGACGGTAAGCTCGCCTTCGTCTAGGCCCGCGCAGCCCTTGCGCGGCCGATCGCGAGCGGGGCGCCGATGGAGAGCTGGCGGCAGCAGCCGTTGGTCTTCTGGATCTTCGTGCTGCCGGGCGCGCTCTGGCTGCTCGCGTTTTTCCTGGTGCCGCTCGGGTTGGTCTGGATCCTGTCGTTCGGCGAGCGCTCGGGGCCGGTCGACGTCCTGATCACCGGCACCCTTGCCAACTACGCAAAGGCGCTCGACCCGCTCTATCTCGGTCTGTTCTGGAAGTCGTTCTGGATCGCGGCGGTGGCCACGGTCCTGGTCCTGATCATCGGCTTTCCGGTGGCGCTCGCGGTGAGCTTTGCGCCCGCGCGGGCGAAGCCGCTCCTCTTGATGCTGGTGATCCTGCCGTTCTGGACCAATCTTCTGATCCGGACCTACGCCATGATCGCGGTGCTGCGGAGCCGCGGCTACGTCAACTTCGGGCTCGAGGGGCTCTGGGATCTCGCAAGCGCCGCACTGGGCGCGCTCGGGCTTGGCAGCCTGCCGCCGTTCCAGCCGCTCGAACTGCTCTACAACAACGCCGCCGTGGTGATCGGCATCGTCTACGTCTATCTGCCGTTCATGGTCCTGCCCCTCTACGCCACGCTCGAGCGCCTGGATCGCTCCTATCTGGAGGCGAGCCTCGATCTCGGCGCCGGCCAGTGGCGGACCTTCCGCTCGATCGTGGTGCCGCTCGCCAAGCCCGGGATCATCTCGGGCGTGATCCTGGTGTTCATCCCGGCGCTCGGCACCTTTTTGATCTCGGACCTCCTGGGCGGCCCGGACAGCGAGCTGATTGGCAACGTGATCGAGCGCCAGTTCAAGGCCGCCAACGACTGGCCGCTCGGCGCCGCCCTCTCCTTCCTCCTGATGTACCTGACCTTCGCCGCGCTCGCCGCCCGCGCCTTCCTGGCCGAGCGCGACATCTAGCTGGGCTGGCGCGGGCGCTTGCTTTTTGGTCGCCTCGTCACCTGCGTGGCAGGATGCAAGGCCAGAGGGCCATCCGGAGCTCACCATAAACGCCCCCCACGCCATCCGCCGCCTGGAGGAGGCCCAGCGCCATCCGCCAGGACCTGGCCGAGCAGATCGGCGCCGTGCGTCTGGAATTGGCCGAGCAGATCGCCGCCGTTCGACGGGAGATTGCCGAGGCCAGGATCGAGCTGATGCGTGCGATCAACCGCCAGACGGTCTGGATGAACGGCTTTCTCGCCGCCCTTCCGGTCGCGGTGCTCGGGCTTGGCGGGGTGCTGATCGGCAAGCTCTGACGTCCGTCGCCCGCGCTGAGGCTTTGTCTCCACCGGTGGTCGAGGGCGGCCGGAATTTAGATGCGCGCCGCGTGTTCGCGCAACAAGGGAGTGCGTGTAGGGTGTCGCCAGGGGCACAGGCGTTCAGGGAGACGGGACAATGGTGGCCGTTCGAGCCCTCCTTGCGACTCTCAATGGGCTCACGCAGGCAGGCGTGCTCGCCCGCAGCTGGGCGTGGCCCGGTGAGGCCGCGGCCGGCGGCGATGATGGTGACGGCGCAAGCCCTGGGACGAGGGCGCCTGGGCCCATGCCGGGGATGAGCCGTCGCTCGAGGAGCTGCTACGCGATCCCGTGGTCCATCTGGTGATGCGTGCCGACCGCCTGGAGCCCGCCCAGGTCCGGCGCTGGCTCCGCCCCAAGTCCCCGCTCGCCTCGTGACCTCGCCGGGCGGCGCCGCAGGCCTCGTCGGGCGGGCACGACCGGCGGGCCGCGCTCGAGCGGCCTCAGGGCCGCGATCGGGGCTTATCACATGATGCGCACCGCCCTATAAACGGGGACGATGGCGGGCTCCGCGCCCGACCGGGCGCCGGGGGCGGGGTGCGGCAATGGCCAAGCGACGCGAGCGAGCGGGGCCGCTCGAGTACAGCCGGAAGTTCTGGCTGCGCGCCTGGCTCGCGGCGACCTTCCTGTTTCTCTACGCGCCGATCGTGATCCTGATCCTGTTCAGCTTCAACAACAGCAAGCGCAACATCGTCTGGCAGGGCTTCACCCTCGGCTACTACCAAAAAGCGATCGGCAACGCCTCGCTGATCGAGGCGTTCACCAACAGCCTGGCGATCGCCTTGACCAGCACGGCCGCCAGCACGGTGATCGGAGCGCTCCTGGCGCTCGCCCTCTGGCGCTTCCGCTTCCCCGGCAAACCGGCGCTCGAGGGGGCGCTCGCCCTGCCGATCGTGATCCCGGAGATCTGCATGGGCGTGGCGCTGATGGCGTTCTTCATCCGCACCGGCTGGCCGACCCAGCTGCCCTGGCCGCTCAACCTCGGCCCGATCATCATCGGCCACATCGCCTTCAGCTTCCCGTTCGTGACGATCGTGGTGCGCGCCCGCATGGCCGGCTTCGACCGCGCGCTCGAGGAGGCGTCCAAGGACCTGGGTGCCGGCGAGTGGCAGACCTTTCGCAACATCACGCTCCCCTACATGCGGCCGGGCCTGATCGCGGGTGGCCTGCTCGCGATGACCCTCTCGCTCGACGACTTCGTCATCACCTTCTTCACCTCGGGCCCGGAAACCCTCACCTTCCCGATCAAGGTCTACTCCATGGTCCGCTTCGGCGCGACGCCCGAGGTCAACGCCGCCTCGACCGTCCTGATCGTGGTGACCATCTTCTTGACCGTGATCGCGATGCGCCTGCAGCGGCCAGAGCGCGGCGGGGAGCTCGGGGCATGAGCGCCGGACCGATCGTCCGGGTCGAGGCGGTGACCAAGCGCTTCGGCCAGATGGTCGCGGTCGATCAGGTCTCGCTCGCGATCGCCGCCAACGAGTTCTTCGCCCTGCTCGGGCCGTCCGGCTGCGGCAAGACCACGCTGTTGCGCATGCTTGCGGGCTTCGAGAACCCGAGCGCGGGCAAGATCCTGATCGACGGCGAGGACATGGTCGGCATCGTGCCGAACCGGCGCCCGGTCAACATGGTGTTCCAGTCCTACGCCGTGTTCCCGCACATGACGGTCGCCGACAACGTCGCCTATGGCCTGCGCGTGAGCCGGGTGCCGCGCGCCGAGATCGGCCCGAGGGTCGAGGCGGCGCTCGCCATGGTCCGCCTCGAGGATCTCGGCGAGCGCAGGCCCGACCAGCTCTCCGGCGGCCAGCGCCAGCGGGTGGCGCTCGCCCGTGCCCTGATCAAGCGGCCCAAGGTCTTGCTGCTGGATGAGCCGCTCTCGGCGCTCGACAAGAAGCTGCGCGAGGAGATGCAGCTCGAGCTGGTCCGTTTGCAGCACGAGGTCGGGATCACCTTCGTGATCGTGACCCACGACCAGGACGAGGCGCTGTCGATGGCGAACCGGATCGCGGTCATGGACCACGGCCGCATCCTCCAGGTGGCGCCGCCCGACGAGCTCTACGAGCAGCCGAACTGCCGCATGGTCGCCGACTTCATCGGCACGACCAACCTGTTCCCCGGCCGGGTGCTCGGCCGCGCCGACGGCGGCATCCGCCTCGAGGCCAGGGGAATTGGCGAATTGCGCCTGGCCGAGGACGGTGAGCCGGGCAGTGAGGTCGGGATCGCGGTCCGGCCGGAAAAGGTCCGGATCAGTCACGAACGGCCGGAGGGCGGCCTGATCGCGGTGCCGGGCCGGGTCGCCCAGCTCGCCTATTTCGGCGACTACAGCCACGTGTTCGTCGACACCGGCCCGAGCGTCCGGATCACCTGCTATCGTACCAACGACAGCCGCCACCAAGCGGCCGCGCTCGCGGTCGGCGACGCCTGCTGGGTCTCCTGGCACCCCGCCGACTGCATTTTGCTGACCGAGTGATTCGTCGGGGAGCCGGCGCAGAGCTCCTGTCGATCGGGGTCCTGGCTAACGTTGCATTGCCGCGATCCCCAAACCGAGCGCTCGGGCCGCGGCGATAAGCTCCCGATCGAGGGTCGCCAGCGGCAGCTTCGCGCGTCGTGCCAGCTCGAGATAGGCGGCATCGTAGACCGTGAGATTGTGGGCCTCGGCCAGTCGCAGGGTATCGTGCCAGGCGTGCGCCGAGGTCTCGGCGTCGAGGGCGATCGGCAGCGCTGCCAGATCCCGGAGCGCGGCGGCGCGAAAGCCGGCATCGATACGCCGACGGCGGACCGCCATCAGAAGCGCGTTTGCCACCTCGAGCGGCCAGTGTCCGGGTACGAGCGCACCAAGCTCGGCCACGGTCTGCTGGATCTGGTCGGTTGCGGGCCCGTGCTCGTCCGGCAGGCACCAGGAGAGGGCGATCGAGCTGTCGACCACCAGACCCGGCATGCTCTAAGGCCGGCCCTCGTCGACGTAGGCCTTCCACTCGCGCCAGTCGAATTTGCCTCGTTTGAGTCCACTCGCTCGTTCGCGCAGGCGCCGAAAGATCGCGAGCACGGCTTCGCGGTCGCGGACTTCGGTGATCGGCACCAGCCGAGCCACCGCCTTGCCTCGACGAGTGATGGTGATCTCCTCGCCGCGTTCGACGCGCTCCAGGAGCTTGGCGAGATGTGTCTTGGCCTCGAAGGCACCGACGGTGATCATGTTGGTCGCTCCAGACTGGTTGTCAGCCTAGTCGATTCCTCCGCGAAGCGTCTATACGAATCGGGGCTGCCACGGCTCCGAGGGCCCAGCCGGGCGACGCAGTGCATCGCGCGGCGCGCAGACCGGGCATGGCTAAACTCGCGACTCTCAGCGGGCTAGAGCCTGCAAACACCATGGTGAGGTGCGGAGCCCGCGAGCGTGTCGCTGCGCATCACGACCTGGAACGTCAACTCGGTGCGTCAGCGCCTGGACGGGCTCGAGCGGCTCGCCCGCGAGGTCGCGCCGGACGTGCTCTGCCTGCAGGAGACCAAGGTCCGCAACGAGCTGTTCCCGATCGCCGACCTCGAGGCGCTGGGCTACCCGCATCACATCCTGCATGGCCAGGCAGGCTACCATGGCGTCGCCATTTTCTCGAAGCTGACGCTCGAGGATGCGACCCCGCTCAACTGGTGCAACAGCACCGACTGCCGACATCTGCATGCGATCCTGCCGGGCGGCATCGAGCTGCACAATCTTTACATCCCGGCGGGCGGCGATGACCCCGATCCCGAGCTCAACCCGAAGTTCCGCCACAAGCTCGAGATGCTGGCCGCGCTCACCGACTGGTTCCGGCGGGACTTCGCGCCCGCGCGCCAGGCACTGCTGGTCGGCGATCTCAACATCGCACCGCTTCACACCGACGTCTGGAACCACAAGGCGCTGCTCAGGGTCGTCAGTCACACCCCGGTCGAGGTCCGGGCGCTCCTTGAGCTCCAGGCCTCGCATCGCTGGCACGACGCGGTCCGCCATTTCGTGCCGCCGAGCGAGCGTCTCTACACCTGGTGGAGCTATCGCGCGCAGGACTGGTCGGCGAGCGATCGCGGGCGTCGCCTCGACCACGTCTGGGTCACGCCCGCGCTCGCCCCGCGGCTGCAGCACGCAACGGCGCTGCGGCCTGCCCGCGGCTGGCCGCAACCTTCGGACCACGTCCCGGTCACCGTCGAACTCGCCGATCGGTGACTTTTGCCCCGTCGCCCGTACGCCTTTCGGGCCGCTCGGTGGCGGACCGAATCACTCTGTTCGCGGCGGCACAAAAAGGTTATGAAAGTGATGGTGGTATCGGTGGAGTTGACCCGTTATGAACAGTCGCCGTCCGTCGCAGCTGTCCGGACCTTACCGGACCGAAGTTGCTGCGGTGGTCAAATGGTATAACCGCACCAAGGGCTTCGGTTTCGTGAAACCGGATGACGGCGCGCCCGACGCGTTCCTGCACGCTTCGCTGGTGGCGCAGGCCGGCCACGAGGACCTCGCCGACGGCACCAGCCTGATCTGCGACATCGCCGACGGCCCGCGCGGCCCCCAGGTCGCCGCGATCCACAGCATCGAGCCGCCGACCGAGCCGGTGGCGCGATCGCGCCCGCCGCGTTTTGCCGGCGGCGGCGATGGTGAGCTCGTCGAAGGTACGGTCAAGTTCTACAATGCCGAGAAAGGCTTCGGCTTCATCGTGCCCGATGACGGCAGCAAGGACGTGTTCGTGTCGGCGCGCACGCTGACCCGCGCCGGGATCAACGCCCTCGAGGCCGAGCAGCGCGTCCGGGTCGCGACCCGCATGGGTCAGAAGGGGCCGATGGCCGCCCGCGTCGAGCTGCTTTAGCCGGGCGCCCCTCGAAGCTAGCGGGCGAGCCGGTAGCCCCCCGGCTCGGTCACCAGGATCTGGGCGTTGGTCGGCTCCGGCTCGATCTTCTGGCGCAGCCGGTAGATGTGGGTCTCGAGCGTGTGCGTGGTCACGCCCGCGTTGTAGCCCCAGACCTCGTCGAGCAGCACCTCCCGGGTGATGGCGCGGTCGCCCATCCGATAGAGGTACTTGAGGATCGCGGTCTCCTTCTCGGTCAGGTGGATCTTCCGGTTGTTGTCCGGATTGATCAGCATCTTGGCGCTCGGCCGGAAGGTGTAGGGGCCGATCGGGAAGGTCGCGTCGTCGGACAGCTCGAACTGCCGCAGCTGGGCGCGCAGCCGCGCGAGCAGGACGCCGAGCCGGAAGGGCTTGGGGATGTAGTCGTTGGCGCCGCTGTCGAGACCCAGGATCGTGTCGGCATCGGAATCGTGCGCGGTCAGCATGATGATCGGGCTCTTGACCCCCTGACGCCGCATCAGCCGGCAGAGATCGCGGCCATCGGTGTCGGGCAGGCCCACGTCCATCAAGATGGCCTCGAAGTGATGATCCTTGACGATCTCGAGCGCCCGCTTGCCGTCCTCGGCCTGAAAGGTCACGAACCCCTCGTGCAGCTCGAGCTGCTCGGCGAGTGAGCGGCGGAGCGCCTCGTCGTCGTCGATGATCAGGATCTGCTTGCTGTTGGCCATCGGGCGTTCCTCGTCTGTCCCTTGCGGCCCATCAGTTCAACAGGCCACCGCCGCCGTCAAGCGGGCGCCACTCCGAGACCCATCTGGCGGCGGATCGCCCGGACGATCGGGGCGCCAGGCTCGGCCAGGCTCATCACGATCGCGAAGTGGTCCAGGCCTGGTTGGGTCGCGAGCTGAGAGGGCCAGCCCGCGGCCGCGAGCCAGGCCGCGTAGGCCTGGCTCTGCTCATGGAAGGCCGCGGTCTCCAACTCGCCGACCGTGACCACCACCGGGCAGGGCTGGCCCGGCGGGAGATGCAGCGGGCTGTTGCGCCTCGCCTCCGCCTTGTCCATCCGTAGCACGTCGTTCAGGTAGCAGCGGCGGATCGGCTCGAGGTCGAACACGCCGCTGATCGCGGTCGCGCCCTTGATCAGATCGGCCGGCAGGCCGAAGGCGCCCTGCCAGTCGGTCGCGAGCGCCATGGCGACCAGGTGGCCGCCCGCGGAATGGCCGGCGAGGAAGATCCGGCCCGGATCGAAGCCCTGGGCGCCGGCGCCGCGATGCAGCCAGGCGAGGCCCTGGCGGATCTCGGCGACGATCGCGTCCATGGTGACCGCGGGTGCCAGATCGTAGCCGAGCAGGGCGACCGCCGCGCCGGCCGCGACCAGCGGTTCGGCGACGAACGAGAAATCCTTGCGATCCCGGCCCTGCCAATAACCGCCGTGGATGAAGACGAGCAGCGGCGGCCGCGCGGCCCCGGCCGGCAGGAACAGATCGATCGCCTGGCGGGGGCCCTTGCCATAGGCGAGATCAAGGCGGCCCGGCCAGCGCTCTCGGAACGCCCGGCTGCTGGCCTCGTATCGGTCGAACCAGGTCTGAAATTCCGGCACCGCGGCGCGCAGGTTGTAGTTCTTGTCCAGCGTGGCTCGATCCGGATCGGTTGGTGGCATGGCGTCCTCTTGATGGCGTCCCGCTGACGACCTGCCTGGATCGGCTGACGGCCGGCGGCCGATCCAGGCATGGTGCGGCACTTGGCGACGTCCAAAGGCTTCTATTCCTTAAGGCTGGCCAAGGCAACGGCGGCCCGGACTGCCCCCGAACCACGGGCGGCGGTCCCGACCGGCTCACGATTTGGCAACCACGGCCGGCTATCTCTGGAGCGCCGCCAGCATCCGTCGCGGTGCGCACCGTGGGCCGGCACGCTCGAGGCTGGACCGGGTCGCCCGCCCGGGTTAGCCTCCGGTGGTTGGTTTCTTGGATCCTAGAAGGGGCAGCGACTGCCTTGGCCATGCTCGTGCCCGTGATTCTCGCCGGCGGCTCCGGCACCCGCCTCTGGCCGGTGAGCCGCGACACCCTGCCGAAGCAACTGGCCCAGCTCGCGGGCGAGCAGTCGCTGCTCGAGCAGACCGCGCGGCGCCTGCTCGCCCGGGCGCGACCGGAGCAGGTCGTCACGGTCGGCGCCAAGGCCCAGGACTTCCTGGTCCGCCGCGCGCTCGAGCGGATCGACCCGGCGCTCGCCCGCAACCGGCTGCTCGAGCCGGTCGGGCGCAACACCGCAGCCGCGATCGCGCTCGCAGCCCTCTACGCCCAGCAGCGGTTCGGCGGCGACGCAGTGCTCTGGATCTGCCCCTCGGACCATCTGATGCGGGCGCCAGAGGCGCTCGATGCCGCGCTCGATGCCGCTTTGCCGCTGGCCGCGGCGGGCGAGCTGGTGACCTTCGGGATCACGCCGACCCGGCCCGAGACCGGCTACGGCTACATCGAGACCGGCAAGCCAATGCCGGACGCGCCGGGCGTGCTCAGGGTCGCCCGCTTCGTCGAAAAGCCCGAGCGACCCGTCGCGGAGGCGATGCTCGCGAAGGGCGGCTACTACTGGAACAGCGGCATGTTTCTGTTCCGGGCCGATCGCATCCTGGCCGAGCTCCGTACCCATGCCGCGCCGATCCTGGCGGCCGTTGCCCGCGCCTTCGAAGCGCTCAAGGAGGTCCCGGGCGGCGCCTTCGAGGTCTCGCTCGAGCGCTATGAGGCCGTGCCGGCGCGGCCGATCGACAAGGCGGTCATGGAGCACAGCGACCGGATCGCGGTCGTGCCCTGCGATCCCGGCTGGTCCGACCTCGGATCCTGGCAGGCGCTTTGGGAGCAGCTGCCCAAGGACGCGGCTGGCAATGCGGTCCAGGGCGACGTCCTGCTCGACGACAGCGAGAACTGCCTGGTCCACGCCGAGCGGCGGCTGGTCGCCTGCTCAGGCGTCCAGGGTCTCGCCGTGGTCGAGACCGACGACGCGGTCCTGGTCGCCGATCGCAGCCGCAGCGACGGGGTCCGCCACCTGGTGACCATGTTGCGGGCGGCCGGCCGCCCCGAGGGCGACGCCCACGCCAAGGAGCAGCGCCCCTGGGGCAGCTTCCAGGTCCTGCATGAAGGCCTGGGCTTCAAGGTCAAGGAGATCATCGTGGCACCCGGTGGCCGGCTCAGTCTGCAGAGCCACAAGCACCGCGCCGAGCATTGGGTCGTGGTCGCCGGCACCGCCAAGGTCACGGTCGACGACCGAATCCTGATGCTCGACCCGAACCAGAGCGTGCACATCCCGCTCGGCGCGAAGCACCGCATGGAGAACCCGGGCGCAGTGCCGATGCACCTGATCGAGGTCCAGTGCGGCGACTACCTGGGTGAGGACGACATCGTCCGTTACGAGGACGTCTACGGCCGCAGCTGAAGTGCCTCGGCCGGGTGGCGCCAGCGGCCTGCGAGCCAGGCGGGCAGCCGGCCGTCGATCGCGGCGAGACCGAGCCCGACCAGCGCCATGCCGGCGAGCTGGCCGGCGGTCAGGGACTCACCCAGGACGGTGGTTCCGAGGATCAGCGCGCTGACCGGGATCAGGAAGGTCACCAGCATCAGGTTGGTCGCGCCGGCCGTGGCCAGGATCCGGAAATAGATGACGTAGGCGAGTGCTGTGCTGAGCAGCGCGATACCGGCGAGCGCGCCCAGGGTCGCGAGCCCCGGCGGCGGCAGGGTCCAGGGGCGATCGATGAAGAGCGCAAGCGGCAGCATCATGAGCGCCGACGCGCTCACCTGGCCGAGCGCGGTCACGAGCGGCGGCGTTGCGTAAAAGCGCCGGCCGTAGATCCCGGCGAGCGCATAGGAGAGTGCCGCTCCGAGCACCGCGAACTCGGCCAGGTCCTGCCCGCCGACGCGCGCAAGCGATCCCGGCCCGATCATCACGGCGACGCCCCCGAGCCCTGAGAGCACGCCCAGGAGCCGCCCGGGCGTCAGCTGCTCGCCCCGGGTCAGGACCGGGGCGAGCACGACCGCGAACAGCGGCGTCGTGGCGTTCAGGATCGAGGCGAGGCCGCTCGCGATCTCGGTCTGGCCCCAGACGATCAGGCTGAAGGGGATCAGATTGTTGAGGGCGCCCATGACCAGGAACGCGCCCCACAGGCGCGGCGAGCGCGGCAGCCGCTGGCCGCAGGCCAGCACGATCAGGAGCAGGGCGAGCGCCGCGATGCCGACCCTGGCGAGCACGACCGTGAACGGCGGCAGTTCGGTGACCGCCACCTTGGCAAAAAAGAACGAGCCGCCCCAGAGGACCGAGAGGGTCACCAGGAGCAGCCATTCGACCGGGCCCATCACCCGGGGGTTCGGAGGGATCATGATCAACCTCGATCGCAGCCGCAGAGCAGACCCCGAGCCTGGCCTGCCCGAGCGAAGCTCGCCACCCGGTTCTTGCGCCCCCGGACCCGCGGCTCAGCGAAAGTAGCGGCTGACCAGTTGATGGCCGGTCACGAGGCTCACCAGATGCGCCGCCATCAGCAATGCCACCACCAGCGCGATCATCTGGACCGCCGTGTAGGAGATCAGCGGCGGATTGCCGAGCTCTGGCGGGCGGCGTTCCCGCCAGTTGGCAAGCCCGGCGACACCCACCGCCGAAAGCATCAGGACCAGCGTGACGCCCAGGCTCATGACGGTGGGTCGCGGCGGGCCCGGATCAGCCGGCGGTGGTCGGGTCGATCATCCGCTTCACTTCGGTGATCTTGCTGGCCGGGAAGCCGCTGACCTCCGCGTGTTTGCGAATGATCGCCTCATCCTTGGCGAGGTAGACGCAGAAGGTCTTGTCGGCGGCGACGAAGGATTCGACCCACTGGATGTCCGGGGCGAGCTCGGCCAGCGCCGCGTTCGACTTGGCGGCGGCGCCCTTGAGCTGCTCGCGATCGAGGCTGCCGACCGCCGGCAACTCGCGCTCGATGATGTACTTGCGCATGGCCACTCCCTCTGTGCTGGTTGCTGTACGCCAGCGCCCGCCCTTGCCAACGGCCGCTCGCGGCGTGATCTTAGAGGCTGATCGCGGATTTGGGGAGCCGAGCCTTGAGGGTCGCAAAGCCGCATGCGGGCGCCGCGCCCGCGCCGGCGGCGCCCGGGCATGGCCGCATGGGCGTGCTCGGCTGGCTGCCGTTGCTGGTGATCGGCGCGGGCTTGGCGGCCGGCCTGGTGCTGTGGGCGAAGTGGGGCTTCCTGATCGCCTTCGAGACGATCCGCAGCTATTGCTTTTAGGCCCCGAGGCGAGCGGCAGAGCACCATGACCGAACCCGAGCATACCGGCCGTTGCCTCTGCGGGACGGTGCGCTACCGCGCGGTCGGGGCGCCGAAGTGGATCGCGAACTGTCACTGCGCGAGCTGCCGGCGGGCGACCGGGGCGCCCATGGCGACCTTCGCGGGCTTCGTGGCCGAGCGTTTTGCCTACCTTGCAGGCGCGCCGGCCCGCTTCACCTCGTCGCCAGGCGTGACCCGGAGCTTCTGCGGCCGCTGTGGCACGCCCTTGACCTACGAAGGCGCCCGCTGGCCGGGGGAGGTTCACGTCCTGGTCGGCACGCTCGACCGGCCGGAAGACTTTGCCCCGACCCACGACGCCTTCGCGCAGGAGCAGCTGCCCTGGCTGCATCTGGCCAGGCCCGGACGTGAGCAGGGCGCAGGCTGAGCCAGCGCGGCCTCCTCCGGACGCTTTCTGAGCCCCGGTCACTGGCTTAGCCACGGTCGATGGCGGCGCGCTCGCCCCTCCTGCCGGCCGGCGCGGTCGCGTTCTCGGCCGCATGCTGGGGCCTCTGGTGGCTGCCGCTCAGGGCGCTCGCCGAGGCAGGGCTGACCGGGCCGGCGCTCAACGCCGTGCTCTACGGCACGATGAGCCTGGCGCTCCTGCCCTGGTCCTGGCGCCGGCGCCGCCGGCTCGCCGCGGGCGGCCGCCTGCTGCTCGGCGCGGGCGGCCTGTTCGGCGCCGCGCTGGTCAGCTGGAACCTTGCCCTGATCCTGGGCGAGGTCGTGCGCGTGACCCTGCTCTTCTACCTTGCGCCGATCTGGGCAACGCTGCTCGCCGTCGTGCTGCTCGGCGAGCGGGTCGGCCAGCTCCGCCTGGTCTCGGTTCTGCTCGGCCTGGCGGGGGCGCTGGTGCTGCTCGGCCTGGGCGGCGGCCTGCCCCTGCCGCGCTCGGCGGGCGACTGGCTCGGGCTCGCTGCCGGCCTGCTGTTCGCGCTCTCGGTGACCCTGGTGCGCAAGGGTCAGGCGATCGAGGGCCTGGAGCAGACCCTGGTCGCCTGTCTCGCCGCGACCTTCCTGTCGCTTCTGCTCATGCTGCTCACGCCCTCAGTCGGTGCCCCGACCGGGTCGGCATCGATCGGGCCGGGCGTGCTGGCCGCCGCCGCGGTCGCGGCGCTTGCCTGGCTGCTGCCCTGCACCTGGCTTCTGCTCTGGGGCGCCCGCCAGCTCGAGCCGGGCCGGGTGGCCCTGCTCCTGTTGCTCGAGGTCGCGGTCGCGGCGCTCTCGGCGGCACTGCTCGCGGGTGAGCCGTTCGGCCTCCGCGAAGCCTCGGGCTGCCTCCTGATCCTCGCCGCCGGCGCGATCGAAGGTCTGGCCGAGCTGCGCCCCGCCCGCGCCACTTCAGCCGTGCCTTCCCCTGCCGCGACAGCTGCGCCCACCGAGCTCACTCGCCGACCCGAGTGAGGGAGCCCGAAGCCTTCTGGGCTGCCCGGAGGGGGTGTCGGCTGAAAAAGCTGTCAGGGCCTCTTGGCGGCGTCGGGCGGAGATCACTCCGGTCGGGCGGGGGTGAGGGTGCTCGCAACCAGCAGGCAGAGAGCGGTGGTGCCGGCGAGGATCAGGGTCACGAGCGCATTGATGTCGGGGGTGAAGCCCAGGCGCATCATCGCCCAGAGGCGAATCGGCAGTGTGTTCTTGGTCCCGGTCAACAGCAGCGTGATCAGGGTCTCGTCGAACGAGAGGGCGAAGGCGAGGAGCGCCGCCGAGATCAAAGCACTCGCGAGGTGGGGCAGAAGGATGTAGCGGAAGGTCTGGAGGCGGCTCGCCCCCAGATCGAGCGAGGCCTCGATCAAGGACGGGCTCAGCGCCTGCAGGCGGGCGAGCAGGATGCGGTAGACCAGCGCCAGCACGAACAGCGTGTGGCCGATCACCACGGTCACGAGCGAGCGCTCGATGTGCGCCTGGCGAAAGAAGATCAGGAGCGAGAGGCCGGTCAGGATTGGCGGCATCAGGAAGGGGAGGAAGATCATCAGCTGCATGAGCTCGCGCGCCCGGCCGCGCGCAGACTGGTAGTGGAAGGCGAACAGGGTGCCCAGGATCAGCGCCGCCGCGACCGCGGCCACGCCGACGATCAGCGTGTTGCCGAGCGCCTCGATGATGCCCTGGTTCTTGAGCAGCAGGCCATAGGCCTCGAAGGAGAAGCTGTCCCAGAGGATCTCACCGCCCTGCATCCTGATGAACGAGAACAGGATCGCGACCAGCAGGGGGCCGTAGAGCGCCAGCAGCACGATCGCCGCAACCCCGACCAGCAGCAGACGGAGCGGCCAGCGCACTATCATCGGCCGGGCGCGGGCAGGCGGCCGATCCGGGCGGCGAGCGCCATCGCCGCGAGCACCGCGAGCAGCAGAAAGACCGAGAGCGCGGCCCCGAACGGCCAGTTGAAGGCCATGCCGAACTGGCTGTAGATGATCCGGCCGAAGGTGAAGCCCTGCGGGCCGCCGACCATCTGCGGGGTCACGAAGTCGCCGATCGCGAGCACGAAGGTGAAGGACGCCCCGACCAGCGTGCCTTGCAGGCTGAGCGGCAGGATCACCCGGCGGAAGGTCTGGGCCGTGGTGGCGCCGAGGTCGGCGGATGCCTCGAGCAGACTGTGCGGGATGCGCTCCAGTGCGATGAAGATCGGCAGGATGGCGAACGGCAGCAGGATCACCGCCAGCGTGATCAGGACGGCATTCAGATTGAAGACCAGGACGGTCAGCGGCTGATCGATCAGTCCGAGGGCCAAAAGGATGCGGTTGAGGAAGCCGCGGCTGCCGAGAATGCTCCGGATCGCGTAGATCTTGATGATGTAGCTCATCAGAAGCGGCACCACGAACAGCAATGTCGCGATGTATTTCAGTCGGCCATGCAGGCTCGCGAGCAGATAAGCGACCGGATAGCCGAAGACGATGCTCAGAACTGCGACTTCAAAAGCAAGGACTGCCGTACGCAGGAACATCGGCAGATAGATCTCGTCGGCAAAGAAGCGGACGTAATTGGCGAGCGTCGGCTGATAGATGATGGTGGCACCGTCGACCCGGAAGAAGCTGTAGGTCAAAAACGAGACCACCGGCAGGACGATGAACACCAGCGGCAAGCCGTAGGCGAGCGCCGCCAGGCTGGCGCGCAGCAGACGCTCGCCCCGGACATCGGAGCGCAGCGGGCCGGACGTCATCGAGGGTCAGTCCCGACGGTGGCAAGCCTTTCGGGAGGACTTTCCCGGCGCTGGCTCAGGGCGAGGCCTTGACCTCGTTCCAGAGATCGGCGCGCCGGGTCGGGTTTTCGACCGACTCGAGCCAGACCAGCTTGTCGTCGGCGCCGGCGCTGGCGAACGGCGTGACGGTGTTGCCGAAGCCGGTGCGCTGCGACAAGGCACCGCTGATCTCGGGCTGCAGAACGAAGTTGACCCAGGCCTCCGCCAGCTCTTTGTCGCGCACGCCCTTGGTCAAGGCCCAGGTATCGAGCCAGGCGAGCGCGCCCTCCTTGGGATTGACGTATTTGATGTGGGCGCCGGCATCCTGCATCGCCTTGACCTGCTGCTGGCCGTAGTTCGCCCAGATCAGAGCGACATCGTTGTTGTTGTAGAGCTGGAGGGCTTCGTCGGGCGTCGTGTAGAAGGACAGCACATTGTGCTTCAGATCGATCAGCTTGGCCTTGATCTTCTCGAGCTGGTCGTCGCTCAGCTGGAACGGATGGTCGATCCCCATGGTGAGCGCGGTGAACGAGAAATTATGCTCGCCATTGTCGTACGCCAGAACCCGCCCTTGATACTTCGGGTCCCAGAGCACCTCCATCGAGGTTGGCGCCGGGCTGACCTTGTCGACGTCATAGATCAGGCCGATCGAGTCGAAGGCATAGGGGATCGCGTAGACCTTGCCGTCACGCATCACGCCGGTGACCTTGGTCAGATCCTGGAAGCGCGGCAGGGTTTTCTGCTGATTGGGGATCTGGCTGAGATCATGAGGCGTGGTGAGCCCGGCATCGATGTAGCGTTGCAGTTGTGCGGTGTTGACCGCGAAGAGATCGAAGTCCTCGCCTTCGCTGCCCTTGATCTTGGCCCAGATCTCGTCGTCGGTGCCGACGTAGACGACGCTGACGTCGGCGTCGAACTTCTTCTCGAACGCTTTGACCCAGTCGGGATCGGCATAGCCTTCCCAGGCCAGCACCCGGAGCTGCTTGGCCGCAAAGGCCGGCTGAGCGCAGGCGATCGCGGCGGCGAGGCCGATCAGCGCGGGCAAGAGCCGCCTCGTCCTGGTCATGATCTGTCCTCCCTGGTTGGCGGGCGGTGCCCGCGTGGCAGCGCGCTGTGCCGCCGGCCCTGCCCGCGAGCGGGGTCGGGCGAGGTCGGTCCGACCGGCGGTTTCGGGCCATCCGGAGACCGTGCCAGCGCCATCCCGGCCTGTCAACGCCGGCCCCCGGGAAGATCGCGCCAGAACGTCCCGCTGACCGCGCCACCGGTCAGCGCCCGGCTATCGGTTGTACCAGTCACGCTCCGCGGGGGTCGACTGATCCTGCTGCAGCCGGTCGGCCGCCCAGAGGTCGCCGTTGCCACAGGCCTGGTGGGCGGCATAGTCGGAGTAGGCACTGCAGGCGTCGTCCTCGGCCGGTGGCGCCGAGGGCGAGTTGAGCCAATTCTGGAGCGCCGGGCCGAAGATGCCGCCGAAACCCATGCTCCGCTGCATGAGCTCGAGCCGCATCTGCGCTTCCTGCTCGCTCATGCCCGGCGGCGGTTCCTGCTCCTGCTGCGGGCCCTGCGGGCACACCCAGCCGGGCGGGCAATCTGGCGCCGGAGCCTGGGCGCGTGCCGGCGCCGCACCGGCGAGCAGGATCGGGGCCGCCCCCGCCGCGATCACGACCGCCAAAGTCGAGCGGACCCCTCGAGAAAGACGTTGTCCTGACATCGCCGCGCCCTCTTCCCGGTGACCCATCCTCGCGACCGGCATCATGCGCCCGCGTCTGCCGTTGGTCAAGTCGGCATGCATCAAACGCAATGGCGCGTAGCAACCGGAAGTAGTCCTTCACTATGGCTGATCTTTACGCCAAGACCAAAGGGCCATGACGACTTGCCGATCGCGGCTCTGGTTTTTCAAGCCGGACCGACCCCGCCGTGACCCCCTTCGTCTGCCGGCGGTCTGGTGCTGCCCGCAAAGCTCCGGATCACCCCGAGGACATCTTCACCCCAGCGCTCCCGCTTGACCTGCCCGATGCCATGGATGGTCCCCAGAGTCGCGAGATGGGCGGGCTTCTTCAGCGCCAGCTCGATCAGGGTGCGATCCGCGAACACCATGAAGGGTGCCAGACCATTCGCCTTGGCGAGCTCGAGCCGCTTGGCCCGGAGCGCTTCGAACAGATCGCGATCGGCAGCGTTCGCGAGGCCGGCGGGCGCCGCCTTCGCTGCGCCCTTCGTGGGGTGCCGGCCGCGCGCCGGGGTCGGATCGTGGCGCAGTTCCAGCACGCGCTCGCCGCGCAGGACCTTGGCCGCATCGCCGGAAAGGCGCAGGCCGCCGTAGCCGTCGACGTCGACCTCGAGCAAGCCGCCGGCCACAAGCTGCCGGAACACCGACTGCCAGGTCCGCCGGTCGAGGTCCGCCCCGACCCCGAAGGTGGGCAGCCGGTCGTGACCGAACCGCGTCATGCGCGCGTCCGCCTGGCCGAGCAGCAGGTCGATCAGATAGCCCTGACCGAAGCGCTCGCCGGTCCGCCGGACCGCCGACAGCGCCTTCTGGGTCGCGATCGTGCCGTCCCAGGTCGCGACCGGCTCGAGGCAGGTGTCGCAGTTGCCGCAAGGGGCCGGCAGCGTGTCCCCGAAGTATTGCAGCAGGACCTGGCGCCGGCAGCCGGCGGTCTCGCAGAACCCGAGCAAGGCGCTGAGCTTGTGGTGCTCGACCCGCTGGCGCTCGGCGTTGTCGCCGGCCGTGATGAACTGCCTGAGCTGGGCGACGTCGGCCAGCCCCCAGGTCATCATCGCGGTCGCCGGGAGGCCGTCGCGGCCGGCGCGGCCGGTCTCCTGGTAGTAGGCCTCGAGGCTCTTGGGCGGATCGAGGTGGTAGACGAAGCGCACGTCCGGCTTGTCGATGCCCATCCCGAACGCGACCGTGGCGACGATGATGCGCACCTCGTCGTTGACGAATTTCCGCTGAATTCGCGCGCCGGACGTCGGCGGACAGCCCGGCGTGATAGGCGAGCGCGCTCCAGCCCTCGCGCACCAGCTGGGCCGCGGTCTCCTCGGTACGCCGGCGCGAGAGGCAGTAGACGATGCCGGCGTGGCTCGGGGGCTCCGCGCGCAGGAAGCGGATGAGCTGAGCAGGCGCGCTGGTCTTGGGCGCGACCCGGTAGCAGATGTTCGGCCGATCGAAGCCGCCAAAGAACATGCGCGCATCGTCCAGGCCGAGCTTGGCCGCGATCTCGCGCCGGGTCGGCAGATCGGCGGTCGCGGTCAGCGCGATCCGGGGCACATCGGGCCAGCGCTCGTGCAGCACGGCCAGCCCGAGATATTCCGGGCGGAAATCGTGGCCCCATTGCGAGACGCAGTGCGCCTCGTCGATCGCGAAGAGCGCGATCGGGACCTGGTCGAGCCAGGCAAGGAAACCGTCGCTCAGGAGCCGCTCGGGCGCGAGGTAGAGCAGATCGAGCTCGCCCGCCGCGGTCTGCCGGCGGACCCGGCCCTGCTCCTCGGGCGCCAGGCTCGAGTTCAGGAACGCCGCGCGCAGCCCGAGCTGGCGCAGGGCCATCACCTGATCCTCCATCAAGGCGATCAGCGGACTGACGACGATCGCCGTGCCGGCCCGGAGCAGGGCAGGGATCTGGTAGCATAGCGACTTGCCGCTGCCCGTGGGCATGACGACCAGCGCGTCGCCGCCGGCCACCACGCAGCTCACGACCTCCTCCTGCTGGCCCCTGAAGGCGCTGAAGCCGAAGACGTCGTGCAGGACCGATCGCGGATCTGCGGACCGACCCGGGGCACCAGGCGGACTTCTCATGGGCGCACGCACGCGGTCCTCGCGGCAATCGAAGGCGGTTGAGTGAGAAACCAACGGTTGAGCAATGCTTACCACAGCGCCCGGCAGTTGGGAACGCGATCCGGCGGGCTCAGTCGCCCGCCTGGTAGATGGTACGGCCGTCGACCAGGGTGCGCACGACCTTGCCCTGGACCAGGCGGCCCTCGAAGGGGGTGTTCTTGGACAGGCTGTGCAGGCCCTCCTCGCGGATCCGCGCCGGCGCCTCGGGATCGAACAGCACGAGATCGGCAGGCGCACCCTGACGCAGCCGACCGGCCTCGATGCCGAGCAGCGCGGCGGGCTTGTGGGTGAGCTTGCCGAGCAGCTCGAGCAGGCCGAGGGCACCGCCCTGGACCAGCTGGAGCGCCACCGGCAGCAGCGTCTCGAGGCCGAGCGCGCCGAACTCCGCCTGGGCGAACGGCAACCGCTTGCTGTCCTGATCCTGCGGCCAGTGATCGCTCGCGATGACGTCGATCGTGCCATCGGCGAGGCCTTCGACCACCGCCCGCCGGTCGGCCTCTGAGCGCAACGGGGGCGAGACCTTGGCGAACGTCCGATAGCCCTCGACCTCGAGCTCGTTGAGGGCGAAATGCACCGGCGCCGCCTCGGCGGTCACCGGCAGGCCCAGCATCTTGGCCTGGCGGATTGCCTCGATCGCGGCCGCGGTCGAGATGTGCGCCACGTGGTAGTGCGCGCCGGTCAGCGCGACCAGGCGGAGATCGCGCTCGACCAGGATCACCTCGGCGACCGCAGGAATCCCGGCGAGCCCGAGCCGGGTCGCGATCTCGCCCTCGTTCATGACCCCGCCGCGGGCGAGCGCCGGGTCCTCGGGGTGCTGGATCAGGCGGCCACCGAGCACGGAAAGGTAATCGAGCGCCCGGCGCATGACCAGGCTGTCGGCGAGCGCCCGGTGGCCATCGGTGAAGCCGACCGCGCCCGCCTCCATCAGCAGGCCCATCTCGGCCAGCTGCAGGCCCTCGCAGCCCTTGGTGATCGCACCATACGGATAAACCTTGACCCGCTTCAGCCGGCGGGCGCGCCGGGCCACGAACTCGACCATCGCCGGGTCGTCGATCACCGGATCGGTGTTCGGCAGGCAGGCAAAGCTGGTGACGCCGCCGGCCGCCGCGGCCGCGGTGCCGCTCGCGAAGGTCTCCTTGTGCTCGGCCCCGGGCTCGCCGAGCTGGACCCGCATGTCGACCAGCCCCGGTGCCAGGCAGGCGCCGGCCGCGTCGATCACCTCGGCATCCTCGGGAACGCCGGCCGCGAACAGCCGCGGTCCGAGGCCCTCGATTCGCTCGCCCTCGATCAGGAGGCCGCCCGGCACATCCAGGCCGGAGGCCGGGTCGAGCAGACGGGCACCGACGATCGCGGTCCGCCTGGTCATGCCGCCGCACGCAGCTCCCGGGTCAGCACCTCGAGGCAGGCCATGCGGACCGCGACCCCGAGCTCGACCTGGTCCAGGATCGCGCTCCGGTTGATGTCGTCGGCGACCGTACCGTCGATCTCGACGCCGCGGTTCATCGGCCCCGGATGCATGATCAGGGCGTCCGCGCGGGCACTCTTCAGCTTCTCGTAGGTCAGGCCGAAGAGATGGAAATACTCGCGCACCGAGGGCACGAAGCTGCCCTGCATGCGCTCGGTCTGGAGCCGCAGCATCATCACGATGTCGGCGCCATCCAGGCCGCGGCCCATGTCGTGGAAGACCTCGACGCCGTAGCGCTCGACCGCCGACGGCAACAGCGTCTTGGGTGCCACGAGGCGCACCCTGGCGCCCATCGCGGTCAGCAGCAGAAGGTTGGAGCGGGCGACGCGGGAATGCAGGATGTCGCCGCAGATCGCGACCACCAGGCCCTCGATCCGACCCTTGCGCCTCCTGATCGTGAGCGCATCGAGCAGCGCCTGGGTCGGGTGCTCGTGGCTGCCGTCGCCGGCGTTGATCACGGCGCAGTTGACGTGGCGCGCGAGCAGGGCGACCGCCCCGCTGTCCGGGTGGCGCGCGACCAGGACGTCCGGGTGCATGGCGTTGAGCGTCATCGCGGTGTCGATCAGGGTTTCACCCTTCTTGATCGACGAGTTGGCGACCGACATGTTGACCACGTCGGCGCCGAGCCGCTTGCCGGCCAGCTCGAACGAGGTCCGGGTGCGGGTCGAGCTCTCGAAGAACAGGTTGATCTGGGTCAGCCCGCGCATCAGGCTGAGCTTCTTGTCCGCCTGCCGGCCGTGGGCGACGTAGGCGTCGGCGCGGTCGAGCAGATGCTGGATCTCCCAGGGCGCCAGCCCCTCGATGCCGAGCAGATGACGCTGGCTGAAGGTTTTCGGGAGCTCGGTGACGGCGGCCATGACCCGACTATGCGATCCCCTGGCCGCGGTGACAAGCTGAGAGCCGTGGTTCGCGCGCAAACACGCCGCGATCAGCCTCCGCCTGCGTCCCCCGGCAGACCGCTCGCCGCGCGCAAAAAGGACGACCGGGCCGCTTTCGAGACTTTCGCTCGCGCCGCAAGAAAGCGGGCTGTCGGTCGGCGCGCTTGATGACGCGCTCATGGAGGACCAACGCCGGCCGCCGGCGGCGCGCTCTCGAGCGCTCGGCAGCGCCGATGCAAGCAATTCGGATGAGACCTTGTCCCCTCGGGACTTCATCGGGCCGACCGAGACGTGCGCTTTGATTGACGAGGCGAGACCAAGAGGGTCTCTGTCCTCCCATCGTCGCCTATCAAATTTGCCGATTGCCAACCCACGTCATTCGGCGTAAGTCGTGGATCAAATATGTCGTACCTGGAGATCTGGACAATGACCGGGAGCTCTGAACCCGCGACTCTGGCCGAAGTGACCGCCGAGATCGTCTCAGCTTACGTCTCCAACAACAAGATCGCGCCGGCCGACCTCGCCGCGCTGATTACCACGGTTGCGAGCCAGATGGCCAAGGTCGGGACCGCCGCCCCGCCACCGGCAGAGGCGAAGCCCGAGCCCGCGGTACCCACGCGGCGCTCGATCCAACCCGATCACCTCCTCTGCCTGGTCTGCGGCAAGTCGCAGAAGGTGCTCAAGCGCCACCTCTCGGTCAAGCACGGCCTGACGCCTGCCCAGTACCGGGAGCGTTTCGAGCTCAAGCCCGACTATCCGATGATCGCGCCGAACTATGCGCGCCAGCGGCGCGAAGTCGCGCTGAAGCTCGGCCTGGGGCGACCCAAGCCGGCGGCCCGTCGTCGGCGCACCGGCAGGCCCGTGGGCCGGCCCCGGAACTCGGCGGCGAGCGCGCCGACCGCGCCCGATGCCGGCGCCTGACAGGGTCCGATCCGCACGCAAAGGTCAGGACCGGTCGCGGGCGGGATCGGTGCCGCGCGCGTCTCCCCGCCGCCGGCTGCCGGCGCAAACCTGAGCCGCAGCGCCCGGCCTACGCCCGGCCGCCTAGATCACGTCCGCGGCGGTCGGCGGCCCGAGGCGTCCCCGGCGGGCGATCGACCGGACCGGCTCCCGGACTCCAGCTCGATGGCCTCTTCGACGCCGTCGCCAGGCTCGTCGCAGTCGAACACGTCTGGATATCGTCGACATAGATCCGAGCGTCGTAAGACCGTGCTTGCTCCGACACTTGTCCGTCCTTAGTGAGCTTCGTATCCTTCTGTTCGACAGGCTAAGATCTTTCAGGTCTCTCCAACCTCAGGCGAGATCCTCTAGCGTGGCCATGAGCCATCTTCTAGGACTTGGCCGTTCGGCCCGTCCGCTCGAGTGCCTCGATCACCTCGCTCAGCCATGCCACGTCGGCGCCCCGCGCCGTCCGCGCCTCCCGGATCATCTTCAGATTGTTGGCGGTGGTGAGCGGCTCCCACGGCTCCCGGACCGCGGCCAGCGCGTCGGAAAGGCCGCGGTCCGCCTCGTCCGGCCGGCTGGCGAGCACGGCGAGCTCGAGCAGCGTGGCCAGGTCCCAGTAGTCGGGCCGGACGGTCTTCAGCCGCCGGCGCACGGCAAAGCGCACGACCGGCAGCAGCTCGGCCTGCTCGGCCAAGGAGCCCGGGTTCCCCTTGATCTCCAGGAGAGTCAGCAGATTGATCCCGGGATAGGCATCGCGGATGTCCGCATCGAAGCCCTGGCGATACATCGCGATCGCCTTGTCGAGGAAGCCGGTCGCGAGCCTGGTCTCGCCGCGCTGGCTGGCCTCTGCCCACTGGTCCTTGTAGATGCGCCCGATCAGTCCGCAGGTCTCCGAGCTCGGCCCCTGCTCGCCGAGCACGCCCTCGAGGACCGCCAGCGCCTCGGCACGCCGGCCGAGCCGGTTGAGGGCGAAGCCCAGCTGCTCGCGGATCAGGATCGTCCGCTTGAGCGCCGCCGGCAGGCGCTCGTGCAGGTCGATCATCGCATCCCAGTCCTGCACGGCGCGGTAGCTGAGGAAGAGGTCGACCAGCACGCCGGCCTCGACACCGCCGAGGTCCGCTCCGAGGGACTCCTCGACCTCGTGGACCTGTGGCTGGCTGCGTCCGTCGCGGGCACGGGCCAGGCGCTGCTTGATCGCGGCGGCATACTCGACCTGCTCGCGGAAAACGTCCGTCTTCAGGCGCGAGATGTCCGGCATCCGATAGTCGGTCAGCAGTTGGAACAGCGGGCTGTCGCGGGCGTCCTGCCGGTCGTGTTCCCGCTTGAGCTCCTGCAGCCGCCGGGTCAGCGCGGTCCGCAGCGCCTCGGCTTCCTCAGTCCCGAAACGACCGCCCTCCCCGAGGCGATAGGGCAGGGCTCGAAGAAAATTCAGGTCGAACGGGATCTTCTGGTCGGTGGCGAAGATCGCCAAGGTCGTCGCCGGCCGGGCCGCATGGCGGACCCCCAGTTCGTAGAAGACATTGGCGTTGCCCGTCGTCAGATCGGCGACCGCGTAGTCACACAGAATCAGACGCTCGAACATCGGCTTGTGGATGATGCCACCGGTTCGCTCCTCATCGGCACGGATCGGTTCCATGCCGGCGGCCTCGATGCCGGGGCGAATGGCTTCTTCGTAGATCTCATCGAAATCGATGGTGACGCCGCTGCCCGGGTCGACCTTCCGACTGAACGGCATCAGGACGAAGCAGATCGGCTTCATTGGCGCTGTCGACACCGGCGTTCCTCCGGCTTGGCTGTCCTAACTGCGATCGCTCAATCCTGGCACCATCTCGTTGCCGACGCGAGCTTCGTGGGTGGCGGTCGGCCGGCGGCCGCTGAGAGGCGTCAGCGCGATGCGCCGGCGGCCGCGACCTGGCGCATCAGATCCCCGATGCCGGCGTTCAGCCAGGGCTGGATCGAGGCCCCGAGGAAACGGACGCCCATGGCGGCGTAGTGCTCGCCCTTCTGGTTGCCGACCAGCGTCGTCCCGGCGGTCCGGCCGGCGGCAATGATCCGCCTCAATGCGCTTTCGACGGTCGCCGAGACCTCGGGATCGGTCGGCTTGCCGATCAGGCCCATCGAGGCGGCAAGGTCCGAGGGGGCGACGAAGAACACGTCGATGTGGTCGACCTTGAGGATCTCGTCCAGGTTCTGGACCGCGCGGATGTCCTCGATCAGCGCGATCAGCAGGGTGTGGTCGTTGGCGACCCGGAGATAGTCGGGCACGCCGTAGCCCTGGCGGCTGGTGAACAGGCCGCGTTTGCCGATCGGCGCGAACTTGGCGGCCTCGACGAACTTCTGCGCATCCAGGGCCGTATCGATGTGGGGCACGCAGATGCCCTGGGCACCGAGGTCGAGGGTGCGGTAGATCGGCCCATAGGCGAGCGCATTGACGCGGACCACCGAGGTCATGCCCCAGAGGTCGCAGGCGCGGGTCAGGTCGGGGATCTGGCCGAAGTCGACCGGCCCATGCTCGCCCTCGAGCCAGATCGCATCGGCGCCCGCGGGCCCGATCAGGTCGACCAGGTGGGGGCTGTCGATCCCGCCGACCGACAGGACCGTCTGGCCGGCCGCGAGCTTCTGCTTGACCCGGTTGGGGCGAATCGTGGCCATGACGCCTGTGCCTCCCCTGGCTTTTCCTGGTTGCCGCCGCGGCGACCATAGCCGGGCCCGCAGGATTTGACAAAGCGGCGCTCGCCGCGTTTTCTGGAGCAGGCTTTCATGAGCCGCACTGCGCTACCGGTGGTTTCGGGGACGATCGGCCGGGGCCAGCAAATAACAAGGGGAGGTTCAGATGCGAACCACGCGAAGGTGGACGTGCGCTCTGCTGGGCGCCGCGGCCCTGGTCGCTCTCACGCCCTGGCACCAGGTGCTGGCCCAGAGCTCGCTTGCCGAATTGGGCCTGATCGGCGAGCTCGAAGGCATCACGATCATCGAGGACCGCTCGAAGTGGCCGACGACGTTCCATGAGGCGCCGGAGCTCGCGGAGCTGGTCAAACAGGGCAAGCTGCCGCCGGTCGAGCAGCGCCTGCCCGCGGATCTGATGGTCATCCAGCCGGTCCACGAGATCGGCAAGTACGGCGGCATCTGGCACCGCGGTTTCACCGGCCCCGGTGACAACGAGAACGGCAACCGCATCCAGGCCTCCGACCGGCCGATCCTGGTCGACCATACCGGCAACCTGCCCCGTCCCTCGCTCGCCAAGGGCTGGAAGATGAGCGAGGACGGCAAGACCTATACCCTCTACCTCAGGAAGGGTCTCAAGTGGTCGGACGGGGCACCGTTCACCGCCGACGACTTCGTTTTCTGGTTCGAGGACATCTACAGCAACAAGGACATCGTGCCGACCGGCATTCCCGACCTGACGCCTTCGGGCAAGCCCGGGCGGATCGTCAAGGTCGACGACCAGACCGTCAACTTCGAGTTCGACGTGCCCTTCTACCTGTTCGAGGAGCTGATGATCGGCGACACCCTGATCGGCGGCGGTCAGGCGGTGCGCCAGTCCGAGAAGCGCAGCTACGGCGGCTACGCGCCGGCCCACTACCTGAAGCAGTACCTGCCCAAATACGCGGGCGGGGTCGACGCCGCCAACGCCGCCGCCAAAGCGGCCGGCTACGACAACTGGGTTGCCTACCTGCACTTCAAGAAGGACTGGACCCTGAACCCCGAGCTGCCGGTGCTCGGGCCCTTCCGCACCGTCAAGCCGATCAACAACCCGACCTGGGTGATGGAGCGCAATCCCTACTACTGGGCGGTCGATACCGAGGGCAACCAGCTGCCCTATCTGGATGGCGTGGTGATGACGCTGGCCGAAGACCTCGAGGTCCTGAACCTGCGCGCGATCGCCGGCGACTACGATTTGCAGGAGCGCCACGTCGACCTCGGCAAGCTGCCGGTGATCTTGGAAAACCAGGAAAAAGGCAACTACAAGGTCCATCTCGACCTCGCCTTCAACGGCGCCGATGCGATCTATCAGTTCAACCAGACCTACGACGCCGATCCCGAGATCGCGAAGTGGCTGACCAACACCGACTTCCGGCGGGCACTCTCGCTGGCGATCGACCGCGACCAGCTCAACGAGACCTTCTGGCTCGGGGTCGCGACCCCGGGCTCGCCGGCGCCGGGCGAGAGTTTGCCGTACTTCCCGGGCCCCGGCTGGCGCGAGAAGTGGTCGACCTACGACCCCGCCAAAGCCAACCAGATGCTCGATGCGATCGGGCTGGACAAGAAGGATTCCGAGGGCTTCCGGCTGCGCACCGACAACGGCGAGCGGCTCCGGCTCGAGGTCCAGGCGGTCCAGGCGTTCCTGCCCTGGCCCAAGATCAGCGAGATGGTCGCCGACCAGTGGCGGGCGGTCGGCATCCAGGCCGACGTCAAGGACACCGAGCGCTCGCTCGCGTTCACCCGCACCCAGGCCAACCAGCACCAGATCATGGTCTGGAACAATGGCGGCACCGAGCTGCTCTACCTGTTCCCGCGGCACGCCATCCCGGTCGATCCGACCGAGGCGTTCATGGGGCCGGAGTTCGCCAAGTGGTATGCCTCGAACGGGGCCCTCGGCCGCAAGCCCGAGGATCCGAACATGCTGAAGATCCTCGATCTGTTCCGCAGCGCCGCCGGCCAGAAGAGCGAGCAGCGGATCGAGACCGCGAAGGAGATCTGGAAGATCCTGATCGATCAGCAGTACGGGATCGGCACGGTCGGCCAGTCGCCGGCGCTGATGGGCGTGCGCCTGGTGTCCAACAAGCTCGGCAACATCCCATCGCGCAACTGCATCGCCCAGCATTGCCGGACGCCGGGCGGGGCGCATCCCGAGACCTGGTACTACAAGGAGTAAGTTGGCAGGAGGCCCCCCGGGCAGGCCGGCCGGGGGGCCGCTCAAGCGATGATCGCCTACGTCGCCCGCCGCCTCCTGCTCGCGATCGCCACCATCTGGGCGATCTCGGTGGTGGCTTTTGCGATCATCCAGCTGCCGCCCGGCGACTTCGTCGACAGCTACATCGCCAGGCTCTCGTCTTCCGGCTCGATGGTCAGCGCCCAGGAGGCCGAGGCGATGCGCGAGCAGTACGGCCTCAACCAGCCGGTCTGGGTCCAGTACTGGAAATGGATCAGCCGGGTCGCGCGCGGCGATTTCGGCGTCTCGCTCGAATGGAACCGGCCGGTCACTGAGGTGATCGGCGACCGCTTATGGCTCACCATCGTCATCTCGATCGCCGCGATCATCCTGACCTGGGGGATCGCCTTGCCGATCGGCATCTATTCGGCGGTGCGCCAGTATTCGATCGCCGATTATATCTTCACGTTCGTGGGCTTCGTCGGGCTGGCGGTGCCGAACTTCCTGCTCGCGCTGATCATCATGTACCTGGGCTTCCGCTTCTTCAATGCCAACATCGGCGGCCTGTTCTCGCCGGAGTACGCGCTGAAGCCCTGGTCCTGGGGCAAGATCTGGGACCTGACCATCCATCTGCCGCTGCCGGCGCTGATCCTGGCGCTCGCCGGCACCGCCCAGCTGATCCGGATCATGCGCGCCAATCTGCTCGACGAGCTGCGCCGGCCCTACGTCGTCACCGCGCGCGCCCGCGGCCTCCAGGAATGGCGCGTGATCGTCAAGTATCCGGTGCGCGCAGCGCTCAATCCGTTCGCCAGCACGATCGGCTATCTGTTGCCGTTCGTGGTCTCCGGCAGCATCGTCGTCTCGCTGGTCCTGTCGCTGCCGACGATCGGGCCGGTCCTGCTGCGGGCGCTGGTCGCCCAGGACATGTTCCTCGCAGGCGCTATCGTGCTGCTGCTCGGCGTCCTGACCGTGATCGGCACCTTCCTTTCCGATCTTGTGCTGATGTGGATCGATCCGCGCATCCGGGCGGGGCTGCAGGGATGAGCGCCGTCATCGACGCGGCAGCAGCCCCGGCGGCCAGCGTCGCCGAGGAAAAGGTCGCGGTCGCGACCCAGCTCCAGCTCACCTGGTGGCGCTTCAAGAAGCACAAAGTGGCCCTGGTGAGCGGCGTGATCGTCGGGCTGTTCTACCTCGTGGCGCTGTTCGCCGACTTCCTGGCGGTCACCGATCCGCACGCGACCGCGGCCGGGCGCAGCTACATCCCGCCGCAGAGGGTCCACTGGTTCGACGAGAACGGCAGTTTCCGGCCCCACGTCTACGCGCTCAAGGGCAAGCGCGACCTCAAGACCTTCAAGCTGATCTACGCGCCCGACCCCGCCGACAAGCGCTATCTGAAGCTGTTCGCCGAGGGTTATGGCTACAAGTTCCTCGGCCTGTTCCCGACCAGCCGGCATCTGATCGGCCTCGACCGGGGCAAGCCCGAGGACGCGCTGTTCCTGCTCGGGACCGACCAGCTCGGCCGCGATTTCTGGTCGAGGCTGATGCTCGCGACCCGGACCTCGCTGATCATCGGGCTTGCGGGCGTCACCATCTCCTTATTGCTTGGCGTACTGCTCGGCGGGGTCTCGGGCCTCTCGGGCGGCTGGATCGACACGGCTATCCAGCGCCTGATCGAGATCCTGCGCTCGATCCCGACCATCCCCTTGTGGATGGGGCTCGCTGCCGCCCTGCCGTCCAGCTGGAGCGTGCTCCAGGTCTACCTCGCGATCACGCTGATCATCTCGCTGATCGGCTGGACCGAGCTCGCGCGCGTGGTCCGCGGCCGGTTCCTGGCGCTGCGCGAGGAGGATTTCGTGACCGCGGCCGAGCTCGCCGGCGCCTCGCGTCTGCGGATCATCTTCCGCCACATGGTGCCGTCTTTCCTCTCCCACATCATCGCCGCGATCAGTCTCGCTCTGCCCGCGATGATCATCAGCGAGACCACGCTCTCCTTCCTCGGCCTGGGCTTGAGGCCGCCCGCGATCAGCTGGGGCGTCCTGCTGCAGGATGCGCAGAACATCCAGGCGCTCGGCATCGCGCCCTGGCTGCTGGTCGCGGCGATCCCGGTGATCATCGTGATCCTCGCCTTCAACTTCCTGGGCGACGGCCTGCGCGATGCGGCCGATCCCTATGGCTGAGCCGATCCTCAGCGTGCGCGGCCTGCGGACCTGGTTCCACCAGGACGAGGGCATCGTCGCCGCCGTCGACGACGTCTCGTTCGACCTCGAGCCCGGGCGCACGCTCGGCATCGTCGGCGAGAGCGGCTGCGGCAAGAGCGTGACCGCGCGCTCGATCCTTCGGATCGTCGAGCGCCCGGGCCGGGTCGAGGCCGGCCAGATCCTGCTCCGGCGCGAGGGCGGCCGGGTTGTCGACTTGGCCAAGCTCGATGGCCAGGGCCCGGAAATGCGGGCGGTCCGCGGCGGCGAGATCGGCTACGTCTTCCAGGAGCCGATGAGCTCCTTGTCCGCCTTCTATACCATCGGCAACCAGCTGATCGAGGCGATCCGCCTGCATACCGACCTCTCGAAGCGGGCGGCGCGAACGCGCGGGATCGAGCTGTTGCAGATGGTCGGCATCCCGCAGCCCCAGCAGCGGGTCGACAGCTACTCCTTCGAGCTCTCCGGCGGTCTCCGCCAGCGGGTCATGATCGCGCTCGCGCTCGCCGCCGAGCCGCGCATCCTGATCGCCGACGAGCCGACCACCGCCCTCGATGTCACCACGCAAGCGCAGATCCTGGACCTGATCCGG
The DNA here is from genome assembly GCA_963733965.1 of uncultured Alphaproteobacteria bacterium. Classification (GTDB taxonomy): domain Bacteria; phylum Pseudomonadota; class Alphaproteobacteria; order Geminicoccales; family Geminicoccaceae; genus DATAOG01. The sequence continues at coordinate 110,973 of CAVTFM010000025.1, forward strand.
AAGCTCCAGGCGGAGCGCGATCTGGCGGTGATCCTGATCACCCACGACATGGGCGTGATCGCCGAGATGACCGACGACGTCGTGGTCATGTACCTCGGCCGCGACGTCGAGCGCGGGCCGGTCGACGCGATCTTTCACGAGCCTGCGCACCCCTATACCCGCTCGCTGCTGCGCTCGATCCCGAGCGTGCTGGCGACACCCCGCTCGCGCCTTTTGACCATCGAGGGCTCGATCCCGCACCCCTACAACCGGCCGCGTGGCTGCGCCTTTCACCCGCGCTGTCCGGACGCGATCGCCGGCGTCTGCGAGTGCCGCCTGCCGGCTGCGGTGGCACTCGGTGCCCGGCGCGAGGCAAGCTGTTTTCTCTATGGTCAGGAAGCATCTGGCGCCACCGCGCCGGCGCCGAGCCTCCTGGAGCCGACCGCGTGAAGGCGCCGGCGCCGACCATCCTCGAGGTCGAGAACCTGCAGAAATGGTTCCCGATCCGGCGCGGCTTCCTGCGCCGGGTGGTCGGGCAGGTGCGCGCGGTCGACGATGTGAGCTTCAGGATCCACCGCGGCGAGACCCTCTCGCTGGTCGGCGAGTCGGGCTGCGGCAAGACCACCACCGCGCGCTGCATCCTGCGGGCGGTGGCGCCGACCGCGGGTGCCATCCGCTTCCGGACCGGGTCGGGAAAACAGGTCGACGTCGCCGCCCTGCCGAAGCCGGCGCTCCGCCCGCTCCGCCGCCAGATGCAGATGATCTTCCAGGACCCGTTCAGTTCCTTGAACCCGCGGATGACGATCACCGACATCATCGCCGAGCCGCTGCTCGTGAACGGCGTGCGCGCGCTCGAGGAGCGCAGGCGCCGGGTGCGCGAGCTGCTCGACCTGGTGCAGCTGCCGGCCGCCTACATGAACCGCTTCCCGCACGCCTTCTCGGGGGGCCAGCGGCAGCGGATCGGGATCGCCCGGGCACTCGCGCTCAACCCGGCGCTGATCGTGGCCGACGAGCCGGTCTCGGCGCTCGACGTCTCGGTCCAGGCGCAGATCGTCAACCTCCTGCTCGACCTGCAGGACCGGCTCGGCCTCTCCTACCTGTTCGTCGCCCACGACCTCTCGGTCGTGAAGCACGTGAGCGACCGGGTCGCCGTGATGTACGTCGGCAAGATCGTCGAGCTGGCGCCGACCGCCGAGCTGTTCGCGCGCCCCTTGCATCCTTACACCGAGGCGCTGCTGTCGGCGGTGCCGGTCCCGGACCCGAGGCGGCGCTCGCGCCGGATCGTGCCCAAGGGCGAGGTCGCGGACCCCGCCAATCCACCCCCGGGCTGCCACTTCCATCCCCGCTGCGCCTATGCCCTCGAGCGCTGCAAGCGGGAGGCGCCGGCACTCCGGCAGCTGGCCGGCAGCCACCTCGCCCGCTGCCACCGCGCCGAGGAACTCGCCCTCGCTGGCGTTGGCGTCAGGGCTGGCGGTGAGCCGTCGCTGTCGCCGCACGCAGCCTCGGCCCGGCCGTGAACCGCGAAGCCCCCCCGAGTCGGGGTGTGACGTTCTGGGGCGAGAAGGCGCCGACGCGCGGTCGGGAAACGACCGAGCCCGCTTGCGCTGCATCCGCCCGAACCGATACACTCCTCTGTGCGCGCAAGCGCTCCACGGCAACCGGACGTTGATGCCAAAGGCAGCATCCTGATGATGCGATTCCTATGACACCATCCGCGAGGTCGCCGTTTTGGCGCTGGGTGCGCCGGCTCGGCGTCGCGTTGGCGGCGCTGCTGGTGGTCGCGATCGCCGGCGAGGTCCTGCTGCGCCTGGAGCCGGGCGTGGGCGGGTCGCAGGCCACGATCGCGACCCAGACCGATCTGGACAAGTTGATCTACGCCCCGGACCCGGAACTCGGCGCGACGCTCGCGCCGTCCCGGCGCGATCGCGTCCAGACCCTCGATTTCACCTATACGCTGCAGACCGACCATGCCGGCTTCCCCAACCCGGAGCTCTGGCCGAGCCGGGTCGATGTCGCGGTGCTCGGCAACTCCCTGCTGGACGGGCCGGGGGTCGGAATGGAGGGGCAGTTCACCACCCTGCTCGAGCATCGCCTCGGCGACCGGACGGTCTTGAATTTCGCCCTGCCCGGCGGCGGCACCGGGCATGACTACCTGATCTACCGAAGGTATGCCGAGCCGCTCCAGCCGAGACTGGTCGTCGCGGTTCTGTGGGTGGTCTGGGACATCGACAATTCGCTGGAATTCGACGGCTGGCTCCGCGAGAACCGACCCGATCCGGACTACACCCATTACCGCTACACGTTCAACGAGACCCACCCGGGCGGTCCGCCGATGGTCCCCTCCAGGCTCGATCAGATTCGGCGCTTCGTGAATCACCAGCTCAGCAGGTCCTACCTGTTGCGGTCCAGCTACCGGGGCGTGAAGTCACTGCTCGGCCCGCAGAACCTTCGCGAGCTGGTCAGCTTTCCGAACGGCGACGAGATCTTCCTGGGGGCTTGCGATCAGTTGCGCCTCAGCGAAGGCATGGACCGCCCGGGCGTGCCCGACATCCGCGAGATCTTCTTCCGTCCGCTGGAGCAGCTGCGGACCGAGGTCGAAAGCCAGGGTCGCCGGTTCGTCGTCGTGCTGGTGCCGAGCAAGGAGGAGATCTACGGCGCCGAGGCCTTTCCCGCCATCCTCCGACCGATCGACGAAGTGAGGTCCGGACTCGAGGCGCGACAGTTCCCGATTCTGGACCTCTACCCGGTGTTCCGCGAGCTCGGGCAGGAGCAGGCGCCGTTCTATCGCGCCGACATGCATCTCAACCAGTTCGGCAACCAGATCGTCGCCGATGCGATCGCGAAGTGGATCCAGGACGAGCGAATCTTTGCTGCCCCGCCGCCGTCGGCGAGCGCAGCCCAGTAGGCAGCACCCGCGCCTGGTCCGTTCGACGGGGTCGCGCCGGCCTCCGGCCCGGCAGCGGCCGTGCCGGCAAAGTGTATCAAACTATGTCAGGGCGGGCGGCTGGCACAGTTGCCGACACTTTCGGGCTGGGTGTGACGAACTTCCCTGACGTTTCTTTGCTTCCATGCGGGTCATCGGAACGACGGCAACCCAACGAGGTTCAGAGATGACCAGGACGACCAAGCTTCTGCTGACGACCGGCGCGCTCGCGCTCGGCGCGACCGCCTTCGCGGGCGCCAGCCTGGCCGATGATGGCCGCTGCGGTGGGCATCGCGGCGACGGCCCTCATGGCGGCTTTGCCGAGGATCTGTTCGAAACGTTCGACACCAACCACGACGGCAAGCTGACCCAGGTCGAGATCGACCAGGTACGCCAGGACCGCTTCGCGGCGTTCGACAAGAATGGCGATGGCAAGCTGTCCCTCGAGGAGTACCAGGCGCTCTGGCTGGACGCCATGCACCGGGCCATGGTGCGCTCCTTCCAGGCGCTCGATGTGGACGGCGATGCGGCGGTGACCAAGGAGGAGTTCACGGCGCGCTTCAGCCATGTCGTCGCGCGGTTCGATACCAATGGCGACGGCCAGGTGACCGAGGACGAGATGCGTCAGGGGTTCCATGACCGGATGCAAGGGCGGATGCACGACCGGGCGGGCGCTCGGGGTGGCGATTGCGGCGGCGATCAGGCCCCGGGCTGATCGGCGCTGCGCACGCCCGCGCCCGCCGCCAGCGCCGCGGCGGCGGGCCGCCGCCTTCGTATCTTGCCCGACCGCATCTTGCCCGACAGCGTTTGCCCGGCCGCGTTTGCCCCGGCCGCGTTTGCCCCGGCCGCGTTTGCCAAGCACAGGGAGGCAGAGCATGCGTCAGGACATCATCGACCTTTACGATGACTACACCCACGCGCGCCTCGACCGGCGGGTGTTCATGGACCGGCTCGCGATGCTGGCCGGCGGGACGGCCGCAGCCGCGGCGCTCCTGCCGCTGCTGCGCTGCAACTATGCCAAGGCGGCGATGATCGCGGCCGATGACGCCCGCCTCACGACCGAACGGATCGCCTTTCCGGGGGCGAGCGGCGAGGTCAAGGCCTATCTGGCGCGCCCGGCGAACGCGAGCGCCAAGCTGCCGGGCGTCGTGGTGCTGCATGAGAACCGCGGCCTCAACCCGTACATCGAGGACGTCGCCAGGCGCGTGGCTCTCGAGGGCTTCGTTGCGCTCGCCCCGGATTTCCTGTCGCCGATCGGCGGCACGCCCGCGGATGAAGACGAGGCGCGCCGGATCATCACCCGGGTCGATCCGGACCAGACCGTCGCCAATGCGGTGGCCGCGGTCGCGTTCCTAGAGGCAGGCGACCGGACCAACGGCAAGGTCGGCGTGGTCGGCTTCTGCTGGGGCGGCTCGCTCGCGAACCAGGTCGCGGTCAACTCGCCCGACGTCGCTGCCGTGGTCGCCTTCTACGGCCGTCAGCCGGCGAGCGACCAGGTGGCCAGGATCAAGGCGCCGCTGCTCCTGCACTACGCCGGGCTGGACAAGCCGACCAACGCCGGCATCCCGGCCTACGAGGAGGCGCTCAAGACCAATAAGGTCGACTACACGATCTACGTGTACAAGGGCGTCAACCACGCTTTCCACAACGACACCAACGCGGCGCGCTATGACAGGGCCGCGGCCGAGCTCGCCTGGTCACGCACGATCGACTTCCTGAAGCGGCACCTGACGGGCTGAGCCTGAGGGAGGGGACACCATGCGCCACGACACCTGGACCGGCTTGTTGGTGGCGGCCGCGCTCCTGGCCGCCCCGGCGCTCGCCTCGGAGCAGGTGCAGGTCTTCGATCTGCCGGCTGGCGCCCACCCGCACGACGCCGCACCGGCACCCGACGGCAGGATCTGGTACACGGCTCAGGCAGAGGGCGCGCTCGGCATCCTGGACCCCGCGACCGGCGCGCTCGAGCAAATACCGCTCGGCGATGGCTCGGCGCCGCACGGCGTGATCGCGGGGCCCGACGGCAAGGCCTGGATCACCGACGGCGGCCAGAACGCGATCGTGAGCTTCGACCCTGGTTCCCGCAAGGTCACCGTCTATCCGCTGCCCGCGGGCGCGGCCTACGCCAATCTCAACACCGCCGCCTTCGACGGCCACGGCATCCTCTGGTTCACCGGCCAGAGCGGTATCTACGGCCGGCTCGATCCGGCGAGCGGCGCGCTGCGGGTGTTCGATGCCCCGAAGGGGCCCGGTCCCTATGGCATCACCGCAACGCCCGACGGCGAGATCTATTTTGCCTCCCTCGCCGGCAGCTACGTCGGCCACATCGATCCCAAGACCGGTCAGGCGACGGTGATCGAGCCGCCGACGCCCGGTCAGGGTGCCAGGCGGGTCTGGGCGGACGCCAAGGGCAACGTCTGGGTCAGCGAATGGAACGCCGGCCAGCTCAGCCGCTACACGCCGTCGACCGACGCCTGGCGGAGCTGGCGGCTCCCGGGCAAGGCGCCCCGGGCCTACGCGGTCTACGTCGACGACCGGGGCATGGTCTGGCTCAGCGACTTCGGCGCCAACGCCGTGCTCCGCTTCGACCCAAGGACCGAGACCTTCACCAGCTTCGCGGGCAGCGCCCCCGGCGCCGAGGTGCGTCAGATCCTCGGCCGCCCGGGCGAGGTGTTCGCGCCGGAATCGGGCACCGACCGGCTGATGCTGATCCGCAGCTCCGCGCGCTAGCGTGGGCATGGCCGGCGCGGCGCGGCGCGAACAGATGTGGACCGCGACCCTGCGCGATGCTTAGTTAGCCGAAGCAGAGGGCTTTGCGTCCGGCGGTTCGCCGGGGAGCGCAGCCCAGACGGCGGACCGGCCTCTTGGCGCAGGGCTCACGCGGCTGGTCCGGGCCGGGAGTGAGGCCGTGTCGATAGGCAAGCAGATCCTGATCGGCGGCGTCCTGCTGCTGATCGCTGCTGCCGGCGGCTTTGCCTACCACCGCATGTCGGTCGAGGGCGAGGCCGTGGCCGCGGTCGGCCGGGGCCCGAGCGCCGTGCCGGTCGAGATCGCGACCGCAGCGGCCGGCACCATGCGCGATCGGATCGAGGCGGTCGGCACCACGCTGGCGCGCCAGGCGGTCGACATCGTCGCGCTGAGCGCCGGCCGGGTCGCCGAGATCGACCTGCAGCCGGGCGGGCAGGTCGAGGCCGGCGCGGTGCTGATCCGGCTCGACGATCGCATGGAGCAGGCGGCGGTCAGCGAGGCGCAAGCCGCGCTTCGCGAGGCCCAGCTGGCGCTCGACCGCGCCCACAAGCTCCGCACCAACAACACGGTCGCGCAGGCGACGGTCGACGAGCTGCAGGCGGCCTTTGACGGCGCCGACGCCCGGCTCGCCGCGGCCGAGAAGCAGCTCGCCGATCGCACCGTCCGGGCGCCGTTCGCGGGCGTGGTCGGGATGCGCCGGGTCGACGTCGGCGCGCGGGTCGGCAACGACACCGTGCTGACCACCCTCGACGATCTGGCCGAGCTCGAGATCGAGTTCAGCGTGCCCGAGATCTACTTCGGTCAGCTGCGCCCGGGCCAGCAGGTGGCCGCCACCAGCGCGGCGTTCCCGGCCCGGACTTTCGAGGGCCGGATCGCCACCATCGATACCCGGATCGGCCAGGGCTCGCGGGCGTTCCGCGTGCGCGCGGTGATGCCCAACCCCGATCTGGTGCTGCCGGCCGGCATGTTCATGCATGTGACCGTGGTCCTGGAGGAGCGGCCGGCGGTGCTGATCCCCGAGCAGGCGGTGCTGGCCGAGGGCGACAGCACCTATGTGTTCAAGCTCCGGGACGAGCGCGCGGAACGGCGGGAGGTGCGGCTCGGCCAGCGGGAGGCCGGCACGGTCGAGGTGCTGGGCGGACTCGCGGCCGGCGATGTGATCGTCCGGAGCGGCCTGCAGCGCCTGCGCGACGGGGTCGCGGTCACGTTCGAGAGCGATGCTGCGGCGGCGGCTTCGGAGGCGCCCGCGGGCGACCCATGAGCCTGTCCGATTTCTGCATCAAGCGGCCGGTGTTCGCGGCCGTGCTCAGCATCCTGATCGTGGTCCTGGGCATCGCCTCGCTGCTGCGCCTGCCGATTCGCGAGCTGCCGGACGTCGATTCGGCGATCATCAGCGTCAGCACGAGCTACGTCGGCGCGGCGCCCGAGATCGTCGATACCGACATCACCGCGCCGATCGAGGGGGTGCTCGCCGGCATCGCCGGGGTCAAGACGATCACCTCCACGAGCCAGCGCGGCGGCGCGCGCACGGTGATCGAGTTCGAGCCCGGCCGCAGGATCGACGAGGCGGCCAACGACGTGCGGGACGCCGTGGCCAGGGTCCGCTCCAAGCTGCCGGAACAGATCGACGAGCCGCGGATCACCAAGAACGACAGCAATTCCGACCCGGTGATGCGGATCGCGATCGCCAGCGATCGGATGAGCCCGGCCGAGATGACCGATTTCGCCGAGCGCTTCATCGTCGACCGGATCGCAACCCTGGACGGCGTCGCTCAGGTCCTGATGTTCGGCGAGCGGCGCTACGCGATCCGCATCTGGCTCGACCGGCGGGCGATGGCGGCGCGCAACCTGACGGTCGACGACGTCGAGAGCGCGCTCGAGCGCAACAACGTCGAACTGCCGGCCGGCGAGCTCAAGTCGACGCTCCGCCAGTTCACCGTGCGCTCCGACACGCGGCTGTCCACACCCAAACAGTTCGAGAACATCGTGCTCGAGCGGGTCGACGACTACCCGGTCCGGCTCGGTGACATCGCCAAGGTCGTGCGCGGGGCCGAGGACGACCAGACGATGGTCCGCTCGGACGGGCGCGAGGCGGTGGGCCTGGGCGTGCTCCGGCAGTCGCAGGCCAACACGATCGCGATCTCGAACCGCGTGCGCGCCCAGCTCGATCTGATCCGCCCGACCCTGCCCGAGGGCATGGACATCGAGATCGCCTCCGACGACGCGGTCTTCATCAATCAGTCGATCCACGAGGTGCTGCGCGCGCTCGGCATCGCGGTCGTGCTGGTCGTGCTGGTGATCTTCGCGTTCCTTGCCTCGGCGCGCGCGACCCTGGTGCCGGCGGTCACGATCCCGGTTGCGGTGATCGGCGCGTTCATCGGCATTTACGCGTTCGGCTTCTCGATCAACGTGCTGACCCTGCTGGCGCTGATCCTGGCGATCGGCATCGTGGTCGACGACGCGATCGTGGTGCTCGAGAACATCCAGCGCCGGATCGAGCTCGGCGAGAGCCCGCTGGTCGCGGGCGTGCTCGGCGCCCGCCAGGTGACCTTCGCGGTGATCGCGACCTCGCTGACCCTGATCGCGGTGTTCGTGCCGATCTCGTTCCTCGAGGGTCGGGCGGGCCGGCTGTTCACCGAATTCGGGTTCGTGCTCGGGGTCGCGGTCCTGATCTCGATGGTGGTCGCGCTCACGCTCTGTCCGGCGCTCTGCACCAAGCTGCTGAGGGGCGCCGAGGGGCGCGGCGCCGTCGGCCGGCTGATCGAGCGCGGGCTCCGGCTGGCGACCCGCGGCTACCAAGCGCTGCTCACGCGCGCCCTCGACGCGCCGATCCTGGTGCTGCTGATCGCGACCCTCATGGCCGGCGCCTCCTGGGGACTGTACCGCGCGCTGCCGCAGGAGCTGACGCCGACCGAGGATCGCGGGGTATTCTTCGTGCCGGTAACCGCGCCGCAGGGCGCGACCGTCGGCTATACCGACGCCGAGGTGCGCAAGGTCGAGGCGATCCTGCAGCCGCTGCGTGCCAGCGGCGAGGTCGGGCGGATCTTCGCGATCGTCGGCCGTAGCGGCCAGCCGCATCAGGCGTTCGTCGTCGCGCGGCTGGTGCCCTGGAGCGAGCGCGCACGCGACCAGCAGGCGATCCTGCAGCCGCTGATCCCCGCGCTCTCGGCGCTGCCCGGGGCGCGCGCGTTCCCCTCCAGTCCGGCCGGTCTCGGGCTCGGCAGCAGCCGGACGCCGCTCGAGCTGGTGATCGGCGGTCCGGACTACCAGGACGTCAAGCGCTGGAGCCAGGCGATCATTGACCGCGCCGAGGCCAACCCCGGCCTGCTCAACGTCGAGAGCAACTTCGAGCAGAACCAGCCCCAGTTCGATGTCCTGATCGACCGCGACAAGGCGGACGACCTCGGCATCGGGGCCGAGACCATCGGCCGGACCCTGCAGATCATGCTCGCCTCGCGCGAGATCACCGATTACGTCGATCGCGGCCGCGAGTATCCGGTGATCGTGCAGGCGCGCGCCGAGGACCGGCGGTCGCCGACCGATCTCGCCAACATCTTCGTGCGCTCGACCACCAGCCACGAGCTGGTGCCGCTCGCGGCCCTGGTCCAGCTCCACGAGGGTGCCGCCGCCCCCGCGCTCAAGCGCTCCGACCGCCTGCCCTCGATCACGATCTCGGCGGCGCTCGCCCCGGGCTACGACCTCGGCTCCGCGATCGGCTTCATGCGCGCGGTCGCGGCCGAGACCCTGCCGCCCGAGGCGGCCGTCGGCTTCTCCGGCCAGTCGCAGCAGTTCCTCGAGACCTCGGGCGGGATCGCGGTCACCTTCGGCCTCGCCCTGCTGATCGTGTTCCTGGTGCTCGCGGCCCAGTTCGAGAGCTTCGTCCACCCCCTGATCATCATGCTCTCGGTGCCGCTCGCGGTCTCGGGCGCGCTGGCGTCGCTCTGGCTGACCGGCAACTCCTTGAACATCTACAGCGAGATCGGGATCATCCTGCTGATCGGCCTGATGGCCAAGAACGGCATACTGATCGTCGAGTTCGCGAACCAGTTGCGCGACGAGGGCCGTTCGATCCGGGACGCGGTGGTCGAGGCCTCGGTGCTGCGGTTGCGCCCGATCGTGATGACCGTGGTGTCCACCATCCTGGGCGCGGTGCCGCTCGCGCTCGCGACCGGCGCCGGCGCCGAAAGCCGGACCGCGATCGGCACCGTGGTGATCGGCGGCCTCGGCATCGCCTCGGCGCTGACCCTGGTGGTCACGCCCGTGCTGTACGACCTGTTGGCCCGCTTCACTCGCCCGATCGGCGCGATCGAGCGCGCCCTCGAGCAGGCGCTGCGGACCCGCTCAGCCACGCCCGCGGAGTAGGCCGACCGGCCCGGGCCCGCAGGCCTGGCCTGCGGGTCCCGGCGAAATCGAACCCGCTAGCTTCGGAAATAGCGCTTGGCGCGGCGTTCCGCCTCGGCGGCGGCGGCCTCGGCGGTCGACTGGCCGACGCAGACGCTCTGGAACATGTCGACCGTGACGAAGTCGGCCTTGACCGCGGCCGACGCCTCGCTCGGCGGGCCCTTGTAGCTCTGCGGCAGGGCGTTGCGCATGACGTCGCGGTAGGGCGTCGCCTTCGGATCCTCGGTCCACACCGGGTTGTTGTCGTAGGCCTTGAGCGCGTGGCACCAGTAGCCGAGGCTCGCCTCCTGCCAGGCGGCGTATTGCTCCTCCTCCATCATGAAGCGGAGGTACTCGCGCGCCGCATTGGGGTAGGGGGTGTACGCGAAGATGATCGCGTTGATCACGAGCACGCCCTGGGTCGGGAAGCCGACCGGTCCGATCGGGAAGGAGGCGTGCTGGATGTCGTCGGCGAGCGCCCGGGTAGCCGGATCTTTGGAGGTCTTGCAGGCGTAGTAAATCGAGATGCCGTTGCTGGTCAGGCCGAGGTCGCCAGCGATGAACGCCTTGTTGTTGGACGGATCGAGCCAGGACAGCGTGCCCGGAATGAAGGTCTTGTAGAGCTCCGCGGCGTAGTTCAGCGCCTCGATGGTCTCGGGGCTGTTGAGGATGACGTGCTCCTGCTCGTCGATCAGGGCGCCGCCGTAGCCCCACAGCACCCAGTCGGTCCAGCCGCTGTCGCCGACCGCGTGACCGAGCGCGAAGCCGACCGGATGGTTAGCCTTCTTGAGGGCCTTGCAGAGCTCGAGGAAGCCCGGGAAGTCCTTCGGCACGGCGTCGTAGCCCGCCTCCTTGAGCCAGGACCCGCGGTAGACCATGGTGGCGCCGCCGCCGCCGAAAGGCAGCGCCACCCAGTCCTTGGTCTTGGCGCTCTTGCCGTAGATCTCGGCGACCGGGAACCAGCCGCCGTACTTCTCGCCGAGGTAGGCCGCAAGGTCGTTGAGGACCAGGAGCTTATCGGCGAACAGCTGCGGGTCCTCCTGCCAGGCGAGCACGATGTCCGGGCCGGAGCCGACGTTGGCCGAGACCGAGGTCAGCGGCCGCAGGTCCTCCCAGCTTTGGTTGTCGACCTTGACCTCGACGCCGTACTTGTCGGTGAACTTCTTGGTGTTGGCGTTGAACAGGTCCTCGTCGCCCTGCACGAACTTGGAGGGCCGGAGCACGCGCAGCTTGGCGCCCTTCTCGATCGGATAGCTGGGCGGGGTCGGGTCGGCGACCGCGAGCTTGGCCTCGGCCGGGCGCCAGCGGCCCAGCATGGTGGTGCCGGCCAGGGCGGCACCGAGGCCCTGCAACGTGCGTCGACGGTTCAACCGAAACATCATGCTTTCTCCCTGATTACGGACATGCGAGCTGGGCGCGGCAACCCCTGGACGGTTTGCGGCGGGCTCAGAGGTCCTCGCTGGCCGCGATTTTGGCCTCGTCGATTGACGGGCACAAGCCCGGGGACTCCGGCAGGCGGATCACGCCGCCCTGGGGCTCGAGCGGCGTCTCGAACCAGAACTGGTGGACCGCGTTCCACTTGACCAGGAACTCCTGGTAGGGCGTGTGGATCGGCGACTGCAGCGCCGAGAAGGTCGCATTGACCGGCGTCGAGTGGCCGTGCGGGATGCAGATCAGGTCGTGAGTTGTAGTCAGGGCCGCGATCTTGAGGGTCTCGGACAGTCCGCCGCACCAGTAAGGATCGGGCTGGTAGACGTCGAGCGCCTGTTTCTCGATGAAGCGCAGCATGCCCCAGCGGGTATAGTCGTGCTCGGCGCCGGCGAGCGGGATTCTGATTTTGTCCTTGATGCGCCGGTAGGTCTCGATCCGGTCGGGCATCGCCGCCTCTTCGAGCCAGTAGGGGCGGAACTCCTCAATTCTCTCGGCCAACGCCAGCAAGTAGGGAAAATCGAAGCTCTGCCAGCAATCGAGCATGATCTCGTCGTCGTCGCCGAGGGTTTCCCTCAAAGTCCTGACCAGCTCGACGTTCTTCGTGAGACCGTCGGCGCCGCTCATCGGGCCGTGCCGGAAGAACCACTTCTGGGCGCGATAGCCCTGCTCCCTGGCCATGAGCGCACGCTCGCGCACCCGGCCCGGATCGAGCACGGCATAGCCCAGCATGCTGGCATACGCCGGGATCTCGGTTCGCGTGGGTCCGCCCAGGACCCGCCAGACCGGCTGGCCCAGCCACTTGCCCTTGAGGTCCCAGAGCGCGCAGTCGACGACGCTGATCGCAAACATCGCCTCGCCCTGGCGGCCGTGCACCAGGAGCCGATGCATCACGTCCCAGAGGTACTCGCTGGCCAGCGGGTCCTTGCCCATCAGGATCGGGCGGAGCTGGGTGGCAACGACGTGCGCACAAGGCTCCCGGAACGGCCCCGACATGCCGCTCACGCCGTCATCGGTCTCGATCGTGAGGAAGAACGCCTCGATCTCGAGCCCGCGATTTCCGATCGGGCGCCCGTACTCGCCAAGGTAGTGCTCGGCGCGGTAGTCGGGATAGACGTCGATCGGTCGCACCAGCCGCTCCTCCCAGAACGGCCCGTCGGTCGGCATGATGCCCCGGACTTTCCGCACCCGCACAGCTGTGATCTTCACCGCCGCCCTCTTGCTTTGCCTGCCCTTCGCGTCCACGCGGCAAGCGCGCGGTTGACGCCAAGGTAGCAGAAACCTTGCTCAGGACAAGCGAGGGTGCGGTAGTTTGGCTGGAATAGGGACAGGGCCGCCGGTCGCCCCTGCATAGGATCGTAAGCGCTCGATGACACAATCAGCGATGGTTCCAATGGCAGCTTGGTCAAAATGAATCAAGAATTCACTGTGACAGCAACCTGGGACTCCGAGGCGTTGGTCTGGGTTGCCGAATGCGAAAACGTGCCGGGACTGGTGACCGAGGCGGAAAGGTTGGAAACTCTGGTCAAGAAACTACGGACGTTGATTCCTGAACTGCTTGAGCCTAACGGGGTTGCCACAGGTGACGAGTTCCCGTTCAGCCTGATTGCCCGCGACCGCGCTCACCGACACGCGGTCAGATGGCTGACTATGCGCCAATGCTCAAGGAACTCCTGAAGGAGGCTGGCTGCTGGATAAATCGGACAGGCAAGGGCGATCACGAGATCTGGCAAAGAGCCCTCTCTCTGAGCGTAGATTCCCAGTCGACCACAAGATCAATCCCGGCACACTGCCAAAGGCCTTTTAAGCCCTGGGAGTTCGGAAATTGGGGCCTCGGACAGCGGCGGCGGTCAGGCCCCGATGTCGTAGTCGCGGGCGGTGGTGAGGGGGATCAGCCGGAGGTCGTGGCGAGAGAGATTGGCCTCGGCACCCTCGAGGCGATCGACGATGGTGACCACGGTTTTGACCTCGGCGCCCGCCTCGCGCGCCGCCTCGACGGCGCGCAGCACCGAGCCGCCGGTCGTGGTCACGTCGTCGACCAGCAGCGCGCGCTTGCCGGCGATCTGGACGCTGTCGTGCAGGCCTTCGACGATCTTGCGGGTGCCGTGCTCTTTGGCCGCCTTGCGGACGAAGAAGCCGGCGACCGGCCGGCCGCGGATGAAGCTCAGCTGGGCGACGCAGGCGACGATCGGCACGGCACCCATCTCGAGCCCGCCGACCAGCAGGGCGCCGTCGCGCGCGACCTCGTCCAGCACCAGCTCGCCGACCAGCGCCGCGCCCTCGGGGTCGAAGCATGTCGGCTTCATATTGAAATAGAACGAGGATTCGGCGCCCGAGACGAGCCTGATGTGGCCGCCGCGCAGCAGCGAGCAGCGCCTGACCAGACCGACCAGCCGCTCGCGGAGCGCTCGGCTTCGCTCCTGCCCGCTCGCCGCCACCGTCATGGCACTCTCTCCGAACCCGGGCGACGCCCCCGGGCCGCCAATCCGCGCATGTTAGGTGCAAGCGCTTGCCAACGCTACCCGGGATCTCGATGTTAGACGCGGGGAAGGAGCAGGCACGCGCGCTGCGCGTGCTCCAAGGGAGCCGATGCAGACCGTCTTCACGGCCGAGCAGTTGAGCGATCCGGAGGTCCGCTCGTCGGCGGCGATTGTGCGCCGCTGCGTGCATTGCGGCTTCTGCACCGCGACCTGCCCGACCTACGTGCTGCTCGGCGACGAGCTCGACAGCCCGCGCGGCCGGATCTACCTGATCAAGGACATGCTGGAGAACAGCAAGCCGGCGAGCGCTCAGGTCGTCAAGCACATCGACCGTTGTCTCTCCTGCCTTGCCTGCATGACCACCTGCCCCTCCGACGTCCACTACATGCACCTGGTCGACCACGCCCGGAAGTATATCGAGCAGACCTACACCCGGCCGCTGCCCGACCGCCTCCTGCGCAGTCTGCTGGCGACCGTCCTGCCACGCCCGTTCCTGTTCCGTTTTTCCCTGCTTGGCGCCTGGCTCGGGCGGCCGCTCGCGCGCTTTCTGCCGGGCCGCCTGCGCACGCTGGCCCTGATGGCACCGGGCTCGATTCCCGCGCCCTCGCCGGTCGACCGGCCGCAGGTGTTTGGGGCCGAAGGGCCGAGACGCGCGCGGGTCGCGCTGCTCGCGGGCTGCGCCCAGCAGGTCCTGGCGCCCGAGATCAACGAGGCGACCATCCGGCTCCTGACCCGGCACGGGGTCGAGGTCGTGGTCGCGAAGGCCGCCGGCTGCTGCGGCGCGCTCGCCCACCACATGGGCAAGGAGCGGCCGGCCCTGCGCGACGCCAAGGCGAACATTGACGCCTGGTGGCGGGAGCTCGAAGGCGCGGGTCTGGATGCCGTCGTGATCAACGCCTCGGGCTGCGGAACCACGGTCAAGGACTACGGCTTCATGCTCCGGGAGGACGCTCGCTACGCCGAGAAGGCCGCCCGGATCAGCGCGATCACCAGGGACATCACCGAGCTCATGGTCGGGCTCGGGCTGAAGCCTCCCGTCGGCGTGCCGGGTCTGGTGGTCGCTTACCATTCCGCCTGCTCGATGCAGCACGGCCAGCAGATCCGCATCCAGCCGAAGCAGCTGCTGAGCGAGGCGGGCTTCGTGGTCAAGGACGTGCCCGAGGGCCATCTCTGCTGCGGCTCGGCCGGCACCTACAATCTCCTGCAGCCGGCGATCGCGAGCCGCCTGCGGGAGCGCAAGGTCCAGAACATCGAGCGCACGCATCCGGATGTGATCGCGACCGGCAACATCGGCTGCATCACCCAGATCGCGGCCGGCACCAGGATCCCGATCGTGCATACCGCAGCCCTGCTCGACTGGGCGACCGGCGGGCCGGTGCCGAAGGGGCTCGAGGGCTTGGTGGCGGCGCGCGCCGCAGTGCAGAGGCCGCCGATGCACGAAGCCGCGGATTGAGCAAGCGCCGCCCGCCCGCGCCGGGCGCCGCGCCAACGGGAGGAGCTGCCGTCATGGCAGGAGACGCCAGGCTCAACGGCGACATCGACCCCGCCGAGACGCGGGAGTGGCTCGAACTCGATCGATTCGGTGCTCACCTTCGAGGGCACCGACCGCCTGCGCTTCCTGCTCGAGCAGGTGGTCGAGCGGGCGCACGAAGCCGGGACCGACCTGCCGTTCACCGCGAACACCGCCTACGTCAACACCATCCCGCTCGCGCAGCAGGTCAAGGCGCCCGGCGACTACCACCTGGAATGGCGCAACCGCTGCTTCACGCGCTGGAACGCGCTCGCGACCGTGGTGCGCGCCAACAAGACGACCAACGTCGGCGGGCATATCGCGAGCTTTGCCTCCTCGGCCACGCTCTATGACGTCGGCTTCAACCACTTCTGGCACGCGCCGTCCGAGGACCACGGCGGCGATCTGGTCTACATCCAGGGCCACTGCGCGCCCGGGATCTACGCCCGTGCCTATCTCGAGGGCCGGATCTCGGAGCGGCAGCTGGACAAATTTCGCCAGGAGACGGGCGGCGACGGCCTGTCCTCCTATCCGCATCCCTGGCTGATGCCGGACTTCTGGCAGTTCCCGACCGTGTCGATGGGGCTCGGCCCGCTCATGGGCATCTACCAGGCCCGGTTCATGAAGTATCTGCACAACCGTGGCATCGCAAAGACCGAGGGCCGCAAGGTCTGGGTGTTCTGCGGCGATGGCGAGATGGACGAGCCCGAGAGCCTGGGCGCGATCTCGCTGGCGGCGCGCGAGCAGCTCGACAACCTGATCTTCGTGATCAACTGCAACCTGCAGCGGCTCGACGGGCCGGTGCGCGGCAACGGCAAGATCATCCAGGAGCTCGAGTCCGACTTCCGGGGCGCCGGCTGGAACGTGATCAAGGTGATCTGGGGCTCGCTCTGGGACCCCTTGTTCGAGCGCGACCAGAGCGGCCTGTTGCGCCGGCGGATGACGGAGGCGGTCGACGGCGAGTATCAGGCGTTCAAGGCCAAGGGCGGCGCCTACACCCGCGAGAACTTCTTCGGCAAGTACGAGGAGCTGAAGGCGCTGGTCGCCGACATGAGCGATGAGGACATCTGGCGCCTCAACCGGGGCGGCCACGATCCCCACAAGATCTACGCAGCCTATCACGCCGCGGTGAACCACGAAGGCCAGCCGACCGTGATCCTCGCCAAGACGGTCAAGGGCTACGGCATGGGCGAGGCGGGCGAGGGCCAGAACATCACCCATCAGCAGAAGAAGATGGGCGACGAGGCGGTGCGCTCGTTCCGCGACCGCTTCCAGATCCCGATCGGCGACGCCGAGCTTGGCAAGGCGCCCTATTACAAGCCGCCCGAGGACAGCCCGGAGATGCGTTACCTCAAGGAGCGGCGTAAGGCGCTGGGCGGGCCGTTGCCCCAGCGCCGGCACGATGCGCCGGCCCTCGGGATCCCGGAGCTCAAGGCGTTCGATGCGCTGCTCAAGGACAGCGGAGAGCGCGAGATCTCCACCACGATGGCGTTCGTTCGCATTCTGAACGTGCTCTGCCGCGACAAGGCGATCGGCAGGTTCGTGGTGCCGATCGTGCCCGACGAATCGCGCACCTTCGGCATGGAGGGCATGTTCCGTCAGCTCGGCATCTATTCGGCCAAGGGCCAGCTGTACAAGCCCGAGGATGCCGACCAGCTGATGTACTACAAAGAGGACAAGAGCGGCCAGGTGCTCCAGGAGGGCATCACCGAGGCAGGCGGCATGTCGTCCTGGATCGCGGCGGCGAGCGCTTACAGTGCGCATGGCGTGCCGATGATCCCGTTCTTCATCTTGTACTCGATGTTCGGCTTCCAGCGGGTGGGCGATCTCTGCTGGGCGGCCGGCGACATCCGCGCGCGCGGCTTCCTGATCGGCGGCACCGCCGGGCGGACCACGCTGAATGGCGAGGGCCTGCAGCACGAGGACGGCCACAGCCACGTGCTGGCCGCGACCGTGCCGAACTGCATCAGCTACGATCCGACCTTTGCCTACGAGATGGCGGTGATCATCCAGCACGGGCTGCAGCGCATGTTCGTGCGCCGCGACGACGTCTATTTCTACATCACCGCGATGAACGAGAACTACCGCCACCCGGCCATGCCCGAGGGCGTCGAGGACGGCATCGTCAAAGGCCTGTACCGGCTGCAGTCGACCGGCAAAGCGCGCGAGAAGAAGAAGCGCGTGCAGCTGCTCGGCTCGGGCACGATCCTGCACGAGGTGATCGAGGGGGCGGCGCTGCTCGAACGGGATTTTGGCGTCAGCGCCGACGTCTGGAGCGCCACGAGCTTCACCCAACTCGCGCGCGACGGCCACGAGGTCGCACGCTGGAACCTGCTGCATCCGACCGAGTCGCCGCGCAAGGCCTACGTCACCGAGTGCCTGGAGGCTCAGGCGGGCCCCGTGGTCGCGGCGACCGATTACATCCGGCTCTACGCCGATCAGATCCGGGCCTTCGTGCCCCAGCGCTACGTCGTGCTCGGGACCGACGGTTTCGGCCGCAGCGACACGCGCGAGCGGCTCCGGCGCCACTTCGAGGTCGACCGCCACCACGTCGCGCTCGCGGCGCTCAAGGCGCTGGCCGACGAGGGCGCGATCAAGCCGGACGTGGTCGGGGATGCCATCCAAAAATACGAGATCGATCCCGAGAAGCCCTATCCGCTCTACGTCTGAGCGCTGGCGGCGGGATCGCTGCTCTTAACAACGGGGGGAAACCCGATGGCTCGGGTGCAGGAGGTCAAGGTTCCGGACATCGGCGACTTCAAGGACGTCGAGATCGTCGAGGTGATCGCCAAGCCGGGCGACGAGGTCCAGCAGGAGGACCCGCTGATCACGCTCGAGTCCGACAAGGCGAGCATGGAGGTGCCGGCCCCGTTTGCGGGCAAGGTCAAGGAGGTCAAGGTCAAGGCGGGCGACCGCGTATCCGAGGGCGACCTGATCCTCTTGATGGAGGCGGGCGAGGCGAAATCGCCGGTCCAGCCGCCCTCGCCCGAGGGCGTGCAGGAATCCGATGCCCATCCGATCGAGGCGCCCCAAGAGCAGGCGGCGCCGCCCGCCTCGCCCGCCAAAGCGGACGGTGAGACCAGGGGAGAGGCGAGGGCTCGTGCGCAAGCGAGCGACGGCGCGGCCGTGCACGCGAGCCCGAGCGTCCGGCGCCTGGCGCGCGAGCTCGAGGTCGACCTTAGCAAGATCAAGGGCAGCGGCGAGAAGGGCCGGATCACCAAGGACGACGTCAAGGCCCAGCTGAGTGGCCCGGGGCGGGCGGCGGCTGCGGCGCCCGCGGGCGGCGGGGCCGGAATCCCCGAGATCCCGCCGGTCGATTTCTCGAAGTTCGGCGAGACCCTGACCGTGCCGCTCTCGCGGATCAAGAAGATCTCGGGGCCGCATCTGCATCGGGCCTGGCTGAACGTCCCCCAGGTGACGCAGGCGGACGAGGCCGACATCACCGAGCTCGAGGCCTACCGGAAGGAATTGGACGCGGCCGCCAAGGAGCAGGGCTACCGGGTGACGCTGCTGGCCTTCCTGATCAAGGCCGCGGTCTCGGCGCTTCGGAAATACCCGGACGTCAACGCCTCGCTCGCGCCGGATAAAGAAAACCTGATCCTCAAGAAGTACGTGCACATGGGGATCGCGGTCGACACGCCGGGCGGGCTCGTGGTGCCGGTGCTCCGCGATGTGGACCGGAAGGGCGTCGATCAGCTCTCGCGCGAGCTCGGCGAAGTGTCAAAAAAGGCGCGCGACGGCAAGCTCGGCTCGGCCGACCTGCAGGGCGCGTCGTTCACGATCTCGAGCCTGGGCGGGATCGGCGGCACCGGCTTCACGCCGCTCGTCAACGCGCCCGAGGTCGCGATCCTGGGCGTCGTCCGGGCCAAGATGGCGCCGGTCTGGGACGGCAGCGCGTTCGTGCCGCGGCTGATGCTGCCGGTCGCGCTGTCCTACGATCACCGGGTCATCGACGGCGCGCTCGCCGCCCGTTTCACCCGCCACCTCTGCCACGTCCTCGAGGACGTGCGCCGGCTGGTGCTCTGAGGGGAGACGCGCACATGGCCACGACCGAGGTCAAAGTCCCGGACATCGGCGACTTCAAGGACGTCGAGATCATCGAGGTGCACGTCAAGGCGGGCGACAGGATCGCCGCCGAAGATCCGATGATCACGCTCGAATCCGACAAGGCGAGCATGGAGGTGCCGGCACCCGTGGCGGGCACGGTCAAGGAGGTCAAGGTCAAGCCCGGCGACCGGGTGTCCGAGGGTGACCTGATCCTGCTGCTCGAAACCGAGGCAGCCGAGGAGGCGACGCCCGCCGCGCCGAAGGACGCGAAGCCCGAGCCGCCGAAGGAGGCAGAAGCCGGGCGAAGGAGGCCGAAGCAGGCGGCGGCGCCGGCCGCGGCGAAGCCCGGTGCCGGCGACATTCAGGCCGAGCTCGTGGTGCTGGGCTCCGGGCCCGGAGGCTACACCGCGGCCTTTCGGGCGGCCGATCTCGGGCTCAAGGTCGTGCTGGTCGAGCGCTATCCGACCCTTGGCGGGGTCTGCCTGAACGTCGGCTGTATTCCTTCGAAGGCGCTGCTGCACGCCGCCAAGGTGATCGCCGAGGCGCGCGAGATGGCGGCGCATGGCCTCGCGTTCGGCAAGCCGCAGATCGACCTCGACAAGCTCGCGGACTGGAAGGACGGCGTCGTCGGCCGCCTGACCGGCGGGCTCGCGGGGCTTGCCAAGCAGCGCAAGGTCCAGGTCGTGCAGGGCGTCGGGAAATTCACCTCGCCCAATCAGCTCGAGGTCGTGACCGAGAGTGGCAAAAAAACGATCGGCTTTGCCCAGGCGATCATCGCGGCAGGCTCGGCTGCGATTTTTCTCCCCTTCATTCCGCGGCAAGACCCGCGGGTCATGGACTCGACCGGCGCGCTCGAGCTCGAGGGCATCCCCAAGCGCCTGCTGGTGCTCGGCGGCGGCATCATCGGTCTCGAGATGGCGACCGTCTACCACGAGCTCGGCAGCAGGATCACGGTGGTCGAGCTGATGGACCAGCTGATCCCGGGCGCCGATCCGGACATCATCCGGCCGCTGCACAAGCGCATCGAGACGCTCTACGAGAACATTTTCCTCACGACCAAGGTGACCGACGTCAAGGCCGGCAAGCAGGGCCTCGAGGTCAGCTTCGAGGGGCCGAAGGCGCCGAAGTCGGATGTCTTCGACAAGGTCCTGGTCGCGGTCGGCAGGCGGCCGAACGGCAAGGCGATCGGGGCGGAAGTCGCGGGCGTCACGGTCGACGAGCGGGGCTTCATCCCGGTCGACCGGCAGCAACGGACCAACGTCCCGCACATCTTCGCGATCGGCGATGTGGTCGGCCAGCCGATGCTCGCCCACAAGGCGACCCACGAGGCCAAGGTCGCGGCCGAGGTCGCCGCCGGCCACAGGAGCTGCGTTCGACGCCAGGTGCATCCCCTCGGTCGCCTACACCGACCCCGAGGTCGCCTGGGCGGGCCTCACCGAGACCGAGGCCAAGGCCAACGGCGTCAAATACGGCAAGGGCAGCTTCCCCTGGGCGGCGTCCGGCCGGGCGCTCGGCATCGCGCGGCCCGAGGGCCTGACCAAGCTCCTGTTCGACGAGGCGAGCGGGCGGCTGCTGGGCGCCGGCATCGTCGGCGCGAACGCGGGCGATCTGATCGCGGAAGCAGCGCTCGCGATCGAGATGGGCGCCGATGCCGAGGACATCGGCCTCACCATCCACCCGCACCCGACGCTCTCGGAGACGATCGCCTTCTCGGCCGAGGCGTTCGCGGGCACGCTCACCGACCTCTACCTGCCCAAGCGGCGCTAGCAGGACCGCCCGGATCGCCGAGCTGATTGCTGTGGAAAAGGTTCGCTGACACCTTTTCCCTCATCGAGGGCGAGCGCAGCCGGGCGCGGCGCGCCGAGGAGCCCGCGGTCCTGGCCTCGATCGAGGCGCATCTCGGCTGGCTGCGAGCGGCGCTGAGCGATCTCGAAGGTCAGATCGAGGCCCGCCTCGAGAGCAACCCCGCAGGGCGGGATCGCGCCGCTCTGCTGGCCTCCGTGCCCGGCGTCGGCAAGGTCACCGTCGCCACCCTCTTGGGTCTGCTGCCCGAGCTCGGTCAGCTCGACCGCCGCGCGGTCGCCGCGCTGGTCGGGGTCGCCCCGTTCGGCCTGATGCGGGGCCGGCGCACCATCTGGGGCGGCCGGGCGCCGGTCCGCGCCGTGCTCTATGGCGGCCCTGGTCGCGGTCCGCCACGACCCGCGCTGCGGGACTTCTACCGGCGCCTGGTCGCGGCCGGCAAAGCCAAGAAGCTCGCGCTCACCGCCGCCATGCGCAAGCTGCTGGTCATCCTCAACGCCATCCTCAGGGATCGCCAGCCATGGCACGCACCACAATCAGCTTGACCATCCAAGACAGTCGCTGACACCTTTTTCCTATTTGCGTCATTGTCCACTTTCGCTAGGCTTCTGATCGACGAACGTCTCGATTTGGCGGACAAAAAACCGCTCACTAAATCCAGCCAAGAAGGCAACAAATAGCAAAACTGGCACGTTGATTCCAAAACTGCCCTCTCTAGGCGGAAAAAGTTCCATCACTCCTGCTATCTGCATAAGTGTCAATCCTAGGGCCACGCTTGCTCCAACTGCCGGTCGCAGATACATCAATGTTTCCTGGACATATAATTCGTGAAGAGGACGAATCCCCTCCGGACGAGACTGCATGGAGCTGAGAGCACCGCCTAATGCGCCTAGGAATTCAACCGCCATGACGATAAAAAGGACGTGGTACCAAAGAACGTTGATTCCGACCGTTCCGGTACCCGCTGTAGCGTTCCCGAAACCGCCAGCCTCGCCAGCAGCAGCCCAATTAGTGATTGATAAAGGGATCAGAAAATAGCATAAGGCTAATATGGAACCCAAAACAAAAAGCATCGTCATCAATCTCGATCGGAGTATGCTAGATCTATGCCACACTGCCTTTTTATGCTCAGATATGCTTGCAACTACACTAGCTAGTTTGTTTCGAAAGTCAGCCTCGACAATATCATCTGCGGAATCTTTCAATTGAAGCGAGCACACTATTTAGCTTTTCTTTCTCGGCCTCCTGTTCGGACTCCGGAGCATAGAATATCTCCCTGCGAGCGTTTGCCACGAGCAAAGGGAGCTTCTCTCTCGGTACCACGTAGACTAAATTGTAGCGTACAGAGCTAAGGTAATTGCTGATTGTATCTGCGGCGAATGCGATACGCGTTAACCTCCATGGATTTTTTCCCACATCCAGCTTCTCGAGCTGCTCGTTTGCTTTAGACAAGAGATTTTTTGATTCTTCAATGTACTCTCGGCCGGGGCTGTTTTTGTTGACGAGTTGCTCCGAAAGCTTTAGGAGATTGTCAAGGTCTTCAATTTCAGCCTTTGCTTGAGACTTCGCTGCTTGTACAAGGGACATGGTGCTTCCTTCGCTGTCGGGGTCAGGTCTCGCTGTCGGGGTCAGGTCTCGCTGTCGGGGTCAGGTCTTGCAGTCAAGCATTCCCGCTGTCGGGTGGAAAAGGTGTCCGCTGTCGGGGTCAGGTCTTGCAGTCAAGCATTCCCGCTGTCGGGTGGAAAAGGTGTCAGGAACCTTTTCCACTGTCAACCTTCACGCGTGGGCTTCGGGGTCAGGTCTTGCGGGCTTCGGGGTCATGGGCTTCGGGGTCAGGTCTTGGGCTTCGGGGTCAGGTCTTGGGCTTCGGGGTCAGGTCTTGGGCTTCGGGGTCAGGTCTTGCGTTCAAGCATTTTTGGGAGCGCGGGCGACCTCCGCGGCGATGCGGGCGCCGTGGTCGCGCTCGGCGACCGCGAGGTGGTAGCGGGTCTGCAGGTTCAGCCAGAACCGGGCGGGGCCGAGATGGCGGGCGAGCCGGAGCGCCGTGTCCGCGCTGATCGCGCGCTTGCCGTTCAGGATCGAGGTGATCCGCCCCGAGGGCACGCGCAGCGCGCAGCGCGAGCGCCAGGCGGTTGGCCGACATCGCGCGGGCCGCAAGCTCGCGCCTCAGGATGCGACCAGGGCGGATCGGAACCATCGGAGCTCATCCTCCTTCGGGACGCGGCGGCGGCGGGGGCGCCATCATGTTCGGGGGCGTCGCCCGCGTCACCAAGAGCATCCGCATTTCACACAACGGCTGGCGGAGAAGCGCACGGAAGTGTCGCCTGTGTCGCATTGATCCTCCAGTCAATCCTCCAGATTCCGATCCAGAGCTGGAGCCCATTGATGGCCTCGGCTCCCCGGAATCCGCGGGTGCGGTGAATCATCGCAAAATCCGATCGACCTGGTTGATGCTGATCCGCTGGAGGCGGCCGACCGCCAAGCAGAACATGCGTCACTTCTGTGCTCTCGAGGCCCCAGTTGTGAGTACATGGTGTGTTACTCCTGTCGCCTGGCCCGCGTGGACGCAAGTCAATCTCGATCCATCCGAAGATGCGCCCGGCGTTGATGCGATGGACATCTCGCCAAGATGGCGGCGGCGGAGGCCCAAGGGTCGCATGGACCACCCGAACGAAGCGTTAACCATCAGCGGTTAATTTTCGGTTAACCAATCCGATGCCGCCAGATCGATCCGGTCGGAGCGGACGGCTCCAGCGCCGATCCGGCGGCGGGGCTCAGTCACCTCGAGGGTCGAGTGACCCGGCGGGTGCCGCGAGCCCGATAGCGACAGCCCCATCCTGACCAGGACACGAGGCCCCTTCACCAAGGTGGCGGCCGGCTGTTCGTCGCCAACACCGTCCGCCACGCTGTCAAAACCGTCCGGCCTTGCATATCTAGCCCGAGTGGCGCGCCACGTCGGCGAAGGGCGGAGGGTTTGGATGGCGAGGGGGATCGACGGAGACCGCACCGCGGCCGGGCATGTGCCGAGCGGCCATCCGCCGGTCAAGCCGGCGCGGATCGGCGTGCTGCTGCTCAACCTCGGCACGCCGGATGCCACCGACTACTGGTCGATGCGGCGTTATCTCAGGCAATTCCTGAGCGATCGGCGGGTGATCGATGTCAACCCGCTGCTCTGGCAGCCGCTGCTCAATCTGGTGATCCTGACCACCCGGCCCTCGCGCAGCGGCCGCGCCTATGCCGCGATCTGGAACCGCGAGCGCAACAAATCGCCGCTCCGCACCATCACCCGCAGCCAGTCCGAAAAGCTCGCGGCCGCGCTCGCCAAGGCGCTGCCCGGCCAGGATCTCGTGGTCGACTGGGCGATGCGCTACGGCAGCCCGGCGACCGGTCCGGTGCTCCGCAAGCTGATCGAGGCCGGCTGCACGCGGCTGTTGCTGTTCGCGCTCTATCCGCAATACGCCGCGGCGAGCACGGCGACCGCCTATGACGAGGCGTTCCGGGCGCTGATGGCCGAGCGCTGGCAGCCGGCGATCCGGACAGCACCCCCCTATCACGACGATCCGGGCTACATCGAGGCGCTGGCGCGCGCGATCGAGACGCATCTTGCCGGCCTCGACTGGCGGCCCGAGGTCGTGCTCGCCTCGTTCCACGGCCTGCCCAAGCGCTATCTGCTGCTGGGCGATCCTTACCATTGCCAGTGCGCCAAGACCGCGCGCCTGCTGCGCGAGCGCCTCGGTTGGAGCGAGGCCGAGCTTCGCCTCACCTTCCAGTCCCGCTTCGGCCGCGAGGAATGGCTCCAGCCCTATACCGATCAGACCGTGCTCAGCCTGGCCGGAGAGGGAGTCAAGGACCTCGCGATCGTGGCCCCGGGCTTTGCCGCCGACTGCCTCGAGACCCTGGAAGAGCTCGCGATCGGGGCGCGCGAGAGCTTCCTCGAGCACGGCGGCCGGAACTTCACCTACATTCCCTGCCTGAACGATGGCGAGGAGCACATCCAGCTGCTCGTCGGGCTGGTCACTCGCGAGCTCGCCGGCTGGATCTGACGGTGGTGACCGACGAGCCCGGGCGCGCCGGCGTAAGGTCCGGGCTCGCGCGCATCCACATGCGCAGCGCCGATGGCGCGACCCGGCTCGCGCTGCTCGAGCAGCGGACGCCGTTGCGGGCGCTGTTCCCGCGCGTGCCGGCGGGCGAGGCGCTGGAGGCCGTGCTGATCAACACCGGTGGCGGCGTGGTCGGCGGCGACCGGCTCGAGATCGAGGTGGTGGCCGGGGCGGGGACGCGGCTGCGCGCGACCAGCCAGGCGGCCGAGAAGGTCTATCGCAGCGCCGGGCCCGCGAGCACCCTCGAGGTCCGCCTGGTCGCCGGTCAGGCCGCCTGGCTCGAATGGCTGCCGCAGGAGACGATCCTGTTCGATCGTTGCAGCTTTCGACGGCAGACGCTGCTCGATTTGGGATCAGCCGCGCGCATCCTGGCGGGCGAGATCGTGGTCCTCGGCCGGGCGGCCCATGGTGAGCGCCTGACCCGCGGATCGATTCGCGATCGTTGGCAGGTGCGCCGGGGCGGGCGTCTGCTCTGGGCGGATGCACTCCGCCTCGAGGGCGAGCTCGAGGCTTGCCTCGAGGCGCCGTTCGGCTTGGCCGGCGCCCGCGCGCTCGCGACCCTCATCTACGTCGCCGACGATGCCCGAAGCTGGCTCGAACCGGCGCGCGCGTTGATCGGGGCGGATGGCGTGCGGTCCGGCGTCACCTGCCTGCCCGGCGTGCTGATCGGCCGCTGGTTGAGCCCGGACGCGGCGGCGTTACGCAGAGCGTTCGGCGCCTTCGCGGCCCGCCTCAGGGCGCTGGTCGCGGAGCTGCCGGAGCGGCTGCCGACGGTCTGGTTCTGATCGTTCCCGCGCGGCCGCCTGGCGCCCGTCAGGGCCATCTCCGTCTGGGCCATCCATGGGCGGGCCCTGGCACGAAAGCTGCAAGATCCGTCTCCGGCAAAGCTGAGGGAGGAGGAGACCCAATGATCGGAGCGGCAATGAGGGGTGTGCGGCACACGGCGATCGCGGGCGCCGCCGCCTGGGCGCTGGCGACCGGCGCGATCTCTGCCCAGGCAGCGGACCAGGGGCCGATCAAGGTCGGCGTGCTGCATTCGCTCTCGGGCACGATGGCGATCAGCGAGACCACGCTCAAGGACGTGATCCTGATGTTGATCGACGACCTCAACGCCAAGGGCGGCCTGCTCGGGCGCAAGGTCGAGGCGGTGGTGGTCGATCCGGCGTCCAACTGGCCGCTGTTCGCCGAGAAGGCGCGCGAGCTGCTCGAGAAAGACAAGGTCGACGTGGTGTTCGGCTGCTGGACCTCGGTGTCGCGCAAGTCGGTGCTGCCGGTGTTCGAGGAGCTGAACGGTCTCCTGTTCTATCCGGTTCAGTACGAGGGCGAGGAGAGCTCGAAGAACGTCTTCTATACGGGCGCCGCCCCGAACCAGCAGGCGATCCCGGCCGTCGAATACCTGATGAGCGAGGCCGGCGGCGGCGCCAAGCGGTTCGTGCTGCTCGGCACCGACTACGTCTATCCGCGCACGACCAACAAGATCCTGCGCGCCTTCCTGCACGCCAAGGGTGTCAGCGACGACGACATCATGGAGAACTACACGCCATTCGGGCAGTCGGACTGGCAGACCATCGTCACCCAGGTCAAGGACTTCGCCGCGCAGGGCAAGAAGACGGCGATCGTCTCGACCATCAACGGTGACGCCAACGTCCCCTTCTACAAGGAGCTGGCCAATCAGGGCATCGACGCCGCCGACCTGCCGGTGGTCGCGTTCTCGGTCGGCGAGGAGGAGCTGTCCGGCATCGACACGTCCAACCTGGTCGGCCACCTCGCCGCCTGGAACTATTTCATGTCGGTCGACACCCCGGAGAACGCCGCCTTCATCAAGAAGTGGCACGAGTACATCAAGGACGACAAGCGGGTGACCAACGACCCGATGGAGGCGCACTACATCGGCTTCAACATGTGGGTGCAGGCGGTGGAGCAGGCCGGCACCACCGACGTCGACGCCGTCCGCCAGGCGATGTACGGCCAGAAGGTCAAGAATCTGACCGGCGGCACCGCGGTCATGAACGTCAACCATCACCTCAGCAAGCCCGTGCTGATCGGCGAGATCCAGAAGGACGGCCAGTTCGAGGTGGTATGGAAGACCGATGGCGTGGTCGTAGGCGATGCCTGGTCCGACTACATCCCGGAGAGCAAGAAGCTGACCGCGGACTGGACCTATCCCTGGGTCTGCGGCAACTGCGAGACACCGAAGTACGGCAAAGAGCTGATCGGCCAATAGCCGACGACCGAACGGCCGGGCCCTCGCTCGACACGATGGGGCCCGGCCGACCACCACGGATTTCGGGCAGACTCATTCGATGCCACGCCTGTTGTTCGCTCTCGGCCTGATCGGGGTGCTGTGCGGCGCCCCCGCGGCGGCGCGCGCGGATCCGTTCGCGGACGCGGTGCAGGCGCTCAATGCCAACTCCTACGACGCCAAGACGCAAGCGTTGGAAGCACTGGCTGCCCTCCGTGACGAGCGCGCGATCCCGGTGCTCGAGGCGATGCTCAACGCCCGCCTGTTCGTGCATCAGACCGACGGCCGGCTGGTGATCGGCGAGAAGGAGGGGCAGCAGTACCGCCTGACCGATGCCCAGAATGGCAGCGACCGCGGCACCGCCCCCAGCGGCGAGCTCGACAAGGTCAAGGTCAACAATGCGGTCCGCGGCGCGCTCAAGGCTGCCCTCGGCCGGCTGCAGCTCCAGAGCCCCGATCCCAAGCGCCGGCTCGCCGCGGTCGACGACGTGCTGCGCGATCGCTCGCCGGAGGCGGCCGGGCTGCTGCGCGCCGCGCTCGCGGCCGAGACGGACGCCTCGGTTCGGGCGGCGATGCAGTTCGGGGTCGCCGCGATGGACCTCGCAGGTAACGATCCGGCCAAGCGACTGGCCGCGATCGACGGGCTCGCGGGTTCGCTCGATCCGCGCGCCCCGGCCCTGCTCGGCGAGGTCGCGGCCGACCCCAAGGCCGTGCCCGAGGTCCGGAAGGCGGCCGCGGCCGCGATCGCATCGGTCGAGCGCAACCGGCAGCTGCTGAACCTCATCGCCGACCTCTATCAGGGCATCTCGCTCGGCTCGATCCTGCTGTTGGCCGCGATCGGGCTCGCCATCACGTTCGGCGTCATGGGCGTGATCAACATGGCGCACGGCGAGATGATCATGCTCGGCGCCTACACGACCTTCGTCGTGCAGGAGCTGTTCCGCGCGTATCTGCCGGCGCCGTGGTTCGACGGCTATCTGGTCGCGGCCGTGCCGGCGGCCTTCCTGGTCGCGGGCGCCGTCGGGATCGCGATCGAGCGCAGCCTGATCCGCTTCCTCTACGACCGCCCGCTCGAGACCCTGCTCGCCACCTGGGGCGTGAGCCTGGTCCTGCAGCAGGCGGTGCGCACGATCTTCGGCGCGCCCAACCGGGCGGTGACCAATCCGGCCTGGATGTCGGGCAACATCGAGGTGGTGGGCGGCATCGTGCTCACCTACAACCGGCTGGTGATCATCGTCTTCTGCCTGGTCGTGCTCGGCACGATCGCGCTGATCCTCCGCTTCACCCGCTTCGGCCTGGAGATGCGCGCGGTGACCCAGAACCGGCGCATGGCCGCGACCATGGGCATCAACACCGCCCGGGTCGACGCGCTGACCTTCGGGCTCGGCTCCGGGGTCGCCGGCATGGGCGGGGTCGCGCTGTCGCAGATCGGCAACGTCAGCCCCAACCTCGGCCAGCTGTACATCATCGACAGCTTCATGGTCGTGGTGTTCGGCGGGGTCGGCAATCTGGCCGGTACCTTCGTCGGCGCCATGACGCTGGGTATCATCAACAAGTTCCTGGAGCCGGTCGCGGGTGCCGTGCTCGGCAAAGTGGTCGTGCTGGCGCTGATCATCCTGTTCATCCAGAGGCGACCGCGCGGCCTGTTCGCCCTCAAGGGCCGTGCGCTGGAGGCCTGAGGTGCAAGGCGGCCCGCCTGCTGTCGCTGCCCGGCTGGACCGCCTTCGGCGTGGTCGGCCTGATCCTGCTGGCCGGCGTCCCGGCTCTGAACGGCATGGTCCCGCCAGGCTCGGCCCTGCATCTGCCGAACTATCTCGTGCCGCTGCTCGGGAAATACGTCTGCTTCGCGCTGCTGGCGCTGTCGCTCGACCTGGTCTGGGGCTACGCCGGCATCCTCTCGCTCGGGCATGGCGCGTTCTTCGCGCTCGGCGGCTACGCCATGGGCATGCATCTGATGCGCGAGATCGGGACGCGCGGCGTCTACGGCAACCCGGTGCTGCCCGACTTCATGGTGTTCCTCGCCTGGAAGCAGCTGCCCTGGTACTGGTGGGGCTTCGATTCCTTCGCGTTCGCCATGCTGATGGTGGTCCTGGTGCCGGGCCTGCTCGCCTTCGTGTTCGGCTGGCTCGCCTTCCGCTCGCGGGTCACCGGCGTCTATTTCTCGATCATCACCCAGGCGATGACCTTCGCCCTGATGCTGGCGTTCTTCCGCAACGACATGGGGTTCGGCGGCAACAACGGGCTCACGGACTTCAAGGACCTGCTGGGCTTCGACCTGCAGGCGCCGGCGACCCGGCTCGGCCTCTATGCGGTCAGCGTCGCGATCCTTGGCGCTGCCTTCCTGCTCTGCCGTTTCATCACCCAGTCCAAGCTCGGCCGGCTGCTGCTGGCGATCCGCGATGCCGAGAGCCGGGTTCGCTTCCTCGGCTACTCGGTGACCGGGGCGAAGCTGTTCGTCTGGACGGTCTCGGCGATGCTCGCGGGCATCGCGGGCGCGCTCTACGTGCCCCAGGTCGGGATCATCAACCCGTCCGAGTTCTCGCCGGCGAACTCGATCGGGATCGCGATCTGGGTCGCGGTCGGCGGCCGCGGCACCCTGCTCGGTGCGCTGCTCGGCGCGGTGCTGGTCAACTACGCCGAGAGCTACTTCACGGCCGCGGCGCCGGAGCTCTGGCTGTTCGTGCTCGGCGGCCTGTTCGTGCTGGTGACCGTGTTCCTGCCCAAGGGCATCGTCGGCACGCTTGCGGGGCTGCGCCTGCCGCGCGCGGGGCCGGCCCCGGATGGCGAATCCCAGAGCCGCCTGAGGGCCGAAAATGCATGACACCGGGGTGATGCACGGATCGCTGCTCTATCTGGACGGCGTCACCGTCAGCTTCGATGGCTTCCGCGCGCTCGACGCGCTGTCGCTGGTGGTC
Organism: uncultured Alphaproteobacteria bacterium; assembly: GCA_963733965.1. Lineage (GTDB taxonomy): Bacteria > Pseudomonadota > Alphaproteobacteria > Geminicoccales > Geminicoccaceae > DATAOG01. The sequence continues at coordinate 141,521 of CAVTFM010000025.1, forward strand.
GACCCGGGCGAGCTTCGGACCATCATCGGCCCCAACGGCGCCGGCAAGACCACGATGATGGACGTGATCACCGGCAAGACCCGGCCCGATCGCGGCCAGGTCCTGTTCAACGGCGGCATCGACCTCACCCGCCTCGACGAGTCGGCGATCGCCAATCTCGGCATCGGGCGCAAGTTCCAGCGTCCGACCGTGTTCGAGAATCTGAGCGTGCTCGAGAATCTGGAGCTGGCGCTCGAGCACGACCGGCGCACCCTGCCGACCCTGCTCGCGCGCCTGACCGCGGCCGAGCACCGCCGGATCGACGAGGTGCTCGCCACGATCGGGCTCGAGGCGCAGAAGCAGGCGCAGGCCGGCACGGTCTCCCACGGTCAGAAGCAGTGGCTCGAGATCGGCATGCTGCTGGTCCAGAAGACCCAGCTCCTGCTGCTCGACGAGCCGGTCGCCGGGATGAGCGATCACGAGACCGAGAAGACCGCGGCGTTGATCCGCGCGATCGTCGGCGCGCGCACGGTGATCGTGGTCGAGCACGACATGGCGTTCGTGCGCGCGCTCGGCGCGCGGACCACCGTGCTGCACGAGGGCAAGGTCCTGGCCGAAGGCTCGGTCGAGGCGGTCCAGTCCAACCCGAAGTGATCGAGGTCTATCTCGGGCGATGACCGGGCTACGATTCCGGTTTCGAATTCAACGGGCGGATGCGTGGGCGATGTCGTCGGCTTCCTCGCGATGGATCGCCGCTACGGCCCGGGCTACCGCTTCCGGCTCATGTTCGATGACCCGGAGATATGTGCGCACGAGCGGCGGAACAAATCCGAGCTCCTCCCACTGGCGCAGCTCCTTCAGCGGCAGGTCAAAGCGTTCGGCGAAGGCGCGTCGGCTCAATCTCGTTCTGGCCCGAATTCCCGCGACGTCTAACGGGCAGAGGACGATAAAATCGCTACGCGAGGTCATCTCCGACAGATCTGGCGCCACGTCCGGATCCTCGGCGATCTGCCGCGCGATTTCCTCGTCCGTGGTTGAGCCGAGCCTCGCCCAATCGACCTCGCGCGCAGCGGCTTTCGCCTCAGCGGCCGACATACGCACGACAGGCATTGATTTCCCTCTTGTTGGCCCTGCGAAGGGATATGACTCGGCGAACCTCGCCGCGCAAGCTGAAGACGCACACGTGCAGCGCCTCATCGATCGGCCCATAGGCAATGAAGCGATCTTCGCCGTAGTCCCTGCGCTTGTCCTGGACGATCCTGATCGGCGCTTCCAGGACGGTGACCGCAGCGGCCAGCGGCAGGTTCCGCGTTTCGACGTTCCGTCGGTCCTTTTCCGCGTCGTACTCGATCTTCATGCGCCCAGCTTTAATCATAGGGAGCATGGCACGCCAGGAACAATCCAACTTTTGCGCGAGGCACGGCGATGCTGAGCGTCGAGGACGTGCATCTCTACTATGGCGCCAGCCACGTGCTGCGCGGCGTGAGCCTCAACGCGATGCTCGGCCGGGTCACCTGCGTGCTCGGCCGCAACGGCGTCGGCAAGACCTCGCTGCTGCGCGCGATCCTGGGCCAGGAGCCCGTACGCGCCGGAGCGATCGCCTGGGAGGGCGCCGGTCTCGAGGGCAAGCGGCCCTACGAGCGGGTGCGCGCCGGCATCGGCAACGTGCCCCAGGGGCGCGAGATCTTTCCGCGGCTCTCGGTCGAGGAGAACCTGCGCACCGGCTTTGCCGCCTTGCCGCGCGCGCAGCGCCGGGTCCCGGACGAGGTGTTCGAGCTGTTCCCGGTGCTGCGCCAGATGCTGCGCCGGCGCGGCGGCGATCTGTCCGGCGGCCAGCAGCAGCAGCTCGCGATCGCCCGCGCGCTGGTGACGCGTCCGCGCCTGCTGCTGCTCGACGAGCCGACCGAGGGCATCCAGCCCTCGATCATCAAGCAGATCGGCGAGGTCATCCGGCGCCTGGCCGCGCGCGGCGACATGGCAATCCTGCTGGTCGAGCAATATCTCGACTTCGCGCGCGAGATCGCCGACGATCTGATCGTCATGGACCGGGGCGAGGTGGTGGTCGCCGGGGCCAAATCCGAGGTCAACGAGGCCGTGGTCAAGCGCTACCTCACGGTCTGAAGCTGGGCGGGGAGAGCCCGTGGATCTGACGGCGCGCGAGAAGGACAAACTGCTGGTCGCGGTCGCGGCGATGGTCGCGCGCCGGCGGTTGGAGCGGGGCATCAAGCTCAACTATCCGGAGGCGATCGCGCTGATCACCGACTTCGTGCTCGAAGGTGCCCGCGACGGCCAGAGCGTCGCCGATCTGATGCGCGATGGCGCGCTGGTGCTGACCCGCGACCAGGTCATGGCCGGCATTGCCGAGATGATCCACGAGGTCCAGGTCGAGGCGACCTTCCCCGACGGCACCAAGCTCGTCACCGTCCACCACCCGATCCGGTGATGGCGTCACCATTCGACCCGGGGATGAGCATGCGATTCGGACCCAAGGACCCCGTGAGCCGTGACGTCGTGATCCGCATAGCGATGATGATGGTGGTGCAGGCGATGGCGATGGTTGCTTTGTTGGGGTGGGTCCTCGAAGGGGTGAACACGAGATGATCCCGGGCGAAGTCATCACCAAGGACGGCGAGATCACGCTCAACGCAGGCCAGGACGCGATCAGCCTTGAGGTCGCGAACACCGGCGACCGGCCGGTCCAGGTCGGCTCGCACTACCATTTCTTCGAGACCAACGAAGCGCTGCGCTTCGATCGCGCGCGGGCGCGCGGCTTTCGGCTCGACATCCCGGCCGGCACCGCGGTCCGCTTCGAGCCCGGTCAGACGCGGGCGGTCCAACTGGTGCCGATCGCGGGCGCGCGGGTGATCTTCGGCTTCAACGGCTTGGTGATGGGCGCGCTCGACCCGGCCGAAGCGGGCGGCTGACGGTTGGAGCGCCCGATGGAGGTCGTCAACCTCGAGGACAAGTTCGCGCGGATCAGCGATCTCTGGTCGCCCAAGATCCTGGCCGAGCTCAACGACTACCAGATCAAGGCGGTCCGGCTGCAGGGCGAGTTCGTCTGGCACAAGCACGACGAGACCGACGAGCTGTTCCTGGTCACCAAGGGCAGCCTGGTGATCCGCTTTCGCGACCGTGACGTCGCGCTCGGCCCGGGCGAGCTCCTGGTCGTGCCCAAGGGCGTCGAGCACATGCCGGTCGCCGAGGAGGAGTGCGAGCTGCTGCTGATCGAGCCGGCGGGCACGCCCAACACCGGCGATGCCGGTGGCGAGCGCACGGTGGCGGCGGACTGGATCTAGGGGGAGGGGAGCGTGCCGCGCCAGATCAGCCGGAGCGCCTATGCCGACATGTACGGGCCGACGGTCGGCGACCGGGTGCGCCTTGCCGACACCGAGCTCTTCATCGAGGTCGAGGCCGACCGCACGATCTATGGCGAGGAGGTCAAGTTCGGCGGCGGCAAGGTGATCCGTGACGGCATGGGTCAGTCGCAGCTGACCCGCGAGCAGGGCGCGGTCGACACCGTGATCACCAACGCGCTCGATCCTCGACCACAGCGGCATCTTCAAGGCCGACATCGGCATCCGCGACGGCCGGATCATTGGCATCGGCAAGGCCGGCAACCCCGACACCCAGCCGGGCGTCGACATCGTGATCGGACCCGGCACCGAAGCGATCGCGGGCGAAGGAAAAATCCTGACCGCGGGCGGTTTCGACTGCCACATCCACTTCATCTGCCCGCAGCAGATCGAGGAGGCGCTCAATTCCGGCATCACGACCATGCTGGGCGGCGGCACCGGGCCCGCGACCGGCACCAATGCCACCACCTGCACGCCCGGCGCCTGGCATCTGAAGCGGATGCTGCAGGCGTCCGAGGCCTGGCCCATGAACTTCGGCTTCGCCGGCAAGGGCAACGCCTCGCGGCCGGACGGCCTGATCGAGCAGATCTGGGCAGGCGCCTGCGCCTTGAAATTGCACGAGGACTGGGGCACGACGCCGGCGGCGATCGATTGCTGCCTTTCGGTCGCCGACGAGATGGACATCCAGGTCCTGATCCACACCGACACCCTCAACGAGTCGGGCTTCGTCGAGAACACGATCCGCGCCTTCAAGGGGCGCACGATCCACGCCTTCCACACCGAGGGTGCCGGCGGCGGCCACGCGCCCGACATCATCAAGGTCTGCGGCGAGGCGAACGTCATCCCGAGTTCGACCAATCCGACCCGGCCCTACACGGTCAACACCATCGACGAGCATCTCGACATGCTGATGGTGTGCCACCACCTCGACCCGCGGATCCCCGAGGACGTGGCCTTCGCCGAGAGCCGGATCCGCAAGGAGACGATCGCGGCCGAGGACATCCTGCATGATCTCGGCGCGTTCTCGATCATCGCCTCCGACAGCCAGGCCATGGGCCGGGTCGGCGAGGTGATCATCCGCACCTGGCAGACCGCGGACAAGATGAAGCGCCAGCGCGGCCGGCTGCCCGAGGAGACCGGCGCCAACGACAACCTGCGCGCAAGGCGCTACGTCGCCAAATACACCGTCAACCCGGCGATCGCCCATGGCATGGCGGCCGAGATCGGCTCGGTCGAGGTGGGAAAACTCGCGGACCTGGTGCTCTGGCGCCCGGCCTTCTTTGGGGTCAAGCCGGACCTGGTGCTCAAGGGCGGCACGATCGCGGCGGCGCTCATGGGCGATCCCAACGCCTCGATCCCGACCCCGCAGCCGGTCCATTACCGGCCGATGTTCGGCGCCTACGGCCGCGCTTGCACCGAAAGTGCGCTCACCTTCGTCTCGGCGGCGGCGCTCGAGCACGACCTCGCCGGCAACCTGCACCTCGGCCGCCCCCTGGTCGCGGTCGCCGGCACCAGGACGATCGGCAAGAGCTCAATGGTCCTGAACGCGCATCTGCCGAAAATCGAGGTCGACCCGGAGACCTACGAGGTGCGGGCCGACGGCCTGCTCCTGACCTGCGAGCCGGCCGCGGTGCTGCCGCTCGCCCAGCGCTATTTCCTGTACTGAGGCCGCCCGTGCGCCAGCTGGTCAAGGTAGCGAGAGCGGGGGCCTGGCCCCGGGACGAGAGCGTCGGCAGCGTGACGCTCAGCTTCGACGATCGTCACCGCCGGCGGATCCGGATGTCGACCGACCAGGGCGAGCCGGTGCTTTTGAACCTCACCAAGCCCGAGCCGCTCGCCGACGGCGACGGCCTCGCCTTTCAGGAGGACCAGGGCTGGCTCGAGGTCCGGGCCGCGGCCGAGGAAGTGCTCGAGGTCGAGGCGGACGACCGCGGGCACCTCGCCCGCCTCGCCTGGCATCTCGGCAACCGGCATCTGCCGACCCAGATCCTCGGCGACGGCCGGCTGCGCATCCGCTACGACCACGTGATCGAGGACATGCTGCAGCATCTGGGCGCCCGCCTGCTGCGCGTGCGCGCGGCGTTCCAGCCCGAGGGCGGCGCCTACGCCGGCTCACACAGGCATGGTTGAGCCGGGCGGCATGGTTGGGTCGGGCAGCATGGTTAGGTCGGGCAGCATGGCTGAGCCCTACGCCTACAAGCTGGTCGCCTGGCTGTCGCCGGCGATGCCGGTCGGCGCCTACAGCTATTCGCACGCCCTGGAAGCGGCGGTCGAGGCCGGCGCGGTGGCTGACGCGGCGAGCCTTCGCGACTATGCTGTGAGCGTGCTCCACTACGGCACCGGCTGGACCGACGGCCTGTTGCTGCGCGCGGCCCACGAGGCCGGCGTCGATGGCGCTTTCCAGGGCTGGTCGCCGACCGAGATCCTCGCGACCGCGGCGGCCTTGCGCGGCACCAGTGAGCTGGCGCTGGAGAGCGCGGCGCAGGGGCGCGCTCTACTGACCGTGCTGCGCCAGGCCTGGCCCGCGGCCGAGCTCGACAGCCTCGAGGATCTCTGCGGGCAGGCCGGGGTCGAGCCGCCCTACGCGTTGGTGCTCGGCATTGCCGCGCGCGCCCACGGTCTGCCGCTCGATGCGGTATTGCCTGCTTTTCTCCAGGCCTTCGCCGCCAATCTGATCTCCGCCGGCATCCGCTTGATCCCGCTCGGCCAGACCGACGGCCAGCGCCTGACCGCAGCGCTTGAGGCGGCGGTCGTCGAGGTCGTGGTGCTGGTGATGGCGAGCGGCGTCGAGGACCTGGGCAGCGCCGCGCTCGCGATCGATCTGTTCTCGATGGCGCACGAGACCCAGTACACGCGCCTGTTCCGGTCATGACCGGCGGCGGGGGCGGACCGCTCCGGGTCGGGATCGGCGGGCCGGTCGGCTCGGGCAAGACCGCGCTGGTCGACGCGCTGTGCAAGCGCCTGCGCGAGCGCTTCGAGGTCGCGGCGATCACCAACGACATCTACACCCGCGAGGACGCCGAGTTCCTGACCCGGAGCGGCGCGCTGCCGCCCGAGCGCATCCTCGGCGTCGAGACCGGCGGCTGCCCGCACACCGCGATCCGCGAGGACGCCTCGATCAACCTCGCGGCCATAGACCAGCTGGTCGCATCGTTCCCCAAGCTCGACCTGGTCTTCATCGAATCCGGCGGGGACAACCTCGCCGCGACCTTCAGCCCCGAGCTCGCCGACCTCACGATCTACGTGATCGACGTCGCGGCCGGCGACAAGATCCCGCGCAAGGGCGGCCCCGGCATCACCCGCTCGGACCTCCTGGTGATCAACAAGATCGACCTCGCCCCCCTAGTCGGCGCCGACCTCGGGGTCATGGAGCGCGACACCCGCCGCATGCGCGCCGAGCGCCCCTTCGTCTTTACCAACATCCGCGCCGGCTACGGCGTCCAGCACGTTGCCGACTTCATCGTCGACATGGGTGGCCTCGGCACACCCGGCAGCTGACGAGGTCGGCGGGTCGGCGATGCTTTATGAGCTGCAATAGGCGGTCATTCACCCAAGTGCCGACCAAAGACGCGCGCAGCGGGTTGGCCCGACACCTGTTCCCCCCGAGCAGATCGGCGCATAGCATCTGGTCGAGAAAGCGCGGGAAAAGCTTGCCGAATGGCAGGGCGACGGCAGTGGCCGAGGTGCCCTGTCGATGGCAACCGGTCGTGGCTCGGGCTATGCGGGCGCGGGTCTGAGGTCGTATATAGTGTCGGCAATGAGGATGGCGGCCAAGGGAGCATGGCCGGTGGTTGAGGCGGCACGCAAGCGCTGGACGCTCGGAGAATTCCTGGCATTCGACGACGGCACGGACCAGCGCTACGAGCTGTTCGGTGGCGAGATCGTCGCCATGGCGCCGCCGGCGCGGGCGCACGGGACGCTCGTGAGCCGAGTGGATCGGGCGATCGGCAATGCGCTTCGCCCGCCTTGCGAGATCATCACGGAAGCCGGGATCGTGCCGCCCGAGCGTGGCGACAGCTGGTATCAGGCGGACCTGGCGGTGACCTGCACGCCGGGCGCGCCGAGCGATCAGTTCCTCCGGGAGCCGGTGCTGATCGTCGAAGTACTCTCGCCATCGACGGCCGCCAACGATCGGGGCCGAAAGCTCACCGACTACCGCGGGATCGCATCGCTGCAAGACATTCTGGTGGTCTGGAGCAGCGAGCCGCGGATCGAGCACTACCACCGCGAGGGGGATGGCTGGAAGGTTCAGGACTACGCCGGCAGAGGGACCGTCACCCTGGAATCCCTGGCGATCGCGCTTGACCTCGGCGAGCTGTACGCCGGCGTCCTGACCGCCGAAGCCGCGCCGGCCCAGGGTGCCGCCGGGCGGTAGTCAGACGAGCTTGCGGACCAGGTCGCCGACGGTGACCGTGCCGGGCTCGAGGACTTTGGCGTTGATGCCGCGCAGGTGCAGGCGCTTGCCTTCGCGGGAGTTGACGAAGCGGGTCGCCTCGAGGCCGAAGCGGGCGGCGAACTTGTTGCAGCCGGTGTGCGGCGCCGCGCTCACTTCGAGGACCGCCGAGCCGACCGCGAGCCGGGTGCCGGGCGGCAGGTTGTCGTCGCTGAGGTCGAGGTCGACGTAGAGATTGTCGCCGGCGAGCGGCCAGCGGGCGGGATCGCCGGCCACGAGCGCGATCGTGCGGGCGTTCATGAGGGTCAGCTGCATGTCCGGGTCGGGGCGGCCGCCCTCGCGGGTAGCACCACCCTTGGCCCAGCGGTCGCCGTGCAGGCCGCGCTCGGGGCTGAGCTCGCCCTGTTGCAGGGCCTCACGCAAGTCGGTCGCCGGCCGGATCACGATCGCCTCGAGCACGCCCCGATCGCGGGGCGACTGCAGGATGTGGGCGAGGCCCGCCTCGAGCTCGTCCCGGTTCAGATGTCTGGTCATCGGTTGCCACGCACTCTTCATCCGCGCGCCAGCCTGGCACGGATCGGACGCGAGTGCCAGGGAGCTTCAGCCAGACGGAGCGAAGCCGCAGGCCTGGAGCGACGGCCAGCATATGGGCGGGCGCGGGCGCGCTGGCGCTGATCGGGGCGCGGTTGGGATAGAGGGGCACCCTGATGCTGCGGGCGTGCAGCTGGAGCGGCGGCGCGGCCGGGTCGTCGCGCAGGCCGTAGATCCGGTCGCCCAGGATCGGGCAGCCGAGCGCCGCGAGGTGGACGCGCAGCTGGTGGGTGCGGCCGGTCTCGGGCCGGAGCTCCAGCCAGGAGAGCGTCGGGGCGGCGGCAGCCCCCTCGCGCCCGACCGGTCGGAGGTCGTCGGAGCACTCGACCAAAGCGGGGGTAAAACCGCCCAGGATGCGGTAGTCTGTGACCGCCGGCTGGCCGTCGGGGTCGACCTTCATCCACCAGCTGCGCGGATCATCGGAGCGGCGTGCGAGCGGCAGCTCGATCCGGCCCTGGCCCTCGGGCGGGGCGCCGATGACGACCGCCCAGTAGGTCTTGAGGACCAGGCCTTGGGCGAACAGGCGGCCGAGCCTCTGCAGCGCCTGGCGGTGACGCCCGAGCACCAGGCAGCCGCTGGTGTCCTTGTCCAGGCGATGGGCGAGCTCGGGTCGCTTGGGCAGGCCGAAGCGGAGCTGATCCAGGAGCAGCTCGAGGCTCGGGCCGCCCTTCGGGCCAGGGTGGACCGGCAGGCCCGCCGGCTTGTCGAGGATCAGCATCAGGCCATCCCGATAGAGGAGCCGCGCCGCGAGGGCCTCCGGGGTGATCGCGGCGGGCTCAGCGTCGGCAGGCATTGGCGCTCGACAGGCAGCGCGCCGGGCGGCACAAGGCAGGCGCTGCGCCAGGAGATGCCAAGCTTTGCCGCCGTCCGGTCATCCCGCTTCCTACTATGTCGCGACCGCCAACGCGATGCCGGCGCATGCGTCGCTGCAAGGGCGCCTGAGCGCCGACGTGGCGATCGTCGGCGGCGGCTATACCGGCCTCTCGGCCCTCCTGCATCTGGCCGAGCGCGGCTACGACGCGGTGCTGCTGGAGGCGCTCCGGGTCGGCGCCGGCGCGTCGGGACGGAACGGCGGCCAGCTCGGCTCTGGCCAGCGGCTCGGCCAGCGCCGGCTCGAGCAGATGTATGGCCTGGAACGGGCGCGCGCGCTCTGGCAGCTCGCGGAGGATGCCAAAGCCACGGTCAAGGATCGGATCTTTCGCCACAGGATCGCCTGCGACCTCAAGCCCGGCGTCCTGCACGCCGCCCACAAGCTTGCGCATGCGGACGAGCTGCAAAGGGATGCCGAGCATCTCGCGCGCCACTACGGCTATCGCGAGCTCCGTTACCTGCGCAGACCCGAGGTCGAGGAGATCCTGGGCACGAGGCGCTATTTCGGCGGCCTGCTCGATCTTGGAGCCGGCCATCTGCACCCGCTCAACTATGCGCTCGGGCTCGCGCAGGCGGCGCTCGCCGCGGGCGGCCGGATCTTCGAGCACAGCCGGGTGATCCGGATCGAGGACGGTCCGCCGACCCTGGTCCGGACCGAGGCGGGCGAGGTCCGGGCGCGCCATCTGGTGCTCGCCATGAACGGTCATCTGGGCCGGCTGGTGCCGCGGCTCGCGGGCCGGATCATGCCGATCAACAACTTCATGCTCGCGACCGCACCGCTCGGCGAGGCCGGCGCCCGCGCCCTGATCCGGGACGACGTCGCGGTCGACGACACCAAGTTCGTGATCAGCTATTTCCGCCGCTCGCCCGACCACCGTCTGCTGTTCGGCGGCGGCGAGAGCTACAGGCGGGGTTTCCCGGCCGACCTGAGGGGGCTGGTGCGACGGCACATGCTCCGGGTCTATCCGCAGCTCGCGGACGTGCCGATCGACCACGCCTGGGGCGGCACGCTCGCGATCACCCGCACCCGGCTGCCGCATTTCGCCCGGCTGGCCCCCGGGGTCTTCGTCGCCCACGGCTATTCCGGCCAGGGCATCGCGATCGCGACCCAGGCCGGCCAGCTGATCGCCGAGGCGGTCGCCGGCACGGCCGAGCGCTTCGACGTCATGGCGGGCCTCAGCGTGCCGGCCTTCCCCGGCGGCACGCTGCTGCGCTGGCCCATGCTGGTGCTGGGCATGCTCTACCACAGCCTCCGCGACCGGCTGTAGGGGTGGCCTCCCAAGCGCTCTTGCCTGGTTGCCCCAGGAGGAGGGGGGCCTGCCTGTGCCGGGGTCAAGCCTCCCGCCGCTGACATGGAGCTCTCTGGTCAACCCTTCGTGCCGACCCCCGATCCCGGGTAGGGATTTGGGCCTGGGGATGCAGGCGAGACGGGACTGCGGCGCAGCTGGAAGCCGTGGGCGTAGGGGTCGCGCTCGTCGACGAAGATCGTGTTCAGCCCGGTCAGGCGCGCCCAGCCGGCGACGCTCGGCACGATCGCTTCGTACGAGCCGACCCGGGGCGACCCGGCCGTCGAACCGGCTGCCGATGATGCTCTCGTGCGCGAACGGGTCGCCGACCATGAGCTCGCCGCGCGCCGCGAGCTGAGCGCTCCGCGCCGAGGTGCCGGTGCCGCAGGGGCTGCGGTCGGGCGCGCCGGCGCTTTCGATCACCTCGCGGATCGACGTGTTGAGCGCCAGACAGCGCTACGACCGGACGTCGCTCCGGATCACTGCGTCTGGTACGTAGCCTTCAAGGCCTGCGCGTCGGCCCAGGGCTTGTACTCCTTGCGCCACTCCAGGTAGCTGTCGGCGATCCTCTTGAAAGTCGGATCCTTGGCCGATTTCCTCGGCCAGGACCTCGAACCAGGCCTTCTCGAAGGCGGCCAGCTCCTCATCCGTCCAGCGCCGGTTGGTGACGCCGTATTTCGACTTCATCTCGGCCATCGCGGCCGGGTTCATCGCCTCGCTCTCGGCGTAGGTGTAGTGGATGCTCTCGCCGGCCGCGAGCTCGAGCATCGCCTTGTAGGTGTCGGGCAGCTTGTCCCAGGCCGCCTTGTTCATCAGCAGCTCGGCGACCGAGGTCTTGCTGATGCCAGCCGGGATAATAGTTGTTCTTGGCGACCTGATAGAAGCCGAGCTTGATGTCGATGTCGGGCATCGAGATACTCGGTGGCGTCGATCACCCCGCGCTCCAGCGCCGGGTAGATGTCGGCGGCGGCGAGCAGCTGGGTCGACACGCCCATCTTCTGCATGACCTGGGCGCCGAGGCCGAAGAAGCGCATCTTCAGGCCCTTGAGCTGGTCCAGCGAGGTGATCTCGCTGGCGGAACCAGCCCGAGGTCTCGGGCCCGGTGGCGAACCCGTCGATCGAGTACAGGCCATGCTCGGCATAGATCTCGTTCTTGAGGTCGTCGCCGCCGTGGAACTTCTTCCAGGCGAAGAACTCGCCGTAGGGCGGGCCGAACGGCACCGTCGTGAAGAACGCCAGCGCCGGGATCTTGCCGGTGTGGTAGCCGGGCGTCGTCCAGCAGGCCTCGACCGAGCCTTTGGATGCGGCATCGAAGCACTCGAGCGCCGGGACCAGCGCGCCCGGCTCGTAGAACTTGATCTGGAAGTTGCCGCCCGACACGCGCTCGATGTTCTTGGCGAAGCGGACCCCGGACGTGCCCAGATGAATCAGATTGCTGGCCCATGCGCTCTGCATCTTCCACTTGACGCGCTCTTGCGCCGACGCGCCGCCTGCCGACGCGACCGCAACGATGAGAGCCATTCCGGCAACAGTCGCGAGCCTGATGGTCTGCGTAATCATTTTCTTTGCCTCCTGAGCTTCGTTGACCTGATCGGCCTCCGGCAACCAGTCGGCGGTGCGCGGCGCTCCGAACGCCGCGGTATGCAATGATCGACCTTCCCGTCCGCTCGAATTCCGGTTCTGGCGAGCCGATTCGGATCGTAGATCAGAGCCTCAATCACAAGACGGACGCAATTTTACCGCAAGTGATCCGCCAGATGCACGCAATTTTAGGTAACCGGACCGACGAAGCCCGCAACGGCCGGCGGCTGGCCGCGGGTCTGGGTTGGCGGGGATCACAGCCGCGATCGGCGCCGGTCCGGAACCGAGTCCGGGTGTCGGGGACGCTTGGGCCTGCGCGCCCGCTCTTGCTTCAGCCCTGGCGCAGCTGGAAGCCGTGGGCGTAGGGGTCGCGCGGGTCGACGAAGATCGTATTCAGGCCGGTCAGGCGCGCCCAGCCGGCGACGCTCGGGATGATCGCTTGATATGGGCCGACTTGGGCCTTGGCCTCGACCCGGCCCTCGAACAGGCTGCCGATGATGCTCTCGTGGACGAACTCGGCGCCGACCGCGAGCCGGCCCCTGGCCGCGAGCTGGGCGATCCGCGCCGAGGTGCCGGTGCCGCACGGGCTGCGGTCGATCGCGCTGGCACCATAGAACACGGCATTGCGGCCGTGCGCCTTGGGATCGCGCGCCGGCCCGGTCCACATGACGTGCGAGATGCCGGCGATGGTCGGATCGTCCGGATGGGCGACCTCGACCCGCTCGTTCAGGCGCGCCCGGAGCTCCGGGCTGAGGCGCAGGATGTCGCCCGCGGACAGGCTGTCGAGCCCGCCGTAGCCGGCTTGGGGCTCGACGATCGCGTAGAAATTGCCGCCATAGGCGATGTCGACCACCAGCGGCCCGAGCTCCGGGCAGTCGACCCGGACCTCCGGCAGCGCCAGATAGCTCGCGACGTTGGTGAGCCGCACCCGCTCGACGAAGCGGCCCGCCCGCTCGTAGGCCGCGAGCACCAGGCCGGCCGGCGTGTCGAGGCGCACCTCGCCCTCGGTCCGCGGGCTCACGAGCCCCTGCTCGAGCGCGAAGGTGACCGTGCCGATCGTGCCGTGGCCGCACATCGGCAGGCAGCCGCTGACCTCGATGTAGAGGACGCCGACATCGCAGTCGGCCCGGCAGGGCGGGTACAGGATCGCCCCCGACATGACGTCGTGGCCGCGCGGCTCGTACATCAGCGCGGTCCGGATCCAGTCGTAGCGGGCGAGAAAATCCTGGCGCCGCGCGCTCATCGAGGCGCCCTCCAGCAGCGGCCCGCCGCCCGCGACCAGACGCACCGGATTGCCGCAGGTGTGGCCGTCGATGCAGAAGAAGGTCTTTGCGGACATGCGGAACAGGCTCTCCCCGGCGCTCGCCCTCAGCCGCCCTGATAGGCGAACGCCGAATAGAAGCCGTTGCCGTCCGAGATCGCCCAGGTCATGTGGTGGTCGGTATAGTCGAGCCGCTTGGACTTGGCCACGATGGCGGGCTCGCCGGGCGCGATGCACAAGGGATGACCGCTGATCGTCACCGGTCCGCCGCCCTGGCCCTCGATCGCCTCGATCTCGGCCTGTGGCAATGTTCGGGATCGCGAGGCTCCGCCGCTTGCCCTGCGCCCGGTAGTCGATCTTGACGCTCGCGACCCCCAGCACGTCCTCGACGAACGAGGCGAGCGCCGCCGGATGGCCGCCCGCCTGGCCGGCGAAGATCCTGGTCAGCGCCTGCTTCTGGGCATCGCTCGCGCGCGCGTCCAGATAGAGCGCCGCCCGCCACTTGGTCTCGACCATGGTGCCCGGGCGCTGTGATCGCCATCGCGACGTTCAGGCCCGAAAGGTCGGTCTGGTCGTCCTTGCCCTGATCGACGTGCCAGGCGACCAGCACCCGGCACTCGCCCTCGGTCGGCGGGCTGAGGAACACGCAGGGACAGGCGACATCGCAGTTGCAGGTCTCGAAATAGGTGCCCTTCAGTTGCCAGCTCATCGCATGCCTCCCTTTGCTCGTGACGCCTTCCGCAATCTGGTCTCCTCGGCGCGCGCCGGCAATCGCCGTCACGCCAGTTGGTCGAGCAGCGCCCTGGCGTCCTTCAGATCTGCCGTGTCGAAGCCCTCGGTGAACCAGCCGTAGACCGGCGCGAGCAGATCATAGGCCGCAGCGTGTCGGTCTTGCTCCGCCCAAAGTCGGGCGAGGCCAGTCGCCGCGCGCAGCTCCCACATCCTAGCACTCTGCTGGCGGGCGACGTCGATAGCCCGGCGGAAGCATTCTTCGGCCTCGCGTGGGTCCCATTGGGGCAAGGCGCTTAACAGCTCGCCTTTGACACGATGCAGTTCCGCTTCCATCCAACCCTCGCCGGTCCGTGGAACCCTGCCGAGCGGCTCTTCGAGAACTATTAGCCCTTCTGCCGCTTGGCCTGCCCTCAAATGAGCTTCCGCCAGCATGGCCGACGCTAGCGGCACCTCTCGTTCCTTGCCGGCTTCCCGGACCGCAACCAAACCTTGCGTATAAAGCGCCAAGCCTTCTTGTAGGTGGCCGCGCTGAGCAAGCACGCAGCCCCGATAGAGAACTCCCGAGTTCAAATACTGAGGAAAGCCCTGCGTGGCGCCGAGGCAGGTCAGCGCTTCGACATGGACCTCCAGAGCCTCCATGTCGCGGGCAAGGGCAAAAAACTGACAAGCATTGGACAGCGCGAGCCCAAGGGACTGCGGATGCGCCAGCTCTTTCGCGTAGGAGAGTGCGTCTCGGCCGCAGGCCCTCGCCTGATCCGGATAGCCGAGGCCGAGAAGGGTTGCTGACAAGAAGCATAACGCCTGGACTCGGAAATCTGCCGCATACAGCGTGGGAGGAAAACGATCACGCAACAAGTCGTAGACAGTTAGTATGCTCTCGAGGTGACCTCGGGTCGCTACCAACTCACCGAGATAGTATAGTGCGGCACTATTCGCACGGTGAGCAGCAACTTTGATGACAGGGTCATCCTGTTCTTCAGCTAACCTTAGCATTTCTGCGGCGACCTCGCGCGCCGCTGGAAGCTCAGCGCGATTCACATAAACGACGGTGAGCCCCCAAAGGACAGGGAACACCTGCCTCCTCTCACCTAGCAGACGGCAAAGTTGAAGGGCTCGCTCATAAGCCGCCCCCGCTTCGGGTGCCGCCCATCCCCTGGCGTTCAGCAGCGCTCCACCGAGAGCAACCCGCAGATCGAGTTCGTGCCGATAGCGCTCAGGGGCGTCCGGAAGGGCCTGCAATAGTTCCAGTCCCTTGCACAGCTGTGCAACAGCTTCGGTTACGGCTGAGCGTACAAGAGCCGCGTTGCCTGCCAGGTACCAGTATCTGACTGCCGCGTCGATCAGGCCGGCTTCTCCGCAGTGTTGCGCGAGAAGCTCCGGCTGGTTCGGGACCAAATCCTTAAATCGCTCTTCCAGCACGTTTGCGATGCGTGCGTGAAGGTGCTGGCGGCGCAACTTCAAGAGCGCACCGTAAGCGGCGTCCTGGACGAGGGCGTGCTTGAAAGTATAGGTTGCCTCGGGCGGCGTGCCGCGGCGGAAGATCAGCTCGGCGGCGACCAGCTGATCGAGGGCCGCGCTGAGATCGACTTCGGACATGGGTGAGACGGCGGCCAACAGTTCGTGGGAGAATTCGCGCCCGATCACCGCGGCGGTCTGGGCCACCTCCTTGACTGGGGCCAAGCGGTCGAGGCGCGCCATCAGCGAGTCGTGCAGGGTCGCCGGGATCGCGAGCGGCGGCAGCGGGCCCGACAGCTCGTAATGGTCGCCGGCATCGGTCAGCAGGCCGGATTCGAGCACCGTCCTGGTCAGCTCCTCGACGAACAGCGGCACGCCGTCGGTCCTGGCCAGGATCTGATCCATGATCTCGGCCGGCAGCGCCTTGCCGCCGGTGACCCGGTCGATCATCGCCGCACCCTGGCGACGGCCGAGGCGGTTCATGGTCAGCGCCGTGACATGGCTCTGCCCGGTCCAGGGCGGGCTGAACTCGGGCCGGTAGGTGAGCACCACGAGGACCGGCAGGGCGCGCACCCGCTCGACCAGCAGGTCGAGGAGCTCGAGCGTCGAGGGATCCGCCCAGTGCACGTCCTCGTACAGCTCGAGCACGGGCCGCTCGCGGGCGAGGCCGGCCAGCTGCTCGATCAGGACCTCGAGGGTGCGCTGCTTCTGCCGCTGCGGGCTGAGGTTGAGCGGCGGGTAGCGGCCATCGGTCGGGACGGCCGAGCAGGGCCGCGATCAGTGGCACCGCCTCGTCCAGCTGCTTCCGTCGCCTGCCCGAGCAGCGCCTCCAGCTTGGCGAGCCTGTCTGCGGCCTCGTCATGGCGGCAAAGCCCGCCGCCCGCTCCAGCTGGGCGATTACCGGATGGAGCGCGCTGTTGGTGTGGTAGGGCGAGCAGAAGTGGCTGAGCGCAATGTGCGGCTCGCCGGCCAGCTGCTCGCGCAGCGCCCGCAGCAGGCGCGACTTGCCGATCCCCGGCTCGCCCACGATCAGGACCACCTGGCCGTCGCCGTCTTTGGCCCAGGTCCAGCGCTCCAGGAGGATCGCGAGCTCGTGCTCGCGCCCGACCAGGGGTGTCAGGCGCTGGCCGCGCAGCGCCTCGAACCGCCCCTCGGCACGGCCCTCGCCCTCGACCCGGAAGGCCGCGAGCGGCTCGGCGAAGCCCTTGAGACGGGTCGGGCCGAGGTCGGTCAGCTCGAACAGGCCGCCGACCAGGCGCCGGGTCGCCTGGCTGATGACGACGCTGCCCGGGTCGGCGAGCGCCTGGAGCCGGGCCGCGAGGTTCGGGGTCTCGCCGACCACCGCGCGTTCCTGCGCCTCGCCTTCGCCCACCAGCTCGCCGACCACCACCAGCCCGGTCGCGATCCCGATCCGCGCCGCCAGCGGGCGGCCGGCGGCCGCAAGCCCGGCGACCGCCTGAACCAGCGCGAGGCCCGCCCGGACCGCCCGCTCGGCGTCGTCCTCGTGCGCCTGTGGCCAGCCGAAATAGGCGAGCACGCCATCGCCCATGAACTTGGCGACGTGGCCCTCGAAGCGCAGCGATCTCGCCCGCGACCGCATTCTGGTAGGCGCGGATGACCGCGCCCATCTCCTCGGGGTCGAGCTCGCCCGAAAGCGCGGTCGAGCCGACCAGATCGCAGAACAGCACCGTCAGCTGGCGCCGCTCGGCCGCGCGCGGCATCGCCGCGGGCGCCTCGAGCTCCTCTGCCACGCTCCGGTCGGCCGGCCCCGGCCCGGCTGCCGGCTCCGCCAGGGCCTGGATCGCCTCGAGCAGCTTCTTGCGATGGCCGAGCGAGGCGACGCCCAGCTCCCTCAGATCGTCAGCGGTCAGGGTGCGAAGGACGTCGGGGTCGACGTCGTTCGCCCGGAACGCCTCCAGGTAGCGCTCCAGCCCCAATTCCCGAAGCCAAGCCGGCAATGTCCACGTCCGGCTCTCGCGATGCGCACAATCTCCAGGATGACTACCACCGTCTCCGGGCAGCGGCCAGCAGCAATCGCCGGGCCGTCAGCCGAGCAGCAGGCTGTCGTCGGCGAGCTGGCCACGCACTTCCCCAAACCGGGCGACCAGGTCCGGCACGTCGAGGCCGGCGCGCGCGGGGCCCGCGACGTCGAGGCAGATCCGGCCCTCGTGGAGCATGATCGTGCGCGTGCCGCAATCCAGCGCCTGGCGCATGCTGTGGGTCACCATCAGCGTGGTCAGGCGCTGCTCGGCGACGATCTCGCGGGTGAGCTCGAGCACGAACTCGGCGGTCTTGGGGTCGAGCGCTGCGGTGTGCTCGTCGAGCAAGAGGATCTGCATCGGTGCCAGCGTCGCCATCAGCAGGCTCACCGCCTGGCGCTGGCCGCCGGACAAGAGCCCCATCGGGTCGCCGAGGCGCTTTTCCAGGCCCAGGCCGAGGCGGGCGAGACGGGCGCGGAGCTGCTCGCGCAGGCTCCGGTGCAGGGCGAGGCCGAGGCCGCGGCGGCGGCCGCGGGCGGCGGCGAGCGCCAGGTTCTCCTCGATCGTGAGCGCCTCGCAGCTGCCGGCGAGCGGGTCCTGGAACACCCGCGCGATCAGCCGCGCGCGTGCGCTCGGGACCCAGCCGGTCACGTCCTGGCCGTCGATCTCGATCCGCCCGCGCTCAGGGACCGCGTCCCCGGTCAGCGCGTTCAAGAGCGTCGACTTGCCGGCGCCGTTGGAGCCGATCACGGTCACGAACTCGGCGTCGGCAAGCGCAAGGTCGATGCCGGCGAGCGCCCGGGTCTCGAGCACCGTGCCGCGGCCGAAGGTGACCTCGAGCCCGCTGACCCGGATCATGCCCGCGCCTGGCGGCCGAGCAGGGCGCGCAGCGGGTTGCGGGCGCCCGGCAGGATCAGGGCGAGGCCGACGAGGACCGCGGTCACGAGATTGAGATCCGAGGCCTGCAGGCCCAGCACGTGGGCGTTCAACGCCAGCGCGATGGCCAGCCGGTAGAGGATCGAGCCGAGCACGGCGGCCACGACCACGACGCCGATCCGGCGCACGGGCAGGAGGGTCTCGCCGATGATCACCGCGGCCAGCCCGACCACGATCGTGCCGGTGCCGATGGTGATGTCGGCAAAACCGTTGGTCTGGGCGAACAGGGCGCCGGCCAGCGCCACCAGCGCGTTGCTGAGCGCCATGCCGATGCAGATCGCGCGGCCGGTCGCGATGCCCTGGGCGCGCGCCATCCGCGGGTTGGCGCCGGTCGCGCGCAGGGCGAGGCCATAGTCGCTGGCGAGGAAGCGGGTCAGCAACGCCATGACGATCAGCAGCGCGACGCCGACCACGGCAGGCGTCAGCAGCATGCCCCGGACGCCCAGGCCCTCGAACGGCGTCAGCACGGTCGGCTCGCCGAGCAGGGCGATGTTCGGCCGGCCCATGATCCGAAGGTTGATCGAGAACAGGGCGATCATGGTCAGGATGCTCGCCAGCAGGTGCAGGATGCGGAAGCGGACGTTGAGCAGCGCCGTGACCAGTCCCGCGAGCGCGCCCGCGAGGATCGCGAGCAGGGTCGCGAGCCAGGGGTCGATGCCGCCGACGATGGCGCTCGCCACGACCGCCGCGCCGAGCGGGAAGCTGCCGTCGACGGTGAGGTCGGGGAAGTTCAGCACCCGGAATGACAAGAAGACCCCGAGCGCCACCAGACCGTAGACCAGGCCGAGCTCGAGCGCGCCGAACAGCGCCACCTGGTTCACGGGGCCGCCCCGTCCCCCGCCGCCCGCCGCTCAGGCACCGCCGGGCGTGAGGATCATCCGCGGGCGTGCGGCCGGCCTCACCCCGGTCTCGCGACGCCTATTCGACCACGATCTTGGCGCGCTTGATCACCGCGTCCGGGATCTTGATGCCCATCGCTTCGGCCGCGCCGGGATTGACGAACAGCTCGGTGGTCTGGACGCTCTCGACCGGGATGTCGCCCGGCTTCTCGCCCTTGAGCACGCGCGCCACGATCTTGCCGGTCTGCCGGCCGACGTCGTAATAGTTGAAGCCGAGCGCCGCGATCGCGCCCCGAGGTACCGAATCGGTGTCGCCCGCGAACACCGGCAGCTGGTTGTCGGTGCCGACCTTGACGATCGCCTCGAGCGCCGTGACCACGGTGTTGTCGGTCGGCACGTAGATCGCGTCGACCTGGCCGATCAGGCTCTGCGCCGCCGCCAGCACGTCGGAGGAGCGCGGCGCCACCGCCTCGATCAGCTCGAGCCCGTGCGCCGGCGCCTCCTTCTCCAACAGCTTGACCAGCGTGACCGAGTTGGCCTCGCCCGGATTGAAGATCACCCCCAGCCCCTTGGCGTCGGGCATGATCTCCTTGATCAGGTCGAGATGCAGGCCGATCGGCGACAGGTCCGACATGCCGGTGACGTTGCCGCCCGGATGCTCGAGGTCCGCGACCAGCTTGGCGCCGACCGGGTCGGTGACGGCGGTGAACACGACCGGGATGTCCTTGGTCGCGTTGACCACCGCCTGCGCCGAGGGGGTCGAGATCGGCACGATCACGTCCGGCTTGTCGCCGACGAACTTCTGCGCGATCTGGGCCGCGGTCGCGGGATTGCCCTGGGCGCTCTCGAACAGGAGGTCGAGATTGTGCCCCTCCTCGTAGCCTTCGGCCGCGAGCTCGTCCTTGATCCCCTTGCGCGCGGCATCGAGCGCCGGATGCTCGACGATCTGGGTGACCGCCACCGTCTTCAGCTCCTGAGCCGGCGCGAGCGGCGCGCCAAGGGCCAGCGCCAGCGCGGCCAGAGCGCCGAGCCCGGCCGCGCCCGCCAGCGTGCGACGCGTGAGCATGATAAAGCCTCCTCTTGGGGACCTTTTTCTCAAGACCTTGCCGGAGGCTATCAGGCCCGACCACCCGCCGTCGAGCCCGCCCTGCTCAGGCGCGCCGCTCAGCGGCTCGAGCAGCCACTCGACGATCCGGTAGCCCGCGAACAGGAAGCCGAGGGCCAGCACCCAGACGGCGGCCTGCCGCAGCCACTGGCGCTGGCTGCGCAGCAGCGGCAGGCTGCCCGCCAGCACCATCAGCAACAGGCTGATCAGCCAGACCGCGCGAAAGGTCTGATCATCGGCAGGCAGGGCCTGCACCCCCACGGGCAGGGCCCGTTTCCCGAACAAGGATCGATCCGGCGCGAGCGAGCATTGCCAGTCCGTGCCCGCCCGACCCGCTCGCCCCCGCGCTACGGCCAGACCTGGACGTAGGTCGACCGCGCGCGCTCCGAGACGCCGCCGCCGAAATGCGCGTCGTACTCGCGCCGCAGCTCCGCGAAATGCTCCAACTCCAGAAACCGCTCCAAGGTCGGCTGATCCTGGAACTCGTAGACCGCCAGGTACTGGTATTTGTCCTCGCCCAGCAGCGCCCGATAGCGCCGGGCACTGACCGCGCCCCGATACTGCAGCACCTGCGGGCAATGCTCCTCATTGTACCAGCGATTGAACTCGGCCTCCCGCTCCTTCGGGATCGACGCCCGCACCATGAACAACGCCGTCGCCATCGCTCTCTTCTCCGACCTCTCTCCAGACGGCCCACCTTGCGGCACCTGGTCCACGCGCACAAGCCGCGAGCGTCATGATGGGTCATGATGGGCCTCGCGTGCTCATCGTTGCTCCCTACACCAGCTCGAGCCGGAGCCGGCGGCCGACGGTCGAGGCCGCCTTCTGCAACGTGCGGAGCGTGACCGAGGTGTTGTCCGGGTCGAGCAGGCGGTCGAGCGCCGAGCGGCTGGTGCCCATGCGCGCGGCCATCGCCTTCTTGGTCAGCTTCTGCGCCTGCATCGCTGCCCTGACCTGGCGCGCCAGGATGCGCTTGATCGCGATCGCCTCGACCTCCTCGAGGATGCCTTCCTCGGCCAGGAAATCGTCGAACGACGAGCCGATGTGCGGGTTGGTCATCGCGCCACCTCCTTCTTGCGCCTGATCGCCAGATCGAGATCCGCCTGCGGCGTCTTCTGCGATTTCTTGATGAAGCCGTGCAGCAGGTTCATCTCGCCTCGGGCGATGCAAAAGAACACCCGTGCGATGCGTCCGCGGGAGATACGGCTGCGGACTTCCCAGAAGTTCCTTGGCCCAGCGACCGGCAAACCGGCATGCCAACGGGCCAGTCGAACTCGATCTCCTTGATGTCGCCGCCGACGATCCGACGGTCGCCGGGATCGAGGCGCTAGAGCAAATCCCGGACCGGCTCGGCACCGCCGATCGTCCGGTAGAATTGCGCGGGCAGCCGCTTCTCGACGATCACGTCGCGCAATGTACCAAAATGAGTACAAGGGTGCAAGGGGCTGCCGTCGCTCCGCTTGCTCACGGTCGGCTCGCGCATCGGCCCTGACCTGGCGCGCCAGGATGCGCTTGATCGCGATCGCCTCGACCTCCTCGAGGATGCCTTCCTCGGCCAGGAAATCGTCGAACGACGAGCCGATGTGCGGGTTGGTCATCGCTCCACCTCGTTCTCTGGCGTTGGGTCCCCACCTCGTAAATTGGCCTGAGTTGTAGGCCAACGGGAGCAAAGCACAACAGCGCGAGCGCTGCGGCGGGCTTGCGGAAGTGGGAACGCTCGGGCTAGGGTCCGCGCGCGTTTGTTGCGTTGCCGAAAGGGGCTCGAAGGCGGTGAGCGCCGCGTCTGAGAGTGGGAAAAACCTGGTCCATCTGGCCCTGCCCAAGGGGCGGATGGAGCAGGGCGTGCTGGCGCTGCTTGGCGATGCCGGCGTCCGGGTGACCTTCGGCCGGCGGGGCTATCGGCCGACGCTGTCGCTCGAGGGCTTCGAGACCAAGATCCTGAAGCCCCAGAACATCGTCGAGATGCTGCATCTGGGCTCGCGCGACGTCGGCTTCGCCGGCGCCGACTGGGTCGCCGAGCTCGCGGCCGAGCTGGTCGAGCTGCTCGATACCGGGCTCGATCCGGTGCGCCTGGTCGCGGCCGCGACGCCGGAGTTCGCGGCCGAGCGGCGCGCAGCGGGCGTCGTTCGTCGTGGCTTCGGAGTATGAGCGCCTGACGCTCGCCTGGCTCGCGAGGTGCGGCCTCGAGGCGACCTTCGTCCATTCCTATGGCGCGACCGAGGTGTTTCCGCCCGAGGATGCCGACTGCATCGTCGACAACTCGGCGACCGGCGAGACACTTGCTGCCAACGGCCTGGTCGTGGTCGACGAGCTGATGCGCTCCTCGACCCGGCTCTACGCCCATCCCCGCGCGCTCGAGAACGGGGAAAAACGGACGCGGATCGAGACCCTCGTGCTGCTGCTGCGCTCGGTGCTCGATGCCCGCGAGCGGGTCATGGTCGAGGTCAACGTGTCGGCGGACTGCCTGGAGGCGGTGATCGCGGTCCTGCCGTGCATGCGCGAGCCGACCATGGCGCCCTTGCACGGCGATCAGGGCTTCGCGCTCAAGGCCGCGGTGCCGAGGAAGGACCTGCCGCAGGTGATCCCCCTGATCAAGGCGCGCGGCGGCACCGACATCGTGGTCTCGGCGCTCGCCCAGATCGTGCCCTGAACGGTAGCCGATGAGCGACAGCCGATGAGCGCGCGCCAGGCAAGGGTCAGCCGCGAGACCCTCGAGACCAGGATCACCCTCGAGCTCGCCCTCGACGGCAGCGGCCGGGCCGAGGTCGCAACCGGCATCGGCTTTCTCGACCATATGCTCACGGCCTTGGCCAAGCATGCGCGCTTCGATCTGACCTTGAAGTGTGCCGGCGACCTCGAGGTCGACGACCACCACACGGTCGAGGACTGCGCGCTGGCGCTCGGCCAGGCGCTCGATCAGGCGCTCGGCGAGCGGCGCGGCATCGCCCGCTTCGGCTCGGCGTTCGCGCCCCTCGACGAGGCGCTCGCGCGTGCGGTGGTCGATCTTTCCGGGAGGCCCTGCGCGGTGGTCGAGCTCGGCCTCGAGCGCGAGGCGCTCGGTCAGCTGGCGTGCGAGAACATTGCCCACTTCTTCACCTCGCTCGCCACGACCGGGCGGATGGCGCTGCATGTCGACGTGCTGCGCGGGGCGAACGACCATCACCGCGCCGAGGCCGCCTTCAAGGCTGTGGCGCTGGCACTGCGCCAGGCCGTGCGGATCGAGGGGCCGGACGAGGTGCCGAGCACCAAAGGCGTGCTCTGATGGCGGCCGAGGTCGTGGTCCTGCCGACCGGCACGGCCAATCTCGCCTCGGTGCTGGCGGCTTTTTCGCGGCTCGGCGCCAGGACCCGGATCGCCGAGGACGCCGCCATGGTCGCCGATGCCGGGCGGGTCGTGCTGCCCGGGGTCGGGACCTTCGGGGCGGCGCTTGCGGGCCTGCGGCAAGCCGGACTTGCCGAGGTGGTCACGGCCCGGGTGCGCTCCGGGGCGGCGACGCTCGCCATGTGCGTCGGCCTCCAGGTCCTGTTCGAGGCCAGCGATGAAAGCCCGGATGCAGAAGGGCTTTCCGTAATCCCGGGCCGGGTCGGCCGGTTCCCGGAGACGGTGCGCGTGCCGCAGTTCGGCTGGAACCGGATCGAGCCGCAGCCGGGCTGTCGCTTCCTCATGCCGGGCTACGCCTATTTCGCCAACAGCTACCGCGTTCAGGACGCACCCGGCTGCCGAATTGCGACCGCCGAGCACGGTGGACGGTTCGTCGCGGCGCTCGAGCGCGATCATGTGCTGGCCTGCCAGTTCCATCCGGAGCTCTCGGGCGCCTATGGTCATGCGCTGATCGCCCGCTGGCTGGAGGGCGCCTGATGCTCGCTCTTCTCAAGGAAGGCGTTCGCTGATGCTCTCTCCTTCAGGAAGAGGCGCTCGCTGATGCTCACGCGGCGGATCATCCCCTGCCTGGACGTGAGCCATGGCCGGGTCGTGAAGGGGATCAAGTTCCAGGGCCTGCGCGATGCCGGCGATCCGGCCGAGCGGGCGGCGCTGTACGAGCAGCAGGGGGCCGACGAGATCGTCATTCTGGATGTTTCGGCGACGCCCGAGGGGCGCGGCAACCAGGCGGAGACGGTCAAGCGCGTGCGCGCGCGGCTCGGGATTCCGCTGACCGTGGGCGGCGGCATCCGCACCCTCGACGATGCGAAGGTCCTGCTCGAGGCCGGCGCCGACAAGGTCTCGGTCAACACCGCGGCCGTCCAGCGCCCGGAGCTCCTGACCGAGATCGCGGAGCACTTCGGCCGCCAGTGCACCGTGCTCGCGATCGACGCCAGGCGGCAGGGCGGCCGCTTCGAGGTGCTGGTCAAGGGCGGGCGCGAGGCTACCGGCATCGATGCGCTCCTTTGGGCTGGCGAGGGTGAGGCCAGGGGGGCGGGCGAGATCCTGCTGACCAGCTGGGACCAGGACGGCACCCGCTCGGGCTACGACCTCGAGCTCACCCGAAGCGTCGCCGGAGCGGTGCGCGTGCCGGTGATCGCCTCGGGCGGGGCGGCCGGGCCGGAGCATCTGAAGGCAGCCTTCGATGCCGGCGCCGATGCCGTGCTCGCGGCCTCGATCTTCCACGACGACGAGCTGACGGTCGCCCATGTCAAGCGGGCGCTCGCCGCCCAGGGCGTGCCGGTCCGGCCGGTGAGCGGCCAAGTATGATCCTGCCGCCATGATCGTCCCTTCGATCGACCTCGAGGCGGGCAACGCCGTCCAGCTGATCGGCGGCGAGGCCAAGGCGCTCGATGCCGGCGACCCGCGCCCGCTGGCCACACGCTTCGGCCGGGTCGGCGAGGTCGCGGTGGTCGATCTCGACGCCGCGCTCGGCCGCGGGTCGAACGCCGCCGTGATCGAGGACCTGGTCGACCTTGCGCCCTGCCGGGTCGGCGGCGGCATCCGGGAGGTGGCCGCAGCGATCCGCTGGCTCGATCGCGGCGCCGTCAAGGTCGTGCTCGGCACCGCCGCGCGGCCCGATGTGCTGGAAAAGCTGCCGCGCGAGCGGGTGATCGCGGCGCTCGATGCCCGTCACGGCGAGGTGGTGGTCGAGGGCTGGCAGACGCGGACCGGCCGCGGCGTGCTGGACCGGATCGCCGAGCTGCGCGAGCTGGTGGGCGGCTTTCTCGTGACCTTCGTCGAGCGCGAGGGCCGTCTCGAGGGCACCGATCTGGCGTTCGCAAAGCAGATCCGGGAGGCCGCGGGTGTGGCCGCGGTCACGATCGCAGGCGGCATCACCGGCGCGGACGAGGTGCGGGACCTCGACCGGCTCGGCTGCGAGGCCCAGGTCGGCATGGCGCTCTATACCGGCAAGCTCGGCCTCGCCGAAGGCTTCGCGGCGCCTTTGCAGAGCGACCGGCCGGACGGTCTGTGGCCGACCGTGGTGGTCGACGAGCGCGGCGTGGCGCTCGGGCTCTGCCATTCCGACCTCGCTTCGCTCGGCGCCGCGCTCGACCAGGGCCGGGGCGTCTACCACTCGCGCCGGCGCGGCCTCTGGGTGAAGGGCGAGACCTCGGGCGCCATCCAGGAGCTGCTCCGGATCGATGCCGACTGCGACCGCGACACGCTCCGCTTCACCGTCCGCCAGCAGCCGCCCGGTTTCTGCCACCGGAGCACGCGGACCTGCTGGGGTCCGGACCAGGGCCTGGGCGGGCTCGCCCGCCGGCTCGCCGAACGCAAGCTGTCGGCGCCGGCCGGCTCGTACACCGCGAAGCTGCTTGCCGATCCGGCCCTGCTCGGGGCCAAGCTCCGCGAGGAAGCGGCCGAGCTGGCCGAGGCGGAGGCGCGCGATCACGTGGTCCACGAGGCGGCCGACGTCCTCTACTTCACGGCCGCGACGCTTGCCCGCCACGGCATCGATCTCGCCGAGGTCGAGGCCGCCCTCGACCGCCGCGCCCTCAAGGTCACCAGGCGGGACTGAACCGCCGGCCGGCGACGATCGACGGCATCGGCGTTGGCGGTCGCAACACCAGCAAGGCTCGACCCCGGCAGCCGCCCGTTCGCCACCCACGGACCTCGCTTCGAAGCCCCGATCCACGCGGCACTCGCAAGGCCAAACCCCTTGTTTTGCGGCCCTTCTCGGGTTCGTTTGGTAGCGGGGCCAGGTTTCGCGTTCTCCCCTCGGCCTGAGGCGTTCTGAGCACGCCGACGCTTGCGGGCTGCGGCTGCGGGCCTTGCGAACCGCGCTGGCGCCGCTCTGAGCCGACCACCAGGCCTCGGAGCGGCGCGCCTGGCTCTCAGAGCCGACCACCAAGGTCGGCTCGGAGCGGCGCGCCTGGCTCTCTGAGCCGACCACCAAGGTCGGCTCGGAGCGGCGCGCCTGGCTCTCTGAGCCGACCACCAAGGTCGGCTCGGAGCGGCGCGCCTGGCTCTCTGAGCCGACCACCAAGGTCGGCTCGGAGCGGCGCGCCTGCGGTCGCTGGTCATGAGGTCCCCTTGCCTTGGTGGGTCTGCCGGGCCCGTGAACAGGGAGCCCGGAATCTACCAGATCATAGGAACATATGCAAGGACCGTGGCTTGCCTCGCCGCCCGACAGGTGCACACCTGGCGACGGTTCACAAGGCAGGCCGGCTGTGATCGGCCCGAGAAATATTTCTTGAAAAAGGAATTAATGCCCGATACCAGATCGGGGCAGGATCGACGACGGGCTTTTCGCTAGTCCGCTCCTGGGGTTGGCCACATTGGTGAGGTGAAGCGAACGGTCTCCGAAATTCCGAAATCGGCCCGAATTCCGGTGCCGAGCGGCGCGACGGGCCCGGCGCGTCCGGGGATTTTCCGGCCATTTTCCGATTTTCCGCCGATTTTCCGAGCGCCGTGGCGAATTTCCGAACGGTCGGCGAGTGCACACCCATGCGACACTTCTGTAGCCTCAGGCGACAGATGTGTGCGATGCGTAAGCGTTTGCGGTGGCACGGTTTTTCGCCAAACTGGCGACTTGGCCGTTGCATCCGGCCGTAAAACCGCTGATTTTGACCGCAAAACTGATGATTTCTGGGCGCACAAGTGACGCAGATCTGTGCCCTGTGGCGCATCGAGCGAGCTTCGAAACTGGGTGCCGGGCGCGATTTTTGGGAAATTCACGAATCGCTCGCCACTTCCGATCCCAGAGCCGTTGCCACCTCCCTGAACTGCTCGAGCGCGGCTTCCAGGTTCTCGATGATCTCGGCGGCGAGCACCGAGGGCGCCGGCAGGCGGTCGGCGTCCTCCAGGCTCTCGTCCTTGAGCCAGAAGATGTCGAGGTTCGCCTTGTCGCGCGCCACGAGCTCGTCGTAGGGGAACGCGCGGAAGCGCTCGCTCTCCTTGCGCTCATGGCGGTTGCCCGGCCGGTAGCAGGCGACGAAGTCGTCGAGGTCCTCCCGCCTGAGCGGCCGCTGCTTGAGCGTGAAGCTCTGGTTGGTGCGGAAATCGTAGATCCAGAGGCGCTTGGTCCAGGGCGCCTCGCTCGCCGGCTGCTTGTCGAAGAACAGCACGTTCGCCTTGACCCCCGGGCGATAGAAGATCCCGGTCGGCAGGCGGAGCAGGGTATGGAAGTCGAATGCGCGCAGGAGCCGCCGCCTGACCTTCTCGCCGGCCCCACCCTCGAACAGCACGTTGTCCGGCAGCACCACCGCCGCCGATCCGGGAGTCTTGAGGATCGACATGACGTGCTGGAGGAAATTCAGCTGCTTGTTCGAGGTCGTGGCGATGAAGTCGTCGCGCTCGTAGACCTGCTGCTCGCGCGTCGATGTCGCCATCCTCGCCGACCACCGTGTAGCTGCTCTTCTTGCCGAAGGGCGGATTGGTCAGCACGATGTCGAAGCGCCTGGCGCCGGCCGAGATCAAGGCATCGCCCTGATCGATCGGGCTCACCTCGCCGCCGATGCCGTGGAGGTAGAGGTTCATCGCGCAGAGCCGGACCACGCCGTCGACGATGTCGACGCCCGTGAAGGTCTCCTCGCGCAGCCGCCGCAGCCGCTCGCGATCCTTCTCCTTGGCCTTCATGTGCTCGTAGGCCGCGAGCAGGAAGCCGCCGGTGCCGCAGGCCGGATCGCAGATCGTCTCGCCGGGCCGCGGGTCCACGACCTCGACCATGGCCCGGATCAGCGGCCGCGGCGTGAAGTACTGGCCGGCCCCGCTCTTGACCTCCTGGGCGTTGCGCTCCAGGAGGCCCTCGTAGATCTCGCCCTTGACGTCGACGTCGAGGCCGATCCAGGTCTCGCCGTCGATCATCACGACGAGGCGCCGGAGCTTCGCCGGGTCCTGGATCTTGTTCTGGGCCTTGCGGAAGATCGTGCCGAGCAGGCCCTGCTCGCGGGCGAGCGCCTCCAGCGCGTGCCGGTACTGCAGCTCGAGCTCGTCGCCTTCCTTGTCCCTCAGGCCCGCCCAGCGCCATTCGGCGGGAATCCGGGATACCTCGCCCAGATGGTCGTGGCGCTCCTGGTCCATCTTGAGGAACAGAAGGCAGGTGATCTGCTCGACATAGTCGCCGTAGCTGACGCCGTCGTCGCGCAGGACGTGCGCGTAGTTCCAGACCTTGTTGACGAGCGCTCCGGGGCTGGTCACGGGTGCGGACCGCAGGGTGGCCGGCGCCGCTTGCGCCGTCGATGCGCCCGACCTATGTAACCGTCTAGGTGACACATGTGAGCTTCCCCAATGTCTGCGCTACCGCTTGCCAGGCTCGATCTGCACAAACCGGCGCTGTTGCCCGCGGCGCAGGATCTCCTGCGCGCCGCGTTGCGCGCCCGGGGCAAGACGGTGACGGCTCTGGCCTTGGAACTCGGCATCTCGCGCAAGCATCTCTCGAACGTCCTCAACGGCCACGCGCCGCCCGGTGTTTCGCTGCTGCGGGCGCTCGGCACCGCCGTCGGGGTCGACCCCGCGCTCCTCATCTGCCTTTTGGATCGCGGCCCGGATCGCGAACCGGCGCCATACGGCTCGATGAAGGGCACGATCGAGGTCCTGGGCGATCCGACCGAACCCATGGAGCACTGGGAGATGCTCGAGGACTGATGCGGATCGTCCTCGACACTTGCGCGCTCCTCGCCATCGCGCGGGGCGAAGCGATGAGCGCGGCGGCGCTGAACGAAGTCAGCGCGGCGCGCAGGGCCGGGATGGCCTTCGTGCCGACCGTGGTGGCTTTGGAACTCGGGCAAAAATGGGCCGCAGGCAAGCTCAGGCTGCCGGCGGGTGCCACGGCGCGGGAGTGGTACGAGCGAGCGATCGCGCTTTACCGCTTGTCCGAAGTCGTGATCACCGCCGACATGGCGCTGGCCGCGTACGAGTTGCCGGAGCCGTTCCACAAGGACCCGGCCGATCGCCTGATCGTCGCGGTCGCGCGGCTCCTGGAGGCGCCGGTCGTGACCATCGACCGGCGCATCCTCGCGTACGGGCGGCAAGGCCACGTCCAGGTTCTCGCCTACTGAACCGGCAGCGCGAGCGAGCAGGCGCGCGGCGCGCTGCTGCCGACCGGGCTGCTGGTCACGGCTCGCCATGCGCGAGCAGGGACTCGACGTGCTGCCGGATCGCCGCGCGCATGTTGCGCCTGGCCTCCTCGATCGTCCGGCCATTGCTGAAGCAGCCGGGCAGGCTCGGGCTGTAGGCGCTGTAGCCCTCGTCCTCCGCCTCCTTCTCGATCACGATCTCGAAGTTGTAGAACCGCACGCCTGCACTCCCGCCGACCGCCGCCAGACTACCACACGTCGGAGCGCCGACGCGATTCCATTCGCCCGTCCTCACCAAGCAGATCCAGCCGCCGCGCGCCCGCCTCAGCCTTGCGCCACCGGTCGCGCGCGGGCCCGGGCAGTCTGGCGCGGTCCGATCTGTGCTACCATGTGAACGCCATGTCGAGCACCGCCAAAGCCGAGCCCCCGGGCCACGATGCCGAGCGCGAGCGCGTCATCGCGCTGGTGCGCGCCCACGCCGAGGACATCCGAAGGCGCGGCGTCACCCGCCTGGCGCTGTTCGGCTCTACGGCCCGCGGTGAGGCCGGGCCTTCGAGCGACGTGGATCTG
Organism: uncultured Alphaproteobacteria bacterium; assembly: GCA_963733965.1. Classification (GTDB taxonomy): domain Bacteria; phylum Pseudomonadota; class Alphaproteobacteria; order Geminicoccales; family Geminicoccaceae; genus DATAOG01. The sequence continues at coordinate 171,891 of CAVTFM010000025.1, forward strand.
CTGATCGAGGTCGATCCGAACGCCCGCTTCACTCTGGTCGACCTCGCCGGTCTCGAGCGCTTCCTGAGCGGTCTCCTCCTCCGGCCGGTCGAGTTCGCCTTTCCCAGCCGACTGCGCGAGCGCCCGCGCATCTGGCGACGTATCCGAGCCGATGCCGTGGACCTGCTCTGATGCCGTTTGCCGATCCGAGGCGATGCTGAGGGAGGCAAGAGGCCGCAAGTAGATGCACCGGTCGGCTATCGGACCCGTAACTCCAGCTGGCGCTGCCCCGCTTCGGCCTTGCGCCGCCGGCCGCGGGCGGGCCTGGGCGTGGCCGCGCGCTCGGCGCGGATGCGCTCGAGCAGCACGCTCGCCGGCTCGTCGTCCGGGTCCTGCGGCACCAGCTTGCCCGCGAAGGCAGCCTTGAGGATGGCTTGGCGGAGTGCGCCGCTTGCCTTTTCAGCTAGTTCTACATCACTCGTTAGCTGATCAGCTCCGCTCAGGTACAAACCGACTGCCTCTGCAATAACCTCAGCCTCGTCGAGAGACGGAAGAGCTATGACGGCTTGGCCGAGCTTCGATTGAGAAATGTTATACTGACCCGCAGAAGTGGCCGCATTTTTTTCCAGCCAGCTCCGCATTTCTGAATCTTGCCAATAAATGTTAACCCAATTCCACACGCTAGTGTCGCCAGTCAGCCGAAATCTAATCAGATAAGATGCGAAATATGCAAGAAACCCGATCTCTTGCGTAAGCACCGAGGCTCGACCTAGAAGATCAATACTCCCATTCGTACGAATAATCAGCATATCTCCCTGCTTCAGGTACTCCTCTGCTTTGACATCGAGTTGATCAGATGCATTTTTGAGATCTTTAAGACTAAGGTATCCGTCTCGGACGTTGGGAATTCTCAGTACAGGCACGCCGCGATAGGTGTAGTCACACTTGCTCGACGTGCCATAGCAGGAATCCCAGGAAAGCTGATCTAGCGACGCCCATACCCAGCCCTCGGGAAGGGCGGGCAGGGCGGTGGTATCGGGGGCTGGGGCTCCTTGTACTTCTGCTTCCAGCGGTCGTCGTTGGGCCGCTGGCCCTTGGCGCGCAGCTTCCTCAGCTCGGTGGCTTCCCAGGCCGCGCGCCGGGCCTTCAGGATGCGCTGGAGCAGTTCGGCGCCGCTCTCCTGGATCTCGCCCTTGTGGCGCTCGCGCCAGTCGCGGGTCAGCTCGCCGGTGACCGCCGCCTTGAGCACCGCCTGCCGGTATTTTTTCAGCAGCGCCCTGGCCCGCTGCAGGCTCGCCACCCCGGCGTCCAGCTCGCTGAACAGCTCGTCGATCTTGTCCGCCGATGCGCTGCTGCTCGGGTAGTGGCGCAAGCGGAATCGCGAATTCGCTTCAGATTTGCTCGCGGAGATTCGTCTTCGGTGTTACGCCCTTTGCAAGCATTCATCTGCTCGCGATCGCCGAACTGTTGACGATGTGCATAAGCCAGCGACAATCGAGGTCTCGTGACCAGGGCGAAAGGTACAAACGTCCACAGCCTGTTACGCAACGTTTAGCATCTCCCGGCGAAAGAATGCAAACGCGTCCGACTGGATCAGCCATCGCGCAATCAACAGAGTCTTTAACGCTACAGAAGATGCATCGCAGAGTTTGGAGGCTTTATTGGTCGATGTGAACTCGGCTCGAGATCGGTCCAAATATCATATCATCGCCAATGTCAGCAAGTTGGATCAATCGAACTTCACCATTCGGGTCTTGTCCTTGTCTCGACCCAATCGCCATCAGTCATCATGCCCGACGGAGCTACCAAATCGAAAAGCGTACAGGAGTCCATGCTCTCGGGTAGCGACCGGACTCGTGAATTGACCGCGTTTCGAGCGTGTCATTCATGCCACCAGCGCCTCGCTGAGGTCATCGAGCGTCGGTTGCAGCTGCTCGCCGAACACCCGCCGCGCCTTCAGCAGCCCGCCGCGGGCGGTGAAGCTCGGGATCTCCTTGAGGTCGTCGGTGGAAACCTCGGCGTTGGCGGCGATGTGGTCCTTGATCAGCCTGAGCCACTCGGTCTGCTCGGCGGTGAAGCTGCGGCCGGCCTTGAGCTGGCGGCCGAGCCAGAGGTTGAAGCGCTGCTCGACGCGCCGGGAGAAGGGTTCCAGGACCTCGTCCTGGCCGCCGGTCGCGAAGCGGACCAGCGCGATGATGTCGGTCAGCACCTTCTCGGGCGCGCCGCGGACGCGGGCGGCATCCAGGCGCTGGTAGGCCTGCCAGACCCGGAGAACGTCGAGCGGCCAGGGGGCGCGGGTCAGCTCGAGGGCGAGCTCGCGGATCGCGGCGTAGGTCAGGTGGCGGGCGCGGTAGGGGCGGTTCAGGAGGATCTGGAGCGCGGCGAGCCGGTCCTTGTGGGCCTCGATGAACTGCTCGAAGTGGTCGATCAGCTCGCGCGCCCGCTCGATGTCGTAGCCGGCGTAGGTCACCCGTCGGCCGTGACCTCGTCGATCGCGATCTCGGATTTCTGCTTGATGTCGATCAGCGTGCGGCGGAGCAGGGCGTCGTCGAACGGGTCGCAGGCTTTTTCTTTCAGCGCCTTCTCGACCTCGGCCCATTGTTGCTCGGTTGGAGTCGGGCCGAACCGCGCCGCGGTTGCCGCCTCGATCCGGTCGGGATCGATCGCGTCGAGGAGCGCGTTGGCGAGGTCCTTCAGCGTCCGGCCGCCGGCTGCGGTCTCGATCCGCCGCAGGTCCTCGGCGCCCGCCTGGCCGCGGCCGTCGAGCTCGCGCTCGAGCGCGGCGAGCCGGCCGGCGAGCGAGCTCAGGCTGTCATCGTCGCGCCGGCCCATGGCGACCTGCTCGATCAGCTTGGCGAAGCCCGTGCCGGGCTTGCGCTCGAGCGGCTGGTTGTCGCCCTTGTGGGATTCGGTGACGCCGACCGCATCGATCAGCACGAAGCGGGTCTTGGCCAGGGCGTCGGGGGTCACCTGCTTCAGGTCCGAGGGCTGGATGATGCGGGCGCCACGGCCCTTCATCTGCTCGAAGTAGATCTCGGACTTGACGTCGCGCATGAAGATCAGCGCCTCGATCGGCCGGATGTCGGTGCCGGTCGCGACCATGTCGACGGTGACCGCGATCCGGGGCATGGGATCGGTGCGGAAGCGCTTGATCAGCTCCTTCGGGCTCTCGCCCGACTGGTAGGTGATCTTCTTGCAGAAGTCGTTGCCCTGCTCGAACACCTCGCGCGCGATGTGGGTGATCTCCTCGGCGTGGTTGTCGTCCTTGGCGAAGATCAGGGTCTTCGGGACCCAGTCGCGGCCGGGGAACAGGTCGGACTTGAGCTTGTCCCGGTAGGCTTTGAGGATGGTGCGGATCTGGTCGGGGGTGGTGACCGAGCGGTCGAGCTGCCGGGCCTGGTACTCGAAGTCCTGATCCAGCTCCTCCCAGCGCTTGATCCGGGTGCGCCGGTCGCGGAAGCCGAGCGCGTAGCCGGCCTCGACCCGGCTGCCCTGCTCGGAGACCTCGGTCTTGATCCGGTAGATCTCGTAGCCGACGTTGACCCCGTCGGCGACCGAGCGCTCGTAGGGGTAGGTCATCACGAGGTTGCCGCCGAAGAAGCCGAGGGTGAGCTTGGAGGGGGTCGCGGTCAGCCCGATGATCTGGGCGTCGAAGTATTCCAGGACCTGGCGCCAGACCTTGTAGATCGAGCGGTGGCACTCGTCGGTGATGACGAAGTCGAAGGTCTCGATCGGGATCGCCGGGTTGTAGGCGACCGGGCGCTCCTTGTCGCCGGCGCCGAGCGCGGTCTCGAATCCGGAAAGCTCCTCGGCGGCCGGGTCGAGGTCGGGCTCGCCGCGCAGCATCGAGTAGAGGCGCTGGATGGTGGTGATGCAGACCTTGGCGACCGGGTCGATCCGGTTCGATTGCAGGTGCTGGACGTTGTAGAGGCTCGTGAAGCTGCGGCCGTCGTCGGGCGGTCGCGAAGGCCTGGAACTCGCGCAGCGTCTGGTCGCCGAGGTTGTTGCGGTCGACCAGGAACAGGATGCGCCTGGCGCCGGCGTGCTTGATCAGCCGGTAGCTGAAGGTGCAGGCAGTGAAGGTCTTGCCGCTGCCGGTCGCCATCTGGATCAGCGAGCGCGGATGGTCGGCGGCGAGCGAGCGCTCGAGGTTCGAGATCGCCTCGATCTGGCAGCCGCGCAGGCCCGTGGTGATCAGGGGCGGCAGCTGTTGCAGGCGGCGCCGCAGCGTGGCGGGCTGGCCGAGCCACTCGGCGAGCGTCTCGGGCTTGTGGAAGGCGAACACCGGGCGCGAGCGGGGCTTCGGGTCGCGCAGGTCGCGGAACAGGGTCTCGATCCCGGTGCTCTCGTAGCCGAAGGGCAGCGGGTCGGCCCAGGCGTCGAGGTGTTCCGGCAGCTGGGCGAGGTACTTCTCGGACTGCTCGGCGAAGCCCGAGAGCGTGGTGCCGGCCTTCTTGGCCTCGATCGCGCCGGCGGCCCGGCCGTCGACGAACAGCAGGTAGTCGGCCTCGCCCGCCGGCAGCGGGAATTCCCGGACGGCGACGCCGCGCGCGGCCTTGCGGTTGAATTCGTCGCGGTGTTGCAAGATCCACCCGGCGGCTTCGAGCTGCCGGTCAATCAGATCGCGAGCGCGGGCCTCGGGCGTGCTCATGGTCACGTCTATAGTGGATTCCGAGCATAAAAGGAAAGTTCATCAATCTTGGGTCGTCAGGAGGAATCTGACTTCTGCGCAGACTTCGCCTCCCGCAGGACGCCCCGCGGAGCAAGCGCCGGGCCGTTCCAGAAGCCGTATTTCTGGCCCCGGGCGCGATCCGGGGTGCCACGCGGCCGCGGCTCCTCAATCTGGAAATCCGGATCGACTTCTCCCGCTGCATTCCTTGGGCATCATCGCCGCTCAGCCATGCAGCGACGCAGATTGGCACGCTGGGGACGCGCAACAGGGGTTTCTCCTTCTTCTCGCCGGTCACGAACTGAGCGACGCCAAGCGCTGCGCGGCGGCAATGTGCAAGGCGTCCATGGCCGCAAGTCCATGCTCAGTGGCTATGGCTCGCGCGGAATCGATAAGCGCCTGGCTCATGGCGGCCCACGGCCCGACGCCTTGAAAGAAGCGCTCGTAAAAGGCCACTTCCGCTTGCCGTTGGTTGTAGATCGCCTTGGGCAGTACCTCGAGGCGCAGGAAATCGCTCGCGGCAAACTCGCGGGCCGCATCGCCCTGCACCGCGAGCGCCCGGCTCGCTTCGGCGGAGCGGCCACGCGCCGCAGCGATCAGCACGCCGGCATCGACATAGGTAAGCACGGCTTCAGCCGCCTAACCGACCCCGCCCCGACGGTCGGCCACTTCCTTCCCGATCGCCTCCCAGGACAGCAGCGGTTCGCCCAATTCGATGATCTCCGCGCGCAATCGGCGCAGGTCGGCGCCGAGAGGCGTCCGCGCCGGCTCATAGGCGGGATCGAGCGCGGTGGCAGCGGAGGCCTCTGGCGTCGTTGCGACCCCCGTTGCCTTGGCCTTCCGCGAGCGCGGGGTTTTGGGGGCGGCTCGCGTCGCGCGCTGTGCCATGGTTCGTCCTCCAGCTACGAATTCACGTCGGTGCGATGGCACCAGCCCGCGGATCGGCGAGCAGCTCCGCGTGGGTCCAGAAGCCGTATGTCTGGACCGAGGGCGGGTTGACCACGCCCGCGATGCGGCCCGGCCGGCGCACCGGCGGCCGCCAACCGCTTCAGAGCTTGCCGATCAGCACCCCGACGATGCCGAGAACGGCCACCAGGAGCGCGGCCAGGAAGCCGTTCATCCAAAACGTCAGCCGGTTGATGGCGCGCATCACCTCGGTCCTGCTGTCGGCAATCTCCGCGCGCAGGCTGCCGGCTTCCCGGGCCAGCTCCTGGCGGACGGCGCCGATCTGCTCGGCCAGCTCCTGGCGGACGGCGCCGATCTGCTCGGCCAGCTCCTGGCGGACGGCGCCGATCTGCTCGGCCAGCTCCTTTCTGACCAGCGCGATCTGCTCGCCGACATAGTCCCGGGTGGCGACCTTCTCGATCACCTCGCCCGCGACCACCTCGACCACGCCCGTGGCCTGCTGGTGGGTGAAGCCAGCCTCCTCGAGGCGTCGGATCGCGTGCGCGGCGTTCATAGAGGCCAGCTCCTCCCGGCCCTGCCGGCGCCTCCTGTACCACGAATCGGCCGCGCCGCGCCAGGCAACCTGCCGGAGCCGGTTGCCGCGTGCTGCCCGCGGCGCAGCCGGCCGCGGCTCAGACCGCGCGCACCCGCGCGTAGCTGCCGGGCGCGTCCTCCAGCACCGGCAGCTTGCCCTCGCCCGGCACTCGGGCGGGCACCAGATCGCCCGAATGCCGGGCGGTCCATTCCTTCCAGTGCGGCCACCAGCTGCCCGGGTGGTGGGTCGCGGCGGCGAGCCAGGCGGCGGGGTCCAGCGGGCAGCTCGGGGTTGGTCCAGAAGCCGTATTTCTGGACCGATGGCGGGTTGATCACGCCCGCGATGTGGCCCGAGCCCGCGAGCACGAAGGTGGTCGGGCCGCCATAGAGCTGGGTCGCGCGGTAGGTCGAGGCCCAGGGGGCGATGTGGTCCTCGCGGGTCGAGAGGATGTAGACCGGCAGACGGATCTTGCGCAGATCGATCGGCACGCCGGCAAGCGTGATCCCGCCCGGCACGACCAGCTGATTCTCCTGGTAGAACTTGCGCAGATAGAAGCTGTGCATGGCGTAGGGCATGCGCGTGCTGTCGGAGTTCCAGTACAGGAGGTCGAACGGGAACGGCTCCTTGCCGAGCAGATAGTTGTTGACCACGAACGACCAGATCAGGTCGTTGGCGCGCAGCATGTTGAAGGTGGTCGCCATGTGCCGGCCGTCGAGATAGCCGCGCTCGGCCATCATCTTGTCCATGGCGGCCAGCTGCTCCTCGTCGATGAAGACGCCGAGCTCGCCCGGCTGCTCGAAGTCGACCAGGCTCGCGAAGAAGGTCGCGGCCTTGACCCGCTTGTCTCGTTTCGTGGCGAGATAAGCGAGCATCGCCGCGAGCAGGGTGCCGCCCAGGCAATAGCCGATCACGGTCGATTCGGCCTCGCCGGTCGCCTCGGCCATGGCGTCGAGCGCCGCGAGCGGGCCTTCGAGCATGTAGTCCTCGAAGGTCTTGTGGTGCAGCTCCCGGCCCGGATTGACCCAGGAGATCACGAACACGGTGAAGCCCTGGTCGAGCGCGTATTTGATGAAGCTGTTCTTGGGCTGCAGGTCCAGGATGTAGTATTTGTTGATCCAGGGCGGGATGATCAGCAACGGCCGGGCGTGGACCTGCGTGGTGGTCGGGGCGTACTGGATCAGCTGCATCAGGTCGGTCTGGAAGACGACCTTGCCGGGGGTCAGAGCGAGGTTGCGGCCGAGGGCGAAGGCGTCGAGGTCGGTCATCCTGATCGCGAGCTTGCCCTCGCCGCGGGCGAGATCGTCGAGCAGATGGTTGAGGCCGCGCAAGAGGTTCTCGCCGCCGGTCTCGAGGGTCGCGCGCAGGACCTCGGGGTTGGTCGCGACGAAGTTGGAGGGCGCCATGGCGTCGACGAACTGGCGGGTGTAGAAATCGATCTTCTGGCGGCTTTTGGCATCCAGGCCGCCCAGCCCGTTGACCGTGCTGACCAGCCAGCGCGCGGTCAGGAGATAGGACTGCTTGATGAAATCGAACAGGGCGTGATCGTCCCAGGCCGGGTCGCGGAAGCGGCGATCGCCCTGCTCCGGCTCGGCGACCGGCGCCGCCGGCTGGCCGAGCAGCCGCTGGCCGGTGCTCTGCCAGAGCCGGAGGTAGTCCTGCCAGAGGGCGAGCTGGGCCTGGATCAGGCGCGCCGGGTCGGCCATCAGGCGCGCGGTCAATTCGAGCAGGGTCGGGCGCAGGTTGAGGGGATCGGTGCTGCGATCGGCACCGTTGCCGGCGTAGCGGCGCTCGGCCAGCGCATGCATGAGCTTCTGGCTCTTGTCGGCGATCTCGGCCAGCACCTGGCCGATCGGCTCGAGATCGGCGGCCGGCGTTTCCTGTTGCTTGGCCATCGGGCGTTCCCTTATGCTTTTCTGGTCGCGGTTCCGGTGCGGAACCCTGAGGATCGTCGGGTCATCGTTCGGGTCATCGAGATGTCGGGTCGTGTCCGTGCGTACAAGCCAAGCCTCCGACCTGGGCCCTGACCAGCGGTCCCGCGCGCGGTCCGAGGGCCGCGCGCCCGCCGGCGCCGGACCTTGTAGACGATCCGGCGCAGCCGGCCAACCGGCGGCCGTGCGCCGCCGCGCCTCTGCGGGCCGGAGCGCGCCGCCGCCGGCGATCGTGCTGGCCGGCCTTGTCGCATTGGCGGGTTGCCAAAGCATTGACGGTCAGGGGGCCGCCGACGGTCAGGGCACGAGCCCGGCGGCGTCGGCCGCCACCTCCGATCCGGTAGATGCGGCGTCGGCCGCCACCTCCGATCAGACAGATCCGGCGCCGGCCGCCACCTCCGATCAGACAGATGCGGCGTCGGCCGCCACCGCCGATCAGATAGGTGCGGCGCCGGCCGCGACCAGCGCCAGCGGCTATCCGAGCCTGCATAGCGTGCCGCCGCGGCCGCAGCTGACCTACAATGTCGAGCAGCGCCGCGCGATCGTCGACGGTCTGATCGCCGATCGCGAGAACGCCCGCTACACCGACCAGGTGGTGCGCTATCGGACCGGCCGGAGCAGCCTGCCGCCGCCGCCGGCACCGCCGGTGGTCGCGGCCGCCGAGCCGGAGGTGCCGGCCGCGAGCGCGCCGGACGCGGCGGCGCAACCGGAGCCCGACGCCGACGCCGGCCGCGTCTATCAGAACGATTTCGGGCGGCAACTCCCTGAGCGGCTTCGTCGGTGACCTGGAGCGCGGTACCACGGACCAGCCGCCGGCGGCCGCCGGGTCCGACGCCGCGGGCCAGCAGCCTGCTGGCGGCGGCTGGTTCGGCTGGCTGCGCCAGCTGTTCGGGCAGGCCGATCCGCCGGCAGCCCGACCCGCGGCAGGCAAGTCCGCATCCGACCCGCCCGCGGCCGGCACGCTCCCGTCTGGCCAACCCCCCTCTGGCCAACCCCCATCTGGCCAACCTTTGGCCGCGAAGCCGGCCGCGACCCTGCCGGCAGCGCCCGCCGCGGCGGTGGCTGCCGGGGCGCCGGCGGAGGCCGAGGCCGCGCTGGCCGCCCTGATGGCGGGGACCCTGACCGCGGTCCAGCCAGCGATGGCGGTCGCCCGCGCCGACGGTGGGGACGACGCGCCGGGGGCGCTCAGCCCGCGCGCGGCGCTCGCCGATCGCCCCGCACCGGGGGCCGCCGCGGCCGCCGACCCTGCCCCTGCCGCCGGTCCGCTCCGGACCGTGGCCGCCGACCAGATCGGGGAGCCGCCAGCTGCGGGGGTGAGCGGCGCGCCACCCCGGCCGGGGCCGGCCGATGTCGGCATCGCGGTCGGCAATGGCGGGGTCGCGATCGAGGGCGGGGCGCCGGCGGCCGCCGGGCAGCCGGCCGCTGCCGAGCCGGCCGCCGCCGAGCCGTCCGCCGCCGAGCCGTCCGCCGCCGAGCCGTCCGCCGCCCAGCCGTCCGCCGCCGAGCCGTCCGCCGCCCAGCCATCCGCCGCCAAGCCGTCCGCCGCCAAGCCGTCCGCCGTCAGGACCGCCGCCGCCAGCCGGTCGGCCGCCGGCACGCCCGTGGGGCGGATCGCGTTCGCCCCGGGATCGGCGACCCTGCCGGCCGGGGTTGGCCCCGAGCTGGAGCAGGTGCTGGCGGCGGCGCGGGCGCAGGGCGCCCGGATCCGGATCGTCGGCGAGGCCGGTGCCGAGGCCGGGGCGCTCGCCCTCGATCGGGCGCGCGCGGTCGCGCTGGCGCTGGTCCGCCTCGGCGCCGGGGCGCACGAGCTGGAGATGACCCTCGCCCGCCACGCGACCGGCGACCAGGCGAGCCTGCTGCTGACGACCGGGCCGCGCTGAGCGCTGGTACCACCCGGGGGCGCATGCTTTGCGGCACCAGGCCGAGTTCCGATCCGGCGGCAGTTGAGGCAAGAACGCGCGATGAGGCAGCCGCAGTTCCACCGCATCCGACGCTTGCCGCCCTACGTGTTCGGCGAGGTCAACGCGATGAAGGCGGCGGCGCGCGCCGCCGGTCACGACATCATCGACCTCGGCATGGGCAATCCGGACAGCCCGACGCCGGAGGCGATCGTCGAGAAGCTGGTCGAGGCGGTGCGCAACCCGCGCACCCATCGCTACTCGACCTCGCGCGGCATTCCCGGCCTGCGCCGGGCGCACGCCGCCTACTATGAGCGCCGCTTCGGGGTCATGCTCGACCCCGAGACCGAGATCGTGGTGACCCTCGGCTCCAAGGAGGGTCTCGCCAACCTCGCCCAGGCGATCACGGCGCCGGGCGACGTCATCCTGGTGCCCAACCCGAGCTATCCGATCCACCCCTATGGCTTCATCATCGCGGGTGCTGCGATCCGCCACGTGCCGATCACCCCGATCGGCAGGCTGATGACCGAGCTCGCGCGCGCGACCGAGCATTCGGTGCCCGCCCCGACCGCGATCGTGCTCAACTTCCCGTCCAACCCGACCGCCCAGGTGGTCGACCTCGATTTCTACAAGGAGGCGGTCGCGTTCGCGCGCCGCCACGAGATCTTCATCCTGTCGGATCTGGCCTACGCCGAGATCTTTTTCGAGGACGCGCCGCCGCCCTCGATCCTCGAGGTCCCGGGCGCCAAGGACGTGGCGGTCGAGTTCACCTCGATGAGCAAGACCTACAGCATGCCCGGCTGGCGGATCGGCTTCGCCGCCGGCAACCGGGCGCTGATCGGCGCGCTCGCCCGGATCAAGTCCTACCTCGACTATGGCGCCTTCACGCCGATCCAGGTCGCCGCGACCGCGGCGCTCAACGGCCCGCAGGACTGCGTCGAGGCGACGCGCGCGCGCTATCGCGAGCGGCGCGACGTGCTGGTCGAGGGCCTGGCCGGCGCCGGCTGGCCGGTGCCCTCGCCGCCGGCCACGATGTTCGTCTGGGCGCCCTTGCCCGAGGCCCATCGGGAGCGGGGCTCGCTCGCCTTCAGCAAGCTCCTGCTCGAGGAGGCGCGGGTCGCGGTCTCGCCCGGGATCGGCTTTGGCGAGTATGGCGAGGGCTACGTCCGGCTCGCCCTGGTCGAGAACCGGCAGCGGATCCGCCAGGCGGTGCGCAACATCAAGGCGTTTCTCGCGCGCCCGCCGGCCGCGCGTCCGGAGGTCCCGGCCGCGGCCCCGGTCGCGGCGGCACCGCGGGCGGTGGCCTGAGCGCATGCTCGGGCCGCTGCGCGGAGGGGCCGAGCCGCTGCGCCTGGGCATCGCCGGCCTCGGCACGGTCGGCAGCGCGGTCTTGCGCCTGCTCGAGCAGAATGGCGCCCTGGTGGCGCTCCGGGCCGGGCGCGAGCTGCGGGTGGTCGCGGTCTCGGCGCGCGACCGGCAGCGGGAGCGCGGGGTCGCGACCCAGCGCTACCGTTGGTACGACGACCCCCTGGCGCTGGCCGCCGACCCGGAGGTCGATCTGGTGGTCGAGCTGATCGGCGGCGAGGGCGGCCCGGCGCTGGCGCTCTGCCGGGCGGCGCTCGGGGCCGGCAAGCCGGTGGTCACGGCCAACAAGGCCCTGCTCGCCCGGCACGGCGCGGAGCTCGCGCGCCTGGCCGAGGCCAATGCCGTGACGATCGGCTTCGAGGCCGCGGTCGCGGGCGGCATCCCGATCGTCAAGACCTTGCGCGAGGGCCTCGCCGGCAACCGGATCCGGCGCGTCTACGGCATCCTGAACGGCACCTGCAACTACATCCTGACCACCATGCGCGAGAGCGGGCGCGACTTCGAGGGCGTGCTCCAGGAGGCGCAAGCGCTGGGCTACGCCGAGGCCGACCCGAGCTTCGACATCGACGGCATCGACACCGCCCACAAGCTCGCCCTGCTGGCGGCGCTCGCGTTCGGCTGCGCGCCCGCGCTCGCGGCGGTCTACACCGAGGGCATCCGCCACGTCTCGGCGCTCGACATCGCCTTCGCCGACGAGATGGGCTATCGGATCAAGCTGCTGGGGGTCGCCCGCCTGACCGACCACGGCCTCGAGCAGCGGGTGCACCCGAGCATGGTCCGGATCGGCACTCCGATCAGCCAGGTCGAAGGCGTGTTCAACGCCGTGGTCGCCGAGGGCGATCAGGTGGGCTCCATGCTCTACTCCGGCCGCGGCGCCGGCGGCGGCCCGACCGCCTCGGCGGTGGTGGCCGACCTCGCCGACCTCGCCAGGGGCGCCCGCCCGCCGGTGTTCACGGTCCCGAGCAGGCACCTCGAGGCGTTGCCGGCGGCACCCATGGACCGGCACTACGGCGCCTATTATTTTCGCCTCATGGTGGTGGACAAGCCGGGCGTCATGGCCGACGTTGCCGCCTGCCTGCGCGACCACGAGGTCTCGATCGAGGCTTTGATCCAGCGGGCCCGCAATCCGGGCGAGCCGGTGCCGATCGTCCTCACCACGCATGAGACCGCGGAGGCGCAGATGACCGGGGCGCTGGCCCGGATCGGGGCGCTCGGCGCGGTGCTGGAGCCGCCCCGGATGATCCGGATCGAATCTTTGTAGGCGCGGCGTGCGCAGGGCGCGAGGTCGAGCTGGGCCTGGGCGAGGGGGAGAGCGGACGATGGCGGACGACATTCGGCTTCAGGATCGCAATCTCGCGCTCGAGGCGGTGCGTGTGACCGAGCGGGCGGCGATCGCGAGCGCGATCTGGATGGGCCGGGGCGACGAGCACGCGGCCGACCAGGCGGCGGTCGACGCGATGCGCCAGGGGCTCAACGTGCTCGACATCGAGGGCACGGTGGTGATCGGCGAGGGCGAGCGCGACGAGGCGCCGATGCTCTACATCGGCGAGCGGGTCGGCTCGGGCCGCGGGCCCAAGGTCGACATCGCCCTCGACCCGCTCGAGGGCACCACGATCACCGCGACCGGCGGCCCGAACGCGATCGCCTGCCTGGCCATGGCCGGCGCCGGCGGCTTCCTGAACGCGCCCGACACCTACATGGACAAGATCGCGGTCGGCGGCGGCCTGCCCGACCAGCTGCTCGACATCGCCGCCCCGCCCCGGCAGAACCTCGCCAATCTCGCCAAGGCCAGGAAGGTCGGCATCAACGATCTGGTGGTCCTGATCCTCGACCGGCCGCGCCACCAGGAGCTGATCGCCCAGGTCCGCGAGGCGGGCGCGCGCATCCGCCTGATCCGGGACGGCGACGTCGCCGGCGTGATCGCGACCGCCCGGCCGGACAGCGGCATCGACATCTATCTCGGCATCGGCGGCGCGCCCGAGGGCGTGCTGGCGGCGGCCGCGCTGCGCTCGATCGGCGGCCAGATGCAGGGCCGGCTGCATTTTCGCAACGACGACGAGCGGGTGCGCGCCGGCCGCATGGGCATCACCGACCTCGGGCGGATCTACGATCTCCAGGACCTCGCGAGCGGCGACGTGATGTTCGCCGCAACCGGCGTCACCGATGGCACGATGCTGGCGGGCGTGCGGCGCTTTCCGGGCGGCGTGATCACCGAGTTCGATCATCATGCGCTCCAAGACCGGCACCGTGCGGATCGTCAAGACCGAGCACTACCTCAAGCGCAAGACCGAGGTGGTCAAGGACTTCATCGCCTGAGGGCGGGGCAAGACATGAGCCTGGCGCCGGCGGTCGAGCGCTCGATCAGCGGGCGCTGCTGGCGCTGGCGCGAGCACGACGCCGCGCAGGCGCTGGCGATCTGCCAGCGGATCGATCTGCCGGAGGTGGTCGGCCGGATCCTGGCCGGCCGCGGCGTCGCCGCCGACGGCGTGCCGGCCTTCATGGCGCCGCGCCTGCGCGAGGCCCTGCCCGATCCGTCGCATCTCCACGACCTCGACCTTGCGGTCGAGCGTCTGGCCGATGCCGTGCAGGCGGGCGAGCCGGTCGGCCTGCTCGGCGACTACGACGTCGACGGGGCGACCTCGGTCGCGTTGCTCGCCCGCTATCTGCGCGCGGTCGAGGGTGAGGCGCGGATCGACGTGCCCGACCGGCTCGAGGAGGGCTACGGCCCCAACCCCAAGGCGCTGGAGCGCCTGGCGGCCCAGGGCTGCCGGTTGGTCGTGACCCTGGATTCCGGCACCACCGCCTTCGCCGCCCTGGCGAGCGCGGCCGAGCGCGGCCAGCAGGTGATCGTGGTCGACCACCACGCGGCCGAGCCCCGCCTGCCGCAAGCCCTTGCCGTGGTCAACCCGAACCGCGTCGATCAGGTGACCGCGATGGGCGAACTGGCCGCGGTCGGGGTCACGTTCCTCCTGGTGGTGGCGCTCAACCGGCAGCTGCGCGCGCGCGGCCATTTCCTGCGCCGGGCGGAGCCCGACCTGCGCCGCTGGCTCGACCTCGTGGCGCTCGGCACGGTCTGCGACGTGGTGCCGCTCTCGGGCCTCAATCGGGCGCTGGTGTGCCAGGGCCTCAAGGTCGCCGCCGGGCGCGGCAACCCGGGTCTCGCGGCGCTCGCGGCCGCGGCCGGGCTGAAGGCGCCGCCGAGCGCCGAGCATTTCGGCTTCGTGCTGGGCCCCCGGATCAACGCCGGCGGCCGCACCGGCTGCTCGCAGCTCGCGGCCGACCTGTTGCTCGCCGAGGCGCCGGACGCGATCGCGGCGATCGTCGCGCGCATGGAGCATCTGAACCAGGAGCGCCGCGCGACCGAGCGGCGCGTGCTCGCGGCCGCGGAGCACCAGCTCGCCCCGGCGCTGGCGGAGGGTCGGCCGCTGCTCCTGGCCGCGGCCGAGGACTGGTCGCCGGGGGTGGTCGGCCTGGTGGCCTCGCGCCTGGTCGAGCGCCACCACCGCCCGGCGATCGTGATCGGTCTCAAGGGCGGGCTCGGCAAGGGCTCCGGACGCTCGGTCGCGGGCTTCGATCTCGGCGGCGCGGTGATCGCCGCCCGCCAGGCCGGGCTGCTGCTCGAGGGCGGCGGCCATCCGATGGCGGCAGGGCTCACGGTCGCTGCCGACCGGCTGGACGAGCTGAAGCACTTTCTCGGCGAGCGCCTGGCGCAATCGCTCGGGCCGGGCCTGCCGCCGGCGCCGGACCTGGCGCTCGACGGCGCGCTCCAGGTGGCCGCGCTGTCGCCGGGGCTGGCCGGGCGCCTGGGCGCGCTCGGGCCCTATGGGCGCGGCAATCCCGAGCCGCGCTTCATGCTGCCCGAGGCCCGGAGCTTCCAGGTCCGCCGGATCGGCGAGGGCCATCTCGACTGCTGGCTCCAGGACGCCGCCGGCGGGCGGGTGCGGGCGGTCGCGTTCCGGGCCGCCGGGCAGCTGCTCGGCGAGGCGCTGCTCACGGCCGGCGGCGCGCCCTTGCATCTCGCCGGGACGCTCAAGCTCGACCCCTGGCAGGGTCAACCGCGGGTCAGCTTCCGGATCGAGGACGCGGCCCGTTGCGGCTGAACCCGCTCATCAGCCGCGGCCCCGCGCCCGCGCGTCCGCTTGCTTTTCGCGACCGCTGCCGCTAAAGGCTGCCGCCACGTCCCCATCGTCTAGAGGTTAGGACGCCGCCCTTTCAAGGCGGAAACCGGGGTTCAATTCCCCGTGGGGACGCCAGGAAATCCGCGGCTTTCAGGCTGAGCGTCGTCTCGAGATCGGGCGATTTCCCCAAAAGTTACCCGCTAAGCGGTGATCGGCAATTCATGTGCACCCACCCGTCTGGAGCGGCGGCGAACTCCTCGCCAACCATGCCGTCGCCCGCCGCCGCTACCATGATGGCACCGGTTCCTGGCGCTTCCGGCTCGCGTTTGAGCCACCTTCGAATGGTTCTCGCTCGAATCACAGACGTAGCCCCGCTCGGGAGAGCGACCCGATCCGAGCGCGCCAGAACCAAGGCGGCCGGGTTTGAGGCTGGGGTGAGTTCCCTCGCTGCCTTGCCTCCCGCACGGTTTGGCCTTCGGAACGGAATCCCGGCTAATCTAGGGTGGACAGTTATTGTCTTGTCTGCTCTCATGTTCGCAGTCAAGCCCCTGGGCGAGACGGCGGGTCTCCGGCCGGCGCCGAAGTCGGTGGCAGGTGGCGAAACGCCTGGCGGGCGACGGGCGTCGAGACGGCGGTTGAACAAGCTCTCATGCGCGGGTTGGCGCCAGCATGACCGCGGGTTCGTCTCGGGGCTGCCTCGCTCTACGGGACGAGCGTCGGCCAGCGGCCGGCTCCTAACAGGCGACGAGGGTTCCCCTACCGGACCCGCCGCCCGCCAGGCGCTTCGAACAGGAGGTGTGCGCTTGCGCTGCGATCTCCTTCTTGCGAGTCAGTTACCCGATCGCTGGTCGTGCCTGGACGATCCGGGCGAGCGCCCAGATGAAGCCCACCATCTCACGCGCGATCGCCGTAGTCACGACCACCTTGGGCTTGCCCGCCGCGGCCAGGCGGCGGTAGCGGTTGCAGAGGCGCAGCTGGGCCTTCCAGGCGACCTCGCGGACCGCTTGGGGCAGACATTCGATCCGATCGAGGAGCTTGCGGCTGACCCGGGCCTGCATACGATAGGTCCAGGCGCCCTCGATCAGCACGCGGCGGGCATGGGCGTTGCCGGCCTTGGTGATGCCGCCGCGGCGGATGTTGCTGCCGCTCGAGTGCTCCGAGGGCACGAGCCCCAGGTAGGCCATGAGCTGGCGGGGATTGGCGAAGCGGGAGAAGTCGCCGACCTCGGCGACCACGGTGACCGCGACGATCAGGCCGACCCCGCGCATCGCCTGCACGGCCTCGACCACCGGCGCCATCGACCAGCTGGGCAGGAACTCCTCGATCTGGTGCTCCAGGCGCGCGAGCCGGGCTTCCGCGTCCTCGACCGCGTGGATGTAATCCTGCAGCACGATCTGCTGGGCGGGGTGGTCGAAGCGGACCGTGGTCAGCCAGCGCCGATACGCCCGGGTCCAGCCGCGCACGCCGGAATAGATCCGGCCATGGCGCAACAGAAAGCCCTGCAGGTGCTGGCGGGCCTTCCCGAGCACCCGCCGCGCCGTGGCCCGCGCCCGCACCAGGTCGCGCATCGCTTCGTGGGCGCCATCCGGCACCCACACAGGCGTCAGCTCGCCCGCCCGGTGCAGCCTGGCCAGCGCGGTCGCATCGCGGCGATTGGTCTTGACCCGGTCGCCGGGCCGGCTCGGGATCAGCGACGGCGCGACCACGCTGCACTCCTGGCCAAGTCCGCTCAGCAGCCGATGGACGCCGTAGCCGCACGGTCCGGCTTCGTAGCAGAAGCTCAGCCGCCGGTGGCGCCCCTTCAAGCGCTCGACCAGGTGATGCAGCGCCTCCGGGGTGCTTGGGATCTCGCCCAGAAAGCGGACTTCACCGCCGCGGCCAGACTCGGCGATCGCCACCGAGGTCATCCTCTTGTGCACGTCCAGCCCGACGAATGTGGTAGGTTCCATGCGGCCCGTCTCCTATGCCTGAGGCTCGGCGCCGGCCCATCCGGCGCAACCCTCGACCACGGCATACCGGAGACGGGTCCCTTCAGCTCACAAGGCGAACATAGGGTCTAAGGGACTTGAGATCCTCCCCAGGGTTCTAGGATTCCGCACGTCGAGGTTACCGAGGGCCAGAGGACATGAGCCAGTCTAAGATCTTTGGAATCGGCTTATCGAAAACCGGGACCACGAGCCTCTGCGAGGCGCTGCGTATACTCGGATATTCGGCTATTGACTTTCCAGTCGGCCTCAGAGGCGTGGAGGAACACGACGCAGCGACAGACACTCCGATAGCCGAAAATTTTGAATTGCTGGATCAACGGTACCATGGAAGCAAATTCATCTATACAGTTCGGCAGCGTGACGACTGGCTTAGATCGTGTAGGACATACTGGGCCAGGCGCATTGACCGTGGCCGCGAAACCAGACAAGAAGTTGTTGCGTTATACGAGCGTATCTATGGATCTGTCGATTTCGACGAGAATTTATTCAAACATGCGTATGATATGCATGAAATGCGCGTCCTCAGTTACTTCGCAAATCGACCAGACGACTTGCTGATCATTGACATCTGTTCCGGGAAAGGCGATTGGCAACCGCTTTGTTCCTTCCTTGGGAAAGAAAGGCCCGATCGCAAATTTCCTCACATGAACAAGAAAAAACCTCTGATTAAACACTACCTAGACTCAAATAACTTATTAGGACAAATGATTCACAGTAGAGCATGGAGAAAGGGAGTAAAAAAGACCAAAAAAGCGATACAAATTAACTGGCTATCCGTAACACTCAGGCGCCGCCGTGGCTGATGGCACGGTAGGTGGTCGGTGGCGTGAGGACGGCCTGCTCGATGAGGCGGGCGAAGCGGTGGGCGATGCTCTTGGCGGTGCGGCGGTTGAAGATGCTATGGGGCAGGCGGCGAGGAGATGGCACGATCGTCGCTGACAGCAACCGATGGAGTGCGCCATGCCCCAGCGCAACGACTTGAGCAGATGCCTCGCCGCCTTCGAGCAGGATAGCACCGTCGTCGCGGTCGTCGAGATGAGCCAGTCGAGTTGGCTCGTCGCGGGGATCGTTCCAGGCGTCGAGCGCCATCCGCTGAAGAAGCTCGCGCCGGACGAGGCGGCGCTGCTGGCGTTGTTGCGGCGCTGGCAAGACGAGGCGGCCAAGGCCGGCCGCGGGAGCACGCGGATCGCCGTCGCCTACGAGGCTGGCCGTGATGGCTTCTGGCTGGCGCGCTGGCTGTGCTCTCGCGGGGTTGAGGCGCATGTCATCCACCCGACGAGCGTCGCCGTGTCACGCGAGCACCGGCGGGCGAAGACGGATCGGCTCGACACTGGGCTGCTCAAGCGCACGTTTCTCGGCTGGCTGCGCGGTGAACCCGACCACTGCAGCATGGCTGCGATCCCGACACTCGAGGCGGCGGATGCCAAGCGACCGAACCGGGAGCGCGAGACCCTGGTCGCCGAGCGCACGCGCATCGTGAACCGGATGAAGGGCAGCTTGGCGCGGCTTGGCATCCGGGGTTTCAAACCGACCCTGCGCTGGGCAGCCGAGCGTCTCGCCGCGCTGCGCACACCGGACGACGAGCCTCTGCCGCCGAACACGCTGTCCGAGCTGCAGCGGGACACGGCGCGTCTGCGTTTCGTCATGGAGCAGATCAAAGAGATCGAGGCGACGCGCCTGGTCCGGCTGGAGGAGGCACCCGACACAGGACCGCATGTGATGGTCCGGCTGCTGGCTCGGGTGATCGGCGTCGGCATCGAGACGGCGGACCTGTTGGTGCACGAGGTTCTTGCGCGTAATTTGCGGGACCGAAGGGCGGTGGCGCGCTTCGCCGGTCTCACCGGTGCACCGGACGAGAGTGGCAAGAGGCGACGAGAGAAGGGGCTCGCCAAGGCGGGCAGCGCACGGGTCCGCCGCAGCATGATCCAACTTGCTTGGCGCTTTTTGCTGTTCCAGAAGGACAGCGCCTTGGCGCAATGGTATCGAGCGCGCACCGCGGATGCCCGCAGCGGTACCCGCAAGACCATGATTGTGGCCCTGGCGCGCAAGCTGCTCATCGCGCTGTGGCGCTTGGTGACGACCGGCGAGGCGCCGGCGGGCGTCGCCTTGCGTCCGGTGGCGTGAAGCCCCGGCGTAGCGCAGAAGACGATCAACCATTCGGAGGCCAGCCGCTGTTGTCACGGCGGGCTGCCGATGACGATCCGAGGTGGCGGTGACCCGAGCCTTCCGATGGTTTTCAGACCGCGTTGAAGCATGGGCCCGCCGCCCGGAGCTTCGCCGCCGATGCGCATGGCTGCATCATGGTCCGAATCGACACGGATCTACCGAATACAAGCTTGTGACGCGATGATCCGCGCCCGATCGCGAGCTCCCCTCAGATCGTCGTGCATCCAACCGCGACCAGGCTGCCGCTCCGCAACGAAGTTGAGGAAGGAGTACGACATCGACATTTAGAGCTTGACACCCAACGCCCCATACAAGCGGAAGACGTACTCGTCGAGATAGCGTGCTTGGCGCTGACCGCCCCGTGGTGGGTGCCCAGGAGCCAGCGTTTGGCGAGCCCGAAGACGAGGTGGATCGCCCGGCAGGCGGAGCGCGGCGTCGCCCCAGGAGCCGGCGAGAGGGATCGGTTCGTGGACGTAGCCCTCGGCCTCGAGCCCGCGATAGCCCGACCAGCCGTCGGTGGCGACTTGGGCGGGGCTCGAGACGTTCCGGCCGAGAAAGCCGACCAGGCTGCTGGCCGAGGCGTCGCGGACCGCCTGCAGCCGCAGGCGGCCGAGCCGGCGACCGGGCGCCCGGCCGCGGCGGCTTTCGACCGCGCCGGCGACCACCGTCTTGCCCGAGGCGCCTCGGCCGGGCCTGCCGGGCCGCCGGCCTCCGACCAGGGTCTCGTCGGCCTCGACCCGGTCGCTGAGCGGCTTGCGGCCGGGCACGACCATGGCGCGCCGGATCTTGTGCAGCCACGCCCAAGCCGTGCCATAGCTGCCCTTGCCGCTCCGCGCCGACCACCGAGGTCGGCGCTGGGAGCCAGGCAAGCCCATCTGCCGCTGCAGCTCCATGGCCGAGATCCCGCCCTTGCTCGCGGTGACCAGATAGATGGCGAGAAACCAGCGCGCCAGACCGGTCTTGGTCTGCTCGAAGATGGTGCCGGCAAGGATGGACCTTCCGCACGGCCAAGCACCTCCTCGCGACCCGGCCGATCTTCCACAAGCTCGACGAAACCATCCGCGGCCACGTGTTCTGCTCCTTCCTCGCTCTGGTGCTCAAGAGCCGAGCTGGAGCAACGGATCGCGGCGCTCGGCCGCGACAGCTCGTGGTCCGCGATCCTCGCCGATCTCGATTCCCTGACCGAGACCGAGATCACCCACGACGGCCGCCGCTTCCTCGTGCGCGCCGCCCCGCGCCCCGCCGCCAGCCTCGCGCTGCGCGCCGCCGGTGTCGCCCTACCGCCGACCGTGCAGGCCCTCGCCGACGACTGACCTTCCAACGCAATGTAGTGCCACGCCCCGCCCGCGGCGTTGATTCTCGTTCGCGTTCAGTTCCTTAGCAAACCGCACTGTCGAAGATCGGTTTCAGGTCGGCATAGCTCGGCAGGTCGGCGCAGCTGTTAGCCGCCAGCGCTGGTCCCGTGGTCAGCGTGACCGCGCAAAGCAGGCTCCCCAGACCCGCGAGGCACCCGCAATACCTGGCATGGTGGTAGCGCACTCCCGTATGTTTGTTCGGTTCGCGCCTCTCGGCGCCGCACCATTTTTTCGACTTTTTGATACTGCTTTTCTTAACGCGGCGAAAGGAAAATCGTCGACACAGGTGTGGGTCAGGAGGAGCACGGCGCCCAATGCGCTCGCGCCGCGACGCGCTGGCCTGGTCAGCGGCGTTCGCGTCGCTCTCTGAAGATGTTGTCGGCCTGGAAGCCCCAGACTCCGCGTCCGTTGGTCCGGGCGATCTTTTCCAGGACGCCGTATTCGAACGGCGCGTCCGGGCCAGCGACCGCGAAGCCCTGTTCGATCAGCCAGGCGCCGAGGTCGACCGGCGGGTCGAGGATCGAGCCCTCCCGGACGTAGCAGATCGCGCCGATGCTGCCGTCAGCATAGCCCTGCTGCGGCAGGCACTCGACGAAGCCCTGGATCTTGAGCTCGAGCGCGCGCACCGTGCGCGAGCCGCAGGCCGGCGGCCGGAGCACGGTCGCGCAGCCGCGATCGGTCGGCGGGATGTAGAGGCCGAACAGCCGGATCTTCTTGCCCTGGACCAGCAGCGTGGCGTCGTCCTGAACGATGGCGTAGCTCCTGATGACGCCGTCGGTCGCGGCCAACGCGGTCCCTCCCGGCCGCGATACCATGGTCAGCAGCAGTAGCGCGAGCAACACGCGAGCCATCCGCG
Source organism: uncultured Alphaproteobacteria bacterium (assembly GCA_963733965.1). GTDB lineage: Bacteria > Pseudomonadota > Alphaproteobacteria > Geminicoccales > Geminicoccaceae > DATAOG01. Next base: position 193,693 of record CAVTFM010000025.1, read on the forward strand.
AGCCCTCCATCCGAGCTGGCGCCTGAACGCCCCGACGCGACGCCGGCTCCGGGCAGCGATCCCGGGGCTAACCCGCAACAGGAGACACCGTATGGATACGTATGACGAGCAGGCCGACGTGGTCAACTTCCAGCGTAAGCTGCGGGTCGCTAAGCGATACCCCGCGTTGGACGAGCGGCTGTTTCGTGAGACGGCTGAGGAGATGCTGGCCGCAGGTATGATCGGTGCATGCATGAACGGGCGAACGGGTTATAGTACCTTACATAAACTTGCCCGGGGTGCCGGCACGGCGCATAGTGGGTCCTGAGTGGCCAGCTGGCACGAGCGCCGGCTGACAAGCAAAGGGAAGGAACAGAGCATGCATCCTTTGGCTGACGATGTGGTCGTTGACCCCCTCGCACCCCACCGGCGGCAGGAGTGATTGTGGGCGGTATTCGTCTCGGCCGTGGCTGGTCTTGTGGGAGGGGCGGCGGTAACCCCAGCCTCGGCCGCGGACACGGTCACGTTCGACATGGTACGCTCGGCCGCAGCCGCGAAGGCCAACTGCCTCATCGGGGCCCGGGCCAGCGTCTCCGTCCATTCGCTCGGACCGGTCTCAAATGGCTATGCAACAGGCTGCTGCTGGAGAGCGGCGCGGGCGCGGAGGATCTTGGCCAGAACAGCCTCGCCCTGGGCGCTCCAGACATAGCGCTTGGGGGCCAAGTTGTGCTCGGCGAGGTACGCCTCGATGGCGCCGACCAGCTCGCGCAGGCTGGCGAAACTGCCTTCGCGCACGACATCCTCGGTGAGATCGCGGAAGAAGCGCTCGACCAGGTTGAGCCACGAGCTCGCGGTCGGCGTGAAATGCAGCACGATGCGGTCGCCACCGTGCTGACGGCGGTGGCGGACGTTGCGCCGGTCGATCCAGCTCTGCACCTTCAGATGCTTGTGGGTGGCGTAGTTGTCGAGGATCAGATGCAGGGCGAGATCGCGCGGGGTGTCCTGGTCCAGCTGCTTCAGGAACGCCAGCCACTGCTGGTGGGTATGGCGCGCCGCGGTCTGGCTGAAGATCTTGCCGTCGAGATAGGACAGCGCCGCGAACAGGGTGATCGTGCCGTGACGGGTATAGTCGTGAGTGCGGGTGCGCAGGTGGCCGATGCCGAGCGGCAGGCCGGGCTGCGTGCGCTCCAGCGCCTGGCACTGGCTTTTCTCGTCGCAACACAGGACCAGCGCCTTGTCCGGCGGCTGCAGGTAGAGGCCGATCACGTCCCAGAACTTGGCCTCGAACTGCGGGTCGTTCGACAGCTGAAGGTGTGGGTCAGATGCGGCTTGATGGCGTTGGCGGCCCACAGCCGTTGCACGGTCGCCTTGGACACGCCCGTGACCTTGGCCATCGACCGCACCGACCAGCGCGTCCGCCCGGGCGGCGGCTGGGTCGCCCGGCTGACGATCGCGGCCTTGGTCTCGAGCGCCACGCTGGGCTTGCGCCCCCGACCCTGGGCATCGGCCAGCCCGGCCAGGCCGGCTTCGCCAAAGCGCCGCTCCCAGTGCACCACCACCGGCCGGTTGACCCCCCCGCGCCGCGCCGTCTCGGCCTGGCTCAAGCCGGCGGCGCGGTTGCAGAATGATCTGCGCGCGCCGGACCTCGCGCTGCGTCGCAGTCGGTCGTTTCATGAGCCGCTGCAACGCGCCGTGCTGCTCGGCCGTGATCGGCAAGGCTCGGACCGGACGTGCCATGCATCACAATGTCCACTACCCTGCTCTTTTTATACAGCGTTTTGTGAGACACTACACTAGCAGGGTGCGGAAATAGTAGCGCTGGGAGCGTGATCTGGTAGGCTCGAGCGGGAGGGCTACCAGATATGGGATTTGGCGATGCGGGGTGACGACGTTCGGACCGAGGGCCTGTTCAGCTACGTGAGCTGCGAGGCGCGGGTGCCCAAGGATCACCCGCTGCGGCCGATCCAGGCGCTCGTGGACCAGGCGCTGACCGTCCTGTCGCCGGCTTTCGACCAGCTCTACGCCGACCACGGCCGGCCGTCGATTGCGCCCGAGAAGCTGCTGCGGGCGCTGCTGCTGCAGGCCTTCTACTCGGTGCGCTCGGAACGCCAGCTCATGGAACAGCTCGACTACAACCTGCTGTTCCGCTGGTTCGTCGGCCTGGCGATGGATGCGCCGATCTGGGACGTCACGGTGTTCACCAAGAACCGCGACCGGTTCCTGGAGGGCGAGGTCGCCGCGCAGTTTTTCCAGGCGGTGCTCGGCCAGCCCGAGGTCAGGGCGCTGCTGTCGGACGAGCATTTCTCGGTCGATGGCACCTTGATCGAGGCGTTTGCGAGCATGAAGAGCTTCAAGCCGAAGGCCGAAGGTGGCGACGGACCGCCGGCGGTCGGCGGACGCAATGCCGAGCGCGACTTCCACGGCGAGAAGCGCACCAATGACACGCACGCCTCGACCACCGACCCCGATGCCAGGCTGTACCGCAAAGGCCGCGGGAAGGAGGCGAAGCTCTGCCACATGGGCCACCTGCTGATGGAAAACCGCAACGGTCTGATCGTCGATGCCATGCTGACGCCAGCCACCGGCACCGCCGAGCGCGAGGCGGCCGAGGCCATGCTGGGTCGTCAGCCGGGCCGGCACCGGGCCACCCTCGGCGCCGACAAGGCCTACGATGCGGCGGGCTTCGTCGCCGGTCTGCGGGCGCTGAACGTCACCCCGCACGTCACCCAGAACACGTCCGGCCGGCGCTCGGCGATCGACGCTCGGACCACGCGCCACCCCGGCTATGCCGCGAGCCTGCGGGTGCGCAAGCGGATCGAGGAGGCGTTCGGCTGGATCAAGACGGTGGGCGGCCTCAGGAAGACCCGGCATCGCGGCACGGCTCGGGTCGGCTGGCTGTTCACGCTGACCGCAACCGCCTGCAACCTGGTCCGGCTGCCCAAGCTGCTGGCGGCGGGCTGACCATGCCCGGACTCCGCCCCGAAGGTGCTGCGGCGGGCTCAGACGGCCGCCCCCGAACGCCTCGCAAAGCCCGCCGAAGCCATGTTCAACACAGCAAAAGAAGGAAATGAGCCGCATGGCAAGCTTATTTCCGCAGCCTGCTAGGAGCCACGATCGACGTGCTGCCGGTCGATGCCCTCGACCGGCAAGGCGTCTTGGGTATCAAACGCCGCCAACACCGCGAAGTCAGGTCGCCGACCCGGGTCGACGTGCCGGCGCACGCCGGCGCACCTGCCGGCGCGCGCTGGGTCGACCGGCACCGGGCGGCTGCGCCAGGCGCGCTCCGCATGCCTGAGCCATCCTGTGACACCACCACCGCTGAGCGCGCCGTGCGCCATCGCGCCGGCATCGCCCCGAAGCTCGGGTGTCTGGTCCTCCACGTCGAACGAAAACTGCCAAACTAGCTCTCCACGACCATCAGGAGACGGCAGCAGCGACGATGGCGTGGTAGGTAACGGGACGGGTGCGGACTGCTTGCTGGACGCGGGCGAAGCGGTGGCTGACGCTCTTGGCGGTGCGGCGGTTGAAGCGAAAGACGAACTCGTCGAGATAGGCCGACAGATGCTTCGCCGAGACCGCGCCGTGGTGGGTGCCGAGCAGCCAGCGCTTGGCCAAGCCGAACACCAGGTGGATCGCCGGCAGGCGGAGCGCCGCGTCGCCCCAGCTGGCGGCCAGGTTGAGCGGCTCATGGGCGTAGCCGGCGGCAGCGAGGCCCTTGTAGCCGGACCAGCCATCGGTCGCGATCGTCGCTGGCCTGGCCACGGCCGCGGCCAGGAAGCCTTCGAGGCTGCTCGCCGAGACATCCGGGACCACGGCCAGCCGGAGCCGCCCCAGGCGGCGGCCCCTGGCTTGGCCGCGACCGCTCTCGACCGCGCCGGCGACCTTGGTCTTGCCGTGGGCGCCGCGCCCCGGTTTGCCTGGCCGCGGGCCACCGACATAGGTCTCGTCGGCCTCGACCCGCGCGCTCAGCGGCGACCGCTCCGGCCGCACCATCGCCTTTCTGATCTTGTGCAGCCAGCTCCAGGCGGTCTGGTAGCTGCCGAAGCCCATCTGCCGTTTGAGCTCCATCGCCGAGATCCCGCCCTTGCTCGAGGTCACCAGGTAGATCGCCAGGAACCACCGCGACAGCCCGGTCTTGGTCTGCTCGAAGATGGTGCCGGCCAACAGCGAGTGCTGCTTGCCGCAGGCCGCACATTCCTCGATCAACCGCAGCTTGTGGCTGTAAGTGCGCTCGTGGCCGCAGCCGGCGCAGCGAAAGCCGGCGGGCCAGCGCGCCCGGAACAGATAGTCCCGACACTGCGCGTCGCTGCCGAACCGGGCGATGAACGTCGGCAGGTCGCCCGGCAGCCCAGCCATCAGATCGTCATCCATCCCAGCCCTCCAGCACCTATGTTCTCGATTCGTTCCTCCTACCGGCCGGACCACCCCGAGTCAAGCTTCCTGAGCCTCGTGGAGAGCTAGTACTGCCAATTCGTGTGCCTACAGATCTGGCCGCCCCCGACAGCACCGACAACCTGATCCTCAACGCGCCGGTGACGCCGAACACCTTCCAGCATCCGACATCCGGTTTCGGGGAGGAGAAGATCATCACCGCCTTGCCGACGGACAATCCGGTCGGTCCGAACCGAGCCACGCAACCCGCCGACCACGCCCACCACGCCGACCCCGAGGCGTCAGTCGAAACTGAATTCCTGACCGGGGAGTCGGGTCACGATCCAGACCGTGGCCCGCCCCCGAACTGCGATCGTCGCCCGCACCGAAGGCACACATAGCCCCTCAGTTTCGGACTCGGATCGTCGGACGTGGCGAAGTTCCCGGGATCGGCTCTATCCTGCGCCGATGCGATTCGACGTGCTCTTCGCGCTGCTGGTCAGCCCGTTCGTCGGCAGCTTCCTAGGCGTGGTCATCGTCCGGATGCCGGAGGGGCGGCCAATCCTGCTTGGCCGCTCCGTGTGTGAGCAGTGTGGCCGGACGCTGCGAATCGGCGACCTGATCCCGTTCGCGAGCTGGCTCCGGCGCCGCGGCCGTTGCGCCTGCGGTGAGGCCAGGCTCGGTCTCTTCTACCCCGGCATGGAGCTCGCCGGGCTCGCGGTCGCCGCCTCGGCCGCAGCCGTGCTCTCGAGCTGGCTGCTCTGGGTGAGCCTCGCACTCGGCTGGACGCTGCTGACCATGGCCGCGATCGATATCCGCCTGTACTGGCTGCCGGACCGCCTGACCCTGCCGCTGATCCCGGCTGGGCTCCTGGTCACCTGTCTGATCGATCCGGCCGGGCTGGAGGATCATGCGATCGGCGCCTTGGCAGGCTTCGTCGCCTTCGCCGGCATCGCCTGGGCCTACCGGCACCTGCGTCAGCGCGCGGGCCTGGGGCTGGGCGACGCCAAGCTGCTTGCCGCCGCCGGCGCCTGGCTCGGCTGGCCGGCGCTGCCGGGCCTGGTCGTGGTCGCGGCCGCGCTGGCGCTCGCGATCGCGCTGGTCCGGGCCGCTTCCGGCGAGCGCCTCGCGGCCGCCACCCAAATCGCCTTCGGACCTTATCTCGCGCTCGCGCTCTGGCTGTTCTGGCTCTACGGTCCGCTCGTCCTGGCCCCGGCGGCCGGCCCTTAGCGGCCGAGTTGCGGTACGCTTGTCGCGGCACTCCGGGCGAGCTAAAATTTGGTTGCGGATGGTTACGGACGCGGCGGGATCGGGATGGCTACCAGGGAATTGGCAGCGCGCGACGACGAGGCGGTGGGCTTCGAGGCGACGCTCGGGGAGCTGCTCGTCGGGCAGGGCAAGCTCAACTCGGCCGGGCTCGCGCGGGCGCTGCGCCTGGCCGAAGCCAGCCCCGAGCGCCTGCACGGCCTGTTGGTCAAGCTCGGCCTAGTGCCCGAGCGTGACGTCGCCGAGGCGCTCGCGCAGCTGCTCCAACTGCCGCTCGCCGGGCCCGCGGACTTTCCCGACCTGCCGGTCCAGGGCCAGCGGGTCAGCGTCAACTTCCTCAAGCAGGCGCACATCCTGCCGCTCGCCGAGACCGAGGACGGCCTCGCGGTCGCCATGGCCGATCCCCTCGATCACTACACGATCGGCGCCATGCAGCTGTTCGCCGGCAAGCCGGTCCAGCCCTGGGTCGCGGCGCCCGGCGACATCGAGGCGGCGCTCGAGCGCCTGCACGGCCGCGGTGGCGCGGTCGGCGAGCTCGTACAGACGGTCGACCCGGGCAACTTCGGCGCGGAGGACGACGTCCGGCGGCTACGCGATCTGGCGAGCGAGGCGCCGGTCGTCCGGATCGTCAGCCGCATGATCGCCCGCGCCGTGGACGCGCGCGCCTCAGACATCCACATCGAGCCGTTCGAGCAGAGCCTGCGCGTCCGCTATCGGATCGACGGCGCGCTCCGCGAGGTCGAGGCGCCGCCGCCCGAGCTCGGCGCCGCGGTCATCTCGCGGATCAAGATCATGGCGCGCCTCGACATCGCCGAGCGCAGGCTGCCGCAGGACGGCCGGATCAAGGTCGCGGTGCGCGGCCGCGACATCGATCTTCGGGTCGCGACCATGCCGGCCATGCACGGCGAGGCGGTGGTGCTGCGGGTGCTCGACCGCAGCAGCGTCGTCCTCGACTTCACAGCACTCGGCTTCGAGGCGGAGGTGCTCGCGCTCTACCGCCAGGCGCTGCTCCGCCCCAACGGCATCATCCTGGTGACCGGTCCGACCGGCAGCGGCAAGACCACCACGCTTTACACCTCCCTGACCGAGCTCAATACTCCTGACCGGAAGATCCTGACCGTCGAGGACCCGATCGAGTATCAGCTCCACGGCATCAACCAGGTCCAGATCAAGCCGCAGATCGGCCTTAGCTTCGCCGCCATCCTGCGCTCGATGCTGCGCCACGATCCCGACGTCATCATGGTCGGCGAGATCCGCGACCTCGAGACCGCCCAGATCGCGATCCAGGCGGCGCTGACCGGCCATCTGGTGCTCTCGACCCTGCACACCAACAACGCGGCCGGCACGCTCACCCGACTGCTCGACATGGGGGTTGAGGACTACCTGTTAACCTCGACGCTCAATGCGGTCGTCGCCCAGCGCCTGGTCCGCCAGCTCTGCGAGCACTGCCGGCAGGCCTACGCACCGCTGCCCGAGCTTTTGGACCAGCTCGGCTTCGATCTGCACCAGAAGGTGACGTTCTGGCAGCCGCGGGGGTGCGAGCAGTGCGCCGGCACCGGCTACTATGGCCGGATCAGCATCAACGAGGTGCTGGTGATGACCGACCCGGTACGCCGTCAACTGCTCCAGCACGCCGAGGCGATCGAGCTGCAGCGGACCGCGCTGGCCGCCGGCATGCGGCCGATGTTCCAGGACGGGATGGGCAAGGTCGTGGCCGGGGTGACCACGATCGAGGAGGTGCTGCGGGTGACCCGGGAGGCGGAGTGATGGGTCGCTTTCGCTACCGGGCGGTGGCGGCCTCGGGCGAGCTGGTCGAGGGCGAGATGGACGCCGCGAGCCAGGCGACCGTGATCGAGCGGCTGCGCGGCAAGGGTCATCTGCCGCTTGCCGCCGACGAGGTTGTGGCGGCCAGCGGCCGGCGGCGTCGGATGACCATCATGCAGTGGCTGCGTCAGCCGGTCCTCGGGCAGACGCGGGTGAGCCGGCGCGACGTCGCCATGATGACCCGCGAGCTCGCGACCCTGCTCGAGGCCGGGCTGACCCTCGACCAGTCGCTGACGCTCCTGATCGAGCTCGCCGCCGGCGAGCCGCTCGAGACCCTGCTCGCGGACCTTCTGGAGCGAATTCAGGGCGGCAGTTCACTCGCCAATGCCCTGGCCCAGCACCAGAAGCTGTTCCCGCGGGTCTACGTCAGCATGGTGCGCGCCGGCGAGACCGGCGGCGCGCTCCGCGAGGTCCTGGGCCGGCTCGCCCGCTATCTGGACGAGGCCGAGGCGCTTCGCGAGCAGGTCAAGTCGGCGCTGGTCTACCCGGTGCTCCTACTGATCCTGGCCGCGGTTTCAATCGTGATCCTGCTGACCGTCGTACTGCCCCAGTTCACGCCCCTCTTCGAGAACGCCGGCGCCCAGCTGCCCTGGCTCACTCGTGCGGTGATGGCGGTCGGCGATAGCGTGCAGCGCTACTGGTGGATAATGCTGCTGGCCGGGCTCGGCGCGGTCTGGGTCGCCCGTCGGCAGCTGCGCCGGCCGGCGCGGCGGGCGCAGGTCGACCGCTGGCTGCTGCGACTGCCGCTGCTCGGCGATCTGCTCGCCAAGATCGACACAGCGCGGTTCGCCCGCGCGCTCGGCACCCTGCTGGCCAACGGCGTGCCGCCGCTGACCGCGCTCGCGATCGTCCAGGACGCGCTCGCCAACGCTACGCTACGCCGCGCGCTCGCCGATGCCGCCACGGCGATGAAGGATGGCGGCGGCCTCGCGGCACCGCTCGGGCGTTCCGGCGTGTTCCCGCGTCTCGCGGTCCATCTGTTGGGCGTCGGCGAGGAGTCCGGCCAGCTCGACCCGATGCTGCTGAAGATCGCCGAGGTGTTCGATCGCGACGTCCGGAGCACGATCGAGCGCCTGATGGCCCTCCTGGTGCCCGTGCTCACGATCGCGCTCGGCGCGATCGTCGCGGTGATCATCACCTCGGTCCTGATGGCGATCTTCTCCGCCTACGATCTGCAGCTTTGACCATGAGAGCATTGCTGATGAACCTTATCCGCCGCCGGCCGCGGCATCGGTCCGGGGAGTCGGGGTTCACCCTGATCGAGCTGCTGGTGGTGCTGGTGATCCTCGGGCTGCTCGCGGCATTCGTCGCGCCGCAGGTACTGAAGTATCTCAGCAAGGCCAAGACCGACGTGTCGCGTGCCCAGATCGTGAACATCGCCTCGATCCTCGATCTCTACAAGCTCGAGGTGGGACACTACCCGGACCAGCAGGAAGGGCTCGAGGCGCTGGTCCAGCAGCCGCCCAACGAGCCTCACTGGGACGGACCGTACGTCAAGAAGGCCGACGCGCTGATCGATCCCTGGGGCCAGATGTATCAGTACCGCATCCCGGGCGAGCACGGCCCCTATGACCTGTTCACGCTCGGCGCCGATCAGGCGGTGGGCGGCGAGGGCGAGAATCAGGACGTCACCAGCTGGTGAAGGCGCCACGAGCGGTTGATGCGATGACCAAGGAACGCGGCTTCACCCTGCTCGAGCTGATCGTCGTGCTCCTGATCATCGGCCTTTTGCTGGCGCTCGCCCCGGGCGATCTCTGGCGGCGGCAGGCTGGCCTGGAAGTCCGGGTCGCGGCCAGGGCGCTGGCTGACGGGCTGCGCCAGACCCGGAGCGATGCGGTCGCAGGCAACCGCGAGGAGGTGTTCACGCTCGATGTCGCCGGGCACAGCTTCCGGCCCGGCCAGGATCGAGGGCCCGAGCCGCTCAAAGGCGCCCTCGAGCTCGGCCTGGACACCGCGCGCTCGGAGGTGATAGACGCCGCACGTGGTCAGATCCGGTTCTTCCCAGACGGCAGCTCGACCGGCGGCCGGATCCGCCTGGCGATGCAGGCCCAACAGGCCCAGGTCACCGTCGACTGGCTGACCGGTCAGGTCGCGATCGCCGATGTCAGACGCTGATCCTGCGGGCCGGCAACTGGGCTTCACCCTGGTCGAGGTGGTGGTGGCGCTGCTGATCTTCGGGCTTGTCTTCGCGGTGGTGGCTCGGATCGTCCAGACCGGCGTGCTCCAGACGGGACGCGCCGAGGCGATGACCAGGGCGACGCTGCTGGCGCGCTCAGAGCTGGCCCGGATCGGCGTCGATGTGCCGGTCGCCGAGGGCGAGCTCGACGGCGATGCCGGCGACGGCTTCCACTGGCAGATCGTGATCCGTCCGGCCATGTTCGAGGGCGAGCGCACCGACCAGACCGACCGCTCCCGCCAGCAGCCAAAGATCCTGCCCTATCAGGTCGAGGTCACGGTCGCCTGGGGCACGGGCGGGCCCGCAGAGGGGGTGACCCTCACCAGCCTGCGCCTGGCGGCGGCGGAGCCCGCGCGGTGACGCCCCGTAGCGCGGCTGCCGAACGGGGCTTCACGCTCATCGAGATCCTGGTCGCCGTCACGCTGCTCGGCCTGCTGATGGTAGCCCTGCTCGGCGGTGTGCGGCTCGGCGTGCGGGCCTGGGAGGCGAGCGGGACACGACTCGACGACGACGCCCGGATGAACGCGGTCCAGGATTTCCTGCGCGAGCGCCTGACCCAGGCTCGCCTGCCCGAAGCGGCGGCCATTCAGACCGGCCCGGCGTTCCGTGGCGAGCGGGATCGGCTGAACTTCGTCACGCTGATGCCGGAGCATCTCGGCACCGGCCCCGAGCGGATGCTTCTGACCTTGAGCAAGGCCGGTGACGGCGCCGATCTGAGCGTCGCGTGGTGGCCGGCGGATCTGGGCGACGATTCGGATGCCGCGCGCGGCGCGGTCCACAGCCGCGTGCTGCTCGCCAAGGTCGCCGAGCTCCGGCTCGCCTATTTCGGCCAGGTCGAGGCCAAGCAACCGCCAGTCTGGTCTGAGGTCTGGGATCAGGCGTCGCTTCCGCTCCTGGTTCGCGTCCGGCTGGGCTTTCCGGACCGGGATGCCCGGAGCTGGCCCGATCTGATCGTCCGGCCGATGATCAACGGTCAGGGTTTTTGAGCCACCGTCCAATGGCTGGTCTGTTCAATCTCGTTCGTCACGGCCTCCAGGGCTTCTTCGCGTGGTGGTCCGGCGAGCTCGCCAGTCTGGTGCCGGCGCGCCTCAGTCCGACCCGGCACCGCGACCGGCATCGCCTGGTCTTAGTCTTCGACGAGGACGGGATCGGCGTCTTCGAGATCGTGGGCGATCGGGAGCGCAAGCTCGGCGATGTCCCCGGGGCCAGCCCGGGGCAGGCGGCGCAGGTCGCCGGACTGGTGCGCAAGGCGCACCGGCGCACCAGCCGGATCACGCTTCGCCTCGCCCCTGGCATGGGGCTGCGCAAGACGCTCGAGCTGCCGCTCGTAGCCGAGGACGACCTCGACCAGCTGCTGCGCTTCGAGATGGACCGGCTGACCCCGTTCCGGGCCGAGGACGTTGTCTTCGCCCAGCGGGTCATGCAGCGCGACCCGGACCGGCAGCGGATCATGGTCGAGCTGCAGGTCGCGCCGCGCGCCTTGGTCGAGCAGTCGCTCGGGGTGGCGGCCGCCTGCAAGGTCCGCCCGACCCGGGTCGAGCTCGCCAAGGCGCTGTCCTCCGGGGCCGACCCGGAGCCGGGCGCGCTGCCGGCGCTCAACCTGCTGCCGGCCGAGTCCGAGGCGGCGCCCGCCAGTCGCCTGAACCGCTGGCTGGCGCTGGTCGCCTTGCTGCTGACCGCAGCGGCTCTGGCGATCCCGCTGCAGCAGCAGCGCCTGACCGCGGACGATCTCGAGCGCCAGATCCCGGCCGCCAAGGACGCCGCGCAGCAGAGCGCGCAGCTGCGCGACCGCGTCGACCAGCTGGACGCCAACATCGGGTTCCTGAGCGACCAAAAGCGGCGGATGCCGATGCTGACTCAAGTCCTAGCCGAGCTTACCCGCTTGGTACCGGACCAGGCCTACGTCGAGCAGCTTGACGTGCGTGACGGCGAGATCAACCTGCGCGGGCTCGCAACCTCGCCATCCGACCTGATTGCATTGCTTGATCGGTCGGCTCTGTTTCACAAGCCGGAGTTCCGCGCGCCGGTGACCCAGGATCCGAGGCTCCGGCTGGAGCGCTTTCAACTATCGGCGAAAGTCGCCGAGGAGGCCCAATGATGCTCCGCTCCCGCTCGCTGCTCAGCCGGACCCTGGCCGTGGGCATGCTTGGCGGTGTGTTGCTCGCGGCCTACGGCCTGGTGATCGCGCCGGTGATCGCCGCCTACCAGGAGGTCAGCCGGGAGATCGAGGAGTTGCAGCAGCTGCTGCAAGGCTACCGCAGCCTCGCGAGCCAGCGGCCGGAGCTCGGCGCCCGGCTGGCCGACCTGGAACGACAGGCGGCAAAGGTCGGCGGTTACCTGAAGGGCCCGAGCGACGCGCTCGCGGCCGCCGAGCTCCAGGAGCACGCCCGGGCCGTCATCGAGGGCGCCAGGGGCAGCCTGCGCAGCACGCAGATCCTGTCGGTCGGTGCCGCCGATTCCAAGGTGGTGCCGGTGCGCCGGGCGACCCTCAGGATCCAGCTCGGTATCGACATCAAGGGCCTGCAGAAGGTGCTCTATCAACTGGAGACCGGCCAGCCCTACCTGTTCGTCGACCAGCTCACGGTCCAGCAGCAGCGGATCCGTCGGGGATCGAAGGAGCCGGAGCAGGAGCCGATGCTGGACGTGAGCTTCGAGGTCTTTGGCTACGTCCGCGGCACCAAGGCTTGAGAGCGAAATCCGCGCGACGCTGGGTCGGCCCGCAAACTATTCTTGGCCCGGCCGCGGAATTCCTGATAGGCTTCAGCCGGGAACGGGACGACACTGGCGTGGAGGAACCATCAACGCATTGGTTGACGGGACTGCTGGTGCTGGCGATCGCGGCGCTAGGAGCGGTGGTCGCGATCGAGTTGGCCTCCGGCATTGCGATCGCACCGGAAGTGACGGCGGCGGCGCGACCGAGCGCTGCTGCCGAAGCACCGGCGGCAGGCACGAAGTTTCAGCCTCCACCGGAGCGACAGTTCGATGAGATCTCTGACCGCCCCCTGTTCTTCCCGTCGCGTCGGCCATTCGTGCCGCCACCGGCGCCCGAGGCTCAGGCTGCGGCGACCAACGATCCGGCGGCCAAGATCGAGCTGATCGGGGTCCTCCTGACCGATCAGGAGCGCGCCGCCCTGGTCCAGCCCGAGGGTCAGCCGGCCGCCCATTGGGTGTATGAACAGCAGACCGTAGCCGGCTGGCTGGTCGAAGAAATCGCCGCCGATCACGTGCGCTTGCGCGACGGCTATCATGTCGAGGTCGTTAAGCTGCGCGCCGATCAGGCACGTCCGGCCGCCAAGCCGGAGCACCAGCGGGCATCCGCCGGCCCAAAGGACGCGAAGGCCGCGAACAAGAAGCAAGCGCAAGCGACCCCCGGTCCGGTGAAACCCTAGCAGTTGTCCCGCTGGTGCCATGGCCGCCCGCGATCCGAATCGGAGTTGGCAGCCTCGTGAACTTGAAGAAACGGATACAAGAGCAGCTTGGAGATGAGGCTTCGCCAGCTTTGTTCCGCAGCGGTGGCGGTGGTCGGCCTTGCCGCGTGCGAGGCTTGGCCGGCGCCACCGCCGTGGGCGCCGGAGCCGGCGCCGTCGTCGACCGCGTTGCCGCCGAGCGCCCTTACGCCGCGGCCGGGGGCGCCGACCGCGCTGCCGCAGGCGCCGCCGCACATGGCACCCATCGTCGAGCGCGGCAGCGGCGTGTTCGTGCAACCGGCTCCCGCCCGCTCGCACGCCACCGTCACAAACGCAGCCACCGGCGCGGTGACCCTGAACGTGGTCGACGCCGATCTGCGCGAGGTCGTGCGCCTGGTCCTCGGCGACACCCTGCACGTCAACTATGTGATCGACCCCTCGGTCAGCGGCACGATCACGGTCCAGACCAGCCACCCGGTTGCGCGCGCGGATCTGTTGGCGATGCTGGACGCCATCCTCAGGGTCAACGGCGCCGCCTTGGTCAAGCTCGGCGAGCTGTACAAGGTGGTGCCGATCAACCAGGCGCTGACCAGCGGCCTGGTTCCTGGAATCCATCCGGCGCAGGACGTCAACCGACCCGGGTTCGGAGTGGTCGTGGTGCCGCTCCAGTTCGTGTCGGCGGCCACCCTGACGCCGCTGCTGCAGTCATTCGCGCCACCGGGGGGCTCGCTACAGGCCGATCCGGAGCGCAATGTGCTGCTGCTCGCCGGCACCCAGGACGAGCTCAGCACGCTCACAGATCTGGTCGCGATGTTCGATGTCGACTGGCTGGCAGGGATGTCGTTCGGGATCTATCCACTCGAGTTTGCCAAACCGACGGAGCTGGTCGCCGAACTCCAGCAGATCTTCGCGCTCGATGTTGGCCCGGCGAGCGCGGTGGTGCGCTTCCTGCCGATCGAGCGACTCGATGCCGTGCTCGTGATGTCGAGCCAACCGAGCTATCTGGACCGGGCCGCGGCCTGGGTCAAGCGCCTCGACCAGGCCGGCGAGAGCGGCGAGCCTCAGGTCTTCGTCTATCCGGTGCAGAACGGCCGGGCGGCCGACCTCACCCAGGTCCTGAGCGCGACCTTCAACGTTCAGAGCGCCGCGGTCGGCCCCCAGGATCTGCTGGCACCCGGGGTCCAGCCGGCGTCGATCGGCTCGAGCCTGATCGGGCAGCAGCCGAGCACGAGCGGAAGCACCGGCGAGCCTGGAGCGCCGAGCTCGACCACGAGCACGATGCAGCCACCGCGTCTGACCACCCTGGCGCAGCCGCAAACCAGCCAGCCGGCGAAGCCGCAAACCGGCGAGCCGGAGCCGGGGGCGGCGCCGACGGCGAACCGGCCGGCCGCTCTGGCCGCCCTCCAGTCCCGGCTGTCGACCGGCCCGCGGGGAAGCCAGACGCTTGGCCAGGAGGCGGCCCCCGAGGTCCGAATCGTCGCCGAATTCGACCACCAATTCGCTCGTCATCTGGGCGAGCCCGCGCGACTATCGCAAGATCAGGAAGGCGCTCGAGCAGCTCGACATCCTGCCGCTCCAGGTCCTGATCGAGGCGACGGTCGCCGAGGTCACGCTCAACAACGAGCTGCGCTACGGGGTCGAATGGTTCCTGCACTCCGGCGACTTCAAGGCGACCTTCACCCGGGGCGTTTCCGAGGCGGTGACGCCTCTGTTCCCTGGCTTCGCGGCGGTGTTCAGCGGCGACAACGCGTCGGTGGTGCTGACCGCGCTCGAGAGCGTGACCAACGTCGACGTGGTGTCCTCGCCGCATCTTCTGGTCCTCGACAATCAGACCGCGCGCATCCAGGTCGGCGACCAAGTGCCGATCACGGTCCAGCAGGCGACCAGCGTGATCAGCCCCGGGGCGCCGGTCGTCAGCTCGATCGAGCTGCGCGACACCGGCGTGATCCTCACGGTAACGCCGCGCGTCAACGCCAGCGGCCTGGTCGTGATGGAGCTCCAGCAGGAGGTCAGCAACGTCGCTCGGAGCGCGCAACAGACCACCAGCTCCGAGCAGTCGACGCCGACCATCTCCCAGCGCCAGATCAGCAGCACCGTGGCGGTCCAGAGCGGCGAGACGATCGTGCTCGGCGGGTTGATTCAGGACAACCGCAACGACACGGCGTCCGGGGTGCCGTTCCTCTCCCGGCTGCCGATCATCGGCCCTCTGTTCGGTACTCGGGACCGCATGAAGGACCGCACCGAACTCCTGGTGCTGCTGACGCCGCGGGCGATCCGCGGGGTCGCCGAGGCGCGCGCCATCACCGACGAGATGCGCCGCCGCTTGCAAAGCGTCGCGCCCCTCGCGGACGGCCGGGGCTAGCACTGGCTCCAACCGTGCGGTGTAGCGATGGCCGCGGCTTCGCCCTGATCCTGGTTCTTTGGATCACCGTCCTGCTGGCGGTGATCGCCGCGAGCCTGGTCTCGAGCGGCCGGACCGAGACTCGGCTGGCGCACAATCTACGCGAGAACGCCAAGGGCGAGGCGCTCGCGGACGGCGCCGTGCCGCGCGCCGTGCTCGGCCTGCTTGCCGTCGATCCCGGCCTGGCCTGGCGCGCCGGCGGCGGGCCTTATCGGCTGACCTATGGCGACGGCGAGGTTTTGGTGACCATCGCCGACGAGGACGGCAAGATTGATCTCAACGCCGCCCCGCCGGAGCTGCTGGCCGGCCTGCTTGGCCAGCTCGGGCTGGATGCCGACGCGGCCAAGGCGATGGCCGACCGCATCGTCGACTTTCGCGCTTCGGGCCATGAGCCGAGCTCGCACGGCGCCGAGGACCCCCAATCTGTCGCCGCGGGCCGGCCGCCCGGCGCGCGGCATCGGCCGTTCGCTATGGAAAGCGAGCTTTTGGGCGTCCTCGGCATGACCCCGGAGTTGTATCGGCGCATGCGGCCGTACATCACGATCTTCTCCGGCGCCGAGGCCGTCGACCCCCTGCACGCCTCGAGACTGGTCCTGGCCTCAATTCCAGGGATGAACGACCAGCTGATCGAGGCTTTCGCGAAAGCCGAACCGAGCGACGATCCGCTCGCTAGCATCAACGACGACAGGGTGTTCGACATAGAGCCCTATCTAAGCCCTTCGCGGGAGGACATGTACACAATCCGCGCCGAGGCGAAGACCGCAGGCGGCGGCCTGTTCGTGCGCGAGGCGGTAATCGAGCTCACCGGCGCGCCGCGCCAGCCATTTCAGGTCTTCGCCTGGCGCCGCGGCACCGTCGATCAGCCCGGCTCGGATTTGGGTGGCGCCCCCCGCTGACTAGGGCCGAGCCAGACCACCGCGGCGCGGTCATCGGACGGTACACGACCGGGCCGAGCGAGGTCATGGCACGCCTCCCGTCGACAGGGGCGTGGCGAAGCGCTCGAAGCGAGTGCTCGCGGCGCGCAGCAGGTCGGCGGTGATCGTCAGGTACACGGCGGTGGATGCCGGATCGATGTGCCCGAGGACGGTCGACAGGTGCAATAGCCGCGCGGCAGGGTCGGCGCCGTCTCGGTCCCAGCGGAGCGGGGTGCCGACGGGAAAGCTGTGCCGCAGATCATGCAGGCGCGACGATGCCACGCCACCGGCAGGGTGAGTCCGAGCTGGGGGACGAGCACGTGGAACGTCTGGGTGATGGTGCCGGGGTGGATTGGCCGGCCGGCGGTGAAGGTGAACATCGGGGCGTCACGCATCAGCGGCCCCGAGCGGCGCTCCCGGAGGTCGACATAGCCGGCGAGCCGCATGAACATTCGCGGACCGAACGGCACGAGGCGGGACTTGGCAAACTTCGTCTCGCGAATGACGAGCAGCCGTCGGTCGAGATCATCGACGTCCGCTCTGGTGAGCCGCGCGACCTCGCCGACCCGCAGCCCGAGCCCGTAAAGCAGCGCGAAGATGGTTGCATAGGTCGGGCCTCGCTGTGGCGCTTTATTTGTAGAGGTTGAGATCAAATGGACATCTCGAAAACCTGACGGATCACGGCTTGATGTGATGCACTGAGCTGCGGATCGCAGCGGAGAGGTGCGGATGGCGGGTCAGCCAGGGTTCTTCGACCGGGATCGGCGGTATGCGGCGTTGTCGGCGGCGGGCGATCCGCTCGAACGGCTGGCGCTGGTGATCGACTTTGAGCTTTTCCGCCCCGAGCTGGAGTTGGCGCTCGCACGCTCGGATCGGGCCAAGGGTGGCAGGCCGCCGTACGATGCGGTGCTGATGTTCAAGATCCTGGTGCTGCAGACGCTCTACACGCTGTCCGACGATCAGACCGAGTATCAGATCCGCGACCGGCTCTCGTTCATGCGCTTCCTTGGGCTCGCGCTCGAGAACCTTCTGCCGGACGCCAAGACGCTCTGGCTGTACCGTGAACAGCTGACCCAAGCGGGCGCCATCGAGCGTTTGTTCGCGCGCTTTGAGGCCGCGCTCGGCGCCGCTGGCTGCGCCGCGACGCACGACGGCGGCCAGCTTGGCCGGCTGCTCGATCCCGACAATACGGCGAGCGCCGTCTGGGTCGACGCTGCCGATCGCTCGGCGGCCAATGTCGCGCTGCTGGCGCGGCGCGGGCTGGTGCCCCAGTTCCAGCGCGCCAAGCCGCGCGGATGCCGGCACACATCGCCCGCGGCAACGCCACGCGGGCGCGGGTCCGGGTCGCCGTTGAACATGTGTTCGCCCCCAGAAATGCCGGCTCGGCCTGCTGATCCGCACGGTCGGACTAGGAGCCTGTCCGGGTAATGGTTTGGTGGGAGGGGCTGGTGATGGCAAGTGCTGCCGGGTCGTGGTGACGGGCACGGCGGATGGCCGAGGTTTGGGTGAGGGTGAGTTCAGGCGGTCCGGGTGCTGACCAGTTTGGTCAGGTTGTGGGCGGCAGACCAGCGCCCACTCGGCCTGGACCTTGGTGAAGCCGCGCAAGAGGAACTGGCGGAAGCCGCGGGCGTGCTTGATCTGACCGAACACCGGCTCGACCGTCTGCTTGCGCAGGCGATAGCGCGAGCGCCGGCCGGCGCGCTTGAGCCTGGCGGCCATGTCGGCCATCCGCGAGCCCGGCCGGATCTGCCGCTGACCACTCGGGTCGGGGTTGCCGTGACGGCCCCGGCCGGGCGCCAGGTAGCCCCGGATGCCGCGCGCCGCCAGGGCTTCGAGGTTGTCCTCGCGGCAGAAGCCGGCATCGGCCGAGAGTTCGCGCGGCTTACGCCCGAGCGCGGCCATGGTCGCCTCGAGCAGCGGCACCAGACCAGCCTGGTCGTTGCCGTTGGTGGTCAGGCGCTGGGCGGTGATGATCTGATGCGCGGCGTCGACCGCGAGCTGGCCGTTGTAGCCCTGGACGAAGCCATCCCTGGTCTTCATGACCCGGCTGTCGGGGTCGGTGAAGTTGCGCTGCGCCCGCGCGGGCGGACGCGCCGCTTCGCGCCGACCACCAAGGTCGGCGCTGGAAGCCAGGCGCGCGGCCGGGGCGCGCGCCGGACGGCCATGATCGACCATGCCCGAGGACGGGCCGGGCTCGGCGTCTGGCGACGGCGGGTCAGCCCTCGCCTCGGCCTCGAGCGCTGCCTTGGCCGCCCGGATGCGCTCCAGCCGCGCCTGTTGGTCGGCGACCCAGTCCGGCAGCTCGTCGCCGCGCATCTCGGGGCCATGCTCGGCGTCCTCGGCGGCGTCAGCGGCCTCCGCCTGGGCCAGCCAGCCTTGGACCTCGGCCGCGAGCGCCGCCTCGGCCGACCTCATCCGGCCATAGCTCATCGCCTTGTGCTTGCTCGCGTTGGCCTTGAGCTTGGTGCCGTCGAGCGCGACGTGGCCAAGCCTGACCAGCCCCGCCTGCCGGCACAGCCGCAGGACCTGCACGAACAGCGCCGCCAGCGCCTCAAGATGGCGCTTCCTGAAGTCGCTGATGGTGCGGAAATCCGGCCGCTGCATGCCGGTCACCGGCATGATGTCGAGTTGCTCTTCACAGCCCCTGGCGATCCGCCGCGAGGCGTAGACGCCCTGGCTGTAGGCATAGAGCAGCAGCGCCACCATCATCGCCGGGTGGTAGGGCGGCTGGCCGCGCTCCTCCCGCTCGTAGGGCTCGACGATCGCCGACAGGTCCAGTTCCCCGCGCACCAGCTCACGCAGCAGATGCGCCGGATGGCCCGCCGGCACGAAGTCGTGGACCGACGGCGGCAACAGCCAGACCTGGTCCACGTCCCACGCCCGAAAGGTCTTGCTCATGCAAGCTGATCAACCACGCCGCGTCCTGCTCGTCCATCCCTCACGCGCTAATACTCGGACAGACTCCTAGCCCGCGCCACGACCAAGCTCGGCCTTGCCAACCTGGTCACCAACATGCGCCGGCTGGCCTGGTTCGAATTGCGCCCAGAACCCGCCTGACCTCAACCGTTAAGCGCAATAGTCTACAAGGTGAGATCGCAAACGGGCAAATCGCCACTCCTACCAGTGCGTCGCCACCGTCAGGCCTCTCACCGACACCGATCACCCAAAAAAACCCCGGTTCTTCGAGATGCGGTCATCGGGCTCAGGCCCTGGCAAGCTGACAAGCTGTCCGGGCCCAGATGGAAAGGATGACCGTGATGAAGCGCTTCGCAGGGTTGGACTGTCTCGCTGTCGACCACGTCGATCTGCGTCGTCGACTGCCAGGGTCATATTGTCTTCGAGGGGGTGGTGACGACCGATCCGGATGCGATCGGAGCCGTCTTAGCGCCACATGGACCTGACCTTGGTCTCGAGACCGTGCTGATGGAGACGCGACACGTCCATGCTGCGCTCAAGGCTTCGCTCATCGAGACCGACCGTCGGGACGCCTACGGCATCGCGCAGCTCCTGCGGATGGGCTGGTTCCGACCGGTCCACGTGAAGACAGCTTCAGCCCGCGAGCGGCGCGTTCTCCTTGGCGCCCGCGACACCCTGGTCCGGCGTTTAGGAGGTCTCGACAACAGCGTGCGAGGTTTGTTGCATGGCTTTGGTCTCCGGCCGCCGCGCCTGCTACGGGAGCGCTGGAGTGGAGCCGTTCGCCGGCTCATCGCCGTACATCCCGTGCTCAGGGCGGCGTTTGACCCGATCCTGGTTGCCCGCGACCGACTTACCGAGGAGCTCGCCCGCCTCGACAAGCTGGTCCGGGATCAGGCGCGCGATGATGCCGTCTGCCGTCGTCTGATGACGGTCCCCGGTGTCGGCGCCGTGGTCGCTCTCAGCTACGTTGCCGCGATCGACGACCCGGCGCGGTCCACCCGATCGAAAGCCGTGGGGCCGGCGCTCGGTCTTACCCCGAGCCGCTACCAATCCGGCGAGACCGATCGGCCAGGCGCGATCACCAAGGCCGGCGATGCCCGAGCGCGGGTCGCGCTCTTCGAAGCGGCGCATGTGATGATGACCCGCGTCGCCCGCTGGTTTCCCTTGAAGGCTTGGGCCATGCGGGTGGCGGCGCGCCGCGGCGCCAAGCGCGCGAAAGTCGCGCTCGCACGCAGGCTTGCCGTGATTCTGCACCGCATGTGGGTCAACGGCACCGACTTCCAGGCGCAAACGGCATGACGCCGGTTCCGCCTGCGCCCCTTCCCGCTGAGGGAAGAACCCGGTGGGGACGATGGCCGAGGGCAAGCCGCTGGACACTTCGGCGCCATCAGGACGCCGTTTTCGAGATGGGCTCCCTCCGCCAACGCCGATCGCATCAGGTGAGCGCGGCAGCACACCATCGCCGCGGATCACGGACAGAAACCAGCACCTCGCCGGTGTTCAAAAACCACTTGGCACACAACGCCCGATGACAGAAGATGTGCAAATCGGACAGTTGGTGGGTTTGCAGTGGTTGTCGGCTCTGAGCGAGTTTACCCCGACGAGCGAGGAGCCGCACGATGACGAGAGACCAAAAGATCATCCGCAGCCCTGGCATGATGTGTAGAAGCTTAGACTTGATCTGACAGTTGGTGTTTTGGCCCTGGCTGTCGGCTGCCTTGCGTCTGTCCGATGCTCACTATGCCGCGATCACCTTCTCCTCAGCCGACATTTCCCATAAGCGGGCTCCTGAACGCCGGACGATATGCCGTTCCGACGCGCAAGCCAAGGCTCCGAGGGCTCGAGCCAGCCACTGACGCCGCGCAGAACCGCCTCTTCGCGCTCGCGGCTCGGGTTTGAGCCGTTTTTGAACGGTTTTCGGTCGATCATGGACGCACCTCTCCCGTCGAGTTGCCGTCGTTCATCGCTTTCGATGCTCATGCCGGGAGCGGCGGCGGCCTTGGCTGCAGCTGGTCAATCCGGCGCAGAATCTCGGCGAACAGCGCTCTCGGCACCGTCACCTCGGCCAGCTGGAACACGACATAGCGGCCGTGGCGCACGATCCTGGCGCCGATCTTCACCGGCTTCTCCCGGAGGGTCGTGAGCGACCAGCCCTCGACCTCCTCCGGCAGCGCCAAGGTGCGCATGAAGTTAGCGAGGTTGTAGGCCAGCGCGTGCAGCTGGAGCCGCACGGCGTTGTGGCGGAAAACATGGCAGGCGTCCAGCGGATAGCGTGCTTGCCTTCCTTGATGTGCTGCTCGGCCGTGCCGCGGCCATTGTAGAACTTGACCACCCGGTTGGCGGGGCGCGCCAGGTTGGTCACGATGAACCCGACGCGCGGGCATAGCTCAGCCTGGTGCCATTCGACCTTGGCCACCACCCGGCGCGCCTTGGTCCAGCCGCCGGAAGGTAGCGGAAGCTGGCGTAGGACACGATCGGCTTCTTGGGTGGCCGACCGACCGGCCGCGTCAGCAAGTGGCCGATCCGCCGCTGTAACACTTGGTTGGCCGGCAGCCGGATGGCGTAGCGGATGTCCTCGGCCTCCAGCAGCTCGTAGATCTCGGGCTTGGCGAACGCCCCATCGGCACGGAAGTACAGCACGACGCCCCGCTCGCGGCAGCGGGCGATCACCGGCTCCAGACCGGACGCCAGTCCTCGGCGCTGTGGGCGTTGCCGGGCCGCAGCAGACAACGCTCCAGGTCACCGAACTGGTTGAACAGGAACAGCGGGTGGTAACAGGTGCAGGCGAAATGGCCGTTCCAGACCGAGCCTTCCTGCTCGCCGTGGGTCGGGCTCTCGGAGCTGTCCATGTCGAGGACGATCATGCGGGGCGGCCTCCGATCATGGATCTGGTCGATCCAGATGCCCGACAGATCCGTCAGGGCCGCCAGGTCGGCGTCCGTCGCCAGCCACTCGGTCTCGAAGCGCCCCATCTGGCTGCTCGAAGCGGCCGTACGATCGAGGCCCTCACGGCTGACGATGGCCCACATGGCGGGGTCGCGGGCGAGTTGCTCGGCGTCGTTCACGTCCTCGTAGCCAGCGAGCCGCCCGAACACCGATTGGCGGAACAGGGCCGCCCAGCTTGTGGCGCGTGTTCTTGCCACGGCGGCCGTCGAGAAGCTTCGTGATCGCCATGTCGGTGACCCCGAGGGCATCATCGAGTTCACGGTAGGCGAGCAGACCACCGTCGGACGTGATCCTGGCGCCGTGGAATTCCAACTTGATCCGGCGATCGAACCTGGGTCTCAGAGGTAGCTCTCTGGCTTCACCCGTCGGATACCCCACGATCACGCCCCGTCGGCCGCCTCAACCACCTGACATCATTAGCAAAATCGGCCGAGAACATCACCAGGCATTCGACTTATCCGGGGAATGCGGGCTTAGCCAGAGGCAGGGCGTCGCGGAAGGTGTGCATCGGCGTCTTGCCATAGCACCATCGCCCCTGGTCCCGCATTTCTCAAACCAGGAGGTGCATCGGGGCTTGAGATCGGCGATAACTCTTCTGCAACAAAGGTTTAAGCCGGTCAGGAGAGGTCCCCGATGCCAACAGAGTGTAGCCGCGATCTGTTCGGATTTGAAGCGGTTGAAGGGTGCCAAGTGGTGGCCGCCTTCGACGGCGGGCAGGTGACCTCCGACGCCGGCGCGCTGCTGCTCGGCGCCACGAACCGGGCGATCGGCCTGGTGCGGCGCTTGGCGCGGTGCTTCGCTGATGGGCGCGTCCAAGAGTTGGTCGAGCATAGCGTCGAAACCATGCTCACGCAGCGCATTTGCGGCATCGCGCTGGGGTATGAGGATTTGGTCGACCATGACGAGCTGCGCCACGACCCGGTGCTGGCGACCCTGGTCGGCAAACTGGAAGCGCGGCGTGCCGACTGTGCCCCGCTCGCCGGCAAAAGCACGCTGAACCGGCTTGAGCACGCACCGGCCGCGACCCTCGACCGCTACCACAAGATCGGCCACGACCCGCGGGCGGTCGAGGAGCTGTTCGTCGCGCTGTTCCTGGAAGCGCACGCGAAGCCTCCCGAGCGGATCATTCTCGATCTCGATGCCACGGACGACCCGCTCCACGGCCACCAGGAAGGGCGCTTCTTCCACGGCTCCTACGACGGTTACTGCTACCTGCCGCTGTACGTCTTCTGCGGCCGTCACCTGCTGGCCGCCAAGTTGCGGCGTGCCAACATCGACGCCGCGGCCGGCGCCGGGGAGGAGATCGAACGGATCATTGCTCAGATCCGCGCGTGCTGGCCACGGGTCGCGATCCTGCTGCGGGCGGATTCCGGCTTCGCGCGCGACGAGCTGATGGCCTGGTGCGAAGCCAACGGCGTCGACTACGTCTTCGGTCTCGCCCGCAATCCGCGTCTCTTGGCCGAGATCGAGGGCGCGCTGGCCGAGGCCGAAGCCGAGCATGCCGCAACCGGCCAGTCAGCCCGCCGGTTCGACGACTTCACTTACGCCACGCTCGACAGCTGGAGCCGCCAACGCCGGGTGGTGGGCAAGGCCGAGCCCTTGGCCAAGGGCCCGAACCCGCGCTTCGTCGTCACCTCCTTGCCAACGTCCGAGATCGACGCCCGGAGCCTCTACGAGGACATCTACTGCGCGCGTGGGGAGATGGAAAACCGCATCAAGGAACAGCAGCTCGACCTGTTCGCGGGCCGCACCTCGGCAGCCACCATGAGGGCCAATCAGCTGCGGCTGTGGTTCGCCTCCTTCGCCTACGTGCTCGTCGAAGCGCTCCGCCGGATCGGTCTGCGCCACACGCAGTTCGCCAGCGCCACCTGCGGCACCATCCGCCTCAAGCTCTTGAAGATCGGCGCTCAGGTGCGCCGCAGCGTGCGCCGGATCAAGGTGGCCATGGCCTCCGCCTGCCCCTACCAGACCGAGTATCACCTCGCCTATCTCTATCTGAAACGTGCCGCCGCCTTCTAAACGACCCCCTGTAGCCGAGTTCCGCGGCCCCATCGGGGGCCAGCGGCCGCTCGTCCGGAAATTCGTCGTCGACGCCATCCAACCCTCAGCGTGCGTCGGGCGCTCCGCTCGTCAAGTCGATCTGGCTCGGCTGCTCCATCCCGCTATGGGGTTTGAGAAATGCGGGCTGGTGCGTCCGGACCTCGTTGTACTCCGCCATCCATTCGTCCAGATCGGCCTGCAGCTCGGCGATGCTGCGATAGACCTGCTTGCGGAAGGCGACCCGGTAGAACTCCTGCAGGATGGTCTTGTGGAAACGCTCGCAGATGCCGTTGGTCTGCGGGCTCTTGGTCTTGGTTCGGCTGTGATCGATGTCCTCGACCGCCAGGTACAGCTCATACTCGTGGCGTTCGGGGTTGCCGCAGAACTCGGTGCACCGATCGGTCAGCACCCGGCACAACGGAATCTCGTGCTGGTCGAAGAACGGAATCACCCGATCGTTCAGGAGCTCGGCGGCGGTGATCGCGGTCTTGACGTCGTACAACTTGGCGAAGCCGACTTTGCTGTAGGTGTCGATAAAGGTCTGCTGTAGATCCGACCCACGCCCTTCATCGTGCCGACGTCGAAGGTGTCCTGGGCGCCACAGTAGCACGGGCATTCGCTCTCGAACTCACCGTGTGCCTGCTGGTCCTGCCGGGCCTTCTCGAGCGCCTGCAGTTGGGCCTCGGTCAGCACCACACCGTCCTGAGCGACCTTGGCCTCGAGGGCTTTCAGGCGATGCTTCATTGTGGTCAGGTCATGGCGTTGCCAGACCCCGCGCACCCCGGCCGGCGAGATGCGTAGGCTGCGCTTGGCCAGCTCGTTGGCCACCCGGGTCTGCCCCCAGGTGGGCTGCTCGATCGCCAGCTCGACCACCGCCGCCTCGATCTCGACGGCCACTCGGTTTTTGATATTGGGCCGCTGCCGCGACAGATCGATCAGCGCCGCTTCCCCACCGCTCCCGTAGAGCTCCTTGAAGCGATAGAAGCTGTCCCGGCTGTAGCCCATGATCTTGCAGGCGCGACTGACGTCGCCCAGCTGCTTGGCCAGCTCCAGCACGCCCACCTTGCTGCGGATGATCTTTTGGTCTCTCGTCATCATGCGGCTCCTCGCTCGTTGGGGTAGACTCGCTCAGAGCCGACAACCACTGCAAACCCACTAACTGTCCGATTTGATCTCAACCTCTACATCGGCCTGCGCCGCCAAGTCTATCAGGCGGCCCGGCTGGCGTCGCGCCTGGCCGCGCGCCCCCAAGACAGCGAAGCGGCCAGGCGCGACGCGCTCCGCCGCTGGCGTGGTGCCCGCGCCGCCGGGCTCAATGCCGTCCAGGCCGCGGTCGCGGTCAGGGTGCCGGTGAGCACGCTCTACCGCTGGGTAAAGCAGCCCGTGCCGCGCTCCCGGGCCCCACGCGAAGGCGTCAAGCGCGCTGGCCCACGGCCATGGTGCGCGCGCTCGAGCGCCTGCGCCGCGACTTCCCGATGTGGGGCAAGGCCAAGCTCGGGCTGCTGCTGCGCGCTCAAGGTCACGCCGTCTTCGACAGCACGGCCGGCCGCATCCTCAAGGCGCTGGTCGCGCGCGGCGTCGTCCAGCCCGTACCGCACGTCCGCCGCCAGCTTAGCTGCTGCCAACTCGGCCGCCATCGGGGGCCCCACCCGCCGCCACGCGCTGCGCCTGCCCAAAGGCTTCAAAGCCAGGACCCCCAGCGCCCTGGTCCAGCTCGACACCCTGACGGTCAACCCTTCCGGGGAGCGCACCATCAAGCAGTTCACCGCCTACGATCCGGTCGCCCGCTTCACTGCCGCCCGCGCCTGCCGACGCGCCACCAGCCAGGCCGCCGCTCTCTTCCTCGACCACCTGGTCGAGGCGTTCCCGTTCCCGGTCCAGGCCATCCAGGTCGACGGCGGTTCCGAGTTCATGGCCACCTTGGAGACCGCCTACGGCCAAGGGCATCCGGCTGTTCGTCCTGCTGCCCAAGTCGCCCAAGCTCAACGGCGCGGTCGAGCGCGCCAACGGCGCCTGGCGCTACGAGTTCTACGCCTGCTACGACCTCCCCCACCAGCTCCCCGACTTGAACCGCCTGATCGACAGCTTCGCCCATCTCTACAACCACTGCCGCGGCCTCACCCCAGCCGCCTACCTTCATGCCCTCACATCCCACGAGACCCCGCTCTCTCACTCACCCTGAACCCGGACAAGGCCTTGACTCACCACACCGCGCCGCGCTAAAGTCCTATGTGCGGATCTGCCTGGGAAGAGCTCAACTTTGGAGGTAACGCGAGATGAAGCGCTTGTTGATGAGTAGTGTCGCGATGGGTGCCTTGCTGCTGGGCGCGGCCAGCGTTTCAGCCCAAACGACGACCGAGACCCAGCTGGTCGTGAACAGCATCCAAACCACGGGCGATGTCACGATCAACGTCAAGGCGGGCGACCCCTGTTCCGACGGCCTCGACGCCCTGCGCGAGGCTAACCTGCGGTCGCAGACCGTGAGCGTGGTTAATGAACAACTGGTGATCACCGCGACCAAACCCGGTAAGGGCAGGGGTGCTGCCATTCTCGTGTGCGAGTCTGGAACGCCTACCACAACGCCGCCCACGACAACTCCGTAGCAATAGGGATAGGGGATGGCGTGCCAGCATGGCATTGAAAGCCAAGGTCGACGTGACCGCCATCCCCAACCCCGCGCGTGCCAGAGCTGACTTGCAAGCCGACGTGGGCGATCACCAGACCAGCGGTAGTCGCTGCCGCCCGACCGCCAGCATCAGCGCGCCGGCCATCGCGTTGGCCAAGTCATCGTGCGCCCCCGGCGGGTGGTCGATCGCATCCCGGCCGCCGCGCCCGACCCGCCGTTCCAAACCGCACAACTGCGCCACTAGTTTGGGATGATCCAGAAGCTCGGCCCGCCGTGAATTGATCAAGGGAAGGAGCTCTCGGTACAGATCACCCTTCGGGCGCTCCGAGGCCTGATAAGCGATCCCGTGGGACCGAAACTCGCTCACGGGCCACTCGCCGGCATACCTGTCACCGCTGACCGTCGCCAGGCCGTAGTCCCGAAGGGTCTCGGCGAACTCGCGCACGGCCGAAGAGGGGTCGAAGGGCGGATGCCGCTCCCTCAGACAGTCCAGAACCACCACGTCGCCGTCCTTGTGGCCGATCGCCAGCGTGAAGGCGTCAGCCCGGCCACCGCTCGGATCGACGAAGCCACCATAGCGGGTGTTGGCCGCCCGCGGACGCTCGCGAATGCCCGGCTCGATGCAAGCCTCGACCGCATCGCGGGAAACGAAACTCTCGAGATCGCTCCTGAATTGCGCCAGCCACTCACTCGCCGCCAACGTCGCGTCGCGCGCCAGCGCATCGTCCACGACCCGAGACGAAACCGTCGGATTCATGGTGGTCGTCGGCGCCTGCCAGACCAGAACCGGCCCGTCCTTGGCGAAATGCGCCCTATGAGTGGACCACAGCACACCCCTCCTGCTGTAAGGGCTGCTCGCCGCCAGAAGCATCGAGCCCGGCACCGTCGCCAGCGCAGGCCGGATCGCCTCCAGAACCTCTCGGTCCGGGTTGGCGGAGTCCTCGGCGCGCCAGAACGCAATCTCGTCGAGCAGAGCCGCCAGCACCGTGTAACCCCTGATCCGGCGGAAAGACGGAACGTGGACCTCGATCACCACCCGGTTCGCCAGGCTGAAGCTCCAGCCATCGGTCTCGCTGTGGACCGTCCTGTCGACCTCGGCGGCGAGCAGCGGACACTCGGTTAGGAAGCCCTGGATGTAGCGCATGATCGTCCTCGACTGCCGGCGATCGGTCGCGACCACCATGATCGTCCCGATCTCGCCCGGCGCCAGATACGGCCGCCAGTCCCGGAACGTGGCCAAATACGTCGCGACCAGCGCCAGGATGAACGACTTGCCCGACCGCCTGCCAGCCGTGATCCACGCCTCGATCGCAGGCTCGGTCGGCCAACTCGCCCGCCCGGTGCAACGGGTGAACAGCTCGAGGTCGCCCGCCTCGGCCGGCAGGGCGAACAACGCCCTCAGGAACGCGAACCAGGACCGCCACGTCGCCGGATCGCGGAACCACGGCTTGAACAGCTGGTCGTCGCGGCAGGCCTCGACCAAGTCCACGTCAGGCGGCCTTCACGATCATCGCACCGCGGAGCCCTTCTTCGGTCGCCCCGCCAGATAGTCCGCGATCCGCGGCGCTTGGACCTCGGGCTTGCCGATCCCCAGCACCTCGAGATCCCGACGCAGGCTGTTCGACCAGGCCAAATAGCAGCGGCTCGCGTAATCCAAGTCAGGCTCGCTATCGGCCAAGATCTTGTCGACCAACAGGCCAAGTTTCGCTGATTTGATCGCCGCTTCCTTGATCAAAGCCTTCTGCGCCGGCGTCGTCGAGCCGAGCTGGTCGTCCAGCTCCTTGGCAAACCGCTGGATGTAGCGGGCGACCTGGCAGTGGCCACTGAGCCGGGCCAGGACATGCGGCTTGGCGTACGGGCTCGGCCGCGGGCCATTGTACCCCAGACTGGTGTCTCTGAACGCGATGACGGCCATCGATGAACCTTCGACGGAACCTCGACCGAGGCTCGTTGAACCTTGACCCCCAACTATCAGCCCTTCGAACCAGTTGCAATACTATAGTACGCACAGCGGCCTCTCCCGGGCCACCCGTGTGAAATGGACCGCCAGAATCGACGGAATCGAGGCCGAAATCGGCCGTCTCGTCACCCCTGTTTGTCGCCCCAGATCCGATCGTCCGCCTGAACGCCAGGCGTTCAGCCAATCCGCTCAGCTCGAGTCGTTGTAGAACAGCAGCGATCGCGCCCGGGAACGAGGACGAAACTCGAGGCGGATCGGGCAGGCGATCGAGGGTCGGAAGGTCGGCGCTCGCGAGTGTCGATGATGAAGCTGGCGGGTTGTGACTGGCTCGGTATCGATGATCGAGCAGAAGCATTCGTACGGTAAAGGCCGATGAATTCGCGGGGTCGGGCCCCTCGAGGGCCGACCCGTCGACCGCGAGCGTGAGATGCGGGTTGAGCCACGGGTAAGAGGCGGCGAGTTGTAAGAATTGGAGGGTTGCAGCCCACAGGATTGACCTTGGGGAATCGGCCTCCGGCCGCTCAACGGTGATCCGGGTCCCGACCTCGACATCGCCGGGCTCGACGCGGTGCTCGACGGTCGGCTGCTGACGGATGCGGTCTAGGCCAAGGTCGATCCGGTGGCGCTGGCCACGCGTCTCGATCACGGTCCGGCCGGCGTGGCCGTCGAGGACGAACGGGATCGCGACGATCGTCTCGGGCTGACGTAGGCCTCGCGCGAGCTGAACTCGGACCGAGAAGTCGAGGACGTCTTGGATCACGTCGCAGGGGATGCCAGGGCCATTGTCCTCGATGGAGATCCTGTTGCGAGCGAGGGTGACTGCGACCACCGGGGCGATGCCGGCCTCCTCGCAGGCGTCGATGGCGTTGTCGACCAGCTCTTTCAGGATGACGACCGGCCAGGCCTCCTTCGCGTGACTGATCTGGGCGACCAGCTCCTTTTCGGAGGCGAAGTCGAGCAGCCGGCTCGTGCGGAAGGTGGTGCGGTTCAGGGTGACCTCGCTCACCGGTATAAATTCGTTGCCCCAGCTTCGGCCGGGGCGCGCACCGCGCCGCGTCGAGCCGTCCGGCCGAAGAGCGCAGGGTACGAGGACATCCCGCTCAAGCCTTCGCCTGCGCCCAGCAGTCGACAACCGCGACGTCGACCAGCCCCGTCGCCGGCGCTTCGGGGAAGACCTCGAGGAATGCCTCGGTCATGGCTTCGACCAGCCGGTCGCGAGCGGTCAGGGCGTCCCGTTCGGCCGCTTCGACCACCAGCTCGTCATGGACCTGGAGGATGATCGCGGCGTCGATGCCCTCGAGCATCGGCGCCGCCTTCGCCATCGCGACCAGCAGCACGTCGGCGGCCGAGGATTGGATGGGGTAGTTGCAGGCCAGCGTGTAACGGATCTGCCCGCCCGGCTCCCACTCGGCCCGCAGCGGCCGACCGAGCACGGAGCGCAGAACGCCGGCCGCGTTGGCCCGGTCGACCGTGCGTCGCTGCCAGGCGATCAGCGTCGGGTACCGGGCACGCAGCGCAGCCCGGGCGCGCTCGGCCTCGGCGAGCGACATGTCGAGCCCGTAGTCGGACCAGGCCGTCGCCCGCAGGCCCCTCGCGCCCTGGCCGTACAGGACGCCGAAATTGACCGGCTTGGCGGCCTTCCGCTGCTCCGGCGTCACATCTTCTTCGGCCGTGCCCATGATGGCGCCCGCGGTCACCCGGTGGAGGTCCCGACCGTCACAGAAGGCTTGGCGCATGGCCGGGTCGCCGCTGAGCTCGGCCGCAACACGGAGCTCGATCTGGCCCAGGTCAGCGACCACGAGCATCCTGCCAGGCGGGGCGATCACGGCGCGCCGCGCCTCCAGCGGCAGGCCCAGCAGATTGGGCGCCAAGCATGACGTCCGACCGCTCTTCTGCGCGCATGGGATGAGGTCGCCGTGGAGGCGGCTGGTCACCGGGCTGATCGCCGCCACGAGCTTCCGGCCGAAGCTGCTCAGGCGTTGGTCGGCGCGGGCGACAGTGATCAGCGGGCGCACCCATTCGCACCAGGCTAGCCTCTTCAGGTGCTCGGCGCCCGTCTTGAGGGTGCCGGCCTCACTGCGCGGCCACGAGCGGAGCTCGTCCGCACCGAGGTCCGCAAGCCGCCGCTCCAGCCAAGCGCTCCGCCTCGGGCCTTGGGGCGGCACGTCCTCGCCGGCCGCCGCGACGAACGCAGCTCGAGCCTCAGCCTGATCGCGCTCCCAGCCCGCGACCGTCTCGAGATGGATCGCCGGGTCGAGGGGCAGGCCGGCGAGGCGCATCCTGGCGATCACCGGGACGGCGGCGTTTTGGGCAGCGAAGGCTGGTCGGGCATCCGGCTCGAGGCCCCGAAACAGCACCCGGGCGGCCCTGTGCGCGACCACGGCGTCGAGCCCAGCATACGCCAGCTGCGCCCTGGATAGCCTGGCGGCCGACCAGTCGCTCGTCTGCAGGTCCTTCGGGAGCTCGAGGCCGAGCGCCGCCCCGGCGACGTTGGCCAGCCGACGGACGCCCCGCTCGGTGCCGTACAGCAGCCCGGCCAGCTGCATGCTGTCGATCACATCACGCGGCCGTCCGTGCAACATGCAGATCTCGAACGCGGCGTTGTGGATCACGAGCCGACGCGACCACAGCTCCCCAAGCGCCTCGAGTGGGACCAGCCGCAGATCGATCACGTAGACCGCCTCGGCTCGCGGATCGTAGATCTGGGCCAGCCGCGGCCGGGCGCGGTGCGGGTCAAGACCGATCTCGTCCTTGGACATGGGCTGCTGCTTCGCCAAGCGACCGTCCTTCGTGATCGCCAGCCAGGCGGGCGGAGGTGCGTGCTCGGGCAAGGGCGTGGTCTCAACGTCGAACCCGACCGTAGCCGGCAGGCCTTCGACCACCTCCCGGGCGCGGGTCGCGTCCGTGATCAGCTCGAGCTCGACGCCCAGCCGACCGAGCAGGTCGTCGTCATGCGCCGTCAGCGCCAGCCGCTCGCGGATCAAGTCGACGTGGCCCTGGAGCAGCGCCAGGTCGGCGGGGCGTAGGCGACGAGCGCCGTCAATCACCAAGTCGGCGCCGCTGATCCGGAACCGCACGCCCGCCTCGCACGCCGCGGCAATCAGGGCGCCGAGCGGGTCCTTGCGTGCCCGGCGTAGGCGGGCGGCGATCCCTTGCGAGGCTACCTCAGGGACCGCCGCCCGCCCTTGTCGATCCGACAGCCGGCCGCCGTCGGAAGCTGGCTGGCTTGCCGGGCGGCGCGTCATGACCACACCACCCCCGGATCGAGCGCCTCGGGCTTGAGGCCGCGGCACGCCGGGCAACGCTTCGGCGGGCGACCGCGCGGTGGCCGCGGGAACTCGGACCCGCAGGATGCGCACGTTACGGTTGAGAGCTCGGCAGGGGGCTGGGGACCGCCGTTACCCGCTACGTGCTCTTGAGTTGCGATAGGTCCCTGAGCCGCTACCCCGCTACCTGATTGATCCTCCCCGAGAAAAGGGGAAGCACCTACTTCTGAGGTAGCAGCTACCTCCCCCGGAATTTCGTTCGAGATACCCCCGCCAGGTAGCGGGCTGGAGGGGTGTAGCGGCGAGGTAGCATCGCCCCCACTACCGTCGAAGCCCGCAGGACCACTGGGCTTCGACCCCTCGGTAGCGGGGTAGCGGCTGTCAGGGTCTATAGGGTCTGAAGTCCGATGCTTGGGGGGCACGTAGCGGGCGATGGCTGCTTCGATGGCCGGCAGCTGGTACCCTCTGCGGTTGAGCTTCCCGATCTTGATCTGCTCAGGCCGGACCTCGTAGGGCGAGAGCAGTCGGGCGACGTCCGTGTCCCGGATATTCTGCCGCGCCTTGCCGAACACGCTCCAGGTCCGCAGCTCCAGTTGGAGCAGCTGCTCAATGATGGCGCCGGTGTGCATGGCCAGCCGATCACCGACCATCCGGCCATGGGCCACGATGGCATCGCGGATATCGAGCAGCAGTTGCTCGCCGAGGCCCGGATCGCGTTCCCGCGCAAGATCGGCCGCGAGCGCCTCCCGCGCCAGCCTCGGCCAGTTCCCGCCAGCCCTGTCGGCAATCGCGAGCATCGGCCGCCAGGTCAGCCTCAGGCGGTTGATCACACCCTCCGGCATTGCCGGGGTGGCGACCGAGAGCGCCAGCTCGTTATCGGCAACCCACCGCTTGATCCGCCCCGCAAGGATGCGCAGCCGGGCGACCGCCTCCCGGTTCCCGAAGATGTCTTCAGCGACCTCCCGCACGCGGGCCGGACGCATCCGCACGATCAGGGCGCGAGACAGGATCGTCCAGGCGAGAACCCGCTCGAGGTTGTTGCCAATGACGGCGATCGGGGCGAACACCGAGAACCGCCGAGGCTCGAGTACTCGCTTCGCGCCGCGGCCGACATCCTCGACTCGGAGGACGGTCGCGCCCTCAATCGTGAAGCCGGCGTTGACGATCTCCCGCAGGGCCTCATTCCGCGGATACCAGGCGTCCGCCTCGTCGAGCAGGCAGGCGCAGTTGAGGGCCTCGATCGTCCTGAAGATGTTCGCCGGCGTCGGGCTCACCATGTGCTCGGCGATGTCCGAGAGGCATTGGATCGTGACCGCGAGCGTGCTCTTGCCGCTGTCCGGGGAGGCGGCCGTGATCACGAGCCGCGGCAGCACCGTCGTGTTGCCGAGGAAGCGTCGGTGCCCGTGAACCGTCCAGAGCACGCACTTCACCCGGTCGCCCTGGTCCAGGAAGGCATGCCGGCGGATGGCGTCCGCCACGTCGTCGAGCAGCCGGGCGCCCTCTTGGCGCTCGGCCGCCGGAACCAGGTCCTCGAACACCATCGCTGAGCCGGGCGTCAGGTCCTCGGTGGGCCGGTCGGCCCCACTATCATGGTATCTTCGCACCGCCTCGCGCAGCACGGCGACCCGGACCTTGAGCCGTTTCGCCGCCGCGGTCGTCTCCCGGTCGCGCTCCAGCGGGTCGGCGATGCGGGCAATCCGCCGCGCCTCGCCGTCCAGGCTCAGGCCGTCGACCGGCTGCGCCCGCCTGATCCACTCCTCGAGCAAGATTGCGCCGTGCTTGACCAGGACGTCGTCCGCATCCTTGCACGCGTGGGCGCAGACCGGCGGGTCGGGCGTGACCAACACGGCCTTGCCGGCTAGCAGGAGAAGGTCCGCCGCACGCTTGTAGTCGCGATCGTGGAGGTCGGCGGCAGTCAGCCCCGTTTTGAGGTCGACCACCTTGTCGTCGGGCCGACGATCGGTGACGAGCACCACCGCGGGCTCGGGCGGTGGAGCGCAGCCAAGTATCGCTCGGCCGCCCGCGCCGTAAACCGGCCCGATCCCGAGCGCCGCGACTGCGAGCGCCTTCTCCAGGTAGCCCTCACAGAGGTAGGCTACATCGCCCGGGCTTCCTCCGGCACGGAACGTGCCATCGCGCACCCCGTGCTCACGCAAGGCGTAGGTTTGCCTCTTCGGCGACTTGGCGCTCGCCGCGCCGGTCGCGTCGACGAAGGCCAGCTGCAGGCCGCTGATCTCACTATCCCGGTCCCGCAGCAGCGACGCCACGCCGTAGTCGGACGCTGCGCGACCCTCGATCAGGGGTGTGATCAGCCTGAGCTCGGGCAGTGCGGCGCGCACCTTGTCGGCCGGCAGCTTGCGGGTCTTGGTGAGGTACAGCCAGGCGGCGTCGCCCTCGACGACCGGCTCGGCCCGTGCCAACAGCTGCTGCGCCAGCTCGATCCTGCCGTCGGCGGCCGCGAACGTCTGCTCGTGGCTTGGGTAGTCGTCGCGGTCGGTCATGGCCGCTACCTTTGGCGGCGGGGCGGCTGGGCGCCGCGCCCCAGCATGCGTGCCACGTCGCGCGCGACCACGCACGACAGCGCGTGCTGTCCGAGCGTCGGAACCGCTGGGCTCGACGGTGCCGATTGCCGCGCTGGTTGGGCGGCAACCGCTTGGCACGGGCTGCGCGGCGCGCTACGTTGCGAGGGTCCGTCGTCTACGTAGCGTCGCTGCCGCGCCTCGCCCGTGCCCGGGCGGGGCGCTCGCACGTCAGGCCGCCGCTCGATGGCGCTCGAGCAGCGCCTCGAGCGCCTGGCGCGTGATCAGCCGGCGCGACCTGACTTTGACGTAGTCGAGCTGCCCTTGAGCCATCAGGTCGTACAGGGTCGAACGACCGAGGCCGGCGGCGCACGCCGCATCGGTCACTGAATACGCGAGCGGCTCGGGCGACTCGCGGCGCTTCGGCTGCTTCTTAGCCATCAGGTGCCCTCACTTGTCCATGGTGGGCCGAGGGCATCCAATATTCACGTGCTGCGCGCCGGGTCACCAAAGCTATCCAGCGCGGGATTAGTTTACCCGGGTTGCTAAGATCGGCACGCTGCCTTTCACCGCGTAGTTGAACAACATCCGCACCCACGTCGCGGTCACGCCGTGCCGCTCCGCGACTTCTCCTAGCGCGGCCTCGGTACGCAAGTTGCGGTGGTCGATCGCATTCCAGACTTCGGCGATGATCCGCTCGTGATCGTGGGTCCGCTTGTTGCCGGGCCTGGCTCGAGCCCGTTGCCGCAGGCCTCGCAGCAGTTCCTCGCGAAGCTCCCGCGGCAGATCGCGCAACTGCCACTCGATAAGCCTACGGTCGTTCTCGCCGCCATGCTTGAGCGCCTGGTACTGCTGCCAGCCATGGCTCGTCATGAGGTCCATTAGGGGAAGCGCCTTCACCTCACCCCTGAGCTCCCCCGCTTCGCCGAACCAGAACCGGCGCGGGGCGACGATCACGCTCGGCAGGTCCGCCCGCCAGCCGGGCTCCACCTTCGCCGACAGCGTGACGTAGCCGGTCGGCGAGCCCGGCGCCGGCTGCATGGGCTCGAGCCAGAGGCCTGGCGCCAAGTCAGACGGCAGTTTCAAGGCAACTCGCCAATCGATCACCTGGAGCGGCAGCTCGTAGAGTTCCTCGAGCGCCTTCGTAGGGATCGGGCGCCGGGTGCGCCAGTCGACCAGCACCGCGCCGAGCTTCTCGCCTCGAGACAGGAATAAGGATCGCCTGACAGCTGGCAGCGGGAGGTTGATGGCGATATCGACTACGCCTCGCCGCCGGCGCCGCCCGTTCATGCAAGCCTCACCATGCGGGCGCCGTCATTATTCTCGTGCGCCCCGAGGTCCATCGCCGTCGCGCGCACTGTGTCGCGGATGTAGGACGGCGCCAAGTGGCCGTAATGCTTCTCGACCATCCGGGTATCGCTGTGGCCGAGCACTTGGGCGACCACCATCAGCGGCGCGCCTTTCATCACGCGGTGGCTCGCCCACGTGTGACGCAGGCAGTGGAAGTTGGCTGCCGGCTCGACCCGGGCGGCCTTGCAGGCCTCGATCAGCGGCCGGGCCTGGTGGCTCTTGCCCCACGGGCGGCCGTCGGCGCGTCGAAAGATCCGCTCGTCATCCGCTCGGCCCGCGGTGATCGCCGTCAGGAATCCGGCGGCCTCGTCATCCAGCGGCACGTGTCTGGGCTTGCCGGCCTTGCTCTCGCGAATCAGGAGCGTGGCGGCGTCGCGGTCGAAGTCGCAGACCTCGAGCCGGCAGAGCTCGCCATACCGGCAGCCGGTCGCGAGGGCGCCGCGTACCAGCGCGCGGAAGTCCGGCGGACACGCGTTCAGCAGCCGTCGGCACTCATCCGTCTGGAGGTAGCGCACGCGCGCGGCGTCGGCGCCGCGGTACGGCTTGACCTTCTGCCAGGCGTCCGGGCTCGTGACCTTGCCATCGTGCCAAGCGCGGTTAAGTGCAGCCTTGAGGATCGTCAGGACGCGGTTGGCCGTGCTCCGGCGCGCCCGCTGCGCCTCGGCGTCCTCGGGAGGCCCCCGGTGCCGCGGGGCCTCGCCTCGCCGGGTGCGCACGCGCGACGGCTGCTCGGCCAGATGGTCATGCCAGCGGCGGAGCGTCGCCGTGGTCAGTTTGGCGGCCTCGATCTCGCCGAGGGCCGGCCGGATGTGCGCCTCGATCGCGCTGCGGGTCGCGACCAGCGATTTCCGATGGCGACCGAACCAATCGAGGTAGGCGTCGAGCGCGTCACTGACCGTGAAGGGGCCGGCGTCGGGTGCCTCACCGGCCGCCCGTCTTGCCGCGGCGTGGAACCACTCGCGCGCTCTCGCCTGCGCCTCGCCGAAGTCCAGGACAGCGAGCCCGTCGGCGTCGAGGGTGTCGTCGGCAGTGCCAAGTCCGTGCTCTCGGTAGCGGCCTTCGCCGGCGTAGCGCCGGACGATCCAGGCGCCGCCGCGGCTACCCTTGTAATAGCCGAGATGCAGGCCGCGCTCGATAGAGCGCCAGTACGGCTTGCGCCGGGCGGGGAGGCGACGGCGCGTCTCCCTGGTTCCGAGGTTGCGGTCCGCGACCGTCCTAGCCATGGGTCGATTGCTCCGATGGTCGATGGCGCGCGGCGACGAACCCGGCGCACTCGACATGGAAACCAGCCTCGGCGGGCTCGCCGGGCAGGATCGGTATGTCACAGTATTGGCAGCGCGGCCGGCGCGCTGGGCGGCGCCACCATGGCGCCGACGGCGACGTCACAGGTCGGGGCGCATCGCATTATCTGTGACAGCTCGCCCTGCCCCGCTCGGCTGGCACGCTGCCGGCACCTCGGCGAGCAAGAGGCGGGCGTCGCGCCGCTTCGCGTGGAATGGCCGCAGATAGACTTCGCAGGTGGCAGTCACTGCCATTGGTCGCAGCCGCGCAGGTGATCGAGCTCGCGCCCGGCGGGTTGCCGGCTCGGGTGACGCGGTCTTGGGTTCAACCGTGGCCCGCTCCTATCCAGCGAGTTGTGGTCAGAGCCAGTCGCGGCGTTCCAGCACCCGGCGGGCTCGCTCGTTTCGGGGCTTCCCCAAAACTTACCCAATATATGTAGCCGGACACTGGCGGACAGTCGAGAACAAAAGTTCAAGCGTTTAGCGAGCTAAAAGCATCCTTGGGTGTCCGCGGAAGTCCGCTTTACCCCTCTTTCAAGGCGGAAACCGGGGTTCAATTCCCCGTGGGGACGCCAGGACATCAGCCAATTTCGGTGGAGATCAGGAATATCGTCCGGAGACTGTCCGGAGCAAGGGAACTGGGGGGAGCCCGTGGACAGCTGGCGAGGCGACCGGCAAGCTCACCCCGTCGCCCGCCGCGGCCGGCCGGCTGTCCGCGATCGCCCGGGCGCTCGGCGTCAGCGTGGATTGCTTCTTCGTCGGGCTGGACCGGCCGGCGTCGGACGAGCACGACCTGACATTGGAGCTGGTGCGTGCCTTCGCCGGGATCGGCGGGAAACGGCAGCGGGAAGCGATCTATCTGTTGGCCCGGGCGCTGGCCGACGAGGTTGCCCCATGACGGGTGCCCTGGAACCTGATTCACAAGGGCTGCGCGGCCTCACAAACGGCCGGATCCGACGCCGCAAAGCGTAAGCTTACCGTAACTTACTTGCCGATGCCGGCCAGCGGGCGCCTCTTCCATGCCAGCGAGCGAGAGGAGCCTGACGCCGGTCATGCCCAGAATTACACGCCGCGTCGTTGCGCGCTTTCCGTATCACGAGCTGGCGATCGAACGCCTGGCGAGGAGCAGCGAGAGCTTTCGTGCGATGTGCGAGGAATACAACGATGGCATCGAAGCCATCGAGCGGTGGCGGCAACAGGCCGCGTCGAAGAAGGCCGAGCTGGACGATCTGAGCGGCTTGCTGGCCGATCTTGAGACGGAGATCTGGCCGGCGCTCCAGGCGGATGCCGCGGCTGGTTCCGGCCAGCGTCGCCGAGCTCGATGCCGGGATCGTCGAGAGAGAGTTCAGCGGGCTCCGCGAACGTCGTTCATTGCCGACCAACGTCGCGCATCGGAAGCTCCTGAAGCACGAACTGATCCGGCTGCCGCAGATCCTCAAGACCGACCTCGGAAGCGGGTTTGAGTTCGTCGGTCCGGCGCAGACCAATTCCAAGTGGTTCGGCCGCGGCGAGGGCATCGCGGTCCGCAAAGGCAACGCCGAGCTTCTGACGCGATTGAACCAGGCGCTGCGGCAGATCCTGGCCGACGGCACTTATGCTGAGATCCGCGCTCAGTACTTCGACTATGACATCTACGGCGACCAAGCATCGGTTGCCGATTCCCCCGCCATGGCCGCTCAGAGTCGCGATTCCGATGCTCGTGAGCTGCACGGCCGGTGAACGAAGGCTTCGAGGTGAAGCGGTAGCGGTAGCTGCGATCGCTCACGGCCGAGATCGCCTGCGCCCGGACGGGGCCGCCGGCGCCCGCGCGCGCCGGTCACGTCAGCGGCGAAGTCGAAGCCCGAGTTCTCGTGGCGCAGGCAATGATCGTTGGGATCGAGGGGCGGCCCGGATGCGGGTACGGCGTTCGGAGGCTTTGCGCCCGGATCAGCTCTCGCGAAAGCCCTTGGTCACGGACTCGATGAAGGGACGGATCAGATAGTCGAGAAGGGTCCGCTCCCCGGTCAGGATCATGACGTCGGCCGGCATGCCCGGGGTGAGCTCGATTTCCGGTGCGAGGCGCTTGACCTCGGCCGGCGCGACCTCGACCTTGGCCAGAAAGTAGGGCTCCCCGGTGCGCTCGTCGGTCATCCGGTCGGCCGAGATCGAGCGCAGCCGGCCAAAGATCTGCGGCAGGTTGCGCTGGCCATACGCGGTAAACAGCACCCGCGCCCGCTGGCCGGCGCGCACGATATCCATGTCGGTCGGCTTGACCCGGGCATCGATCACCAGGCGCGGATCGTCCGGCACGAGATCGAGCAGAGGCTCGCCCGACTTGACCACGCCCGTCCTGGTCGTCACGCGCACGTTCATGACCGTGCCGGAAATGGGGGCCGTGATCACGGTCCGGGTCAGCACGTCCGCGCGCGAGGGCAGCTGGCTGCGCACGCCGGCGAGGTCGGTGCGCACCTGGCTCAGCTCCTCGGCGACCTTTTCCTGCCATTGCTCGCGCGTCGTCAGCAGCTGCAGGCGGGTCTCGCCGATCGACTGCTCGTTGCTCGCGATGCTGGCCCGGTTGGTCGCCCGCGTGCCGCGCACGTCGGCCTGCGCCCGTTTGAGCGCCAGCAGCTTCGGCAAGGGGCTCAAGCCCTTGTCGTAGAGGATCTGGACGCCCGCGACCTCCTGGCCGATCAGAGCGAGCTGCTCGTCCTGGGCGGCGATCGCCTCCCGAAGGCCATCGATCTTGGCCTCGAGCTCCTGGACGCGTTGCCCCAGGATCTCCTCTTGGCCCTTGAGCGTCGCGCGCCGGCTCTCGAACAGATTGCGCTGGGCGGCCAGCGCCGGCTCGAAGAGCGCGGGATCGAAGCCGTCCGGCGCGGTTGGCGGCGCAACGCCGTCCGCCCCCGCCTGTTCGGCCAGCAGCCGCGCCTCCTGCGTCATCAGATGGACGAAGCGCTCGCGCAGCTGCTCGAACTCGGCCCGCGCGCCTACGTCCTCCAGGGTCAGAAGGGTCTGACCCGCATGGACCCGGTCGCCCTCGCGCACGTCGATCTCGCGCACGATCCCACCTTCGAGATGCTGGATGGTCTTGCGGTTGCCATCCGGACTGATCACGGCGGGAGCGATCGCCGCGCTGGCGAGCGGAGCGACCGCGGCCCAGGCGCCAAATCCGCCGAAGAACAAAAGGATCGCCGCGTAGCCCATGAGCTTGGGTCCGCGGACCGCGCGCGCGAGCGGCAGCGAGACGCACTCGCGGCCATTCCGGCCGGGACGAGGCCCTAAGCGCCGCCCGACCAGCAGAAGGAGGATCAGGAGCGGCACCCCGGCGGCAAGAGCCTGGGTTGGCGTGAGCGGGAGTCCATGCCCGGCTGCCCACGCCCGAGCACCATCGACCAGCGCGTCGACCTGGGCCGCCCAGTTTCCGGCGTGGTCGGCCAGCCTGTGCGGCAGCTGAGCCGCGTCGACCGGAATTTCGTCGACCTGCCTGTGCAGCTCTGCTGCCCAGACCGAAGCGTCGTCGAGCAGCTTGCCCAACACTTCAGCTCACCACCCTCGCATCGAGCCGCGCGGGCAGCGTCTGACGGCTTTGGCCCGGTACCGACGTCACGCGCTGCGCCTCCTGGTGATGCGTGAGCGCTCGCAAGACCTTGTCGCGCTCGCCGAACGCCGCAACGGCGCCGTCCTTCAGCACCAGCACCTTGTCGGCGGTGCGGAGCGCGCTCGGTCGATGGGCCACGATCAGGATCGTGCGGCGGCACTCCTTGAGCTTGACCAACGCGTTGTGGAGGGCCTGCTCGCCGGCATGGTCGAGGTTCGCGTTGGGCTCGTCCAGGACGATCAGGGCAGGTTCCCCGAACAAAGCCCGGGCGAGCCCGATCCGCTGCTTCTGGCCGCCGGACAGACGATGCCCATGGGCGCCGACATCGGTGTCGTAGCCGGCGGGCAGGCGCAGGATCAGCTCGTGGACGTCGGCCAGCCGCGCGGCTTCGATCACCGCTGCGTCATCGATCTGGCGCATGCGGGCGATGTTCTGGCCGATGGTTCCGGGAAACAGCTCGACGGTCTGGGGCAGGTAGCCGACGTGCAGGCCGAGCTGATCGGAATCCCAGCTCGTCACGTCGGCGCCGTCGAGCCGCACGTGGCCGGCGCTCGGTCGCCAGGCGCCGACCAGGAGGCGGCAGAGCGTCGACTTGCCGGAACCCGAGGGGCCGATGATGCCGCAGGTCTGGCCCGCCTCGAGCAACAGGTCGACCCTCTTGAGGGTCGGCTCGCTGGCATGCGGCGGCTGGAAATGCAGGTTCTCGATCGTCAGCTGGCCGACGGGCGCCGGCAGCGTGAGCGGCGCATCGCTACCCGTTGCGCTCTGGAACAGCCTGACGAGATTGTGGTGCGCGCTGCGGGCGGAGACGTAGCTGCGCCAAGCACCGAGCGCGCGCTCGACCGGCGACAAGGCACGACTGAGGATCACCGAGGCCGCAATCATGCCGCCGGCGGTGAGCTCGCCCCGAAGCACGAGCCACGCGCCCGCCCCAATGATCAGGATCTGGAGCGAAAGCCGGATCGACTTGGTGAGGTAGGTGAGGCCGTTGGTGACCGCGGAGGCGCGCTCGGAATCGTCACGAAGGCTGCGCCGCGCCTGCTGCCAGCGGTCGAGCAGGGCCCCCAGCATGCCCAGGCCGCGCACCGTCTCGGCATGGTCCAGATAGTGCTGCGCCCCGTTCTGGCTGGTCCGCAGGGCAGTCCGGGTGCGCTGCAACAGCGGTCGGGTCAGCAGATCATTGAGAATGGCGATGACGAACAACATGATGGCGCCGGCCAGCGCCAGGCAGCCGAGCACCGGATGCATGAGCCAGATGACGGCGATGAAGACCGGCATCCAGGGCGCGTCGAGGAATGCGAGGATCGCGTCGCCGCTCAGAAACGATTGCAGCTCCTG
The DNA here is from genome assembly GCA_963733965.1 of uncultured Alphaproteobacteria bacterium. GTDB lineage: Bacteria > Pseudomonadota > Alphaproteobacteria > Geminicoccales > Geminicoccaceae > DATAOG01. Next base: position 235,849 of record CAVTFM010000025.1, read on the forward strand.
GACGTCCGCCAACCCCCCTTCGCTTTTGGCGCCGGCGAGGCGCGCCTCGACGCCCTGCCGGATCACGGGGCCGGCGAGCTCGGTATCGAGCCAGGCGCCGGCACGGGACAACAGTCGCCGACGGGCGAGCTCGAGCACGCCATAGACGGCGGTCGCGGCCACGACCACCAGCGTAAGCCAGACCAGCGTGTCGAGCGAGCCGCTCGAGAGCACCCGGTCGAACACCTGGAGCATATAGATCGAGCTGACCAGCAGGAGCAGATTGGCGGCGAAGCTGAACACCGCAAGGGACAGCGCCTGGCCGCGGATCTGAGCCATGCAGTCATCAAACAGCGTGCTGCGCTGCATTCATTCCTGACCTCGCCCAACCCGGGCGCGCCGGCGTTGGCGCCGGCGTTTGGGGCAGCAGGTTGGCGAACGGGGCCGCGGCCGGCCCCGTTCGCAATCTCACCTGAGCAACGATGACGACTCTATGCGATCGCGCCCTCCCCAATGTGGCCGGCGTCCGTCACATGCTGTTCGGTGCCACTCGCGCTGTCGCTGCCGGTAATGTCATGCTCGCCGCCTGTGGTCGTGGTTTGATCGGTGCTGGTGGTCTGCGTACCGTTGGTGGTCTGCTCGCCGCCAGTCGTGGCTGTCTGCCCGCCGCCGGTACCGGTCTGCTCGCCGCCAGTGCCAGTCTCGCCGCCGGTGCCAGTCTCGCCGCCGGTGCCAGCCTCCTCACCACCGACCGGGATTGGCGTCGTGAATTCCCGACCGTCGACGAGGAGTGAAGAGCCCACGTTGGCGAAGTGCTGGTCGTTGAACGCGATGTCGCTGAATTCGACCGAGCCACCCGGATGGGTGAAGAGCAGGTTGCCGTCCTGGGCCGCACTCAAGGTCCACTTGTCGCTCTTGTCCAGGTCATCGAGCGACAACGAGGCGGCATCACCATCGGCCGCAGGCAGATTGGGATCGGCCGCGAGAATGTCAGCCAACTTGAAGGAAAGGAAATCGCCCGCCGTCGGATCCACGCCGCTCGGCCCGCTGAAGTCGGTGATCGTGTCGTGACCTTCATTCGGGTTGTTGGGATCGATGTTGACCTGATCGCGACCGGCGCCCGTCGTGATGGTGTCGTCGCCACTCCCAGGGGTGATGATGTCGTCGCCGCCCTTCGCGTCGATGACGTCGTTGCCGTCGGTCCCCGTCAGGGTGTCAGCCCGGTCAGTACCTACGGTCAGCGTCGACACTGTAAACAGGTCGTTCGCCCCGAGTTCGGCAAAGGTGAGCCCTTCGGTGAAGGCTATCCCCTGGAGCGCAATCGTCCCCCCGGGGTACGTGATCTGGACGTCGCCGGCTTTGTCCGCGGCGAGATGGAAATTCTCGTTTTCATCGAGCGATGCGCCCGAGAAGTCGTTGGGGTCGATGCCGAACTTTTCAAGCCCGGCGGCGCTGAACGCGATCTTGTCGCCCTCCTCGGCGTTGAGATCGAGGATCGTGTCCGCGCCTTGCTTGGCGGCCGGGTCGAATACGAACGTGTCGGCGCCGGCCTCACCCCCAAGCTTGTCGTTCCCGGCCCCGCCCGTAATGGTATCGTCGCCGTCGCCGCCCACGACGATGTCCTTGCCAGCGCCGGCGTCAATCTGGTCATTGCCGGCCTGGCCCAGAACGAAGTCGTCGCCACCGAGAGCGTTGATCACATCATCGTTGGCAGTACCGACGATTACGTCCGCCTTGTCCGTGCCTTCGATGGGTTCCCCCTGGCCCGTGCCTTGGTCGGTTCCCCCTTGGTCCGTGCCTTGGTCGGTTCCCCCCTGGTCCGTGCCTTGGTCGGTTCCCCCCTGGTCCGTGCCTTGGTCGGTTCCTTCCGAGGCCCCGGCAACCTCGGCGCTCGTATCCTGCAAATTCGTGGCCACCTCTCGTCCCTCCAGTTTATCTCATCCCCCAGGGCCTCAGGCCCTCTCACGCTAACGCTAACGGGTCAGGAATCGTCTCGGTGGCGCGACAACATGTCTCATGCGACCCATCTCAGGGGTCGAGTCACACCCGCGCAGCTTCTAGCGCTAGCGCTTCGCCGCCTAGGAGGCAAGCGCCTCCGGCACCGCAAATCCGGAGGGACGCGCCCGGCGCTGGATGCGGCCCTGTTCGAAATCCTGATCGGTGCCGCCGGCTGATCGCTTACGCCGACGAGCCCTGCGGGCCGAAGTCCCCACGCGGGCCGAGGTCGGGTCTCCGAGGCGGGCGCCAGTCACGGCCCCGAGCAGCACCAGCTCGCGCAAGCCGGGTTGGCAGGCATCGGCCAGCCGCTGCAGCTCAGCCTGGCCGAGAACGATCCTGCGGGCCTCGCGCATGCCCTTGAATGGGTTCACGCGGCGCCATGCCCGATCGTCGGTGACGCGCTCGCCGTCGAAGGCAAAATTGAAGGCGGCCTTTGCGATGGCGAGCACGGGTTGCCATGTCCCGGCTCTGGCGGACCGTCTTCATCCTTTAGTCGGACCGTCTTCATCCTTTAGTAAGGCCGTTCCGCCAGCCTTGCACGCCCGCAACCGTCAAGTCTGCCGGGGCAGGGTCCCCAGCGCTGGAATGAGGGCCTTGTTCAGGCGACCGTCGCATGCGGCGCTATCGCTCTTCCGGGCGCGCCGATCCTCGATATGCTGGAGGCACCTGCTTCGACCGCCAGCGGTCCGGAGTTACGCCCGCGCGCGCCGCGCCTCGTGCCTGAGACCGGTTCAGGATGGTTCCGCCGTCCGCGTCGGAATGATCGTCGGCCGCCAGGAGCGCCTTGATCTTGTAGCCGGTCTCGATCAGTATCCGGCCCCGCCACTCGCCGACGCCACCGCGACACCACCTGGATGGGCCGATGATGGCCGACGCTCAGCCCCCGCCCGATCTTCTGCCCGTAGGGCTCCTTGCGCCCTGGAAGGCGTAGCCTTGCCGATCTCGTCTCGATCCTCGCCCGTATCGATCTTGCCATCTTCGCCGTTCTCCGCCCTCCTGAGTGTTCAATTGCTCCGGGGGACGCCGGCCATCTGTGTCTCAGAGGCGGTTCGCCGACGGCGACCTGTGCGATGCTCGACCGCCTGAAGGGGCTCGCCCGCGCGCGCCTGGTGCGCAACATCCTGGCGCTTTACGGCGTCCGGGCGGTCGAGCAGGTGCTGCCCCTGGTCGTGCTGCCCTATCTGGCCCGGGTTCTGGGACCGGAGGGCTGGGGCGTGTTCGCGATCGCCCAGGCCTTCGCGATGTACGGCATCGTGACCGTCGAATACGGCTTCAGCTTCTCGGGCACGCGTGCGGTCGCCAGCGCCCGGGACCAGGCGGCGCAGCTGGCCGATCTGGTCAGCGGCGCCTTCCTCGCCCAGCTGCTGCTGGCGGCGGTCGTGACCATCGCCGCGGTCGTGGTGCGCTTCGTCGTGCCGGTGTTCGAGGACCAGCCGTCGCTGGTCTGGGCCGGGCTCGCGTTTGCCATCCTGCAGGGCTTCAACCCGGTCTGGTACTTCACCGGCCAGGAGCGGATCCCGTTGATCGGCGCGATCACGGTCGCTGCCAAGCTGGCGGCGACGTTCGCGATCTTCGCCCTGGTGCGCGGGCCTGCCGACGGCTGGCTGGTGCTCGCCTGCTACGCCGGCGGGTCGCTGCTGGCGACCGTCGCGGGCTACATCCTGATGCTGCGCGAGGTCCGGCCCGGCCGGCTGAGCCTCGGCCTGGTCGGCCGCACGCTCCGGCTCGGGGCGAGCATGTTCGTCATGCGGATCGCGCTGATGATGCACACCGCCGGCAACGTCTTTCTGCTCGGCCTGCTGGTGGCGCCCCTCCAGGTCGCCTTCTTCGCCGCGGGCGAGAAGCTCTGCCGGCCGGTCGCCTGGCTGCTGCAGCCGATCAACACCGCCCTCCTGCCGCGCCTGTCGCACCTGGTCGGCGCGAGCCCGGACCAGGCCCGGCAGCTGGCGGCCCTGACCCTGTTCCTGCAGGGCGCGACCGGCATCCTGCTCGGGCTGACGATCGGCCTGTTCGCGCCCTGGTTGGTCGATCTGCTGTTCGGCGACCAGTACGCGGCCGCGACGCCGGTGCTCCGGATCATGGCGGCGATCATCCCGTTGATGGTGGTCAACGGCGCCCTGGTCACCCAATGGATGATCCCCTACGGCCTCGACCGCCTCCTGAACACCGTGGTGATCGCGAGCACCATCCTCAACCTCGCCCTGGCCCTGATGCTGGCGCCCAGGTTCGGGGCGCTGGGCATGGCCTGGGTCACGGTGGTCGCCGAGAGCTTCATCCTGACCGGCCTGGTCTGGAGCCTCTACCACAAGGGCATCAAGCCGATCGCCCGGGGAATCCTGCGCCAGAGCTTCGTGGCCCTGGTCGCAGAACGGCGCTGACCGGGTCGGGGCCGCGGCCCGAGTCGGTTGGCCGATTGCCTTCGGCGGGTCTTTCGAGCTAACCTTAAGTTAAGCCGGAGCGTCAAACCTGAGCCATCGGAGGTGCGGGGGCGCGGCGCCGCCCGCCGCCAGGCACTCGAGGAAGCGCGGAACTCAGGATGAACCGGATCGGCCCGAAGCTCACTCTCGGCATCCCCGTGTACAACGGTGCCGCCTATCTGGCGCAGCTGTTCGACTGCCTGCGCGCCCAGACCTTCACGGATTACGAGGCGATCATCTCGGACAACGCCTCGACCGACGCGACCGAGCAGATCTGCCGGCGGATGACCGCCTCCGATCCGCGCTTCCGGTACGAGCGCAACGCCAGCAACATCGGCGCGGCGCGCAACTTCAACCGCGTGTTCGAGCAGGCCACGGGGCGCTACTTCAAATGGACGGCGCATGACGACCTTTTGGCGCCGACCTATCTCGAGCGCTGCGTCGCGGCCTTGGACGGCGATCCGAGCATCTCGGTCGCTCACGCCACCATTCAGGTCGTCAATGCGGAGCTGCAGCCGCTCAGCTACGACCCCGAGCTCGGCCGCTACGTCGATGTCGACGGCACCCCGGCGCTGCTCCGCGAGCCGCCGGGCCTCGCGGCCTCCCCCGACCCCGCCCGGCGCTTCGACGACGTGCTGCATGGCATGCGGCTCTGCTCCGAGATCTTCGGCGTCATGCGCACCGAGCTCGTGCGCCGGACCTCGTTGCACGGCAGCTACTACGGCTCGGACAAGGTGCTGCTGGCCGAGCTCGCCATGCTCGGGCGGATCGAGACCGTGCCGGAGCCCTTGTTCATCAAGCGCTTCCACAAGGACACGTCATATTATCTGACCACCCGCGAGAGAGCCACCTGGATTGACCCGGCGGCCTCGTTCCGCGTGCCCCAGGTCCAGGTGCTCAAGGGCTACCTCAAGGCGCTCTCGCTGGTGCCGCTGACGCCGGTGCAGCGCGTCCGCTGCCTGGCCAGCGTCGCCCGCAAAGTCCTGAACACCCAGGCCTTGCGCCGGCTGCTGCTGCCGGCGCCGGACAACTACCTGGGCATCGAGCGACGCGGCGGACCCAAGCCGCCCGCGATGTCCGGCGAGGCCACCCGGCTGCGCGCCCGGCTCGAGCGGCTGTCGGCCTCCCAGTTGGAGGCCCTGCTGATCCACCTCGAGATCGACCGCAGCCACCTGCTGCCCCCCGAGGTCGAGCACGCCAAGCGGGTCGCCCAGCTGGTCCAGTTCCTGGAGTACGACAATCTCGCCCGGTTCCGGGCCTGGAGCGTCCTCGACCAGATCAAGTTCCACAAGCGCCCCTTGCCGCCGGGCCTGCTGCCGGTCAGCGACGAGCTCCGGGCGCGCGAGCGGGCGGTCGAGGACGAGCGCATCGCCCGCGCGGCGCACGACGGCCGCGACCCGGGCGAGGGCCGGATCACGCCGGAGCGCTTCTATACCTTCAAAGACGACGCGGCCTGGCTTGGCGTCTTTCGCGACTGGGATGTGAGGCGCAGCTTTCACGACGCCCTGATGGGCCGCGCCCAGCGGCTGCTGAACGGGAAGTCGCCGGTTCGGGTCGTCGGGATCACCGGCCAGGGCGGCAGTGGCAAAACGGTCGCGCTGCGGCGCCTCGGGGTCGATCTCACGGCCGCGGGTCGCGAGGTGTGGTGGGTCGAGACTCAGCGCCTCGCCCTCGACCTCGGCCTGCCCGAGCTGGTCGCGCGCAAGGATCAGGGGCGCCGGCTCATTCTTCTCGACGACGTTCAGCGGCTCGATGCCGAAGGGGTGCGGCAGCTGCAGGAATTGTTGACCCGCGCTCCGAACCTGGCGGTCGTGATCGCCGGGCGCGACCTGCCGGTCGGGCTGCAGACCATGTTGACGCCGGGCGACAACCTGTTCCTGCCCGACGAGGCGAGCGACCAGCTCGCGATCTTGGCCAAGATCGGCCAGGTCGTGCCGGAATGGGCCGAGCGGGCGCGGGCGCTGGCGAGCGAGTCGATGCGGCCGGCGCGCCTGGTCCGCCTGCTCGTCGTCCTGGCGGATGCCCGGATCAGGATTCCGGGGACCGTCGAAGAGCTGGAGACGTGCTTTCTGGACAGCCTCGCGGCCGAAATTTTGCGGATCAAGGACGCCCATCCGGGCTTTGCGCAGGCGCTCGTGTTCGCCGCCGTGGTGCGCTCCACCGGCGCCGACCTGTCGCGGACCAGCATGATCGCGCTCGCCGACTACTATCAGCCCGGGGCGAGCTTCCTCTCCCTGCTGGACACCGGCAGTCGCCGCTGGCCGGTGGGCGAGCAGCTGACCTTCCACGACCCGATCCACGACACGGTCGTCTTCCATCACGACGAGCTTGCCGAAGGCGTGGTCGAGGCCGGGCGCCGTGGTTCGTTCGAGCCGTGGGTGGTCCTCGACGATGCCTGGCTCCGGCTCGCCCTGGCCAAGCTGATCCAGCTCGGCAGCCATCATTCGAGCTCCCTGGCGCGCGACGGCCTGGCGCGGGCGTTCCCGGGTCTGCTGAGCGGGGATGAGCTGCTTGCGGCTACCGAAATGCCGGCCAGGCAAGCCTCCTTGCAGTCCGCGCCGGCCAATGGGCTCGAGCGCGTGTCTGCCGCTGCCCGCGCCGGCGCCCGCGGCGTCCGCCGGGCCCGCGAAGGTCCGGGAGGGGCCCGGGTCTAGCGCCTGGCGCGGTCGGCACCGCCGCTCCAGGTCCCCGCGGAGGTAACCCGGGGAATCTGTTGCTTTAGGGTAACAGATTGCATTTATCGCGCTTTTTGAGTTACAGCGGCAGACAGCGGTTCGTACCTGTGCGAACTTCGACAGCCCACCCGTACTGTGGGATCGAAACAACGCCGTCGCGCCTGAAAGTCACGTGGGAAACGTCGGAACCCAGGATGAACCGGATCAGCCCCAAGCTCACTCTCGGCATCCCCGTGTACAACGGCGAGGCCTATCTCCAGCAGCTGTTCGAGTGTCTGCGCGTGCAGACGTTCACCGACTACGAGGCGATCATCCAGGACAATGCCTCGACCGACGCGACCGAGGAGATCTGCCGGTCCGCGGTCGCAGCCGACGCGCGCTTCCGCTACCAGCGCAACGAGCGCAACATCGGCGCGGCGCCCAACTTCAACCGCGTATTCGAGCAGGCCATCGGGCGCTACTTCAAGTGGACAGCGCACGACGACCTGCTGGCGCCGACCTATCTGGAGCGCTGCATCGCGCGCCTCGACGACGATCCGAGCGTATCGGTCTGCCACGCCGCGATTCAGGTCGTCAATGCCGACCGCCAGCCACTCCGGTATGACACCGACCTCGGCCGCTACGTGGACATCGACGGCACGCCGGCATTCATGCGCGAGCCGGCGGGGCTGGCGACCTCCGCCGACCCCGCCCGGCGCTTCGATGACGTGCTCCACGGCATGCGTCTGATCTCCGAGATCTTCGGCGTCATGCGCACCGACCTTTTGCGGAAGACCTCGCTGCACGGCAGCTACTACGGCTCGGACAAGGTGCTCATGGCCGAGCTCGCGATGCTCGGACGGATCGAGAGCGTCCCGGAGCCGTTGTTCATCAAGCGCTTCCACAAGGATACGTCGTATTACCTGACGACCCGCGAGCGGGCGGCCTGGATCGATCCCGAATCGTCGCACCAGATCCCGCAGATCGAGGTGCTCAAAGGCTATCTGAGGGCCATGTCGCTGGTGCCGCTGACGCCGTCGCAGCGCGCTCGCTGCCTGGGCAGCGTGGCCCGCAAGATCGTCAACCTCCAGACGCTGCGCCGGCTGCTGTTGCCGGCGCCGGACAACTATCTGGGCATCGAGGCGCGCTCCGGAGCCAAGCGCACGGAGCAGACCAGGCATAGTTGACCAGCGGGCATCGAGGTTTGGCGCGACCAGAGATGCATAGGCTCTAGCTCCGGCTTCGGGTTCGACCGGGCGGCCTTGCATGGGGCGGGGGACCGGCCGGCGGGCGTCCCGAAATGCGAGCGCGGCAAGACCGCCGCGCGAAGCTTTCGTGGCTGCCGAGGCCGGGCTCGACTATTGGCGCCAGATGCCGAGATCGCGCCCGAGCAGCTGCTCCAGCGCGCCGATGTCGTCGGCGTAGAACCGCTTGGTCAATTCCGGCCGCAAGGCCGAGGGCAGGTTCTGGCTGCGGCTCAGATTGGCGTTGAGCAGACGGTGCTGCAGGCGCGCGAGATGATAGGCGGCGGGCTGCGGCAGCACGCTCCGCATCCAGCGCTTGAAGGCATGGCTGCCGTAGAGCAGCCGATGCAGGGTCGCGCTGCGGGCAGCGCCGGTCTCGTTGTAGCGCTGGGACAGCCCCGGTCGGAAGCGGTCGTCGACCCCGAGAAAACCAAACAGATCGGCGAAGAACCGGACGCTGTCCCGCTGCAGGTCCTCGAGCAGGACGACCTTGATCTGGCGGCGATCGAAATGCTCGAAAAACGCCGCGAGGTGGCGATGATAGAGTCCATATTCGACGATCGCCAGGCCATCGCGCCGAGCGTGCGATTGCGCCGGCTCGGCGGTCATGGCCTCGACGAAGCCCTCGGCCAGGCCCTCGGCGGGCACGCTGCCGCCCCGCTGCACCTTGTACAGCGAGAGCGCCTGCTCGACCGGCTGGCGCAGGATCGCCACCAGCTTGGCCCCGGGGAGGCGCGCCTTGATCCGCGGCGCGACCTCGGGGCAAACGAGATAGGCGGGCGACAACTCGCCGATCGCCCGATGCCGGTCGGTGGCGCCCGCGAACAGACCCGCGTACGCCTCGAGGGTCGTGACCGAGCGGTAGTTGGCGAACTCGAGGTCGCGCTTGGCGACGCCGCTCGGTCGCACGCCGGCGCCATCGAACAGGAAGAAGTTGGTCTCCTTATTCGGGCTGACGAAGATCTCCGGGTGCTGGCCCAGCGAATAGTGCAGCATGGTCGTGCCGCTGCGCGGGGCGCCGATCACCAGGAAATTCGGCAGACGCATGCGCGGCCGCGGCCTCCGGACAGATCCTCCTGTTCGGCATGCTAGGCAGCGTCCGCCACCGGGATCAAGGTCTCGGGACGGACACCCATACTATCGAGCTGAGCGTTGATCTCGGGGAGGTAGATCGGGCTCATCACGACTACCACGTCCGGGCGGTAGCTCTTGAGGAACTCCGGGCCGACGATCTCATGGCCGGTGCCGGCGATGTAGGTGCCGCTCCGGCGCGGGTTGACGTCGACCGCATAGGACAACAGCTCGTCGGTCGCGCCGACCGTGGTGAGGAACGCCACCGCCTTGGAGCCGCCGCCCCAGAGCACGGTGCGCTTGCCGGCGGCCCGGGCCTCGCGCAGGACGCCGAGCCAGCGCTTGCGATCCTTGGCGACCCGCTCGGAAAAGGTGCGGACCTTGGGCAGGAGGGCGCCGGGCGGCGCCTCGTTGGCCAGCACCGCGCCTTTGCCATGCCCCGGTCGGGCCGCGATCAGCACGTACTGGTCCGCATAGTCGGTCCAGACCTCGATCGGGTCCAGCCCGGCCAACCTGAAGGTGCGGGCGAGCGAACCGGGGCTGAAATACGAGCAGTGCTCGTAGTACACGTCCCAGAAGGCCGCGAGGTTGAGGATCCGGGTGATCTCCGGAATCATGAAGAAGACCACGGTCTCGGGATGGTCGCCGACCGTGGCGCGCAGGTGGCGGATGAACTCGCCGGTGTTGTGCACGTGCTCGAGCGTCATCTTGCAGGCGACGAAGTCCGGCCGCAGATGGCTGTACCGGGGCCCGTAATAGTCCTTGACGAACTTGATCCGCTCGCTGCCCGAGTTGTCCCGGATCACCTGGTCGAAGCCATAACCATGGTTGTCGCCGTACTCGGCGAGCATGGTGATGAACTCGCCCTGGCCGCAGCCGAGCTCGACGATCTTCTTGCCATGCAGATCGAAGCGCTCGATCAGGTCATGGGCGAGCCGATCATGGAAGCTGTTGAAGGTCGGCGAGACCGCCTGGGTCAACTCGTAGTCCTCCTGATACTGCATGCGCGCGACGTCGAAGGCGGCGTTCCAGACGAAGCCGCAGCTCCGGCAGAACGCGAGCTGGATATCGCCCTTGATGCAGTTCAAGGCCTCGGCCCGGCTGCGCACCAGCTTGACCTGGTGGACCGGCACGTCGTCGAGCTCGTAGAACGTCATGCCGGCGCCGCCGCAGGACGGGCAGGTGGGATCGCTCATCGCGTCGTACTCCGAATGGGGCAGGGACCGGATGGGTGACCGGCCGACTGCGGAATCTCTGGTCCGTTGTGCCGCCGACAGCCGCGGTCGTCAGGCGATCCGCGGCTCGGGTATCGGAATGATGAAGCGGCCGCCGCCGGCCCGATACTCGGCCTGCTGGTCGAGGATCTCGTCGGCGAAATTCCAGGGCAGCAGCAGGGTGTAGTCGGGCTGGTCCTCGAGCAGCTTCTCCGGCGCCAGGATCGGCAGCTCGCTGCCCGGCATGAAGCGGCCCTGCTTGAACGGATTGCGGTCGACGACGTAGTCGATGGTATCCCGCCCCAGGCCGCAGTACGCCAGCAGGGTCGTGCCCTTGGCGGCGGCGCCATAGGCGGCGATCCGCTTGCCCTCGGCCTTCAGCCCGCCGATCAGCCGGGTCAGCCGCTCGCGCACCGTCTGCGCCGCATCGGCGAAGTGGGCGTAGCCCGCCAACCGGTCGAAGCCGCGCGCCCGCTCGGCCGCCAGCAGCCCGGTGACCGCCGGCTGGACCGCCTGGGTGCGACCCACGTAGAGCCGCAGCGAGCCGCCGTGGATCGCCAGCCGGCGCACGTCGTGGAGCACGAGGCCGTGGCGGCGGAACAGCTGGTCGAGCGCGGTGACCGAGAAGTAGCAGAGATGCTGGTGGTAGATCGTGTCGAACTCGCAGTGATCGATCAGATCGACCAGATAGGGCATCTCCAGGACGGCCTGGCCATCCTCCTTGAGCAGCGTGGCGATGCCCTCGACCAGGCCGTTGAGGTCGGCGACGTGAGCCAGCACGTTGTTGGCGATGATCACGTCGGCGCGCCGGCCCTCGGCCTTGAGCCTGGCCGCGAGCTCGCGGCCGAAGAACTCGTTCAGGGTCGGGACCCCGGCGCGGACCGCCGCCGCCGCCGGCGCCTCGGCCGGATCGATGCCCTGGACCGGGATGCCGCGCTCGACGAAGTTGCGCAGGAGGTAGCCGTCGTTGCTGGCGATCTCGACCACCAGGGAGCCCGGGCCCAGCCCCTGGCGCTCGATCAGCTCGAGCGCGTTGGCGCGCGAGTGCGCCAGCAGGGTGCTGGAGACCGAGGAGAAGTACGGGTAATCGCCGCCGAACAGGATCTCGGGGCGGACCGTCTCGGCGATCTGGACGAGGGTGCAGGCGCTGCAGAAGCGGACCGTCAGCGGCACCTGGACCTTCGGCGCCCTGAGCTGCTCGGTGGTCAGCAGGCGGTCGGCGAGCGGGGTCTCCCCGAACGCCAGGATGGTCGCGAGATCCGCGCTGCCGCAGGAGCGGCAACGGGTCTCGGTGCGATAGACGTCCATGGATTGCCCGCGGCTCCCTCAGTCGGCCGCGGCGAGCTCGGCCCAGCGCAGGTCGGGCGCCAGCCGCTCGTCGGCCAGTAGCTTGCGCAGGAACGCGATCCGGTTGTAGCGCGGCCCCTCGAAATCGTCGCTGCTGAAGCCCGACTCGCTGATCGCCTGGTAGACCTCGTCGATCCCCTGGGCGACCCGCCAGCGCGGGTGGTAGTCCGGCAGCACCCGGACCAGGCGGTCGCAGTTGACGCGATAGTTGCGATGGTCGGGCGAGGCGTCGGCGGCGAACTCGATCCTGGTGCCCGGCACGTGGTCGCGGACCAGCTCCGCGATGCCGCTGATCCGGTAGTTCTCCTGGGTCTGGCCGATGTTGAAGGCCTGGTCGTGGACCAGCTCGTCGGGAGCCCGCAGGAGCACGATGTAGGCCTGCGCGATGTCCTCGATATGCACGAACGGCCGCCACGAGGTGCCGAGGCTCTTGAGGTAGACGCGGCCCGTGGTTGCCGCCCAGGCGACCAGATTGTTGACCGCGAGGTCGAAGCGCAGCAGCGGCGAGGCGCCATAGGCGGTCGCGGCGCGCAGATAGACCGGGCTGAAGCTGCGGTCGGCCAGCCGGCGCAGGTCCTGCTCCGAGCGCACCTTGGACTGCGCGTAGGGGGTGACCGGGTTGAACGCGCTGTTCTCGTCCAGCATGTCGTCGCCGGCGGCGCCGTAGACGCTGCAGGTCGAGGCATAGAGGAAGCGCCTGATGCCGGCGCGCTTGGTGAGCTCGGCGAGGCGCACCGTGGCCTCGTGGTTGATCTCATAGGTGAGGGTCGGATTGAGATCGCCGAGCGGGTCGTTGGACAGGCCGGCGAGGTGGATCACGGCGTCGACGCCGTCGAGATCGCGCGCCTCGACATCGCGGATGTCCTTGCGGATGGTCGGCACCGGCCGGACCGCGCCCAGCGAGCATTCGCGAAACAGGCCGCTGTCCAGGCCGACGACCTCGTCGCCGACCGCCCACAGCAGGGGCACCAGGACGGTGCCGATGTAGCCTTCGTGTCCCGTCAGTAACACCCGCATCGCTACTCCCACACCTTCCAGGGTGCCGCGCCTTCGGCCCACAGGCCGCTCAGATACTGGGCCTCGTGGAGCGTGTCCATACATTGCCAGAAGGACTCGTGCCGGTAGGCCATGAGCTCGCCCTCGGCCGCCAGCTGGGCGAGCGGGCCGCGCTCCCACGACGTGGCGTCACCGGCGACGTAGTCGAACACGCCCGGCTCGAGCACGAAGAACGCGCCGTTGATCCAGTCGTGCTCGTCGACCACCTTCTCCTGAAAGGCGGCGATCCGGTCGCCGGCCAGGGTCAGCCGGCCGAAGCGGGCCGGCGGGTGGACCGCGGTCAAGGTCGCGAGCCGGCCATGGGCCTCGTGAAACGCGCGCAGCCGGTCCAGGTCGACGTCGGCCAGGCCGTCGCACCAGGTGAGCATGAACGGCGCGTCGTCGAGATAGGGCGCCAGACGCTTGATCCGGCCGCCGGACTGGGTCTCGAGCCCGGTCTCGATGAGCTCGACCGCCCAGCCGGGCTCGGCGCGCGGGTAGTAGATGGTGCGCGGGCCATCGCTGAGCGCGGGCCGGCGCGCACCCAGCTCCTCGAAGTAGCTGCGGATCGAGTCGCCGCGATAGCCGAGCGCGATCACGAACTCGCTGAAGCCGTAATGCTCGTAGTACTTGAGCAGGTGCCAGAGGATCGGCTGGGAACCGAGGCGGACCATGGCCTTGGATTTGGCACGGGTCTCCTCGACGAGCCGGGAGCCGAGGCCCCCGGCGAGAATGGCCGCTTTCATCAGGAACCCTCAGCGATGGCGGGGCCGCGGCTCGGCGACGCTGACGCGCGCCACGCGCAGGGCAGCGGGCAGGCGTCTTCCGAGCTCGCTCGCGCCGGCGCCAGCGCGCCGGCCGAGGGCGCCGATCGGCTCGATCAGCAGGCGGACCACATGCCAGTCGACCAGCAGCCACCCCATCACACAAGCATAGCAACGAAGCCGCTCACCCCGGTCGGGAACGTGGCGGCCGACCATACGCCAGTACTCTATATAGAGCCGCCAGGTCGGGGTCCAGAACCACGCCCAATCCGCAGCGGGGCCGGGCGCTGCCGCCGCGCGCCGGGCGAGCGCCCGGCCACCGCCGGAATCGGGAGCGTGCCGCGCGCACTCGGGACGGTCATGCTCAGTCGACAGCGGTCTGCCCCTCACGTGACGCCAAATCGAAACTTCTGGGTGCGGATCCCACCGACCGAACGCTTGGCGCGGTTCCGATGATCGCTCACCGGCGGTGATCAGCTCCAAGGTCGCAAAGCATCGATTCCATAGCGGCTGGATGTGTTACTCCGATTGAACACAGAAGGCCGATTGACACCATGGGTCGACGCTTCCTGATCAAGATTGTGCGTTCGTTGACTGTGACCCGCGCTCGTTAACGAAGAACTACTACACCGATCCGACTTCGGGTCAAGGCCGAAACTCGCCCCGGCCGAGATCCCAGGGACTCCAGCGGGGCGCCGCGCGGTCCGGCGGCGACCGGTCGTGGCGAAATGCCGCGCTGCAGCAATCCCGCTGGCGGACGACTCGGTGTCCGCACCAAGCGGCCCTGGACGCCAAGCCCCGGATCCGCGCAAGGGGGCACGACCGCCATCGAAGCTCCTCTCCCGACGGCGGCCGGTCACCGGAACGGCCGGCCCAACCCGGTCGACGACCGCCCTGGCCGAAACGAGTCCCACGGCCGCATCCGAAGCCAACGGGGACCTTTCGCTGCGCCTGCCGTGCCGACTCCTGATTGCCGCCCGTCATGCTTGCCCTGTCCGCCAGCACCTCCAGATCTCGGCGGGTCCGACGGCGGCCGACGCGAAAAGCTCTGAGCGGCGCGCAAACCTCTCGACACCTTCAAGGGTGCCGTTCCGGGGCAAGGGTGCCGTTCCGGGGCAAGGGTGCCGTTCCGGGGCGGCATCTTGCGTCGAAGGCGTCGGGGTCCTGGCCCCAGCCATCGCCCTCAGATCAGGCGGTGCCGAGGAAGTCCCGCTTGCCGAGCGGCACTCCGCAGTGGCGCAGGATGGCGTAAGCGGCGGTGACGTGGAAATAGAAGTTGGGCAGCACGAAGTTCACCAGATACTGCTGGCCCTTGAAGGTCATCGGCTGGCCGCCGATGGTGAGCGTGATCTCGCGCTCCTCCGAGCCGTCGATGGCCTCGGGCCGGAAGCCCTGCACGAACTGCACGGTCCTGGCGATCCGCGCCTTGAGCTCGGCGAAGGTGGTCTCGTTGTCGGCATAGCTCGGAATCTCGACGCCGGCGAGCCGCGCCGAGCAGCTCTTGGGGAAATCGGCGGCGATCCGGATCTGGCGGATCAGCGGGAACATGTCGGGGGCCAGCCGGTAGGCGAGCAGGACCGCGGGGTCGATCTTGCGTTCCGTGGCGTAGGCCTCGGCCTTGCCCAGGACCGCGGCGAGGCTGTTCAGCATCTGCAGGAAGGCCGGAACCGAGGCCTGGTACATGGAGAGCGGCATGGGCGTATCCCGATGCATGGGTGGGACGAGCGGCCGTTATCCGCGCCGCTCACGCGCCGCGCAAGGGGCTTCGAGCGCGGCACCCGGGACGATCCGGCGCCAGCCCCAGCCTTGGTCTTGGCCCCGGCACCGCCCGCCAATCGGTCCTGATCGGTGCGCCCTGACGCTCTTGCCCTGACGCGCTCGCGCGGGGGCGTCTTGGCAGCGGTGCGCGACCGCCCACATAAGGGCCGTCCTCGTCAGCTCGGGAAGCGCGCCCAGATGATCCCGATGTTCCTCTTGGCCCGGTCGCTGCGTCGATGACCCCGGGGCCGGGCCGGGAGGTCGACTGGCCGCGCCTGCGCGCGGTCATCCTGCCGTTCCTGTGGCCGCGCGAGAGCCTCGATCTGCGGGTCCGGGTGGTGGTCGCCTTCGCGCTCCTGGTCGCGGCCAAGATCATCACCGTCCAGGTGCCGTTCTTCTTCAAGGCGGTGGTCGACCGGCTGAGCGCGCCCGAGGGGGCGCTGCTGGCGCTGCCGCTCGCGGCGCTGCTCGCCTATGGCGTCGCCCGCCTGACCGCCTCGGGGTTCGGCGAGCTGCGCGACGGCATCTTCGCCAAAGTGGCCGAGCGGGCCGCGCGCCGGGTCTCGCTCAAGGTCTTCCAGCATCTGTTCGACCTGTCGCTGCGCTACCATCTCGAGCGGCGCACCGGCGAGCTCGCAAGGGTCACCGAGCGCGGCGTCCAGGCGATCCGCTTCCTGCTCGGGGTGATCCTGTTCAACGTCGGCCCGACCCTGCTCGAGTTCGGGCTGGTGATCGGCATCCTCCTGTACAAATACCCCTGGCCGTTCGCGCTGATCACCTTCGTCACGATCGGCGCCTACGCCGCCTTCACCTTCGCGGCCTCCGAGTGGCGGATCGCGATCCGGCGCGAGATGAATGAGCAGGACAACGAGGTCAGCGCCCAGACGGTCGACAGCCTGCTCAACTACGAGACGGTCAAGGCGTTCGGCAACGAGGGGTTCGAGCGCGACCGGCTGGATGGCACGCTGGCACTCTACGAGCGGGCGGCGGTGCGCTCGGAGACCTCGCTCGCCGCGCTCAACTTCGGCCAGGCGGCGATCATCGCGGTCGGCGTCACGGTGATCATGGTCCTGGCGGCCCGCGGCGTGGTCGCCGGCCGGCTCACGGTCGGCGACGTGGTGCTGGTCAACGCTTTCCTTTTGCAGCTCTATCAGCCGCTCAATTTCCTCGGCGTGGTCTACCGCCAGGTCAAGCAGTCGCTGACCGATCTCGAGAGCCTGATGGGCCTGCTCGATCTGGAGCCCGAGATCAGGGACCGTCCGGGTGCCTCGCCCCTGCGGCTGGGCGGCGGCGAGGTGCGCTTCGAGGGGGTCGCCTTCGGCTACGACCCGCGCCGGCCGATCCTGCACGATCTCAGCTTCACGATCCCGGCCGGGCAGACGCTGGCCGTGGTCGGCAGCTCGGGCGCCGGCAAATCGACCCTGGTCCGCCTGCTGTTCCGCTTCTACGAGATCGACCGCGGCCAGGTTCTGATCGACGGCCAGGACCTGCGCGAGGTCACCCAGGAGTCCTTGCGCGCCGCGATCGGTCTCGTGCCCCAGGACACCGTGCTGTTCAACGACACGATCGGGGCCAACATCGCCTATGGCCGCCCGGGCGCGCCGCAGGCCGCGATCGAGGCGGCCGCCCGCTCGGCCCAGATCCACGACTTCATCGAGGCCCTGCCGGACGGTTACCGGACCCTGGTCGGCGAGCGCGGCCTGAAGCTGTCCGGCGGCGAGAAGCAGCGGGTCGCGATCGCGCGCATGGTGCTGAAAGACCCCTCGATCCTGATCCTGGACGAGGCGACCTCGGCGCTCGACAGCCGGACCGAGCAGCTGATCCAGGCAGCACTCCGGCGCCTCTCGGCCGGCCGCACGACGCTGACCATCGCGCACCGGCTCTCGACCGTGGTCGATGCCGATCAGATCCTGGTGCTCGAGCACGGCCGGGTGGTCGAGCAGGGGCGCCACCACCAGCTGCTCGCGCGCCGCGGCGCCTACGCCCAGATGTGGGCGCGCCAGCAGGAGGCGCCGGCGGCCTGATCACGCCCGCTCGGACCGGCTCGGCCGGGCGGTGATCGGGAACGGGCGAAGATCGCGCGCCGTTAACCAAAATTTAACCCTGTTGAGGTCAACTGCAGGTAGGTGCGGTGCCCGCGCGGCTTCTTGGGCCGCGTCGGGTTCCGGAACCTTGGCGATCCCAGTCGCCCAACCCCATCTATCGGGCAGAGTCGCCCATCTATCGGTCAGAGTCGATGGCAAGCTTCAGGCAGGCGAGCGTGAATCCAGGGATCGGGTCGGTCGGCCGGCGCCCGACTCCGAGAGCCACTGGGAGATGGACATGACCAGAGTGGCGCGTTTCGAGATCAGCTACACGCAGTTCGTCGATCCGACGGGCCGCGCGGTGGGCCCTATGCCCGAGTTCGCCCGTGAGCCGGAGGCCTTGCTGCCGCTCTATCGGGGCATGATGCTGACCCGCCGGTTCGACGCCAAGGCGATCGCTTTGCAGCGGACCGGGCGGCTCGGCACCTACGCCTCATCGCTCGGGCAGGAGGCGGTGACGGTCGGCCTGGCCAGCGCCATGCGGCCCGAGGACGTGCTGCTGCCGTCCTATCGCGAGACCGGGGCGCTGCTCTGGCGGGGCGTGAGCCTGCTGGAGATGCTGCTCTATTGGGGCGGTGACGAGCGCGGCAGCGACTTTGCCGGGCCGCGCGCCGATTTTCCGGTCGCGGTGCCGATCGCCAGCCAATGCCTGCATGCGGTGGGCGTCGCCTATGCCTTCAAGCTCCGGCGCGAGCCCAGGGTCGCGGTCTGCGTCTCCGGCGACGGCTCGACCTCGAACGGCGCCTTCTATGAGGCGATCAACACCGCGGGCGCCTGGCGGGTGCCGGCGGTGTTCGTGATCAACAACAACCAATGGGCGATCTCGCTGCCAAGGAGCGCTCAGACCGCGGCCGCGACTCTGGCCCAGAAGGCGATCGCCGCCGGCATTCCCGGAACCCAGGTCGACGGCAACGACGTGATCGCGGTCCATCACCTGGTCGGGCAGGCGATCGAGCGCGCCCGGGCCGGCGAAGGGCCGAGCCTGGTCGAGGCGCTGACCTACCGGATGTCCGATCACACCACCGCCGACGATGCCGGCCGCTATCGGGACGGTGAGCTGGTGAGCGCGCAGTGGGCCAACGACCCGATCGCGCGCCTGCGCACGTTCCTGAGCGAGGCCGGCGCCTGGACCAAGGCCGACGAGGAGCGCCTGACCCAGGAGCTGAACCGGGCGATCGACGATGCGGTCGAGCGCTATCTGGCGACCCCGGGCCAGCCGCCGACCGCCATGTTCGACCATCTCTACGCCCTGCTGCCGCAGGCGCTGGCGGGCCAGCGGCGGGCGGTGGCGGCGGCCGGCGCGGGAGGCGAGCATGCCTGAGACGACCCTGGTCGGCGCGGTCACGATGGCGCTCGCCCATGCGCTCGCCGAGGACGACAGCGTGGTCCTGCTTGGCGAGGATATCGGCGTGAACGGCGGGGTGTTTCGCGCGACCCAAGGCCTGCTCGAGCGCTTCGGGCCGGAACGGGTGGTCGACACGCCGCTCGCCGAGCTCGCGATCGGCGGGGTCGCGGTCGGCATGGCCGCGGCCGGGCTCCGTCCGGTCGCCGAGATCCAGTTCTCGGGCTTCATCTATCCGGCCGTGGACCAGATCATCAGCCATGCCTCGCGTCTGCGCTACCGCACCCGCGGCCGCCTGAGCTGTCCCATGGTCCTGCGCGCGCCCTCCGGTGGCGGCATTCACGCTCCCGAGCACCATTGCGAGAGCAACGAGGCGCTGTTCGCCCATATGCCCGGGCTGCGGGTCGTGATGCCGTCGTCGCCCCAGCGCGCCTACGGGCTGCTGCTGGCGGCGATCCGGGATCCGGATCCGGTGATCTTCTTCGAGCCGACCCGGATCTACCGGGCGGTCAAGCAGGACGTGCCCGACCACGGCGAGGCGCTGCCGCTCGATACCTGCTTCGTGCTCCGCGAGGGCCGGGACATCACGCTCATCACCTGGGGGGCGATGGTCAAGGAGACGCTGGCCGCGGCCGAAACCCTGAGCCAGGAGGCGGTCTCGGCCGAGGTGATCGACGTCGCCACGTTGAAACCGCTCGATGCCGATACGATCCTCGCCTCGATCGAGAAGACCGGCCGCGCCGTGATCGTGCACGAGGCGGCGCTGACCGGCGGCTTCGGCGCCGAGATCGCAGCCCGGATTGCGGAATCGGGCCTCTTGTCGCTGCAGGCGCCGATCGAGCGGGTCGCCGGCTGGGATACGATCATGCCCCTGCCGCGGCTGGAGCATCACTACCTGCCGGGCGAGGCCCGGATTGTCGCTGCCGCAAGGCGCGCTCTGGCCTTCGCCTGAAGCCGCCGCAGCCACCCGAGCGGACGGAACCCTGGCCATGAAGACATTTGATCTCCCGGATCTCGGTGAGGGCCTGCAGGAGGCCGAGATCGTCAGCTGGCACGTCAATCCGGGCGATCACGTGGTCGCCGACCAGCCGCTGGTCTCGGTCGAGACCGACAAGGCGGTGGTCGAGGTCCCGGCGCCCTATGCCGGCAAGGTCGCGGAGCTGTTCGGGGCCGCGGGCGACATCGTCCAGGTCGGCGCCCCGCTGGTCGCCTTCGAGGACCGGGCCGGGGCCGACACCGGGACCGTGGTCGGCGAGATCCGGGTGTCCGAGGAGCGCGCCGAGGAGGCGACCGTCGCCGAGCGCGGCGCCCGCGCGCCCGGGATCAAGGCGACCCCTGCGGTGCGGGCGCTCGCGCGCCGCCTCGGGGTCGATCTCGCCTTGGTCGCGCCATCGTCGCCGGACGGCGTGATCAGCGCCCGGGACGTCGAGCAGGCGGCCGAGTCGCTGGCCGAGGCCGGGCCGCTGGAGCCGCTGCGGGGAGTCCGCCGGGCGATGGCGCTGCGCATGGCGCACGCTCATGCGGAGGTCGTGCCGGCGACCGTCATCGACGAGGCCGACGTCGACCCGTGGGTCAACGGCCACGACGTCACGATCCGCCTGGTGCGGGCGATCGTGGCCGGCTGCGCCAAAGAGCCGGCCCTGAATGCGTGGTACGATTCCCAAGGCCAGGGCCGCCGCCTGCACGGCAAGATCGATCTCGGGATCGCGGTCGATACCCCGGACGGCCTGTTCGTGCCGGTCCTGCGGGACGTGGCGAATCGCCCGCCGGCCGATCTGCGCCGCGGCCTCGAGCGCATGAAGGCCGACATCCGGGCGCGCACGATCCCGCCGGAGGAGCTGAAGGGCGCCACGATCACGCTGTCCAACTTCGGCACCCTCGCCGGCCGCTACGCGGCCCCGGTCGTGGTGCCGCCGCAGGTTGCGATCCTCAGCACCGGCAAGATCGAGCCGCGCCCGGTCGTGATCGATGGTCGACTGGCGGTCCATCGGGTCGTGCCCTTGTCCCTGACCTTCGACCATCGGGTGGTGACCGGCGGCGAGGCGGCCCGCTTTCTCGCCGCGGCGATCGCCGATCTCGAGCAGCCGCGGTAAGCCTCGGCGACCCAAGGCCTCGGCGACCCAAGTCCGCGGCCCCGGGGTGCCGGCCTGGAGCAGGCGCGGCAGGCCTCGGCGACCCAGGTCCGCGGCCCGGGGTACCGGGCTCGAGCAGGCGCGGCAGGCCTCGGCGACCCAGGTCCCGCGGCGCCGGGATACCGGGCTCGAGCAGGCGCGGTAAGCCTCGGCGAACCAAGGCCTCGGCGACCCAAGTCCGCGGCCCGCGGTGCCGGCCTGGAGCAGGCGCGGTAAGTCTCGGCGACTCAAGTCCGCCGCCCGGGGTACCGGGCTCGAGCAGGCGCGGCAGGCCTCGGCGACCCAGGTCCGCGGCCCGGGGTACCGGGCTCGAGCGGGCGCGGCAGGCCTCGGCGACCCAGGTCCGCGGCGCGGGATACCGGGCTCGAGCAGGCGCGGTAAGCCTCGGCGAGCCAAGTCCGCGGTGGCGCGAAGGTGAGCCCGCCGGTCCCGGGCGTCGCCGGCTACAGCGCCTCGCCGCGGGCGAGCTTCGGCAGGTCGCCCGCCAGACCCATGCCGCGGCGCATCGCCAGGTGGCGGAGGGGAGCCAGCCAGCCGAGCGCGTTCAGGCCGGCCGCGCGCAGCAGCCGGGCGGGGGCGAGCTCGGTCGAGAACAGCCGGTTGAGCCCGTCGGTCAGGCCGACCACCAGGCGGGCGTCGGCCTGCCGCCAGCGCTGGTAGCGGATCAGGACCTCGCCGCTGCCGAGATCCTGGCCCGCCCGCGCCGCATCGACCAGGACCTCGGCGAGCGCGGCGACGTCGCGCACCCCGAGATTGAACCCTTGGGCATGGATCGGATGGACCGCGTGCGCGGCATCGCCGACCAGGGCGACCCGTGGCCCGACCAGCCGCCTCGCCCGATGGGCGCTCAAGGGATAACCCGTCGGCTGGCCGCAAAGCTCGAGCGGGCCGAGCTCGTCGCCGACCTGGTCGGAGAGCGCCTCGAGCAGGCCGGCGGCGGTGCTGCCCAGCAGGTGCTGCGCCTCCGGCTCCCGCTCGACCCAGGTGACCGCGCTGAGACCCGGCCCGAGCGGCAGCAGGGCGAGCGGCCCGGCCGGGCGGAGATGCTCGCGGACCCGGCCATCGTGCGGCCGCCGGTGGCGGATCGCAAAGGTGAGGGCGGTCTGAGGGTAGCGCCAATGCTCGACGCCCAGACCCGCGAGCTCGCGCACCGTCGAGCCGCGGCCGTCGGCGCCGACCACCAGAGGCGCGGCCAGCTGCCGGCCGTCGTCGAGGGTCACCCGCAGGCGCTCGGAGCGGCGCTCGATCCGCGCGACCCGCGCCGGCGCAACGATCTCGATGCCGGGCCGGCCCTCGGCCAGCAGCAGCAGCCGCTGGCGCAGGCTGCGGTTCTCGATGCCATAGCCGAACGGATGCCGGCCGACCTCGAGCGCGTCGTAGGCGAGCCGCGCGCCGCTGCCCCGATCCTCGACGCGCACGCCCCAGACCGGCTCGGCAATGGCGGCGAGCGCCGGCCAGAGGCCGAGCGCCTCGAACACCCGCTTGGAGCCGTACATCAAGGCAAGCGCCCGGCCATCGAACGGCGCGTCCCGCGCCCGGGCGAGCGGTTCGGCCTCGATCAGGGTCACCGGCAGGCCGGCCCGCTCGAGCGCGAGCGCAAGCAGCAGGCCCGCGTGCCCGCCGCCCGCTATCAACGGTCCCGCAGCCTTCCCAGTCTTCAGGCCATTGGTCTCTTCAAGCGATCGGGCTTCAGACGCCGGGCTTCAAGCCATTTCGGCATCGGCGCCAGGCTCGGCGCATGCCCGGACTTTGTCCAGCATCTCCAGATGCCCGGCGCATGCCCCGACTTTGCCCGGCGCCTCCGAAGGGCCGCGGCGAACGATGTCCGGGGTCCGATCCCGCCGGAGCGGCCGCGGCGGCGTCCTCAGGCCGACGGCAGGCTGTCGCGCGGCTCCACGCTGCGCTGCTGCAGCGAGCTCTTCAGCTTCTCCAGCGCGCGGTGCTCGATCTGACGCACCCGCTCCTTGCTGATCCCGAGATCGCGGCCGAGATCCTCGAGCGTGCGCGCCTCGTCGCGCAGGCGCCGCTCCTTGATGATCGTCTGCTCGCGGTCGGACAGCTCGGCCAGGGCCTGGCCCAGCCAGATCGAGCGCGTGCGGCTGTCGCGCGCGAACATCACGGTCTCTTCCGGCGTCGGCCGCTCGTCGGCCAGGAAGTCCTGCCATTCGTCCTCGCCGGTCGGGCTGATGGTCGCATTGAGCGACTGATCGCCGCCCGAGAGCCGCATTTCCATCGCCTCGACGTCGCCGATGTTGACCGAAAGCTCGTCCGCGATGAACTGCCGGCCGGCGTCGTCGAGCGGCCCGCCGGAGCCGTCGTCGATCTTGGCGCGCAGCCGGCGGAGATTGAAGAACAGGGCCTTTTGGGCCGCCGTCGTGCCGGTCCGCACGACCGACCAGTTGCGCAGGATGTAGTCCTGCATCGCCGAGCGGATCCACCAGGCCGCGTAGGTCGAAAAGCGCACCTCGCGCTCGGGCTCGAACCGGGCCGCCGCCTGCATCAGCCCGGTCGCACCCTCCTGCACGAGGTCGGCCATCGGCAGGCCATAGTTGCGGAAGCGCGAAGCGGTGCTGATCACCAGGCGCATGTAGGCCAGGACCAGCTCGTGCAACGCCACCTCGTTGCCATGCTGGCGCCAGAGCCGGGCGAGCATCAGTTCACGATCGCGCGAGAGCAGAGCGGCGTTCATCAATTCGCGGATGAACTCGCGGTCGACTTTGAGGCTGGCGGGCGTCTCAGCGAATGCCATCGTCGTGCCCTCTCCGTCCAGGGCGGCCCTGACCAGCGTGCCGTTCGGCCGGGGCTGGCCCTGGCGTTTCCTCCGTCCCAGCTGGTCTATGCTCTCGAACGGGAAACGGATCGTCCGGCGCCAAGGTTCCGGCGGTCGCTGTAGATACGCAAGTTAAGAATAGTTTAGGGGCAGGTACATTAGCAAATGCTTCATCACGGGCCGGCCGGCCGCCCCGCCAGAGCCCGCTCCAGCAGGCGATCCGGGGCCTCCGGCGTCTGCCAGCGCAGGACGATCGGCAGAACTGCGACACCGGAGCGCAGATCGGCGGGCAGGCGCACGGCATCCTTGGTCGTGGTGATGCAGAGCGCGTCCGCACGCGCAGCCCGGGCCAGCAGGCCCTCCACCTCGCTCCGACGATAGCGGTGATGATCGGCGAACACCTCGCGACCGACGAGCTCGGCACCGGCCGCGCTCAGAGTTAGGAACAGCTTGTCCGGGCGACCGATCCCCGCGAATGCCAGCACCCGGCGCCCGGCGAGCGCAGGCGCATCGGGGGCGGGGCAGAGCTCGGCCTCGAGCCGCGGCAGACCTGCCGGAACCAGACGATCGATGCCGTGGCGATCGGCGCCGATCCGGATCACCGCCGAGGCGCGGGCGAGGCCATCTGCGATCCGCTCGCGCAGCGGGCCCGCGGGTAGCAATCGACGGTTGCCGAAGCCGTAGCCGCCGTCGACCACGACGAACGCGAGATCCGGGGTGAGGGACGGGTTCTGGAAGCCGTCGTCCATGAGCACGCATTCGGCGCCGGCGCGGGCCGCGGCCAAGGCGCCTGCGCGCCGATCGCGCGCGACCCAGGTCGGCGCCACCGCCGCCAGCAGCAGCGCCTCGTCGCCGACCAGGGCGAAGGTGTGGCGCTCCGGGTCGACCCGGAGCGGGCCGCGCGCCCGCCCGCCGTAGCCGCGGGTCAGGAAGTGCGGGCGGTGCCCCTTGGCCAGCAGATGCTCGGCGAGCGCCAGCGCGGTCGGGGTCTTGCCGGCGCCGCCCACGGTCAGATTGCCGACGCAGATCACCGGCACCGGCGCCCGCGCAGGCCGGACCAGGCGGCGACGCAGCCGACCGGCGAGGCCGAACAGGCGCCCGAACGGCTCCAGCAGCTGCGCCGGCAGACCGTCTTCGGTCCAGAACTCAGGCGCCCGGAACTCAGCCGCCCGGAACTCAGGCGCCCAGAGCTCAGGCGCCCAGGCCTCAGGCGCCCAGACCTCAGGCGCCCGCATCGGCCGGCCCGAGGTGGCGCTCGAGCAGCGGGGCGAGCGCCGCAAGGGTCGCGCCGAGCGCGTCGGATTCCGCCGCGGCCGCCGTCCGGGCCCGCCCGGCCATGGTCGCCCGCGCCGCCGGATCCTCGAGCAGCGCCGCGACCGTGGCCGCAAGCTCGGCGGCATCGCCGACCCGCCGGGCGCCGCCCGCCTCGACCAGGCGCGCCGCCGGCTCGGCGAAGTTGGCCATGTGCGGGCCGAACAGCACCGGGCAGCCGAGCCTCGCCGGCTCGAGCGGGTTCTGGCCGCCGCCCGGGGCGACCAGCGACTTGCCGACGAACGCGACCGGCGCCAGCCGATAGAGCAGGCCGAGCTCGCCCAGCGTGTCGGCGAGATAGAGGGTGCAGTCGGCGCCCGGCAGCTCCGATCGGGCGCGCCGCGCGACGCGCACGCCCCGGCTCTCGAGCCACGCGGCCAGCGCCGCGCCGCGCTCGGGATGGCGGGGCGCCATGATCGTGAGCAGCGCCGGCAGCCGGCTCGCGAGCCGTCGATGAGCCTCGAGCAGCAGCGCGTCCTCGCTCGGATGGGTGCTGGCGGCGAGCCAGAGCGGGCGCGTGCCGAGCGCCTGCTCGAGCTCGGCCAGGGCGGCCGTCGGTGCGGGCAGGGGTGGTGCTGCGGCCTTGAGATTGCCGGTGACCTCGACCCGCCCGGCGCCCAGCGCCCGCAGCCGGTCGCGATCCGGGGCGCTCTGGGCGAGGCAGAGCTCGAAGCCGCGGAGCAGGTCGGCCGACGCCCCGGGCAGGTGCCGCCAGCGGCGCTCCGAGCGCGCCGACATGCGGGCGTTGATCAGCGCCATCGCGACGCCCTGGCGCCGGCTCTCGAAGATCAGGTTGGGCCAGAGCTCGGACTCGACCAGGAGCAGGAGCTCCGGCCGCCAGTGGTCGAGGAAGCGCCGCCAGGCAGCCGGCCGGTCGAGCGGCGCGAACTGGTGGCGCGCGCGCGCCGGCAGGCGCTCGGCCATCAGGCGCGCGGAGGTCGGCGTGCCGGTGGTGACCAGAACCTGGAGCCTCGGGCGCCCGGTCAGGAGCGCCTCCAGCAGGGGCAGCACGGCCTGCGCCTCGCCGACGGAGGCCCCATGCAGCCAGAGCAGGGGCCCGGCCGGACGCGGCAGGCTCGGCCGCCCGCGCCGCTCGGCCAGGCGGGCCGGATCCTCCTTGGCGCGCCTGGCCCGGCGCTGCAGCGCGACCTCGAACAGCGGCCCGCCGAGCCGGGTCGCGAGCCGGTACAGGGCGAGCGTGCTCACTCGATCCCCCCGCTGGAGGCCGGCTCGATCGGAGCCGGGTCGATCGGGGCCGGCCCGACCGGCGGCAGGCCGAGGGTGCGGTCGGCCTCGCGGGTCAGCGCGCTCAGCCGCTCCTCGAGCAGGCCCCTCGCGGCCTCAGGATCGGCGTCCTGGGCGAGCTCGAGCGGCGCGCCGAACGCCAGCACGCCGCGCGCGAACGGCAGTGCCAGCGCGAACCGATCCCAGCTGGCGAGCAGGCGCTGGTTCGAGGCCGCGAAGGTGATCGGCACGATCGGCACGCCGGTGCGCATCGCGAGCCGCACCACGCCGGGCTTGGCGCGCATCCGCGGGCCGCGCGGCCCGTCCGGCGTGAACACCGGGATCTGGCCCTGCTCGAGCACCCGCCGGGCCGCCCGCAGCAGGCTTACCCGGCCCCGCTTGGTCGAGCCGAACACGGTCCGGATGCCGAAGCGCGCGGTCGCCCTGGCCATCAACCGGCCGTCCCGATGGTCCGAGCTGACGACGCAGGCCTGCAGCGGCTCGGCGACCGCAAGCTCGCGCAGCAGCGCCCGCCAGGCGGCGGCGATCATCAGCATGCGGCCGTGCCAGAAGGCGCCGATGAACGGCCGCCGGTCCCGGATCAGGCGCGCGGTCGCGGGATCGCAGCGCAGCTCCCAGCGGCCGGTCCGATGGACCAGCCGGATGTAGCCCGCCGCGAGCCACGCCAGCACGACCCGGACCCCTGGCCGATCGACGCCGGCACCGGGTCGGCGTCGGGAGCCGGGCAGGCGGTAGCGCCAGCGCGGCGGCCGGCGCATGACTCACGCCTGAAGCCGGCCGATCGCCTCGGCCGGCTCGGCCGGGTCGACCGCCGTCGCCCGCTGATCCGCGAACTGCCGCTCGTACAGCTGCGCATAGCTGCCGCCGCGCGCCAGCAGGGCGGCATGGGTGCCGGTCTCGACCACCCGGCCGTTGTCGATCACGGCGATCAGATCGGCGCCGATCACGGTCGAGAGCCGGTGCGCGATCACGACCGTGGTGCGGCCGCGCATCAGGCGGCGGAGCGCCATCTGCACGATCTGCTCGGCCTCGCTGTCGAGCGCCGAGGTCGCCTCGTCGAGGAGCAGGATCGGCGCGTCCTTGAGCATCGCCCGGGCGATGCCGAGCCGCTGGCGCTGGCCGCCCGAGAGGCTGAGCCCGCTCGGCCCGATCTCGGTGTCGTAGCCCTGCGGCAGGGCGGAGATGAACTCGTGCGCGGCCGCGTCCTCGGCCGCCCCCACGATCGCCTCGAGGCTGGCATCCGGCCGGCCGTAGGCGATGTTGGCGCGCACCGTGCCATCGAACAGGTCAACCTCCTGGCTGACCAGGGCGATGGCGCCGCGCAGGCTTGCGAGGGTCACCCCGCGCACGTCCTGGAGGTCGATCAGCACAGCCCCCTGGTCGACGTCGTAGAAGCGCAGGATCAGGTTGAGCATGGTCGACTTGCCGGCGCCCGACGGCCCGACCAGGGCGACCGAGAGCCCGGCCGGGATCACGAGGTCGAGGCCGGCCAGCGCCGGCCGGCTGGGTCGGTAGCCGAAACGCACGCCCGCGAACCGGATCTCGCCCCGATCGACCATCAGGGGCCGGGCACCGGGGTGCTCGCGCACCGACGGCTCGCGGTCGAGCAGGGCGTAGATCCGCTCGGCCGCAGCCAGGCCGACCTGGACCTGGGTGTGCAGGTTGGCGAGCGTCTTGAGCGGGCGGTAGGCGAACAGCAGAGCTGCGACGAACGAGAAGAAGGTGCCGGGCGTGGTGTGGCCGCTCAGCACCTGCGCGCCGCCATAGAGGACCACGGCCGCGACCGCGCAGCCGCCGACCACCTCCATGATCGGCGAGTTGATGGCGTTGACGCGCGCGGCCTTGAAGTTGAGCGCGAACAGTTCCTCGATCAGGCCGCCGGTACGCACCGACTCGTCGGCCTCGCGGTTGTCGGCCTTGACCTGGCGCACGCCGAGGAAGGTCTGATCGAGCCGGGTGGTCAGCTTGGCCATGTGGGTCTGGGTCTGGCGGGACACCTTGCGCATGCGCCGGCCGAGGCGCTGGAGCGGCCAGATCGCGAGCGGACAGCCGAGCAGCGCGAGGCTGGCGAGCTGCCAGTCCTGATGGATCATCAGCCCGACCAGGCCGATCATGGTCAAAAGATCGCGCACCACGGTGGTCAACGCCGTGGTGATCGCCAGGCGCAGCTGCTGGGTGTCGTAGGTCAGGCGCGAGATCACATGCCCCGGCCCGCGCGCGACCAGATAGCCGAGATCGGCGCGGATCAGGTGATCGAACAGGCGCTGCTGCAGATCGGCGATCACCCGCTGCCCGATCCTGGCCATGAGCACGGTCTGGCCATAGCCCGAGACCCCCTTGAGGAGGGCGAGCGCGATCACCGCGATCGGGACCAGCAGCAGGATGAGCCGGTCGTGCGCCAGGAACACGTGGTCGAGCATCGGCTGCATGATCCACGCCTGGCCGGCCGTGGCAGCCGCGTAGACACCCATGCACAGGCCGGCGTAGATCAGCCAGCGGATCTGCGGCCAGACGTGATCGCGCAGCAAGCGCCCCGCCGGACCCTCGGTCAGGTCGCGGACCAGCGTCGGCGGGCTGGGCATCAGAGCCCGCCTGGCAGATGTCGCCGGTGGGCCGGCGAGCCCGGATCGGGCGGCGCCTTGGGGCGATCAGCCGCGGCCGTTGGCCTGGCCATCGCCGGGATCATGGGCGCCGCGCGGCCGGAAGCGCCAGACGGTCGCGGGCGGCAGGTTGCGCACCACGAACTTGACCAGCCTGGCCTCGACGCCGAGCTTCTTGGCCGGGATCGGCACGATCGGCGAATAGGAATACTGCAGCAGGCAGCCGCCCGGCCCGAGGGCGGCGAAGCTCTGCTCGATGATCGCGCGCTGAAAGCCGAGCGGCATATTGACCATCGGCAGGCCGGAGATCACCGTGCCGACCTGCCCGACGCCCTGCTGGCGCAGGATGTCGACCAGGCGGGTCGCGTCGCCGTTGATCACCCGGACCTTGGGGAAGCGCTCGCGCAGATATTCGAACAGCGGCCGATCGAGCTCGATCATCATCAGGGCCTCGGGCGGCAGGCCCGATTCCATCAGGCCTTGCGAGATCGCCCCGGTGCCGGCGCCGAGCTCGACGATCACCTGGCCCGGTCGCCAGGCGATCTCCCGGCTGACCGCGCGCGCAAGCGCCCGCGACGACGGGATGACGGCGCCCATCGACTTCGGCGAGCGCAGCCACTGCCGAAAGAACAGCTCGACTTCCTTGGTCTGGCCGTTGACCTCACTCATGCCCTATCCCCTGCGGACCGCCCGAGGCGTTGGTTGCCGTCGCGTCATCGGACCCACCGATCCAGCATGGGTAGGGTCAAGTCCGACAGCCGCCATACTATCCACGAGGTTGGTGTCAACTGGCCACAACCCGACCATGATCGCGAATGTCACAGAGTTCGGTCGACTCGCCAAGCCGTTCGGGATCATCAGCGGTGGGCGACCATAACGACGCTGGAAGATCTTGGCAATCGCCGCCAGCATCGCGCTCAGCGCCAGTAGTCCGCGACCCAGGCTGCCGGCCGCAGACCCCTGCCTGGTTCCGGCCAGACCCCGCGCGCCGCATCGGGCGGCTTGGGCTGACCGTGGAACACGACGATCTTGGCCCCCGCGGGGATCGCGGCCGGTCGCAGGCGCCGGAGCAGCCGACCCGGCAGGCAGTCGTGCTTGAAGCTCCGGCACCAGGCCCGCGGCCAGAAGGTCAGCTCCGGCACCGAGCGCGACAGGAAGGTCTGCGAGTTCGGATAGGTGCCAACGATCGAAGCCGGGTCGGCGCGAAAGCGCGCGAAGATGTCGCCATGGGCGCCCGCGCGGTAGCGGTAGACCGAGGAGTTGCCGATCCCGCGGCCTGGCTGGGTCCAGTTCTCGATGATGCAGAACTCGCCCGGATGATCGAACAGGCCATCGATGTTGGCGATGATCACGAGGTCGAGGTCCAGGAACAGCACCGGCCCGTCCAGATCCTCGAGCTCCGGGGCGAAGCAGCTGAGCTTGCGCCAGGGCGAGCGTTCCCATTCCGGTGTCAGCCTCAGCTTCGGCAGGGACCGGCACTCGACCTCCGGGCGGATCCCGTGGGGTTCATCGGTCAGGCAGAGAAAGCGGTGAGCGCGGGTAAGGTTCCGCTGCACCATGCTGTAGAGCGTGTTGACGTAATCCGGGCCGTAGCGCCGCCCCCACTTCATGCAGAGCACGGTCGCCATCGCCAGAGGCGCGGGCTCAGGCCGCTTTGGCCGGGCTCGCGTCGAGGTCGGCAAGGGTGCGGATCGCGACCGAGAGCATGGCGAGATCGGCGCTCGGCTGACTGTCGAGGTCGATCAGCAGGCGCTGCCAGCGGCCGAAGCCCGCGACCTCGGTCTGCAGCCAGCCCGCGACCGCCTCCTGCAACGCCTCGGGGCCGGCCTCGGCGTGCGGCCTGACCAGACTGCTGCCGAACGCCTGGATGGTCAGCCGGCGATGCTCGCTCGCGAGGTCGCCATACAGCCCGGCGAGCGCGATCCGCTCCCAATGATTGCGTGGCGAGGCGCGTTCCAGGCGGTCCTTGAGCCCGCCGAGATGGAGCCTGGCGTCGAGCGCGAAGTAGATGCTGCCCGCGGTCACGACATCGGTCCCGACCCCATCGGCGACCGCGACCACCTCGCAGGCCGGGAACAGGTAGGGCAGCGCCGCGAGGCGCCAGGCCGAGCCCGCCTCGATGCCGCGGCCCCGGTGCTCGATCACGATCTGGCCGAGGCGCTGCCGGTCGGCCGCGGCCAGCACCAGGTCCAGCTTGTCGAGCAAGCTCGCGATGCCGGGCTTGAAGCGGTCGACCGCGGCCTGGACGTCGATCGGCGCCGGCAGGTTGCGAAGGAACCATTCGGTGCCGCGCGCGAGCGCCATGCGCGCCTCGCCAAGGAGCGTGTTCAGCTGCTCGGCGCCGATCTGACCGGCGAGAAGCTCGAGCTGGCCGAGCAGCGGCACGAGCGCGAAGGTGTCGCGGGCGACGATATAGGCGCGCCCGATCGAGGCCACCGTGCGCCCGGTCTGCTCGCCGAGCTCGCTGCGGAACTCGCCGAGCCCCCGGTTGACGATGCTGTTCGCGACCAGGGTGGCGATGATCTCCCGGCGCAGCCGGTGGCCCGCGATCTGGCCGCGGAAGCGCTTGCGCAGCGGGCGCGGGAAATACTTGACCAGGTCCTGCAGCAGATAGGGGTCGTCGGGCAGCTCCGAGGCCAGGAGCTCGTCGTAGAGCGTCATCTTGGCGTAGGCGAGCAGGACCGCGATCTCGGGCCGGAACAACCCCTGGCCGGCCTGCCGGCGGCGCGCCAGGGTCTCCTCGTCGGGCAGGACCTCGAGCTCGCGGTTGAGCCGGCCGGTCGCCTCCAGACGGCGCATGAACCCGGCCTGGCTGTCCAGGAGCTCGGCCGGGTGGGCTTCGGCCAGCGAGATCGCCTGGACCTGGAGCACGTTGTTGCGCAGGACCAGGCCCGCGACCTCGTCGGTCATCGCGGCCAGCAGCTGGTCGCGCTGCTTCATGGTCATGTCGCCCTGGTCGACCACGGCGCCGAGCAGGATCTTGATGTTGACCTCGTGATCGGAGCAGTCGACGCCGGCCGAGTTGTCGATGAAGTCGGTGTTGATCCGACCTCCTTTCTGGGCAAACGCGATCCGCGCCTTCTGGGTCAGGCCGAGATTGCCGCCCTCGCCGATCACCCGGCAGCGCAGCTGCTCGGCGTCGACCCGGACCGCGTCGTTGGCGCGATCGAACGCCTCGGCGTGGCGCTCGACGGCGGCCTTGACGTAGGTGCCGATGCCGCCGTTCCAGAACAGGTCGACCGGGGCGAGCAGGATCGCCCGGATCAGCTCCTGCGGGGTGAACTCCTCGGCCTCGACCTCGAGCGCGCGGCGCGCCTCGGGCGACAGCCTGATCGACTTGGCGGTGCGCGGAAAGATGCCGCCGCCGGGGCTCAGGAGGCCACGGTCGTAGTCGTCCCAGCTCGAGCGCGGCAGCTCGAACAGGCGCTTGCGCTCGGCGAAGCTCGCCCCCGGATCGGGGTCCGGATCGATGAACACATGGCGATGATCGAAGGCGCCGAGCAGCCGGATCTGCTCCGACAGCAGCATGCCGTTGCCGAACACGTCGCCCGACATGTCGCCGATCCCGATCACCGTGAACGGCTCGGTCTGGCAGTCCAGGTTCAGCTCGAGGAAATGGCGCTTGACCGATTCCCAGGCGCCGCGCGCGGTGATCCCCATGCCCTTGTGGTCGTAGCCCGCCGAGCCGCCGGACGCGAAGGCGTCACCCAGCCAGTGGCCGTACTCCAGGCTGATCGCGTTGGCGATGTCGGAGAAGGTGGCAGTGCCCTTGTCGGCCGCGACCACCAGATAGGGATCGTCGCCGTCGTAGCGCACGACCCGCGGCCGGACCACGATCCGGTCGCCGGCCCGGTTGTCGGTGATGTCCAGCATGCCGCGCATGAGCGTCTGGTAGCAGGCGACGACCTCGGCCTGGAGCGCCGCCCGGTCGCCGCCCTTGGGCGGCCGCTTGACCACGAAGCCGCCTTTGGCGCCGACCGGGACGATGACCCCGTTCTTGACCGTCTGCGCCTTCATCAGGCCCAGAACCTCGGTCCGGAAATCCTCGCGCCGGTCCGACCAGCGGATGCCGCCGCGCGCGACCTTGCCGCCGCGCAGATGCACGCCCTCGGTGCGCGGCGCGTAGACGAAGATCTCGTAGGCCGGCCGCGGCAGCGGCATGTCGGGCACCGCGGCCGGATCGATCTTGAGCGACAGATAGGGCTTGTGCGGCGCGCCCGCGGGGCCCTCCTGATAGTAGTTGGTGCGCAGGCTCGCCAGGACCAGGCGCATGAAGCGCCGCAGGATCCGGTCCTCGTCGAGGTTGGCGACGCCATCGAGGCCGGCGCGGTACTCGGCCTCGAGCCGCGCCAGCAGGGCCGGACGGTCGCCCTGGAGGTCGGGGTCGAAGCGCGCCTCGAACAGCTCGGCCGCCCGGCGCGCGAGCTCGGGATTGTGCACGAGCGTCTGCTCCATGTACGCCTGGCTGAACGGAATCCCGATCTGCAGCAGGTATTTGCAGTAGGTCCGCAGGACCGTCACCTGGCGCCAGTCGAGACCGGCGCGCAGGACCAGCTGATTGAAGCCGTCGTTCTCCGCCTCGCCGCGCCAGACCTTGAGGAAGGCGTCCTGAAAGGCCTGGCCGACCTGGTCGAGGTCGAGCTCGCAGGGGTGGATCGGCTCGACCCAGAAATTGTGCAGCCAGAAGCTCATGCCGGCGGCGGTGGTGAAGTCGTAGGGCTGCTCCTGGAGCACGCGCAGGCCCATGTTCTCGAGCACCGGCAGGACGTCGGAAAGCGCGATCCCCTGGCCGGCGCGGACCAGCTTCAGGCAGAGCTCGCCCGCGCCCTGCTCGAGCGGCCGGTAGAGCGACATCGCGAGCTCGATCTCGCCCTTGGCCAAGCGGTCGATCCGGTCGATGTCGGGCACCGCGGCGCGCGCCGGCACCTGCTCCTGATAGCCGACCGGGATCGCCTCGCCGTAGGCGCGCGCCAGGCGATTGCCCTCCTCCTCGCCGTGGGCGTCGATCAGGGCCTCGGAGAGCACGTCGTTCCAGGAGCGCGAGGCCTCGATCAGGCGCGCCTCGATCTCGGCCCGGTCGACGTCCTCGGGGATGCCGTCCGGGGTGCGGACGATGAACTGGATGCGGGCCAGGATCGATTCCGACACCTGGGCCTGGAACTCGACCTCGGTGCCGTTCAGCGCCTCCTGCAGGATGTCCTGAAACCGGCGCCGGATCGCGGTGTTGTAGCGCTCGCGCGGCACATAGACCAGGCAGGACACGAAGCGCGCGAAGGCGTCGCGGCGCAGGAACAGGCGGAGCGTCTGGCGCTCGTGCAGGTGCAGGATCTCCTGCACGATCTCGAACAGCTCGTCGTCGCCGGTCTGCAGCAATTCGTCGCGGGGATAGGTCTCGAGGATGTTGACCAGCGCCTTGCCCGAGTGGCCGGCCGGCGCCAGGCCGGCGCGCTTGATCAGCCTCGACACCTTGTGCCGGAGCAGCGGGATCTCGCGCGGGTTGCGGTTGTAGGCGGCCGAGGTGAACAGGCCGAGGAAGCGGTGCTCGCCCAGGACCTCGCCGTCGGCGTCGAACCGGCGGATGCCCAGGTAGTCGAGATAGACCGGCCGGTGCACGGTCGAGCGGGCGTTCGCCTTGGTGATCACCAGCGGCACCGGCGCGCGCGCCTGGCGGCGCAATTCCGGCGGCAGGGCGGCGAAGCTGCGGGAGGTGACGCTGCCGGTCGGCTGGCGCCTCAGCAGACCGAGCGCCGAACCCTCGATGCGCTTCAGCTGATCGCCCGCCTGGTCGCGGATCAGGTCGTAGCAGCCGTAGCCGAGCAGGGTGAAGTGGTCGTCGGCGACCCAGCGCAGGAACGCCTCGGCCTCGGCGAGCGCGGTCGGCTCGAGCACCTTGGCGCCGGGCTGCAGATCGGCGATCGCGACCTCGACCTTGGCGAGCATCGTGCGCCAGTCCTCGACCGCCGCCCGGACATCCGCGAGCGCCTGCTCGAGATCGGCGCGGATCGCCTCGATCCGCTCGGGATCGCTCTGCCGGTCGACCTCGAAATGCATGTAGGACTCGAAGCGGGCGTCGCCGCCGTCGGCCGCGGCCGAGTCCAGCACCGCCTCGAGCGCGCCATCGGGGGTGCGCCTGACCGCCATGACCGGGTGGATCGTGATGTGGATCAGGAGGCCCAGCCGGTTCAGCGCCATGCTCGCCGAAATCGACCAGGAACGGCATGTCGTCGGTGATCACCTCGACCACCGTGTGGGTCGACTGCCAGCCGTGCTGCTCGATCTGCGGGTTGTAGACCCGGACCAGCGCCTGGCCGGGCTGGCGCTGCTCGCCGAGGCGGAGGTGGGACAGCGCCGCGCCGTAGATGTCGAGGGGGTCGCGCTCGAGCAGATCGACCGGTGCGACCGCCCGGTAGTAGTGGCGGACGAACGCCTCGGCGCGCTCGGCCTGGCCGTC
This sequence comes from uncultured Alphaproteobacteria bacterium, assembly GCA_963733965.1. GTDB lineage: Bacteria > Pseudomonadota > Alphaproteobacteria > Geminicoccales > Geminicoccaceae > DATAOG01. Next base: position 271,265 of record CAVTFM010000025.1, read on the forward strand.
GGTCAGCTTGTCGTGGAGCTGGTCGACCACCCGCTCGAGCAGATCCGCCTTCTTGTCCTGCAGCCGGGTTGCCATGGAGACCTCCCTTCCGCCGCGCCCTGAGCCCAGGCATTCAAGCACAGCGCGCGCCGCTCATATAGGCCGATCCTCAATCAAGGGTGAAAGATCGGGGCCTGGGATCGCGCCCGACCCGGCGATGCCGGGATCACCCTGGCTCAGCTCTGTGACGGTTCGCGCTGTGGGGACGGCTGGCGCGGGAGAACTCGTGCTCCCGCCGTCAGCTCCTGCCGGCCATGTCGGACGGTCGCCGCAGTCGGGCATCGAGCGCGCGCGCCGAGCCATGGCTCGCCAGCTCGAGCGCGGCGATCAGGATGCCCTGGTCGCCTGCCGTCGGCAGCGGTGCGGGTTTGATCGGAACGCCGAGCGACGCGCGGGCTGCCGGGACGGGACGTCGGTCAGCCGGCGAAGCGCTCCAGGCTCTGGCGCGCCTGCGCCCGGTGCTTGGGCTGCAGATGGCGGCCGACCGCGGCGAGCGCCGCGGCCAGGACCGAGGCGTCGTCGGTGAAGCCGATCCCGGCCAGGATGTCCGGCACCATGTCGATCGGCAGGACGAAGTAGGCGATCGCCCCGCACAGCACGGCGCGCACGTAGGCCGGCGTGTCGCGGTCGAGGGCGCAGTAGTAGGCGGCGATCAGGTCCTCGGCGAACGGGATCTGCGCCAGCACCCGCCGGACCTTGGCCCAGAAGCGGCGCGCGTCCGGCGGCCGGTAGACGGCCGGCAGCTGCCGGAGTGACATCTCTCGGGTGGCGTCCATGATGGTAACACTTGGGCATTCCGGGTCTGCCTGGCAACCCTTGCGGACCGGTCGCAGGACTTGCCGCGCGGACGTGCGATCGGCTAGGCAGAGCGTGCGATCGGCTCGGCAGAGCGCAGCAGCGATGGCGGGAGGCGGGTATGCGGATCGAGGGCCAGGCAGCGATCGTCACCGGCGGCGCCTCGGGGCTCGGCCTCGCCACGGCGGAGATGCTGGCAAGTGCCGGCGTCAAAGTCGCGCTGCTCGACCTCGACGCCGACAAGGTCGCGGCCGCGGCCGGCCGGCTGGGCGGTAAGGGGATCGCCTGCGACGTCGCCGATGCGGCCAGCGCCGAGCAGGCGGTCGCGGCCGCGAGGGACGCCCATGGTCCCGCCCGGATCCTGGTCAATTGCGCCGGCATCGCGCCCCCGGCGCGGATCGTCGGCCGCTCAGGCCCCATGCCGCTGGCCGACTTCGCCCGCGTCATCCAGGTCAATCTGATCGGCAGCTTCAACCTTCTGCGCCTCGCCGCGGCCGATATGAGCGCCCTCGAGCCGGATGGGGACGGCGAGCGCGGGGTGATCGTCAACACCGCCTCGGTCGCCGCCTTCGACGGCCAGATCGGCCAGGCGGCGTATGCCGCGTCCAAGGGTGGGATCGCGGCGCTGACCCTGCCGGCGGCGCGCGAGCTCGCCCGCTTCGGCATCCGCGTCATGACGATCGCGCCCGGGATCTTCGAGACGCCGATGCTCAGAGGCCTGCCGGAGCCGGTCCAGCAGGCGCTCGCCGCCAGCGTGCCGTTCCCCAAGCGCCTCGGCCGGCCCGAGGAATACGCGGCCCTGGTCCGCCACATCCTCGACAACCGGATGCTGAACGGCGAGGTCATCCGCCTGGATGGCGCGATCCGCATGGCGCCGCAGTAGGCGCGGCCATCGGACGTGGGGAGCGCGCCCGCCCGGGGCTCAGGTCCTGGCGCAGGCGTCCATGGCCCGCGCCAGTAGGAGGTCGCGCTCGGTGACGCCGCCCGCGTCGTGGGTGCAGAGCGTGACCTGGACGGTCTTGCAGGCGTTGAACCATTCGGGATGGTGGTCCATCTTCTCGGCCTGGAGCGCCACCCGGGTCATGAAGCCGAACGCCGTGTTGAAGTCGCTGAAGGTGAAGGTCTTGCCGATCGCGTCGCGGCCGGCTACGTCCTGCCAGCCGTCGAGCTCGGCGATCGCCTGCTCGCGGGCGATGCCGCTGAGCTTGGCGCAGGTCGCCGTCATGGTTTTTCTCCCTGCCAGCTGCCTCGGATAGACGATGGGTCGCGTCAACGGTTCCGACAAGGTGTTCGAACGGCCGCCTTCGGCCGCGGATCTCGAGCGGCTCGGCCAGGCGGTGCTCGCCGAGCTGCCGCAGCCGTTTCGCCGCGAGATCGACGGCGTCGTGGTCCGGGTCCAGGATTTCCCGGACGACGAGACCCTGCGCGAGCTGGAGCTCGAGAGCCCGTTCGACCTGCTCGGGCTCTATCACGGCGTGCCGGTCGGGCGCGGCTCGAGCCTGGATGCGCCGCGCCAGGACGTCGACATGATCTACCTCTACCGCCGGCCGCTGCTCGATTACTGGTGCGAGACCGAAGAGCCGCTCGCCGACATCGTCCGCAACACCCTGATCCACGAGATCGGCCACCATTTTGGCTTCTCCGACGACGACATGGACGAGATCGAGTTCGGCGAGGACTGAGCGCGCACCTCGGCGGCATTCGCGTTGACGGACGGCGCGTGACGGCGGCGATGCTGGCTCGCAGCCCATCCCTCTGGCGGATTTTAAGGTGGAACGGTTGTCGCGGCCGAAGCGTTGAACCAGGTTAAGCACAACGAAAATCTCACCGGCCCATTTCGGCCAAACCCTGGGGGGCGATGACCATGCCGATTCCGACCGAACCCGTTGGCTCGCTGCCGCGGCCAGCCAAGCTGCAGGCGGCGTTCGCGGCCTACGATGCCGGCAAGATCACCCATGCGCAGCTGGTCGCCGAGCAGGATGCCGCCTGCCTCGACTCGATCAAGCGCATGGAGGCGACCGGCTCGCCGATCGTCTCCGACGGCGAGCAGCGTGCGTCCAGCTTTGCCACCTATCCGCTGACCGACACCCTGGCCGGGACCGGTCTTGCGCCCAACCTCGCGGCCGACGGCCAGTACTTCGCGATCTTCACCGACGGCCATCATCGCCAGCTGCCGCGTCTGACCGGCGGGCCGTTCAAGTACAAGACCTATGCCGCCGACTATCTCGCCAAGTCGATCAAGATGGCGACCAAACCGATGAAGCAGGCAGTGATCGCGCCCTCGATGCTGGCCCTCCTGTATCCCCTGGACGGCAAGGTCGCGGGCTATTCGCGGGAGCAGTTTCTGGCCGATCTCTGCGACGAGTGCGAGAAGGACATCCGCAAGTGCTTTGCGGCCGGGGCGGCGCGGGTCTCGATCGACTTCACCGAGGGGCGGCTCGCCTGCCGCAACGATCCCCGCAATCCCTGGACCGGTCGCCACATGCTCGGGGACTTCATCGAGCTCAACAACCGCGTCCTCGACCGGTTCTCGGCCGACGAACGCAAGAACATCGGCATCCACACCTGCCCCGGCGGCGACTGCGACTCCACTCATAGTGCCGATGTCGACTACGCCGAGTTGCTGCCCAGCATGTTCAAGATGAACGCCGGCTACTTCCTGATGCAGCTCGCGAGCGAGCCGGACAAGGAGCGCGTCTACAAGCTGATCGGGCAGCACAGCCGCGAGGATGCCGACGGCGTGCCCCAGGTCTGCTTCATCGGCGTGATCAATCCGCAAAACCCGAAGGTCGAGACGGCGCAACAGGTGCGCGACGATCTGGTGCTGGCGGCCAAGTACATCCCGAAGGCGCGCCTCGGCTCGACCGACGACTGCGGCTTCTCGCCGTTCAGCATCGACGTCAAGCCGAAGCACGGCTCGCCCGACGTCGCCCGCGACATCGCGTTCCAGAAGATCAAGGCGCGCGTCGAGGGCACCAAGATGGCCTCCGAGCAGCTCGGGGTTCGCTGAGGCGGCGCGGCCGGACCGCTCGCGGTCCGCTCGCCGAGCGGACCTCGAGCGTCCGGACGCAGAGCCGTCCCGCGGTCTTACATTCGGCTGCACGGACGAGATCGGGGCCGGCGAGGATTGAAGGCAGGCGCGTCCGCACATTATATTGTGCACCATGGCGGAAGCGCGAAAGCGAGTTCCCGTTGCCTTCTACCGCTCCGGCTCGGGAAGGGAACCGGCCAGAGAATGGCTGAGAGGGCTGCCAGAAGAGGACCGGAAGATCATCGGTGACGACCTGCGCACCCTTGAATTCGGCTGGCCTCTCGGCATGCCTCTCTGTCGTTCCGTAAGCTCTCGCAAAGGGCTCTGGGAATTGCGCAGCAAGCTGATCAGCAATCGGATCGCGCGCATGCTGTTCTGCATCGCCGAGGGCCGCTTGGTCGTGCTCCACGGCTTCATCAAGAAGTCTCAGAAGACGCGGGAGATGGAACTCGATCTCGCGGTCAATCGGATGAAGGAGGTGCTGCGTTGAGCAACCCCCACATCGGTTCAAGCCTGGAAGACTTTCTCGTCAAAGAAGGGCGGCTGGAAGAGGCCACGCAGACCGCCGCCAAGCGGATTCTGATCTGGCAGCTGGAAGAGGCGCTCAAAGAGGCGGGACTCACCAAGTCCGCGCTCGCCGTCCGGATGGGCACGAGTCGCACCCAGGTCGACCGGCTGCTCGATCCCGCCAACGACCGGGTTACGCTCCACAGCCTGCATCGAGTTGCATTCTCTGTCGGTCGGCGGCTCCGGGTGGAGCTCGAATAAGGTGGCCGCTGTGGATGCTGGCGACTTCTCGGCGCGTGACCAGATGGATGGCCCAAGAGGATGGTCGCTCGCCGACGCTTTTGAATGACGCTACGCTAACGGGGCGGACCGTTCTTAAACGCGAGCCGGGAAACATGCTCACCAGCCTCGACCATCTGGTGCTGACCGTGCGCGATCTGGACGCGACGGTGCGGTTCTATGTCGAGGGGCTCGGGATGGAGCTGCGGGCGTTCGGCGACGGCGGCGAGGCGAGAAAGGCGCTGCATTTCGGGGTGCAGAAGATCAACCTGCACGTCGCCGGCCGCGAGTTCGAGCCGAAGGCGGAAAAGCCGACCCCGGGGTCGGCCGATCTCTGTTTTCTGACCGGGCGGGCCCTGGACGAGGTGGCGCGCCGTCTCGAGGGGCTCGGCTGGCCGGTGATCGAGGGCCCGGTCGCGCGCACCGGCGCGCAGGGTCCGATGATGTCGATCTATGTGCGCGATCCGGACGGCAATCTGATCGAGATCGCCAATCGCCGCTGAGCGGGCGCTCTGCCGGGCGATCGGGGCTCGGAATCAAAGAGTTGTGGATGGTTTCTCGACCATTGTTGTGCTTTATCGACCATTGCTATATAGCCTGCTCTTGACATTAGGCCAGAGGTTGACCATGGACCCCCCGGGTCCCAGGTCGACCCGGACCAGCGGCGCGCGGATGCGATGAGCGACGTCGGACGCATACTGGAGCAGGCGCGCAAGGAGCTCCTCGATCTCTCGGGGCGCAACCGGCTGCTCAACACCCCGCGCCACGCGGCGCGGGCGAGCACGCTCGAGATGATCGGCGAGCGCAGCGAGAGCCTGTTCCGGCTCCTGGTCGAGGACGGCAAGGGCCTGGGCTTCCACCCCCGTCCGGAGCCGGGGCCGGACCCCCGTTCGGGGGTCGATCCACCGAGCGACGATCTGTTCGAGGCCATGGCGCCGCCCGCTGCGACGACGGCCGTCGAGGGGATGCTGACGCAGCGCCGCGACCTCTGGCTCCAGACCGGGCTCGGCGCCGAGCGCCTCCAGGCCCGCCTGCTCCGGCTCTATTACGACGCCCGCACCCACTACGAGGAGCGGGGCATCGGCGTTCTCTACCTGGCGCTCGGCTTTCTCGAATGGCGCGAGCCGCCGGCCGTGGAGCCGCCGCGCTACGCGCCGCTGATCCTGGTGCCGGTGCGCCTGGAGCGGGCGAGCGCGCTCGAGCGCTTCCGCCTCTGGTTCGCCGAGGAGGAGATCGCGACCAACCTGTCCCTGGCCGAGAAGCTGCGCCAGGACTTTTCCCTGACCTTGCCCGCGATCGATCCGGAGGAGCGGCTCGATCCGGCCGCCTATTTCCGGCAGGTCGGGGAGGCGGTGGCCGCCGAGCCGCGCTTTCGGGTGCACGCCGACGACATCGTGCTCGGCCTGTTCTCGTTCACCAAGCTCCTGATGTACCGGGATCTCGAGCCGGCGACCTGGCCCGCCCAGACGCCGCTCGCGACCCGGCCGCTGCTGCGCGCGCTGCTGACCGACGGTTTTCGGGCGCCGGCCGCGGATTCTGCCGAAGATCCGGCCGAAGGCCAGTCGCTCGATCAGCGCCTCTCGCCCCGCGAGGTGCTCCACGTGCTGGACGCCGATGCCTCGCAGACGCAGGCGCTCGAGGCGGTGCGCGCCGGCCAGGATCTGGTCATCCAGGGTCCGCCCGGGACCGGCAAGTCGCAGACCATCGCCAATCTGATCGCGGCCGCGGTGCACGCCGGCAAGACCGTGCTGTTCGTCGCCGAGAAGATGGCAGCCCTCGAGGTGGTCAAGCGCCGGCTCGACCAGATCGGGCTCGGCGAGCTCTGCCAGGAGCTGCACAGCCGGCGCGCCAACAAGAAGAGCCTGCTCGAGGAGCTGGAGCGGACCCTCAATCTCGGCGCCCTGCGCCGGGACGATCCGGCCGACCTGTTCGAGGAGCTGGCGGCGGCGCGCGACCGCCTGAACCGCTATGCCCTGGTCCTGCATCGGCCGGTCGGCGGCGCCGGGGTCACCCCGTTCCAGGCGATCGGCCGGTTGGCCGCATTGCACGGCCAGGGCCGGCCGCCGGTCGCGCTCACCTTGCCGGGTGCCACCCACTGGAGCCGCGCCGAGCTGCGCGAGCGCCGCGATCAGGTGCAGGCGCTGGCCAGGCGGGTCGCCGAGCTCGGGACGCCGGCCGCGCACCCCTGGCGCGGCGTCGGCCTGCCGGCGGTCCTGCCCGGCGATCACCACGCGATCGGCGCGGCGGTCGCGGCCCTGCGCGAGCAGCTGGCGCTGTTGCTCAAGGCGGCGACCAAGCTCAAGGAGTGGCTGGGCCTGCGAGCCGCGCCGCCGACGCTCGCTCAGCTCGGCGAGCTGATCGAGGCCTGCTGCAGCCTGGCCGAACTGCCCGCCGAGGCCGATGGCGAGGCCCTGCGCTCGGCGGTCTGGGAGCGCCCGGGCGAGGCGCTCGAGGCCCTGGTCGAGGCGGGCGAGACCTTCGGCAGCGCGCGCAACGAGCTCCGGCGCATGGTCACCGAGGCGGCCTGGTCGGTCGACCTGGCGGCTGCGCGCCACGACCTCGCCGCCTATGGCACGCAGTGGTGGCGCTGGTTCAACGGCGACTACCGGCGGGCGCGGGCGATGCTGCGCGCGATCGCCAAGGCCGAGCCGCCGGCCGATCCGGCCGAGCAGCTGGCCTTGCTCGACCGCGTGATCGCGGCCCAGGCGGCGCGCGGTCGGATCGAGCGGGACGACGCCTTGGGCCGGATGGCGTTCGGCCGTCTCTGGCAGGGCGAGCGCTCGGACTGGAGCCAGCTCGGTGCGGTGCTGGCCTGGCGGCAAAATCTCCCCGACCCCGCGCTCCTGCCGCATCTCTTGCGGCTCCTGGTCGAGATCGGCGACCGCGAGCCGGCGATCCTGCTGGCCACGCCCGCGCGGCATCTGCTGGAGGCCGTGACCGCCGGTTGGACCGCCTTGACCGCGCGCCTGCAGCTGGATCTGGCGGAGGCGTTCGGCGAGGCCAGGATCGAGGCCCTGCCGCTCGAGCGCGTGCTCGAGCGCCAGGGCGCCTGGGGCGCGCAGCCGGACGCGCTCCAGCGCTGGATCGGCTATTCGGCCCAGAAGCGCCAGGCGGTGGCCCTCGGCCTGTCCGGCCTCGCCTACCAGCTGCATCATGGCGGCCTCGCTCCGGATCGCGCGCTCGATGCCTTCGATCAGGCCTACTACGAGCCCCTGCTGCGCCAGGCGCTGGAGGCCGAGCCGGCGCTCGCCGTCTTTGCCGGCCCGGAGCAGGACCAGCTGATCGAGCGCTTCCAGGAGCTCGATCGCGAGCGCATCCAGATCGCGCGGCGCGAGGTCGCCGCCGCCCATCACGCCCGCCTGCCCAAGCGCGGCGGCGAGATCGGCCAGCTCGGGCTCTTGCAGCGCGAGTTCGCCAAGCGCAGCCGTCACCTGCCGATCCGCCAGCTGCTGACCCGCGCCGGCCGCGCGGTCCAGGCGATCAAGCCGGTGTTCATGATGAGCCCGCTCTCGGTCGCCGAGTTCCTGACCCCCGGCGCCGTGCGCTTCGACCTCCTGGTGATCGACGAGGCGAGCCAGGTCGAGCCGGTCGATGCCTTCGGCGCGATCGCGCGGGCTGCCCAGATGGTCGTGGTCGGCGATCAGCGCCAGCTGCCGCCGAGCCCGTTCTTCAAGGCGGGCGGCGCCGATGCCGACGACCGGCCGGCCGCGCTCCGACCGGGCCGAGCTCCTGCCGGCTGAGCTCCGGCCGGCTGAGCTGCGGGATGACGACGAGGACGGGCTGCCGACCGCCGATCTGGAGAGCATCCTCGGCGCCTGCGTCGCCGCCGGCATGGCGCAGCGCATGCTGCGCTGGCACTACCGTTCGCGCCACCCGAGCCTGATCGCGGTCTCCAATCGCGAGTTCTACGACGGCCGCCTGCACATCGTGCCGAGCCCGTTCGCCGGCGACCGGCATCTGGGCCTCACCTTCCGCCACGTCGCCGACGGCCGCTTCGAGCGCGGCGGCAGCGCGGTCAACCGGCGCGAGGCCGTGGCGATCGCGCAGGCGGTGATCGCGCACGCGCGCGCCACGCCCGAGCTGTCGCTCGGCGTCGGCTGCTTCTCGCTCCGCCAGCGCGACGCGATCCTGGCCCAGCTCGAGCAGCTCTGGCGCACCGAGCCGCCGGAAGTCCGCGAGTTCTTCGCCGGCGCCCGGCCCGAGCCGTTCTTCGTCAAGAACCTCGAGACCATCCAGGGCGACGAGCGCGACGTGATCCTGATCTCGGTCGGCTACGGGCGCGATCCGAGCGGCTATCTCGGGATGGGCTTCGGCCCGCTCAACCACGAGGGCGGCGAGCGGCGCCTCAACGTCCTGATCACCCGCGCCCGCCAGCGGCTCGAGGTGTTCGCCTCGATCACCGCCGACGACATCGATCTCACCCGCGCCCGCGGCCGCGGCGTGGCGGTGCTCAAGACCTTCCTGCACTACGCCGCGACCGGCGTGCTCGGGACCGCCGAGGTGAGCGGGCGGGGCTTCGGTTCGCCGTTCGAGGCCGAGGTCGCCCGCGCGCTGGCAGCACTCGGCCATCAGGTCGACGGCCAGATCGGGGTCGCCGGTTTCTTCGTCGATCTCGCCGTGCGCGATCCCGATCGCCCGGGCCGCTATCTGCTCGGCATCGAATGCGACGGCGCCGCCTATCACAGCGCCCTTTGGGCGCGCGATCGCGACCGGCTGCGCCAGCAGGTGCTGGAGGACCAGGGCTGGATCCTGCATCGGATCTGGAGCACCGACTGGCTGCGCGCTCCGGTCGCCGAGCTCGGCCGGGTCGCGGCCGCGCTCGAGGACGCCAAGGCGCGCTGGGCGGCCCGCGACGAGAGCCTGGAGGCGGCCGCGTTCAGCGACGCGGCGGCCGAGGTGCTCGACCGGGCGGTGGTGCGCGAGCCGGCGGCGGCCATGGCCGACGGCAATCCCGGCCCACAGGCCGAACCCTATGTCGAGGCCGAGCTGCAGCTCGCCGGCGCGCCCGAGCCGCACCGCCTGCCGCCCGAGCGCATGGCCGAGGTGGTGGCCGAGATCGTCGCCATCGAGGGGCCGGTGCACGGCGACGAGGTCGCCCGCAGGGTGGCCCGGCTCGCCGGCCTCGAGCGCACCGGCCGGCGGATCGTCGAGACCGTCCAGCGCGGCCTCGCCCGCGCGGTCCGCCAGCAGCGGATCACGCGCGACGGGCGCTTCTACATGATGCCAGGGGCGGCGCCTTCGATCCGCGACCGGGCCAGGGTCGGCGCCCCGAGCCTGCGTCGGCCCGAGATGCTGCCGCCGGCCGAGATCCGGACCGCGATCCTCGAGGTGGCGAGCGCCCACTACGGCGCCACGCGCAGCGAGATCACCTCGCGGGTCGGCCAGCTGCTCGGCTTCCAGGCGACCGGCGCCCGCCTGCGCGCCCTGATCGAGGCCGAGGTCGAGCGCCTGCTGGCCGCCGGCCGGCTGGACCGGCAGGGCCCGACCTTGGTGCCGGCGCGGCCGGACTTCGCGACCCGCGGCTTGACCCCACCGCAGCCCTGACCTTCGATGCGCCCGCGAGGGCAATGGCGGGAGGCGGTCCGGTGAGCGGACTTGATGCAGGCGCGACCGGATTCCACGGCGTTTTTCCGTACCTGGTCTCGCCCATCGACGAAGCCGGGCGGGTCAAGGACGCGGTGCTGGCGCGGCTCTGCGAGCACCTGATCGCAGCCGGCGTGCACGGCCTGACCCCGCTCGGCTCGACCGGCGAGTTCGCCTATCTCGACTGGCCCCAGAAGCGGCGGGTGGTCGAGGTCACGCTCGAGGCGGCGGCCGGCCGGGCGCCCGTGGTCGCGGGCGTCGCGGCGACCACCACGGCCGAGGCGGTCCGCCAGGCGGCCGCTGCTCGAGCGCATGGGCTGCGCCGGCATCCTCGCGATCCTCGAGGCCTATTTCCCGGTGCCCGAAGACGGCGTGGTCGCCTATTTCCGGGCGATCGCGGACGCCGTCGCCTGCCCGGTCGTGCTCTACACGAACCCGCAGTTCCAGCGCTCGGACCTGTCGCTCGCGGCGATCGAGCGCCTGGCCGAGGTGGCAAACATCCGCTACCTGAAGGACGCCTCGACCAATACCGGCCGCCTGCTCTCGATCATGACCCTGGTCGGCGACCGGCTCGGGATCTTCAGCGCATCCGCCCATGTCCCGGCCTGCGTCATGCTGCTCGGGGGCAGGGGCTGGATGGCCGGGCCCGCCTGCCTGATCCCGCGCCAGAGCGTCCAGCTCTACGAGCTCTGCCGGGCCGGGCGCTGGGCGGACGCGATGGCGCTGCAGCGCGAGCTCTGGCGGCTCAACCAGCTGTTCGCGAAGCACGCGCTCGCCGCCTGCATCAAGGGCGGGCTGGAGCTGCAGGGCTTCGCGGTCGGCGATCCCCTGCCGCCGCAACCGGCGCTCGACGCCGCCGGCCGCGCCGACGTGCGGGCCGCGCTGCAGGCGATCGCGGCGCTGTAGCAAGGATACCCTCGAGGTAGTCGCGTAGCCGCCGCCGGTTATCGATCTGCGCGAAGGCCTGGATGTGCCCGGTCTCGGGCAGCAGCCACAACTGCTTCGGCTGGCCGGCCGCCTCGAACAGGGCGATCCCCTGCTGACGGGGGACGACCTGGTCGGCCTCGCCCTGGATGATCAGGACCGGCATCGGCGCGAGCTCGCCGATCACGTCGATCGGCCGGTAGCGGTCGTCGATGGTGAGGCTGAGCGGCCATTGCAGGGGCCAGGTGAGCCAGAAGCCGGCGAGCTTCTCGCGCGCGAGCGCCCGCAGGCTGGTGAACGCGCCCTCGACCACCAGGGCGCGCACCCTGCGCCTGTCGGGGGAGGCGGCGAGGCCGGTGATCGCGAGCGCGCCGCCCAGGCTCTGACCGAGCACCACGATCCGCTCCGGATCGACCTCGGGCATCGCGAGCAGGGTTCGCAGAGCGGCCGCGAAATCCTGCTGCAGGCCACCCAGCGTCGGCTCGCCGCCCGAACGCCCGTAGCCGCGGTAGTCGAACAGGAACACGTCAAACCCGGCGGCCGGCAGCCAGGCGACGCTCGCGATGTGGGTGCTGATGTTCTCGGCGTTGCCGTGCAGGAACAGGACGCTGCCCTGGCGCGGCCCACGCGCGGGCAGGAACCAGCCGTCCAGGCGCACGCCATCGGCGGTGGAGAATTCGACCTCGCGCCAGGCGAGGCCGATCTCGCCCGGCGTCAGCACCAGCTCGCGCATCGGCTGGAAGACCAGGCCCGTACAACTGGTCAAGCCCAACGCCAGCAGGGCCAGACCGGTCAGACGGCGGCAGATCAGAAGTACCAGTGTATCGAGGTCGACCATTCGGTCTGCGGGCCGCCGCGGTCCTTGTCGACCAGGAGATCGAGCTTGAGCGCGAGGTTGGCGGTGAGCTCGAGGGTCTGGCCGAGGCCGGCGTCGAACCGATCGGTGATCGTCTCGCCGAGCAGGGCCTGAAGCCGGCTGTCGAGCTGTACCGTCCAGCGCTCGGTGAGCGGCCAGATCAGGGTGAAGGCCGGGCCGAGGGCGACGAAACAGCTGTCGGTGCAGTCGGGTCCGGCGGTGAGCTTGGCCTCGCCCATCAGGCTCGCAAGGCCCTGGCCACCCAGCGCCAGCGCCGGGCCGGCACCCGCCCAGAGCGCGCCGACCAGGGCACCCTTCTCGTCGTGCCCGTCCCGCCGGAAGCGCTCGAGGCCGCCGCCGAGCTGCCAGGAGACCGGCTGGAACAGCTCGTTGCGGGGGGCGATCGACCGGATGCCGACCGCGGTCAGCTTGTCCAGGGTCGGGCCCCGATCGCCCGCGTAGTGCCGGAGCTCGAGGTCGAGGAAGTCGATCTCCGCGCCCGGGACATAGCCGGCTCCGGGATCGCTGAGCGTATGGTAGCCCGGGCGCGCGCTCAGCGACTGAAAGAACCGACCGTCGCGGGCGCCAAGGCCGAGCCCGAGGCGCGCCGAGCCGTGGCCCTGGTCCGGGCGGACCGCCGGCTCCGGAACCCTGGGCGTGCTGGCCGCGACCGCAATCTTGCTGCGCGCGGCGAGCAGCTGCAGGGCAAGACCCGCCGCCTGGCTCCGCCCCTGCTCGCCGGTCCGCATCCGGTAGGTCACGACCTCGGCGGCCAGCTCCAGCACCGCGGCCCGGCGCGCCGGCGCGAGATGCTCGAGCTCCGGATCGTCGGTCGCGACCGCGCCCTCGGCCAGCCGATGTACGAGCCGCCGCTCGGCGGGCGTGAGCGCCTCGAGACCGTGCTCGATCCGGGTCCGGCTGGAGGGACGGAACACGGCGCCCGCCAGCATGTCGTCCTGGCGCACGACCGCCCGCACCGTGTCGACCGGGATGGCATAGACCGGGAACCGGTCGGTCAGGCGCAGTCCGGGCCGCGCCACATCGAGCAGGAACAGCAGCTGGTACGAGCAGTTCTCGTCGAAGAAATAGTAATCGGCAGACTGCTCGCGCAGCTCCCAAAGATGTTCGAGAACCCGCCGCACCTCGATTGCCGTCAGGTTCAACCGGTATTCCCAGATATCGCGATTCTCGAAGTCGGTGTATTGGCGGACCAGCTGGTAATAGGGCATGATCGAATAGGTGCCCGGATAGCCGCCGGTGAGGCCGTAGACGGCAAACAGCAGGCCATTGTCGCTGCCGGTGACCGCACCATAGTTGACCGCGTAGGACAGGAGCCGGGTCCGCTCGTCCTGGCCGGCGCGATCGAAGCGCAGGAGGGTATGGCCGAACATCGAGGACGGGTTGTTCATGTACGCTGCCGGGAAGATCAGCGTGACCTGCTCGGCATCGATCGCCGCGAGCCATTCCTCGAAGCGCGGGCAGGCCTGCTCCTTCAGCCGGGCGGGATCGAAGCCGAGCGCGGTCTTTAACCAGTGGTATCGGGCCGGAAAGGCGCATTGGGGATGCTGAGGCTCATCGCCAGGGACCGGGTCGGCAAAGAACGCCGCGAGCGTCGCCTCGAGCTCGGCCTCGGGGTCGACCTTGCCGTTCGGCGCGATGAAGAAGCCTCGGCTGTCGATCAGGCTGCTATGGCCGGACCGCAGCAGACCCTGGCGATAGTGACCGAGATCCAGCCACTCCCGGCGGCCCGCCAGACCCTCGGCGCGGGCGCGCGCGATCAGCTCGTCCAGGTAGTCGGTGGGTGCCGCCAAGGCTTGGCCGCAGGCCCATGTCCAGCCCGCGACCAGGATCGCGACGAGCCTTTGTGCGCGCGCCGGCCGCCTTGCGTCGGCGGCCCGCACGGGCTCAGGTCCGGCCGCCGCGCGGCGGCGGCCCGCACGGGCTCAGGTGATGACGTAACGCTGCAGCACCGCGTCCTCGGCCAGCACCGCGTTCATCGACGCGATGACCTCGTCGGCGGTGACGTTCTCGCTCGGGAACAGGCGCGTGAAGTTGTGCTGCAAGGTGGCGGCGAACCGGGCCTTGTCCTGCGGCGCCACGGTCATCAGCGACGCCAGGGAGTCGAGCGTCTCACCGTCGCCGCGGGCGACGTCGACGGCCAGATTGTCGAGGCTCGAGACCACCATCATGCGGACCTTGGTCGGCGAGCGGACCACGCCGTCCTTTTCGCAACCGAGGGTGCCGGTCGTGATGCCGAAGGTCTGATTGCCGAAGCTGCCGTTGGTGGTGACGGCCAGGATCTGCGGCACCGGCCCCTTCTGGCCCTCGAACAGGATACTGCCGGCGCCGCAGCCCGCGCTGCTCGCCGGTTCGCCCTGTTGAGCCCACGCCGTCGGAGCGCCGACGGTCAATGCCAGGAACGCCGTAGCGATGATTGCACGCATGAACCTCGTCCCTTGATCAACGCAAGGTAGAGACCTTAGAGGGCAAATCCCGCGAATGTCAATCGCTCGGCGGCCCGCTCGCGGCTATTTGTGCCCCGCGGCGCCGGCCGCGACGAACTCCAGCATGACCCCGTGGGTGTGCTCCGGCGGGACGCCGATGGTGCCGCCGCTGTCGCGCCGGTAGGCAATGCCCTGGTGGTCGAGCCAGGCCGCGGTCGCCGCCAGATCGCCCACCGTGAGGCTGAGCGCGGCGAGGGTCGGCGCGCCGGCGCCGGCGGTCGCGATCGCCTCGAGCTCGGGGTGGAGCATGTCGAGGTCGTCCGGGGTCACGAACAGGAGCACGCCCTTGCCGGTGTGGACCGCCAGGGTATCGTCGGTCTGGGTCAGGCAGATGCTGCCGAACACCTGGCCCATGGGAGCGTAGAAGGCATGCGGATCGTCGACCGCTACGGTCAGCGAGGCGATCCCCTGCGCACCGTTGGGATGGCGGAGCCAGGCTGCCTGGCGCATCGCCTCGGGGGTCAGGTGGCTGCAGGCGAACAGGCGCAGCCCGCCGGTCACGGCCGGCGCCAGCATGACATTGGCAAACCGCAGCTCGAGGTCGGGCTCGATCTGCCGGCCGAGCTCCGCGATCTCGGCCGGTGCCAGCCCGGCCGCCTGCCAGGCGGCGCGGGTCTCCTCGGGGTCGGTGCTGTGCAGCGCGAGCGCGAGCAGGCCTTCGCGCTCGGCGAGGAAGCGGTCCAGATCGTTGGTGAACTGCGCCGGGTCGACGACGCTCAGCAGCTCCAGGTAGTCGTCCGCGAACATCAGGCAGTGGTTGGCCGTGCCCCAGCCGACGTGGCGGCCGCGCGGCGTTGCCTCAAAGCCCAGCCGCTGGTAGCTGGCGCGCGCCTGCTCGAGATTGCGCACGCCAATGATGGCGTGATCGATGCCCGCGATCTGCCTGGCCATGGCCGCCCCCGCTCCGGGCCTTTGCGTCGGTCCGCCCGGCGGCGATAACAATAGCGTTCGTCGTGGTTGGCAGTAAACCTTGGCGGGGACGCCGCGACCGGGGAGAGGAACCATGGCGAGCGCATCGCCGATCGGCCTGATCTGTGCGATTCCGCAGGAGCTGCTCGAGCTGCGGGCGGCGCTCGAACATGATCAGCGGACCCCGGTCGGCGGCTTCGGCTTCGATCTCGGCCGCCTCGACGACCAGCCGGTGGTCCTGGCCGAGGCCGGCATCGGCAAGGTCAACACGGCCGCGGTCGCGACCCTGCTGGCGGTGCGCTTCCACTGCCGCATCCTGGTGTTCAGCGGGGTCGCGGGCGGCCTCGATCCGGCGCTCGCGATCGGCGACGTGGTGATCGCGAGCCGCGCCATCCAGCACGATTGCGGCGTGATCGAGAACGAGCGGCTGCACCCCTACCAGGCCGGCCACGTGCCCTTCTTCAACCCGACCCGCGAGCTCGGCTACAGGGTCGATCCGAACCTCCTCGCGCGGGTGCAGGGCCAGCTCGAGGGCCTCGCCCTGCCGCCGCTCTCGGCCGCGGCCGGCGGCGAGGGCCGAAGACCGAGGCTGGTCTATGGCACGATCCTGGCCGGCGATCAGTTCATCCACTGCGAGGCGACCCGCAAGCGGCTGCACCGGGAGTTCGAGGCCCAGGCGGTCGCCATGGAGGGCGGCGCGCTCGCCCAGGTCGCGGAGCGGCTGGCCGTCCCCTGGCTCGAGATCCGGGCGCTCTCCGACCTCGCCGGCGCCGAATCGCGCTTCGACTTCGCGACTTTCGTCGACGAGGTCGCAGCCAGCTCGGCGATGATCCTGCGCCGGCTCCTGCCGGTGCTCTGAGCCGGAGGATGGCAGGGATCGTCAGCACGATCGACATCCGGGCACCGATCGAGCGCGTCTTCGCCTTCGCGACCACGGCCGGCAACTGGCCAAGCTGGCACCCGGCATCGCTGGCCGTGAGCGGCGCGACCGATCATTCGGCGGCACCGGGCGAGCAGATCACCGAGGACATCGTCGCCGCCGGCCGGCGCTGGCGCGCGCTCTGGACCGTGCGCGAGCGCACGCCGCCCACGCGCTGGGTGGTCGACGGCAGCGCCGAAGGAGGCGGCAGCGCCACCATCACCTACCGCCTGACCGCCCGGAACGGCGGCACGCGCTTCGAGCGCGAGCTGGTCTACGAGATCCCGAACGCCTTCTGGGCCCTGCTCGATTTTCTCCTGATCCGCCGCCGCATGGCGGCCCAGTCGGCGGAGGCGCTCCAGCGCCTGAAACGGCTCCTCGAAAGCGAACTGGCGCTCAGGCGACCAGCCTGAGCCCGAGATGGTCGCGCATCGGCTCGAAATCGCGATCGGCAGTCAGCAGCTCAGCCCCGATCTCGATGCAGTAGGTGCCGATGATCATGTCGACCGTGGCAAGCGTGATCCCGCGCCGTCTCAGCGTCTGGTAGTGCGCCACGGCCCGCGACACGAGGTCGAAGTCGAGCATCGACACGAGAATCAGATTCTCGAGCAGCAGTCGGTTACGCTCCGCTTCCCTTGGCGAACGAAATCCCGAAAGGACCTCGTACATTACGACGTCGCCGACCAGCACGGGCATCTCGGGGTCGGCGAGGAGGAGGTCGAGCGCCTCGGTCTGACGCGTGCGCCTGCCGTTGAACAGGTCGATCCAGACCGAGCTGTCGACGGCGATCACCCGGAGCCGCGCTTGATCCGGCCTCGCATCTGGTCGAGGTCACCCTCCCAGGGGTATTTCCCGAACGATTCCCGCAAGAGCTGGCGACTCCGTCTCTCGATCAAGGCACGCAGCGCGGCCTCGACCACCGCCCGCTTGGTGCGCAGGCCGCTGAGTTCCATCGCGCGGGCCATGAGCTCGTCATCGATCTCGATGTTGGTGCGCACGGCAGGCCCCTCGTGTGTGTAACAAACGGCGTCCATCATACACAACCGAGGTCGAAGCGCAACGGCGAGGCGGACAGCTCGGCCCTCGTCTTCAGATGAGATCCTGAACCTCGACTCCGAGCGCCGGGGCAATGCGCGCCAGGACCTTGGTCGAGCCGCGCCGCCGGCCGCTCTCCAGCTGCGCGACATAGGCGCGCCGCACACCCGCCGCCTGCGCCAGCTGCTCCTGGGTCAGGCGGCGCCAGGCGCGCCAGACCCGGATCGGGTTCTGCCCCGCGAGCAGGGCATCGGCGACCGCGATCGGTACCGTCTCCTGATCGGCCTCGGCCTTCGCCCGATCGTAGGCGCGGACCGCGTCGGCATCCTCCGCTCGCTCCAGCAGATCCTGCCAGACGTCATAGCGCACGACCACATACGCCGGACGGCCTTCATGTTCGAGAACCAGCGGTCTATCCGTCATAGATGCTACCTCTCGGCCCGACGATACTGTCGAGCCTGCCGACAAAGCCAAGGCTAGAGCCCTCTTGGACCCCATCGCAGGGGTACCGACCCGCTTGGTGCGCCGCCCGGATCACCGGTTCATGCGGTTGGCGACCAGGTCGTCGACCACGGCCGGCTCGGCCAGCGTCGAGGTGTCGCCCAGCTGGTCCTGCTCGTTGGCCGCGATCTTGCGCAGGATGCGGCGCATGATCTTGCCCGAGCGGGTCTTGGGCAGGCTCGGCGCCCATTGGATCAGATCGGGGGTCGCGGTCGCGCCGATCTCCTTGCGGACCTGCTGGACGAGCTCTTTCCGCAGCCCCTCGCTCGGCTCGATGCCGGCCTTGAGGGTGACGTAGCAGTAGATGCCCTGGCCCTTGAGGTCGTGCGGATAGCCGACCACCGCGGCCTCCGACACCGCCGGATGGGCGACCAGGGCGCTCTCGACCTCGGCGGTGCCGAGGCGATGGCCGGACACGTTGATCACGTCGTCGACCCGGCCGGTGATCCAGTAGTAGCCGTCCTGGTCGCGGCGCGCGCCGTCGCCGGTGAAATACGTGCCCTTGAACGTCGAGAAATAGGTCTGGATGAAGCGCTGGTGGTCGCCGTAGACCGTGCGCATCAGGCCGGGCCAGGCGTCGAGCATCACGAGGTTGCCCTCGCAGGGGCCGTCCAGCAGCTTGCCGTCGCCATCCACGATCGCCGGCTGGACGCCGAAGAACGGCTTGGTCGCCGAGCCCGGCTTGAGCGCGGTGGCGCCGGGCAGGGGCGTGATCAGGATGCCGCCGGTCTCGGTCTGCCACCAGGTGTCGACGATCGGCAGGCGGCCGTCGCCGACCACCCGGTGATACCAGAGCCAGGCGTCGGGGTTGATCGGCTCGCCGACCGTGCCGAGCAGCTTCAGGCTCTTGCGCGAGGTCTTCTGCACCGGCTCGTCGCCGTGGCGCATCAGCGCCCGGATCGCGGTCGGCGCGGTGTAGAAGGTATTGACCCGGTGCTTGTCGACCACCTCCCAGAAGCGCGACACAGTTGGATAATTGGGCACGCCCTCGAACATCAGGGTGATCGCGCCATTGGCGAGCGGCCCGTAGACGATGTAGCTGTGGCCGGTGACCCAGCCGACATCGGCGGTGCACCAGTAGACGTCGCCGTCATGGTAATCGAACACGTACTCATGGGTCAGGGCGACGTAGACCAGGTAGCCGCCGGTCGTGTGCAGGACGCCCTTGGGCTTGCCGGTCGAGCCGGAGGTGTAGAGGATGAACAGCGGGTCCTCGGCGTTCATCGGCTCGGGCGGGCAGTCGGCCGGCGCCAGATCCATCAGCGGCCCGGCGTCGTGGTCGCGGCCGCCGGTCATCGGCACGTTCAAGCCGGTGTGGCGGAACATCAGGACCTTGATGCCGTGGCCGCAGCTGCGGAGCGCCTGGTCGGTGTTGGCCTTGAGCGGGATGTTGCGGCCGGCGCGCAGACCGCCGTCGGTGGTGATCACGAGCTTGCTGTCGCAGTCGTTGATCCGGTCGGCCAGGCTGTCCGGCGAGAAGCCGCCGAAGACCACCGAGTGGACCGCGCCGATCCGGGCGCAGGCGAGCATCGCATAGGCGGTCTCCGGGACCATCGGCATGTAGATCGTGACCCGGTCGCCCTTCTTGACGCCGAGCTCCTTCAGCACGTTGGCGAGCTTGCCGACCTGCCGGTGCAATTCCCGATAGGTGATCTTGCGGTCGACCTTGGGATCATCGCCTTCCCAGAGGATCGCGGTCTGGTCACCGCGGGTCGCGAGATGGCGGTCGATGCAGTTGGCGCTGACGTTGAGCGTACCGTCCTCGAACCAGCGGATGCGCGCGTCGTCGTTGAAATCGACGTCCTTGATCCGGGTCGGGAAGCTGAGCCAGTCGAGCCGCCTGGCCTGCTCGGCCCAGAAGCCGTCCGGGTCCTCGATCGAGCGCCGGTACATCGCCTGGTATTTGGCGTCGTCGCAGTGGGCGGCCCTTGCGATCGCCTCGGGCACGGGAAAGACGTCGTTCGGCATGGCCTCCTCCGATCCGCTACCTGGCCGCGCGGCGCGGCGCGCCTCCGCCGGGCCCGCAACCTGATGCAACCCTGACCGGGTTTTCTCACATATCGGGGCCGCCAACTCAACCGGGCGCGCATGCGAACGGATCAAACGGTGCTCGAGCTCATCGAACGGCACACGAGCTCATCGAGCGGCACACGAGCTCATCGAACGACGCTCGAGCTCATCGAACGGCGCTCGAGCTCATCGAACGGCGCTCGAGCGCTCGTCGAACGGCACATGAGCTCATCGAACGACGCTCGAGCTCATCGAACGGCGCTCGAGCGCTCATCGAACGGCGCTCGAGCCCTCATCGAACGCATACGAGCTCATCGGGCGGCACACGAGCCTCGGGATGCCGGCCACCCGCCGGCAGCGGAAAACGCGATCTGGCGGCTCCTCGCCGGCGCGCGCGCTCCACGCCCCGACCAGCTCTTTGGCCGGCGCGGATTCCCACGGTCCCATGGACCCTCCGAAGATCGCATTAACGGCCCAAGGTTAAGGCTTCGTTAACGCGGCTGGCGGGCGCTCCTTTGCGCCGGCGGTCGGGGCAACCGTCCCGGCGTGGCCGCGGAGCGCCCGGCCATCGGCCGGCCCGCGAGCGCGCCGTCTTCGGCTGCTCAATCGAAGGGCAGGCCGACGTAGTTCTCGGCCAGGGTCTGCGCCGCCGCGCGCGAGCTGGCGAGGTAGTCGAGCTCGGCCAGCTGGATCCTGCTCGCGAAGCCGTCCTCGCCCGGAAAGCGGTGCAGCATCGAGGTCATCCACCAGGAGAAGCGCTGCACCTTCCAGACCCGGCGCAGGCAGGCGTCCGAGTAACCGTCCAGGAGGTCGGTGCGGCCGCTGCGGTAGAACGCGACCAACGCCTCGGCCAGCCGGCGGACGTCGGCGACCGCGAGGTTCATGCCCTTGGCGCCGGTCGCGGGCACGATGTGGGCGGCATCGCCCGCGAGGTAGAGGCGGCCGTGGCGCATCGGCCGGGCGACGAAGCTGCGCATCGCCGCGACGTTCTTCTGCACCACCGGCCCCTCGGTCAGGCGCCAGCCCGGGACGCCGAGCCGGGTCTGCAGCTCCTGCCAGATCCGCTCGTCCGGCCAGTTGGCGAGGTCCTCGTCGGGATCGCACTGGAGGTAGAGCCTGGTGAGCTCGGGCGAGCGCATGCTGTGCAGGGCGAAGCCGCGCTCGTGGCGGGCGTAGATCAGCTCCTCCGAGGACGGCGGCGCCTGCGCCAGGATGCCGAGCCAGGCGAACGGATAGACCCGCTCAAAGGTCTGGAGCCGGCCTGCCGGGATGCTCGACCGAGAGACGCCGTGGAAGCCGTCGCAGCCGCCGACGAAGTCGCAGCTCAGCTGCTCGACCCCGTCGTCCTTGCGGAAGCGGATCTTCGGCCTCGGCCCATCGAGATCGTCGATGCCGACGCCCTCGACCTCGAACAGGGTCACGCCGCCGGCGGCAATGCGGGCGGCGATCAGGTCCTTCACGACCTCGTGCTGGCCGTAGACCGTGATCGTCCTGCCGCCGGTCAGCGCGGCGAGATCGATCCGGTGGCGTCGCCCGCCGAAGGTGATCTCCAGCCCCTCGTGGACCAGGCCCTCGCGCGCCATCCGCGCGCCGAGACCGAGCCCGGTCAGCAGGTCCGCCGTGCCCTGCTCGAGCACGCCTGCGCGGATTCGGCTCTCGACGTACGCCCGGCTGCGGCGCTCGAGCACGACCGAGGAGATGCCGTCCCGTTGCAGCAGATGCGCCAGCATCAGGCCCGCGGGGCCCGCGCCGATGATGCCGACCTGGGTGTCCACGACCGCGGTCTCTCAATTCTCCCTGAGCGCCCTCCTCGGACGGCGGGCGCGCATTCTGCCATCCGCCCTGGGATCGCCTCAAGGTTCACGCCGAGCCCCGCCTCCACCAGCCCGAGCGCAGCGCGCCGTCTCGAACTCCAAGGGTTCAGCTGCGGCTTCGATGGCCTGATGCGAAGGGATGGCAGCCACCCGGCTTTCATGGCACATCCGATGCAAGGGGATCGAGGAAGCCGCGGGGAGTGCTCTGCCCATGACTGAGGTTTTACCCACCGCCTATCCCGCGGGGGAACTCGTCGGCTTCGCGGACGCTCTGTTTCGGGCCGCGGGCCTGGAGGCCGAGAAGGCACGGACGGTCGCGGACATCCTGGTCGAGGGCGATCTGCTCGGCCACACCACCCACGGGCTGGCGCTCGCCGCCCCTTATCTCAAGGCCGCCCTGGACGGCAGCATGACGACCAAGGGCGAGCCCAGGGTGGTGTCCGATCGAGGCGGGGCGCTCTGCTGGGACGGGCGGCGGCTGCCCGGCCCCTGGCTGGTGGTCAGGGCGATCGAGGCTGCGCTCGCGCGCGTCGGCGAGCATGGCGTCGCCGCGGTCGCGATCCGCGAGAGCCATCACATCGGCTGCCTTGCCGCCTATCTCGAGCGCGCGACCGCGAGCGGCCGCGTGATTCTGCTCACCTGCTCCGATCCCTCGGAGGCGAGCGTCGCCCCCTTCGGCGGCCTCGAGGCGCTGTTCACCCCCGACCCGATCGCGCTCGGGATTCCGACCGCCGGCGACCCGATCCTGATCGACATGAGCGCCTCGATCACGACCAACGGCATGACCGCGCGGCTGCGCGACCAGGGCCGGCAATTCCCTGGCCCCTGGGCGATGACCGCGGCCGGTCAGGCGAGCGACGATCCGCATGTGCTCGCGACCGAGCCGCCCGGCACGCTGCTGCCGACCGGCGGCAAAGATCACGGCCACAAGGGTTACAATCTGGCGCTCGCGATCGAGGCGCTGAGCCAGGGCCTGTCCGGCCACGGCCGCGCCGACCCGCTGACCGACTGGGGCGCCTCGGTCTACGTTCAGGTCATGGACCCGGAGGCGTTCGGCGGCGCCGCCAACTTCCTCCGGCAGACCAGTTTCATGGCGGCGGCCTGCCGGCGCAATCCGCCGGCGCCCGGCGTCCAGGCGGTGCGTCTGCCCGGCGAGCTGAGCCTCGCGCGCAAGCGCCAGGCGGTCCGCGAGGGCGTGCGGCTCTATCCCGGCATCATGGCGGGCCTGCGCCCGCTCGCCGCCGAGCTCGGTGTCGCGCCACCGGGCCCGCGGGCTTGACCCAGGAGCCGCCGGCAACGCCCATGGCAGCACCTGGCGCCAGCGCTCCCGAGGCGGCGGCCGCCCGCCCGGAGGGCACGCGCCGAACCTCGCTCGGCCGGCCGGTGGCGCTCTTGAGCGCGGCCGCCTTCGTCTCGGTCGCGAGCATGCGGGTCGCCGATCCGCTGCTGCCCCAGGTGGCGCACGAGTTCGGCGTCAGCGCCGGCGAGGCCTCGGTGATCGCGACCGCCTTCGCGCTCGCCTATGGCCTCTGCCAGCTGGTCTGGGGCGCGCTCGGCGACCGCTTCGGCAAATACCGCCTGGTCGCGCTCATGACCCTGGTCTCGGCGCTGACCGGGACCGCGGCCGCATTCGCGGGCTCGCTCGCGACGCTCGGGATCGCGCGCTTCGCGGCCGGTGCCACGGCGGCTGCGATCGTGCCGCTCGGGATGGCCTTCGTCGGCGACAACGTGCCCTATCGCGACCGCCAGGCGGTCCTCGCCCGCTTCCTCACCGGCACGATCATGGGCCTGGTCGGCGGCCAGGTCATCGGCGGCCTGCTCGGCGAGCTGGTCGGCTGGCGCGCGGTCTTCCTGCTGATCGGCGGCCTGTTCCTGCTGGTGGGCCTGCTGCTCATGGTCGAGGCGCGCTCGCCGCGCGTGCCGCCCGCGGTGCTCACCGCCTCGATCAGCCCGACGGCGCTGATCCGGGGCTATACCCTGCTGTTCGGCCGCCCCTGGGCGCGCGTCATCCTGGCCACGGTGTTCGTCGAGGGCTTCCTGTTCTACGGCGCGTTCACCTTCATCGGCGCGTACCTGCGAACCCGCTTTGGCCTCGATTACGCGATCGTGGGCCTGCTGCTCGGCTGCCTCGGCCTCGGCGGTCTGCTCTATGCGCTCTCGGTCCGCCAGCTCATGGCCCGGCTCGGCGAGCGCGGGCTCGCGCTGGTCGGCGGCGCGCTGC
>CAVTFM010000026.1:0-19050 GCA_963733965.1 uncultured Alphaproteobacteria bacterium
GCTCCGGCCAGACCACGACCGCGAGCGCCAGCGCAACCAGGCCCTCGAGCGCGATCACCGCGACCGCGTGCGCGGCGCCCAACCAATTGGCGAGCAGGCCGACGTGGAGCATGCCGATCGGGCCGGCGCCGATCGCGACCGTGAGCAGGCCCATCAGGCGCGAGCGCAGATGCGCCGGCGCCAGCAGGAACAGGATCGTGCTTTGCATCACCGAAAAGCCCGCGATGCCGATGCCGGCAGAGCAGGATCAGGGCAAACGACAAGGGCGCTCTTGCCGAGAGCGCGAACGCCAGCACCGCGAGGAGGAAGACCAGCGACGAGCCGGTGTAGATCTGGGTGTAGCGGCCCGGACGACCCCGCCCGACCAGGAGCGCTCCGAGCAGCGCGCCGAAGCCCTCGGTCGACATCAGCCCGCCGATCAGGGTCGGCGAGAGATGGAGCACGCGCTCGCCGATCACCGGCACCATCGTGATGTAGGCGAAGCCCCAGAAATTGACGATCACCGTGACCGCGAGCGCGCCCAGGATCAGGCGCTGCGCGCGCGCAAACCGCCAGCCCTCGAGCAGCATGGCGGCGAGCGAGGTGCTGCCGCCGGCCGGGCGGGCCTGGCTGTAGACGATGCGCAGGGCCAGGACGGCCGCAACGGTGTAGAGGATCGCGCCCAGAAGATAGATGCCGTACAGCCCGACCGCCTGCAGCAGGACCCCGCCCAGCGCCGGGCCGACCATCCGGGTCGCGTTGCCGGTCGCGGATTCCAGGGCCATGGCGCGGCTGAGCAGGGCCGGGCCGACCAGCTCGCCGAGCATGGTCCGCCGCACCGGGAACTCGGTCGCCCAGAACATGCCGTTGAGGAAGGCGCCGAGCGCCACCTGCCAGATCAGGATCCGGCCGGTCAGCGCCAGGATCATGAGGATCGCCGAGGCGAGCGCCAGCACCAGAAGGCTGAGGACCAGGAGCCGGCGGCGGTCGTAGCGGTCGGCGAGCGCGCCCGCCGGAATGCCGAACAGCAGCATCGGCGCCATGCGCACCAGCGTCAGCACCGCGACCAGCAGGGGCGAGCCGGTCCGCTCCAGGACGAACAGGCCGATCGCCAGCAGCTCCAGCCAGCGGAGCACGCCGCAGAGGATGCCGCTCAGCCACAGACGGACGAAACCGGGGTTGTGGAGAAGATCGCCCAAGCGCGCGCGCGCCCTGCCCGAAGGTCAGTCGTCGACCTCGACCTCGAGGCCAAGTACCAGAAAGCTCCAGGACTTGCCGTGGGCGTCGAGGTTCAAGGACTCGTTGACGCCGCCTTCGAGCGCCTGGTCCATGACGAAGTTGAGCGCAAAGAGGTGGTCGAGCGCGAAGCGCTGGATGGGGCCTTGGAGCAGCCTCGGAAACTCGGCCTTGAGACGCTCGGGCGTGAGCTGCGCCTTGAGCGCCGCGAAATGGCGCTGCTCGTAGGCGTAGACCGCGACGTTGGAGCGGTTGCCCTTGTCGCCCGCGCGCGCATGGGCGATCTCGCGCAGCGGCACGCGCCGGGTCATGCCTCGATGATCTCCACCCGCGACCGGATCTGGTCGCGCTCCAGATAGGCGCTATGGGTGATCACCGAGGGCGTGATCTGGCCGCGATAGCCGCCGCCGCCCGCCGGGCCGCAGCAGAGCAGCAATTCGACCTCCCAGAGCAGCAGCTCCGCCTGCTCGCGCGAGGAGGCCCGCAGCGCCGCCCGCAGCCGCACGTCCCGGGCATCGCCCGGATCGTCGATGGCCGTGGCGTGCAGCGCGCTGACCCCGATCAGATCGAGCCTGAGCGGCGCGTTGCAGCCGTGCAGCGCGGCCATCCGCTCCGCGACGACCCTGCCTGCGAGCTCCGCCCGCTGCCGCGCCCCCGGACCGGCGTAGGAGATCCCGGCCTCGGCGAGCAGCCCGCCATCGAAGGCGACCGTGACCTTGAGCCGGTCCGGCCGCCTGGCGCCGCCCGCCCCGCTCACCCCGACCCGATTCTGTTCCCGCTCGCGGATCTGAACCCGACTGAAGTCGGCGACCACGTCGGGGGTCACATAGGCCGCAGGATCATGGACCTCGTAGAGCAGCTGCTCCTTGACCGTGCGCTCGCTGACCAGGCCGCCGGCGTCCGCAAGCTTGGTGATCACCGCGCTGCCGTCGGCCGCGACCTCGGCGATCGGGAAGCCGACCCGGGCGAGGTTCGGCACGTCCTTGTAGCCGGGATCGGCGAAATAGCCGCCGGTGATCTGGGCCGCGCATTCCATCAGATGGCCGACCAGCGTGCCGGCGCCGAGGCTTGGCCAGTCGTCCGCGGCCCAGCCGAAGGCGTGCCGGAGCGGTGCCAGGAACAGGCTCGGGTCGGCGACCCGGCCGGTGATCACGACGTCCGCTCCCGCCTCGAGCGCCGGCAGGATCGCATCGGCGCCGAGATAGGCGTTCGCCCCGACCAGTCGCCGGCCGACCTCGCCGACCGTCATGCCGGACTCCGGCAGGGCCGTGTCCGGGCCGATCAGGGCGCTGACGTCGTCGCCCTCGAGCGCCGCGATCCGGAGCCGGCCCAGGCCCAGTTCGCGCGCGACGTCGGCGGCCCTGACGGCGGCGGCCCTGGGGTTGGCGACCCCCATGTTGGTGATCAGCCGGGTTTGGTGCCGGGCGCAATGCGGCAGCACCGCGCGCAGCCGCCGCTCGAGCAGCGGGTTGTAGCCGGCCATGGGATCGGCCAGGCGGTCGCGATGGCCGAAGGCGAGCGTGCGCTCGCCGATGCACTCGAACACGATCACGTCGAGCCGGCCCCTGGCGACCAGCTCGACCGCCGGCTCCAGCCGGTCGGCCGAGAACCCGGCGCCGGTGCCGATGCGGATGAGTTCAGGGGTCGACATGGGCCGAGCTTAGCACAGCCCGCGGCCAAGCCCAGCGATGGCTCAGGGTTCGATCAGACCGACCGCGTAGAGGCGCAGCCGCGAGTCGTTGGACACGATCGTGAGGCTCTCGGCGATCGCTTGGGCCACCAGCATCCGGTCGAATGGATCGTCGTGGTGCCGCGGCAGGTCACCGGCGGCAATGGCATGTTCGGTGGTGATCGCCAGCTGCCGGATACCACTTCCGACGACCGCGCCGACCAGGGCCGCGGTGTCGAAGGTCAATCTCCCCCTCGCCCGCTTGATCGCGGCTTCCCAAAAGCTCGCGGCGCTCACGACGATCTGCGTCTGCGGATCAGCGATCAGAGCGCGCACGTTCGCTTTCAGTCGCGAGCTCTGGCTGAACCACCACAGCAGGACGTGAGTATCGAGCAGATAACTCAAGGGCACTCACCGCGGAACGCCGCCATGATGTCCTCGGGCAGCGGCTCATCGAAGTCATCGGCGATCCAGATCTTGCCCTTGAGCAGATCGGGCTGGCGCGGCTCGCGGCGTGGCTCGTAAGGCGACAGGCGCGCGACCGGCTTGCCGGCCTTGGCGATCACGATCTCCTCGCCGGCCGCGACCTCGTCCAGCAGGCGTGATAGATGGGTCTTGGCGGTGTGGATGTTGACCATGCGCATCGAGGGGCTCCTTGACCAGACTTAGGTTAGCTCAGCGCCGCGGCGGCGCAAGCCTTCGCGGCTGCGTGCAGGCTCCAAGGACGCGGGCAAGGGACGGCGACCCGTGGCGATGACGAGAGGACGGCATGCGCAAGAGCCTGGCTGATGTGACCCCGCGCGCGGCCGGGAGCGCCCGGGCCGGCGGCGGGGCCATGCTCGGCATCGGCATGACCCTGCTCGCGATCGGCCTGTTCGCCTTCATGGACACGATCGGCAAGAGCCTGATGCAGCACTATTCGCCCGCGCAGGTGGTCTGGGCGCGCTACTTCTTCCAGTGCGCCGTGATGCTGGTCATGCTGCCCAGGCTCGGCGTCATGGGTTTTCTCCGGACCCGCCGCCACGCCCTCCAGATCGGCCGCGGCCTCCTGCTGCTGGTCTCGACGGGCTGCATGTATGCCGCCATCAGCGTCGTGCCGCTCGCCGATGCCTACGCCATCACCTTCACGGCACCTTTGCTGGTCACCGCCCTCTCGGTGCCGCTGCTCAAGGAGCGGGTCGGCTGGCGCCGCTGGACCGCCGTGGTCGTGGGCTTCATCGGCGTCCTGATCGTGATCCGCCCGGGCTTCGGAGAGGTCCCCTGGCAGCTCCTTTTGCCGCTGGTCACCGCCGCCTGCTTTGCCGTCTACCAGATCTTCACCCGCATGATCAGCATCGACCCCTGCGAGACCCCCTTCGTCATGCTCTTCTACCTCGCCTGGGTCGGCGCGGTCGTGATGACCCTGATCGTGCCCTTCTCCTGGCAGCCGGTCGCCGCCCTCGACTGGCTCTGGATGGCCGCGATCGGCGCGCTGGGCGCGCTCGGCCACCTGATCCTGATCCGGGCGCTCACGATCGCGCCCGCCTCCCTGATCGCGCCCTTCACCTACAGCCAGATCCTCTGGGCGCTGGTCCTCGGCTACCTCGTATTTGGCGACCGCCCCGACATCTGGATGCTCGCCGGCTGCACCGTGATCATCGCCAGCGGCCTCTTCGTCTTCTACCGCGAAGCCGTGCTCGGCAGGCGCTGAGGCACCCGGCCACGCACGCCGGCGTTGCTGCACGAGGGCGAGATGCAGCCGATATTCAGGCAGGCCGCCCCGCCACCCCCGCGTCGTTCAGCGATGAGTTTCGTCGAGCCAGTCCTTGAGCTCGATCAGGATTTCGATCTTTGGCTCCGCCCCGAGCAGTCGCCGAACCAGGAACTCCGTCCGGCCACGCGGTTCCCTGGGCAGCAGCTGACCGCTCCTCTGCATCGCCTTCATCGAGGCTACGAAGTCCTCCTGGCCCGAGGGGTTCATGGCTCGAGCCTTGGCCGCGCAAAACTGCTCGAAGAGCGCGACTGCAGCCGGATAGAGCGCCGCAAACGGATTGCCGATCACACCCTGTAGCGCGCCGTCGAGCTTGCTGAGAAACTCGTCGGGACCGAGGTTGGCGTAGGAGACGAATTCGAAGGCCCGGATGTCCGTCGGAGCCAGCTCGGCCGCATCGCTGGTGATCAAGATCACCGGTTTGCCGAGCGCGTGGGCCATGCCGAGCTCGTAAAAGACGTTGGGATTTCGGCCACTGCAATCGGCGATGACGACATCCGCCTGACTGATCAGCCGGCCGATCTTGTCGAGGATCGGAGCGGTCAAGACGAGATCGTCGCCGCGCTCGACCTTGACCTCAGGAAAAGTCCCCTCGATGTGGGCTTTGAGCGTGCGGTAAAAGTAACCAAGCTCCGGCCGAAACGGCATGATCACGAAGCAGTTGGCCACCGCGCGATGCTTTGCTCAATGGCTAGGCGGGGCTTCCTGACATGACGTCACGGAGCCAGAGATCCAGATACGTTCGTACCGAGTCCACATCATTGTAGACCGCAATCTGATGGGTCAGCAGATCGACTGGCAGATCGCTCGAGCGCCCGCGCGAAAGCAGCAGGAGCCGCTTACCCATGCCCAGGGCCATGCCGACCTCGACCATCACGTTGGGATTTCTGTCGGTGATGTCCGCGATGACGAGGTCGGTGCCTCGGAGGAGGGCCTCCAAAGAGGACGCGGTCATGCCGGCACGCTCACCGCCGACCGACTTCACCTGATGGCGGGCGAGGGCGTCCTCGATCGCCGCCCGCAGTTTCGCGTAGGAACCGTCGCCGTTCCGGGGCAACGCGACGAACGCCTGAGGCTGCTGACGAAACATGCGGCTGAGTATATCGGCTCCCGGCAGCGGCAGCAACACGCCTAGTGTCGCGCGACCGGGCGTAGAGGCGGGTTTCACCGGCGGGA
This sequence comes from uncultured Alphaproteobacteria bacterium, assembly GCA_963733965.1. GTDB lineage: Bacteria > Pseudomonadota > Alphaproteobacteria > Geminicoccales > Geminicoccaceae > DATAOG01. The sequence goes on from CAVTFM010000026.1 coordinate 5,811, forward strand.
GGAGGGCGAAGCGTTCAATCTTGCCGAGTGGGAAGCGGCTGCCCTCGGCACGCTCGGCCACCTGATCCGCGCCCTGGTGATCGCGCCCGCCTCCCTGATCGCGCCCTTCACCTACAGCCAGATCCTCTGGGCGCTGATCCTCGGCTACCTCGTCTTCGGCGACCGCCCCGACGCCTGGATGCTCGCCGGCTGCACCGTGATCATCGGAAGCGGCCTCTTCGTCTTCTACCGCGAAGCCGTGCTCGGCAAACGGTGAAGCCGGCCGACAGCCCACGATGCCCCGACCGCCAGGCGATGCTTGAATGCAAGACCCGACCCCCGGAGCCAGACCCGACCCCCGGAGCCAGACCCGACCCCCGGAGCCCGCGACCCCCGGAGCCCGCGACCCCCGGAGCCCGCGACCCCCGGCGCCCCGACCCCCGGAGCCCCCATGCCGTCCTAAAGTTTCCAAGAAACCACACAATCCAAGTCGAGGGTTAGGGTCCTTCCCTTCCTACGCACGTGCTCGCCAGCCGGGTTGCGCGTCGAGCCGATCCGAGACACACTACGCAGCTGTTGGTCCCCGGCGCCACGATGCCGCTTTAGGGGAGGATCGGTGGGATGGCTGATCAATGGCTGTTCAAGAGTGAAACCTACGATAACTGCAACTGTGCGATCAACTGCGGCTGCCAGTTCAATCTGCCGAGCACCTATGGCTATTGCCAGTCGGCCTTCATCGGCCACATCGTCGAAGGCCATTTCAATGATACGCCGCTCATGGGGCTGAATTGGGCAGCCCTTTACAAGTGGCCCGGCGAGATCAAGGATGGAAATGGCAAACGCCAGATCGTTATCGACGAGCGCGCGGACGATGCTCAACGGATCGCGCTCGAAACAATTGTCTCTGGCGAGGCATGCGCTCCCTTGAGCAATTTTTTCTCGGTTTTCGCGTCCACCTGCTCGGACTTTTGCGAGACCTTGTTCCTGCCGATTGATCTCGAGGCCGACCTGGAAGGTCGGACCGCAAGGGTTGAAATACCGGGCATCCTGAAGAGTAAGGCAGGCCCAAAGATCAACAAGTTCACTGGTGATCCTTTCCACATTGCGCTTGCGCGCCCGAGTGGCAGTTTCGAGTTTACTTACGCTGAGCTCGGATTGGGCACCACCTCGGTAACGGGCGATATGAAGATGGCGTTCGAAAATTCATGGGCACATTTTTGTATTCACCACTTCAATCGGGATGGCTTAATCCGCGAAAGATCAAGGCTGACAGCATGGCTTGGAGTTTGACTTCGCGCTATCGTTAGTGATGGCAGCGGGTCATGTTAGGGCTTCGGCAATTCAGTGTGCTCGGATTTTGCCGGACCAATGGGGAGGGAGCAGATGCCAATCTTCCTGGACCGTCACGATGTGGTCGAATTTTCCGCGGAGGAAGTTGCCAAACTGCACGTCAAGGACTTGGAATTCCAAGATAAATACGGAGTGAAGTTCCTGACGTATTGGTACGATGCTGAACGCCGAACGACATTCTGTCTTGTGGATGCACCGGATAAGGAGACAGCCGACAAGGTCCATGCAGAGGCCCACGGACACGTGGCCAACGAAATGATCGCCGTGGATCTGTCGGCTGTCGAGGCTTTTCTCGGTCGCATCCAGGATCCGCCCTCGGCAAAAACGATGCCGATCAACGAATCAGCCTTCCGCGCCATCATGTTCACGGACATGGTCGGTTCGACCGAGATGACGGCGCAACTCGGCGATGCGATGGCAGTGGAACTGCTCAGGGCTCACGATGCGATCATCCGGCGGTGTTTGGAACACTATCGCGGCTCCGAGGTAAAACACTTGGGCGACGGCATTATGGCGTCATTTGGCGATGCACCGGCTTCGGTCGCGTGTGCAATTGAGATTCAGGAGAGACTTCGCATCTTATAACGAAAACAGTGAGACCCCGATCCACGTAAGGATCGGCATACATGCCGGCGAACCCGTCGAGGAAAGCGACGATCTTTTTGGTTCGGCGGTGCAAATGGCGGCTCGAATTTGTGATATTGCCCAAGCAGACGCGATCCTTGTATCTCGTGAGGTCAGGGATGCGTGTACCAGTGTCGATCTGGAGTTTGCGCTAGCGGGTTCCAAAACGCTGAAAGGATTTTCAGAGCCGGTTCAGCTGTTTTCCCCGCGGTGCCCGCATCAATAAGCCGGCGAGCCGGTACTCTCGGCGCGGAGCAGGGACGAGGTTGCCGGGGTCAGGTCTCGAGGTTGCCGGGGTCAGGTCTTGAGGAGTTAAGGGGACACAATACACAGCTCTGATGACGAAGGGAAACGGGGTCAGGACTCTTTACGCCACCGCGCTATGCGGCGATGACGGCATTGTAGACCAGGGCGAACACTCCAGCGGCGGTGGCGAGCGAGCCGGTCGCGGTTAGGCCGAGGGTCCAGTGCATGCCAGTGAGCGCGGTCTCGATCCGGCCCAGGCGCTCCTTGATCTCCCGGGTCAGTTCCTTGATGTCGCCCACTTCGGCGGCCGCCCGCTTGGCCGTCTCGTCGTCGACGCCCGCCGCCTTGAAGGCGCTGAAGACATCGCCCGCGATGATCGTCATGTCGAGCTCTCCGCGAGGATCTGAGCTGGGAGCAGCATAGCGGGCTTCGAGCCGGGTGGGAACGGAGGAGAAACGAGTCTGGCCCCCTCTACCTGCCCGAGTCGGCGCATCGGGCCTGCACGTCGACGCGTCAGATCCGTGCACCGCCGTGCATTGATGCGAAAGGGTCCATGGAGTTGAGTTGAGCGTCAGACCGCTCTGACGCGGCCCGCAACCCCGCAGGAAGCCTCGCCCCAGGAAAAATGCCTCAATCAGGATCAGGATCAATCGTTGATTTTTCGCTGACCCTCCATCTATACTTACGGCACAGGCGACAGATGTGTGACATTGGCGGCACGGATTCGTCCAGTTTGTGGTCATCTCGAAATAAAAACTGTCGCCATGGCAAATCATGGTGCTCTGGATCATTTCCGGATATATTGACGCTTGCAAATTACGGCTGAGCGTATGTTACGACGCTGCTTGAGCCAAGCTTTGTGTCTATCAGCATAATGCAAGACGAGCAGCCGACAAGGACTTGTATCGAGACGCGTGCCGAGCCTCCAGCAGCGCTGGAGATGCTGGATCGGCGGATGGATTCTGAGCCCCGCTGGAGGCGCTGGATCAATCCGGGCGGACGATGCCCATCTTGAGCAGGACGTTGCCGTAGAGGCGGGTCTCGCCGGTCTGGAGGAGGGCGAAGGCTTTGTGGGCGCGCTCGTAGAAGGCGAAGCGCTCGAGCTTGCCGAGCTGGAAGCGGCTGCCCTCGGCGCGCTCGATGATCTCCTGGAACTCCTTGCAGACCTCGGGCACCGCGTCGGGGTCGCCGACCACCTCCATGCGCAGGCAGGCCTCGCCCGCGAAGTCGTCGAGCGGCATGACCGAGAGCACCGCTTGAAGCGCGCGGGTCGCGCTGATGCCGTCCAGGCGCACGACCCGCGGGCCCGAGCTCGCGGCCGGGAAGTTGGCATCGACGATCACCAGCTCGTCGCCGTGGCCCATCGAGCGCAGCACGTGCAGCAGGTCCGCGCCGAGCAGCGGATCCAGCCCCTTCAGCATTTTTCCCACTCCTCGAGCTCAGCCGCGCACCGGCACGGCCCCCGGAGCGCAGACTACAAGGATTTCGCGGCCGGCGGAACGCCGTGGCTCAAGCGGGGGTCTCGGTCGTCCGGGCGGCGTGGGCGTGGTCGAGGGCGTAGCCGGTCGCGCGCACGGTGCGCAGGATGTCGGCCTCGCCGCCGGCATTCAGCGCGCGGCGCAGGCGGCGGATCGTGGCATCGACCGTGCGCAGCTCGACGTCCTGGTTCTGGCCCCAGACCAGGTCCAAAAGCTGGTCGCGCGAGAAGACCCGGCCGGGGCTCTGTAACAGCTGTCGGAGAAGACGGAACTCGGTCGGGCTGAGGTGGACCTCGCGCTCGCCGCGCGCGACCCGGTGTGCCACCAGGTCCATCGAGAGGTCGGCGAACCGGAGAATCTCGGCCGCGAACGCCGGCCGCACCCGGCGCAGCACGGCGCGCACGCGCGCGATCAGCTCGTCGATCGAGAACGGCTTGGTGATGTAGTCGTCGGCGCCGGTATCCAGGCCCTGCAGCCGGTCCGGCTCCTCGGTGCGCGCGGTCAGCATGATGATCGGCAGGTTGGCGGTCTGGGTCTTGCGCCGGAGCTGCCGGCAGAGCTCGAGCCCCGACATCCAGGGCAGCATCCAGTCGAGCAGCACGACGTCGGGCAGGCGCTCGGCGATCAGCGTCAGCGCCTCGTCGCTGTCGAACGCCTGCTCGACCGCGAAGCCCGCGCGCTGGAGGTTGTAGGCCAGGAGCTGCTGCAGCGCGGCCTCGTCCTCGACCACCAGCACGAGCGGCTTCATGGCGCCCTCGCCTTCATGACGTGGCCGCCTTCATGACGTGGCCGCGGGCTGCAGGCCTGCTTCCGCCGGGGGCATGCGATTGATCCGCTGGCCGTGCACCATGTAATGGATCTTCTCGGCGATGTTGGTGGCGTGGTCACCGACCCGCTCGAGGTTCTTGGCGATGAACAAGAGATCGATGCAGGCCGTGATGTTGCGCGGGTCCTCGAGCATGTAGGTCGAGAGCTCGCGGAACAGGCTGTTGTACATGGCATCGACCTCGTCGTCGCGGTGCCAGGCGGCGACCGCCCGCGGCGCGTCGCGCGCGACATAGGCGTCGAGCACCTCCTTGATCATCGCCTGGGCGATCTGGGCCATGCGCGGGATCGAGTACTGCGACTGCACCGGCGGCACCTTGACCAGCCGCTCGATCCGCTTGGCGATGTTGACCGCGTAGTCGGCGATCCGCTCGAGATCGTTCGAGATCTTCATCGCCATCGCAATCAGCCGGAGATCGACCGCCATCGGTTGCCGGGTGGCCAGGATGCGGATGGCGAGCGTGTCGATCTCCTCCTCGAGGTCGTCGACCCGGTCGTCATGCTCGATCACCCTGGATGCGAGCTCGATGTTACGGCTGGCGAGCGCGTCGATCGCCGAGGCCAGCTGCTGCTCGACCAGGCCACCCATCTCGATGATCTTGCGGGTCAGAAGGTTGAGCTGCTGATCGTACGACTTGACGGTGTGGTCATTGGGCATCAACGAGGGTCCGGATGGGGGTTAACCGAAGCGGCCGGTGATGTAGTCCTGGGTCATCGACTGTTTCGGATTGGTGAAGATCTGCTCGGTCTCGGCGTGCTCGATGACCTTGCCGAGATGGAAGAAGGCGGTGTACTGCGAGACCCGGGCCGCCTGCTGCATGTTGTGGGTGACGATCACGATCGTGAAGTTCTGGCGCAATTCGTCGATCAGCTCCTCGATCCTGGCGGTCGCGATCGGGTCGAGGGCCGAGCAGGGCTCGTCCATCAGGATCACCTCGGGGCTGACGGCGATCGCGCGCGCGATGCACAGACGCTGCTGCTGCCCCCCCGACAACCCGAGACCGCTCTGGCTGAGCTTGCCGCTGACCTCGTCCCAGAGGGCGGCGCGGCGCAGCGCCGCCTCGACCCGGTCCGCCATCTCCGAGGCGGGCAGGCTCTCGTACAGGCGGATGCCGAAGGCGATGTTGTCGAAGATCGACATCGGAAAGGGGGTCGGCTTCTGGAACACCATGCCGATCCGGCCGCGCAGCAGGTTCAGATCCTGCTTGGGCGACAGGATGTCCTCGCCATCGAACAACACCTCGCCGGTCGCGCGCTGGCCGGGATACAGGCTGTACATCCGATTCAGCACCCGCAACAGCGTGGACTTGCCGCACCCCGACGGGCCGATGAAGGCGGTGACCAGACCGTCGGAGATCGGCAGGCTGATCTCGTGCAGCGCCTTGAAGTTGTTGTAGTAGAACGACAGATCACGGATGCTGATCTTGTCCGCCGGCCGCGCCGCGCCCGCGGGCGCCGAATTCGCCTGGGCCGCGCTCACGTAGGGCGGGGCGCCCGCTCTGGTCTGGGCGAGGCTCATCGCGATCCTCCCTTGGTGCTCAAGGCGGCCAGGACGCGGGCGCAGATGCTGAGCGCCAGGATGAACACCGTGATCAGCAAAGCGCCTGCCCAGGCCAGTTTTTGCCAGTCTTCGTACGGACTGAGCGCGAACTGGAAGATGACCACCGGCAGGTTGGCCATCGGGCCGTTCATGTTGGTGGTCCAGAACTGGTTGTTGAGCGCGGTGAACAGGAGCGGCGCGGTCTCGCCGGTGATGCGCGCGACCGCGAGCAGGGCGCCGGTGATCATGCCGTTGCGGGCGGCGCGGTAGGCGACCGCGGTGATCACCTTCCATTGCGCGGCGCCGAGCGCGGCTGCCGCCTCGTGCATCGGCGCGGGCACCAGGTTCAGCATGTCCTCGGTCGTGCGCACGACCACCGGCAGGACGATGATCGCGAGCGCCATGGCGCCGGCCCAGGCCGAGAAATGGCCGACCTGGACGACGATGATCTCGTAGATGAACAGGCCGACCACGATCGAGGGCGCGGAGAGCAGGATGTCGTTGACGAACCGGATGACCTCGGCCAGCGGCCGGGTCTTGCCGTACTCGGCGAGGTAGGTGCCGGCGAGGATGCCGACCGGCGTGCCGACCAGGGTCGCGACGACGGTCATGACCACGCTGCCGTAGATCGCGTTGGCAAGGCCGCCGGCGCTGCCCGGCGGCGGCGTCGGCTGGGTGAACACGGCGAGGCTCAGGCCGTCGAGGCCGTTGTAGACCAGCGTCCAGAGGATCGCGATCAGCCAGAACAGGCCGACCGCGGCCGCGCCAACGGCGAGCGTCAGGGCCACGTAGTTGCTCAGGCGGCGACGGTCGTAGAGGGTCATGGGCGCAGCATCCGGGGCTCAGCTTCCGAGACGGCGCTTCATGCGCATCAGCAGGAGCTTGGCGACCGCCAGGACGAAGAAGGTAATGACGAACAGAATCAGGCCGAGCGCGATCAGCGAGGACAGATAGAGGTCGCCGACCGCCTCGGTGAACTCGTTGGCGATCGAGGCCGAGATCGTGGTCGCGGGCGCCAGCAGCGAGGCCGAGACCCGGTGCGCGTTGCCGATCACGAAGGTCACCGCCATGGTCTCGCCGAGCGCCCGCCCGAGGCCCAGGATGATGCCGCCGACCACGCCGACCCGGGTCGAGGGCAGGACCACCCGCCAGACCACCTCGGAGGTCGTGGCGCCGAGGCCGTAGGCGAACTCCTTGAGCATCGGCGGCACCTGCTCGAACACCTCGCGCATGATCGCCGTGATGAACGGCAGCACCATGATCGCGAGGATCAGGCCCGCGGTCAGCATGCCGATGCCGTAGGGCGGGCCGCGGAACAGGACGCCGATCAGGGGCAGATGGCCGAAGGTCGCGATCAGGAACGGCTGGACCGAGGTCTGCAGGATCGGGGCGAGCACGAAGAAGCCCCAGATGCCGTAGATGATGCTCGGGATGCCGGCGAGCAGCTCGACCGCGATCCCGACCGGGCGCCGCAGCCAGAGCGGGGCGAGCTCGGTCAGGAAGACCGCGATCCCGAAGCTGATCGGGATGCCGATCAGCATGGCGACCAGCGACGTGATCAGCGTGCCGTAGATCGGCGCCAGCGCGCCGAACTTCTCGGTCACCGGGTTCCAGACCTCGGTGGTCAGGAAGCCGAAGCCGAAGGTCGAGAGCGCCGGCCAGGCGCCCCTGGCGAGAGCGACGATCACCCCGCCGAGCACCAGCAGCACCACCAGCGCGAAGCCGAGCGTCAGATAGCGGAAGGCGTCGTCGAGCTGCCGCTGGCGGCGCACATGCTGAGCCGCCTGGGCTAACGGGACCGTCCTGATCGCAATCGCCATGTCTCCCGACCCGCAAGACTGCGGACGGGGGCCGGCCGGCCCCCGGGCCTCCGTCCGGTGGTGGCAGCCAGGCCCTACTGGGCGGAGGCCTCGGTCCAGACGGCCTTGCCGCCGGCACCCTTGATGCTCGTCTTCCACATCTGCTCGACCAGCTCGACGACCTTGTCGGGCATCGGGACGTAGTGCAGGTCCTCGGCCATGGCGTCGCCGTTGGCGTAGCCCCAGGCGAAGAACTTGAGCGCCTCGAGCGAGGCCTCGGGGTGGTCCGGCTGCTCGTACATCAGGATGAAGCTGGCACCGGTGATCGGCCAGCTGTCGTCGCCCGGCTGGTCGGTCAGGATGACGTAGAAGCCCTCGGCATTGGCCCAGTCGGCGTGCGCCGCCGCGGCCTGGAAGGCCGCGCTGGTGGGCTCCACCGCCTTGCCCGCCTTGTTCACCATCAGCGCGTAGGGCAGCTTGTTCTGCAGCGCATAGGCGTACTCGACATAGCCGATCGCACCCTCGGTGCGCTGGACGTTGTTGGCCACGCCCTCGTTGCCCTTGGCCCCGATCCCGACCGGCCACTGGACCGAGGCGTCGGACCCGACCTGCTGCTTCCAGTCCGCGTTCGCCTTGGCGAGGTAATTGGTGAACAGGAACGTGGTGCCGGAGCCGTCGGAGCGGTGCACGACCGCGATCGCTGTGTCGGGCAGCTGAACGCCGGGGTTCAGCTTCGCGATGCGGTCGTCGTTCCAGCTGCTGATCTCGCCCCTGAAGATGTCGGCGAGCGTGTTGCCGTCGAGCTTGATCTGCCCCGACTTGATGCCCTCGACGTTCACCACCGGGACCACGCCGCCCATGATCATCGGGAACTGGACCAGGCCGGCCTCCTTCAGCTCCGCGGGCTCCAAGGGCTTGTCGGAGGCGCCGAAGGTCACGGTCTTGGACTTGATCTGCCGGATGCCGCCGCCCGAGCCGATCGACTGGTAGTTCAGCTGATTGCCGGTCTTCTGGGCATAGGCTTCCGCCCACTTGGCGTAGATCGGGTACGGGAAGGTGGCGCCGGCGCCTGAGATTTCGGCGGCCAAGGCGGCCGAGGCCATCAGGACGGCGGCACCGCCGACCAGGGCGGCGCGCGTGATGGTTCCGAGGGTCCAGGCGCCCGGAGGGTCGCTCCGGACGGCTGACGGCGTCGTGCGCTTCATGGCCGCGTCTCCATGTGCAGGTGCGATGCCGCAGACAGTCGGCTGGCCGAGTGGGGTTTTGATGACATTTCGGTGACAGTTTCGTGACAACCCCTCGGTAGTGCGTTCGTCAGGATCGGCGGCGGACGCCGTGACGGCCGGGGCCCGGCCTGCTTGGGCGCCGGCCGCGAGCGCCTCGAGCCCGACGTTATGTCGCACCGGTCGGCAGATAGACCGTGACCGTGGTGCCGCGGCCGAGCTCGCTCTCGATCGCCAGGTGGCCGCGGTGACGCCTCAGGATGTGCTTCACGATCGCCAGCCCGAGGCCGGTGCCGCCGAGCTGGCGCGAGCGCGCCGGATCGACCCGGAAGAACCGCTCGGTCACCCGCGGCAGGTGCTCGCGCGCGATCCCCGGGCCGCGATCGCTGACCACGATCCGGAGCGCTGCCCGCCCGGTCAGCGGGCCGGCGCCCGGCGGTGCCGCGACCACGTGCTCGCCGCGGATCGTGACCTCGCCCGCGGGTCCGCCGTACTTGATCGCGTTGTCGATCAGGTTGGTCAGCAGCTGGACCAGCTGATCGCGGTCGGCGGTGACCGCGGGCAGGGGCTCCGCCAGGTCGAGGTCGAGGCGCGCCTTGCGCTCCAGGGCATAGGGCCGGAGGCCGCGGACCACGCTGCGCAGGCAGTCGGCCGGGTCGACCAGATCGCCCGGCGCCTGGTGCTCGCTCTGCTCGATCCGCGACAGGGACAGAAGGTCGTCGACCAGGCGCGACATCCGGGCGGCCTCGGCGGCCATGGTCGGGAGGAAGCGCTCGCGCGCCTCGGGGTCGTCGCGCGCCGGCCCGGCGAGGGTGTCGATGAAGCCGCGCAGGGCGGTCAGAGGCGTTCGGAGCTCATGGCTGGCGTTGGCGACGAAATCCTGGCGCATGCGCTCGATCATCAGCTGCTCGGTGAGCTCGCGCAGGCCGACCAGGGCGGCGGCCTGGCGGCGCAGGCGGACCGGCACGATCAGGACGCCGAAGGCGCGCGAGGGCGGCCCCGGCAGCTGCAGGGTGAGCTGGGCCTCGCCGTGGCCGCCCAGCGCCTCGTCGACCGCCGCCAGCAGCCCCGGATCGCGCAGGCTCGCCTCGATCGGTCTGGCGACCGGCGGCTGACCGAACAGCGCCGTGGCCGCCTTGTTGGCGCCGACCACCTGGCGCTCGCGGCCGACCAGGAGCAGGGGGTCGGGCAGGGCATCCAGCAGGGTCGCGAGCAGGCGGTCGGTCTCGGCGCGGCGCTCGCGTTGCTCGGCCAGAGCGCGGTCGAGGCGATGCAGGGTGGTCGCCAGCTCGTCGCCGCCGAGCGGGCCGAACTCGGGCAGGGGCGGCGTCTCGCGGCCCTCGGCGAGCGCCTCGAGGTAGCGCCCGGTCGCCCGCAGCCGGCGCTCGCGCAGCCAGGCGAGCGCGCCGCTCAAGGCCAGGCCGAGCAGCCAGGCGAGCGCCGCCGGTAGCCAGGCGAGGTCGCCGAGCAGCACCAGACCGAGCAGCGTCAGGCTGGCCGGCAGCGCCAGCCACGCGGTGCGCGCGAGCAGCCGGGCCGGCTGCATCAGCCGCCGCTCCGGCCGGCGGCGGCGCCTGGCTCTGACGCGGGCGGGGCGGGCGACAAGGCAGCAAGCTCCGAGGGTTGGGGATGCGGGGCTCACCGTCGCGCGGCGGGCGCGACCGCGGGCCGCCATCTTGGTCAGCGCCCGGCCAAAGGGCAAGCGTGGGTCGCGGCGATCCCCGCGAGCTTTATCAATCGACGGTTTCGATTGACGAGACCGGTGATCTGGTATAGGAAAATAAACCTGTGGAGTTTCCCGGGAGTCACCATGGTTGCACCTCTGCTCCGTCTGTACGACGGCTTCGCGCATACCTCGCCGGGCCTGCGCGGCACGGTGCGCGAGCTCCAGGCCGTGCTGCGGCGCCACGACCGCCGGGTGACCATCGACGGCCTGTTCGACCTCGGCACCGAACAGGCGGTGCGCGCGTTTCAGCGGGCGCAGGGGCTGCCCGCCGATGGCGTGGTCGGCCCCGCGACCTGGCAGGCGCTGATCGAGCCCCAACTGGTGCTGCCGCCGGATCACTTCACGACGACCTATGCGCTCGATCACCCGGCGCTGCTGGACGAGCTCCACGCCGCGGCCCGCTACGGCGCCTCGATCGTCGCCGCGGCCGCCGATTTCGCCCTGCCGCCGGCGATCATCGCAGCCCTCGGCTCGCGCGAGTCGCGCTGGGGCCTGGCACTCACCCCCAAGGGACCCGGCGGCACCAGCGACCTCGTGCCGCGCCCGTTCACCCGGCCGCACCGGTCGCTGCCGCTGCCCGCCGATGGCCGCGGCTTCAAGCGTGGCCTGATGCAGATCGACTACGATGGCCACGAGTTCGCCCGCAGCGGCGACTGGCAGAGCCCCGACGCCAACCTCCGCCATGCCTGCGGCCTCCTGCACGAAGCCAAGGCGCAGCTGCGCCGCCGCACGGTGCTGCACGGCCAGGCGCTCCTGCGCGCCGCGATCGCCGCCTACAACTGCGGCACCGGCAACGTCATGCGCGCGGTGCAGCACGGCTTCGACCTCGACTTCTACACCGTCGGCCGCGACTATGCGCGCGACGTGCTCGACCGCGCCGGCTTCTTCGAGGCCCACGGCTGGGAGTAGGCCGCGGCCGCCGAGGCTTAATGGGGCTTTCGAATTGGCTCGAGGGCCTTCGAGGAGTATCATGATTGGGCTTACGGGCCGTCCAGGAGTCGGCCGAACATAGTGACCTTCGGCCGCTCTGGCGTCAGGAGGGGAAAAATTATGAGCAAGCCAATGCAGTCGTCAGGGTTCGCGATCTCGGCGATGGTCGCCTTGGTCGCCACAGTCCAAGCTGCGGGCGCCGCGGAACGATTGAAACTCGCCTACGGCTCGCCCTGGGTGGGGTGGGGCCCGTTCTACGTGGCGGCGGAGAAGGGCTATTTCAAAGACGAAGGCCTGGAGGTCGACATCGCCTATATCGAACCGACCACGCCTCAGGCCGGATTTGATCTGTTGACCGACCAAGAGGTCGACGGGCGCTTCAGCACCCTCGACGAAGCCGCTCTTTATTGGACGCCCGAGGCACCATTCGCCGTGATGCTCGCGACCGACGTGTCCTCGGGCGGCGATGGCGTCCTGGTCAGGCACGATCGCAGCATCGCCTCGATCCAAGACCTGAAAGGCAAAAAAATCGGGCTGTGGCTGACCACGCCATCCCACTTCCTGCTCAACTATCTGCTGCAGCGGAACGGGATGTCCGAAGCGGATGTCACGCTCGTCAATCTGTCCGCCGAGGCGGCAGCGGCCGCGGTCGTGGCCGGCGAGGTCGATGCCGCGGTGACCTGGAGCCCGTATCTTACCAAAGCGGCGGCAGATCCGAACGTCGACATCCTGATCACTTCTAAGGACACGCCCGGCTTGATCACAGACGTGCTGATCATGCGCAAGGAAGCGCTGGTTTCGAATCCGGACACCTGTCAGCGCCTGGTGCGGGCGTGGAACAAGGCGGTCGCGTACCAGAAAGGCAACCCCGACGAGGCCGCGGCGATCATGGCCAAGGGGCTGGACTATGGGACGGCGGAGAACGTCAAGGCGGATCTGGCCGGGGCTGCTCTCCAAGGGAAGGAAGAGAGCGCGCGGCTCTTCGGCGGCAGCGGCCCGGGCACGGCGCTCGGCACCGCGAGCTTTGCAGTCGAGCTGTGGACCAGGCTGGGTCGGCTCACGACCCCGGTGAAGGCCGAGGATCTGGTCGACCCCCGCTGCCTCGAGCCCTAGTTCGCCGACGTCGCGGCGCGCCGTCAGGAGGCGGCGTGCCGCGGTTGACGATGGTGAAGAATTCATCGCATCCGGATAAGCTCCGCCCGTCCGGTCAGGCGGAGAGGGTCGATGTGGCAACGCGCGCGCGAAGGCAGGCTCATCACGATCCTGCGCCGACGGCTCGAACCGCGGCGGCGGGCGCGCGAGGCGGGCCCAGGACCCGGACTGCTGCTCGGCAGTCTGTCCGGCCTGCTGCTCGCCGGCTGCGCCGCGTTGTTCAGCGACACCCTGCCGCCCGACGTGAGCCTTGCCGGCTTCGGCTTCGGCGAGCCCGGCCTGTTCGAGCAGCAGCTGCGGCTCGATCTGCGGGTGCGTAACCCCAACGACTTCGAACTCGGGATCGATCGGGTGACCTTCGACCTCGA
>CAVTFM010000027.1:0-74023 GCA_963733965.1 uncultured Alphaproteobacteria bacterium
CGATCCCGACGATCACCGGTCGTAAATTCTGGTCGATTTGGAAATAAACCGGATCGTAAAGATGTGAGTTCAATAACGGCATCCACATTTTGAGATGAAAATGGAAATATATGACGATCACGAACATGATCACATAGACCAGATCGGTCGAGATGCGCCGCAAGAGCTGATTATCGTCGCAACCGCCGTCGCTCAGTTTCCAGCCGACAGCACCTGCCCGAGCAGACCGCCGAGCAGGGCGATCTCGAGGGGCGCGGCGGGGCGGAGCCCGAGCGCCGGGCTCCACGTGATCAGCTCGGGATCACGAACGGGGCTCGATCGCGACGAAAGCAAGGCGGTGATGACGGCGAATACGGCCACGAGCACGCCGAGAAAGACGATGTTCGGTCGCAAAAGGCCCATCCGCGCAAGGATCGAGCGCAGGTGATCGCCCGGGACCTCGAGCCGGCCTTGAACAACGTCGCGGCGCCCGGCCGTGCGCAGCACCGGACGACTTGGACCGCTAGCCATGCAGGGCGCTCTCCTGACGTAACGCTTGAGGTCGCTGACGCAAAGGCGCGGTGGCTCGACCTTTGTCCAGAGCCCGCAGTGGCTTAGCAGCCATCGAGGGCCAGGTACAGGGGGTTTCGCGTGCGCGCTCGTCGGGGTCCCGGCGGGGCCGGGGCGACGCCGCCGGCTCGAGGGCAGGTCATGCGAGCCGCCGCGAGGACTGTCCGGTCCCGGACCGATGCGCAGGCAACCGGTCGTGGGCGCCGTCGGCGACCGCTGCGGCGCTCGCGCAGACGCCGGAGATGGCGGCGGCCGGGGCCTCGACGAGCGCCCGGACCCTCTGCACCGAGCGCGCCAGATCGTCCTCCGGCGCCGGCGTTCCGGGCGGAAACGGCTGTCCGAGCCACACCGCCCGACCGGACGCGAGCAGCAGCTGATGGACGCGGGTGATGTCGCGCGTGATCGGACGCGGCGCGAAGCGCAGGAAGACGTCCCGGTAGAGCCGCGCCTTCAGCCGCTGCAGGTTGCACCGCGACCAGGCCCGCCGCAGCCGCCCGCGCCAGGATTCCGGCGGTCGCGCGAGCGCCGGGTCGTCGTCCCGGTCGAGATCGAACATGTAGACCGGTTTGCCGGTGGCGCAGGCTTCGGCCAACATGGTGGCGCTCTCGCAGGTGACGATGATCGCGTCCGCCAGCGCCAGATAGCCGTAGTAGGGATTGTCGGCGGCATTCCGGGTCCACCGGAACAGCCGGCAGGGCACGTCGATCGCGCGCTCGAGAGCGTCTTCGGCCGCGCGCGAGGTGCGCCCGCTGGTCGTGACCAGCAGCGACCCGCCGCGTTCGCTCGCCAGCGCGCTCGCCTCCCGCGCCAGACGCTCCGCCTTCTCCCGGTCCAGGGCATAACGCCCGCTATAGCCGCCCACCAGAACGGCGATGTAGGGCCGCGGCAGATCGGCAAGGCGCGGCGCCCAGGTTCGCGCCGCATCGGCCAGGCTCGCCTCGGTCACCCGGTGCAGGCTGAAGCTGTTGCGCAGCACGTTCGGCGCGTCCGGCACCGGATATTCCGGCACCGTGATCACCAGATCGAAGCGCGCGACCGGCGCCCACGGTTTGCCGAGATGGACGTAGCGCGCCCGGCCTCCGGACTGCTGGCGCAGCCAGCGGCAGACCGGCTCGTTGCGCATGGCTGCCGAGATGATCAGATCGGGCCAGGGCGGCTCAAGGGGGCTGGATCGCCCCCGGACGATGCCGAGCGCCGTGGTGCCGCGCCAGACGTCGAGCAGATAGCCCCACGAGCGGTACCGCAGCTCCTTGACCTCATAGGGCCAGCCGAGCGCATCCGCGAGCGCGCGGATCTGCGAGTTCTCGCCCGCGCGGTAGCACATCACCGCCCAGACCCGGGGTTGCGCCGCGCCCGCGTCCATGCTCCGGGATCGGGCGAACCTCAGGCCGCCCGCGGGACCGCGAGCCCCGCCAGCAGGTCGTCGACCGCAGGCGCCCCGGCCATCCGCTCGAGCGCGTCGTGGCGGATGTGATTGGCGCTCATCGCCCTGCGCAGGAGATCCTCGCTCACCACCCCCTGCTCGAGGCATTCGCGCAGCAGGCCGAAGAACAGCGCCTCCTGGCGCGGGTCGGGATGCCGGTTGTAGTGCCCCAGCAGCGCGTATTCGCCGAACAGCTTGCGCCGCGCGGTCATCAGCCAGCCGAACGGCGGGAAGGGCGGGAAATGCTCGGTCGGACGGAAATCGACCGGCAGGCCGGTCTTCCACGGCTGGGTCTTGCGCCGGGTGTTGTGCAACAGCCGGGTGCGCTCGGTCAGCCGGTCGAAATCGTTCCACTCCGGCTCGATCGTGCCGATGGTATCCGGGTCCTCGTCATGCAGGCCGACCCAGGGGGTATAGTCGCGCTCGAAGGTGAACAGCTGCCCGAACTGCTCCTCGAGCCGCCAGTGGGTGAGCCGCGCGCAGTCGAGCAGCATGACCGAGCTCGCGAAGCTGCCGCGCACGGTCCGCTTGACGCCGCTGTGGGTGCGGCAAAGGATCGCCTTGCCCTGCATGTCGCGGGTCAGAAGCTGGTAGATGTCGGCGACCGCGAACACGTCGGGATCGATCACGATCGCCCGACCCTCGTAGCCCATTAGCCCGGGCGGCGCGAACCGGAGCGGGGTGAACGACTGCAGGTCATCGTTCAGCCATACCCGCTTCAGCCCGTCGCGCAGATAGAGCTGGCCCTCGCGCGCCTGCAGGAACGGATGGTCCCGGCTGTCGATGATCCGCACCTCGAACTGATCCTTATGCGCGCTGTTGCGCCGGATCGAGTGTTGCGAGACCAGCGCGCCGACCATCTGGCGGTGGTTGGTGTGGATGAAGACGCAGCTTTTCATCGCTTGGCCAATTTCAGGTCTCTGGGGGTCGAGCGCTCGCGTGGCCGATGCCGGGCGGGTCAGCTCATGTTCAGCAGGCGCCGGATCGGCTTGGTCAGCCGGCCGATGCGCCGCTGGGTGTCGACCAGAACGCTTGGCCGGGCGAAGCTCAGCTGCAGGATGCGGCGCTCGCCGACGAAGCTCTTGTGGCCGTGGAACGAGTTGTCGCTGCGCCGGAATGCCAGCATGTTGCCGCCGGCGGGCAGCACCTCGGCGGCGTAGTCCTCGAGGTCGGTCGCCGAGCGCAGCATGCGCAGCTGGCCACCCTGGTGCGGCCATTCCTCGTTGAAATAGAGCAGCACCGTGATCAGCTTGGCGCGGTGATCGGTGTGGATGTGACCATCGGTCGCTTCGCAATGCCGGCGTACGGCGATCGTGGCCTCGGCATCGGCGAGGTCGAGCCCGAACTTGGCGGCGAAACGCGCCGCGAGCGCGTCGCCGTAAAGCTCGTCGAGCAGAGCGGCGAAGCTCGGCCCGTACTGCAGCCCCTCGGGCGACACGTTGCCCGGACCCTCGATCACCGGGAAATCGCGGTTGAGGGCATCGAGCGCGGCGGCGCGGATGAAGCCTGGGACGATCAGGTAGTCGAAGGGCTCGCGGACCAGCGGCGCCGCGTCGAACGCCGACCAGTCGAACAGCGGGCCGGCGAACTGAGCCGGCGGTGCCGGGCGGACTACCGTAGCGCTCGCATGTGCCACCATTAGAATCTCCTCGAGGCCGGCCGATTGTCTGCTGCATGCGGTCGCGAGCATTAGCAGGATCACGCCGAAGTTGCTATACCCCGATCGCCGCAGGCGGGCGGCGTCTGGCCGGGAGGTTTCGATCGATGGACGCAGTCTGGCGGGAAGCGGCGCGCGAGGCGCTGATGGCATCGCTGGGCTTCCTGCCCAAGCCGCGGCGCAAGGCGATCGACCGCTGGCTGCGCGGCCGCGAGGAGGCCCGCAAGCTCGCCGAGACCGACCACGTGCTCATGTCCTGGGGCAAGAGCGGCCGCACCTGGCTGCGGCTGATGCTCTCGCGCTTCTACCAGCTCGCCTACGGCATCAAAGAGGGCCGGCTGCTCGAGTTCGACAACCTGCACCGGGCCAATCCATCAATTCCGCGCCTGTTCTTCACCCACAGCAATTATCTGCGCGACTACACCGGCGACTGGACCACCAAGCAGCCGTTCTACGGCAAGCAGGTCATCATGCTGGTGCGCGACCCGCGCGATGTCGCGGTCTCCCAGTATTTTCAATGGAAGTTCCGGATGCGGCCGGTCAAGAAGCTCCTGAACGACTACCCGCCGCACGACGCCGACATCTCGGTGTTCGAGTTCGTGATGAGCCAAGGCGCCGGCCTGCCTGCGATCCTCGAGTTCTTCGAGATCTGGCAGCGCGAGCTGCCCAAGGTCAAGGCCTCGACGATCGTCCGCTACGAGGACATGCGGGCGGATCCCGCGGCCGTGCTCGGGCGCGTGCTCGCCTTCCTCGGCACCCCGGGCACGCGCGAGCAGATCGAGAGCGCGGTCGCCTACGCCGCCTACGACAACATGAAGCAGCTGGAGCAGAAGCGCGTGTTCTGGCTGAGCGGCATCCGGCTGCGCCCGGGCGACCAGTCCAACCCGAACTCGTTCAAGGTCCGGCGCGGCAAGGTCGGCGGCTGGCGCGACTATTTCGACGAGCGCGAGACCCAGACCCTCGATGCCATGGTCGCGGCCCGGCCGCTGCCGCTGTTCGGCTACGGCCTCGCCGAGGCGGCCGCGCGCTCCGCCTGAGGCCCGCCCATCAAGGCCCGGATCCGCGCGACCACGCGCCCCAGATCGTCCGGCACCTCGCCCGACGGCGGCGCCAGCGCCTGGCCGGCCGGCACGGCGAGGCCGCGCTCGAACAGCATGCCGTGGAAGGCCTGGAAGTCGCGGGCGTAGCCGACCACGCCCAGATGGTAGAGGGCGAGCGCCAGCCGGCGGCGCCAGCTGCCCGCGGGCGCCTTCGCCGCCGGCTCGAACACGAGGCGCGCGAGCGTGCGGCGGAGCTGGTCGAGGCGGCCGACCCTGCCGGTCGGCAAGTCCAAGATCGCGAGCGGCCGGCGCAGCCGGATGACCTCGACCACCATCGAGAGGCTGTCGCCGGTGACGACGAAGCCGTCGGCGCGGCCGAGCAGGCCCTGATAGGGGTTGTCGGCGGCATCGGCCTGCCAGCGGAACAGCGCTGCCCCCGCCGGCAGCCCGGCCGCGAGCTTGGCCACCACGGCCTGCGGCGTGCGCCGGCTGGTCGTGAGGTAGGCGGTGCCGCCCGTGGCCACGACCTCGGCCGCGAGCGAGAGCAGCCGCCGCACGACGCTGTCGTCGAAGACGAACGGCCCGGTCGGGCCGCCGATCAGGAAGGCGACCAGCGGCCGCGGCAGCGGGGCGAGACGCTCCTGCCAGGCCTCGGCCGCGGCCGCGACCGCCGCCTCGTCCGGGCGCATCAGCGGCAAAGGGATCGGCAGCAGATTGGCGACCGGCGGCATCGGCGTCTCGGCGCTGGTGATCACGAGATCGAAGCGCGCCATCTTGCCGGACGGCTTGCCGACCAGGACCAGCCGGGTGCGGCCGCCCGACTGGCGGGCGATCCAGAGCGCCACCATCGAGGGCCGCCTGCCGATCGTGATCACCAGATCCGGCCAGGGCGGGGTCAGAGGATCGGAGCGCGCGAGGTCGATGTGGTGCAGCGAGGCCCGGACCCAGGGCTTGCCGGTCACGTAGCGGGCGCGCATCTGCAGGAGGCGGACCTCGCAGGGCCAGCCCAGCGCCTGCGCGATCGCCTCGACCTGGCCATTGTCGCCGCGCTTGTCGCCGAGCAGCAGCCAGGTCCGCGGCGGGTTTTCCACTTGTCGCTGGTCCTCTGGCCGGCCGGTCCGATCCCCCGGCGGGTCCGTCTGCGTGCCGGCCGCGAGCGCGCGGCGTCCGGCTCCACGCCTCAGACCGCGATGCGGGCGGTGTCCGCGCCGACCGGGGCGTAGCCGAAGGCGGGCGACAGGCGCTCTTTGACCAGCGCGTCCAGCTCGGCGGCCTGCTCCGGCGTGAAGTAGTCCCGATAGCCGCCGACCTTGGCCCGGCGCACCTTGAAGCTCTCCGGATCGCCCCGGTTGCGGCGCCGCAGCCCGCCCTGACGGAAGAAGCCTTTGCTCTCGAGCGCACGCAGGTTGTCGAAGGCGCCGAACTCGACCGCCTGCGCGATCTCCTGGTCGCTGAAGCTCTCGCCCATCAGCGCCGTGATCTTGCGCAGCTCCCTCGCCGGCTCGGCGCGCAGGTCCTCGTAGCGCAGCGTGAGCGCGCGCGGCAGATCCGCGAGGTTGCGCTGCCAGCGGTTGAGATAGTCGATCAGGCTCAGGAGGCCGATGTCGCTGTGACGGACGAAGTCCCACATCCCGATCGTGCGCCGGTCGATCGGGTGGTCGATGAAGGCGTTGATCAGCTCCTGCTTGTGCGCCGACTGCCGCCGCGTGAACTGGAAATACCAGGACACCGCGATGTCGCAGGGATGGCGCGCGAGCAGGAGGATGGGCTTGTGGCGGAGCGGCTGATCGGGCGCGTCCGGGGCGAGCGCCGCGCCGACCGCGCCCTCGTAGCTGTAGTGGCCATTGGTCGCGGTGATCCGCGGCACCCCGGGATGGCGCCTGGCGAGCTCGTCGGAGGTCACGATCAGCGAGGCCGGCAGGCCGTGGCGGACCTGATACAGCCGCGAGAGCATGACCTTGAGCCAGGTGTTGCCGCTCTTCGGATGGCCGATGATCAACAGGTCGGTGCGGCCCGCCTTGGCGAGCTCGAGGCGCGCCAGCAGCTGGCGCCGGCTCGCGATCCGCAGCGCCCGCGGCAATACCGCGGTCGGCACCAGCACCGCGAGCTTCTTCACGCCATCGCTCAGGCCAAACATGGCACCTCCGGTCGCAACTGTCGAAACCCACCCTCGTCGTCGCGCGGGTTAGCAAACCCTGCGCGCCGGGGCAACGTCGGCGGTGTCGGGGCGGCGGCTGCCGCCGGCGCGTCGGCCGCCGGTCGCGGGCGTGTCATGCGCCCGGGGCGGCGGCGCGCTGGTGCAGCTGGGCCTGGCGCAGACGCGCTTCGGCGTGGATCGCCTGGCTCAATTCCGGCCGGCCGGCGGCGAGGCCGCGGAAGTCGGCGACGTCGAGGACCAGGAGCTGGGTCGGCTGCACCGTCACCACGCTCGCGACCCGCGGCTCGCCGGTGATCAGCGCCATCTCGCCGAAGAAGCTGCCCGGGCCGAGGCGCACCGGGTGGCCGGGCAGGCGGATCACGACCTCGCCCTCGACGATGAAGTACATGCAATCGCCGGGCTCGCCGCGGCGGACCACCGTCCGACCGGTCGCCAGATCGCGTGGCCGCAAGAGGCGCGCGACCTCGGCAATGATCTCGGCGCCGACGGTCGCGAACAGGGGCACCCGGGCGACCAGGTCCCAGGTCCGGAGAAACTCGCGGCGCCGCAGCTCCTGGGCAAAGCCGCTGGCGAGGATGCCGGCCCAGAGCGCGAACACGGCGATGCCGCAGATCATCACCATGCCGGCGAGCAGGCGGCCGAGCGGCGTGATCGGGATCTCGTCGCCGTAGCCGGTGGTCGTGAGCGTCGTGATCGCCCACCAGAGCGCCGCCGGGATGCTGCCGAAGGTCGCCGGCTGGACGTCGCGCTCGAGCAGATAGGCGCCGGTGGCGGCGAGCAGCAGCGCGATCAGGAAGGCGAGCAGCACGCCCGTGAGCGGCGCCCGCTCGTTGCGCACCACCCGCACCAGCATGTCGAGCGCGGGCGTGTAGCGGACCAGCTTGAACACCCAGACCAGGCCGAACAACCGCGCGCTCGCGGGCGCGATGCCGGCCAGCAGCGCCGCCGGCACCGCCAGCCCGGCCGCGAGATCGACCAGCGCCAAGGGCGCGCTCAGCCGGCGCAGCCAGGCGATCCAGGGGTGCCGCGGGTGGTCCGCCTCGAGCTCGGCCACGCCGGCGGGCGCCTGGCAGAGGCGAAGCCCGTACTCGATCGCGAACAGGCCGGCGATGATCAGGGCCAGCGCGGTCAGCGCTTGCTGGTGCGCCGCTGCGAGCTCGGGCACGGTGCCGAGGATCAGGGTGCAGAGGCCGACCGCGATCGCGATCCGCTGGGCGCTGCGGAAGGCGCGGGCCGACGGGCTCGTGGCGGCCGGGTCGAGGACCAGGTCGAGGTCGAGCCGGACGCGCGCGAGCAAACCCTTGGGAGCGGACATCTGGGCCCGGACCGGACTTTCCTGCCTCACCGCGACGGCGCGAGCCTGCCCTCTTGCCGACCGGCCGTCAATCGCAAGCCCGCCGTGGGAATCCCCGCGAGCATGGGCGGGGATCGGGCCGACCTCTGGCCGCGAGGCCACCGGCGCCGCGATCTGGCCTCTCGCCGTCGGATGTGGCGAATCGCCGGGCACCCGCTATCCTGGATCGATGCACCCCGAGACACTATTCGCGCTCCTGGTGAGCCCCTTGGTCGGCAGCTTTCTCGGCGTCGTGATCCTCCGCATGCCGGCGGGCCGAGCGATCCTGCTCGCCCGCTCCGTGTGCGACCAATGCGGCCGGCGGCTTGGCGGCGCGGACCTGATCCCGCTGCTCAGCTGGGCCTGGCGGCGCGGCCGCTGCGCCTGCGGCGAGGCGAGGCTCGGCCTCTTCTATCCCGCGATCGAGCTCGCAGCCCTCGCGGTCGCGGCCTCGGCCGCAGCCGTGCTCTCGGGCTGGCTGCTGTGGGCGAGCCTGGCCCTCGGCTGGACGCTGCTCGCGCTGGCCGCGATCGATCTTTCCCACTACTGGCTGCCGGACCGCCTGAGCCTGCCCCTGATCCCGGCCGGTCTGGTGGTCGCCTGGCTGATCGATCCGGCCGGGCTCCCGGGCCATCTCGTCGGCGCCCTCGCGGGCTTCCTCGCCTTCGCCGGGATCGCCTGGGCCTACCGCCGGTTGCGTCGGCGCGCGGGACTGGGCCTGGGCGACGCCAAGCTGCTCGCGGCCGCCGGCGCCTGGCTCGGCTGGCAGGCGCTGCCGGGCCTGGTCGTGGTCGCGGCCGTCCTGGCGCTCGCCGTGGCCCTCGCCCGGGCCACGCTCGGCGAGCGTCTCGCCGCCGCCAGCCGGATCGCCTTCGGACCCTACCTCGCCCTCGCCCTCTGGCTGTTCTGGCTCTACGGCCCGCTCCTGCTGGCCCCGCCGCTGCCGCATTGAGCCCTCCAGCTCGTCGGCGGCAGCCCCGCCGCGCCCGATCTCGGCCGCGGACGACGCCGGCCCGCCGAATCGGCGAGCGGGTCTCGCGGCGCCTCGAGCATGCGTCAGATCTGCGCACTACCGTCGCATCAACGCCCACGGCTCCTCAACCCAACATCAAGCGCAGGCCGGATTGGACCCCGCCGCTCAGCCGCAGAACGCCTCGCCCGCAACCAGGAATCTCCAGCAGGTGGAGATGAGCTTGATCATCAATCGCTGATGCTTCCGCTTGACTTTCGGCGCATCAGTAATACATGCATCAGAAGTGTCGCATGGCCGCGACAAAATCAACTCCTTGGTGTGCACTTCGAAGATCATCCGTCAGTATCGTTGCCACTCAAATTGCCATCAATCCGCTGTTTACTATGATTCCTGCAGCGTGGCGGTCTTATTTATATGAGAATGATTTACGATCAGAGACGCATATTGGCTGATGACAAGGACAAATATAGCTTAGAGACTGAAGTGCGAGTCCGGTAGCGTCTGGATCGCGGCCTCAATCTCCAGCGCTGCTGGAGAAGCTGGAGGGGCAGAACCGCCGCTAGGTTCGTGGCGCTAACGAAGGCTAGTTTGGCGAGTTGGTCGTTGCTTGGGGGCGAGAGGAAGGGTTCTATGGCGAGCATGGCATTGCGCCGATGGGGCCGGATCAGAATTCCCCGGAGTCGCGCTTCGCCTGGAGGGGACGCTCCCGAACCAACTCGGCGACTGAATGCCTGTTCCAGTCCGGCACTCAAGCGGAGACGACGCTGTGACCTCATATATCACCTTCGGTTCGGTTCAGACCCTGCTGCATACGAACGGCGACACTTTGGTGCAGGTCGGGCCGTCGTCTCGCGCGACGCTGCCGGACGTGGGTGTGTCCCTGCTGGCCGGTTTCCCCCGGAGGACAAGCATCTAAGCAAGTGGCTGCTGCTCATGGTAGAGAAAGCAAACGGAAGCGCCACGCCGGGCGTGACCCGTTCCGACAAACCCATCCGCTGTGTGCTGATCAAAGCGCCGATCACCGTCACGTTGGAGAGAAGCAGACCTGGACATATCTTGGATACCCTCCGGGTTGCGATCCAGGAAAAGCGATCGGTAGTAATGCGCCTGAAAAACGCGGACCTGGACAAGCGCCCGTTCGATCTCACGGCCGTCGAATTGGTGCAAGAGCGGTAGCCACCCGTGCAGCGGTTCTCCCGCTACAAACCGGTTTGGCCGGAGACCGTAGTGCTGTGGGGCGCCGGCGCGACCGTGGCGCTCGGCATGCCAACGACCAAGCAGCAGGAGGACTGCCTGACGCGATTGAGCAGCCGCGGCGAGTTACATAGCCGGGTTCGTAAGGCCTTCGCGAAGGTGACAGCGGAAGAACGGCGGACATCGTCGAGATGCTGCTCATCCTGGGCGACCCAGACGGAGGGAGTGACGCTGCAGTAGATCGGCTGCCGCACGCCCTGGAGCGCCAGTTTCGGACCTATGTGCCGCCGAAAGACAAAAGCGGATGATGGAACTGCGGCAGATCTACGACTGGCCGACGTTGCGGCGCGTTATCCTGGTCTGCCCACGCCGGATCGAAGGCGACGACCGCTCCGACGATGCGCCGATCTCGCTCAAGGACTTGTTCAATCTGCTCGACCTGCATATTCAGGCGGGCAGCGGTTTCCACGCGCCCGCTCTCGACGGCGGCTCGAGCGTCGGATTTGTCCGGCCGACGCCCTCATAGCCTCTCGCCGTGCCCTGCAACTCCTGATTTCTGCAGTTCGCCCTCGCCCACCGCCAGGTCCTGCACGAGCCGTACCGCCTGCGCCCCTACACCGAGTTCGCGAAAGCGCTCGCCTGTCTGATGCGAGAGGAAGGACAGGATGCTCGCGGAGCGCGGCTGGCAACCGCAAGACCGCGGTTACAACCTGTTCGGCTACTCTGTGTTCTCGTTGAACTGGGACCCGATGCTGCTATGGCTGATTTTCGACGCGACCGTGCGGCGAACAAGGAATGGGCGGATCTGTCCATCGGCTCCCCAGGTCGCCCCCAAAAGCCGTTCAACGATTTCGGCTATCTGGTGGCCCTTCGCGAGGTGGAGGCCGAGAAGCTCGACGTTGGTACTCGATGAACGAGAGCGTGGCGCAGCGTCTGAATGACCCGATGCATCGCGGCGATCGGATGTCCGCTTCGGTAAGTACTATTTCCCGCACGGTACGTTCAATTTCCGAGAGTGCCCGAATTGCGGCAAGCTCAACGCCTATCTAGGCGACTGCTGGGAGGCGGCGTCCGCAGAGCCTGTTGCCGCCGCTGCCACTGCCGCGTTGGTCCATGGAATGGAGCAAGACCCGCTCCGACGAAGAGAAAACCGCGTGGACAAAGGGCGAGGCCGATGCCCTGCAATGCGTCTATTGCGGCTCCATGATGCGCTTCGAGCATGTGCATTTGGTGATGCAGACGAACTTCAAATCTGCGCTGCCGCCGCTACCTGGAGGAACCCCAGCGTGAGCTGCGGGCGGCGCTGGAGAACGCGCGGCACATCGTCTTCATGGGCTATAGCCTGCCATCCGACGATGTGCTCTACCGCAGTGTGCTGGCGCGCGTCTCGCCCGGCGACAGGGCGAGGAGCAAGCGGGACGAGCGCCGTTGACGATCTCCCTGGTCGGCCTACAAGCGGGTGCCCCGACCGGTGGCTCGAGGACGAGGCGATCCAACGGGAGTTGCCGGAGGGCGATCTTGGCAGGATCTACCGGGACCTTCGTGGCATCGTCAGTCGCAAGGATCAAAGGCGACCGCGCGTTCGGGCCTATGGTGGCGGTATCCCGCAAGTCTTTCTCTCCCCGAATGGAACCGGGGTGGGCGATCTGCGTGTCCGGGACCTGATGTTTCCTGACGATCTGTGGCGGAACCGCCGCACCCATCCGGCGCAGAGCGATTCGCCATGAAAAGCGCTGCTTCCGGAACCGGAGCGGCACCTCGCGTCCACAAGCTGGCACCAAGTGGGGAAAAATGGTGCCCAGGGGCGGAATCGAACCACCGACACGCGGATTTTCAGTCCGCTGCTCTACCGACTGAGCTACCTGGGCGCGGAGGGCGGGAAGCTATATAGAGGCGCTGCTCCAAGCTGTCCAGACGGCGCGCCGGCCTCAGGTCAGGGTCGGATCGACCTGGAGCACGAGCTTGCCGGTGTTGGCGTTCAGGGCCATCAGCTCGTGCGCCCGGCCGGCCTCGGCGAGCGGCAGGACGGTGTCGATCACGGGCTTCAGCTCGCCGCTCGCGAACCGGGGCAGCACCTGCTCGCGGAAGGCGGCGGTGATCCGCGCCTTCTCCTCCACCGGCCGCGCGCGCAGCACCGAGCCGATGATCCGCTGGCGCTTGAGCATCAGGCGGCCGATGTTGAGCTCGGCCTTGGCGCCGCCGAGCACGCCGATGATCACCAGGCGGCCGTAGAGGGCGAGGCAGGCCAGGCTCGGCTCCAGATAGGCGCCGCCGATGTGGTCGAGAATGACGTCGGCGCCGCGGCCGGAGGTCAGCTCCAGCACCCGCTTCGAGAAATCCTCGTCCTTGTACAGGATCGCATGGTCGGCGCCGAGCGCGAGGCAGGCCTCTGCCTTGTCCGCGCTGCCGACGGTCACCAGCACGGGCGAGGGGCCGAGCGCCTTGGCGAGCTGGATCGCGGCCGTGCCGACCCCCGACGCGCCGCCGTGGACCAGCAGGGTCTCGCCGGGCTGCAGCCCCGCCTCCCGGAAGACGTTGAGGTAGGCGGTGATCCAGACCTCGGCGATCGCGGCGGCCTGGATCAGGTCGAGGTTGTCCGGGACCGGCATCAGGGTGCTCGCGGGGGCGAGGGCGTATTCGGCATAGCCGCCGCCGCCCAGCAGGGTCATCACCCGGTCGCCCACCCGCCAGCCGCTGACCCGCTCGCCGAGCGCATCGATCACGCCCGCGCCCTCGAGCCCCAGGATCTCGCTGTCGCCCGGCGGCGGCGCATAGTTGCCGGCGCGCTGGTGCAGATCGGCCCGGTTGACGCTGGTCGCCGCGATCCGGAGCCGGACCTGGCCGGCGCCGGGGCTGGGGCGAAGGGTCTCGCCGAGCTTCAGCACCTCCGGTCCGCCGAAGCCCGTCCATCAGCACCGCGCGCATGGTCGCCGCCGCCATGATCGCCTCCCGCTCCTAGTTCCGCTCCCGCTCCCGCTCCCGGGGGCCGCTCAGATGCAGCGGCCGCCGTCGACCTCGAGGGCGACGCCGGTCAACATCTCGGCCTCGTCGGAGGCAAGGAACAGGCTCGCGTTGGCGATGTCCCTGGGCAGGCTCATCCGGCCGAGCGGGATGGTCGCCACGAACTTGGCGCGCAGCTCCGGCGTGTCGCCGCCCATGAAGGTCGAGGTCAGGCCGGTCTCGCCGATCACCGGGCAGACCGCGTTGACCCGGATCTTGTCGGGCGCCAGCTCGACCGCCATCGACTTGGTCATGATGATCACGGCGCCCTTGGAGCCATTGTACCAGGTGAGGCCCGGGCGCGGCCGGAGGCCGGCGGTCGAGGCGATGTTGACGATATTGCCGCCGCCCTGGCGGCGGAACACCGGCACCGCATGGATCGCGCTCCAGTAGATCGACTTGACGTTGACCGCGAACACCCGGTCGAAGGTCGCCTCGTCGACCTCGATCATCGGCTGGTTGCGATGGGCGATGCCGGCGTTGTTGACCACGACGTCGAGCCGGCCGAAGGCCGAAAGCGTCGCCTCGACCATGCGCGCGAAGTCCGCACCCTTGGCGACGTCCGCCGTCGAGGCGCGCGCCGCCGGACCGATCTCGCCCGCGACCCGCTCGGCGCGGGCGCCGTCGATGTCGGCGACCAGCACCTTCGCCCCCTCGGCCGCGAACCGCCTGGCGATGCCCTCGCCGAAGCCGAAGCCCGCACCGGTCACGATCGCCACCTTGCCGTCCAGTCGCATCACGCCCTCCCTGATCCGATGCCCGATAGAAAGCCGCGCCGCCCGGCCGAGGTCAAGCACTCCAGGCGCCCGAATCGGCGCGCCGCGAGGGCGAGCCAGCACGGCTTAACGGCAAATTAGCCCCACATGGGGTTCAATCGACCGGGAACGTTCAACCGGCGCCTGACCGCGCCAGCGCTGGCGCTCGCGAGCGAGCGACGCCCGCGTGGGGAGACCCATCGATGCACGTCGTCGCGCTCTGCTCGCAAAAAGGCGGCTCGGGCAAGACCACCCTCTCGGGCCATCTCGCCGTCCAGGCCGAGCTCGCGGGGGCTGGCCCGGTCGCCCTGATCGACACCGATCCCCAGGGCTCGCTCGCGGCCTGGTGGAACGCCCGCCGCAGCAACGCGCCGGCGTTCGCCTCGACCACGCTCGCGCAATTGCCCGCGGACGTCGAGCGGCTGCGCCTCGAAGGCTGCCGCCTGGTGGTGATCGACACCCCGCCCGCGATCAACATGGCGATCCAGCGGGTGATCAACGTCGCGAGCCTGGTGATCATCCCGACCCGGCCGAGCCCGCACGACCTGCGCGCGGTCGCCGGCACGGTCGACATGGTCGAGCGCGCCCACAGCAACCTCGTGTTCGTGGTCAACGCCGCCAATCTGCGCGCCAAGATCACCGCCGACGCGGTCATCGCGCTCTCCCAGCATGGCACGGTGGCGCCGGCCTTCGTCCAGCATCGGATCGACTTCGCGACCTCGATGATCGACGGCCGCACGGTCTGCGAGATCGACCCCGACGGGCGCTCGGCCACTGAGATCCGGCAGCTCTGGGACTACGTCGCCGCGCAGCTCGAGAAGCGCGAGCGCCAGCGGGTCTTCCATCAGCCGGCGCTGCTCGGCTTCGGCCGCCGGCCCAGCCTGGAGGAAGCGAAGGCATGAGCCGGCACGCCAAGCTCACCAGCGACCTGCTGGTCCGCAAGGGTCAGGCCAGCCCGACCGGCGGCTTCGCGCACACCGGCATCGATCCGACCCAGCTTCTGCCGGCGCCGACCACCCTCGACCTGCCGCGCATCGGCGCGGCGCTCGGCACCGGCCGGCCGGCCGCGGCGGCGCGCCGGGCAAGCGCCCGGGCCGAGGGCCGGGTCGCGCTCACCCTGCGCCTCGACCGCGAGCGCCACCGGCGCCTCAAGGTGTTCTGCGCCCGCAGCCAGCAGACCACCCAGGAGGTCATGCTCAAGGCGCTCGACGCTTATCTGGAGGCCGGCGGCGCAGACTGCGCCTGCCTGCGCGGTGAGCCGGAGGATTGCGCCAAGCGCTGAGGCCCGGCAGAAGGACCCGTGGGACGAGGTGGAGCAGGGGGCTTAGGGGCGTCGCAGCTGGAGCTCTGAGCCGCGGACCGGGCTGAGCGCGCGGATCATCGCCGATCGCGTAGCATTCCCGATCGCGCAGCACCCCTGATCGCAAAACCCTCCCGATCGCAGACCGTCCATGACGCTCCTGTCGCGCCTGCGCCGCCGGTGCAGCTACGGGCTGTTCCGCAAGCTCAGCCTGTTGATCGTGGCTCTCTTGATCGCGCTCACGGCGACCCTGACCACCGCCGCCACCCTGGCCGGGCAGCGCGTCGGCGAGGCGCGTCTGCGCCAGCAGGCCAGGGACATGATGACCATGCTGGCCGACTTCGCCAGCGACCATCTGGCGCAAGCCCAGATCGGCGCCTTGCGGCACCTCCTGGTCGACGTCGTCGCCCGGGACGACGTGCGCTACGTCTATGTGCTCGATCCGAAGGACCGCGTGGTCGCCGACAGCGACCCGGACGGCGGGCCCTCGCTGCAGGGGCTCGACGATCCGCTCGCGCGCGCCGCCCGGGCCAGCGGCGCGGGCGTTCTGATCCACGACCGGCAGGGCCTGCAGGCCGCCCAGCCGATCGACTTCGGGGCCGGGCAGACCGGCGTGGTCCGGCTTGGCCTGTCGACCGCCGGCCTGGAGCGCGACCTGCGCGCGCTCAACCGTCGCAATCTCGTGACCGGTCTGGCCCTGCTCGGGGTCGGCCTACTGCTCGGCCTGGTGCTGCTCGGCCGGATCACCCGGCCGCTGGCGCAGCTCACGGCCAGCGCCGAGGCGCTCGCCCAGGGCCAGTTCGATCCGCGGGTCGCGATCCGCACCCATGATCAGCGCGAGCCGCTCGCGGTCGCATTCGCTCGGATGCTGGCCAGGCTCGAGGAGAGCAGCGCCGAGGTGCGCCGCCTGGCCTTCTTCGATGCCGTCACCGCGCTGCCCAACCGGCTCCAGTTCCGGCAACTGCTCGATCACGCGCTCGCCGAAGCGCGCCGCCATGGCGGCCGGGGCGCGGTCCTGTTTCTCGATCTCGATCATTTCAAGCTGATCAACGACAACCTTGGCCACGACGCCGGCGATCGCCTGCTGCAGGCCTTCGCGCACCGGCTGACGGCCTGCCTGCGCGGTGCCGACATCGTCGCGCGCGCGGGCGGCGACGGCCCTGCCTCGGCCGTGGCCCGGCTGGGCGGCGACGAGTTCACGATCATGCTGGGCGGGATCCAGCGCCCGGAGGACCCGGCCCGGGTCGCCTCGCGCGTGCTCGCGGCGCTCGATCACCCATTCGATCTCGGCGAGCAGACGGTGGTGGTCGGCGCCAGCATCGGCATCGCGCTGTTCCCCGAGGACGGGCTCGATCCGCAGACCCTGCTGAAGCACGCCGACCTCGCCATGTATCACGCCAAGCAGCAGGGCCGGAGCAATTTCCAGTTCTACAGCAGCCGGCTCGGCGCCGCGGCGGTCGAGCGCCTGGCGCTGGAGCGCGAGCTGCGCACGGCGCTCGCCCGCAACGAGCTCGAGCTCCACTACCAGCCGCAGCTGCAGGCGGCGAGCGGCGCCGTGGTCGGCCTCGAGGCCCTGCTGCGCTGGCGCCATTCGCGCCACGGCATCCTGCCGCCCTGCCGGATCCTCGGCCTGGCCGAGGAGACCGGCCTGATCCTGCCGATCGGCAGCTGGGTTCTGCGCCAGGCCTGCGCCGCGGCCAGGACGTGGTCGGACGCCGGCGTCGGGCCGCTTTGCGTCGGGGTCAACCTCTCGGCGCTGCAGCTGGTGCAGGCGGATTTCATCGCGCGCGTCACCGGCGCACTCGAGGCTTGCGGCCTCGCCCCCGAACGGCTCGAGCTCGAGATCACCGAAACCGCGGTCTCGGCCGACGGCGACGCCGTGGCCGCCCGGCGCGCCGAGCTCAAGCAGCTGGGCGTCAGGCTCGCGATCGACGACTTCGGCGCCGGCCATGCCGGTCTTTGCGCGCTCAGGCGCCTGCGGCCGGACCAGCTGAAGATCGACCGCGGCTTCGTCCAGAAGATCGGCGTCGACGCCGAAGCGGCGGCGATCGTGAGCGCGATCGTGACGCTCGCGCACAGCCTGAGCCTCGAGGTCGCCGCGGCCGGGGTCGAGAACGAGGCGCAGGCCGAGTGCCTGCGGCGCGCGGGCTGCGACCGGCTGCAAGGCTTCCTGTTCAGCCCGCCGCTGCCGGCTGCCGAGGTCATCCCCTGGCTCCGGCAACGGCAGGCGCGGCCGGCGGCGGAAGCCTCAGCCGGCGTCGCTTTCTGAGCCCGCTGCGCGCCAGCCGGACCAGCCATCGAGGCCTTTTTCCAGCTCCGCGATGCTGGGCAGGACCAGGTCGGCCAGCCCCTGCAGCGCCGCCGGCGGGCAGCCGCCGGTCAGCACCGCGACCGCGAGACCGGCGCCGGCCGCCCGCGCCATCGCGAGGTCGGCCGGATGATCGCCGACCACCAGGACCTCGGCCGGGGCGAGCCCGAGCGCCGTGCAGAAGCCCAGCACCATGCCCGGGTCGGGCTTCAGCCCGAAGCCGCTGTCGGCCGCGGCCAGGAACGCGATCCGATCGCGCACCGCGAGGCGGGCAAGGGTCGCCTCCGCCGACGCCGTGCTGTCCATGGTCGCGACCCCGAGCCTGAGGCCGCGCGCCGCGAGCCGGTCGAACAGCGCGCCAAGGTCGGTGACCGGCACCGGCGGAAAGGCTGCGTGGTCCGCGAAGGTGCGCTCGACCCGCTCGCGGACGTCGGCGAGCCCGGCGAGCTCCGGCTCGCGGCTCCAGCGGACCGCGATCTCGGCGGTGGTCGCCCAGAGCAGCGGGCTGTCGGCCGCGAACTCGCCGGTCGCTGGCTCATGGCCCAGGCGGCGCAGCAGCTCGTCCGCGAACGCGTCGCCCCGGCCGGCAGCGGCCGCGAGATCCGCGGCGGCGGCACGATTGGCCGCCTGCCAGGTGGCGCGGTAGTCGATCAGCGTCCCGTCCTTGTCGAACAGGATCGCCCGGATCGGCCAGGGCCCGCCCAAGCCGGCATCGATCATCCATCGCCCCCAGTGCGGCAGCCACCGCTAGATAGGGGGACGGCGGCAGCTTTTCAGCAGAAAGGCTTAAGTCTTGGGCTGGAACGCCAGGATCGCGTGCCCGGTCGGGCTCAGAGCCATCAGCGCCCGGCCGAGGTGGAGCGCGTCGTCGGGCATGTCCACGACCCCCGGCGAGACGAAGGCGGCGTGCGCCTCACGGAGCCTGGTCGCGAGGCCGTCGATGTCGCTCGTGACCATGTTGATGTGCCAGTGCCAGAGGTCGTTCGCCTGGGTGTCGACCGGCACGGGGCGGCCGGTGGTCGGCGCCAGATAATCGAGAAACTCGACCGAGGGGCCGGCGGCGGCGCCGAGCGAGGTGATCAGCAGGCGGGCGCCGAACACGTTGTTGAGGTGCTCCTGCTCGACGCCGTAGTTCTCGGAATGGCCGTGGACCTCGAGGCCGAGCACGCCCTGGAAGAAGGCGAGGCTCGGCTCCGTGTCGCGGACCACGATCGCGGTGTGGTCGATGCCCTCGAACAGCGGCGCATTGGCTTTGTGCCACCTGGCGGCGCCCTTGTCCGGCGGGAACGCCAGGATCTCGAGGTTATGGCCGTCCGGGTCCTTGAAGTAGAACGCCTTGATGCCGCCCGCGTTCGGGTTCCAGTCGGGCAGCGTCTGCGGCCCGCTCGAGGCGTGCTGCACCTTGTGCTGGCGCAGGAGCGCGTAGGCCGGATCCATGTCGCTGACGATGATCGCGATATGCTCGAACCACTCGTCGTTGCTCTTGCTGTCGACCGCGATTGGCCGACCCTCGGGGGCGAGATAGTCGATCAGCTGGATCTCCTGCTCGCCGAGCCGAAGGCGCGCGATCTCTGCGCGCATGCCGAACACGCCGAACAGATGCTCGTACGCCTCGCCCGCGACCTCGGTCTGCGAGACCACCTGGAACGGCAGGACCTCTGTGTAGAAGGCGAGCGCCTTGTCCATGTCGCTGACCGTGATCGCGACCGAATCGACCCGCTCGATGGTGTCGGCGCGGGCGCTCGCGGCGAGCAGCGCCGCCAGCGCGACGCCGGTGGCCAGGACCAGCGCATCAAGCGTCAGCGGCAGGCGCAGCCGGACCATGGCCGTCACCCCGCCTGGCTCGCGAGATGGTCGCCGAGCCGCAGACCCCAGGCATAGATCGTGAGCGCCGGGTTGACCCGGCTCGAGCGCGCCATGATGCTGCCGTCGCCGACGTAGAGGCCCTCCATGCCGTGGACCTTGCCGTTAGGATCGACCACGCTCGCCTGCGGGTCGGTGCCGGTGACCATCGAGCCCAGCGCGTGCGCGCTGCCGGCCAGTCCCAGATAACGGTCGACGCCCGCGAGGCCGACGTGCAGCAGCCGGCGGGTGAAGTCGGCGCCTGCCGCGTGATGCTCGGCCTGGGCCGGCGGCAGCCGCTCGAGGCTGTAGTCGGCGACAGGGATGCCGCCGTCGCCGCCGCCGGTGATGATCCGGTTGGCCGGATGCGAGCCATCCTCGGTCGTGACGAAGAAGCCGAAGGCGCGCGCGCCGATCGCGTTGGTCACGAACTTCGGCACCGCGCCCGGCAATTGCGTCGCGAGGATCTCGCCGTCCAGCCAGCCCAGGCACTGGACCGTGGTGTGCGGATAGCGGTCGTTGTAGAAGATCGCGGTCTTGCGCAGCACGTCGTGGTGGGTGAACGGCGAGAACGCGACCAGCGCGCTGTTGAGGTGCAGCTTGAAGTTGGCGCCGACCACATTGGCGGACGGCAGGGTCGCGCCGAGCCCGGAGACCGCGAGATGGTCCTGGAGGATGCGCGGCGAGGTCATGGCGCCGGCCGCGAGGATCACCACGCCCGCCTGGTAATAGCTGCCGTCGCGGCAGACCACGCCCTGGATCACCTCGGGCGCGCCCGGCGCGTGCAGCAGGGCGATCACCTTCTTCCTGGTCATGAGCGTGAAGTTCGGGAGCGGCGCCACCGCATCGATCAGGTTGCGCTCGGCATCCGCCTTGTAGCCCGCGACCGAAGCATAGCCGTCGAAGTGCTTGGCCTCCTCCTCGTCCTGCAGGATCTCGGGCTTGAGGCCGAGCGGCAGCGCCTCCGAGCGCCAGCCGGAGCCGCCCTCCGAGTCCTTGGGCGCAATCCTGTCGATCAGCCGCTGCAGCTCGGGCTCGTTGGCGAAGCGGTTGACGTGCATCAGGCGCTCGGCCTCGTCGTACCAGGGCGCGATCTCGTCCAGCCCGAACGGCCAGGCCAGGCACTGATGCTCCGGGTCGGCTTCGAACTCGTGCGCCGAGAAGCGCAGCAGCGCCGCCCCATACCACTTGGTCTTGCCGCCGACGTTGTAGTGCTCGTCCGGCATCAGATGGCCGCCGTGGCCATCCGACCATTCCTCGCGGTTCTTGAACTTGCCCTCCTTGAACACCTGCCTGGTGTCCAGCGTGCTGCCGTCGCGCGGCAGCTCCTTGCCCTTCTCGAGCATCAGCACGCTCTTGCCGGCGCGGGCCAGCTTGTAGCCGGCGGCCGCACCGCCGGCGCCCGAGCCGACGATGATCACGTCATATCGGGGGGCTAACGCGCCTTGCGCTGCTTGAGCCCCAGAGCGTTCTGTCGACATCGGATGGCTCCCGTTCAGCGGCCGTGGCCGGCGTTTGCGCCGTAGCCGCAATGGAAGATGCAGCGGTGATGGGTGTGGTGATTGAGCTTGGCGCAGATCACCCCGGGCGTGCGCCGGACCGCCCGGTAGACCGGGACCGCGAGCAGCATGCCGAGCGGCGGTCCGATGAAGTAGATCCACAAGCCCTGCCAGAGCCCGCCCGGCAGGGCCGAGGCGAAGGTCCTGGCCGGGTTCATGCTCATGCCCGAGACCGGCGCCTCGAAAGTGATGTAGAGGGCCACCAGGCAGCCCGCGAACACGCCGGTGAAGCGCATCAGGCGCGGCGAGTTGCTCGCGAACAGGACCGCCGCCATCAGCCCGAACGAGATCAGGAGTTCCGCGATCAACGCCACCCAGGCGCCGCCCGGACCCGGCAGGGTCGCGACATAGGCGACCGGCGGGTTCGCGAACGCGAGGCCGAGCGCGGCCAGCACCAGCCAGACCCCGATAAGTCCGCCCGCGAACTGGGCCAGGACATAGAACACCGCATCCCAGGTCGCGACCTTGCCCAGCCGCCAGAAGGTGAGCGTCACCGCCGGATTGATGTGCGCGCCCGAGCGCTGGCCCCAGGGCGAGTAGATGATGAGGGTCGCGGTCAGGCCCATCGCGAGGCCCATCAGCGCCCGGCGCAGCATGCCATCGGGCACCGCCTCCGCGGCCGGCGAGCCCGGGTACCAGAGGAGGGTCGCGAACACCCCGGCCGAGATCATGAACAGCCCGAGCCCGGCCGCTTCCATGAGATATTCCGGCCAGTGGCGGCGGAGCGCATCGCCCGGTCCGACCGCGGGGCCGGCGGCCCCGCTCGCAGGGCGCCTGCGGACCGCCGCCTTGGTCGGAGCCGGCGCGCGCTCTTCGACCTCGACCGCGGGGTCGAGCCCGACGATCATCGCTGCGAGGAGCGATGGCGTCTTGGCCATGGCGAGAGCGCGCGCCATCTCAGCCTCCGGCCTCGAAGCCCGGGTAGAGGGTCATGCCGCCGTCGACGAAGATGCTGGCGCCGGTGATGTAGTCGGCCTCGTCGGAGGCCAGCCAGGCGACCACCCGGCCGATGTCCTCGACCTCGCCGATCCGCTTGTAGGGCACGAGCTTCATCAGCTCGGCGTAGGCCTCGGGGGTATTCCAGGCGGCGGTGTTGATCGGCGTCCGGATCGCCCCCGGGCAGACGCTGTTGACCCGGATGCGATGCGGCGCCGTCTCCTGGGCCATCGACTTCATCATCAGCATCACGCCGCCCTTGGAGGCCGCGTAGTTGACGTGGCCGGCCCAGGGGATGACCTCGTGGACCGAGCTGATGCAGATGATCTTGCCGGCGGCGCAGGAGACGTCGGGCTTGACGCCGCGGCGCTTGAACTCCTTGACCGCCTCGCGCGCGCACAGGAACTGGCCGGTCAGGTTGACCCCGATCACCGTGTTCCACTGCGCAAGCGTCATCTCCTCGATGCGGGCGTCGCGCTGCAGGCCGGCGTTGTTGACCAGGATGTCGATCGTCCCCAGGTCCGCGATCATCTTGGCGAACATCGCCTGGACCTGGTCCTCCTGGCTGACGTCGGCCTTGTGGGCCTGGGCCTTGCCGCCCTCGCTCCGGATCTCGGCCACCACCTCCTCGGCCTGCTCGGGGCCGGCGACGTAGTTGACCACCACCTCGGCGCCGGCCTTGCCGAGCGCCAGCGCCACGCCCCTGCCGATGCCGGAGTTGGCGCCGGTCACCAGCGCCTTCTGCCCGGTGAGGGTCTTGCGGACCTCGACGCTCGGCATCACCACCGGCGGCAGGTTGTGATGGTCCATCATCTTGCGCATCTCAGGCATCCTCGCCCTGGGGTTCTTGGGACTCGCGGCGGCGCGGCTGCAGGAGCTTGGCGACCAGCCCGGTCCAGCCGGTCTGGTGCGAGGCGCCGACCCCGCGGCCGTTGTCGCCGTGGAAGTATTCGTAGAACAGGGGATAGTCCCGGAAGTGCGGGTCGTTCTGCAGCTTCGGCTGATCGCCGAACACTGGCCGCCGGCCGTCCTCGTCGCGCAGGAAGATCCTGCTCAGACGTCGGCTCAGCTCCGCGGCGACCTGCTCGATCGTGACGAAGTTGCCGGAGCCGGTCGGACACTCGATCTTGAAGTCGTCGCCGTAATAGTGATGAAACTTCTGCAGCGATTCCACCAGCAGATAGTTGACCGGGAACCAGATCGGCCCGCGCCAGTTGGAGTTGCCGCCGAACAGGCCGCTGTCCGACTCGGCCGGCTGGTACTGGACACTGAGCCGCTGGCCGCCACAGTCGAACACGTAGGGCTGCTGCTCGTGCACCTTGGAGAGCGCGCGGACGCCGTAGTCGGACAGGAACTCGCTCTCGTCGAGCATGCGGCGCAGGAGCATCTTCATGCGGTGGCCGCGCAGCAGCGACAGGAGACGCCGCTCGCCGGCGCCGGGCTCATGCCAGCGCGACACCAGGGAGGCGAGGTCCGGGCGATGGTTCAGGAACCATTCGAGGCGCGCCTTGAACGCCGGCAGCCGGTCCAGATGATCCGATTCCAGCGTCTCGACCGCGAACAGCGGGATCAGGCCGACCATCGAGCGCACCCGCAAGGGGATGATCTCGCCGTTGGTCAGGTTGAGCTCGTCGTAGAAGAACTGGTCGTCCTCGTCCCACAGCCCGATGTCCTGGCCGCCGAGATTGGTCATCGCCTCGGCGATGTAGAGGAAATGCTCGAAGAACTTGGTCGCGATGTCCTCATAGGTGTGATTGTGCTGGGCGAGCTCGAGCGCGATCCGCATCAGGTTCAGGCAGTACATCGCCATCCAGGCGGTGCCGTCGGACTGGTTGATGAAGCCGCCGGTCGGCAAGGGCGCCGAGCGGTCGAACACGCCGATGTTGTCGAGGCCTAGGAAGCCGCCCTGAAAGACATTGCGCCCTTGGGCGTCCTTGCGGTTCACCCACCAGGTGAAGTTGAGCATCAGCTTGTGGAACACGCGCTCGAGGAAGGCGATGTCGCCCGTCTCGTCGCCGCGCTGCTTGCGGTCGATCTGGAACACGCGCCAGGCCGACCAGGCATGGACCGGCGGGTTGACGTCGCCGAACGCCCATTCGTAGGCCGGCAGCTGGCCGTTCGGGTGCATGTACCACTCGCGGGTCAGCATCACGAGCTGCTGCTTGGCGAACTCGGCGTCGACCAGGGCCAGCGGGATGCAGTGGAAGGCGAGGTCCCAGGCGGCGTACCAGGGATACTCCCATTTGTCGGGCATCGAGATGATGTCGTAATTGTTGAGATGGCGCCATTCGCTGTTGCGGCCGTGCCTGTGCCCCTCGGGCGGCGGCGGCTGGGTCGGGTCGCCCTCGAGCCAGCGCCGCACGTCATAGTGGAAGAACTGCTTGCTCCAGATCATGCCTGCGAACGCCTGACGCTGGACGCTGCGCGCGTCCGGATCCTCGAGCCCGGCCTGCAGATCGGCGTAGAACGCATCCGCCTCGGCCAGGCGCTCCGCGCACACCACCTCGAAGTCGACGAACGGCTGGGTGCGCATGCCCTGGGCCAGGCGCAGCCGGACCGTCGCGACCCCGCGGGCCGGGACCTCCAGCCGGTAGTGGGCGGCAGCCTTGGTGCCCCGGTGCCCGGGATTGACCGCATCCCGCCGGCCGGCGATCAGATAGTCGTGGAAGCCGTCCTTGACATAGCCTTGGCCGCCATCGACGCCATAGAGCTTGCGGGCGTTGGTGTCGTTGTCGCAGAACAGCAGCTCTGGCGCGCCATCCGCATACAGGTAGGTGTTGGCGAACAGCTTGCTCTGGACCCCGACGGTCGACGGATCGTCGGCGTAAAGGGCTGGCCGCGTCGCGTGCTCGCGCCAGGACCAGATGTTGCGGAACCAGAGCTGCGGCAGGACGTGGATCACCGCCGCCTCCGGCGCGCGGTTGTGCACCGTGACCCGCATCAGGATGTCCTCAGGGCTCGCCTTGGCGTACTCGACCAACACGTCGAAATAGCGGTCGTCGTTGAACACGCCGGTATCGATCAGCTCGAACTCGGGCTTGTCCTTGCCCCGCCGGCGGTTCTCCTCGACCAGCCAACCGTAGGGGAACTCGGCCTGCGGATATTTGTAGAGATACTTCAGGTAGCTGTGGGTCGGCGTGGCATCGAGATAGTAATAGAGCTCCTTGACGTCCTCGCTGTGGTTGCCCTCGCCGTTGGTCAGGCCGAACAGCCGCTCCTTCAGGATCGGGTCCTTGCCGTTCCAGAGCGCCAGCGCCAGGCACAGCCGCTGGTTGTCGTCGCTGATCCCGGCGATGCCGTCCTCGCCCCAGCGGTAGGCGCGCGAGCGCGCCTGGTCGTGGGAGAAGTACTCCCAGGCGTTGCCGTAGGGGCTGTAGTCCTCGCGCACCGTGCCCCACTGGCGCTCGCTGAGATAGGGGCCCCAGCGCTTCCAGCGCACTTCGCCGCTGGTGTCCTCGGCGAGCCGGGCGCGCTCGGCAGGCTCGGCCGCCGGGCTCTGCGCGGTCCGCGGCTGGGCCTTGGTCGGGGCGTCGAGGGTCTTGAGCATGAACGTGCCTCCCGTTGGGGCGTTGATCCGGGCGCGTTGATCAGGCGGCATCGACGCCGCGGCAGGGCGTGACGGTCTGCGGCGCCCGCTCCTCGACCAGGCGGCTCGCGCGCAGCAGCTCGCCCAGCGACCAGGCCTGGAACGGGCAGCCGCCCGGCCGGTACGGCGGCTCGGCGTCGGCGACCTCGGAGACGTGGCCCAGGCCCGCGACCTCGAGATGGGCGCGAAGCGGCGCCAGAAAACGGCTGTCGGCCTCGCGCTTGGCCTCGGCGCTGGTGCCGCGGACGCGCAGCCAGGCCTCGACGAACGGGCCCATCAGCCAGGGCCAGACCGTGCCCTGGTGATAAGCCGAGTCGCGCTCCCACACGCCGCCCCCGTAGCGGGGCCGATAGCCGGGCTCGGAGGGCGCCAGCGAGCGCAGGCCGAGCGGCGTCAGCAGCTGGCGCTCGACCGCCTCGACCACCCGGGTCGCGTAGGGCTCGACCAGCACCTGGTAGGGCAGGCCGCCGACCGCCAGGATCTGGTTCGGCCGGACCGCGGAATCGTTCTTGCCGGCCTCGTGATCGACATCGACCACGTCGAACAGGCAGCCCTTGGCCTCGTTCCAGAACCGGAGCTGGAAGGAAGCGAGCGCATGGCGATAGAGATCCCGCCACTCGGGCGCGCTCGCGCAGGCGATCTTGAGCGCGTTCAGCCACAGCGCCTGGACCTCGACCGGTTTGCCGATCCGGGGCGTCACCACCCAGTCGCCGACCTTGGCGTCCATCCAGGTCAGCTGCACGCCGGGCACGCCCGCGGTCAGCAGGCCGTCCTCGTCCATCTTGATGTTGTAGCGGGTGCCCGCGCGATAGCCAGCGACGATCTTGCCGACCGCCGCGCGCAACGCCGCCACGGTCGCGGGTGCCACCGTCGCGCGCGCCGCCTGCAGGAACTCGTGGACCGCGACCACGTACCAGAGCGAGGCGTCGACCGCGTTGAACTCCGGCACCTCGCCCGAATCCGCGAACCGGTTCGGCACCATGCCCAGGGAAACGGTGTCCGCCCAGGCGAGCAGGATGTCATGGGCGAGGTCCAGCCCGTCCGGCAGGGTCATGAAGCCGCGCAGGGTGATGAAGGTGTCGCGGCCCCAGTCGGTGAACCAGGGATAGCCCGCGACGATCGTCTTGCCGCTGCCGCGCTGGACGACATAAGCCTCGGCCGCCTGGTGCAGGGGCGATGTGAAGCGCTTGCGCCGCCTCGCCTCGAGGTCGATCAGGCAGGAGGCGTCGACCTCGGGATCGGCCTCGCCGGCGGACAGCATCAAGGTCGCCTCGCGACCGTTGAGGGTCCAGGTGAAGACCCCGGGCGAGGCCAGGTCCTCGACGAAGTCGAGGCCGCGCTCGCGCTCGGCATCGTACTGGAAATTGCGGAACCAGACCGGCTCCTCGCGGTAGCTGCCGTCGGCGGCAACCGCGGAGACCGCCGGGATGCCGGGGTAGGGCCGCCAGAGGACGCGGGCACCGGTGACCTCGGCGCCGAAGGCAAAGCCCGGGTTCTCGTGGTGCAGCCCATGATAGTCGCGCCCCGAGAGCAGCGGCCGCACCATGAGGCGCGCCGAGCCCGGCCGCGACAGCATGCGCCAGCGCACGACCACATCGCCCCGCCCGTGGCAGGCGACCACCTCCTGGCTGACCTCGACCCCGTCCTCGGTGCGGAAGGTCCACTTCGGCCAGGGCTGGGCTTGGAAGTCGACGATCCGCGCCTGGCCGTCCGGATAGACCACGTCCGGGGTGTAGCGCTGCGAGCTCAGCGCGAAGCTGCCGCCCGCGGTCTCGAGCCAGACCTCGAGGCCGTTGACCAGCACGATCCGGCCGGTCGGCGGCGTGGTCGCGGTCAGCAGCAGCGCGTGGTAGCGGCGCGTGCGGGCGCCGCCCACGGTGCCGGAGGCAAAGCCGCCAAGGCCATCGGCCTCGAGCCACTCGGCGTCGAGCAGGGCAGCGGGCAGGGGTTCTGGCATCGTCTGGGTCCTCCACCAATCCGGGCCGTAGGCTCCTTGGCTCCGGCGAGCCATCGGCTGCTCGGGAACAGGATCACCCTAAGGGGGCAGGAGCAAGCTTGTGAAATGCCGGCCGGCTTTGGTTTCGATGACCGGCGGTTATACGACGCCGGCGCCGACGCGTCAGCGGCGGACGCTGGCGATCGCGGTCCGGACTTCAAGATCGCCGCCTTTCAGGCCCGGCAGATGGACTCCGGCCCGCCCGAGGCCCGGGTAGTCATCTCGGCCCGCCTGATCACCGGGCCCGAGCGCGAGGTGGGCGGCACCACCGAGATCGGCCGCAGCGTCACCGCCCAGGCCGCCGACCCGCCTCGATCGCCGCCACCCTCGACGACGCGCTCGGTAAGGCGCTCAGGCGCCTGGTCGAATGGCCCCCTCGTGACCGGCCAACAGGCCGCAAAGCGAGCTGAGCCGGGGAGCCATGTCGGTCGGACCGTCGGTTCGGGTGCGGTCCGTCGCCCGCAGGTATCTCATCGCTGTCCTGATGTCGCCCGACACTGACAACCTTCAGGCTAGCCGTGCGGTGATACCGTGCAGGCAGGAGATCGCCGTGAAGACCATCAATGCTCAGATATCCTGCAACCTCTAGGGGATGGCCTCCTTGCCGCGACGGCCGGGCCGGTAGTAGCCGACGGCGCAGACTTGGTCGCCGATGCGGGTCACCAGCGCCACCTTCTGCAGGACCTCGGTCGAGTTCCGGTCGTGGCCAGTAGTAGGTGACCTCATGGATCTCGCCCTCCTTCGCGGTTTCATACAGCCACTGGCCAAGGGGATTGCCGCGCTTGTCCCGCAGCGCCCGCAGGCTGCTCCCCATCAGCGCCGGATGGGCGGTGAACATGCCCTCGGGGCCGCCGCAATAGGGATAGAGATCGGCCTCGCGAAAGCCGGGGGCGCCCTCAATGAACAGATGCAGCGCCTTGGCCTCGTCGGTCTTGAGCGCGCCGATGACACGCTCGAGCATCAGGCGGGCGTCGCGCGGCGTGCCGTAGTCTCTGTCCGTCTGTGCGCCAGTCGATAGTGGCACAAGTCCTATCGCTGCCACGGTGGCGGCTGCGAGATGTTGGCGCATCGGCGGCTCCCTGGCGTGCAGCGGTGGTCAGAAGGAGATGTTCGTGTAGAACATCGAATAGTACCAGACGTCGTTCCCGCCAGTGAAGTTGGTGGCGCCGCTATGGGGGTCGGCAGCGGCGCCGACCACGCTGAACGACACGTGGTCGTTGAGTGTGTAATCGACCGCCAGGTCATACTCATCGGCGAAATTGCTGCCGCTGGTGCCAAAGCCCGCGGCATCGTCGAGCGAGAAATGAAAGTAGAGCAGATTTAGAGTCAAATTCTCGGTGGGCTTCAGCCGCAGGCGAACCGTGCTCGAATTGAGGTTCTGGTTCAACAGGACATACTCGCCCAAGATCTCGCCCTGAAACCAGGTGCCCCAATCGTCGAAGCCATAGAACAGGGGATCGAAGTCCTCGTTCCGATTCTGCGAGCTCGGATCGTTCCCCGAGAAGTGGGCGTAGCGATAGCTGAGATAGGGCGTCCACGGCAACGTCTTCCCGAAGTCGTAGCCGAGCTCGCCGTAGTAGCCGTGGCCTTCCTGTGTGTTACCGTTCTTCTCGAAGGTGTATTCTCCCTTGAGCGTGAGCCCGGGCAGCACGCCTGACGTCCGCAGCGGCGTCACGTCGGCGCGGATGTCGTAGATGTCCATGCCGTCGCGGGTCGCGATATCCGAGTTGAAGATGTGGTAGAAACCGGCGCCGACACTGCCGAGGTCGTCGTTGCTCCACTGTAGATCGCCGCCGAAAAGCTCGGTGTTGCTGTGAGGATTATCATTAGGCTCGAGGAAGACGCCGCGCACCAGCACGCCGTGGGTGTCGAGCTTGGCTATCGCGGCCTGCTGGAAAGCCTTGCGCGGCCCGATCCAGTAGGCGGCCCGCTGGCCGCCGTCGCTGCCGGCGTCCCAGAACAGGAACCCGGAGCCGACCTGGTAGCGCTGGCGGCCATAGGACAGGTCCAGCGCGTCGGTGCCGAGGCTGTCCTTCAGCAGGTTCCCGGACTTCCAGCCCAGATAGGCGTCCTCCCAGGCGACGTCGCTGGGGGTATCGCCGGGCACGTCCGAGCCCGCGGCATCGGTGCCTTGGGTTGCGGCGACCAGCCCGCTGACCTTGCCGTAAACCGCACCGAACCGATCGAGCGAAGCCTGCCCACTCAACCCGAGCTTGCCGACCTCCTCGAACCAGTAATCGGACTTGGAACCCAGGTTCTGCTTGCTCTTGCCGAACCAGGACTGACTTTGGGGAAAGAAGGCGCCTTCCAGGCTCAA
Organism: uncultured Alphaproteobacteria bacterium; assembly: GCA_963733965.1. Classification (GTDB taxonomy): domain Bacteria; phylum Pseudomonadota; class Alphaproteobacteria; order Geminicoccales; family Geminicoccaceae; genus DATAOG01. The sequence continues at coordinate 29,927 of CAVTFM010000027.1, forward strand.
CGACGGCACCAACTCGTTGCCCCTGTCGTCCTTGAACGAGGGCAGCTCCGCGGCAGCGGCCACGCCCGTCCATGAGCAGGCAAAGATGCTCGAAACGATGGCTCCTCGGGGTACGGTACAGGCCAACATCCCCTGTCTCCTTGTCCCGGTTCCGCCGGTCCGCCCGCCCGCCTCAAGCGAAATGGATGCTCGATTCGTCGGTTGTGATCGTGGTCCCGGCTTTGCCGGCAACGATCCGCCCGAGATCGGGAAGCGCGCCGATGGCAGCGCGTTTGCCAGTAGCGCGCGCGAACCGGCAGGCGGCATCGACCTTCGGGCCCATTGAGCCTGCCGGGAACGGAAACGCCGCGATCGCGTCGGGCCCGGCCCGGCGAAGCGCGCGCTGGGAGGGCTTGCCCCAGTCGACGTAGACGGCGTCCGCATCGGTCAGCATGACGAAGAGATCGGCCTCGAGCTCGCGCGCCAGGAGCTCGGAGGCGAAGTCCTTGTCGATCACCGCCTCGACCCCGATCAGGTGCCGCTCCTTGCCCGGCTCGTACATCGTGGGGATGCCGCCGCCGCCGGCCGCGATGACCACCGTGTTCTGCTCCAGGAGCCACCGGATCGGCCGCAGCTCGAACACCCGCTTGGGCTGCGGCGAGGGCACGACGCGGCGCCACTTGTCGCCGTCGGCCTTGAAGCTCCAGCCCTTCTCGGCGGCGACCCGGTCGGCGTCGGCCTTGTCATAGACCGGGCCGATGAACTTGGTCGGATCGCTGAACGCGGGATCCTTGGGATCGACCTCGATCATGGTCAACAGCGTCGCGAACGGCCGCTCGAACGGCAGCAGGTTGCCCAGCTCCTGCTCGATCATGTAGCCGATCATGCCCTCGGTCTCGGCGCCGAGCACATCGAAAGGATAGGTCTCGACCTGATCGTAGGCCGCCCCCTGCAGGGCCAGCAGGCCGACCTGCGGGCCGTTGCCGTGGGTGATCACGAGCTGGTGCTCGCGGGCGATCGGGGCCAGCGCCTCGGCGGCGATGCGCACGTTGCCGCGCTGGTTTTCCGCGGTCAGGGGCTCGCCCCGCTTGAGGAGCGCGTTGCCGCCGAGCGCGGTGACGATCAGCATCGGTCAGTCCCCGAGCGTGGCGACCAGGATCGCCTTGATCGTGTGCAAACGGTTCTCGGCCTGGTCGAAGGCAACGTTCGCCTCGCTCTCGAACACCTCGTCGGTCACTTCGAGGCCGTTGGCGATGCCATAGTGTTCGGCGATATCCTTTCCGACCTTGGTCTGGGTGTCGTGAAACGCCGGCAGACAGTGCATGAACTTGACCTGCGGATTACCGCTCGCGCGCATCAGATCGATATTGACTTGGTACTTCTTCAGGAGATCGATCCGCTCCTGCCAGACCTCCTTGGCTTCGCCCATCGAGACCCAGACGTCGGTGTGGATGAAGTCGACGCCCTTGACCGCGGCCTGCGGGTCGTCGGCGATGGTGAGCTTGGCGCCATACTTCTTCTCGAGCTCGCGGGCGATGGTGGTGTACTCGTCGCTCGGCCACAGCTGCTTCGGGCCGCACAGGCGCACGTCCATGCCCATCAGGCAGCCGACGATCATCAGCGAATGGCCCATGTTGGAGCGGGTGTCGCCGACGTAGGCGTACTTGATCTGCGAGATCGGCTTGTCGCTGTGCTCGCGCATGGTCATCACGTCGGCCAGCATCTGGGTCGGGTGGTACTCGTCGGTGAGCCCGTTGTAGACCGGCACGCCCGCATACTTGGCCAGATCCTCGACGACCTCCTGACCGGCGCCGCGGTACTCGATCGCATCGAACATCCGGCCGAGCACGCGCGCCGTGTCCTTGGCCGATTCCTTGTGGCCCATCTGCGAGCCCGCCGGGTCGAGATAGGTGACGTGCGCGCCCTGGTCGTGGCAGGCGACCTCGAAAGCGCAGCGCGTGCGGGTCGAGGTCTTCTCGAAGATCAGGCAGATCTCCCTGCCCTTGAGGTGCTCCTGCTCGGTGCGCGCGTACTTCGCGCGCTTGAGGTCGCGGGCGAGATCGAGCAGGTACTTGAACTCCTGCTGGGTGTAGTCCTGCACCGTCAGCAGCGAGCGGTTGCGCAGATTGAACGCCATCGTCGCGTCTCCCTCGGATTTTGTGTGCTCAGTCGAGCGGGTCGCGCAGGATCGGGCAGGTCATGCAGTGACCGCCACCGCGACCTCGCCCCAGCTCCGAGCCTCTGATCGTGATCACCTCGATGCCGGCCTTGCGCAGCTTGGTGTTGCTGAAGGTGTTGCGCTCGTAGCCGACGACGACGCCGGGCTCGAGCGCCACCACGTTGTTGCCGTCGTCCCACTGCTCGCGCTCGACCTCGTAGACGTCGCCGCCGGTGGTGATCGCCCGCAGCTCCTTGAGGCCCAGCGCCTCGGCCGCGACCTCGAGGAACGGCCGGTTCTCGGCGCGAAAGTCGATCTCGCCTTCCTTGTCGCCCCGGCGCGCCGTATAGGTCGTGATCTCGTCGACCACGCCCGGATAGACGGTGCAGACGTCGCGGTCGCACATCGTGAACACGGTATCCAGGTGCATGGCCGCCCGGCTCCTCGGCATCTTGGCGCCGACCACGAGCGTGGCCGCCTGGTGCTGGAACATCGAGCGCACGATCTGGCCCACCGCCTGCGGCGTGGTGCGCTCGCCCATGCCGAAGAACACGACGCCGTTGCCCATCGGCATGACGTCGCCGCCCTCGACGGTCGCCCGCTGATGATCGACGTCGGGGTCGCCCCACCAGACGTGGAACTCGGCGGCCTTGAAATCCGGATGGAACTTGTAGATCGCCGCGGTCAGCAAGGTCTCGTTGCGCCGCGCCGGCCAGAACATCGGATTGAGGGTGACGCCGTTCTCGATCCAGCAGGTGGTGTCGCGAGTGAAGATCGTGTTCGGCAACGGCGTCACGACGAAGTCGGTCGGCTCGAGATAGTAGCCCATCATGCCGTAGGGCTTGAACGGCAGCTCGGACATCGCGACCCCGCCGATCAGATGCTCGGCCAATTGCCTGGCCGGCATCTCGTCCAGCCAGGCGCGGATGTCGTGGAGCATGCCGAGCCCGATCTTGTACTCGGTGATCCGGCGGTCGAGAATCCAGGCCCGCGCCTCCGCATCCTCGAGCGTCCGGGCCAGGAGGTCGTGCATCTCGAGCACCTCGACGCCCCGCTCCTCCATCTTGGCGACGAAATCGCGGTGCTCGCTCTGCGCTTCCGCCACCCAGATCACGTCGTCGAACAAGAGATCCTTGCAGTTGGCCGGCGTCAGCCGCTTGTGGGCGAGGCCCGGGCGGCAGACCATGACCTTGCGCAGCTTGCCGATCTCGGAAAAGGCTCCGTACTTCATGCTTCGCCTCCCTCTCCTCCGGTTGGTCAGCCGGGGCTCTGCGGGTTTGGTCTGCCTTGCGGGTTCACTCCGGATCCGGCTGCACGGGCGTCGCGCCCAGCGCGGAGTCCGCGCGGCGCAGGAAGACCCAGACCGGAGTCGCGAGCAGGAACAGGATCAGCGACCACATCCCTGCGGTCGCGCCGGCGCCGTAGATCGTGCCCATGGAAAAGACGAACGCGACGATCGCGACCGGCGTGAAGGGACCGATGCGCAACGCGCGCGCGACATGCTGCCGCGTGACGTACAGGATCGCCTCGACGCCGCAGCAGAAGACGTAGGGGACCAGGGCGGCGTCGGTCGAGAGGTTGACGATCAGGTTGTAGAAGGCGACCAACGCCGATGTCCCGGTGGTCTGAAGCAGCACGAGCAGGGTCGACAGCCCGACCGAGATCAAAATGCCGCGGGCCGGGACGCCGCGTGGCGAGAGCTGGCCGAAGACCGGGAGCATGGCGCCGTCGCGGGCCGCCGCCATGGGGACCTGGGCGAGCAGCAGCGTCCAGCCGTTCAGCGCGCCGAGCGACGAGATGACGGCCGCGAGCGCAATCACCGTCGCCGCCCATCCGCCCCACATCACGCGCGCGGCGTCGGCAAACGGTGCCGCGGAGTTGATCAGCGTCTCGCGCGGAATCACGCCCATGACGACGGCGGTGCCCAGCAGATAGATCAGTGCCGAGACGGCGGTGCCGAGCAGCGTGGCGCGGGGGATGGTCCGCTGCGGATCGATCACGTCGCCGGCCGGCACGGTCGCCGAACTCGATGCCGAGGAACGCGAACATCGTCAGCGGCGCGGTCGCGGCCAGGGCGCTCAGGAAAGGCTCGCCGCTCGGATTGATCGTCTCGAAGGTCTGCCAGTCGACCCAGAGCAGCCCGAAGGCCGCGATCGCGACGAACGGCACGATCTTCGTGTAGGTCGTGACCACCTGGACGAGGCCGGCCTCCTTGACGCCTTGGAGGTTGACGAGCGCCACCGCCCACATTGCCCCGAGCCCGATCGCGATGTTGAGGGGCCGGTGGCCCACCAGCGCGGGAATGAGCACGCGCAGGTAGCCCACGAACGCCGCCGCCATCGCGGGCAGCGAGGCCCAGATCGAGATCCAGTAGCCCCACGCGACCAGGAAGCCCGCGAACCGGCCGAAGCCCATGCGCGTGTAGGCGTAGGGGCCGCCGGTGGCCGGCGCGATACGCGCCAGGCGCGCGAACACCATGCCGAGGCACATCGCGCCGACCGCCATCACCGCCCAGCCGATCAGCGCGGTCGTGCCGTACGGCGCCAGCGCCGTGGGCGCGATGAAGAACCCCGAGCCCACCATGTTGCCGATCACGAGCGCGGTACAGGTGGCGAGTCCCAGAGCGGGTTGCGCCTCGCGGCCAGCCATTGCCCTGGCTCTCGGCGCTCAGAGGGGGCTGATCGTGCCGGTCCATATCAGGTACGCGGCGAGCAGGGCAGCGACGACCAGCAGGACGGCGAGGACCATCTCGAGGCCGGTGAACACGGTAGCCCCGCGCTCGCTGCGCGCCTTCCAGTAGACGAGAATTCCGGGCGCGAACAGGATGGCGCACATCAGGAGGTACTGGAGGCCGGCGGCGTACACCAGCCAGGCGCCGTAGACGGTCGCGATGATGCCGACGATCAGATCGCGGCGGCGCGCGGCCGGGGCGCGCTCGTAGGTCTCGCCCGAGGCCGCGAGCTTCCAGGCATACGCACCGGACAGCACGTAGGGCGGCAGGATCGCGACCGAGGCGATGAAATAGAAGAAATGATAGGCGGACTGCGAGAACAGGCTGACGATCAGGAACAGCTGGATCATGCCGTTGGTGACCCACAGCGAGTTGATCGGCGAGCCCGCGGCGTTCTCCCGAGCGAACCAGCGCGGGAAGGTGGCGTCCTTGCCGCAGGTGAAGGGGATCTCGGCGCAAAGGAGCGTCCAGGACAGATAGGCGCCGCCGACCGAGATCATCAGGCCGACGTTGATCAGGGCGGCACCCCAGCTGCCGACCAGGGGCTCGAACACGCCCGCCATCGAGGGCACCTTGAGCCCGGCGAGCTCCGGCTGGCTCAGGATGCCGGTCGCCAGCAGCGAGACCAGGACGTAGATCGCGAGCGCGGCGACGAAGCCGATCACGGTCGCGCGCCCGACGTCCGCCCGGTTGGCGGCGCGCGCCGAGTAGACGCTCGCCCCCTCGATGCCGATGAACACCCAGACGGTCACCAGCATCGTGCTCTGCACCTGAGCCAGGATCGAGCCCAGTCCACCCTGGCCGTCGGCCCCCGGGCCGCCCCAGAAGTTGAAGGTGAACTTGTCCCAGTTGAAGGCGATGATCGCCACCAGCAGGAACAGGAACAGCGGCACGAGCTTGGCGATCGTCGTGACGACATTGATGAAGGCCGCCTCCTTCACCCCGCGCAGGACCAGGATGTGGATCGCCCAGAGAAAGGCCGAGGCGCAGACGATCGAGAGGATATTGTTGCCGCCGCCGAAGGCCGGGACGAAGTAGGACAGCGCGCTGAAGATCGCGACCGCGTAGGCGACATTGCCGAGGAAGGCGCTGAGCCAGTAGCCCCAGGCGGCATTGAAGCCGACGAAGTCGCCGAAGCCCGCCTTGGCGTAGGCGTAGGGCCCGGCGTTGAGGTCCGGCTTGCGGGTCGCCAGCGACTGGTAGACGAAGGCCAGCATCAGCATGCCGATGCCGGTGATCAGCCAGCCGATCACGATCGCGCCCGGTGCCGCCGCCTTCGACATGTCGGACGGCAGGTTGAACACCCCGCCGCCGATCATCGAGCCGATGACCAGCGCGATCAGCGGCACCAGGGTGAGCTTGGCGCTTGCCGGTTCGGCCGCGCGCCCGTCGACGTCCGCAACAACGGTCGCCATGAGTGTGCCTCAACTATGTCCCGAACGCACCGCGAAGCCGCAACGACAGCATAATCGCGGCGTCACTTTTGACACCGAGTGTGCAGCGCTACCGGCGCGGCGTCAAGGGATCGAGAGCGCGCTGGATCGATCCGTCACCCTCCCGATCGAGCAGCGATCCAACTGCACGGCCATCGAATACGACGCCTGCGCAGAAGAAATTGACCCAGATCAAGGGCGTCGAATTCGGCGCGTCCGCTCGGTCCTTTGCTTGACTGCCACCCGCGAGATCAGCCTCCGCTCGCACCTGCGCGAGCACGCCCCGACTTCAGTTCGCCCGAGCCCCTGGTCGAAAAGCTCCCAGGTCACCGCGGCGGTTTTTGCGGTCGGATTCAACGGCCAAGTCGCCAGTGTGGCGAAAAACCATGTCGTCGCAAAGGATTGCGCATAGCCCACACTCTGTCGCCTGATGCTACAGAAGTGTCGCATGGTGTGCACTCGCCCGCCGCGCGGAAATTCGCCTTGGGGCCGGGTAAGTTGCCGGAAATTCCGGAAATTCGCCGCCCGGGGGCGGGAAATTCACCTCAGCGCGGATCGCCGGCTGCCGGGCCGGACAGCGGCGGAACATTGACGGTCACCGTCGTTCCAACGCCGTTGCGGCTGGCTGCGTCATTGGCGACCGCCTGCATCGCGGTCAGGTCGGGCGCCGCATTTAGCGACGATGCATGCGGTCATTCAGGGGCTCCTCTTGGCTACGCGACGCGGACCCTAACGTGCTCTTCTCAGGGCGAAGGGTGCGTACCGCTCAGATGCGTCGCCTCGGGAGGAGAAGCAAGGCCCGGATCGCCCCGGGCCTTACCAGCCGAACCGAGCTTACTCGGTCAGTTCTTTCCAGATCGCGGTGTACTTCTCCTGCACCTCCGGAGGGCAGGCCTGGTTGAACCTGCCTTTGCCAGCAAACTCCTCCGGGATGTTCACCTCGGGGGCGTTCTTCATGTCCGCCGGCAGGTAAGCGTCCGATCCCTGGATGCCGTTGGCAAACCGCGCGAAAGCCGAGATGAGGGCAGCGTTCTCCGGCGCCATGATGAAGTTCTGGAAGAGCTTGGCGTTCTCGACGTTCTTCGCGTCCTTGAGGACGGCAACGTTGTCCATGAAGAAGGGAAAGCCTTCCTTCGGATAACCGTAGACCAGATCCGGGTTCTTCAGCCGAGACCGGAACGCTGCGCCGCTCCAGGTGACACCCGCACCAAGTTCGCCGTGCTCGTACTTGTCTGACGTCTCAAAGTCCATCGACACCCACTTTGGCCGTGCCCCCAGCAGCTTGTCGCGAACCTCCTTCAAGGTTGCCTCGTCTCCGGTGCAGGGTTCGCCGCCCACGTACATGACGGCCAGCGCCATGACGTCACCTTTCTCGGGAACGACGTTGATCTTACCGACCAGTTCCGCGGGCGGGTCCATGAAAATCGCCGAGGTGTTGGGATCCCCGGGATACACCGACTTATTGACGACTATGCCCGCGGATCCCCATTGCCACGGAACGGAATAGCGGCGGCCGGAGTCCCAATCGACGTCGACCCAGCGTGGATCGACGTGTTTGAAGTTCGACATTTGATCGGGTCGCGTCTCGAGCAGCAGCCCCTCCTCGATCCAGATCGGCATGTAGTTCGCAGAGGGCACGACGATGTCGAAGCCATGTCCGCTTTCTTTGACTTTAGCAAGCGCTGTCTCGTTGGAATCGTAGTCCGTGAGCGTGACCTTGACGTTGTGCTCCTTTTCGAACTTCTCGATCAGCTCGGGGCTCGTGTAGTCGCCCCAGTTGAAGATGTGGAGCTCCCCGTCCGCGTGGGCGAAGCTGGCCGAGCCCAGCAGCGTCGCCATTGCCAGACCGAACAAGCGTGCTGATTTCATGATGCTCCCCAATAGAGGCGTGGTGGCTAAAATCCCGACTTGCTTGCCTCCAATTCAAGCCGGAGTTCTCCAGTCGTCTGTGACTGAAGCTGGATGTGGCGCCATGCAGGGCGCCAATGCTGGTCCGGACCCTGAACCGCGTTGATTGTGGCGCATTTTGCGTGTCCTCCAACACGGCCACGGCTGGCGGTCAGTGCCCTGAACGGCGGCAAATTAGCCATATTGGGTATCAGGTTGACGGTCGCACGTCCACCGTAAAAAGACATTCCCCATATGCCGCCGGTAACGACCAGCTTGGGCCTCTCTCACTCCGAAGGCAAGGCCCTGGGCACCCAAAACCGGCGTCGAGAAGGGCCCGCAGCATCGACAGAACCGACTTCCCGGGCTCATGAGCGAGGTTTGGGCCACGTTCGAGCAATTCTCGGTCGTCATGGACGCATCTCGCCTGCTGGGTTGCCATCCAACACTGCTCTCCCGTGCTCATGCTGCGAGCGGCGGCGGCTTTGGCCTGAGCCCGTCGATCCGGCGCAGGATCGCGGCGAACAGTACCCCACAATCGCGTCCCGTCGTCCCCGCCAACACAATGATTTCAATAGCAAAATCGGGCGATAACATCACGATATTCAACTGATCCGGGGAATCCGGGCTCAGTAGAGGAGCTCCTTGCCGACCTCGCGCCGCTTCGGGCTGACCTCAGTGGTCTGCCCGGAAGCAAGCGCGCTGCTTCGAGCTGACCTCAGTGGTCGGCTCTGGGAGCTAGGCGCGCCCGGAACGCGTGCGTCCCGAGCGCGAAGAACGCTTCCTGCAAATCGGACCGACGGGAATGCCATTGCGGTTTCCCTTTCGTTGAACGAGCCCGAATATTCAAGAAGTTTTCGTCGATCGGTCAGGGCCGGGAATTCGGCCCGAAGGTCGGGAGCTCGAACTCGTTTCTGGTCTTTCCGGGCGAGGCAGTCCTTGCATATTTTCCTATAATCTGCTATCAGCAAGTTGGGAAGCTGCGACTTCCGCGCTTCGCTGTGCGCCTGGATTCCCCCCGCGGCCCACCCGCCAGCCGGAGACCGCGAAGCATGACCACCGACCCTGCGTCGAGCGCGCAGGCAGAACGCGCCCCTCGGAACCTCGCCCCGGCGCCGCTACGCCGCCTGCCGCCGACAACCAAACGAACCCGAGAAACGCGCAAAACCAAGGTTTCTTGGCCTGTGGGCGCCGCGGCGATCGCCGGCCCAGAGCGCCACCGGGCCGACGATCGCCGCCGAAGCTTCCCGCGAACAGCAGCAGGCTCGGCGGTCCGCGCCTGGCGGCGCCGCTGCCCTGACCGAAGTCAGCCGTGCGCGCCGCCGGCCGGGCGGCTGCTTGCGGCCGGGTTTGACGCCCTCGACCCCGGTCGACCCGAGCCCGGAAGGATCGCCTTGCCGGTCGGCAACGACGCGGGCCGGATCCGTTCGACGACCTGCGCTCGACCGGCATGGACTGCCGGCGCTTCAGGTCGTTCGTCCAGCCCGCGGGTCACCAGCTGAGGAAGATGCCGACGTCGCCCGGCATCCCGCCCGGGAAATCGAGGATCTGGGCGCGTACCTTGTAGCCCTGGGGCTGGAGCTCCTTCTGCCAGAACTCATGGGCCCTCTTGGCGAACCCGGTCAGGGTCTGGGGCCAGTCGGGCTCGTAGTTGTTGATCGCCCGGCCGCCGTCGGTGCAGTAGCTGCTCGGAAAGCGCACCGCCAGCACCTCGTGCTCGCCCCGCTCAGCGGCGCTCTTGACGATCCGCGACACCCGCTCGAACACGTCCGGGTTGAGATCGCGCGTCATGAAGGCGTCGCGGACATGATGGAGCTCGTCGTCCGTCTTCTTCTTCTTCTCGAGCGCCTCGCGGGCCTTGGCCAGCTCCTGCTCATCGGCAATCCGCCGGAGCTCGTCCGGCGTGATCAGTCCCGTGGTCATCGGAATCTCCCTTGCTCGTGTTTTCCTGGCATGGCGGATGCGCTGCCCAGATACAAGATCGTGACCGATGGTGGTCTGAGCCAGCATGACCTCGGCCAGCCGGCTGCCTCAGCCCCCCGGCGCTCAGGATGACCGGCTCAGGCCGTCCGCTCCGGAACAGGATCACCTCAGAGGCCGAAGAGCAAGCCCATCCCATGCCGCCCGCTCTGCCGGCAGCGCTGCCCTGGCCAAATGCCCATGTGCGCGCTATGACCCGTCCCTGGATTGGGACGCGAAGTCGAACGTGACCTCGAGGGAGCGCCCGAGTGACACAGCCGGAGGAGGTGCTCGAGCCCCGCTGCCGGATTGATGAAGCCGGGCCGACCAGCACGCTTCACCTTGCGGGCGTCTGGCAGCTGGGGCGCGCGCTGCCATCGGCGGAGAGCGTCGCGCGCGATCTCCGGGCGAGCGCCGGGGTGCGGTTCGACGCCGCCGAGCTGAAGCGTTGGGACACGGGCCTGATGGTGTTCCTGTTGCAGCTCGAGCGGCTCTGCCGGGAGCGGGGTCTCGAGCTCGACCCGGGCGGTCTGCCGGACGGCGCCCGCCGGCTCTATCGTCTTGCCACCGCGGTGCCGCCGGCCAGCCGGGCGGAGCGAAAAGCGCCCGCGGGGCTCTTCTGGCGGGTCGGCCAGGCGACCCTCGAAGCGGCCGCGGAAGCCCGGGCCATGATCGCCTTCATCGGCGAGGCGACGCTCGCGTTCGGCCGCCTGGTCACCGGCCGCGCGCGCTTTCGCCGCTCGGACCTCGTGCTGACCATCCAGGAGGTCGGCGCCCGGGCCTTGCCGATCGTCAGCCTGATCAGCTTCCTGGTCGGTGTGATCCTGGCCTTTCTCGGCTCGGTCCAGCTGCTCCAGTTCGGCGCCCAGATCTACGTCGCCCCGCTGGTTGCGATCGGGATGGCGCGCGACATGGCGGCGATGATGGTCGGCATCATCCTCGCCGGCCGGACCGGCGCCGCCTTCGCCGCGCAGCTCGGCACCATGCAGGTCAACGAGGAGATCGATGCGCTCTCCACCTTCGGCTTCGCGCCCATGGAGTTCCTGGTCCTGCCGCGCATGCTGGCGCTGATCCTGATGACGCCCTTGCTCTGCCTCTACGCGGATCTCATGGGCATCCTGGGCGGCGCCTTGGTCGGGGTGATGTTCCTCGACCTGCCCCCGGTCACCTATTTTCAGGCGACCCAGGAGGGCGTGCGCCTGATCGACTTCGCGGGCGGCCTGTTCAAGGCTTCGGTCTACGGCATCGTGGTCGCGGTCGCCGGCTGCCTGCGCGGCATCGAATCCGGACGCAGCTCGGCCGCGGTCGGCCAGGCGACCACCTCGGCGGTCGTCACCTCGATCGTCCTGATCGTGGTGTCCATGGCGATCCTGACGGTGATCTACAATGCGCTCGGCATCTGAGCGCGCCGCCGCCTCCGAACCGGCCGGCGCGCCCCAGACCGCGGCGCCCCAGAGCACGGCGCCCCAGAGCACGGCGCCCCAGAGCACGGCGCCAGAGAGCACGGCGCCGGACGCGCACATCACCGTCCGCGACATGGTGATCGCCTACGACGATCTGGTCCTGATCGAGGAGGTGAACTTCACCATCCGCCGCGGCGACATCTTCGTCATCATGGGCGCGAGCGGCTCCGGCAAGAGCACGCTGATGCGCCAGATGATCGGCCTGAAGCGGCCGGCGCGCGGCCAGGTGCGGTACGGCGGGGTGAGCTTCTGGGACGCCGATCGCGACGGCCGCGAGCAGCTGATGCGGCGCTTCGGCGTCCTGTACCAGCAGGGCGCGCTCTGGAGCTCGATGACCTTGCAGGAGAACGTCGCTCTGCCGCTCAGCGAGTACACCGGCCTGAGCGCAAAGGACATTCGCGAGGTCGCCTCGCTCAAGCTCGCCCTCGTGGGCCTTGCCGGCTTCGAAGACTACTATCCCGCGGCGATCAGCGGCGGCATGCGCAAGCGGGCGGGCCTCGCCCGCGCCATGGCGATGGACCCCGAGGTCCTGTTCTTCGACGAGCCCTCGGCCGGCCTCGACCCGATCAGCTCGCGCCGGCTCGACGAGCTGATCCAGGACCTGCGCGACAGCCTGGGCACGACCACGGTCATGGTCACCCACGAGCTGCCCAGCATCTTCGCGATCGCCGACAACTCGGTGTTCCTCGATCCCGACACCAGGAGCCAGCTCGCGGCCGGCGACCCGCACGATCTGCTCGCCCGGCCGCCGGATCCGAAAGTGGAAGAATTCCTGACCCGGGGCGGCAGCGAGCCCCCGGGCGATTCCCAGGGCCATTCCCCAAGCAACTCCAAGACGGCAGGTGCCGGCAGGGAGGCGAGCAGCCGATGAACAAAGCCAATCCCGCGGTGATCGGGGCCTTCGTGATCGGCGCGCTCGCGCTGATCGTGGCCGGCCTGCTGCTGTTCGGCCACGCGCGCTGGTTCGCCGACCGCAACGCCTACATCGCTTACTTCCCGGGCTCGGTGAAGGGGTTGCGGGTCGGCGCCCCGGTCGACTTTCGCGGCGTGACCATCGGCGAGGTCACCGACATCCGGGTCCTGTTCGACCCCAAGCAAGTCAGTGCGCGGATCCCGGTGGTCATGCAGTTCGACCCGGCTCGTATCGATGTCGTCGGCATGACGCCCGGCGGATCCTACAAGGATCAGGTCCTGCGCATGATTCAGGCCGGCTTCCGCGCCCAGCTGCAGGCACAGAGCCTGTTGACCGGCCTGCTGCTCGTGAACCTGGATTTCAACCCCGGGACCCCGGTGCGGCTGATCGGCGGCGACCAGCCCTATCCCGAGATCCCGACGCTTCCTTCCGGAATGGAGCGCCTGCAGGAAAGCGCCGGCAGCATCGCCGAGCAGTTGCCCGCCGTCATCGACCGGCTGAACGAGCTGCTGGTCGGCATCAACGATGAGCTCCAGGGGACGAGCGGGGGCTTGACCCAGATCGTTGCCGACGTCGCGCTCACGACCAAAAGCATCCGGGACAGCACACCGGTCCTCGAGGAAAATCATCGACAATGCAGAGGACGCGACCGCCAAGGCGGGTCAGGTGGCGACCACCCTGGACCAGATCCTCCAGACCAACCAGGCCGCCATCGGCCCGCTGATCAAAGAGTGGACCGCGACCGCCGGTTCGGTGCGGCGCATGGCCGATCAGATCAACGCTGCCGTGGCCGAGAACCGGGACGGCCTGCGCGATTTTACCCAGACCGGTCTGTACGAATACCGCGGCCTGGCGCAGGATGCAGAACGCATGGTGGATCAGATCACGCGGGTGGCCGAGGAGCTCGAGCGCGATCCGTCCCGCTTCCTGTTCGGCAACCGGGGCCGGGGGGTCGGGCCCTGAGACCCTCACATCAGGAGCATCGAGCCCCTCAGATGAGCAGAGATGCCATGGCGCCAGGCCGGCGCCGGCTGATCCGGATGGCGGCGCTGGCCCCCTTGGCGGCGGTCGCCGCCTGCCAGCTCCCGGGCCAGGGGCCCCCGCCGCGCCAGTTCCGCCTCACCCCCAAGACGACCTTCGCCGGGGATCTGCCCAAGGCGGACTGGTCGCTCGTGGTCGACCGGCCGACCATCGTGCCGTCGATCGACACCGCCCGGATCGCGCGCACGCGCGGGATCGAGGTCGAATACTACGCCGACGCCAACTGGGTCGACCGGCCGGCGGCGATGATCGAGCCGCTGATCATCGAGTCCTTCCAGACCTCGGGCGCGATCGCGCTGGTCGCCGATCGACGCTCCGACGTGCGGCCGGATTTCCTGCTCCAGACCAACATCGGCGCCTTTCAGGCCCAGCAGCCCCCCTCCGGTCCGCCGGAGGCCCGGGTCGCGATCTCGGCGCGCCTGATCGCGATGCCCAAACGCGAGCTGGTCGGCACCACCGAGATCGGCCGCAGCGTTCCCGCAGAGGCCCAGGACCTGCCCGCGATCGCGGCGGCGTTCGACGACGCGCTCGGCAAGGTCCTCAAGCGCCTGGTCGAGTGGACGCTGCTGACCGGCCAAGGGGCGCGCAGGTCGAGCTGAACGAAGCCCATGCCGTCCGCGCGGCGATGGCCCGAGCAAGCGGTCCGGCGCCGCGACGCCGCTGGCGCGCGGCATCGTCCCATGCGAGCTGCGGGCAAAAGGGCTTGGAGAGCCCCGCTCGCCACCCATATCCTTCCAAGCAAGCCAGACCGTGAATTCCGGCCTAGGGTTGCGTCGGTGCACCAGGGGAGAATCGGATGCGCAGCATGAACGATGTACGACGGGCGGCGGTGGCGGCGGGCCTCTGTGGCCTCCTGACGCTCGGCCTGACGTGTTCGGCCAGCGCCGAGACGGCCGCGAACATCGACGCCGGCGTCGCGACGGCGCGTGACCAGTGCGCCGCGCAGATCGCGGGCTGCAAAGAGGCGGCCGGGAAAGCGCAGGGCATGCTCGTCTTTCCCGACGTGACCAAGGCCGCGGTCGGCGTCGGCGGCTCCTACGGCGAAGGCGCTCTGATCGTCGGCGGCCAGACCGCGGGCTACTACAGCACGGCCTCGGCCTCGATCGGCCTGGAGCTCGGTGCCCAGACGTACGCCCAGATCATCATGTTCATGACCGCCGAGGCGCTCGACAAGTTCCGCAAGAGCTCCGGCTGGGAGGCGGGCGCCAACGCCCAGGTGACCATGATCGACGAGGGCAAGGCCGCCAACATCAGCTCGGTCGTCGCCGGCAACCCGGTGATCGCCTTCGTCTTCGGCCAGAAGGGCCTGATGGGCGATCTGTCGGTTCAAGGCTCCAAGATCACCAAGCTGGAGCGCTGAGCCGGCGCCAAACGGCGCGGGCTGACCTGGCAGGCGGCGGGGTACGGAGGCCGCGCGCCTTCCGGGGTGGAGCGCCCGCACCGACGTTCTCTTCCGTGGTCGTGCGCGGTGCGAGTGCCCCGCCGGAGTGTGCCCGCTCAGAAGTGCAGCGCGGCGCCGATGATCGGGCCGGACATGGTCACGTCCCATTTGAAGTCGTTGTGGTCGTAGTCCTGACGTAGAAAACCATGATAGTTTCGTTGCTCGGGACCAGGAAGGGCATTGCAAGGTAGGACTTTGCCACTTCTCCGGCGACTCTTTGTCGCGCGCGCTTCCACGTCGCTGCTCAGATCTGCAAGCAACCCCGAGAAATCATCGTACGACCGGGTCCGCCAGACCTGTCCGCTTTCACACCGCTCCAGCGAACGCCCTAGCTGACGGCCTGCAAGAACTCGAGCTCCAAAAAGCCCAGCACCAGAAGAGCATTGATCGCCCAGGCCACGGTGAGCGCTCTGGCCATGTGGCCGTACATCGACTTTTCGACGTTGAACGCGCAGCGCCACACCGAGACTACGATCCAGATCGTGTAGGCGGCGAGCAGCAGCAGCACGAGTTCAAACCAGACGCTACCGAGGGCGCTACGCTCCATCAGAAGGAACAGGGTCAGGGCCAGGACGTTGCTGCCGACGACGCCATAGAGCCAGTACGCCTTCCAGAGCGGGCCGTGCCCCCGCCAATAGTAGGTCGCGATGCTCTCGCTCATGCCGAGCCTCCGTCATCGATAGTGGCCTACCCCCGGCACCAGTCGGAGGCCGCTCCTGCCGACGGCTTGGGCCCACAGCCGCACGCACCGGCCTCGAGCCTCTGCCGTACGGCGATCCCGACCAGGGTGACGCCCGGCTCGGCGCCATCGCGCAGCCGGCTCATGAGGGTCGCCCACTCCTCCTCGCCGGCACGGTCGAGGAACGCCCGGCAGGCGCCAAGCACATACTGGTTGAGGGACAGGCCCCCCGCCGCCGCGGCCTCACGCGTCCGGCCGAGCAGCACCAGATCGGGCAGCAATTCCAGCGCGACCGACTTGTCGGATGTGCGCGCCAGCTCCTTCAACGTCTGCCCCAACATCATGGCAGCCGGACCCGCAACGTTTGCGAACGCGCCCGGCGGCGCGCGGACCAGCTCACTGCACCAGGGGCGTGCTCGCCCCATTCAGCTCGATCCCCTGGATCTCCGCCTGCCCGACCAGCAACTGCAGATACTGGCTGACCGCGCGCCGCCAGACGTGCTCGCGCAGGTAATCGGCGACCCGCTCCTGGACCGCCTCGAACGGCAGCTGGCGGCCATCAACCCGCCGGTCCAGACGCAAGACGTGATAGCCGAATCTGGTCTTGACCGGCACCGGGCAGATCTGGCCCGGCTCGAGATTATAGAGGAAGGTCTCGAACTCCGGCACGGTCTGGCCGCGGCTGATCTGGCCGAGATGGCCGCCCTGTGCCGCCGACGGGCAGGCCGACAGCTCGCGCGCCAGATCGGCGAAGCGCTCCGGCGCCGCCAGCACCTCCTGGAGCGCGGCGGTCGCCTGGCGCTTGGCCCGGGCGCTGGCCCCGGGGTCCGCGGGGTCGGCCGGAAACAGAATGTGCGCGGCCTCGAACAGGTCGGGACTGCGAAAGCGCTTCAGGTTCTGCTCGTAGAAGCGCCGGCAGTTCGCCTCGTCGGGCGAGGGCGTCCTGACCTCGCGCGCGATCAGGGTCCGGATCAGGGCCTCGTCGTCGGTCTCGCGCGCGTCCGTCTGCCCCGGCGCGGGGGGATCCGGCCGATCGATCCCACGCCGTGCTGCTGTCTGCAGCAGCAGCTCGCGCACCACCAGCGCCCGGGCCGCCTCCGCGGCCGCCGCCTCGACCGAGCTCGCCGGGTGATACTGGAGCTCGGAATTGATGGCGTGCTCGCTGATCTCGACGCCGTTCACGAGGATCGCCAAGGCTAGATGCCCCCCTTGGACAGGTTGGCGTGCCTGCGCACGATCTGATAGCCGGGCCGCAACAGGTACCAGATGGGTGCGCTCCACACGTGCACGAGGCGCGTGAAGGGCGTCAGCAGGAACAGCGTCATGCCGGCCGCGATGTGGATCTTGTAGATCCACGGCACGCCCGCGAGCAGCTCCGGCGAGCCGGGCTGGAACGTGAGGATGTTGCGGGCCCACTCGGCCATCACCAGCATGTAGGTACCATCGCCGTTGGCGAGCGAGACCGGGATGCCGACGATGCCGAGGATCAGCTGGGCATAGATGAACAGGAGGATGAAGATGTCGGTCGGCTTGCTGGTCAGACGGATGCGCGGGTCGAACAGGCGGCGGTGGATCAGCATCGTCATGCCGACGAAGCAGGTGACGCCGAGGACGCCGCCGACCACGATCGCCATCAGCTGCTTGGCTTTCGAGCTCAGCCCGAGCGCGTGGTAGACCTCGGGCGGCGTCAGCAGACCGAAGAAGTGGCCGAAGAACAGGCCGAGGATGCCGACGTGGAACAGGATGCTGCCCCAGAGCAGCTGTTTGCGCCGCAAGAGCTGGCTCGACTGGGCCCGCCAGGTGTACTGGCTGCGATCGAAGCGCGCCCAGCTGCCGAGGAAGAAGGACACCATGCAGAGATACGGGTAGAACCCGAACAGGAACTGATCGAGGTAGGTCATCTCGTGCCACTCCGGTCAGCGGTCGTCCTGGAGCCGGACCGCGGCGCGAAGCGCGCGACCATGGCGGACGCGGCGCCACAGCCCGAGGCGGCGGTGGCGCTCGGATCGTTGCCGAAGGTGACGGGGGCCTCCGCCCAGGCGCGATCGAGCGCTTCGGGGGTGTCGTCCGGCACCTCCCCTTTCACGGTCTCGCGGATCGCCGCCTCGTCGGCTCGCTGCCCTGCGAGCGCCTCGATCGCCCGGAACACCGCGGCATAGGGCGAGCCGCGCCGCTCCAGCCGCGCCCGCAGCAGCGCCACGACCGGGATCGCCTGGGCGAGCAGGGCGCGCGCCTCGTCCGCCGGCTGCATCGAGAGGAACTCGAGCAACAACGGCAGGAAGTCCGGCAGCTCCGTCGTGCCGGGCTCGAGCCCCTTGTTGCGGTAATGGCTCAAGAGATTGACCATGGCCTGGCCGCGATCGCGCGACTCGCCGTGGCTATGCTCGTAGAGGTGCAGCGAGAGCGAGCGCGAGTGGTCGAACAGCGCGACGTAGCGCGCCTGCGCGTCCATCAGATCGGAGGCGCCGAGATCGGCGATCAGCTCCTGGAGCGCGCGGTGCTCAGCCTTGGGTAGCGCGCCCTCGGCCTCGAGGACCGCGGCCATCTCGCCCAGGCTCTCGATCAGCTGCTCCTCCGGGTAGACCAAGAGCGCGCTCACCACCTTGAAGGTCAGGCATGACGGCCGCTCCGCCGCCGCGCCTCATGAAGCGCGCTCCCCACGGGTCTTGCGGGTGTCCTGGCCGAACAGGCTGAAGGTGCTGTTGCCTTCGCTGCAGCCCGAGCCGAAGGAAAAGCCGCAGGTGCCGCGCTGGTCGTAGGCCTGCTCGCCCAGCTCCTTGTGGCTGGTCGGGATGACGAAGCGATCCTCGTAATCGGCGATCGCCATGTAGCGGTACATCTCCTCGACCTGGTGCTCGGAGAGCCCGACCCGTCCGACGATCCCGGCATCGAGCACGCCGTCGACGTGCTTGCGGCGCATGTAGGCGCGCATCGCGAGCATCCTCTCGAGGGCGAGCGCGACCGGCGTCTCGTCGCCCGCGGTCAAGAGGTTGGCGAGGTACTTGAGCGGGATGCGGAGCGAGCGCACGTCCGGCATGCGGTCGTCGTCGACGTCGATCCCGCCGTTCTCGGCCGCCGACTGGATCGGGCTGAGCGGCGGCACGTACCAGACCATGGGCAGGGTCCGGTACTCGGGGTGCAGGGGAAAAGCGACCTTCCAGTCCATCGCCATCTTCCAGACCGGGGAGATCTTGGCCGCCTCGATCCAGTTGTCCGCCACGCCGTCCTTGCGCGCCTGCCGGGCGACCTCCGGATCGTTCGGATCGAGGAACAGGCCGAGCTGCGCCCCGTACAGATCCTGCTCGTTGGGGACGCTCGCCGCCGCCTCGATCCCGTCGGCGTCGTACAGCAGAACGCCGAGGTAGCGGATTCGCCCGACACAGGTCTCGGAGCAGACCGTGGGTTGGCCCGCCTCGATCCGCGGGTAACAGAAGATGCACTTCTCCGATTTTCCGGACTGCCAGTTGTAATAGATCTTCTTGTACGGGCAGCCGGAGACGCACATCCGCCAGCCGCGGCACTTCTCCTGGTCGATCAGGACGATGCCGTCCTCCTCGCGCTTGTAGATCGCGCCCGACGGGCAGACCGCGGCGCAGGACGGGTTGAGACAGTGCTCGCACAACCGCGGCAGGTAGAACATGAAGGTCTGCTCGAACTGGCCGTAGATCTCCTTCTCGACGTTCTCGAAGTTCTGGTCACGCGAGCGCTTGGCGAACTCGCCGCCCAGGATCTCCTCCCAGTTCGGTCCCCACTCGATCTTGCGCATGCGCTCGCCGGTGAGCTGCGAAATCGCGCGCGCGGTCGGCGCTGCCTCGGATTCCGGCGCGCTGTGCAGGTAGCTGTACTCGAAATCGAACGGCTCGTAGTAGTCGTCGATCTCCGGCATGTCCGGATTGGCGAAGATGTTGGCGAGCACGCGCCACTTGCCGCCGATGCGCGGCTCGATCTTGCCATTCGCCTTGCGTCGCCAGCCGCCCTTCCACTTGTCCTGGTTCTCCCAGTCCTTGGGATAGCCGATGCCCGGCTTGCTCTCGACGTTGTTGAACCAGTGATATTCGGCGCCCTCACGCGACGTCCACACCTGCTTGCAGGTCACCGAGCAGGTGTGGCAGCCGATGCACTTGTCGAGATTGAGAACCTTGCCGATCTGCGCCCGGATCTTCATTCGGCTACCTCCACCTGCTCCATGAACTTTCGCTTCTCCGAGAGGGGCCGGTCGCGCCAGTCGACCTCCTTCATCTTGCGCATGATGACGAACTCGTCGCGGTTCGAGCCCACCGTGCCGTAATAGTTGAAACCGTAGCTGAGCTGGGCGTAGCCGCCGATCATGTGCGTCGGCTTCAGCACCGTCCGGGTCACCGAGTTGTGGATGCCGCCGCGTGCGCCGGTGATCTCGCTGCCCGGCACGTTGGTCATCTTCTCCTGGGCGTGGTACATGAAGGTCGTGCCGGGCTGGATGCGCTGGCTGACCACCGCCCGGGCGACCAGGGAACCATTACGGTTGTAGGCTTCGACCCAGTCGTTGTCCTCGATGCGCGCGCGTCTGGCGTCGGCCTCGCTGATCCAGATGATCGGGCCGCCGCGCGATAGGGTGAGCATCAGAAGATTGTCGGTGTAAGTGCTGTGGATACCCCATTTCTGGTGTGGGGTAATGAAGTTGAGCACGATCTGCGGGTTGCCGTTGGCCTTTTCTTCGAGGATCGTGCCGATCGTCTTGGTGTCGATCGGCGGCTTGTAGAGCGTAAAGCCCTCGCCGAAGGCCAGCATCCATGGGTGGTCCTGGTAGAACTGCTGTCGCCCGGTCAGGGTCCGCCACGGGATCAGCTCGTGCACGTTGGTCCAGCCGGCATTGTAAGTGACCTCTTCCGACTCGATGCCGCTCCAGGTCGGCGAGCTGATGATCTTGCGCGGCTGGGCGACCAGATCGCGGAAGCGGATCTTCTCGTCCTCGCGGTGCAGCGCAAGGTGGGCGTGCTCGCGGCCGGTGTTCTTGCCGAGCGCCTGCCACGCCTTGACCGCGACCTTGCCGTTGGTCTCGGGCGCCAGCGTCAGCACGGTCTCGATCGCGTGCAGGTCGGTGACGAGCTGCGGCATCCCCTTGGTGATGCCCGTCCTCGGCGACCTCGCGATTGAGGCGGCGCAGATAGTCGACCTCCGCCTCGGTGTTCCAGCTGATGCCCTTGCCGCCGTTGCCGAGCTTGGCGAGCAGCGGTCCGAGGGCCGTGAACTTCCTGTAGGTATTTGGGTAGTCGCGCTCGACCACGGTCATCGCGGGCATGGTCTCGCCCGGGAGCGGCTCGCATTGGCCGCGCTTCCAGTCCTTGACCTGCGGCTGGGCCAGTTCGCCCGGCGTGTCGTGCAGGAGCGGCGTCAGGACCAGGTCCTTCTCGGTCCCGAGATGGCCGACTGCCGCCTGTGAGAAGGCCTCGGCGATGCCGCGGAAGATGTTCCAGTCGCTGCGCGCCTCCCACACCGGATCGATCGCTGCGGTCAGCGGATGGATGAACGGGTGCATATCGGTGGTGTTGAGGTCATTCTTCTCGTACCAGGTCGCGGTCGGTAGCACGATGTCGGAGAACAGGCCGGTCGTGTTCATCCGGAAATCGATGGTGACCATGAGGTCGAGCTTGCCGTCCGGCGCGCTCTCCCGCCAGGTGACCTCCTCGGGCTTGACCTCGCCCATGGCGCCGAGATCCTTGCCGAGCACGCCGTTCTTGGCGCCGAGCAGGTGCTTGAGGAAGTACTCGTGGCCCTTGCCGCTCGCTCCGAGCAGGTTCGAGCGCCAGACGAACAGATTGCGCGGGAAGTTCTTGGGGTTGTCCGGGTCTTCACACGACATCCGTAGCGCCCCCGACTTCAGGCCCTCGACCGCGAAGGCGGCCGGCTCTTTGCCGGCCCTGGCGGCCGCCCGGCAGACCTCGAGCGGGTTGGTCTCGAGCTGCGGCGAGGTCGGCAGCCAGCCCATGCGCTCGGCGCGCACGTTGCAGTCAATGAGGGCGCCGCTCCACTTCGCCGGGTCGGCGAGCGGCGAAAGGATCTCGCCGAGGGTGAGCCTCTCGTACTTCCACTGGCTGCTGTGGGCATAGAAGTACGACGTGCTGTTCATGTGCCGGGGCGGCCGGTGCCAGTCGAGGGCAAAGGCGAGCGGCAGCCAGCCGGTCTGCGGCCGCAGCTTCTCCTGGCCGACGTAGTGCGACCAGCCGCCGCCGGGCTTGCCGATACAGCCGCACAGCAGCAGCATGTTGATGATGCCGCGGTACGCCATGTCCATGTGGTACCAGTGGTTGAGCCCGGCACCGAGGATCACCATGGACCGGCCCAGGGTCTTCTCCGCCGTCTTGGCGAACAGGCGTGCTGTGCTGATCGCGTGCTTGCGCGGCACCCCCGTCACTGCCTCCTGCCAGGCCGGCGTGTAGGGCACGTCCTCGTCGTAGGAGGCAGCGACCTCACCGCCGAGGCCGCGGTCGATACCGTAGTGGGCGACGAGCAGGTCGAAGACCGTGGCCACGTAGGCGCGTTTGCCACCGAGCCCGAGCTCGCGAACCGGCACGTTGCGCGTCAGGATCGGCGGATGGTCGGTGCTCTTGAAGTATTCGCGGGCGTGGCCGCCGAAATAGGGAAATTGCACGGCCACCGCGCCATCGTTGTGCTCCAGGTTCGAGAGCCGCAGCCGGATCTCGGCGCCATCGGCGGCATTCCGGTGGTCGATGTTCCACTTGCCGGCCTCGCCCCAGCGGAAGCCGATCGAGCCGGTCGGCACGACGACCTCGCCGCTCAGCTCATCGATGCCGACCGTCTTCCATTCCGGATTGTTCTGTTGGCCGAGCCCGCGCTGCAAGTCGGACGCGCGCACGAACCCGCCCGGAACGTAGGCATCGCCACGCTGCTCGAGCCGGACCAGGAACGGCATGTCGGTGTAGCGCCGACAGTAGTCCTGGAAGTAGGGAACCTGCCGCTCGACGTGGAATTCCTTGAGGATGACGTGGCCGAGCGCCATCGCCAGCGCGGCATCGGTGCCGGCCTGCGGGTGCAGCCAGAGGTCGGAGAACTTGGCCGCCTCGCTGTAGTCGGGCGAGACGACCACGCTCTTCGCGCCCTTGTAGCGGACCTCGGTGTAGAAATGGGCGTCCGGCGTGCGCGTCTGCGGCACGTTCGAGCCCCACAGGATCAGGCAGTGCGCGTTGTACCAGTCGGCGCTCTCGGGCACGTCGGTCTGCTCGCCGAAGGTCTGCGGCGAGGACGGCGGCAGATCGCAGTACCAGTCGTAGAAGCTCATGCAGGTGCCGCCGATCAGCGACAGATAGCGCGTGCCGGCGGCGTAGGAGACCATCGACATCGCCGGGATCGGCGAGAACCCGACCACCCGGTCGGGGCCGTAGGTCTTGACGGTGTAGACGTTGGCGGCGCCGATGATCTCGTTGACCTCGGGCCAGGTCGAGCGCACGAAGCCGCCCATCCCGCGGATCGACTTGTAGTGCCTGGCCTTGTCCGGGTCCTCGACGATCGAGGCCCAGGCCTCGACCGGGGCGAGCGTCGTGCGCGCCTCGCGCCAGAGCTTGAGCAGCCGGGCGCGGATCATCGGGTATTTCAACCGGTTGCCGCTGTAGAGGTACCAGGAGTAGCTGGCGCCGCGGGAGCAGCCGCGCGGCTCGTGGTTCGGCATCTCGGGCCGGGTGCGCGGATAGTCGGTCTGCTGGGTCTCCCAGGTCACCAGCCCGTTCTTGACGTAGATCTTCCAGCTGCACGAGCCGGTGCAGTTGGTGCCGTGGGTCGAGCGCACGATCTTGTCGTGCTGCCAGCGCTGCCGGTAGCCGTCCTCCCAGGCGCGGCTCTCGTTGGTGACGACGCCATGCCCGCCCGAGAACCGTTCCTCGTACTTCCTGAAGAACATCAGGCGGTCGATGAACTGGCTCATGATCTGCTCCGCCGAACGACGACTGAGTTCAGGACGCGTGAGTCGACCTTGCTGACCGGTCAGCATCTGATCTCCGCATTGCGGCCCGAGTACTCCATCCAGGTGATCACGATGCAGGCGATGTAGAACAGGAGGAAGCCGTAGAGCGCCATCTCCGGGCCCCCGGTCAGGGCGATCGAGCTGCCGTAGCTCTTGGGGATGAAGAAGGCGCCGTAAGCGGCGATCGCCGAGGTGAAGCCGATCACCGCCGCCGCCTCGCGCTCCGCCTCCCGATGGATGATCGCCGCGTTGACCGCCGAGCCCTCGCGCTCGGCATAGGCGCGCTCGCGATCGATCCGGAAGATCACCGGGATCATCTGGAAGGTCGAGGCGTTGCCGACGCCGGTGGCGGCGAACAGCAGCATGAAGGTCAGGAAGAAGCCCCAGAAGCCGAGGCCGGTGTTGCCGAGGCCGAGGAAGACCAGCAGCAGGGCGACGCCCAGGGCCAGCACGACGAACACCCAGAAGGTGACGCGGCCGCCGCCGATCCGGTCCGAGATCCCGCCGCTGAAGGAGCGCGCGAGCGAGCCGATCAGCGGCCCGAGGAACGCGAACTGGAGCGGGTTGACCTCGGGATACTGCTGCTTGATCAGCAGAGGAAAGCCGGCCGAATAGCCGATGAACGAGCCGAAGGTGCCGGTGTAGAGCAGGCACATGATCCAGTTGTGCTTGCGCTGGAAGATCACCGCCTGCTCGGCGAAGGACGCCTTGGCGCTGGCGATGTCGTTCATGCCGAACCAGGCGGCGAGCGCCGAGAGCGCGATGAACGGCACCCAGACGAAGCCGGCGTTCTGCAGCCAGAGACGGCTCCCGTCGGGTAGCTCCTGCGCCGCGCCGCCGAGAGCGCCGAAGATGCCGACGCTGATCACCAGCGGGACCACCAGCTGGACCACGCTGACGCCGAGATTGCCGAGCCCGGCGTTGAGGGCCAGCGCGCTGCCCCTTCTTCGCCCTGGGAAAGAAAAAGCTGATGTTGGCCATCGAGGAGGCGAAATTGCCACCGCCGAAGCCGCAGAGCAGCGCCAGCAGCAGGAACAGCCAGTAGGGGGTGTCCGGGTTCTGGACGGCGAAGCCGATGCCGGCCGCCGGGATCAGGAGCGTCGCGGTCGAGATCGCGGTCCAGCGGCGGCCACCGAAGATCGGGACCATGAAGCTGTAGAAGATGCGCAGCGTCGCGCCCGAGAGCCCGGGCAGGGCCGCGAGCCAGAACAGCTGATCGGCGCTGTAGGCGAAGCCAACCCGCGGCAGGTTGACGACCACCGCGCTCCACACCATCCAGACGGCGAACGCCAGCAGCAGGGCCGGGATCGAGATCCACAAGTTGCGGCGCGCGATCGCCTCGCCGCGGCTGCTCCAGAAGCCCTCGTCTTCCGGGCGCCAGTCGGCCAGGACGCGCCCGGCCGCCGGGATGGTGTGGACCGTCATGGATCTCTCTGCGTCGGGGCTCAGCTTTAGCGCCGAAGGATCGGAGTGACAACCCGGCAACCGTGACGCGACGACCGGCCGCGCGGCATGGCGCCGGCACAGGGGGGGCGCGCTGGGCCAAATCGCCGAGCGGGGGTCGGTTGAGCGCATAGCCACCCCGTGTGAGTTTTCGATTGTT
This sequence comes from uncultured Alphaproteobacteria bacterium, assembly GCA_963733965.1. Taxonomy (GTDB): domain Bacteria; phylum Pseudomonadota; class Alphaproteobacteria; order Geminicoccales; family Geminicoccaceae; genus DATAOG01. The sequence goes on from CAVTFM010000027.1 coordinate 55,168, forward strand.
AAGCCGGGCGGTCCGGGGCATGTTGCCGAGCAACCAGAGATTGCAGCTGGATGGACGCTCGGAGCCGCTATTACGCGCACTCGACCAACCGGCCGGACCGCGCCGACTGGCAGCCGCTCTGCGCGCATCTGAGGAACGACCTCCCTGAGCTCACGGCCAGCCATGCACATCGCTTGAGTCCTCGCGGAAGGCGTCAGCACCAGTTGTCCGGGGCTGTCGATGCACGGTAGGCCCGGCCCCGGCGACCTCTGGGGCAAATTTCGCGACGAAAGTCGGGGCGGCCCTGCCTGGCACCCGCTGATCGATCATTGCACGGATGTCGCGTGCGTTCTCGAGGCGCTTCTCCACCAGCCGACCATCCGCCGACGTTTGGCTCGGGCGGGCGGGCTGGACGATCTGGACGAGATCCAGATCGCGCGGCTCTGCTTCCTCGCGTTCCTCCACGATCTCGGTAAATGCGCCCTGGGCTTCCGTGCCAAGGCCGCGCCGGAGCTTGGACGGCCGGCAGGGCATCTCGCCGCGCTCAAGCCGCTGGTCTGTGGGCCGCTCAGTCGGGACTTCGGAGAGCTGCTCGAGGCGCGGCGGCTGGACGCCTGGGCGGGCCACGCGCTCATGGTCTTTCTGTTGGCCGTGTTCGCCCACCACGGCCGGACGCCAGACCTCCAATATCGTCAGGGGCCAGATATCGATCTGCTGCATGGCTGGACCAACCGCGAGGGCGAGCCGCTGCGGCGGCTCGCGGAGCTGGTCGACGCGGGCCGAACGCTGTTTGCCGAAGCCTTCGTGGATGTAGCCCGGCCGCTACCGGGAGCCTCAGCGTTTCAGCATCTTTTCGCCGGGCTCCTGATGCTCGCCGATTGGCTCGGTTCGGCGGACGAGGTCGAGCGTTTCCCCTTCGCGGAAGCGGGCGACCCACCCCGCGCGGAGTTCGTTCGCGGTCGCGCGCCCGAAGTGCTCGCGGCGATCGGCTTCATTTCGCCGACTCAGCCACGGCCGCTACCACCCTTCGCCGAGCAGTTCCCGTTTCCCCCGCGAGCCGCGCAACGTGCAATCGACAACCTGTCGCTGCCGGACGAGCGCGGCTCGGTTGCATTGCTGGAGAGCGAGACCGGCTCGGGCAAGACTGAGGCCGCGTTTCGCTGGGCGAGCCGGCTGACCGATGCAGGGCTGGTCGATGGCTGCTTTTTCGCCGTGCCGCTACGCTCTGCGGCGGTCCAGTTGCACCGCCGCATGCAGGTATGGCTCGACGCCACCTATGGCGGGGATCGTGTCGAAGCGCTCCTGGCCGTCCCGGGCTACTACCGCATGGGTGAGGCGGAGGGGCGCAAGCTGCCGGACTTCAGCGTGCAGTGGAGCGACGCCGACACAGAGGACCGGGGGTCGCGACGCTGGGCCGTGGAGCATCCGAAGCGCTACGCCGCGGCAAGCTTCGCCGTCGGCACGATCGATCAGGCGCTGCTCGGCGCTCTCGCCGTACGGCACGCCCATCTGCGCGCCGCCTGCCTCGTCCGGCATCTGCTCGTGATCGACGAGGTCCACAGCAGCGACATCTACATGACGACCTTGACCGAGCAGCTGCTGAACCTGTTCCGCGCGGCAGGCGGGCATGTGCTCCTGATGTCAGCGACGGTGGGTGCCGGAACGCGTGAGCGGCTCGTGGCGCAGGCCCGAAAGCCGCCGGCCTTCGCCGACGCGCTTGCCGTAGCCTATCCCCGGATCACCGCAAGCCATGCACCGGCGGTCGACATCGAGCCGGAAGGGCCGGCGAAGACGGTCCGGATCGAGCCCTGCCCGTTGCTCGACGATGCCGAGGCCGTTGCGGAACGGGCGGTCGCGGCCGCCACGGCCGGCGCGCGCGTGCTCGCCCTGCGCAATACGGTCAACGCAGCGGTTGTGACGCAGGCGGCAGTCGAGGCGCTGCTGCCGGCCGATCACCCGGCCCTGTTCCGTGTTGGCGAAATCGTGACCCTGCACCATGGCCGCTTCGCTGCCGAGGATCGCAAGCTTCTCGACGAGGCCGTCGAGAAGCGCTTCGGCAAGCACGCGCCCGCAGGACCGTCGATCGTCGTCGCCACCCAGACGCTCGAACAGTCGCTCGACGTCGATGCCGATCTGCTGATCGCCGATCTCGCCCCGGTCGACGTGCTCTTGCAGCGCATCGGCCGGCTGCATCGGCACGGCCGGTCGGACCGCCCGGCCGGCTTCGAGATACCCCGCTGCGTGGTGCTGCTGCCCGCCTCGGCCGACCTGACCCCGTTCTTGCGGCGCTCCCGCCAGGGCATTGGTAAGGAGCGGGCCTACGACAACCTGGTCGCCGTCGAAGCGGCGCGGCGCTTGGTGGCCGACGGCCCGACCTGGTCGATCCCAGCGGACAACCGGCGGCTGGTCGAGGCGGGGACGCACGAGGAGTGCCTGCGGCAGATGGCGGAAGGTCTGTCGCCCGAATGGTTTCGCTACTGGCAGGACTATGCGGGGCGCCAGGGCGCCAAACGCGGGCAGGGCCGCGACCTCAGCATCGACTTCACGAAGCCGTTCACCGAGATCCGTTGGCCGGACGCAGGGGAAAGACTGGCGACCCGGCTCGGCGCCCGCGACCTGCTGCTGCCGCTCGACCGGCCGCTCGCTTCGCCCTTCGGCGCGACACTCTCGCACATGAAGATCCCGGCCTGGATGGCGCCGAAGACGATGCCGGAAGGCGACCCCGTGATCGCGGTCGATCAGGACAGCCGGCTTCGCCTCGGCGATGCGGTGTACCTCTACGATAGATTCGGATTGCAGGCGTGAAGCCACTTGCGTTTCTTAGATGCTGCGCCATATAACGGTGCAGCAGCATTGAGATAGAGCGGGCCCGCTGCTTTTGGAGAGAATGGTGATGTTCGATCTTCACGCCATCCCCGCTCTTGCCCGTATCGCCGGCTACCTGACCGGTGGTGGAAGGGGGCTCGCTTCAGTCGTCTTCCTTCTCGCCTATCAGTCAGGTCCTGCTGTGGGTCGTCTACTGGTCCCGGCACCGCCGGTGACCCCCCTTACTTCCCCGCTCGCGCGGGGATGGACCCGGTGCCGCAGCGTTGAGTGGCTACTGAACGATCCTCCCCCGCTTCGGTGGGGACTCGAGCATCCAGCGAGGACCAAGGTATGAATTTTTTGACCGGTCAGCATTTGCACGTGCGCACAACTGAGGGGGATCTGTGTCACGTCAGTGTTCCATCTCTCTTTGCACTTCTTTCAGAAAACCGCGTGCTCGACCTTCCGTTCCTGCGGCCGCACCAGCGCGCACCGTGGCACAGCTTCTGCGTCCAGCTCGCGGCCTTGGCGCTGCACCGCGCCGGCCACGACGCGGTCGTGGCGGATGCCGAGACCTGGCGCGACCTGTTGCGCCGGTTGACCGCGGACTGGACAGAGGACGAGCCCTGGCGGCTCGTGGTCGAGGACGTGACCAAGCCCGCCTTCATGCAACCGCCGGTGCCGGCGGGGAGCGCCGATCCGCATCGGACCACGGTTGGCACGGCGGACGATCTCGATGTCCTCGTCACCGCCAAGAATCATGGGCTCAAGCAAGGGATCGGCGCCGACGCATCGCCGGCGGCCTGGGTCGCGGCTTTGGTTCTCCTCCAGACGACGGGCGGCTTTCTCGGTGCGGGCAACTACGGCATCGCGCGCATGAACGGCGGCTTCGCCACTCGCCCCTTCGTCGGCCTCGTGCCGCCGGGCGGGCTCGGCGCGCATTGGCGCCGGGACGTCGCCGTACTCCTTCGGCGCCGCGACTGGTTCTTCGAGCGGGTCGAGGAATTCGTGGAGGCGGATGGCGCGGCGCTTCTTTGGTGCCTGCCCTGGGATGGCGAGCGCAGCCTCGGGCTCGACCAGCTCGACCCTTGGTTCATCGAGGTCTGCCGGCGCGTCCGGCTCTACTCCGACGCCACGGGAACGGTCGTGGCCAGAAGTATAGGGTCGTCGGCAGCACGTATCTCCGCCAAGAGTTACAAGGGCAACGTCGGCGATCCATGGATACCGATTGATCTCGAAAAGGAGTCCGCGGCCTACAACACCGCCCCGAACTATCGCGTGATGAGTGGCGTGCTGTTCGACAGAAACCGGTGGCTCCGGCCGCTTCTGCTCGATTGGCACGAAGGGATCGACGAGATCCCGATGACGGCGCGGTTCGATGTCGTCGTCCGCGGTCAAGGCACCACCGAAGGCCGCCATCTCCGCGAGGTGCGGTTCGAAAGGGAGCGGCATCTCCGCTTACTACAGAGCGACGAAGGACGCGATCGCTTGGCCGGGATCAGCAAGGAGATGATCGAGCAGGCGACGACCTTGCGCAACAAGGTGCTGAAGATCCCGCTTCTGACGCTGATCCAGGCGGGCGATGCCGCGGTCGATTTTCGCGACAAGATGGCCAGCGCATGGGCGCAGCCATGGCTCGATCAGGTGGATCAGGCGATCGAGCCCGTCTTCTTCGACCACCTCTTCGCCCGCGTCGAGCAGGGGCGAGCGGCAGATCAGGCGTGGGTGCTCTTTCTAGAGAGGATCGCCAAGCGGATCTTTGAACGGGCCGTGGCTGCCGTGCCGATCGCCGGGGCACGGCGGCTCAAGGCGATCGCGGTCGCCGAGGAGAAGCTTCGCGGGCTCTTCTGGGCAAGCTTCAAGGGATACCTCGTGGCACCGGCAGAGGAGGCGGCAGATGTCGGCTGAGCCAACGGACTGGCGGGATGCGGTGCGAAAGATCGCTTGGCGGCTCGGGCTCGACGATTATCCCACGGGCAGCCTTGCCGCGCTCCGGCGCCTCCGTCCCAAAATACCGGACGGCGCCGCCTTCTGGTGGCTGGTCGCCGAGTATGCGCCGAGCGCGTTCGAGGACGATCGAGCGTCCCAAGCGCTCGCCACGGTCGTTCAGGGCATGGCGATCGCGCATCCGTTCCATCGGCCGCTGAGCGGCCGGGGCGGCGTCGGCGAGGCGCTGGCCGAGGCCGGCGTAAGCGAGGCGCGCCTCCTGCGGCTTCTACGATTGTCGCGAAGCGAGCTGCCGGAAGAGCTCAGGCGGCTCGCCCGGCTGATGGGAGCCAAGGGCGACGTTGGGCGGTTCGACTGGAGCGCCGCCTTCGATCTGCTCTTCTGGGCCGACGGCGAGCACCTTCGTCGCGACATCGCTCGCGATTACTACCGCAAGCTATACAACCTGCAGAAGGTCGAGGAGCACGCTGCATGAGCACGCCGAAATTCATTCAGATCCACACCCTGCATTCCTATCCGGGCACGCTGCTCAACCGCGACGACGCCGGCCTCGCCAAGCGCCTGCCCTTCGGCGGCGTCGAGCGCCTGCGGATCTCGTCGCAGTGCCTGAAGCGGCATTGGCGCATGGCAGACGATGGCCATGCGCTCGCCGCGATCGATCCCGGGATCGGCGTCTCGACCCGCTCGCGGCGCATCTGGAAGGTCCTGATCCATGATCCGCTGGTGGCAGATGGGTCGCCGTCGGCGTCCGTGAGCGCCGTCTTGGCGGGCATGCAGCTCGAGCTCTACGGCGAGAGCAAGAAGGCGAAGGCAGCGAAAGCCGGCAAGGAGGCAGAGATCGATCTTGAGCGGGACGAGCTGGTCGTGCTCGGGCGCCCCGAGATCGATTATCTGACCGAGGAGGCGCGGCGCATCGCGACCCTGTACGGCGATGACGCCAAGGCGATCACCGCCGAGCTCAAGGGCCTGCGTAAGAACTTCCACGCGTTGCGCGTGGGTGCCGGGATCGATGCGGCGATGTTCGGGCGGTTCGTCTCGGGCGATCGCGACGCCCGGGTCGATGCCGCCGTGCACGTGGCGCACGCCTTCAGCGTCCACGAGCAGGCGAGCGAGCCCGACTACTTCACCGCCGTCGACGACCTGCAGGCGGAGGAGCAGGGCTCAGGGGCCGGGCACCTGAACACCGCCGACCTCACCTCCGGGCTCTACTACGGCTACGTCGTGGTCGACCTGCCGCTCCTGGTCTCGAACCTCGAAGCCTGCGAGCGCCAGAGCTGGCAGGCTGCCGACCGGGCGCTCGCGGCCAAGACCGTCGAGCATCTCCTGCATCTGGTCGCCAAGGTGACGCCCGGCGCCAAGAAGGGCTCGACGGCGCCCTACGACTGGGCGTCGCTGGTGCTGGTCGAGGCCGGGGACGAGCAGCCGCGGACGCTCGCCAACGCGTTTCAGAATCCCGTGCGGCGGCCACCCTATGAGGTAAATGCCGCGCACGCCCTCGCGGCCCATGTCGGGGCGATCGACGGCATGTATGGCCGGGCGGCGCGGCGTTGGCTCGCCACCCGGATCGAGGGGACGGGCATCCCGGCGGCCGAGGCCGCGACCCTGCCGGCGGTCGCATCGGCCGTCGCGACGGCGATCCGGGAGGGTTGAGATGCAGGTCCTGATCCTTCGTCTGGCAGGGCCGCTCATGAGCTTCGGCGATGTCGCGATCGACGAGATCCGCCCGAGCCGACGCCTGCCGGCCCGCTCGATGCTGACCGGGCTCCTCGCCAACGCGCTTGGTCTCAACCATCGCGACGTCGACGGGCTCGAGCGCCTCCAGGAACGGCTCCGCTTCGCCGCTCGGCTCGATCGTCGCGGCAGCCTCCTGCGGGACTACCAAACCGCGCGCCTCAACAAGAGAGATCCGCTCTGGACCACCCGCGGCATTCCCGCTGACAGAGCGGGCGGCGGCAGCAGCATGGGATGCCCATGGTTTCGGGACGGTTGAGCGCGAGCGGTACTACCTGGCAGATGCGGCGGTGACGGTGGCGCTGATCCTGGTACCCGCCGAGGAGGCGCCGACTCTCGCGGCGCTCGAAGCCGCGTTGCGTCAGCCGGAACGGCCCCTCTTCATCGGCCGCAAGGGCTGCCCGCCGAGCCGACCGATGCTGGATCGGGTGGTCGCGGCCGAATCGCTCGTCGCCGCGCTGGATCAGATCGCGCTGCTCGGCCCCGACCAGGCATCGGGCGACCCGCTCGTGATCGAGACCGAGGACGCGCCGGGCGAGCCCGAGGCGCAACAGCTGATCGCGGTCGCCGATCGGCGGGACTGGCGGCTGGGCCTGCATGCGGGGCAGAGTCGGCGGCGCGAATTGCGCCGGCCGCCGTCGGCAGGTGCGTCATGACCCTGCATCTGGTCCAGCTCGTCCCCGACAGCGCAGCCCTCGTGCGCTTCGCCCACGACGCCGGCCTGCCCGGGGACGACCCGGGCTACGTCTGGCATCGGGCGCTGCGCGACGCCTTCGGTCCCCTCGCGCCGCAGCCGTTCCGCAGCGTAGATCCGGGCGCGCAGCCGGTCCGGCTGCTCGGCTATGGGCAGGGCGACGAGGATCAGCTGCGGGAAGCTCTGCAGCTGGCGGCGCCGGACCTCGATCGGGTCTTCCCGCCCGATCGCATCCTGAGCAAGGCGCTGCCCTTGCCGTTCGCAGCCGGCCGGCGCCTCGCCTTCGAGACCAGGGTCTGCCCGATCGTGCGTACGAAGAGCAGCGACCGCACGAGGCAGCGGGAGATCGACGCCTTCGTGCATCATGCGCTCGGCATCGCAGACGAGCCCCGGCCGGAGCGCGAGCCCATCTATCGCGCCTGGCTCGCGGATCGGCTGGCTGCCGCCGGCTGCCGGCTGATCGCGGCGCGCATGACGGCGTTCCGTCTGAGTCCGCTGGTCCGGCGCCGCCACGCCTCGCCTGCGGCGCGCACGACTACCGAGGACGGGCCGGCGCGACGACTTCTGGCCACGGGCAGACGCGGTGCCGCGCGCCGGCCAGAGGTCATGTTCGACGGTGTGCTGGAGGTCACCGACTCCGACGCCTTTGCTCGCCTCCTCGCGCGCGGCATCGGCCGGCATCGGGCGTTCGGCTTCGGCATGCTGCTGCTCAGGCCGGCCTGAGCCATGGTGCTGCTCGGCCGGCTCGGGCTCGAGACCGCGCGCATCCCGCACGTCGACCGCCACGGGCTGGTCTGGCTGGAGCGCGGCCGCCTCTATGTCGAGGACGGCACCTTGCGCTTCGAGGCGGCCACCTCGGCGACCCTCGATGGCGGCGACTACGCGATCCCGTTCCAGACCCTCTCGGCGATCCTGATCGGCCCGGGCAGCAGCGTGACCCACGACGCGCTCCGCCTCCTGGCCCGCCACGGTACCGCTTTGCTCGCGATCGGCGAGGGTGGCACGCGTCTCTACACGGCCCAGCCCTTCGGCCCGGACGAGAGTCGGCTGGCCCGTCGCCAGGCGCGGCTCTGGGCCGATCCCGAGACCCGCACCGGCATCGCCCGGCGAATGTTCGCCTGGCGCTTCGGCGAGGTGCTGCCGCATGATGACCCGGCGGTACTGCGAGGCATGGAAGGCGCCCGCATCAAGAAATCGTACCAACTCCTCGCCGAGCGCTACCGGCTTCCCTGGCAGGGTCGCCGCTATGACCGCGACGACCCGCAGGCGGCGGATCTGCCGAACCAGGCGATCAACCACGCCGTCACCTGTGTCGAGGCAGCCGCGGGGATCGCGGTCGCGGCCACCGCAACCATCCCGCAGCTCGGCTTCGTCCACGAGGACAGCAGCAAGGCCTTCATCCTCGACATCACCGATCTCGTGCGCACCAGCGTCACCGTACCGCTCGCGTTCGCCGTAGCCCGCCGCTGCCTGGACGACCCGACGCTTGCGCTCGAGCGCGAGCTGCGCCGCAAGGCGAGCGAGACCTTCCGCAAGGAGAAGCTGGTCGACACGTTGATCGAGCGGATCAAGTCGCTGTTCGAGGCGGATCACTGATGGTGGTCGTGGTCACGCGCGACGTCGCCGACCGGTTCCGCGGCTTTCTCGCCTCGGCGATGCTGGAGATCGCCCCCGGCGTCTACACCGCGCCGCGGATGACCAAGGGCGTGCGCGAGCGGGTCTGGAACGTGCTCGCCGATTGGCACCGCCAGCTCGGCGGCGGTGCGATCCTGATGACCTGGAGCGACCCGGGGGAGCCGTGCGGCCAGGGGATTCGGACCCGGGGCCTGCCAAGTCGAACATTTGTTGAACTCGACGGCGGGTTGATCACGACCGTCACGCGAACAGCGTGATCTCGCATGCAACTCCATGCTCTTTGACATCGTCGCTATCGCAAGGCTTTAGTGACCAGAGGCTCCCCCGCTCGCGCGGGGATGGACCCGCACGTGCCAGCTCGCCGGACCGCAGTCCAGTACGGCTCCCCCGCTCGCGCGGGGATGGACCCGTGCTGGACGCCTGGTCCAACGGCGACACGGGCTCCCCCGCTCGCGCGGGGATGGACCCGACGATCGACGCCGATCTAGCGGCCGACGACAGGCTCCCCCGCTCGCGCGGGGATGGACCCGTATCGCCACGCGTGCGACAGGTCGTCGCTGGCTCCCCCGCTCGCGCGGGGATGGACCCCGATCAGCGCCATCGCCCGAACGTCCGGTCGGCTCCCCCGCTCGCGCGGGGATGGACCCGAAGTCACGATGGGCCATCGTGCACGACCGTCAGGCGGCTCCCCCGCTCGCGCGGGGATGGACCCTACCCGTCGCGGCGACGATCCCGACTCCCGAGGGCTCCCCCGCTCGCGCGGGGATGGACCCTAGGCAGGCAGTCAGACAAGATCATGTACGCGGGCTCCCCCGCTCGCGCGGGGATGGACCCGCCTGGCGGATCGACCTGTTCCCGTGGAGCAGGCTCCCCCGCTCGCGCGGGGATGGACCCCCGCGCGCCTGGTCGATGACCGAGAACGTCCGGGCTCCCCCGCTCGCGCGGGGATGGACCCCTCTGGAATTAGCCTCATCAAAAACAAGCATCAGGCTCCCCCGCTCGCGCGGGGATGGACCCACAGGCCGCCGCGGGCACCACCCTCACGCTCGCGGCTCCCCCGCTCGCGCGGGGATGGACCCCGAGCGTCGGACACGAACACGCGCTGATTGCCGGCTCCCCCGCTCGCGCGGGGATGGACCCCATGACCGATCAACCGCCGACCACCGTCGACGGGCTCCCCCGCTCGCGCGGGGATGGACCCGACTAGTCATGATGACAAGGTCGCGGACGGCGACGGGCTCCCCCGCTCGCGCGGGGATGGACCCTCGTTCATCAAGGTTGCGCTCGGCGACCTAGCGGCTCCCCCGCTCGCGCGGGGATGGACCCGTTCGGATGGTCGACTGTGGTGCACGTGCCGGGGCTCCCCCGCTCGCGCGGGGATGGACCCCACCCGCCGGCGGCTCCTACTACCAGCACGTGGCTCCCCCGCTCGCGCGGGGATGGACCCGCCTCGCGCGGGGATGGACCCACTTGGTGCATCGACTGACGATGCACTTGGGGCTCCCCCGCTCGCGCGGGGATGGACCCAGCATGACCGATCCGACGGCTCGCTCGCGCGGATGGACCGTGATAGCCGCACGATGGGCTCCCCCGCTCGCGCGGGGATGGACCCGATCGTCACGACCGTCGTCGAAGTGTGGCGCCAGGCTCCCCCGCTCGCGCGGGGATGGACCCCAGGCAGTGACCGATTGAAGCCGCGCGCGGGGGCTCCCCCGCTCGCGCGGGGATGGACCCTCTGCATGGCAGATGACGCTCGGGCGATCGCGGGCTCCCCCGCTCGCGCGGGGATGGACCCATCGCTGCGATCGTCCTACGATGGTCCAGGATGACGTGGCTCCCCCGCTCGCGCGGGGATGGACCCGTCCTGGATCCAACCTATTGCCTACTGGCGATACGGCTCCCCCGCTCGCGCGGGGATGGACCCCTCTGGATCGCCAACCGGACCGGCAACCAGGTGGCTCCCCCGCTCGCGCGGGGATGGACCCCGGTCGTGTAATTGGACGTGGCGACGCCGCTGGGCTCCCCCGCTCGCGCGGGGATGGACCCGCTACGGGGTCATCCCTTGACCGAGCTCGAGCGGCTCCCCCGCTCGCGCGGGGATGGACCCCGACCGTCGAACGTCTCGATAGTCGTGTGGCGGGCTCCCCCGCTCGCGCGGGGATGGACCCCGGCTCGACCAGGATCGCAGCAGGCGCCGACGCGGGCTCCCCCGCTCGCGCGGGGATGGACCCGTTGAGCAAGACCGCTGGTGTCCTGATCAAGCAGGCTCCCCCGCTCGCGCGGGGATGGACCCTGCGGCGCGCTCTGGTCGGTAACCGAGAGCGCGGCTCCCCCGCTCGCGCGGGGATGGACCCGCCAGGTTCGAGATGCCATCCCCGTTGGGGTAGGCTCCCCCGCTCGCGCGGGGATGGACCCTGGCTGCCGCTCGCCTGGATCGCGGCGAGCGCGGCTCCCCCGCTCGCGCGGGGATGGACCCGGCAGCGGCTCGGTCCAGCGGACCGATGGCACGGCTCCCCCGCTCGCGCGGGGATGGACCGTAGACGAAAGGCAGATAGATCCCGATGACGCTGGCTCCCCCGCTCGCGCGGGGATGGACCCCGGGACACCGCACCCGCCGGCGATTCCCGCCTGGCTCCCCCGCTCGCGCGGGGATGGACCCCCGACGTGGCTCAGATCGAGCTGGTTATCTACGGCTCCCCCGCTCGCGCGGGGATGGACCCCCGGCCTCGGGCTACTCGCTCAGCACTGACTGGCTCCCCCGCTCGCGCGGGGATGGACCCCGCGCCCGGCGTGATCTACAGCAAGGTGGCGCGGCTCCCCCGCTCGCGCGGGGATGGACCCTCTACGCTTGCCGGGCGGGCAGCGCAAGCGGGGCTCCCCCGCTCGCGCGGGGATGGACCCTGCCAACGCTCCGTGTCGATCAACGACTTCGGGCTCCCCCGCTCGCGCGGGGATGGACCCGTGCTCGCCAATGACCTGAACCTGACCGGGACGGCTCCCCCGCTCGCGCGGGGATGGACCCCCAGGCGTCGAGCGTGCCGTCCGGCTTGCGGCGGCTCCCCCGCTCGCGCGGGGATGGACCCATGGCGTCCGGTGGGAGCGGCGGCGGGCATACGGCTCCCCCGCTCGCGCGGGGATGGACCCCATAGCGGGGTCACATACACTGACGTCCCAACGGCTCCCCCGCTCGCGCGGGGATGGACCCTAGAGCAGCCATCAATGCCAGATGACATCGCCGGCTCCCCCGCTCGCGCGGGGATGGACCCCTTACCCGCGTGCCGACCGCGGTCGATCGGGCGGCTCCCCCGCTCGCGCGGGGATGGACCCGGGTCGCAGATCGACCTCAGCTACACGGTCGCGGCTCCCCCGCTCGCGCGGGGATGGACCCTGGATCAGAAGCGCACGACAGAGATGAGCTACGGGCTCCCCCGCTCGCGCGGGGATGGACCCAACAGCGGGGTCATCTACACTGACGTCCCGACGGCTCCCCCGCTCGCGCGGGGATGGACCCGGCGGAACAGCTGCTCGAGCGGAGCGTCATTGGCGGCTCCCCCGCTCGCGCGGGGATGGACCCGATTGCGTGCGCGCGCGGGTCGGCCGGCATTGCGGCTCCCCCGCTCGCGCGGGGATGGACCCGGCTGACCTTGCGCAGCGCGCGCTGTCGACGGCCGGCTCCCCCGCTCGCGCGGGGATGGACCCGAGGCGGTCGGCACCGCTGGTCGACCAGGACTCGGCTCCCCCGCTCGCGCGGGGATGGACCCCACCCGCAATTCGCCGCCTGCGGCGCTGAAGGCGGCTCCCCCGCTCGCGCGGGGATGGACCCCAGCGCAGGACACCACCTCGCCGTCGCCGTCAGGCTCCCCCGCTCGCGCGGGGATGGACCCTCGATGCCCTGGCTGCCGATCACCTTGCAATGGGCTCCCCCGCTCGCGCGGGGATGGACCCGAGTGCGTGCAGTTCGCCGAGGTCTCCCCGACGGCTCCCCCGCTCGCGCGGGGATGGACCCTTCGACATGGGGCCGCCGGCCAACGATCCGATGGCTCCCCCGCTCGCGCGGGGATGGACCCGGATGTCGGCCGGCTGATCCGGTGGAAAGATCGGCTCCCCCGCTCGCGCGGGGATGGACCCATCACACCGCCGGCGCTGACCTCGCCGCTCGAGGCTCCCCCGCTCGCGCGGGGATGGACCCGCCCTCAAGCTGCCGGCCTGGCGGAGGCCGAGGGCTCCCCCGCTCGCGCGGGGATGGACCCCACGGCCTGGCGACGACCCATGCCCATATGCCGGCTCCCCCGCTCGCGCGGGGATGGACCCCCAGGAATGGTGATCCCTCGTGCCAGACGAAAGGCTCCCCCGCTCGCGCGGGGATGGACCCTTCCGCTGGGGGCAAGCCCGGCTGCAAGCCTTGGCTCCCCCGCTCGCGCGGGGATGCACCCGTCGTCATGTTCGACGACTCGAAGATTAAGATGGCTCCCCCGCTCGCGCGGGGATGGACCTCTTTTGGTCCACCGTGCCGGTCCGCAGCGCGAGGCTCCCCCGCTCGCGCGGGGATGGACCCCGCGCCAGATCAATGGGTTAAGGCGCGAGAGCGGCTCCCCCGCTCGCGCGGGGATGGACCCTCGAGAGGCGGACATGGACTGCGGGCGTCAGCGGCTCCCCCGCTCGCGCGGGGATGGACCCGCGAGCGACACTGCAAGTCGAAATCCGACTGAGGCTCCCCCGCTCGCGCGGGGATGGACCCCATGGCCGAATTCGCCGACGGCGCGGCGCCAGGGCTCCCCCGCTCGCGCGGGGATGGCCCCCTCTCGTCGCACCCGAGAGCACGTGGTGCCGGCCTGAATCAGAAGTGGCGAGCGATTTTCCGGAAATTCAGAAAAATCCGCCCCCCGCCCAGCTTCCGGACTCTCGATCGACGCGCCGCGATGGCGCAGATCTGCTCCACTTTTGTGCCCCGGATCAGCCGTTTTGCTCCCGAAATCAGCGGTTTCGCGGCCGAAATCAGCGGTTTCGTGCCTCGACTCAACGGCTAACTCGCCAGTTTGACGGAAAACCCAGCCACCGCAAAGGCTTATGGTATGGCACACATCTGTACCATGGTGCTACAGAAGTGTCGCATGGGTGTCCACTCGCCGGTCGCGCAAAAATTCGAGCCGGCGCTCGGAAAATCGGCGGAAAATCGGAAAGTGGCCGGAAAATCCCCGGGCGCGCCGGGCCCGTCGCGCCGCTCGGAACCTTTCGCGGGATGCCGCAGCGCGCGGCACGCTTGGGCGCACCCGCTGGCGCCTGGGGCGTCGCGCCCGGGCGAGACCTGCGCCAGGGTGCGGCCGTTCGTGCGCCCGAGCGAGAACGACGACGGTCCCGACACGACCGATGCCAGCTTCTGGCGCATGGTCTTCGGCGCCTGGATGCTATGCTCGCGGCGGTCGCGCGATCCATGCGCAAAGCGGGAGTGACCTTTGTGATGGCGGAGACCGGACCATTCGAGCGCATCACCTTCGAGCCCGGCAAGATGGGCGGACGCGCCTGCATCCGCGGCCTGCGGATCACGGTCGGTACGGCCGTGGGCCTGGTCGCCGAGGGCGAGACCACCGAGGCGATCCTCGCCGCCTGTCCCGATCTCGAGCCGGAAGACATCCGACAGGCGCGCGCCTGCAACGGCCTCGTGGTCGCCTGGCCGCCGCCGGTCGACATCGCCGGCACGCTCCCCGACCAGACCACCGCCGGCCCCGCCCAGCCGGCTGAAAAATTCGCGGAGATTCCGGCAATTCGCCCGCCCGGGCCGAAATGCGCGCATTTTCTGTACAGGCCCCAGGACACGTCAACCAGCCTTCCTCTCCCAGTCGTCCCGAGCAGCTCCCCTTGCCACCCTTTGGCCCGCCCCTGCCCACCACCCGCCCCTCCCCCCGCTGCCGCCGATTCGCGGGCATCGAGTCCCAGGGTCGCATGGACCATCCGAAAGTATCGTTAACCAGCAAATGGTTACCTTCCGGTTAATGTCTCCTCGCCCAGCGGGACCATCACCGTGGCGGAGGTGCGCTCCCCGTTCGATCAGGGCGAGACGACCCAGCGTCCCACGACCTGCCCGATCCGAGGCGGCGGCTGCTCGGGTCCATCAGCGGCCGCGCGCTGCCCGTCGTGATCGCCGACGACGCGGACGATGACGAGCATCGTCGTGACGGAATACGAGCCGGACCCGGCCTTTGTGGCAGTCAGGCCTCCGGCGGGACGGCGCCACCGTGGTGACCAACGACGTGCCGGCGCTGGGGTGCGAGAACTGCAGCGAGGACTATGTCGACCAGCAGGTGGCCGAGAGCGTCCTGGCTGCTGCCGCCGAGGCGTCGGCCCGCGCCGGCGTCAGGGTCGAGATCCGCGACTCCGCGGCGGCGTGAGCAGCGGCTCTGGGATCGGAAGTGGCGAGCGATTTTCCAGAAATTCAGAAAATCGGCGGCCCCACCCAGCTTCCGGGCTCTCGATCGACGCGCCCCCATCGCACAGGTCTGCGTCACTTCTGTGCCAACGATCAGCGGATTTGCCGCCAAAATGGTCAAGTTTTGCGGTTGAAATCAGCGGTTTTGCGGCCGGGATCACCAGCCAAGTCGCCAGTCCGGCTAAAAACCATGTCGCCGCAAAGGCTTAAGGTATGGCACACTTCTGTACCATGGTGCTACAGAAGTGTCGCATGGGTGTCCACTCGAAGTTGCCCGCAAATACCCGACAGGACCCGGAAAATCGGAAAATGGCCGGAAAATCCCCGGATGTGCCGGGCCCGTCGCGCCGCTCGGAACCTTTGGCCGGGATGCCGCCGCGCGCGGCACGCTTGGGCGCACCCGCTGGCGCCTGGGGCGTCGCGCCCGGGCGAGACCTGCGGTAGGGTGCGGCCGTTCGTGCGCCCGAGCGAGAACGACGATGGTCCCGACACGACCGATGCCAGCTTCTGGCGCATGGTCTTCGGCGCCTGGATGCTATGCTCGCGGCGGTCGCGCGATCCATGCGCAAAGCGGGAGTGACCCTGTGATGGCGGAGACCGGACCATTCGAGCGCATCACCTTCGAGCCCGGCAAGATGGGCGGACGCGCCTGCATCCGCGGCATGCGGATCACGGTCGGTACGATCGTGGGCCTGGTCGCCGAGGGCGAGACCACCGAGGCGATCCTCGCCGCCTATCCCGATCTCGAGCCGGAAGACATCCGACAGGCCCTCGCCTACGCGGCTTGGCTCACCCGCGAGGACGTGGTGCCGGCCTGATACATGCGCTTCCTGGTCGACATGAACCTTGCGACCGATGTCGCTGTCTGGTTGCGCACGCAGGGTCATGATGCCGTGCATCTTCGCGAGCTCGGGCTTCAGAAGCTCGGCGACCAGGCGGTGTTGGCGAAAGCCGTGGCCGAAAAGCGCGTGGTCTTGACGTTCGATCTGGATTTCGCTGACCTTGCCGCCGCGGCAGGTGAGGCACGCGCGGCCGTGATCCTGCTCCGGCTGCGCTCGGCGCGGACGGCGCGGATCCTCGATCGGCTCCGAGATGTCCTGGCGTCCACTGCCCAAGCCCTGGAGACCGGCGCAATCGTTATCGTCGAAGACACCAGGCTGCGGATTCGCCGCCTGCCGATCGGTCGCTGAGGGACCGTTGTTCTCGAATTTGCCTGCGGCGTCGCCTGCAGGCGAGGCCTGTGTCATGGTGCGGGCCTGCTCCTGGAAGGACATCGATGATCAAGGTCGCGCGCGAGCCGGACCCGGCGTTGCGGCGGCTTCCGTCCGCGCGCCGCATGGGACCGGCTCGGATTATGATTCGCCATAATTCCCGATCAGCAAGGATTTTCCGCCGGAGCTGGTTGGCAACCGGTCCCGCGCCGTTCCGTCAAGGGCTAAGTCACTTGTGGGCGGCATCCAAACGTGCATTTGTTCCTATTACCTGACAACATATCGGATGGCCATGGCGCCCGACGGGTCGTCGCTCCGACCCAGAGTCCAGCACATTCACCCCCGCTTTTGCGGGCAAAACCGTGGCCGATCTGCCGCAGCCAAGCGCCCGAGCGCGCCGGTCCGAGCCCTTCCCTGGTTCCAGGCTTCCCTGGCTCCGAGCGCCGGCCCATCCTTGCATATTTTCCCATTATCTGCTATCAGCAAGGTGGGAAATGTCCACTTTCGCGCTGAACCTTGCCGGCCGCAGGCGATCCTCCGGGGGAGACCGCGAAGCATGGCCACTGACCCTGCGTCGGGTGCGCAGGCGGGCGCGCGCCAGAGCCGGCAGAACAGCGCCCGCTTCGCGGCTGCCCTGGCGCCGCCGCCCCGCTGGCGGCGGAAAAGCCAAACGAACCCGAGGGGTGCGCAAAGACTGGGGTTTGGACCTGCAGGCATCGCGACGAAGCGCGGAGGTCTCCACTTGCACGCTTGGTCTGCGCGCCTGTTGGTGGGCGGCAGGCGCGCCCCGCGAAGGTAAAGACTTCGCGGGATCGCTATCAGCCGAGCTTTCCAGGCCGTGACCGTGCGGCGGGCCGCGCGGTCACCCTTGGCCGAAAGCCAAACGAACCGGAGAAAGCTCGCCGGGCCATGGGTTTGGCTCGCTCGCCGCGGCCCCGATCGCCTGCGGGCCGGGGCCCGATGTGACGATGCGGATCGGCCGCGACGGCCGCAAGGTCAAAGGGGCGCCGGAAGTGCCGCTCGCTGTCGTCCTCTCGAGCCGGCGCCGCGGGCCTGGTCCCTGCGGCGCCTTTGTGGCTCAGCCCAGGATGCCGTCGAGGCGGTCGAGGTCGTTGATCACGCGCCAGTGGCCGCCGCCGGATTCGACCTTGCGCTGCCAGTCCTCGAGCCGGGTCATGTACCCGCGCGGGTCGACGTTGTCGGAGCGCAGCTTGGTGACGTTGATCGCGATCACCTCGAAGCCGTCGACCGTCAGCGGCAGGTTGCGCACGTAGCCCTTCTTCAGGTCCTCCTTCAGGTCCGAGAAGATCAGGACGGTCTTGCGGCCGGGGTTCTTCTCGTTGAGGTACTCGGACGCCTGGAGCAGGCCGCCCGTGATGTCGGTGTAGGGGGCGGGCTTGACCTGCCTGACGAAGCGGTCGATCGCGTCGCGGAACTGGCGCTTTTGCTGGTTGGCGACGCTCGGCCGGTCATCGAAGGTGACCTTGGCGACGATGTCCTTCTCGGTGAAGCTGCCGGTGTCGATCCGGGCGACCGCGAACGAGTCGCCGGGCTCGAGCTTGGCCAGGAGCGCGCTGATCAGCAGCTCGGCCTTGTCGAGCTCGTGGGTATAGGTGCCCGAGGTGTCGAGCAGCAGATAGACGCCGCGCGAGCTCGGCGCGGCCTCGCCCGAGCAGCCGGCGAGCCCCAGCGCGAGGAGCGCGAGAGCGATCTGGCGCCAGGGCTTCATGGCAGCTGCTCCTTGACCTTGGGGGCGCGCCTTGGGGCCGCGACCGGCATGGCCGCCGCCAGCGCCGCGGGCTCGGTGGCCGGCGGCGCAGGGTGGCCGAGATGGGACTTGAGCTGCTGCTCGAGCCAGAGTGGCAGAAAGATCATCAGATCGTACAGCTCGACCAGCAGCCGGCCGAGGTAGCGGCAGCCGTCGCCGGCCAGGCGGAGCGCCACCGCGAGCCCGCGCAGGCCGCCCGCCAGCAGCATCCCGAGCACGGTGCGGAGCGCGTGCACGAAGCTCTCGAGCGGGATCGCGACGAAGGTCAGCGCGTAGGGCAGGATGAAGCCCATGCCCATCTGCGCCGCGGTCGTGATCCAGACGAACTGGTTGCCGAAGCCGGCGCCGTGCTCGCCGCGCAGCAGTGCCGTGGTCGCGAGCTCGTCCTGGAGCAGGATCTCGCGCATGTAGGCAAGGCCGGCCTCGACGCTGGCCAGCGCGGAGAGGAGACCGAGCGTGATCCAGATCATGATCACCCGCCACTTGTCGGGCAAGGCGCCGATCACCGGGAACAGGCGGGTGATGCGCAGGCTCTCCATCAGGAACAGGCCCATCGAGACCTCGACCAGGATGATCACCAGCGCCGCGATGTCGGCGATCTTCCAGGTGCCGATGAAGCTGTTGCCGCCGACCATCTCGGCCATCGGCCGGGCGATCAGGTG
>CAVTFM010000028.1:0-95239 GCA_963733965.1 uncultured Alphaproteobacteria bacterium
GGTGTGGACCGTCATGGATCTCTCTGTGTCGGGGCTCAACCTTATCGTTGAGTGCTGGGGACGGCAACCGAGAGATTGCGACCGCTACGCGACGACCCCGCCGCAGGCCGAATCCGTCAGCGGGCCGCGACGCCGGTGCCGCACGCCGACGCGCCGTGTCTCGAAACGCCCGATCGGGGCGGGCGGGTGCAGCTCGGCCATTTCCGGCAGTTCGGGCAGGGTCTCCAGCTTGGACAGCTGCGCCCGCTCCATCCGCCGGATCGCGAAATGCATCCAGGTGAGAGCCGTGCCAACCAGCACGAACAGCAGCATGAAGCCCTGCTGGCGGAGCGCGCGAAGCTGCTGGCCGTCGGGGATGCGGCCGTAGGCGCGGGTATCGAAGTCGAGCAGCCTGAGCTCATTGCCGACGCCGAGGATGAGGCCGCCGCAGTCCACGGCGGCGTCCTTCAACCTGCCCTGGTGGCGCCAGGGCGTGCCAAGCCACGTGCGCGCTGCGGCCAAGATCTCGGCGACCTCAACTCTGCGCATCGGGTAGCTCAGCACCTGGTCGGTCCCGGGGACGTGCGGGAAGCCGCGGAAGTTGACCGCGTTGTCGAGCTTCGCCTGGCAGGTTGCGAAGGTCTTGTCGCAGCCGGGACGGATGGTGAAGACATCGCCCGCCTGCATCGGGTAGAGCGCCGGCAGGAACAGGCTGAGCGTGCCGGTCGTTGCGTCCCCAGCTGCGCACCGCCACGGTCTGCCCGGCGTTGGCGCCGCCGGTCCAGGTGAGCTCGCCGCCGTCGTACCAGCCCGTCGTCTGGGCGAGCACGGTCTCGAAGGGCACGCCGATCTTGCACACGAGCACCAGGTCGAGCGGGGCATCGAGCAGCCGGGTGACCTCAAAGCCGACGGGCACACCGCCGCGCGGCAAAGCGAGGATCACGGGTCGCTCATTCTTGAAGCGCATCAGCCACTCGGCCAGCCGACGCCCCGCCTCGTTTCGATCGGCAAAGAGTGCGTGGCGCGTGAACATGGCGGTCAAGTCTCTCGAGCTCTCCGGTCAGGTTGGTTGCCCACCTGCTCGCAACTCCGCCGGCGCGGGCTGCGGCAGCCGGCTACTCGCGGTCCTCGAGAAACTCCTCGCTGGCCGTCAAGATGTCGTACAGACGCGCGACCACGCCTTCGAGCGGCCCCTCAAGGTCGCCCATGCCTCCTCGAGTTGCTCGAGGGTCGCATCGGTTGGGAGGGTCCGCTGCACCGGATCATGGGCATCGAGGAGCAGGACGATGCGATCGTGGTCCGGACCACCGAGATTCACCTGCCGCGGCGGATCGGTGAGGCCTTGCGGCACGCCTATCACGGCGAGCTCGACTTTCGCTACGAGAAGGAGGCCTATTTCCTTCGCGTCCACTGGACCCGCGACGGCTGACCGGGGCCTTCGAGCAGAGCTGAGCGCATTGCGTGCAAGGAGTCCTCCCAATCTGCTGCCGTACCCGGCCCGGATCATGGGCCCGGGACTACGGCAGACGGACGTAGCGGCCGGGCGCGTCCTCGAGCGGCGGATAGCCTGCGGCCGGCGCGCCCATCGCCGGCGGCGAAACCTCTCCGCTCGAATGCCTCTGCAGCCATGCCACCCATTCCGGCCACCAGGAGCCGTCGTGCCGCGGCGTGGCGGCGGCCCAGGTCTCGGGGTCGACATGCATGTCGCCCTCGCGCTTGGTCGCGATCTGATAGCTGCGCCCGGGGTGGCGGGGCTCGCTCACGATGCCGGCGTTGTGGCCGCCCGCGGTCAGGACGAAGGTGACGTCGGTGTCGGTCAAGAGGTGGATCTTGTAGACCGAGATCCAGGGCGCCACGTGGTCTCGCGCGGTGCCGACCGCGAACACCGGAACCCGGATGTCGCTGATCGTGATCGGCCGGCCGTCGACCTCGTAGCGGCCTTGGGCGAGGTCATTGTCGAGGAACAGTCGGCGCAGATATTCGGAGTGCATGCGGTAGGGCAGGCGCGTGCCGTCGGCGTTCCAGGCCATCAGATCGTTGATCTCCTGGCGCCGGCCGAGCAGGTAGTCGTGGACGATGCGCGACCAGATCAGGTCGTTCGAGCGCAGCATCTGGAAGGCGCCGGCCATCTGCCCGCTGTCGAGATAGCCGCGCTCCCACATCATGTCCTCGAGGAACGCGACCTCGGTCTCGTTCAGGAACAGCATGATCTCGCCGGGCTCGGTGAAGTCGGCCTGGGCGGCCAGCAGGGTGACCGAGGCCAGGCGCCGGTCGCTTTCACGGGCCATCGCCGAGGCCGCGATCGCGAGCAGCGTGCCGCCGAGGCAGTAGCCCGCCGCGTGCACCCGCCGCTCGGGCACAATCGCTCCAATCGCCTCCAGCGCGGCCATGATTCCGAGCCGGCGGTAGTCGTCGAGGCCGAGGTCCCGGTCCTCGGCGCCCGGGTTCCGCCATGAGATCATGAACACCGTGTGGCCCTGCCCGACCAGGTAGCGCACCAGCGAGTTGTGAGCCGAGAGGTCGAGCACGTAATACTTCATGATCCAGGCCGGCACGATCAGGACTGGCTCGGCACCGACACTCTCGGTGGTCGGGGCGTACTGGATCAGCTCGATCAGCCGGTTGCGGTAGATCACCTTGCCAGGGGTGAGGGCGACCGCCTCGCCGACGCGGTAGCGCTCGGCGCCGATCGGCGGCTTGCCCGAGACCGCGCACTCGCAGTCCTCGACGAAATTGAGCGCGCCGCGCACGAGGTTGGCGCCGCTCTGCTCGATGGTCGCGCGCAACACTTCGGGATTGGTCGGGACGAAGTTGGAGGGGGCCAGAAGGTCGAGCAACTGACGGCCGGCGAACGCCAGCACGTCCTGCTCCTGCCTCGGCATGCCGCGCAGGCCCGTGGTGGCGGCGTGGCACCACTGCTGGGTCAAGAGGAAGGCCTGCTGGATCAGATTGAACGGCGGCCGATGCCAGTCCGGGTGATCGAAGCGGTGGTCCTGGGGCAGCGGCTGGATGCAGGGCGGCGTCTTCGGGTCGGCGGCCGCACGCGCGGCGTAAATCGCGAAGCGTAGCGCCTTGCGCGTGGCCTTGTCGGCCAGCTGCGCCTGCTTGCCGGGCGAGAGGCCGAGATGCACGAGCCAGTCGACATAGGCGCGCACCAGGACAATCGGCGAGATGCCGCGGGTCAGCCGGCCGAAGGCCGCGTGCAGCGAGCGGTCGAGGGCCTCGAAGGTCTGCGAGGTAGGGGTCGGCGGCTCGAAAGGCTCAGCCGGCGCCTCCCGTCGGGAAGGCCGGGGCCTGGCGGCCGCCCGGCTCGCCGAGCGCGCAGCGGCGGCCGTGGCGGCTTGCGCCGCGGCGTCCGGAGCGTCGGCGTCGACTACAGGCGCCTCGACCAGCTTCATCTCAGCGGTCCCGCCGCCGGCGGTTTGGCTACCAGATGCTGCTCAATGAAGTGGCGAAGGGTCTGCTTCAGCTGCGCCGCGCGCAGCAGGTCGCCACGCCGCTCCGCCGCCCGGATGTCCTCGATCACCATGTGGCTCACCAGGAGCTCGCCGTCCGGGTCCTGGACCAGGCAGCCGCCGAGCTCCAGAGCGACGATCGCCGGCAGATGCTCGTGCTCAGCGATCGCCCGCACCTCCTCTTCGGAGAGGTCGCAGAGCGCAAGACAGTCCTCAAACGTCAGCACCGCCTCTTCCTTCCTCGAACCGGCCTTCGCGAAGGAAGCTGGAACGAGCGGACGCGAATGGCATTGACGTGGGTCAACGCGAGGCAATCACGTCGGTCAGCGCGTGCCGGCCGCCGCGCCCCCCTTCGGCCACCGCGACGTCTCTTGCGACGTCGTCCTGATAGGCCCGCAGCGCCGCGCTGATCGCGACCGGGTATCGCCGCTGGGCGGCCCGGATCGCGCGGATAGGCTCGGGCAGGCGCGCAGTCTCGTCCTGCGCGCGCCGGCGGGCTGCCTGCAGATCGACGCTACCCTCGGGCAGCCGGCGCCCGCCGCGCATGACCGGACTGAGCAGTGCCCGGCCGGCCAAGGTCTCTTCCGCGCGAGCGATGACGTCGCGCACCGCCCGACCGTTCTCCTCGAACCGGAAGACCTGCTCGCGGCCCGGCAGAACCGGCTTGCCCGCGGACAGCTTCAGCCGCCCGCGCCCGCCATAGACGCAAAGCTTGTAGGCGATGTCGAGCCCGGGCGCATCGGTCCGGACGCTTCGCTGGCTGTGGCCGCCTGTAAGATGCGCGACCACGACGTCGGTTGCCTGCCGGTGCTCGACGGCGAGCGGTTGCGCGGCATCATCACCGATCGCGATATCGTGGTGCGTGGCGTGGCCGAGGCTCTGGACCCGCACCGCGCGGGGGTCCGCAGGGCCATGTCGACGATCGCGATTGCCGGCTGCCCCCGAGCAGACCGTGGCGGAGGCCGAGGCGAGGATGGAGGTCCACCGATCGCCGATCTGCGGGTGGTCGATCGGGGCGGAGGCCCGGCAGGTCTGGTGTCGCTCCGCGATCTCAATCGCCGACTGGCGAAGTGCAGGCCCCATCAGGTGACGCTCTACAAGCGGCTCGCGAGCAGCTCGGGCCACGTCACAACGTCGAGATCGGCAAGGTCCACCTGTCGCCGGCGATCGAGAAGACGGATGCGGTGCCGGCGGCGCTTGCCAGGTTCGCCGACGACCGGGTTGTCGCCCGCTGGGAGGACGCTGCCGACCTGTACGAACTCAAGCAGGACGGCTGAGGTGACCGCCCCATCAAGGCCAGGCTTGTTGGCTGCGGTCAAGCGAGGCGCCATGACCTATGAGGATCTGCTCGTACATCTCGACCATAGCAAGGACTGCGCTAGGCACGTTGATGCCGCCATCGGGCTCGCGGCGCGTCACGGCGCGCACCTTACCGGCGTCTACCCCGTGGTCGAGATTCCGCTCCTAAAATCGCACGCGATCGGCGCGGTGGATCTGCGCGTCAATCGCCTGCTGCACTCGAGCGCCAGACGCCGCCCGGCCGGAGCGACACCGGCCGGATGCGATCCGTGGGTTCGAAGCCTCGCCCTCTGCCTGGCGCCGGCTAGGGCGTCGGACCGGTGATCAGCCGCGCCCCGCGCTGGAAGGTCAGATAGGACCAGAGCCAGTCGAGCAGGACCGCGAGCCGGTTGCGAAAGCCGATCAGGAAGAAGATGTGGACCGCGCCCCAGAGCAGCCAGGCGACGCGCCCCGAGAGGCGCAGCCAGCCGAAGTCGGCGACCGCGGCCTTGCGGCCGATGGTGGCGAGGTTGCCGAGATGGCGGTAGCGGAACGGCGCCGGCGCCGGGCGGCCGGCGATCCGGGCGCGGATCACGCGGGCGACGTATTGGCCGGCCTGCTTGGCGGCCGGCGCGATCCCGGGCAGCGGACGGCCCTTTGCATCGGTCGCGAGTGCGGTGTCGCCGATCACGAAGATCTCGGGATGGCCGGGGACCGTGAGGTCGGGCTCGACCTTGACCCGGCCGGCGCGGTCCTTCCCGGCATCGAGCCATTGGGCCGCGGGCGAGGCGGCCACGCCCGCCGCCCAGAGGATCGTTCGCGCCGCGACCCGCTCGCCCGCGACCGTCGCGCCCGCCGCGTCGCAGCCGGTCAGCGCCTGGCCGAGGCGGACCTCGACGCCCAGCCGCTCGAGCGCGCGCTTGGCGATCGCCGACAGCCGTTCGGGCATGACCGGCAGCAGGCGCGGCCCGGCCTCGACCAGGATGACCCGCGTCTGGCGCGGATCGATGTGGCGGAAGTCGGTCGCCAGCGCCATGCGCGCGAGCTCGGCGATCGCGCCCGCGAGCTCGACCCCGGTCGGCCCGCCGCCGACCACGACGAAGGTCAGGAGCGCCGCTCGCTCGTCCGGATCCAGGGCCATCTCGGCCCGCTCGAACGCCAGCAGCAGGCGCCTGCGGATGTCGGTCGCGTCCTCGATCTTCTTGAGCCCGGGGGCGACCTCTTCCCACTCGTCGTGGCCGAAATAGGCATGGCGCGCGCCGGTCGCGACGATCAGCTGGTCGTAGCCGACGCGCCGCTCGGTTCCCGGGTCGTGCCCCAGGATCAGCACCTCGCGCGCTCGGGTATCGATACTGGTGACCCGGCCGAGCAGCACGCTCGCGTTGCTTTGATGGCGCAGGATGGCGCGGATCGGCTGCGCGATGTCGGCGGGCGAGAGGGCGGCGGTCGCGACCTGATAGAGCAGCGGTTGGAACAGATGGTAGTTGCGCCGGTCGATCACCGTGACCGCAACCGGCGCCTTGCGCAGCGCGGTCGCGGCGGCGAGCCCGCCGAAGCCCGCGCCGAGGATCACGACCCGCGGCACGGCGTCAAGGGTCGATGCGGCGCCCGACGACGACCGTCGAGCCGACGCGGCCACGGGCGGGGACTGGAGGTCGCGCAGTGAGGTGGACATCGTTGCTGGCCTTCCGGAGCCGGCAGCGGCCGGGCCTCTTGCCCGGCGCGCCAGCCGCGATCCAAGAGCGGTTACTCACTCGCACCGACGTGACGGAGCGCCTCGCCGAGCGACCAGATGGCGGCCCCCAGGAGCACGGCATCCTTCAGGATAAACTGGCCGGGCGCCACCGAGAGCGCCGGGAAGCCGCCCAGGCTCGGCTCCCAGCCGGGGGTCGAGAACATGAAGGTAAGCGTGATGACGAAGGTGGCAACCGCCATCAGGCTGCCGACCACCGCGGCCGAGGGCGACCAGGGCCGGATCGCGATCAGGACGCCGGCCACGATCTCGGCGGCGCCGATCAGGTTCGAGGCCGCCTGGACGCTGAACAGGCCGTACAGCCAGAACATCAGCGGGCTGTTGGCGACCAGCGGCTGGATCGCGCCCGCCTCGTAGGCGGTGAACTTCATCAGGCCGATCCAGACCAGGACCAGGACCAGCGCATAGCGCGCGACGTTGAGGCCGAGCGCCTCGAGCCTGGCGCCGGTGGCGGCGGCGGCGTCCGGCCGGACGCCGAAGGACTGCATGGGGGTCGAGGCGCGTTCAGCGATCATCGGGGGCTTCCTTGTTCGGGCGGCCGCCAGGCGAAAGCCTTGCGGTCCGCGATTGCACGGGCCTTGGCAGCCGGGGCCGCGGGGCCGCTTGGCCGGCGACCGTTTCAACTGCCGATGCCGGGAGCTTGGCAAAGCCGGGCCAAGCGCGGAAATGCTCTGTTCTTATGATTTCGATAGCCGGTCCTCATGGTCGCCAGACGGACGCCATCCGAGGCTCCCGGCAGGCGATCGCCGTCAGCGGCGGGAGCAGCGGAGCGGCCGTCGCTCCCAGAGCGCCGGCGGCCAGCGCCGGTTTCGCGGTCGCCCGCAGTGAAATGGAGCTGTTGCAGATTTGCCACCTCGACTTGCACAGATTTTGACCGGGACGGAACGATTTGCTGAAGGCGTGCTTGTTCGGCATCGGGAGAATCCTAAAGTTCAATAGTGGTAGGATTTAACAGCGAAGCATAATTGAATTCGGCGAGGCGAATTGCACGCAACGTAGATTGTGAATTGGCGTTGACTTGGCACAATGACCGACGAGGTGCGCTGAGCACAATAAGTCCGAAGCTGCTGATCAACACCGCATCATGAGCGGAGGGCAATCCATGAGGAAACTCTTCATCGGCGTTTCAGCGCTGGTGCTGATGTCGTCGGCTGCGTACGCGCAGCAAGCGGCGGAACGAGTGCCGACCACGGAGATGGAGCCGGCCAGATTCCTGGTTTTCTTCAACCTGAATGACGCGACCCTGACCCCCGAAGGGGCGGCGGTGGTGAACCGCGCGGCCGATGAGTACAAAAGGACGGGCGCGGCCAGAGTTGCCGTCAACGGCTATACCGACCTGTCGGGGTCGCCAGCCTACAATCTTGCGCTTTCGCAGCGCCGCGCCGAGGCTGTGGAGCGCGAACTGGTCCGCCTGGGGGTTCCGGCATCGATCATCGCGGTGATGGCGGAAGGCGAGAACGATCCCCTGGTGCCGACCGCGGACGGCGTGCGCGAGCCGCAGAACCGCCGCGTGGCGATCGAGATCCCGCGCCCCGCGCCGGCGCCCGTTGCCGTTCCGGTTCCACCCCCGGTCGCGGTCGCGCCGCAGGCCGGGCCACCGCCCGCCCCGAAGTGGGCGGTCAGTCTCGGCGGCATCTACGGCAACAACTTCCGCGAGACCAACGACGGCTCCACCAGCGCGCTCGCGGGCCTCGGCGTCCGCGGCGAATACCTCGTGACCCCGAACGTGCCGATCTCCCTGGAGCAGGACTTCCTCTACGGCTTTCAAAGCCAGGACGACGGCCCCGCCGGGCGGTCGACCCTTGGCGTCAACTTGCAAGGCAACCTGGGTGCCGCGCATCCCTATGTCGGCGCCAACTTGGGCGGTGTTTACGGCAAAGCCGTCCAGGATGGCATGGTGGCGGGGCCTGAGCTCGGCGTGAAGTTCGACCTTTCGAGGAGCCTGTTCCTGTACGGCAAGGCGGCCTACGACCTGCAGTTCCGCGAGAGTGACTGGGACCATGGGATCCTTTTCGGCGGCCTTGGCTTGGGCTCGCGCTTTTGAGCGACCAGGCTAAGGGTCAAAGCGGGAGGCGATGGTGAGAAGCAGCCTCGGGCCGATCCGACGCCGGCGGCTCGGTCGGGCGGCGCTCGGACCCTGACGAGGCGCGCGGCCAAAGGCGCTTGACAAGCGCCGGCGCGCTGGGGCTCGCTTGCGGCCGGATCAGAACCGGAGGTCCGCCGATGCCGCTTGAGCTCTGGCTCGCCTTCGTGCTCGCGAGCACGATCCTGCTCGTCATCCCGGGCCCGACCGTGACCCTGGTGGTGAGCCATGCGCTGGCCGGCGGCCGCCGGACCGGCTGGGCGACGGTGCCGGGCGTGGCGCTCGGCGACCTGATCGCCATGACCATCTCGCTGCTCGGTGCCGGGGCCGTGCTGGCGGCTTCGGCGACCCTGTTCACGGCGCTGAAGCTGGTCGGCGCGGTCTATCTGGTGTGGCTCGGGGTCCGGCTCTGGCGGGCCGAGGCGGTCGCCGACGCGCTCGAGCAGGTGCGCCCGGCGAGCCAGGGCGCCATGTTCTGGCACGCCTTTGTGGTCACGGCGCTCAACCCCAAGGGCATCGTCTTCTTCATCGCCTTCGTGCCGCAGTTCGTCGCCGCCGGGCGGGCGCCGTTGCCGCAGTTCCTGATCCTGGAGTCGACGTTCGTCCTGCTGGCAGCGGTCAACGCCGCGCTCTGGGCGCTGCTCGCGGGCCAGTTGCGCGCGCGCCTCAGCACGCCCCGGATGCTGCGCCTGGTCAACCGCGCCGGCGCGAGCCTGCTGATCGCGGCCGGGGCGCTGACCGCGCTCGCGCGTCGGGCCTGATCAGCCCGCGAGCGCCGCCGCCCGGCGCGCCGGGCTCTGCAGCGCGCCCGCGCCGAGCGCCATCAGGCCGACCACCACGGTCACCAGACCGAGGGCCACCGCGAGGCCGCTCGCCTCGGCGACCAGGCCGATCAGCGGCGGCCCGGCGAGGAAGCCGAAGTAGCCCGCGGTCGAGACCGCGGCGATGCCGATCCCGGGGGCGAGGCCCTCGAGGCGGCCGGCAGCGCTGAACACGATCGGGATGACGTTGGCAAGGCCGATGCCCATGCCGGCGAAGCCCAGGACCGCCACCGCCGGATGGCCGGCGAGCAGGGCCGCGCCGAGGGTGCCGCCGCCGATCAGGGCGCCGGTGACGAGCACGTCCGCCGGCCCGAAGCGCGCGACCAGACGGTCGCCGGTCAGGCGGCCGAGCGCCATCGCGAGCGAGAAGGCGGCAAAGCCGAACGCCGCGGTGCCGGCGGTCGCGCCGAGGTCCATGCGGAGGTAGACCGCCGACCAGTCGCCCATCGCGCCCTCGGCCATGAGGCCGATGAGGGCGAGCGCGCCGAGCCCGAGCAGGCGGCCGCGCGGCAGCGCGAACAGAGGCCCGTCCGAGACCGAGGGCGCCGTCGGCAGCAGCGCCGGCCAGGCCGCGAGCACCGCCATGCCGAGGACCGCGGCCGCAAGGTCGAGATGGGCGGTCGGCGGCAGGCCGGCTTGCATGGCGCCGCCCGCGAGCGCCGCGCCCACGAGCCCGCCGAGGCTGAACATGCCATGGAACGACGACATGATCGGCCGGCCGTAGCGCGCCTCGACCAGCACCGCGTGCGCGTTCATGGCGACATCGAGGCTGCCGGTGCCGACGCCGAGCAGCGCCAGGGCGGCGAGCAATGTGGGGAAATCCGGGGCGAGCAGCGGCAGCGGCAGTGCGGCGCAGAACAGGAGCGCCGCGGCCCGGGTCACGGGCCGGCTGCCGAAACGCGCGACCAACGCGCCCGCGACCGGCAAAGCCGCGACCGCGCCGATCGCAATCGCCAGGAGGGCCAGCCCGAGCACGGCATCGGACAGCCCGTGCCAGAGCTTGACGTCCGGGATGTGCGGCACCCAGCTGCCGAGCCCGCAGCCGTTGGCGAAGAACAGGGTGGCGACGGCGAGGCGGGCACGCCGCATGGTCAGGGCTGGCGGGTCTTCAACAGTGGCTCGAGCGCGCATGTCCTCTCGTCCTTCAATCAGTTACCGAGACCCAGATCGTGGCCGGAGCCCGGGGACCGTCGGGCCCGAGCAGCCGCCAGGATCGCCCGCGCCCGATGCTCGCCTTGCCAGTCTCGCTTCAGCGGCCGGCGCGCCGGCTGGACCGCTTTGCCCCAAGCCACCCACCGTCCACCACCGTCCACCACCGTCCATGCGGGCAATGCCAGCGCTCCGCCTTAACCGAACGTTAACCTCTGCCGCGTTAAGCCTTTCTTCGGATGGTCCACGCGACCGTGGGAATCCGTGCCCAGCCCGCGCCGGGCGGCGGAGACTCCCAGGATCGCATGGACCCATCAGCATGGAACTGGCGCCAAATCGTTGACGAAGGGTTAAAGCATCCCGCTGCCGAAGTGGGCTCGGGACTGGCCTCGGGCGGCAGGATCAGGATCATCAGCAGGCCGACATTGGGATCGAGCAGCCGCGGGCGGGGCGCCGACCGGCGACGTCGGGCAACCACCAACCGGCGTGCGCGCCCGTGCCGGGCGTCGAGCGCGAGGGCGGGTGGGTCGCGGTCGAATGGGACCAACCGCCGTGCGCGCCCGCGCCCGCGCCGTCTGCCTCTAGGTCTAGGTCAGCGGCTGCAGCTCCTCGAACATGCCGGGGATCATTTCGTAGACCGTCGGGTGGATGTGCATCGCCCGCTGGATCACGGTGTAAGGGGCCTTGGCATACATCAGGTCGAGCAGCCCCTGGACGATCTCGTCGCCCTCGATGCCGAGCAGGGCGGCACCCAGGATCTGCTTGCTCTGGGCGTCGACGATGATCTTGATGAAGCCCTTGGTCTCGCTGCGCTCGTAGGCGCGCCCGACGTCCTCCATCGGCATCTTCGCGATCAGCGCCTTGATGCCCTTGCGCCGCACCTCGGTCTCGGTCATGCCACAACGGCCGAGCGGCGGGTCGATGAACAGGCCGTAGGTCAGGATCCGGTCCTCGACCCGGCGCGGATCGCCCTCGAACAGGTTCGCGGCCACGATCTCGAAGTCGTTGTAGGAGGTGTGGGTGAAGGCGCCCCGGCCGTTGCAGTCGCCCATCGCGAAGATGCCGGGGACGTTGGTCTGGAGCGCGCCGTCGACCTTGATGTAGCCGCGCTCGTCGGTCGCGACCCCCGCCCGGTCCAGCCCGAGGTCGTCGGTGTTGGGCCGCCTGCCGGTCGCGACCAGGAGATGCGAGCCGACGACGCTCGTGGCCTTGCCACCGGCGGCCACCGCGACCGCGACCCGGTCCCCTCGCGCCTCGACGCGCGTGGCGTCGGCATCGGTCAGGATCCTGATGCCCTCGTCCTCCAGGATCTCGCGAATCGCCGCGGAGACGTCCTCGTCCTCGCGCGGGATCAGATGGGGCCCGCGCTGGATGATCGTCACCTCGCTGCCGAAGCGCCGGTACATCTGGCCGAACTCGAGGCCGATGTAGCTGCCGCCGAGGATCACCAGATGCTCCGGCAGGAAGTCGACCGCCATGATCGAGGAGTTGGTGTAGTAGGGCACCGTCTCGATGCCCGGGATCCTCGGCACGTCGGCGCGGCCGCCGACGTTGATGAAGATCTGCTCGGCCTCGAGCCGGTCGGCACCGATCTGAACCGCCTTCGGACCGGCGAAGCGGGCATGGCCGACGTAGACCGTGACCCCCGGGTTCTCGCGCAAGCTCTCTTCGACGCCCTCGTTGGAGACTTGCACGATCCTGTCCTTCCTCGCCTTGACCGCCTTCATGTCGACCCGGACCGGGCCCTGGATCACCACCCCGAACTCGGCCGCCCGGCGCGCCACGTGCGCCGCCCGCGCGCTCGCGACCAGGGTCTTGGTCGGGATGCAGCCGTTGTTGACGCAGGTGCCGCCGAAGCGCTTGCGCTCGACGATCGCTACCTTTCGGCCCTCCCGGGTGAGGCGCCCGGCCAGCGACGGCCCCGACTGTCCGGTGCCGATGATGATGGCATCATACCGGGTGGTCATCGTCTACGTCCTTCCCGCACCCATGGTTCAAGCCCGATCCCGACCGGCGGCGGTCGCCCGTCGCCTCGTCCCCTGAGACAAAGTGGCCGGCGCGGGGCCGGCCATGAAGCGAGGGAGGCACCGACACCATCGCGGATCGGCTCGCCACGGGGAAATGCCAATTCCGTATCGACTTGATGCTTGCCACTCATGACCATCTTTCTGACACGTTAGCGCGGCCGGCAGCCCGCCCGGCTCTCGAAGCGGTCGGGAGCGGCGCGGATGGCCGCCGCTGCGCCGGTCCAGGCATCGTCCGCACATCGGAACGCTGACTTCGGCTGGCTTCACCTCGAATTGATGTTGCTTGGGCGGCGAAATCGGGCAGCATACGCGGCGCGCGCGCCTCGGGAGGAAGCGCCTTTGGAAATGCATCAGAATTCGCTACTTTCTTGCGGTTTGCGAGACGTTGAACTTTACCCGCGCGGCCGAGCAGTGCAACGTCACCCAGCCGGCGCTCACGCGCGCGGTCCAGAAGCTCGAGGAGGAGCTGGGCGGCCTGTTGTTCCGCCGCGAGCGCCACCTCAGCCACCTGACCGACCTCGGCCGCCTGATGCGCCCCCAGCTCGAGCAGGTCTGGAAGCAGACCGAGGCCGCCAAGACCACGGCGAAGAGCTTTCTCAAGCTCGACAACGCGCCGCTCAACGTCGGCCTCATGTGCACGATCGGGCCGTTGCGCGGCATCGGCTTCCTCAACGACTTCCAGCGCAATCACCCGGGGGTCGAGGTGACCCTGCTCGAGGGTGTGCCGAGCCGGCTCTGCAGTCTGCTCCACGACGGCGAGCTCGATCTCGCGGTCATGGCGCAGCCGGAGTCCCTCGACGAGCGTTTCGTCGTGCAACCGCTGTATCAGGAGAACTTCCTGCTGGCCTTCCCGACCGGCCACCGCTTCGAGGCCCAGAATGCGATCGAGATCACCGATGTCGCCGGCGAGACCTACCTGCTGCGGATCAACTGCGAGTACCAGGACCACATCGCGAGCCTCCTGCGCGAGCGCGAGGTCAAGATGCGGGTCGGCTACCGCAGCGAGCGCGAGGACTGGATCCAGGTCATGGTCATGGCCGGCATGGGCATCTGCTTCATCCCCGAGTTCTCGCCGGTCCTGTCCGGCCTGCACACCCGGCGGGTGATCAATCCGGAGGTGACCCGCGACGTCTCGCTGGTGACGGTCGCCGGCCGCCGCTATTCGCCCGCCGTGGCCGCTTTCGTGCGCGCGATCAAGGCCTATCCCTGGCCGGCTGCGGGCAACGGCATCGCCGCCTGACCCGGGGCGGGATGGCGTCCGTCAACCGGGTCACGCGGCCAGGCGCGCCTCGATCCAGGCCGACCACGCGAGCAGACGGGCGTCGTCGTTGCGGGCGCCGATCGTCTGGACGCCAATCGGCAGTCCGTTCGGGCCGGCGCCGGCCGGGAGATTGAGGCAGGGTACGAGCAGCCCGGTCCAGAGGCGGTTGAAGGTCGCAGCACCTGTACTCTCCAGGCCGCGCGGCGCCTCGCCGGGCGCGCTCGGCGCGAGCAGCAGGTCCGCGGCCTCGAACACGCTGGCGATCAACGGCCGGCACTCGGCGATCCGGGCCTTGGCCGCGAGATAGTCGCGCCTTGGGATCCGGCCGCCCGCCTCGAGCTCTTCGAGGGTGTCCGGGGCGAGCCGGTCGGCGTGCACCGTGCGCTCGTAGGCGAGCGCCCGGAATGCCTCGAACAGCAGGACGGTCGAGTGGAGCTGGTTGAAGTCCGCGAACGCGCGCGGGAGCTCCACCGCCTCGACCCGGACGCCGGCCCGGGCGATCCGATCGGCGCTGGCCTCGAGGACGTCCCGCGCAGCCGGCTCGGCCTCCGGCCAGGACGGCGTGCGGCAGAGGCCGATCCGCGCGGGCTTGGCCGGCTCGATCCGGTGACGCGCCGGCTCGTCGCCCGCGAGCACCGCCGCGACCAGGGCGACATCCGCGACGCTGCGCGCGAACAGGCCGACGGTGTCGAAGCTCTCGGCCAGCGGCTTGACGCCTGCCCGGTTGATCGTGCCGAGGCTCGGCTTGTAGCCGATCACGCCGCAGAACGAGGCCGGGCGGATGATCGAGCCGCCGGTCTGGGTCCCGAAGGCGACCGGCAGCATGCGATCGGCGACCGCGGCCGCCGAGCCGCTCGACGAGCCTCCCGGCGTGTGCGCCGGATCGTGTGGATTGGTGGTCGGGCCCGGGGCGCGGAAGGCGAACTCGGTGGTCACGGTCTTGCCGAGAATCACGGCGCCGGCCGCGCGCGCCAGCGCGACGCAGGCGGCATCCTGGGCCGGCCGGTTGCCGGGGTAGACCCGGGAGCCGTAGGCGGTCGGGAGGTCGCCGGTGTCGATGATGTCCTTGACCCCGAGCGGCAGGCCGTGCAGCGGGCCGCGCGCGCTGCCGGCGTCTCGCCTTCGCGCCTCGGCGAGCGCGAGCTCCGGGTCGAGATGGGCGAAGGCCTGGACCACCGGCTCCCGCTCGCCGATGCGCTCGAGGCAGGCCAGCATCAGCGCTTCGGCCGTGAGGCGGCCCGCCTGCAGCTCCTCGAGCGCCGCGCAGGCGCTCAGCTCGTTCGGTCTCGTGGTCATCGGACGATCCTCGGGATGAGCCCACAAGCTGATTCCGTGGGATGATCCTTAGGGGTGATCCTGGTTGACGCACCCGGCGCGATGATTGTTTTCGAACCTAGCCGATCGCTCGACGATCGCAATCCTACGGGCAGCCAGAAAGGACCGGCCCGGCAAGCCCGTGACGGATCATCGCCATCGCGCTGGCGCCGGTGTTCCCCTGGCACGGCCTCGTCCGGGCGGAGACCGCTTGGGAACCCCGGCGGGCCGTCGACGTTGGTGGGGCGTCATCGGGAGGAGTGTCCAGAAGCAGGCCCATGGCTGACCAACGCCTCGAGGTTTACCGGCAGCGACGTGATGCGCGGAAGACGCCCGAGCCTACGGGCGGGCGGCCGCGCCGAGGATCGCGGCCGCGTTTCGTCATCCAGGAGCACCAGGCGCGCAGCCACCACTTCGACTTCCGGCTCGAGGTCGACGGCGTGCTCAAGTCCTGGGCGGTGCCCAAGGGGCCATCGACCGATCCGCGCGCGAAGCGTCTCGCCATGGCGGTCGAGGACCACCCGCTCGACTACGCCGATTTCGAAGGCGTGATCCCCGAGGGCCAGTACGGCGCCGGCGCCGTCATCGTCTGGGACCGCGGCACCTATGACAACCTGACCGAGGCGGACGGCGCGCCGAAGCCAGTCGGAGAGGCGCTGGAGGACGGCCATCTCCTGATCGAGCTGCACGGGCAGAAGCTGAAGGGCGGCTATGCGCTCCAGCGGCTGGGGCCGGCCGATGACGCCAGGTGGCTCCTGATCAAGCTCAAGGACGAGGCCGCCGACGCCCGGCGCCGGCCGACCTCGAGCCAACCCCGATCGGTCGCGAGCGGCCGGACCGTGACGCAGCTCGCCAAGGCTGCGGCCGCCGAGGGCACCGATGGCTGATCTGTTCGAGCAGCTCGATGCCGAGGAGCGGGGCCACCTCGTGGCCGCGCCCCAACCCGACTGGTATCCGCCGATGCTGGCCAGGCTCACCGACCGGCGCTTCTCCGATCCGGACTGGCTGTTCGAGCGCAAGCTCGACGGCGAGCGGGTGCTGGCGTACCGCTCCGGCGACCGGGTCCGGCTGCTCAGTCGCAACCGCGGCGCGCTCGACGGCAGCTATCCGGAGCTGGTCGACGCGCTTGCCGGGCAGCCCTGCGCCGACTTCGTGGTCGACGGCGAGGTCGTCGCCTTCGAGGGGCCGCGCACCAGCTTTGCCCGCCTGCAGCAGCGGATGCAGATCGACGATCCGGAACGCGCGCGCTCGAGCGGCGTCAGGGTCCGCTACTACCTGTTCGACCTGATCCACCTCGAGGCGCATGATCTCCGGCAGCTGCCGCTCCGGCGGCGCAAGGCCTTGCTGCGCCAGGCGCTCGCGTTCGACGAGCCGCTGCGCCTCACGCCCCATCGCAACACCGAAGGCGAGGCGATGTTCCGCGAGGCCTGCTCGAAGGGCTGGGAGGGCCTGATCGCCAAGCGCGCCAGCGCCTCCTACCTGGCCGGCCGGACGAGCGACTGGCTGAAGCTCAAGTGCAGCCGGGGCCAGGAGCTGGTGATCGGCGGCTTCAGCGCGGCGCGCGGCAGCCGCCTTGGCTTTGGCGCGCTCTTGCTCGGCTACTACGAGGGCGCGGGCTTCCACTACGCGGGCAAGGTCGGCACCGGGTTCGACGAGCGGACCCTGGTCGACCTGCGCCGGCGGCTCGACCGGCTGGCGCGCCCGGGATCGCCGTTCGCGGAGGATGTCGGCGAGGCGGCGGTCACCTTCGTGCAGCCGAGGCTCGTGGCCGAGATCGGCTTCACCGAGTGGACGGAGGACGGGCGGTTGCGCCATCCTCGCTTTCTCGGCCTGCGGCGCGACAAGCCGCCCGAGGAGGTCGGCCGCGAGCGGACGGAGCCCTGATGGCGAGCCCCAAAGCCAGCGACGTGTTGGAGGTCGACGGCCGCCGGATCGAGCTGTCGAACACCGCCAAGGTCCTGTTCCCGAAGGCCGGGCTGACCAAGGGCGATCTGATCGACTACTACCATCGGGTCGCGCCGGTCATGCTGCCGCACATCGAGGGCCGGCCGCTCTCGTTCCAGCGCTATCCGGACGGGATCGAGGCGGAAGGCTTCATGCAGAAGAACGCGTCGGCTTATTTCCCGCCCTGGATCCGGCGGGCCCATCTGGCCAAGGAAGGCGGTGCGGTCGACTATGTCCTGGCCGGCGACGCCGCGACCCTGGTCTATCTCGCCAACCAGGCCGCCCTGACCCTGCACATCGGTCTCGCGCGCACCGACCGGATCGACCATCCGGACCGGCTGGTGATCGACCTCGATCCCTCGGACGACGACTTCGCCAAGGTCAGGCGCGCGGCCCAGGCGGCCCGCGCGCTGCTCGAGGCGGCGGGTCTGGTCCCGTTCGTCCAGACCACCGGCTCGCGCGGGCTGCACCTCTGGGTGCCGCTCGACCGCTCCGCGAGCTTCGATGAGGTCCGCGCCTTCGCCGCGGATCTGGCCGAGCGGCTGGCCGCGCGCGCGCCGGACGAGCTTACGACCGCGCAGCGCAAGGCAGCGCGGGGCGCGCGCGTTTTCCTGGATGTGGGCCGCAATGCCTATGGCCAGACCGCGGTCGCCCCTTACAGCGTGCGTGCGCGGCCGGAAGCATCGGTCGCCACGCCCCTGGACTGGGCGGAGGTCGACGACGCCACCCTCGGCCCGAGGCGCTACACGATCAGGAACCTGTTCCGCCGTCTCGGCCGAAAGGCCGATCCCTGGGCCGCGATTGGACAGCACGCGCGCCCGCTCGCGGCGGCCGCCGACCGGCTGGCGGCGCTCCCGGACTGAGCGGCCGGCCCCGCCGAGCCCATCGCTCGTCCAGCCCATCGGTCGTCCAGGCCATCGGTCGTCCAGGCCATCGGTCGTCCAGGCCATCGATCGTCCAGCCGATCAGTCCTTGAGCCGGGGCCTTTCGGAGTAGACTTTGAGCCCCGGATGCGGGTCGGCGGCCGCTTCGCCGCCGGGCGCGTCGCTCAACCGCGCCTTCGCGGTGCCTCGGGCGGGGGCAGATCGTCCCTGGCGACGACGCCGATCAGCTTCTTCTCGGCATCGAGCACGGGCAGGTATTCCACCCTGAGCGCCGCCATCGCTGCCGCCACCTCGGCGCCGTCCTGCTGCGCGCTGCAGTGAGATACGCCCGGGTCCACGACGTCGCCGATCGCCACGGCGCCAAGGTCCATCCGATCGTCGTATTCGTGCCGGGCGATGTCGTGATCGCTGATCATGCCGATCAGCTCGTCGCCATCGACCACCGGCAGAGCGCCGATGCCCGCGAGCGCGATGCGGTCGGCTGCCACCGCCAGGCTCTCGTGAACATGGGCGACCTCCACGGTTCGGACCATCACATCCTCGACGCGTGGCCGTCCCTGCTCGTCCATGGTAGTCTCCTCCGCGGCTCATCGGTCCGAGCTGCCCAAGGCTCGCCCGATCCGAGTCCAACGGTCGGGACCCCGCCCGGTTCCGGGAGGAACCTTTGCCCCTGGATGGCCTTACTCGGGCAGCATCCGCGCCGATGGCGTCTGTCGGCTTTGAGGAGTGGCATATGCTGTTCAGCTTCGAGGACACCCGCGGCTATGGCATCCGCGCCATAGATGGCGACATTGGCACCCTGCACGACATCCTCTTCGAGGATCGGAACTCCGGGGTCCGCTATCTCGTGGTCGAGACCGGGAGCTGGCTGTTCGGCCGGCAAGTCCTCCTGGCGCCGGGCGCCGCCGGGGCGATCCGCCGCGACGAGCGGGTGATCGAGACCGGGTTGACCACGCTCCAGGTCAAGGAGAGCCCGGGCGTCGATAGCGACCAGCCGGTCTCGCGCCAGCTCGAGGAGCTGCTGCACCGCCACTACGACTGGCAGCCCTACTGGCAGGCCACGACCGCCTCGACCGCCTCCGCCCTGGCACCTCAATGGGGCCTGCTCGGGCTGCCGCCGGCGCCGGCGCACGACGACCCGGTCGTCCGCGAGGCCGCCGAAGCCCAGCGCGAGCGGGCGGATCCGCATTTGCGCAGCGCCGGCGAGGTGGTCGGCTACCACGTCGCGGCGAGCGACGGCGATATCGGCCACGTCGAGGATCTGCTGGTCGACGAGGCGAGCTGGACGATCCGCCATCTGGTCGTCGACACGCGCAACTGGCTGCCCGGCAAGCGGGTGCTGATCGGCCCCGAGCGCCTGCGCTCGGTCGACTGGGCCGCCCAGCAGATCGTGCTCGATCTCTCCCGGAGCGAGGTCGAGACCAGCCCCGAGTACGACCCCGCGATCACCGCCCTGCCGGTGTGAACCGCGCGACTGGCCAAGCTGGAGGCGAGCCTGTGAATTCGAACGACTACGAGAAGGCCGTGCTCGATCCGGCCACGGTGTTTGCCTCGCCTGAGGATCTCCTCGCGCGCTCCGATCTGAGCCGGGCGCAGAAGCTGAATCTGCTGCGCCGCTGGCGCGAGGATGCCCGCAAGCTGTCGGTCGCCGAGGCCGAAGGCATGGGCGGCGGCGAGCCGTCGCTGCTCGAGCGGGTGACCGCGGCGCTGGCGACCCTGGAGAAAACCAAGCCGTCACCAACCTGAGCGCGCCGACGTCAGGGCGCGATGTCGTGGGCGCGGATCTCGCCCCGGGTGTGGCGCGCCAGCACGCGACGGGCCTCCGGCTCCTGGGTCGGCGAGCGCAACGACACCCAGAGCAGGATGCCGCCGCGCTCGACCTGAGCCTCGAGATCAGCGCCACGTGGACGTCGTACTGCTTCGCCAGGAACATTGCGTGCCGCAAGCTGATGCTGATCGACGCTATACTCCGCAGGCCAAGCCATTGTTTGGGCGAGCTTTCTCGGGTTCGTTGGGTTCTTGCGAGGGGTGATCGCGCTGCGGCCCGCAGGGTTGCGGTCGGGAACGCTCGGCTGCGATCGCGCCTACCCGGAGGGCTAAAACCCCTGTTTCTGAGCGCTTCTCGGGTTCGTTTGGATTTTTTGGCCTCCGGCGGGCTGCGGCGCCCCCGCAAGGCAGGGAGCGGCCCCGTTTTGCCTGCCGGCGCGCGCCTTGCTCCCATGGGCGACCACCAAGGTCCCCCCGAGCGGCGCGCCCGCGCGCTCGACCGATGGTCGGTGGTCATGGCTCGTGATCTCCCGCCGGAGGATCGGCTACGCGGCCGCCAGTCCGGGCGCCGAGCGAAGCGTGAAAGTCGGAGCTTTCCACGTGTGCGCTGATACCATGATTATAGGAAAATATGCAAGGGTTGTGGGACCTGGGAAGACACCGACACCGGCGCGCCTGGCTCGTGAGACCGACCACCAAGGTCGCGCGACCCTCCAGGGCGACCACCAAGATCGCCCTTGGGAGTTGGTCGCGCGAGCAGCGCGCAAAAAATTCTCGGATGACGGAATTGATTCCGAACATATTCGGCGCTGGTTCAGCGCAAGGGCCGTCCCGCGGCAGCTTTCCAGGGCGGCCGGTATCCTCCGGAACCGACCGCGAGAGCCGTCCGATCCGGCTCGTCGACGCGCCGCGGGCCCGGTTGGCAGGAATTCAGGGATTTCCGGCGATTTTTCGGCGGCGGTCGCGAATTTCCGCGCGGCCGGCAAGTGCACACGATGCGACACTTCTGTAGCATCATGCGACAGATGTGCGGTATGCGTAAGCCTTTGCGGTGGCGTAGTTTTTCGGCGTCCGACCCTTCGAACGTCGGATTCGACCGGGCAGTAGACGCAAATCTGCGCCATCTGGCGCATCGACCCCGGTCGGGAATTTCGTCCAGCGGGCGATTTTCAAGGTTCTGTGATTTCAACCCATGCGAACCCCTGGGCAACCCACCCGTAATAACCTGCCAACCCGCCGCTGCAGCGTCAGAAATGCTCGGAGGACTCGACTCCTTCCGAAATCTTGACCAAAGGGAGTGAGCCGGCAGGCGCGTCCTCCGGCCGTCCTGTCACGCTGTGGCCGCGCAGTTCCGCTGACGGCCCGAGGTCGGTTTCCAGGGCGCGCAGGACGGTCTCGACGACGACCATCTGGGTCATCTGGCAGAACAGCGTGATCGTGCCATCGAAGCGCCCGAGCTCGCTCAGCTTGTTGGCGGGCGCGCCGCCGCGACAGAAGCTGAAGTAGGGGCAGGAGCGCCGGCAACGGCCGATGCCCTTTGCGATTTCCTTGGCAATCCGGCGCAGTCTCAGGTCCTGCGCGATGTCTCGCAGACTGCAGTCGTGGACGTTGCCGAAGGCAAACGCGCCGTAGCTCGGATGCGAAGTGCCCAACAGCTCCGGCGAGAACGTTGAGAGGGCGCCATCCCAGGCGACGCTGATGATTCCGAAGGGGGCATTCTGGCCGTTGTGCCGATAGGAGCCGTACCTCGGGTCGAGCAGGGCATCGACCACCCGGTCGATCTCGCGCACGCGCATTCGGTCGGGATCCTCGCGGTAGCGGTCGACGATGCGTGCGAAGAAGCGCGCGAAGGCTTGGACGGCCTCGTCGCCATCGAGGGTCGAGACCGTGTTCACGCCA
Source organism: uncultured Alphaproteobacteria bacterium (assembly GCA_963733965.1). Lineage (GTDB taxonomy): Bacteria > Pseudomonadota > Alphaproteobacteria > Geminicoccales > Geminicoccaceae > DATAOG01. The sequence goes on from CAVTFM010000028.1 coordinate 21,615, forward strand.
TCGCGCTCCTCGATGTTGAAGCCGACCTCGAGGATACCGGCGTCGACGAAGAAATCGTAGATCTCGTCCGGGTGATCGAGCGAGGCGCGGCTGAGGACGCAGATCGCGTGGATCGGGATGCCGGCCTCCTGCAGCCGCACGATGCCGCGCATCACCTGGGTGTGGGTCCCGTCGCCGCGCCGGGTGTGGCGGGCGGCATCATGCAGAAAGGCGGGGCCGTCGACGCTGACCCCGACCCGGATGCCCTGCGCGGTGATGAAGTCGCACCAAGCCTGGTCGACCAGCGTCGCGTTGGTCTGAACGCTGTGCTCGACGCGGATCGAGGACGGGATGATGTCGCGCACCCGGGCGAACGCCTCGGCATACCAGGCGCGCGGCACCACCAGCGGCTCGCCGGCGTGCCAGACGATCGACAGCTCTTCGCCCAAGAGCCCCGCCTCGACCACCCGCCGCACGGCGGCCTCGAGGGTCGCCATGGTCATCCGCGCCCGGTTCGCGCGGTCCGGCAGGTAGCAGTAGCGGCAGTCCAGGTTGCAGAACGGGTCGGCTGCAGCACCAGCAGCCCCAGACGATCGGCCCTGGTCACCGGCCCGGCCATCGCCACCGCCCCGCCCGCCGCGGAACCTGGCCGCCCAATTGCCCCAGTTGTGCCACTGTGCAAGTCGTTTCTCCTGGGCCAGGAACGTGTCTTTGCTTCCGATGCGCACTTGAGCGCAGATGTGCACGAATTTGCTCTACCCGATGGATCAGCGCAGTATCCTCGGCCCCGCGTCTCGCGGCTAGGCGCGATACTAGCGGCGCGGCCAATGTCACCAGAAGTGCCTGACGCCGCGTGATTTGCCGCTTGCGCCGGCGGTTCCCGCGCATCTCTCTAGTTCATCCATTGGTCACATCCGTACTTGCGGCACGTACTGGAGCGTGCTTCCGTAGCACCATCAGAGTTCTCGTACCGATGCTGAAAGATCTTGTCGATCTGATCTAGACCATATGCAAGACGCCAGATTTGTCCGCTGCTGTCTCGTAGCCAAACGTATGTATCGTCCTTCGCCGCTTCTTGGATTGCTTGCGAATAGTGTTTGACGTAGGCGAACACTTCGTTTTCTGGATAATCCCGCATCCGAACCTCTCGATATAAAAAAGTAGCCTCCGTGATCCGCGAAACGCTAATGTTTCCCTTGGGAAGAGCAGCACAATTCATCCGATGGCTCACATTTCATGAAAGAAGAATCGGCGGAGTTCAGGCGGAAACTCAAGCTCACTTACGCCGAATACCACAGTTAGTGTTAGCGTTTTGTTGGATTTTCGGTCGAAAAATCTACTGCCAACGATTTCATCGTCTATAGATCCGAAGCTTGTAACTCTGATCTTACCTTTGGCGGCGAGATCGAGCAAACCGTCGTGCAAAGCGTTGTCGATTTCTAACAGAGCCGTTCTGGTGTCCTCAGTTACTCTCAAACCTGTCACCGTCATCTGCGTCAAGGCAACCTCCCAGTCATTGCATCCTACATTAGCAGAACTGGCACAATACCAGAGAAGTTCCAGGCGCCCGGAATAGGGTGTTTTTGATCCCAAGTGACGAGCAGTTGAGGGCGTTCTTTAATGGGGTTCTCGCCTCCTGCGACCAGACAATACACTAAATCTTTCGGGAAACTGTCGACAAATTTCTTAAGACTGTCGGGCCATAAAGGCGGTATTTGGGCATTCTGCTTGCTATAGCACGGTACATCCTCTGAATTTGCTGTCGCATCGCCGGTCTGCAACGTCGCATAGGCGCCTTCTCCCAGGAGTCGCCTCGCGGCTAAGTAGATTGCCTTCCGTGCAAGTCCCTCTGTAGTGGGGAATCCCAATAGGTTGGCGATGAAAGAGGGACCGCCGGGCTCGCGGTTGTTTCTCCAGTGGTTTAAGCTCGCCCGCAGTTCGTAGGCGGAGTCGACCGGATCGCGCCATTCACCCACAGCATTTGCAACTTCATTGGCGTGGTTCAGCTCATTCTGGGCGTACCAGGCGGGGAAACCGAGGACACCAAGCGCTACGATGGAATCAAGACCATGACGGCAGCTGAAAGGTCGCTATCCTTGCCTTCCTGTTCCGGACGCCGCGCCACGCCCCTCGCGAGCGGGATCGCGCCTTCGATTTGGCATACATGCCTCGTAGCCTCGCCGCGGAGTTGCTCAGGGCCAGGCTCAGAGACCGAAGATCCGGCTCGGTTGACAGCGCACGATTTCTTACGCACCTCATCTTTCCATTTGTCGTCGCCGACGAGCATCTGAGCCGCCCAGCTGCGCGAAAACTGAGGTCGCTCGCCAAAGACAAGCTCCAAGCCTCCAATTGTGTCATTGGTGACGAATGCTTCAGCGGTTTCTTCGCGTGCAGACTCCCCCCATTCGCGGCGGCTCATGGACCAGGCCCACGGCCGATCCCAGAACGATGGATAGGGCTCTAACGGCGCCCCCGGGCTTTCGGTGGCCAGTTTCCGGCCTACTCGGAAAATCACATCGCGAGCGCGATCCGAGGCGCGCAGCCATTCGTCATAGCGCTGCCAGCAGCAAATCAGAGCTTCATGGGAGACGCTGTACTGGCCCTCCGCCAACGTCGAGATAGCCTCGCTTCACGAAGACGTCCAGACCGGCCTCGAGGCAGGGGGACGCGGCGGGCCATCCGGAGGCACATCGAAGAGACACAGGATCTCCTCGATGGTGGCGAAACGGCGTTCACGATTGCCCCGATCGTCGTTCCCTGCCATGGCGCAGAAGGCGATCGCGAATGGCGGTCTCGGCATCAAATCCCGGGGGCGGCATGGTCTGATCTCGTCCCAGCTTCGGAGCATTTGTCTCCGTAACAGAGCTTTGCCTCCTCCAGGGCCCGGTCGGCAATCGCATCGAGGCAGGTGCTCAGATCGTTCGCCCCGACGGCCCGGCCCCTCAAGGTCGCTTGGAAGTCATCAAGGAGCACTCTACAACCGCCCCCCCTCCCCGGGGTCATCCGGAGGGAATCGGCCACAGCGGGCCGCCGCTTCGTCCCAGGTCGCCTGAAGGGCGTGCTGTAGCGGGGCAGGTGATCCGGTCGATGCTCGGCGGTTTCGCGTAACTTCCGGCTTAAATCGGGCCGGTGTTCGACGAGCCCCTCTTCCACGAAATTTTCGCTCGGCTCGGCCGGCGCGAGAATCCCAGTTCTGGCTTACCGCCCGCGCCGGCTCGATGATCGCTTCGCGGGCGGCATCCTGGAGATCGAGAAACTCGAGCAGATAAAGGCTGTCGTTGACGACGTCCGAAAGACCGGGCCATTCGCTGCAGCGATGCAGAGATTTCGCTACGCATCGTGACGGCGAGGAACAGGCCAGCCGGCCGTTCGTCGTAAATCTCGCCGGATGAGCTCGATGACCTCTTTCGCGCTGGTCAGCGTCCGCCTGGCTGGCGAAGATCTCCTCGAACTGATCGATGACCCAGCAAGAGGTTCGGTGGCACCCGCCCGGAACAGGAGAAGACAGAGCGTCGGCCTTGGGTCCAGAATGAACGTCGCGAAGCTGAACAGACCCGGGACCGAGAGCGGGCGGGTCGGATCCAGCTCGTAGCTTGACCGGAGCCAGGTGCTGAAACCGCTCGTGCACCGCGGATCGCAGATCGTTGTCCGGAACGCTGCTGTCGAGGCCAAACGCCTCCGCCAGGGCAGCGAGGTGGGGCAGCCTCCGGCAAAGCGGTGTAGGACCTGCTCCTGGATCGCTTTGAGCAGCTGCGCCCGAGCATTCGGTAAGCGGACGGAACTCGGCGATGTACAATCGCCCGCTACGATTACCGAGCGCTCCGGTCGCACGTACGTCGGGCGACAAGCCCAGCGCGGACGAGTGACGACTTACCCGTGCCCTGACCCTCCAATGACGAAGATGATGCCGCTTGCGGCGAGCCTATCGCGGACCTCCTTGACCTGATGATCGCGCCCATGGAAAAGCGCGTGCTCGACGGCGTTGAAGCTGCGCAGCCCGGGATAGGGACGCACAGGTCCTCGAAAGGCAGCGCAGTCGTCGTCGTCGTCGTAGCTCGAGGTGCCCATGTTCGAGCGTTCCGCCATGCCACGGCGAAGGCTTCGAGCGCTGCACGAGGATTACGCCTGGTCGTCGATGCGCCTGGGGCGCGTGGCTTCCTCGATCTGCGTCACAAGCCCGCCTCCCTCAGTCACTCTGCGACGCAGCCCGAACCGCCTTCAACCAGTTGCCCAGGCTTTCCACCAGCGCCGGCCATGTCTTATCGTCTTCCTCGAGCTGCACTTCCAGGCCGTTCGACCCGGCATCCGAGTTCCGAACGCGCATGATGTCCAATGGGCATCCCCGTGCGGGTAAAAATCAGCCGATGCAAAATGAGGGAAGTAAGTGTGGATATCATCGCGATCGGGAATGGCTTGACAGGCTTACCGCAGGCGGCACTCGTCTCCGTCATGGCCTGCCAGAGCGGCTTGAGCTTTGCGGTCATGACGTCTCTCGCGACGCTGCGGCTCGTGGTGGGCTCCTCCCGCAGGTCGTGTGCAACCATGATCGCCCGTCCTGCATGCATCTTTAGTTGCTCGACCAGGAGACCAGGACCCAGGAACGTGTCTAACTCAGGGGCTTCTCGTCCGTCGTCGATATGACCGATACTGGCGTTGAGCAACTTCGTCAGTAGAGGTCTGACCTGGTCGTCCCTTTCTATACGCTCCATGGAGATCGCCAGCAGACCGGCTGCTCCCTCGCGGCCGAGCACCCAGTTCACGAGCTCATTGGGTGAACCGACCCGCAGCACCGTGCCAGCGTACGCATCTTGCGCTGGATCGGCGGCCCTCTTCTCAAACGGAGCACAGCTAATGGCGGAAGGCAGCCAGATCGTGAGACGCGAGCGCCCGAGCGGTGATTGGGGATCGGCAGCCTTGGACTCCCCTGGTCCCCGTGGTGTCGCGAGTTCAGATCTGAGATCGACGACGCCCTTGGCGACCCAACTAGCTTCGGTGGCATCGACAGCCCTCACGAAGTCCGAGCCCAGCTCGATGAGCGAGGCTACTTCCGCCGGTGCGGGTCCGTTGGACGGCTCACCGTTTCCCGCCGGACGCTGCAGACCATTCGTCCGGCCAGCGTCGGAACGCCTTTTCCTGTTCCTTCAGCAAACGGGCCACCTGGTCGAGAGCGTCCGTGATCTCAGGATCGGACCTGACCTCGGGATGGCCCATGAGGATTATGTCGCGCTTCAGAATTGGTGGGGCACCGTTTAACTTTGGCGGCGGCGCCTCTGCTGCCACGCAACCCATTCTTTTCTTACCTCCGTCGCAAGGCGGAGTATATCATACTGGATGGAGCTGATATCGACAGGCTGGTCCTTTGTACTGTCTATGGCATTGAGATCAGGCTTTCCGGCGAAGTAATTCGGGGAGGTCGTGTCGATGGCGCCGATCTTCATCCCACCAGCGGCGTCCTGCTTTATCCAGCATCACAAGCACGAGTAGTGGCCTACTTCCGGAATCAGATCCGAAGCGGGCCACCGCTGTCTCGAACTCGAGAAGCGTGAGAGGTACTTCATTCTCGTCTGTTTGATCTGGAAGATAGTACTTGCTTAGAAATGCGAAGAAGATATCGGAACAGTTGACCTCATCCTTCACGACATCCAGACTGCGGACAGTCTCTGGCGAAGCAACATAGTCGTAAATCTTGGACGCCTGCAGTGTCTTCTCAAATCCGTTGACAGAGCGGAAATTTTTGACCCAGGCGCTATCCTCGCCGGCAAAGCTTAAGAATACAAATGGCTTGCGCGCTTGCATGTCAAGCTGCCCAATGTCGCGACCCAGCTGAGACTCTGACCCGCCCTCAGCGCCCATCGTCGGTGACCGTCGTGCCTGAGCCGGTGATGCGCATATCTCCGAGCCGGACTTTAGCAATCCGCTCGCTGGTCGATCAATTCGCCCGCTTAGATGTGAGATGAGTGGTGGCCCGGTTGGTTGTGAACCAGTTCACAGGGCCGTCGCTATTTGTTGTACACGGAACCCCGGCGAAGCGACGCAGACCCCGCCGAGCGGCCGGGTGCTGATCAGCAATCGCCCGTAATCGGTGCGCGATCAGACGCCGAAACCTGAGCATCGCCGCCCGACACACCATCAGCCCGCCCACGTCCGGGGGCGGTATCCGGCGCTCGGCTGAAGCGCCGCGCCACTGCTTGCCTCAGGGAACTCGCGTCTCCCTCCCCGGAGCGGTGGCGTGAACTCATCAGCCATCCAGTTGGAGCCATTCTCACCAATTTTGGCGCAGTGTCAATTCCCGCGTGCATCACGGGCTGGAGTGCCACACCAGGGGCGCGAGCTGATCCCAGGACGGCGAATGGCGGCAGGTAGGGCTTTGGGAGCTCGCGCCCGTACCGGCCAAAACGCTACGAATTGGCCGCGCTTGGCCCCTATCTGATCCTGCGGGCGCCAGCGGTGCGCTGGAACCCGGGCTCGAACCAGCGTCTCGTCGCGCCGCGGTTTCAACCATGATCGCCGTCGCGATCCTCGTCCCGCACGACGAAAGTGCCCCGGGTCGCGCTGGAGCTCTCCGCCTATGGCAGCTGTTGTCATTGCTCTGAACGTTGTTCATGTCCGGCAGGCCCTGGTCCGGTATTGCCTTCTGGGGGACCATTCTGGCCGGATCGGGTCGCGGTCGGTCAAGGCCAGCGTAGCTGCCGGCTACGCCGGTTGCAGCCTTGACCGGCCGCGCCCGCCCGGCACACTCGCCAGCAAGAGGCAATGCCGCAGAGCCCGGCTCACCCTGACCAACGTTCGTGGTAACGACAGCTAACGATTGGCCGCTGCCGCCAGCGTCGAGCGCAGGGTCAGGGTCGAGCGCGCGGTCAGGGTCGAGCGGGCAACCAGGGTCGAGCGGCCGGTCAGCGCGCGCAGGCTGTCGACCTTGATCTCTTTGCCGGAAGGCGCCTCCATGAGCAGCCGGCTCTTCTCGGTCTCGTCGCGGACCTCGAAGGGATCGAGCCCCAGCGGGATCAGGTAGAGCCGGTTGTCGGCGCCGCGGATCAAGATCCCGCCCTCCGGCTCGGTCACGCCCGGCGCCGGCTGGTCCGGCGGCTCGGCGCGCTGCAGCAGCTCCTCGAAGGTGCCCTGGCGGGAGTCGAAGCGGAGGGTGACCTCCTGCGGATCGACCTCCCAGCACTTGTAGGCCTTGTCCTTGGCGGGAAACAGCTCGTCCCAACCCCAGGCGGCCTTGCCCCCATCGTCCATCAGCAGGGCGACCGGTCTCGGCAAGACCACGCGACTGGTGCCTTGCACATAGCCGTATATGCTGGCCAGCTTGGAGGCGCTCTCCTCAGCGTTGCTAAAGACCGCCGCCGTCCGGATCGAGCAGCCGACCGAGCGCCCGCGTCCGCGCCGCCAGGTACGCCGTGCCCTGGAGGCGCAGCTCGTCGAGCTCCGGCGCGGGCGGGGCACGCTCGAGGTCGACCGCAGATTTCGCCCGCTCCCAGAGCGTGGTCTCGGCGAGCGTGTAGCGCGCGCCGGGATCCGCCGGTTTCGTCCCTTGCAAGGCCTGCAGCATCAGGATCGCATCGGCCCGCTTCTGATCGACTTTGCCGCCCGGCAACCAGGCGCGCAGGCGTTCGATCTCCCCGGCGCGCTCGGAACCCGCCGCCCGGCTCAAGATCGCCTCATAGGTGCGCTCCTGATAGAACATGGCCTTGCCCGCCAGAACCAGGCGGTCGCGGGTGCCGGTATCGATGACCCCCTCCTCGGCTGCAAGGGCGAGCGTGCAGCGCACGTTGACCAGCGCCTCGGACAGCGCGCGATGGCCGAGCTCCGGCGGTCCGTGCAGCACCGCCACCTCATCGTCGTCCTCGAACGGCTCGGCAAAAGGCTCGAGCATGCCGCGGCGGTACGCTTCGAAGATCCGGCCGACGCCGATCATGCCGAACTGTGCCAGTTCCGCGGCCCGCAACGCCCCCATGCTGGCGGCGCCATAGACTGGAATACCCGCGGCCATGGCGTGCAGGATCTCCTTGTGCCAGACCGAGGGCACGTGAGAGAAATAGCCGTCGACGATGCCGATCGCGTCCGGCTTCAAGGACGTGGCGACCCGATAGACGTCGCCTTGCCGCACCGGCGGCAGCAAGACCGCATCGGGACAGACCGCGAGCGCCTCCCGAGCGGCGAGCGTGGGACCGATGAACACGCAGACGCTCATGCCGGTTCACCCTCGGCGCCGAGCACGGCGAGCGCACGTGGGCCGGCGAAATAGTCGCCGACCTCGTGGTAGGCGCCCTCAAGGCCGGGAACCACCACACGCGCCACGGGCAAGCGGAACGCGGGTTTGGTAAGCTCGACGAACGCCGCCTGATGCAAGCCCACCCGCTGCAGGCGGCGCAGAATCTCCTCGACGTCGTCCTCGACCGTGTCCGCGTCCCAGCTCGGCGTGGCGGCGAAGTCGCCGACGGGAGGCGGCTCCTCGAACAGCTCCCGGGCCTCCTCGGCGCGGCGGGCGCGGACCTCGTCCTCGTACAGCGCGGAGGCGAGGTCGTCGCGGGCGCCGACGATGTAGGTGGTGCGCGCCTGCGCGGCTTCGGTCAGCGCCCGGCACAGCGCCACCTCCCGGCGCGGATGGCAGCCGGCGCCGAACTCGGGATCGGCGTCCTGCGCGTGGCTGCCCATGATCAGGCATTGGAAGCAGGCGACCTCAATATCCGTGGTAACGTTCCAGATGCGCACGGCGACGTTGGCCCGCTCGAAGCGGTCGAGCAGGTTGCGACAGTCGACATCTTCGATCGTAGCCGGATCGATCGCCCTGGCCCTGCGCGCGGCGGCGCCCTGTACGCGCCAGAGGGTTGTGGCGTCGCGCTCGATCAGCTCGCAGAGGCCATGGCAGATCGCTTCCCCGAGGCTGTTGCCGGAGGCCAACCCGTTGGTGTTGGCGGTGAAGCAGCCACTGCCCGGCGGCAGGGGCAAGGTGTAGTTGGTGCTGACCAGCTCGTAGGGCAGCCAGACCGGTTCCCCTGACGACAGCTCCCCGCCCTCGATCCAGAGCATCGCGAGGTCGTCCCGCCAACGGCTGCCTGCGCAGAACGGCAGCCCGGCGATGTCGACCATGCGATGGTTGTAGCAGAGCTCGCCGAAGCTCGCGTATTTCAGCGGCAGGGTGATCGTCTCGGCGTGGTAGGTCTCGATCGCCTCCATCACGCCGGAGGCCTTGGCGGCCGCCAGCTCCAAGCCCTTGCCCTGGCTGACCGAGATCGAACGCGCGTTCGGCCGGCTGACCATGACCACCGGAATGCCGATCCGATCGAGGCCGGTGACATTGGCGATCCGGGTGATGCCCATGACCGGTAGTAGCGGCCGAACGCGGGCGAGGGTCGCCTCGGGCGGCAGGATCCGGTCGGTGCCTCGGCGGTAGCGCTTGAGGCCCTCTACTGCTTGGCCGGCCAGGGCGCTCATGACGACGCCGCACCGAGCAGACGGGCGGCCTCTTCGAGGTCGGCGGTGCCGAAGCCCTCGGAAAAACGTTCGTAGACCCCGCGGAGCGCGGCCCGCGCCTCCCGCGTCCCGGTATCGCCCTCCGCCATCCAGAGGTCGGTCATCGCCGCCCGCAGTTCGAGCGAGCGCGCGTTCTGAGCTCGGGCGAGCTCGAAGGCGGCGGCGAGGCTGGCGCGAGCCGCCTCGACGGGGGCGCCTGCGCGTCGCCAGAGCAGCTCGGCTCGGCGCCGGTGAAGCTCGGCGTTCCAGTAAGCCAGGCCGCTGTTTTTCGCTGCTTCAAACGCGCGCTCGATTGCCGAGCAGGCGTCATCGATGCGGCTGAGGAGGGCCAGCACCTCGGCCAGCATGTCGTAATAAACCGGGAAGTCTTCGGTCGTGCCGATCGCTCGCTGCGCCTCCAGCGCCACCTCCATCGCGCGCGCTCCTTCGAGCGGCTCGCCCAACAGAGCGCGCGCCCAGCCGCAAAAGAACTCCCCCTTGGCCGCGTGATCGTGGAGCGCCTGCTCGACGCTGAAGTCGATCATCCGGCCTGCCTCGCGCAGCACTGCCGGGGCGTCGCGTCGATAGCGGTGCAGCATCACCGTCTGGTCCATGCTGTGGGCCAGGCTGCCGGCGTGGTCCAGATCACGCGCATAGGCCAGCCCCGCTTCGGCGCTCCGGAGCGCCTGCTGCGGGTAGCCGAGCAACCAGAGGGCCAGCGCTCGTTCGCCGAGCCCGCACACCTTCGGATCGTGGCCGCCATACCAAGTGGCGTGTTGGCGATGCTGCTCGGGATCGTAGAGCGCCAGGCCCGCCTCGACGTGTGCGCAGCAGTTGGTGTGCTCGCCCAGGTTGAAGAGGGTCGCCCACTGGCAATGGTGCGCCTGCAGGATCAGTCCCGGTTGCTTCAGTCGCTGCGCGAGGGCGAGCAGGTCGTCGGCCCGCTCCCGCCATGCCGGCAGGCCGACCGAGATCAGCCACCAGCCCCAATGCGCAGCGAAATGGAGCGCTGACTCGGGCAGGCCCGCGCACAGTTCGATCGCGCGGCGGTAGATCTGCTCGACCTCGGGCGTGCCGCCGCCCTGGGTCGTGATCAGCGCCGGACCGAGCGCGACGATCAGCTTGAGCTGCTGCTCGCGGACCTCCGGACCGTCCTCCAGCGTCTCGAGCAGCGCCTGCGCCCGACGGAAATGGCTGACCGCCTCGACGGTGGCCGAGCGCTGGCTCGCCGATTCGCCCGCAGCACTCCAGTAGCTGATCGCCTTCTCGGTCAACGCTGCCTCGGTGCAGTGATGGGCGAGGAGCTCCAGGGTTCCTTCGGCCGGGTCGCCGGCGCGGGATTCGAGCGCCGCAACAATGGCTGCGTGCAGGCGTTGCCGCTTGGTTCGAAGCAGGCTCTCCGAGGCGGCGTCCTGGAGCAGCGCGTGCTTAAAGATGTAGCTCGCGCGCGGTGGGACGCCGCGTTGGAACACCAGGCCGGCATTGACCAGCTGCCCTAGCGCCGTCTGCAACGCGGCATCCGGCAGCAAGCTGACCTCAGCGAGCAGTTCGTAAGAGAACTCCCGCCCGATCACCGCGCCGATCTGCGCCACTTCGCGCGCCGGAGCCAGACGATCCAGCCTGGCCATCAGCGAATCCTGGAGCGTCACTGGCACCGCCATGGGCGGCAGATTGCCGGCGATGACGTAAGCGTCGCCCGCAAGACGCAGCAACCTCAACTCGAGCAAGGCCTTGGTCAGCTCCTCGATGAACAGCGGTACGCCGTCGGTCTTGGCGATTACGGAATCGAGAACGCTCGCCGGCAGTCGGTTGCCGTGCGCGACGCCCTCGACCATCTCGGCGCACTGCTTGCGGGTCAGACGGTTCAGGCCGAGCTCCAGCACGTGGGGCAGGTGGGTCCATTGGAATGTTCGTTCCGGCCGAAGGGTGACGATCAACGCGATCGAGCGGCTCTCGATCCGCTCGACGAGAAGCCCGAGCAGCTCGACGCTGCTCGGATCGGCCCAATGCGCGTTCTCGAGCACCACTACGGTCGGCTGGTCGCCGACCAAGCTAAAGAGCTGCGTCAGCACCGCGTCGAAGGCCAGTTCGCGCTCGCGTTGCGGGCTGAACGTCGCCAGGCCTGGTCCGTCGCTCACGCCCGTAAGCCTGGCGAGCAGGACCGTGGCATATTCATCTTGACCCGCGGCTTCGACCATGGCTTGGAAGGCTTCGCGGCGGCGCGCGGGCGGATCGTCCCGGGACAGCTGGTAGATGCGCTCGAACAGCGAGATCAGCGGGTAGAACGCCGTATTCTGGTGGTATGGCGAGCAATAGCAGTAGATGAACCGATAGCCCTTGCCCGAGAGACGGTCGCGCAGCGCGTCCACCGTGCGCGATTTCCCGATTCCGGGCTCGCCCGAGAGCAGCACGACCTGGCCCTCGCCGTCGGCTGCCCGCTCGCAGCGGCTGACTAGCAGCTCGACTTCCTCGATGCGGCCGACCAACGGCGTCAGATCGTGCGCCGAGGAAAATCCCTCGAACCGGCTGCCGAAATCGCCGCGACCGAGCACGCGCCACGCTCTTACCGGCTCGGCCAGCCCTTTGAGCTGATGAGTGCCGAGGTCCTCGAAGGTGAACACATTGCCGACCAGGCGACGGGTGCTGTCGGCCACGATGACGCTGTTCGGCGGCACGAGCGCCTGCAGGCGCACGGCCACGATCGGGGTGGTCCCGACGATCTCCGGGTTGCTCCCGGCGACGCCGTCCATCAGCTCGGTCACGACCACGAGACCGGTCGCGAATTCCAACCCGCACACGCAGCTGGGTGCCGTTAGCGGGGGCAGCCGGCCAACCGCGTCGACCAGCTCGATGCCCGCCCAAATCGCCCGTTCGGCATCGTCTTCATGCGCGCGGGGATGTCCGAAGCTGCAAAGGATGCCGTCGCCTACGACCCGGATGATCGCACCGTCGAAGCGGCCGACCTCATGCCGGCAAGCCGCTTCGTACGCGATCATCACCTCGCGCAGGTCCTCGGGATCGAGACGCTCGGAAAGGGCCGAAGAACCGACCAAGTCACTGAACAGCACCGTGAGCTGGCGCCGTTCGCCCTGAAGCGAACGAAGGCCCATCACCGCCGCGACGGGCCGCGCGACCTGCTTCTCGGCGCTCAAATCGGGAACAGGCGCGCCGCACGCGGCGCAAAACCGGGCGCTTAGCGGCGAAGCGGAGCCGCAGGTCGGGCATGGCTGCGTCTGTTCGAGACCGCAGTAAGGGCAGAACCTGGCGTCGTCAGGGATCGCGGCGCCACACTGCCAGCAGTCCATCGAACGATCCCTCGGGAGGATGAGAGCGGCACCCGACCTTAGTCCATTGGAATCGACCATGAACAATCCCAGGAGAGCTCGTCAAGCGATAAGCCTCCGGCTAGAGGCGTGGGAGGTAGCTGGCCGGTGGCCTGTGGCACGCGGCAACACCGTGCGCCGAGCCAGCAGCGGCGGTCCCCCAACTGACCGCGGCCTCCAACAGGGCGCGCGAGGCGCGACGGCTGCTCAGGTCATAACCGGGGCATGCCCTCCGGTCCTGGCGACACCGGTGATCCGGCGCCAGGATCTCGCGCTCGAACCGATAGGGGTGTGAAGTACCTCACAGTCGTTTTGCAATTTTGCGGGGGCCCTTTGCTCCCGCTCTGGCTCCTCAACAGCGGCAGAAGTTGCGCCTCTCTCAGACCGGCCGGCTGCGCTCGAGCCGCTGGCAAGCAGTCTGCGATGTCCGGTCGAAAAATCGCTGGTTGAATAAATCACGACTCCATGCTAGACGCCCACAACCGATCTCTTGGACCGCAGAGATGATGGCTCAGACGTGATCACCGCCGGGCAGATCCGGGCGGCGCGGGCGTTGCTCGGCATGGATCAGCGGGCGCTCGCCGAGGCCGCCGCCTTGTCGGTGCCGACCATCCAGCGCATGGAGGCGAGCGAGGGCGTGATCCGCGGCAACGTCGATTCGCTGATGAAGCTGATCGGCGCCCTCGAGGCCGCCGGCCTCGAGCTGATCGGCGAGGGCGCGGTCAGCCAGGGCGGCGGGCGCGGCGTGCGCCTGAAGGTATGACGATGCGGCCGGTCCGGTCGGCGGGGGCAGGCGCGGCATGCCGCTCGCGCTGATCCTGGTCTGCCTCGCCCTGCTGCTCGCCACCGGGATCGGCGCCGTGGCGATTCGCCAGGACGCTACCCGCCTGGTCTATGGCGCCAGCGCCGCGCTCACGGCCATCATTCTGCTGCTGGCGCTCGGGCGGCTGCTCGCGGGTGGGACCGCCGTCACGACGCTCGTGCTGCCGCTCGGGCTGCCCTGGATCGGCGCCCATCTCCGGCTCGATGCGCTGGCCGCGTTTTTCCTGGTCGTGGTCAACCTCGGCGGCGCCGCGGCCGCGGTCTATGGCCTGGGCTACGGCCGGCACGAGCCGGCGCCGGCGCGCGTGCTGCCGTTTTTTCCGGCGTTCCTCGCCGGCATGAACCTGGTCGTGCTGGCCGACGACGCCTTCACCTTCCTGCTCGCCTGGGAGTTCATGTCGCTGACCTCCTGGGCGCTGGTCATGGCGCACCACCGGGAGCGGGACAACGCGCATGCCGGCTACGTCTATCTGGTCATGGCGAGCTTCGGCACGCTGGCCCTGCTGCTCGCCTTCGGCCTGCTCGCGGGGCCCAGCGGCGGCTACGCCTTCGAGGCGATCCGGGGCGCCTATCTGCCGCCCGGCCTGTCGGCGCTGGTGCTGGCGCTGGTGCTGCTCGGCGCCGGCTCCAAGGCGGGCCTCGTGCCGCTCCACGTCTGGCTGCCGCTCGCCCATCCGGCTGCGCCCAGCCACGTCTCGGCGCTGATGAGCGGGGTCATGACCAAGGTCGCGGTCTACGCCTTCGTGCGCATCGTCCTCGACCTGCTCGGGCCCCCCGCCTGGTGGTGGAGCCTGGTCGTGCTGGCGCTTGGCGGCATCACCGCCGTGCAGGGCGTGCTCTATGCCCTGATGCAGCACGACCTGAAACGCCTGCTCGCCTACCACACGGTCGAGAACATCGGCATCATCTTCATCGGGCTTGGCCTCGCCCTCGCCTTCGAGGCCAATGCCATGGGCTTCGCGGCCGCCCTCGCGCTGACCGCGGCGCTGTTCCACGTCCTCAATCACTCGCTGTTCAAGAGCCTGCTGTTCTTCGGCGCGGGCGCCGTGCTGAGCGCGACCGGCGAGCGCGACATGGAGCAGCTGGGCGGCCTGATCCACCGCATGCCGCTCACCGCCTTGGTCTTCCTGGTCGGCTCGGCGGCGATCTCGGCGCTGCCGCCCTTGAACGGCTTCGTCTCCGAGTGGCTGACCTTCCAGGCGATCCTGCTCAGCCCGGACGTGCCGCAATGGAGCCTGAAGTTCCTGGTGCCCGCGGTCGGCGCCGGCCTGGCGCTTTCGGCGGCGCTCGCCGCGGCCTGCTTCGTCAAGGCGTTCGGGGTCACCTTCCTAGGCCGGGCGCGCAGCGAGGCGGCCGAGCGGGCAGGGGAGGTCGACCGCTTCTCGCTCGCCGCGATGTTCGCTTTGGGCTTGCTCTGCCTGCTCGCGGGCGTGTTCCCGGGCCTGATCATCGACGCGCTGGCCCCGGTGGTCATGGCGCTCGCCGACGGCGCCCGCATGCCGGTCCAGACGACCATCGCCTGGCTCACCGTGGTGCCGGTCAGCGAGAGCCGGAGCTCCTACAATGGCCTGCTCGTCCTCCTGTTCATCACGATCTCGGCGAGCCTCGCCGCCTGGGTGATCCATCGCTTCGCCTCGAAGGCGATCCGGCGCTCCGCGGCCTGGGATTGCGGCTATCCGGATCCGAGCCCGATCACCCAGTACACCGCCGGCAGCTTCGCGCAGCCGATCCGGCGCGTGTTCGGCACGCTGGTCTTTCGGGCCCAGGAGACGGTCGACATGCCGGCGCCCGGCGATCTGCGGCCGGCGCAGTTCCACGTCCGCCTCCAGGATCTCGCCTGGGAGGGCATCTATGCCCCGATCGCGGGCGCGGTGGGGCTCGCGGCCGACCGCCTGAACCACCTCCAGTTCCTGACCATCCGCCGCTATCTGACCCTCGTGTTCCTGGCCCTGATCACGCTCCTTTTGGTGCTCGCGATATGGCGTTGATCTCCGGGCTCCTGGTCCAGGGCGCGCAGATGGCGCTGGTCCTGCTGCTGGCGCCGCTGCTGGTCGGCTTCGTGCGCAAGGTCAAGGCGCGGCTCTTGCGCCGGCAAGGTCCGCCGCTGCTCCAGCCCTATCGCGATCTGCTGCGCCTGCTGCGCAAGGAGGTGGTGCTCGCCGAGAGCGCGTCCTGGCTGTTCCGGGTCGCGCCCTATCTGATCTTCGCCGTGACCTGGGTCGCCGCAGCCCTGGTGCCGACCTTCGCGACCGGCCTGATGTTCAGCTGGTCGGCCGATCTGATCGCGATCGTGGCACTCCTCGGCAGCGCCCGCTTCTTCCTGGCGCTGGCCGGGCTCGACGTCGGCACCAGCTTCGGCGGCATCGGCTCGAGCCGCGAGGTCATGATCGCCTCGCTCGCCGAGCCCGCGATGATCATGATCATCTTCACGCTCGCGCTCCTCGCCGGCACCAGCCAGCTGTCCGCGATCGCGGGCTTCATGCTCGACACCAACGTCAGCCTGCGCGTGTCGCTCGGCCTCGCGCTGGTCGCGCTGATCATGGTCGCAATCGCCGAGAATGGCCGCATCCCGGTCGACAATCCGGCGACGCATTTGGAGCTGACCATGGTCCACGAGGCGATGGTGCTCGAATATTCGGGCCGTCATCTGGCCATGATCGAGCTGGCGGCGGCGCAGAAGCTCCTGCTCTACGTCTCGCTGCTGGGGTGCGTTTTTCTGCCGTGGGGCATGGCGGCGACCGACGGCGGCCTCGGCGCCTACGCGGTCGGCGTGGCCGCCTATGTCGGAAAGCTTGCGGTCGGCGGCTTCCTGCTCGCGGTGTTCGAGACCGCGATCGCCAAGATGCGGGTGTTCCGCGTGCCCCAGTTCCTCGGCGCGGCGCTGATGCTGGGCCTGCTCGGGACCCTCCTGCTGTTCGTCTCGCGAGGTCTCTGATGGCGACCGGCTTCGCGTTCGACGTCGCGCATCTGCTGGCAGGCGGGCTCGTGCTGCTGAGCTTCATGCTGCTCTATCAGGACCGGATGTTCGGCCTGCTCAACATCTTCGCGCTGCACGCCTGGGTGCTGGCGCTCTCAGTCGCCTGGCAGGCGTACATCCAGGCGGCGCCGCATCTCTACGTCACCGCCGCGATCGCGCTCCTGTTCAAGGGCATCGCGATTCCGGTCGCGCTCCACCGGATCGTGGTCCGGCTCGGGATTCACCGCACAATCGAGACCGTGGTCGGGGTCGGGATGACCATGCTCGCCGGCATCGGCCTCGTGGCGCTCGCGATCATGGTCATGCTGCCGGCGTCCGCCGATGTCGATCCGCTCGCGCGCGAGGACCTCGCCTTCGCCCTCTCGGTGGTCCTGCTCGGGCTCCTGATGATGGTCAGCCGGCGCAATGCGGTGAGCCAGGTGGTGGGCTTCATGTCGCTCGAGAATGGCCTGGTGCTGGCCGCAACCGGGGCCAAGGGCATGCCGCTCGTGGTCGAGATCAGCGTCGCCTTCTCGATCCTGATCGCGTTCATCGTGATCGGTATTTTCCTGTTCCGGATCCGCGAGCGCTTCGACACCGTGGACGTGCAGGCCCTCGAGTTCGTTCCGGGGCGAGCAGCCATGATGAGCGAGCTCGGCACGATTGCGGTCGCGGCGGTTTTGGTCGTGCCGGCGACAGCCGCGGCGATCCTGGCGCTGCTGCCGGGCTATCGGCTGAGCGCGAAGCTCAACATCGCCGCCGCGCTCGTCACCTTCCTCGCGGCGCTGACCCTGTTCGTCGCGCGCCCGGACGTGGGCCAGCTCCTGCTGGTCGACGACCTGAACGTCGTGTTCATCGCGCTCAACACCTTCGTCGCCTTCACCACCAGCGTGTTCAGCGCCAGCTACATCGGCCACGAGCTCGAGATCGGCCGGCTGACGCCTGCCTACCTCCGCTTCTATCACGCCATGTACCAGGTCCTGATGTTCGCCATGAACCTCGCCCTGGTGTCGAACAACATCGGCCTGATGTGGGTCGCGATCGAGGTCGCGACGCTCACCACCGTGCTGATGGTCGGCATCTACCGCACCGAGGCGGCGCTCGAGGCGGCCTGGAAATACTTCATCCTGGGCTCGGTCGGCATAGCGCTCGCCCTGTTCGGCACGATCCTCGTCTATCTCGCGGCGCGCGCCGTGGTCGGCGAGGGCATGGACGCCATGGCCTGGAACGTGCTCGCGAGCCGGGCGGCCGCCTTCGACCCGGGACTCCTTAACCTTGCCTTTGTTTTTCTGTTGCTTGGCTACGGCACCAAGGTCGGGCTCGCACCTTTGCATGCCTGGTTGCCGGATGCCCATGCCGAGGGCCCGACGCCGATCTCGGCGGTGCTTTCGGGGCTGCTGCTCAATGTCGCGCTGTTCGCGCTGCTCCGTTTCAAGCTGCTGCTCGCGGCCAACGCCGGCGCGCTGGCACCAGGCCCGCTGATGGTGACCATGGGCCTGGTCTCGCTGATCTTCGCCGCCTTCATGCTCTACCGGCGGCGCGACATCAAACGCATGTTCGCCTACTCCTCGATCGAACACATGGGCATCATCACCTTCGCCTTCGGCATGGGCGGCGCGCTCGCCAACTTCGCCGGCCTGCTGCACATGACCATGCACAGCCTGACCAAGTCGGCGATCTTCTTCGGCGTCGGCCACATCGCCCAGGCGACCGGCACCCAGCGGATCGAGGGCATCCGGGGCCTGACCGAGAGCCATCCGAAGCTCGGCTGGGGCCTGGTCATGGGCGTGGTCGCGATCGCCGGCATGCCGCCGCTTGGCATCTTCATGAGCGAATTCCTGGTCGTGAGCTCGACGATCGCGCGCCAGCCGCTGCTCGCCCTGCCGCTGGTCGCGGGCCTGCTGATCGGGTTCGGGGCGCTGATGCTGCGGCTGCAGGGCCTGGTGTTCGGCACGCCGGTCGCGGCCGGTCAGCCGGTCCAGGCCTCCTATGTGCCGATGTTCGCGCATCTGGCCCTGGTGCTGACGGCCGGCGTCTATCTGCCGGGCCCGCTGGTCGCCTGGTTCCAGAACGTGGCCCTTCGGCTGGGCTAGGACCGATGGCGAACCCGAGCCCGCTTGCCGATCTGCTGGCCGAGGGCGACCCGGTCGCGGCGCACCGGCCCTGGCCGCGGGCGTCGGTCCCGGCCGCGACCTGGAGTGCCGCCGCGGGCCGGCTCGCAGACAGCCGGCTGGTCCTGCTTGGCCTGTTCGGCGAGGCCGCCGCCGTGCACATGGCGCTGCTCGATGAGCTCGCGGGCGAGATCGGCGTGCTCAGCCTCGCCTGCCCGGGAGGGCATTTCCCGTCGGTCGCGGCCTTGCATCCGCCGGCGATCCGGCTCGAGCGGACGATCGGCGACCTGTTCGGCCTGGTCGCGGACGAGGCGCCCGACCCGCGTCCCTGGCTCGATCACGGCGCCTGGGGCCTCCGGCATCCGCTCGGCGCCAGCCCGGCCGAGGCCACGAGCGCAGGGCCCTACGTCTTCCTCGAGGCCGAGGGCGAGAGCCTGCATCAGATCCCGGTCGGACCCGTGCACGCAGGGATCATCGAGCCCGGGCATTTCCGGTTCACCGCCAATGGCGAGACCGTGGTCCGCCTGGAGCAGCGCCTGGGCTACGTGCACAAGGGGATCGAGGCGCTGATGGCCGGCGCCGACCTGGAGCGCGCCTCCAGGCTCGCGGGGCGCACCTCGGGCGACAGCACGGTCGCCTACGCGCTCGCCTTCGCGCACGCGGTCGAGGCGGCGCTCGCGATCGAGCCGCCGGCGCGCGCGGTCTGGCTACGCGCGCTGATGGCCGAGCTGGAACGGATCGCCAATCACCTCGGCGACATCGGCGCGATCTGCAACGATGCCGCCTTTGCGCTCATGCACGCCCACTGCGCCGTGCTGCGCGAGCGCGTGCTGCGCGCGGCGGATGCTTGCTTCGGCCATCGGCTGATGATGGATCGCATCCGGCCGGGCGGGGTGGTCGCGGACCTCGCGCCGGACGGCGTGGCCGGGCTGCGCGCGCTGATCGCCGAGATCCGGCGCCGCTTTCCGGCGCTGGTCGAGCTCTACGACAATACCGCCTCGCTCCAGGACCGGACGGTCGCCACCGGTCGGGTGGCACCCGAGCTGGTCCAAAGGTTCGGAGCCGGCGGCTACGTCGGGCGCGCCGCCGGCCGCGGCTTCGATGCGCGCCGGATGCCCGGCTATCCACCCTACGACGAGCTCGAGTTCGAGGTTCCTGTGCTCGAAGAGAGCGACGTCAATGCCCGGGTCTGGATCCGCATCCGCGAGCTCCTGCAGTGCCTGGCGCTGATCGAGCAGATCCTCGCGCGCCTGCCGGATGGCGCGATCCGTTCGGAGGTCCCGGTCGGCGCGGGCGAAGGCATGGCGCTGATCGAGGCGTTCCGCGGCGACCTGCTGGCCTGGCTTCGCCTTGGCGCCGACGGCCGCGTCGAGCGCTGCCATCTGCGCGACGCCTCCTGGTTCCAGTGGCCATTGCTCGAGGCCGCGATCGAGGGCAACATCGTCGCCGACTTCCCGCTCTGCAACAAATCCTTCAACTGCTCCTATTCGGGCCACGACCTCTAGTCATGCGCCGCACCCTGCTTCTGAGCCTGTTCCGGCCGCCGCTGACCGAGCGCGCGCCCCCGCCTGACGACGCGGCGCTGGCCGAGCTGGCGAGCCAAGTGAACGCCGCGGCGCGCCGCCGCCTCGGGCGCTCGCTCGCGATCCGCGAGGTCGACGCCGGCTCCTGCAACGGCTGCGAGCTCGAGATCCATGCGCTCGGCAACGCCTTCTACGACCTCGAGCGCTTCGGCCTGCGCTTCGTCGCCTCGCCGCGCCACGCGGATGTGCTGCTGGTGACCGGGCCGGTGACCCGGAACATGGCCGAAGCCCTCTGGCGGACCTGGCAGGCGACGCCCGATCCCAAATGGGTCGTGGCGGTCGGCGACTGCGCCGTCGACGGCGGCCTGTTCGCCGGCAGCTACGCCGTGGTCGGCGGGGTCGCCGAGGTCGTGCCGGTCGACCTGCACATCGGCGGCTGCCCGCCGCGGCCGGCAGAGCTGCTCGCGGGTCTGCGCGTCCTGCTTGAAGCGGGCTCGCTGAATCGGACTGGCTGACTATATGCCGAGATCTGAGGGGCGGCGCCGAAGGCAGCTGCGCCCACTGCCCGAACCGTTGCTTGGGAGGACCAGGGGCTGATGGACCCCGCTCTGGCTATCCGTGGCGCCGGCGCCCTGATGGGGAACAGGGTTCTGCGCGTCCTCCTGGCTGTCGCGATCCTCGCCGCATACCCGCTCGCCTCGCTCTCCCCGTTCCATCCGCTGCGCTGGGGATTTCCGAAGAGGGTTGCCAACGGTGCCGAGCTGCCTGCGCAGGGAGGCATCCTGTTTCCGACCCCGGGGATCGTCCGCTCGGTCGGCCCTCCGGACTGGGTGGCCGCCGCGATGCGCTCGCAGCGGCTGGAGCTGGCGCTGCGGGTGCGGCCCTTCAGCTCGGATCAGACCGGGCCGGCCCGCATCTTCACCCTGTCGGCCGACCCGTACCTCCGCAACCTGACGATCGGTCAGGACGGCGAGAACCTGATCCTTCGCCTGCGCACGCCCGAAACCGACCTCAACGGCATCCGCGCCAACGGTCTGCCCGTCGCCGAGTTCCCGGGCGTCTTCCGGACGCCTGCCGCCTGGGTCGAGATCCACCTCGAGATCGAGCCCGGCCGGCTGCGGATCTCGGCCGTGGCCCCGGAGAGCGGGCACCGGGTCGGGCTCGAGACGGCGCTTGCGGCGGAACCGTTGCGCGACTGGGACCCCTCCTATCGGCTGGCGCTGGGCGGCGAGTTGACCAACGAGCGGTCGTGGCTCGGGGAGATCCAGCAGGCGCTCGTGCGCACCGACGGCAACGCCATCGATTATGCCGCGCCGGACGCCCGCGGCACCCTGGAGGCTTCGCCCGCGCGGTTCTGGTACGCCAGCCAATATTTCACGCTTCTGCCGTTTCGCGACTTCAACCTGGAGGACGCCTTCGTCAACGTGATCGGTTACGTGCCGCTCGGTCTCCTGTTCGGCGTGTGGGCGTGGCTGTGGGGAGGCGCAAGACGCGGCTGGCGGCGCGCGGCTGCCTTGGTGCTGGCGGTTGCCGCGGTGAGCGCGACCCTCGAGACGCTGCAGTTCCTCATTCCCGTCCGCCACCCCTCGAGCACCGACCTGGTGCTCAACACCCTGGGCGGCGGAATCGGTCTGTTGCTGGTCGGATGGGCCCGAGCGGCCGGTCTCGAAATCCAGCTGAGGCGATGAGAGCGAACTTGCCCTGGTCTTCAGCGACCGCCCACGAGGGCGCGGCCGATGCTGGCGGCGGTGGGCGCCGAGACGCGCAGCCTTCGGCGCCCGCCGGACCCTCGAGGGCCTGCTCGCCCGGCTCGCGCCCGGCGCCCGTGCGCGCGCCGGCCAGGCTCCCCGTGGTACGCCTTCGGCCGGGCCTCGGTGGCAATCGCCGGGCATTTTCTGCTAACTGGAAATGCCCCGATCGACTAGGTTCCGAACCAGAGTTGGCAAGGATGCGTATCTTCCCGGACCTCACCCGCGCGACCTTCGGCATGCTGGCGCTTCTGGGCGCCTGCGCGAGCGAGCCGCCGCCGCGAGGTCCGGCTCCGGCGCCAATCGCCGCGGTCGTTGCCGACAGCGCCGCTGGCACGGTCGCGCCCGGTGCCGGCGCCACGCCGATCGCGAGTGAGGTGAGCCCGGCCGCGGTCGAGGTCGGCGATCCCGTCGATGGCCTCAAGAGCGCCGAGCCCGATGCCACGCTCGAGACCGTCGCGGCCGAACCCGGCACCCCCGCCGCCATGGCCTCGCCCCCGAAGGGCACCCGGATCGGCTATCTGCTGCTCGATCTGGCGAGCGGCCGCGAGCTTGCCGCGCTCAATCCGGACGTCGCGCTGATCCCGGCCTCGACGACCAAGCTCGCGACCGCGATCGTGGCGCTGGACGTGCTCGGCGCGGAGCACCGCTTCCGCACCGAGCTGCGCGCTCGCGGCCCGGTCCGCGGCGGCGTGCTCGAGGGCGATCTGATCCTCAAGGGCGGCGGCGACCCGGAACTCGACGTCGCCGATCTGCTCGAGCTGGCCGTGCATCTGTCGACCAGCGGCATCCGCCGGGTCGACGGCCGCTTCCTGATCGACGACACGGCGCTGCCGCGCTCGTCGGAGATCGCGCCGGACCAGCCGCCGGAGGCGCCTTACAACCCCGGCATCGGCGCTTTGTCGGTGGCGTTCAATCGCGTGCACGTCGCCTGGCGCGGCGCTGGCAACGCGGTCGACGCCGTCACTCTGCCGCCACTCGACGAGGCGCGCTTCGAGGCGGCTTCGCCCGACGATCTGCCGCGGGGCGGCGTCGAGTTCGATAGCCGGAGCGGCGATACCGTCCTCTGGCGGGTCGCCGACCGCGGCCGCCGGCTGCAGGTGACCGATCTCCCGGTCAAGGACCCGGGGCTGCACGCCGGCAACGTCTTTCGCCGGCTGGCGGTGTCCCTGGACATCGTGCTCGGCCCGCCGGAGCGCGGCACGGCGCCGGCCGAGGCCACCCTGGTCGCCGCCCACGAGAGCGTGCCCTTGCGCCAGCTCGTGCACGACATGCTGCTCTACAGCAACAACATGATGGCCGAGACCATCGGTCTGGCGGCGGCGCAACGGCTCGACCACGCCTATGGCCCCGACCCTGCCGGGGCGCCGCTGGTCCGTCACCTCGCCCGCCTGATGCCCGAGGCCGACTGGCGAGGCGCTGTCCTGCCCAACAATTCCGGCCTCGACGGCCGCGCCCGGTTGACCCCCCGCCAGCTGGCGGCGATCGTCCGCTACGGCTGGCGTACCGATGCGTTGGCGGCATTGCTGCCAGCCAGCGGCTGGTCGGGGACGCTTGCCGGCCGCTTCGACGATCCGGCGGCGGCGCTCCGGGTCTGGGCCAAGACCGGCGCGGTCAACTACGGTGGCGCGCTCGCCGGCTATCTGCTGCCGGCCAGCGATCGCCCGGCGGTGTTCGTGACCATGGTCTCGGACCTCGGCGCGCGCGCCGCCTACGATGCGCTCGCACGGCCGGACCGGGCGACCGAGGCCGCGGCTTCGGCCTGGAACGGGCGCGCTCGCGGCCTGCTCGACGACCTGGTCCAGGGCTGGCTCCAGCCGGTGCCGACCAGCTGACCCGGGCGTCCGGCCGGGTCCGCGCCTTCGGGCCGGCGGGCTAAACCGCACATTAGGAAAATCGGCCCTACCATCCCGGCACATTGGCCGAGGAGAGCGTGATGACAGGGCCTCTTACCGCAGGTGTCGGCGCGCTGCTCGTCGCCCTGATGACGACCGGCGCGCCTGCAAGGGCAGCCACGGCCGAGATCCGCCACCTCGGCGACGTCCAGTAGCCGCCCCGCAGCGATGGGGCCGTAGCCCTCGGCGGCTCATGACAACGAGGTTGATCGGCCGCGGACAGGTCGGCGCCGCCGACTGCGGCCGACCGTCCCCGTTTCGCAGCGTAAGTCTCTGCACCAAGCTCTCCCTGGCGTTCAGCGTCGCGTTCAGCCTGATCGTCGCGGTGGGTTTGTTCGGCCTCGTCCAGCTGCATCACGTCAACGACGTCGCCGCGGGCATCCGGGAGGGCTGGTTCCCCCGCCTCGAGATCCTCAGCGAGCTCAAGCGGTCGCTGAGCCGCCACCAACTCCTCGCGACCCGTCAGCTGCAGACCCCCAACTTCCACCATCTGGTGGAGATCGCCGATGCCACCAGGGCGACGGTGGCCGCGATCGAGGCCGCGGCGCACGCTTACCAGGCGGCGATCGACCAGCCCGCCGAGCGCAAGCTGTTCTCCGAATTTCTCGAGCTCTGGGAAGACTACCTCGAGGCCGATCGCAGCATCCTCCGGCAGCTGGAAGCTGCGGACATGCGCGACGCGAGCAACGAGCTGAACGCGCGGCTGGACGTCCAGTTCGATGCAGCCACGGCCAAGCTGGATGCGCTCGTGGCGTTCGCCAAGCGACAGAGCGAGCGGGCGTCCGCCGAGGCCGAGGAGATTTATGAGCGGGCGCTCCGTCTGACGATCGCGGTGATTCTCGCCGGCGGCATGTGTGCCTATGGCGCGGCGGTATGGTCCAGGCTGCACGTCAGCGCGCCGATCCTGCGGATCACCGATGCGATGCGCCGGCTCACCGCCGGCGACCTCGCGGTCACCGTCGAGAGCCGCAGGCGCGAGGACGAGATCGGCACCATGCTCGCGGCGGTCGCCGGCTATCGCGACAGCCTCGTGCGCGCCCGCCAGCTGAGCGGGGAAGCCGAGCTCGATCGCCAGCGGCTGCAGGCCGCGGTGAGCTACATGCCGGTGGGCTTGTGCATGTTCGACCAGGCCGAACGCCTGATCGTCAGCAACCGGCGCTACGCCGAGATGTACGGGATCGCCCAGGAGCGGGTCACGCCGGGGACGAGCTTGCAGACAATCCTGCGCGAGCGGGTCAGGGCCGGCACCTACGCGAGCACCGGTTCCGAGGACTACGTCGCCGGCGCCCTGACCGCCGCAGCGCAGCACGAGCCCTGGCTGCGCATCGTCGAGCTGCGTGACGGGCGCGTGTTCAGCGTCCTGCACGAGCCCCTGCCGGACGGCGGCTGGGTCGCGATCCATGAGGACATTACCGAGCGGCGCCGTGCCGAGGAGCAGATCAGGCACATGGCGCGTCACGATGCGCTCACCGGCCTGCCCAACCGCGTGCTGTTCCGGGAGGAGATCGAGGCGGCCCTCAGCCAGGTGGCGCGCGGCCAGTCGATGGCCGTGATCTGTCTCGATCTCGACGGCTTCAAGAGCGTCAACGACACCCTCGGCCATCCGGTCGGCGACCTGCTGCTTTCGGCGGTCGCGGCTCGCTTGCGCGGCTGCCTGCGCGGCAGCGACACGGTCGCGCGCTTCGGCGGCGACGAGTTCGCGATCATCCAGGTCGGAACCGAACAGCCGGACGGCGCCACCGCGCTGTCCGGCCGGTTGATCGAGGCTCTCAGCCATCCCTACGACATCGAGGGCCACGAGATCGTGATCGGGACCAGCATCGGCATCGCGCTCGCGCCCCTGGACGGCAGCGACCCGGACCAGTTGCTGAAGCACGCCGACATGGCTCTGTATGACGCCAAGAGCGACGGACGAGGGATCTATCGATACTACGAGCCCGAGATGAATGCCCGCATCCAGGCGCGCCGGGCGCTCGAGCTGGAGCTTCGGCGGGCGGTCGCGCAACACGAGATGGAGCTGCTCTATCAGCCGATCGTCAACCTCAAGACCAGAGAGATCAGCGGCCTGGAGGCGCTCCTGCGCTGGCGCCATCCCGAGCGGGGCATCATCTCCCCGGCCGAGTTCGTGCCGGTAGCGGAGGAGATCGGGCTGATCGTGCCGCTCGGCGAGTGGGTGCTTGGCGAGGCCTGTCGCGAGGCCGCGGGCTGGCCCGCCGGGATCAAGGTCGCGGTCAACCTGTCGCCGGCTCAATTCCGACGCTCGAGTCTGGTCCAAGGCGCCATGGCCGCGCTCGCCGCCTCGGAGCTGCCGGCGAGCCGCCTCAAGCTCGAGATCACCGAAACCGTGCTCCTGATGGAAAGCGAGGGCACGCTCGCCACCCTGCACGAGCTGCGCCGGCTGGGCGCCCAGATCGCGCTGGACGACTTCGGCACCGGCTATTCGAGCCTCAGCTACCTGCAGAGGTTCCCCTTCGACACGATCAAGATCGACCGCTGCTTCGTGCAAGCGCTCCAGACCCGGAGCGAGGCCCGTGCAATCGTGCACGCGGTGGTCGCCCTCGGCCGCGCGCTTGGCATGCGGACCTGCGCCGAGGGAGTTGAGACGACCGAGCAGCTGGCCTTCCTCGAGGCGGAAGGCTGCGACGAGGTCCAGGGCTTTTACGTCAGCCCGCCGCTGGCGGCGGCCGACCTCGCACCGTTCCTCGCCGCCGCGCTCGGCGCCCGCCTGCCGTGGTCGCGCGCCGACGCCCCGCGGGAGCCACGGGAAGCGGGCAGGGCCCTGATCGCTGGCCGTCAGCCTGCGATCAGCCACCTGCCGAGCTGACGAACACGGCCTCGTCGCTGCCCAGCGGGACCGGCTCCGGCCGCTCGCAGATGGTCTCGATCCGGATCCTCTGGCCCTCGAGCGAGGATCGTTCCAGCGCCGCCAACACCTCGAGCACGTGGAGCGCAAGATCGCCGTTCGCCCGGTGCCGCCGGCCCTCGGCGATCGCCTGCGCCATGTCGAGGACGCCGAGGATCCGGTAGTCGGCGACCCAGGCCCCGGATCGCATCTGGCGGTTGGCGACCCCGAACGGGTGCGCCTCGATCGGCAGGTCCTGCCAGTCGCCGTTGCGCTCCGAGAGCTGCGGCGTGCCGCCGAAGAAGTTCGGGTCCGGGTTGAGCAGCGTGCCCTCGGTGCCGTAGAGCTCGATCGGCAGGCGGGTGTGCTTCCAGATGTCCCAGCTGACCGTGAGCGCGACGTTGGCCCCGTTCGCGAAGGCGAGCGCGCCGTTGACCGTGGTCGGCACCTCGACCTCGATCACCTCGCCCCGTCGGGGCTCGCTGGTCACGGTGCGGGTCACGAACGCGCGCGAGGTCTGCGCGGTGACGCTCTCGATGGGCCCCAGCAGATGGACCAGCTGGGTGACCGGATAGGGGCCGATGTCGAGGATCGGGCCGCCGCCGCGCTTGTAGAAGAAGACCGGATTGGGGTGCCAGGTCTCCATGCCGTGGGTTGCAAAG
The DNA here is from genome assembly GCA_963733965.1 of uncultured Alphaproteobacteria bacterium. GTDB lineage: Bacteria > Pseudomonadota > Alphaproteobacteria > Geminicoccales > Geminicoccaceae > DATAOG01. Next base: position 48,932 of record CAVTFM010000028.1, read on the forward strand.
CAGGCCGCGCCGCCGACCACCCGGCCGATCCGGCCGGCATCGAGCGCGCGGCGGACCGCCTGATGGCCGGCGCCGAGGAAGGTGTCGGGTGCCGAGCCGAGACGCACGCCCTTGGCGCGCGCCGCTGCTGCCAGCTCGCGCCCTTCGGTGAGCGTCGCGGCGATCGGTTTCTCGGAATAGACGTGCTTGCCGGCCTCGACCGCGCGCAGGCTGACCTCGGCATGGGCGAGCGGCACGGTGAGGTTGATCACGATCTCGATCTCGGGATCATCCAGCAAGGCGTCGATCGCGACCGCCTCGATCCCGTAGTCGGCCGCTTTCGCGGCGGCGGCCGCCGGCAGCAGGTCGGCGCAGGCCTTGACCGCGACCAGCTTCGAGCGGCCGGCGCCCTTGAGGTAGGCATCGCTGATGACGCCGCAGCCGATGATGCCGAGCTTGACAGGCGGCATGAGGACTTCCTCGCGCAGGAGGTTGCAGTTCAGGCGCAGTGCTCGAGCAGGAACGCGCGGCTCGCCCTCGCGAAGCGGACCGGGTCGCTGGGCTTGTCGTGCTCGAGCACCATCCAGCGGGCGCCGCGCGCCAGCGCCGCCCGCCAGAGCGCCGGCCAGTCGAGGACGCCTTGGCCGACGTCTGCCCAGCCGTCCTCGTCTAAGTTCTTACCTTTTGGAGCTATATCCTTGACGTGGACCGCAACAAGTCGGTCGCGATAGCGCTCCAGCCAGGCGACCGGCTCGACCCCGCCGCGCACCAGCCAGGCGACGTCGGCCTCCCAGTTGAGCTTCGAGCCGGCCGCCGCCTCGAACAGATGCTCGAGCGGCCGGCTGCCGTCCGGGTAGGCCTTCAGCTCCCAATGGTGGTTGTGATAGCCGAGCCCGAGGCTCCTGGCGTCGAGTCGCTCGGCCATGTCCGCGAGCTCGGCACCGACCGCCCGCCAGTGCCCGGCCGGCCGGTCGCGTTCCGGGGCCGGCACCGCCGGCATGAACAGCTGCACGATACCGACGGTCTGCGCCTGGTCCGCGACCCACTCGAGCCGAGTGCGCAGATCGGCGAGCGGCACGTGGCCGGTCGATGCCGCGAGGCCGTGGGCATCGAGCCTGGCGCGCGTATGGCGCGCGTCGGCGAGGTGGCCCGCGACCGTCTCGACCTGGCGGTAGCCGAGCCCGGCCAACGCCTCCAGCTGGCGGTCGAGATCGCCATAGTTGCGCAGCGAGTACAGCTGGATCGAGAGCTCGTCGGCGATGTTCATCGGGGTCTCCTTGGCGATCAGAGGCGGGCGCCGCCCTGGTCCGCGAACAGCGACAGCTGCTGCGGCGAGAGGCCGAGCGGCAAGGGCGTGCCGAGCGCTATCGGCCGCTCGCCGGGCATGCGCACGCCGAGCGAGAGCCGCCCGTCGCCGCACCAGACCAGGCTGTCGGCGCCCATCGGCTCGACCATCTCGACGGCCAGGCCCTCCAGTCGGCACTGGCCGTCGCCCTCGGGGGCGAGATGCTCGGGCCGCACCCCGAGCGTGACCGGCGCGCCTGCCTCCGGCCGGCGCTTGAAGTCGTAGCCGGCGAGCGGCAGCCACCGGTCCCCGACCACGAAGGCAAAGCCGCCGCCCGCAGGCTCGATCCTGCCCTCGATGAAGTTCATCCGGGGCGAGCCGACGAAGCCCGCGACGAACAGGTTGGCCGGGCGGTGGTAGATCTCGGCCGGGCTGCCGAGCTGCTGGATCTCGAGCTTCTGCATGACCGCGATCCGGTCCGCGAGCGTCAAAGCCTCGATCTGGTCGTGGGTGACGTAGATCATGGTGGTCGAGCCGAGCCGCTGGTGCAGGCGCTTGATCTCGACCCGGAGCTCGTTGCGGAGCTGGGCGTCGAGGTTGGAGAGCGGCTCGTCGAACAGGAACACGGCCGCATCGCGGACCAGGGCCCGGCCGATCGCCACGCGCTGGCGCTGACCGCCCGAGAGCTGCTCGGGCCGCCGGTCGAGCAGCGGCTCGATCTGCAGCATCGCCGCCGCCTGGCCGACCCGGCGCTCGATCTCGGCCTTGGGCGTCTTCGCCATCCTGAGCCCGAACGACAGGTTCTGGCGCACGTTCATGCGCGGGTAGAGCGCGTAGGACTGGAACACCATGGCGATGCCGCGGTCCTTGGGCTCCTCCCAGGTGACGTTGCGCTCGCCGATCCAGATCTCGCCGGCGTCGACCTCGAGCAGGCCGGCGATGGCGTTCAGCAACGTCGACTTGCCGCAGCCGGACGGCCCGAGCAGGACCAGGAACTCGCCGGGCTCGACCTCGAGCTGCAGCCGGTCGAACACCCGGGTCGCGCCGAAGGCTATGCTGATCTCGCGGACCGAGACCCGCGCCACCGGCCTCAGCCCTTGACCGCGCCGGCGGCGATGCCGCGCACGAACCAGCGCCCGGACACGAAGTAGACCACCAGCGGCACGAGCCCGGTCAGGACGGTCGCGGCCATGTCGACGTTGTAGGCGCGCTCGCCCTGGGTCGAGTTGACGATGTTGTTGAGCTGCACGGTCATCGGCAGGTTGGCGCGGCCGGCGAAGGTCAGGCCGAGGATGAAGTCGTTCCAGATGCCGGTCACCTGGAGGATCGTGGCGACGATCAGGATCGGGGTCGACATCGGCAGCATGACGCGCAGGAAGATCGCCATGAAGCCGCCGCCGTCGATCCGCGCGGCGTTGAACAATTCCTGCGGCAGCGACGTGTAGTAGTTGCGGAACAGGAGCGTCATGATCGGCAGGCCGAACACGATGTGCACGACCACGATCCCGGCCAGCGAGTTGTAGATGCCGAGCACCGAGAACAGCCGGACCAGGGGGTAGAGGAACACCTGGTAGGGGATGAAGGCGCCGATCAGGAGGATGGCGAACAAAAGATCGGCGCCGCGCACCCGCCAGAAGGCGAGCGCGTAGCCGTTGAGCGCGCCCGCCAGGATCGAGAGGATCACCGATGGGATCAGGATCCGGACCGAGTTCCAGAAGCCGACGCTGATGCCCTCGCACTGCAGGCCGGTGCAGGCCTCCGCCCAGGCCGCGACCCAGGGCTGAAAGGTGAGCGGGGCGGGCCAGGCCAGGATGTTGCCCAGCCGGATCTCGTCCATGGTCTTCACGGACGTCAGCAGCATGATCCAGAGCGGCAGCAGGAAGAACAGCGCGGCCCCAACCAGGAACGCGTAGACGCCGATCCGGCCCCAGGTTACGTGGCTCGGCCTGCGACCGGACGGCCGGGACGGGGTCATGCCGCCCGCCGCCGGGTCGAAGGGCCGTACTGGGCGTAGAGCCAGGGTGCCAGGACCGCGATCACGGTCACCAGCATGACGGTCGCGCAGGCGGTCGCGAGGCCGACGTTGCCGCGCTGGAACAGGTGGTCCATGACGAACTTGGCCGGCATCTCGGAGGCGATGCCCGGGCCGCCGTCGGTCATCGCGACCACGAGGTCATAGACCTTGACCACCGCGATCGCGAGCAGCACGGTCGCGGTGATCAGCATCGGCCGCAAGAGCGGCAGCACGATCGAGAGGTAGACCCGCCAGGTCGGGATGCCGTCGACCCGGGTCGCCTTCCAGATGTCCTGGTCGACGCCGCGCAGGCCGGCCAAGAGGATCGCCATGACCAGCCCCGAGGACTGCCAGATCCCGGCGATCACCAGCGTGTAGACGACCATGTCCCGGTTGACCAGCCAGTCGAAGGTGAAGGTCGGAAAGCCGGCGTCGCGCACCAGCTTCTGCAGACCGAGCGCCGGATTGAGGAACCATTGCCAGACCAGGCCGGTGATGATGAACGACATGGCGTGCGGATAGAGAAAGACCGTGCGGAACACACCCTCGCCGCGGACCTGCTGGTCGATGAACACCGCGAGCAGGAAGCCGAGCACGAGGCAGCCCGCGAGGAACAGCACGCCGAAGACCAGGACGTTCTCGGCCGAGATCAGGAAGCGGGTGTTGGTCAGCAGGCGCTGGTATTGCTCGAGGCCGACGAAGTCGAGCGTCGGCAGGAGCTTGGAGCTGCTGAACGACAGCCGGATGGTCCAGAGCATGCAGCCGAGGTAGACCACGACCACGACCAGCGCGGCCGGCAGCAGCGCCAGCCTCGCCGGCCAGCGCGCGGCGAGCCGGCGGCGGCGGCGCGCCGGCAGCCGGATCGCGATCGCCATGGGCCGGTCCCGAACCGACGGGCGGGCGGGCGGCGTCGCCCGCCGGCCGACCGCTCTCAGCCGGCGGTCGCGACCGCGGCGGCGTAATTCTCGACGAAGGTGTCGACCTTCATCGACGGGTCGTGCCAGAACTGGGTGACCGCGTCCTGCACCGCGCCCACGAGATCAGGGGTCGAGAGGAAGTTGTCGCTCGGGATCTGGCGCGCCGGATCCTGGAGCGCCTTCATGCCCATCTGCGCGCACATGTCCATGCCCGAGACGTCGACGTCGAGGCGGACCGGCACCGAGCCCTTCTTCATGTTGAACGCGATCTGGGTCGCGGGCGCGAACATCACCTCGGCCAACTTGTCCTGGGCCGCCTTCTGCGCCGGGTCGTCGATCTTGGGGAACACGAAGATGTCGCCGCCCATGATGTAGCCGCCGCCCGCGCCGAGCACGACGCAGCCATACTCCTTGCCGGGCGTCTGGCCGGCGGCGATGAACTCGCCCTTGGCCCAGTCGCCCATCATCTGCATGGCCGCCTTGCCGGTGATCACCAGGCTGGTCGCATCGTTCCAGTTGCGACCCGGGCTGCCCTCGTCGACCAGGCCGCGGAGCTGGCCGAAGGTCTCGGCGGCCTTGCGAAAGCCGTCGCTGCGCACCGCCTCGGGGTCCTCGCCGGTCAGCACCTTGCGATAGATCTCGGGGCCGGCGTCGGCCAGCAGGACCGCATTGAACAACAGGCGCTCCTGCCAGGGCTGACCGCCCTGGGCCAGCGGGATCACGCCGGCGGCCTTGAGCTTCGGTCCGAGCGCTGCCAGCTCTTCGTAGGTCCTGGGCGGCTCGAGACCGGCGTCTGCGAACACCTTTTTGTTGTACCAGACCCAGTTCTGGCCGTGGATGTTGACCGGCACGGCGTAGATCTTGCCGTCGCGGGTGATCGCCTTGAGGATCGCCTCGGGCAGCACCTGCTGCCAGTGGCCGGCGGCGGCGAGGTCGTCGAGGTCGCGCAAGAGGCCGTTCGCGACCAGCTCGTCGAACTGTTTGCCGGTGTTGAACTGCATCGCGGTCGGCGGGTTGCCGCCGACGATCCGGTTGATGCCGGCGGTGCGCGCGTTCTCGCCGATCGCGATCGCGGTGTCGATCCAGGTGCCGCCGGCCTCGGTGAACTTGTCGGCGAACACCTTGACCGCCGCCGATTCGCCGCCCGAGGTCCACCAGTGGATGACCTCGGCCTTCATCTCCTGGGCGTCCGCCTGCGCCGCGCCGAGCGCGATCAACGCCGCCGCAAGACCGATCTGTCGCATGGCTCGCATGACCAGCCCCCCTGTTGCTTGACCTTTTAGGTAGACCTTTGCCGGCCGCTTGACGAGACGCTTCCTGCCGGCGGTCAGTCGGCGCCGGCGTGCAGGCGGGGCTCCGATGCGGCGGTCTCCGAGGCGCGGACCTGGTAGACCCGCACGGGCTCGCGCTTGCCCTTGACCGCGATCGGCGCGAGAGCGTCAGCGGCGAACTCGGGGCAATCGGCGATCTCCCGGAAGGCGCTTTCGGCCAGCAGCGTCTGCCCGGGCGCGGCGTGCGAGCAGAGGCGGGCGGCGAGATTCACGTGGTCGCCGAGCACCGTGTAGTCCATGCGGTCCTTGCTGCCCATGGCGCCGACGATCACCTCGCCGGTGTTGATCCCGATGCCGACGTCGAGATCCCAGTCCGGATGCTCGCGGCCGAGCTCGTCGGTCTTGGCCTGGATCGCGAGCGCGCAGCCGACCGCGTGGCGCACCATGTCCTGACCCTGGAAGACCGCGACCAGCTGGTCGCCGACGAACTTGTCGACGTCGCCCTGGTGCTGGGCGACGAAGTCGGCCTGATGCTGGAAGTAGAGGTTGAGGACCTCGACCACGGTCTCGGGGTCGTGGCGTTCGGCGAACGACGTGTAGCCCCGGATGTCGCAGAACAGCATGGTCGCGAGGCGCTTCTCGCCGCCCAGGCGGACGCCCTGTTGGTCGGCGACCTTGATCGCCGCCATGGTGCCGCCGGAGACGAACTTGGCGAGGTGGAAGCGCTCGTTCAGGCCGACCACCATGTCGTTCATGCGCCGGGCGAGATCGCCGACCTCGTCGCGCGAGCGCACGTCCTGGACCCGGGCCTCGAAGTTGCCCTTCGCCACCTCGGCGGCGACCCGCTCGATCTTGAGGATCGGCCGGCTGATCCGAAGCGCCAAGAGGATCGCGCCGGCGCCCGCGACCGCGAGGCCGATCAGCGACCAGAGGCCGAGGCTCCTCAGCATCTTCTCGACCGCGAGATAGGCGTCGCGCTGGCGCTTCTCGACCAGGATCGCCCAGTGGAACGGCCGCGGGAACACGAACGCCCCGAGCATGACCTCGCCGTCCGGCCGCTTGTAGGGCTCGACGCTGATGATCGGCGTGCCCGCCGCCAGCATCCGGGTCGCCTCGGCCACGATGTCCCAGCCGCCGAGGTCGGTCTGCTGCGGGTCGAACACCTTGCGCCCGTCGGCGTCGACGATGGTCACGACGCCGGTCCGGTTGAACGGATGGCTCTGGATGAACTGGCGCAGCCGCTCGAGGTCGATGCGCGCCGACAGCGACGCCCGGCCGCCCCCGAAGTCGGTCTTGAGCGGCAGCACCACGGTCGCGAGCCAGTCGTCGGTCTGGGGGATGTGCCGGACCTCGCTGACGTAGCCGTCCTCCTTCTCGCGCAGCGCCCCGATCAGGCTGGCCGGCACCCTGAGGACCTCGAGCGGGTCGAGCGAGGCCGCCTTGAGGTGGGCCGAGAAGTCGTCCTTGACCACGACCAGGGGCAGGGCAGCACCCTCGACCGTGAGCTGCAGGGCCACGATGTCCGGGATGTCGGCGATGCCGAGCGTCAAGAGCGAGATCTTCTCCTGCACGCCCAGGCGCTCGTCGTCGACCGCGTTGCGGATCAGGACCAGGGGTGCGAGCCAGGTTCGCTCGTACAGATCGTCGATCTCGGCGCCCAGCTGCTGGGCGGTGTTGACCAGCTGCTCGTTGGCCGAGCTCTTGAGCTCGTCCTGGGCGATCCGGATCATGGTCCGGCCGGCGACCAGGAGCGGCACGATCGCGATCACGATCGCGAACAGCAGGAGCTTGGTGCGGAGGTTGAGCCGCATGCGCTGCCGCCCCGGGCCTCCGCCCCCTACTTCTGCGCCTGCCGCGCCGGGGTCTGCTGATCGCGGCTTTGAGCGTCGACCTTGATCTCGGCAGACGACTGGCCGCAGGCGAGCCCGGTGCCGTCGGAGACGGCGAGCCGGACCTTGTATACGCCCGGCTTGCCGTAGGCGTGCAGGACCTTCTCGCCGGTCCGGGTGACGCCGTCGCCGAGATCCCAGACGTAGCTCAGCGGCTGGCCATCGGCATCGCTCGAGCCCGAAGCGTCGAACAGCAGCTGATCGTAGGCGCCGCCGACCAGGCCCTGGCGATCCGGACCGGCGACCGCGACCGGCGGCGCGTCGACCTGGACCTCGGCGAGATCGGTGGCACTGGCACAGCTCGAGCCGGAGTTGTCGGTGACCGTCAGCCGGGCGTGGTAGGCGCCGGGCTGCGTGTAGCTGTGCTCCACCTTTGCGCCCTCGGCCGTGCTGCCGTCGCCGAAGTCCCATTGATAGCGCACCAGCTTGCCGTCCCAGTCGACCGAGCTGCTGCCGTCGAAGGCGACGGCCTCGCCCGGGCAGACCAGCCGGTCGGGGCCGGCCATCGGCCGCGGCGGCCGGTTGACGTGCAGGTCCAGGATCGTCTGCTGCTGGCTGTTGTTGAGACCGCGGCCGTCGTCGGCGAGGAGCGCGAGCGGATAGTGGCCGGGGGCCGCGTAGCTGTGAGTCACCTCGGCGCCCTCGGCGCTGGCGCCGTCGCCAAAGTGCCAGAGGAAGCGCTTGATGTCGCCGTCGGCATCGCGTGAGGGGCTGCCGTTGAAGGCCACGACCTCGCCCGGGCAGGCCGCGCTCGGACCGGCGATCACCGGCTCGGGGGGCGCGTTGACCGTGACCTTGATGGTCGCGCTTGCCTGGTGGTTGTCGAGATCAGTGTCGTCGGTGACGGTGAGCGTCACCGGGAACTGACCGCTCGCGCGGTAGCGATGGCGGACGTTCATACCGGTCGCCGTGGTGCCGTCGCCGAAGTCCCAGGACCAGGACGTGATCGCGCCGTCGGGATCGTTCGAGCCCGAGCCGTCGAACAGCACCTCCTGATTGACCCCGACCAGGCGATCCTCGCCGGCGTTGGCGACCGGCGGGGCGTTGGCGACCACATAGTGCTGGACCACGGCGACGTTGCATTCACTCGCGGTCGCGTCGGTCCCGATCGTGAGGCGGACGACGTAGGCGCCGGCCTTCTGGTAGACGTGCTCCACCGTCGGCCCTTCGGCGGTCGCACCGTCGCCGAAGTTCCAGCGCCAGCTCTGGATCTGGCCGGTGGCGCCCGACGACTGGCTGGCATCGAAGCTCGCGACCGCGCCGACCGCGATCGCGCTCGGGCCGGCGACCTTGGCGACCGGCGACTCGACCACCTTGACGTGCATCTCGTCCGTGTTGGTATTGTCGCATTGCCCGGACTGGTCGCCCTCGATGGTCAACAGCACCCGATAGTTGCCGGGCTGGCTGTAGACGTGCACCGGCTTGTCACCGCCGCCGGTCACCCCGTCGCCGAAGTCCCAGGTGAAGCGGTTGACCACGCCGTCGAAATCGTGCGAGGCCGAGCCGTCGAAATGGACCCCGACGCCGGCGCAGACCTCCTGATCGGGGCCGGCCTTGGCGAGCGGCGACTCGTCGACCTTGACCACGAGCCGGGAGGTGTCGTGGTCGTTGGGAAAGCCGGATTCGTCCTGCACGGTGAGGGTCACCGGGTAGACCGCGCCCTTGGTGAAGGTCCGGGTCGGGTTGACGATGTCGGCCGTGCCGCCGTCGCCGAAGTCCCAGTGATAGCGGAGCAGTCCGCCGTCCGGATCTTTCGAGGCGCTGCCGTCGAACACCACGGTATCGCCGGCGCAGACCTCCTTGTTGGCGCCGGCGACCGCGACCGGCGGCCGGTTGATGGCGACCGTGATGACCGCACTCGCGCTCGCGTTCCAGAGACCGGTGCCGTCGTCGACGGTGAGCTGGACCGGATAGCTGCCGCCCTCGGCATAGGTGTGGCTGACCACGGCACCTTCGCCGGAGGGCGTGCCGTCGCCGAAATCCCAGCGGTAGGTCAAGGCGTCGCCGTCGGCATCGGCCGACGCCCTGCCGTCGAAGGCGATCGTGGTCTGCCAGGTCGTGATGTCCGAGCCGGCCGAGGCGACCGGCTGGTGGTTGATCCGGATCTCGACCTGATCGCGGTCGACCGCGTTGATCGCGCCGCTGTCGTCGGTCACGGTGAGCTGGGCGGAGTAGACGCCGGGTGTTTTGTAGGCCCGGACCAGCTGACGGGCGAAGGTCGGCTCGCTCTGGTCGCTGAAGTCCCAGCGATAGGTGAGCGTGCCGCCGTCGGGATCAAACGAGTTGCCGGCATCGAAGGTGACCGCATCGCCGGGCGCCGCCCGCCGGTCCGGGCCGGCGCGCGCGACCGGCGGCGCGTTGATCACGACCTTGGCCTCGTCGAAGTCGACCGCCTTGTCCTGATCGGTGTTGTCCTGGACCCTCAGGCGCACATGGTAGACGCCCGGCCGGTCGAACTTGTGGCTGACCCGCGCCCCGTCCGCCTCGGCGCCGTCCTTGAACGACCACACATACTTGGCGACGTCGCCGTCCGGGTCGAGCGAGCCGGCGGCGACGAAGTTCAGATCCTGGCCCGGCGCGCCGACCTGATCCGGTCCGGCATCGGCGATTGGCGGGGCGTTGACCACGACCTCCATGTCGTCGCTGGCCGAGCTCCGGGCCGTGCCGGAATCATCGGTCACCGTGAGCCGGACGCGGTAGCTGCCGGCGCTCTTGTAGACGTGCACCGGGTTCGGCCCGCTGCCGGCGGCACCGTCGCCGAAGTCCCAGGCGTAGGTGGCAATCGTGCCGTCCGGATCGCGCGAGCCGGTGCCATCGAAGTGGACCTCGCTCGAGCTCACCGTCTGGTCCGGGCCGGCATTGGCGACCGGCGGCTCGTTGACCACGACCGTCAGGCTGTCGCTCGCGGTGTTGGTGTCGGTCGCGGAATCATCGCGCACCGTCAGCCCGACCCGATAGACGCCCGAGTGGTGGTAGGCGTACTGCACGACCCGGCCGTCGCCGCGCGCGCCGTCGCCGAAGTCCCAGGCGTAGGCGATCAGGTTGCCGTCGGGATCGTGCGACGCGCCGGCATCGAAGCTGATCACCTCGCCGATCGCGACGTGGCGATCCGGCCCGGCCTCGGCGACCGGCGGCGCGTTGACCAGGACCTCTGCAGAATCCGAGCTGCGGCTGTTGGCGACCCCGGCATCGTCCTGGACGGTCAGCGTCGCGGTGTAAGTGCCGGGCGCGGCATAGGCATGATCGACGCTGGGGGTGGTGGCACTCGTGCCGTCGCCGAGGTCCCACTGGTAGGCCGTGATCTTGCCGTCGACGTCGTAGCTGCGCCGGCCGTCGAGGGTCACGGTCTGGCCGACCGACAGCCGCTGGTCCTCGCCCGCGACCGCGACCGGGCGGGCGTTGACCTGCACGACCTGCTGGGCGGTCGTGAAGTTGCAGGGCGGGCTGCTGGCATCCTCGACCCGGAGCGTGACGATGTAGCGGCCGGGCTTGGCAAAGCTGTGGCTGACGCTCTGGCCCTCGCCGCCGCTGCCGTCGTAGAAGTCCCAGAGGTAGCGCGAAATCGGCTGCTCGCCGGGTCGTGAGCCGGTGCCGTCGAAGGCGACCGGCTCGCCCGGCGCGACGACCAGGTCCGGACCGGTGACCGCGGTCGGCGGCCGCTTGACGAACACCTCCAGCGGCCGCACCGCGCCGGCGCCGACCTGACCCGAGCCATCGAGCAGGCGGAGCGCCGCGTGATAGGTGCCGGGTCCCGGATACTGGTGGACCAGCGCCCGGCCGCTACCGGTCGCGCCGTCGCCGAACTGCCATTGGTAGCTCAGCGGGTCGCCGTCCGGGTCGCTCGAGCGGGAGGCGTCGAAGGCGACCGAGACGCAGTTCGCGAGCAGCTCGACATCGGCTTCCGGCAGCGGCCGCTGGTTGGGCTTCCAGAGCCGCGGCGCCAATTGGATCGGCAGCGCCTGGCCGGCCTGGTCGAGGATCTGGAAGGTGATGTCGTTCGGCATCTCCTCGCCGCCGCCGAACACCAGGGCCGCGACCTGGCCGCGCTCGTCCGGCTGGACCGCGACCTCGCTCTCGCGCCACGCGTTCTGGCCCGACGCGGCCACCGGCACCGAACGGAAGGCGGTGACGAACGAGATCTGGGCATTGGCGGCATCGAAATTGCGCACCTTCAGGCGCTCGGCATCCGCCGGCACCTGGAAGCGCAGCTCGGTCACGTGCCGATTGTCAGGCACGCGCACGGTGGGCGCGAAGTCGACGATCTCGAGGCCGTCCGGGGCGAGGTTGCGGCGATCGCGCAGGCTGAGGGTCACCGAGTAGAGGTTGGCATCGTCGCCGGCCATCCCTTCGACCTGCAGACGGAAGATCCGCCGGCCATTGACCGCCTCGCCCTGCCCGGGCAGCGCCGTGAACAGGGTCTGCCAGCGGTCGTCGAGGGCGGGGCTGGCGCCGATTGTGCGCTCGTCGAGCACCGTGCCGGCGGCGAGCTGGTCGGGTCCGGGCGCCGGGCCGCCGCTCACCGCGCCGGTGTAGGCGCCATCGCCGCCATAGAGCCGGTACCGGGTCTGGGTGTCGGCGGCGGGGCCGTAGACCAGGTCATGCTCGCCGCCGGTATCGGGGTCGAACACGCGCAGATACAGCCGGTCCTGGACGCTGTCCGGCACGCTCAGGAAGATCACCTCGCGGTAGTCGGGGTCGCCTTCGCCAGTCGAGGCCTTGGGGCCATAGGTCACCGAGAGCGGCGTTTCCTGAGCCAGGGCGAACCCGCTCCAGCCGAGCACGGCCAAAGCGATCCAGCCTGGCGCGGTCAGAGCGATCCAGCCTGGCATAACCCGAGTGGCACGCGGCACAGCCCGCATGGACGATCTCCTGGCCGCTTGTTCTCGCGGCTTGGTTACCTGAACGTATATCGTTTCCGATTGCCAGCGTAGTCTTCCAGCTCGACGTCTTTCAAGGCAATCGCTCCGGTCGCGTCTTTGGGCAAGACGATCGTCGCGCGATAGCTTTGACTGGTCTTGTTGTAACGCAGGAAGTCGGACACCGACCGGTCGCCGACCTGGAGGGTGAACGGTGCCGCCTGCTTCATGCCGGAAGTGTCGGTCGCGACCACGTTCACGGTCACGCTGTCGCCGCCGCTGGCCCGGTCCTTGGAGACCGAAGTCTTGACCAGCTGCGGCGGCTCCTGGTCGAGGACGATCTCCAGCTTCTCGACGCCGACGTTGCCGACCAGATCGCTCGCCACCAGCTCGATCCGGTTGGTGCCTTGCCGCAGGGTCACGGTCCGGTCGAAGGCCTCGTCGATCAGCTTGGTCGGCTCGCCGTCGACCAGGAGCGCGACGCCGCCCTCGACCTTGCCCCGGAGCGGCAGCCATTCGACCGCGGTGACCGTAGGCGGCGGCGTCTCGAACTCGATCTTGGGCGGGGTCTGGTCGACCGTGATCTCGAACCGGTCCTGGCTCGCGAAGCCCGAAGGGGCGATCACCTGCATCTCGAAGGTCTCGTCCTGCGCCCGCATCGGCACGTTGACCCCGAACCGGCCGCTGGCGTCGGCGTAGGCGGAGGCGCGCTCGCCGCCATCGGCCGCGTGGATCTCGATCTGGGCGTTGGCGCTGGTCTTGCCGGTGATCGACATCAGGTTGCGCGCGGTCACGAAATGGCCCACGCCGAGCTTCGGCAGGCTGTCGTCGAAGATCACCGCGGCGCGCTCGTCCGGCATGAAGACGAAGGCGCGCTTGCGCTCGGTCGTGTTGCCGGCGGCATCGGTCGCCTTGATGGTCAGCTCATTGGCGCCGGGCTGCGGCCGATACTCGGTCTCGAAGCTGCCGTCGGGGGCGACCTGCAGCGGCTGGCCGTCCAGATCGAGCTTCGCGCCCGGCTCGCTCTGGCCGCGCAGCTCGAGCGGGCTCTGGCGCAGGATCGCGCCCTCGGCCGGCTCGCCGATCGAGATGTAGGGCGGCGTCACGTCGGTCTGGACGTGAAACCGCCAGACGTCGCTGCGCGCGCCCGGCAGGCCGAACTTGTCGAGCGCGGCGACCCGCCAGTAGTAGGCGCCGACGTTCAGAGGTTCGCTCTGGAAGCCCGGCTCCGCGAGGCCCCAGCGGCTGAAGGTCATGCGCGCGAAGCCCGGGTCGGAGGCGACCTCGAGCCAGTAGCCGGCGGCGTCCGGCACGCCCGACCAGCTGAGCTTGACCTTGGCGTCGAACGCGACCTGGTCGTCCTGGGGTGCGGTCAACCCCGGAGGCGGCAGGACGTTGATCTTGTCGCTCGGCGGCGAGCCGCTGCGCACCAAGGCGGCCTGGTTGCGGCCGAGCGTGACGCTCTCGCCCTGGGCCGACACCTGGAGCGCCCGGTCGTCGTAGTTGGCGAACTTGGAGCCGCTGGTGTCGTGCCGGACCCAGAAGTTGGTCGATTCGATCTTGGTCTGGACCTGCGGCACCTGGAGCTCGAAGTTCTTGCGCTGGCTCTTGCCGGCGAGCAGGGCATAGAAGTCGCCCTCGACCAGGCTGACCTTGGCCTCCTCCTCGCGACTCAGCGGGTCGACCCGCATGCGCTGGATCACCGCCTGGGAGTTGGCGTTGAGGCGCAGCCGGCTCTCGTCGCGGAAGGTGATCTGCGCGGTCGAGCGCGACAGCGTGCGGACCTTCTCGTCCTCGACCAGGATCGCGTTCAGCGCCCGGTCGGCCCACGTCAGGTCCTGCGGCCGCTGGCCCTCGACCCAGCCCTGGCGATCGCTGAGCAGCGCGTCCGCGGCCGAGTCCCGCTGCGCGAGCGCCGCCTTCAGGGCCTCGCCGGCGGCGACCTTGGCGTCGCCGGCGAGCTTGGCGGCCGCCACCCAATCACCGGCCTTGTGCTTGGCCAGCGCCGCGTCGCGCAGGCTGATCGCCTGGGCGATCTGCTCGGCCGCGAACAGGCGGGCGCCCTGCTCGGTCGCCTGCTGGATCACCGCCAGGGCGTCGCCCAACGCCCGCCTGGCCGCGGTGATCTGGCCGACCGGGATCTTGAGCTCGAGCCCGGGGTGGACGTCGGACAGCTCGAGACCGTTGGCGTGCAGGATGTCCGCCCAAAGATCGGGATCGCCGAGATGCTCCGCGGCGAGATCGCGCAGGCTCTGCCCTTCTTTCACGCGGACCGTGAGTAATTCGTCGGTCGCCGCAACTGCCGCCGCCGCATGCAGCCCGAGGAGCGCCGCCAGGATCAGTCCGACACTGAGGGTCAGCCGGCTGCGGCGGCACAGAGCGCTCTCGTTGATTTGACCAGCCATGCGACCCGGGCGATTTGTTCAAGCGTCCGCTCCGCCCTTTACCAGATCGGCCGCACCGAGGCTAAATAAATTCGGCGGGGAGCGGCGGCCGCGGGTATGCTGAATTGTGCCTCCAGGTCGCCAGGGCCGTCCAGCCGACGCCGGGGTGGCGGCTAAAACCAATACAACCATACCAGGAAGATCAGGACCAGGAGGATCGCGTCCCAAAAGATCAGCTCGCCGATCCGGAACCAGCCCCGCCCGCGGTTGAGCCGATGCAGCAGGGCCCAGCCGAGCGCGGCTGCTCCGAGCGGCACGATGTGGACCAGCGGGCTCACGGGAGGCGCCGGCCGGTCCGGGCATCGAAGAAATGCCGCTCGGCCGGGGGCAGCTCCAGGTGGACCGGCGCCCCGATGGCGCGGTCGCCCACCTCGCGCATGACCCGCGCGACCATGGCGACCGCGCCGGTCTTGACGAACAGCAGCGTGTCCGGCTCGACCGGCTCGATGACGTCGAGTTCTAAGCTGACGCTTGCCGCGGTCGGCTGTTCGCGCAGCACCAGGGCCTCGGGGCGGATCCCGAGCACGACCGGGCCCTCGGGTCGGCCGGCCACCGGCAGTCCGAAGCTGCCGGCGCGGAACATGCCCGCCTCGACCACGCCATCGACGGTGTTCATCGCCGGCCGGCCGATGAACTCGGCGACGAAGCGGGTCGCGGGCTCGCGATAGATGCGCCTCGGTGTGTCGAGCTGCACCAGCCGGCCCTCGTTCAGGACCGCGATCCGGGTCCCGAGGGTCATCGCCTCCTCCTGGTCGTGGGTGACGAAGACGAAGGTCCGGCCGAGCTCGCCGTGCAGGCGCTTGAGCTCGGTCCGGGTCTGGAGCCGGAGCAGCGCATCGAGATTGGAGAGGGGCTCGTCCATCAGGCAGATGAGCGGCTGCCAGACCAGCGCGCGCGCGACCGCGACCCTTTGCGCCTGGCCGCCGGAGAGCTGGGCCGGGCGCCGCCCGAGCTGGCTCTCGATCTGGAGCATGGCTGCGATCTGGCGCACCGTCCGGTCGATCTCGGCACGCGCGAGCTTCCGGATGCGCAGGGGGTAGGCGATGTTCTCGTAGACCGTCTTGTGGGCGTAAAGCGCGTAGTTCTGGAACACCATGCTCATGCCGCGCGCCCGCGGCGGCAGCGCCGTGATGTCCCGGCCGTCGACCCAGAGGCTGCCCGCGGTCGGCGCCTCGAGCCCGGCGAGCAGCCGGCAGGCGGTGGTCTTGCCGCTGCCCGAGGGCCCGAGCAGGACCAGGAACTCGCCGGTCTCGAAGGCGAGATCGAGGCCCTCGAGCGCGACCGTGCCGTCGGCGAACACCTTGCGGACCGCCTTGAACTCGACCCCCATGGCTCAGGCCTTGATCGCGCCGAAGGTGAGGCCGCGCACCAGATGCTTCTGAACCAGGAAGGTGAAGACGACGATCGGCAGGGTCGCGACCACGGCGACCGCCGCGACCTGGCCCCAAAGCGTGCCGTGCGGGGTCACGAGGCCGGGGATGCCGACGGTCAGCGTTCGCCCTTCGAAGGCAACCAGAACAAAGGCATAGAGGAACTCGTTCCAGCTCAGGATGAAGCAGAGGATGGCGGTCGCCGCGAGCCCGGGCGCGGCCAGCGGGACCAGGAGGCGCAGGAAGGTGCCGGCCCGGGTCAGGCCGTCCATCATGCCGGCCTCGTCGATCTCCTTCGGGATCTCGGCGAAGAAGCCGCGCATCACCCAGACCACGAGCGACAGATTGAAGGTCGAGTGGGCGAGGATCACGGCGAGCGGGGTGTCGGTGATGCCGAGCATGGTGAACAGGAGAAACATCGGCACCACGACCGAGATCGGCGGCGCCATGCGCGTGGTCAGGAAGAAGAAGAACAGGTCCTCCTTGCCGGCGAAATCCCGGCGCGCGAACAGATAGGCGGCCGGCACGCCGACCAGGAGCGAGAGCGTCGTACTCGAGACCGCGACCAGGACGCTGTTGAGGGCCAGGGGCAGATAGTGCTTGCCCAGGAACACCGCGGGATAGTGCTCGAAGGTCGGCTTGAAGATCCAGACCGGCACCGAGGCCAGCGCATCGATCCGGCTCTTGAACGAGGTGAGCAAGATCCAGAGGTAGGGCGTCAACGCCACGACCAGCACGGCCAGGATCACGGCCCAGGCGAGGCCGCGCCAGGCGCGGTTCATCGGGACGCCGTCGGGGCCGCCGGCCGCGGCGCGCGGCCCTCGGTCCAGGTGACCGCCTTGTAGAACACCGAGCACATGATCAGCACCACCAGATAGACCATGAAGGCGCAGGCGGCGCCATAGCCCAGGTCCCAGTCCTTGAAGCTGATCCGGTAGGTGTAGATCGAGAGCAGCTCGGTCTCGATGCCGGGGCCACCGCCGGTCAGGATGAAGACCTTGTCGAACTCCTTGAACGCGTCGATCGCGCGCAGGAGGATCACGAGTGCCAGGATCGGCCGGAGCATCGGCAAGGTGACGTCGCGAAAGATCTGCCAGGGCCGCGCGCCATCCATGACCGCGGCCTCGAAGGGCTCGCGCGGCAGGCTGAGCAGGCCCGCGAGCAGCACCAGCGTCACGAACGGGGTCCATTGCCAGACGTCGATCAGCATGATGGTCGGCAGCACGAGGCCGGGATCGGACAGGAGTGCCGTGCGCAGACCGATGATCCCGACCGCGCGCAGATAATGGGTCACCATGCCGAAATCGCCCTGCAGCAGGAGCTTCCAGATCAGCCCGATCGCAACCGGCGCCAGCATCATCGGGATCAGGAACAGCGTCAGCACGAGGCCCTGGCGCTGCAGCTGGTGGCGGAACAGGAGGGCGAGCGCGAGGCCCAGCAGGAGCTCTATGACGACCACAGCGAGCACGAACCAGAGGGTCAAAAGGAAGCTGTGCCAGAAGATCGGGTCGTGCATCAGCCGGCGGAAGTTGTCGAAGCCGATGAAGTGGCCGCCCCGATCGGGGAGCGCGAAGCTGAGGTCGGTGAGGCTGGTCCAGACCATGTAGCCGAACGGCCCGACCAGGATCAGGAGCAGGAGGATCACGGCCGGCGCCAGGAACAGCGGCCCGACCGCGTCATCGAGCAGGCGCTGCCCGAGGCGCCCGCCGGCGAGCTTCGCGGTCCGCCCGCCGGCCAACCAGCGCCCGCGGCGCGTGCTTTTGGTCACGGCCCGGTCCGGCGCACGGCGGTCCGTGGCGAGCGCACGCCATGCCAACGGACCGCTGGCTCCCGGCAGGCGGCACCCCCACGGCTCGCGTACCGACCGGTCGCCGCTCGCGCGGCAGGGTTCTGCGGGACAGCCGTGGGCCGGACGCCACCCCCACGGCTCGCGTACCGACCGGTCGCCGCTCGCGCGGCAGGGCTCTGCGGGACTGCCGTGGGCCGGACAGCACCCCCACGGCCTGCGTACCGGCCGGTCACCGCTCGCCCGACCGGGGTCTGCGGGACTGCCGAGGGTCGAACGGCACCCCCGCGGGTCGCGTGCCGAGCGGTCGCCCCTCGCCCGGCAAGGCTCTGCGGGACTGCCGTAGGCCGGACAGCGCCCCGACGGGTCGCGTGCCGACCGGTCGCCGCTCGCCCGGCAGGGCTCTGCGGGACTGCCGTGGGCCGGACGGCGCCCCCACGGGTCGCGTGCCGACCGGTCGCCGCTCGCGCGGCAGGGCTCTGCGGGACTGCCGTGGGTCGAGCCATCACCCGAGCCTCAACCTCTGGATCGCCAGGCGGGTCTGCGGCTGGTCGTTGCAGTCCTGGGCACCCATGGGGCCGGCTGTTAACCCTCTATTCACACTTAGCCCTCAGAGTCGCTGGGCTCACTGGTCCATGCGACCGTGGGAATCCGCGCCGCCAGCTGGCTTTGCGCGCGGGACGAATTCCCAGGGTCACATGGACCACCCGAAGATAGAGTTGACGACCCAAGGATTAACTTTCGGTTAACGTCCCGCCGCCGTCACCCCGGGGTGGTCCGGTCACCGCGACCTTCGATCGGCAACCCCCGCCGTCACCCCGGTGCTGGCGATCCGAGGTCCGGTCACCCCGACCTTCGATCGGCACCCCGGGATCGAGCCCGGCGCCTCTGAACGGTCGTCGCCCGGCCCTGTGATCCGCTATTGCACCGGGTAGCGCAGCGGCGCGCAGTCGCCGAGCAGCTCGTGCATCTCGACCGCCGCGGTGTCCAGCGCGGGCTTCGCCTCCTTGTCGCCGGCCAGATAGGAGCTCAGCTCGCGCACCAGGATGTCGGTGATCTGGGGCGAGGCCGGGATCGTCGGCTTCGGGATCGCGACCTCGTTGGTCTGCATCGAGGCCTTGGCATAGGGGAGCTTCTGGACCTCGGGATCGGCGTACACGTCCGGGCGCGCCGAGGCGCCGCCGTTCAGGTGCTGCTGCAGCTGCTGCGGGAACTCCATCATCCACTGGATGAACAGGAACGCCGCCTCCTGGTTCTTGGCATAAGCCGGAATCAGATAGGTCCAGCCCTCGACCTGGCCGACCTTGCCGCCGGCGCCTTGGGGCACGAGATCGAAGCCCATCTTGCCGACCACCTGGCTCGCCGCGGTGTCCTGCGCGACCGCATAGGTCGCATCGTTCCACATGATCAGCTCGAACACCTTGCTTTGCTGCATCAGCGCCATGACGTCGTCCCAGAAATAGTTGAGCGTGTCCGGCGGTGAATATTTCATCAGGCTCTTGTAATACTCGAGGGACGCGATCGCCTGCGGGCTGTTGACGATGATCGGGCCGCACTCGCTGCCGGTCTTCACGTCCATCATGTCGCCGCCGAAGCTGTAAAGGAAGTTCAGCCACTCGTACCACAGCGCCTCGTGCCGCTTGCCCTGGAGCGCCGTGCCATAGAACCCTTCCTCGGGCCGGGTGAACCATTCGGCGAGGTCGCGGTACTGGTCCCAGGTCTTCGCCGGCTGGAGCTCGTAACCGTATTTGGCCTTGAAGCCCTCCTTCTCCTTGGGATCTTCGGCCAGGTCCTTGCGGTACCACATGTACATGGTGAGCGCGGTGAACGGAAAACCGTACATCTTGCCGTCGTACCAGGAGATCTCGTGCCACAGGCGGCCGTAGAGCACCTCCTCGGGCTTGAAGTCGGGGTTGCGCAGCTTGGGGTCGTCCATGAACTTCGCGAGCGGCACCAGATGGCCGTTCTCGACGAACCGGCCGAGCTCCCGGTGCGGCTGCAGGATGAAGTCGTAGCGGCCGCGCTGGGAATTGAGGTCGAGCATGACCTTGTTGACGGCCTCGGAGTGCTCGTACATCTCGATCACGACGTTGATGCCGGTGCGCTCCTCGAAGCTGTGCTTCATGGCGTCCATCGCCTCGAGCGGCGGCAGCGCCTCGCCGATCGCGCGGATCGTCACGCCCTTGTAGGGCGCGGCGGCCTCCTCGAGGGTCCAGGCCGCTGCCGGCGTGGCGCCGCCGAGGCCAAGCAGAGCGCTCCCGATCAGAGCGCCCCGGACCAAAGGCCCGACGCCAAGCGCCGGCCCGAGTCCGCGTGCATTGGTTGCATCCCTCGACATCGCTGCCTCCCCGTTCCGGCCGCCGATCCTGGTCGATCGCCACTGCTACCATGCGGGCTTGGTGAATGCCAAGATTCTTGTGGTACTTGCCACAAAGTTGTTGGCATACTCCAACCGCAACCGCCAGGGAGCGCGGCGCCTTTGCCGATCGACTTCATCTTCATGCTGACCCGCGACGACCGGACCGTCCTGGACGCGCTCGAGGTGCTTGACGCGATCGGGGCGCTTGGTCTGCGCCACATCGGGTTCAAGGACCTGGGTGCCGATGCTGACCTGCTGCGCGAGCTCAACCGGCGGATCAAGGCGGAGGGTGCCACCAGCTATCTCGAGGTGGTCAGCACCACGCCCGCGGCCTGCCTTGCCTCGGCGCGGGCCGCGGTCGAGATCGGCGTCGACCGGCTGCTCGGCGGTACCGACGTGGACGCCGTGCTGGCGCTGCTCGAGGGCACCGGCATCCGCTATTACCCGTTCCCTGGCGCGCCGCGCGGCCATCCGACGATGCTCGGCGGCCGACCCGCGGCCATCGCCGCCGACTGCGAGGCGTTCATGGCCAAGGGCTGCGCCGGGGTCGACCTGCTCGCCTACCGCGCGACCGAGGCGGAACCGCTCGATCTGGTGCGCGCCGCCAGGCGTTCCCTGGGCGGGGGGCTCCTGATCGTCGCCGGCAGCGTCGATCAGCCGGGGCGCATCCGGGCGCTCGCCGAGGCTGGCGCCGATGCCTTCACGATCGGCTCCGCGGTCTTCAACGGTGCCTTCTCGCCGCGCAAGGGCGCGCTCGTGTCGCAATTGCGCGACGTGCTCGCAGCTTGCGGCGGGGCGGCGTGATCGTCGGCCCATGATCGTCGGTATCGACATCGGGACCCAGAGCCTGAAGGCCGTAGTCGCCGGCGGCGATCTCCGGCCGCGGGGCCAGGCCGCGGTCGCTTACCGGCCATCGTTCCCGCGCCCGGGCTGGGCGGAGCAGGATCCGCAGCTCTGGGAACGGGCGCTGGGTCCGGCGATCGCGGGCGCGCTCGAGCTGGCCGGCTGCGCGCCGGGATCGGTCCAGACGCTCGGCATCTGCGGCCAGCTCGACGGCTGCGTCGCGGTCGATCGCGACGGGCAGGCGCTCGCACCCTGCATCATCTGGATGGACCGGCGCGCCGAGGCCGAGGTCAAAGGCATCTCGGCCGAGCGCATCCGGGCCGCGACCGGAGTCGTGCTGGACGCCACCCACATGGCGGCCAAGGCGCGCTGGCTGAAACGCCATCTGCCCGGGAGCGCCCGCATCCGCCGCTTCCATCAGCCGGTCTCCCATCTGGTCGCGCGGCTGACCGGGGAGCAGGTCTTCGACCATGGCCTCGCCTCGACCACGATGGTCTACGACCTCGCCCGGCGCGGCTTCGATGCCGGGCTGCTCGAGCTGTTCGAGCTGGCCGCAGACGAGTTGCCGGCCATCGCCGAGGCGTCGGATCGTGCGGGGACGCTGCACCGGGAGGGCGCCGCGCTCACGGGCTTGCCCGAAGGGCTGCCGGTCGCGGTCGGTACCGGCGACGATTTCTCGAACCCGCTCGGCGCCGGGCTGGTCGACCCCGGAACCCTCGCCTGCGCGCTCGGCACCGCCGAGGTCGTGGGCGCGCTCCATGACCTTCCGGCGATCGACCGGCGCGGTCTGGTCGAGACCCATGGCTACCCGGGCGGCCGCTTCTTCATCGAGAACCCGGGCTGGCTCTCGGGCGGCGCGCTCGCCTGGTTCACGGAGACCTTTCGCCTGCGCGACGTCCAGGAGCTCGACGCGCAGGCCGCGACCGCACCGGCCGGAGCCGGCGGCGTCACCTTCCTGCCCGCGCTCTCGGGCGCCATGGCACCAGAATGGATCGCCTCGGCGCGCGGCTGTTTCTACGGCCTGAGTGCGGCCCATGGCAGCGCGCATCTGGCGCGCGCGGCGCTGGAAGGATGCGCCTTCGCGATGCGCGACGTGCTCGAGCGGCTCCTGGAGATGGGCGTCGCAGTCGGCTCAATTCTGCTGCTCGGGGGCGGCGCCAGGAGCATGCTCTGGGCCCGGATCCGCGCCGATCTGACCGGTCTTCCGGTCACCTTGCCGCAGATCGTCGACACCTCGCCGATCGGCGCCGCGCTGCTCGCGGCGGTCGCCGCCGGCCTGCAGCCGTCGCTGGCAGCGGCCGCGCGGCTGGTCGCGGGCGAGAGCCGGACGATCGAGCCGGACCGGGCGCAGAGGGCCGCCTATGACGCCGCCTATGGCGCCTACCGCAGGCTCTTCTCGAGCCTGCGACCGATGTTCCGGGAGGCGTGATGGCTCTGGATACCCTTGGCCGGCTCCTGGCCGGCGAGTTTCGCGATCCGGACGATGGCCAATCCCTGGTCGCGCCGATTCAAAACGTGGTGATCGAGGACAGCCTCGCCGGGCGCGAGGCCGACCTCGTCGCGGGGCTGGAATTCGGCCCGCTGCTTGCGGTCGTGAGCGATCCGACCACGCGCCGCGTGCTGGGGCGGAGGGTCGAGCAGGCGCTCGGCCGGATCGCGGCGGTCCAGAGCGTCGTCCTCCCCGAGCGTCCCGAGCCGGACCTCGAGACCGTCGACCGGCTGCGCAAGGCCACGGCCGAGGCGAATGCCTTGATCGCGGTCGGCTCCGGCACTATCAACGACCTCTGCAAATACGCGTCCGCCCAGGCGGGCCTGCCGTTCGCCGTGTTCGCGACCGCGCCCTCGATGAACGGCTACGCCTCGGTCAATGCCGCGATCACGATCGAGGGCCACAAGAGCTCGCTCGCCGCGCAGCTGGCCACGGCCGTGTTCCTCGACCTCGAGGTGCTGGCGGCGGCGCCGGTCCGCATGATCCGGGCCGGGCTCGGCGATTCGGTCTGCCGCGCGACCGCCCAGGCCGACTGGCTGCTCGCCCACCTCCTGCTCGGCCGGCCCTACCGACGGGCGCCGTTCGCGCTGCTCGCCGGGGACGAGGGCCCGCTGCTCGCAGCTTCCGCCGGTCTGGTATCCCGCGATCTGGACGCGATCCGGCGGCTGGTGAAGACCCTCGTGCTGTCCGGCTTCGGCATGACCCTTTGCGGCGGCAGCGAGCCTGCGAGCCAGGGCGAGCACCTGATCAGCCACTACGTCGACATGCTGGGCGATCCGGCCTGGCCGAGGGCGTTCCACGGCGAGCAGATCGGGGTCACGACGCTCACCATGGCGCGGCTCCAGGCGCAGATCCTGGACGCGCCGCCGCCCCACCTCGAAGCCTCGCGGGTCGACGCGGCGGCCCTGATCCATCACTTCGGCCCGGAGCTTGGGAGCTCCTGCTGGCAGGAGTTCCGCAAGAAACGCGTCGATCGCGGCGCCGCGCTCCAGCTCAACCGCCGCCTTGCCGAGCGCTGGGACGAGCTCCGCGCGCTGGTCGGAGCGATTTACATCCCCCCCGAGGAGCTGCGCGAGGTCCTGGAGCGGGCCGGGGCGCCGACCACGCCGCAAGCGCTCGGCTGGCCGGACGACTTCTATCGGGAGGCGGTGCGCCACGCGCGCCTGATCCGGAACCGTTACACCTTTCTCGATCTCGCCGCCGACGGCGGTTTTCTTTGACCTTATCGGTGCGTCAGATCGAGCTCCTGATGCGACCCGTCAGCGACTTTCCGGCTGCGGCGCTGCGCCAGATCGAGATCGTGCTCTCCGACATCGACGATACCCTGACCGATGACGGGCGTCTGACCGCGCACGCCTATGGCGCGCTCGAGCGCCTGCACACGGCAGGGCTCAAGGTCATCCCGGTGACCGGCCGGCCGGCCGGCTGGTGCGACCTGATCGCGCGCTTGTGGCCGGTCGATGCCGTGGTCGGCGAGAACGGCGCCTTTTATTTCTCGTACCAGCGCGCCGAACGGCGGATGCGGCGCTGCTTTTGGAAGACGCCCCGCGAGCGCGCCGACGACCGCCGGCGTCTCGACGCCCTTGGCGCGCACATCCTGGCCCAGGTGCCGGGCGCGGCGCTCGCTTCCGATCAAACCTACCGCGAAGCGGACCTCGCGATCGACTGGCGGGAGGACGTGGCGCCCCTGCCGGCCGAGGCGGTCCGGCGCGTCGTCGCGCTGTTCGAGGCGGCCGGCGCCAGAGCTAAGGTCAGCTCGATCCACGTCAACGGCTGGTTCGGCGACTACGACAAGCTCGCGATGAGCCTCTGCCTGCTGGGCGAACGCTTCGGCCTCGATGCCGATGCCGTCGCCGCGCAGGTCCTGTTCGTCGGCGATTCGCCGAACGATGCGCCGATGTTCGCCTGGTTCCCGAACTCGGTCGGGGTCGCCAATGTGCGCGACTTCGAGGGCCAGCTCACGGCCGCGCCGGCCTGGGTCACCGAGGCCCGCGGCGGCGCCGGCTTCGCCGAGCTGGCGGCGCGCCTCCTGGAGGTCCGGTGAGCGGCGACGTGCGCTTCGGCAAGCTCGCGCGCCGCGAGCGGATCATTGCCGAGCTGCGCGCCAACCCGACCGTCCGGGTCGCCGCCCTTGCCCGCGTCTTCGGGGTCTCGACCGAGACCGTGCGCCGCGACCTCGATGCGCTGAGCGACGGCGGCCTGGTCAGCCGCACCTACGGCGGCGCCGCCCTGCCGGCGATCGGGGTCGAGCCGTCGCTCGCCGAACGCGAGCGCGAGCTGACGGCGGAGCGGGAGCGGATCGCGCGCCGCGCCGTCGAGCTGGTGGCCGCGCGCGATGTCCTGATGATCGACTGCGGCTCGACCACCTGGCAGTTCGCGCGCCGGCTCGCGACCCTGCCCATGCCGCTCACCGTGATCACCAACAGCCTCGGCATCGCGAGCACGCTCGCCGCCAACCCGGCGATCCGGGTCGTGGTCTGCCCGGGCGACTACGCCGCCTCCGAGGGCGGCACCTTCGGCCCGGACACCCTCGCTTTTCTGCGCCGCTTCCGCGCCGACAAGGCGGTGATCGGCGCCGGCGGCCTGACCGCGGACGGGCCGACCGAGGTCCAGCCCGGGGCCGCCTGGGTCAAGCGGGCGATGCTCGAGCGGGCGCGCCGGCGGATTCTCCTGGTCGACCACAGCAAGCTCGAGCAGGCGCGCTACGAGCTCGTCTGCCCGCTCGCCGACCTCGACGATCTGGTCACCGACGCGCCGCCGCCGCCGGCGCTGGCGGAGGCGATCGGGGCCGCCGGCGTCGCGTTGCACCTCGCCCCGGACGAGCCCCCGGCCCGCGCGTCCGGATCTCGCCAACGCCGTGGTTGAGTGCGGTCGGCAGGGCCTTGTCCGGCGACCTCGATGGGTTATCTTGCGCCACCCTGATGCGAGGTGGCTGAGATGGACCGGATCCTCTGGCAGCCGACGGTCAAAGCGGCGGCCGCGACCCAGATCGCCGGGCTGGCGCGCGCAAGGGGCTTCGAGGGCGCGGACGCGATCGAGCGCCTGCGTCGATGGTCGGTCGACCAGTCGGCCGCGTTCTGGCAGGCGGTCTGGCAGCTTGGCGGGGTGAAGGCGAGCCGCGCGGCCGATGCCGTGCTGGTCGGCGGCGACCAGATGCCCGGCGCCCGCTGGTTCGAGGGCGCGAGGTTGAATTTCGCCGAGAACCTGCTCAGGCGCGACGACGCCAGCCCGGCGCTGATCTTCACGGGCGAGGACGGCCGCCGGCGCGAGCTGTCCTGGGCCGAGCTGCAGAGCGAGGTGAGGAGCCTCGCCGCCGCGCTCGCGGCCGACGGCGTCGGCGTGGGCGACCGGGTCGCGGGCTATCTGCCCAACATCCCCGAGACCATCGTCGCCATGCTGGCGACGACCGCGCTGGGCGCGATCTGGTCGTCCGCCTCGCCCGATTTCGGGATCGAGGGCGTGCTCGACCGCTTCGGCCAGATCGAGCCCAAGGTGCTGATCGCGGTCGACGGCTATCCCTACGCCGGCAAGCGGCTCGACATCCGCGCCAAGGTGGCGGCGGTCGCCGCCGGCATCCCCGGCCTCAAGCGCACCGTGCTGGTGCCGTTCCTCGATCCCGCCGCCGATGCCGGCCCGGTCGCGGGCGCCGTCCTCTATGCCGACTACAAGCAAGCCGACGCGCCGCTCGCCTTCGCGCAGCTGCCCTTCGACCACCCGGTCTACATCCTCTACTCCTCCGGCACGACCGGCCAACCCAAGGCGATCGTGCACGGCGCCGGCGGCACGCTTCTGCAGCACATCAAGGAGCACCGGCTGCATTGCGATGCGCGGCCGGGCGACCGGGTCTTCTACTTCACGACCTGCGGCTGGATGATGTGGAACTGGCTGGTCGGCGGCCTCGCGGTCGAGGAGACCCTGATCCTGTTCGACGGCTCGCCCTTCCAGCCCGACGGCAACGTGCTCTGGGATCTGGCCGAGCGCGAGCGGGTCAACGTCTTCGGCACCAGCGCCAAGTACATCGATGCCTGCAAGAAGGCGGGCGTCGAGCCGGCCAGGACCCATGATCTGGAGCCGCTGCGGGCGATCCTCTCGACCGGCTCGCCGCTGGTGCCGGAGAGCTTCGATTACGTCTATGAGGCGATCAAGGGCGACGTGCAGCTGGCCTCGATCTCGGGCGGCACCGACATCGTCTCCTGCTTCGTGCTCGGCAACCCGGCGGGGCCGGTCCGGCGCGGCGAGATCCAGATGCGCGGCCTGGGCCTCGCGGTCGACGTGTTCGACGATGCCGGAAAGCCGGTCCGGGGCGAGAAGGGCGAGCTGGTCTGCACCCGGCCGTTCCCCTGCATGCCGGTCCGGTTCTGGAACGACCCGGGCGGAGCGCGCTATCACGACAGCTACTTCGCGCGCTTCCCGGGCGTCTGGTGCCACGGCGACTTCGCCGAGCTCACCCCGAGCGGCGGGGTGATCATCTACGGCCGCTCGGATGCGGTCCTGAACCCGGGCGGCGTGCGGATCGGGACCGCCGAGATCTACCGCCAGGTCGAGCAGATCCCCGAGGTCCTGGAGGCGATCTGCGTCGGCCAGGAGTGGCAGGGCGACGTCCGCGTGGTGCTGTTCGTACGGCTCGCCCAAGGCAGCGCCCTGGACGCGGCGCTCGAGCAGCGGCTCCGCCGGCAGATCCGCGAGCACTGCACGCCCCGCCACGTGCCGGCCCGGATCGTCCAGGTCGCCGACATCCCGCGTACCCGCTCGGGCAAGATCACCGAGCTCGCGGTCCGCGACGTGATCCACGGGCGGCCCGTGAAGAACACCGAGGCGCTCGCCAACCCGGACGCGCTCGAGCTCTACCGGGACCTGGCCGCGCTCCAGGTTTGATAGGAGGTCCTTGGTTTGCTGAGGTTCGGTTCCTGGGCCATCCTCCCGCAGTCCGCCTGATGCAGGTCGCGACCTCCCTGTCGCGAAATTATGGCTCCTGGACGATGACGAACTCGTAGTTCATGACCTTGTAGTCCCCGGCGTCGGTCATGAGACGAATCAGGTAGGCGTGAGCGCGCGGTCGCATCACGTTCCGGGAGGAGGGCGCCAGGCGAGCGTTCGACCGTGACGCCCGCGAGCGGTCTGGGGGGTGTTGGGCGCCTGCGGGCGTCGCGCAGCTCGAGCGCGCCCGCCTCGCGCCCGCGGCGATCCCCTCACCTCATGAAGCGCGACGATGAGGTGAGCGCGCCGCGGGCGCAATCTCGGCCTTCCTGGGAAGCCATCTGGCGGAGCTGGACACCACCAACCAGCCTGCGTGGGCGAGGCCCAGTTCCCGGTAGACGGACCGGATCACCGCCGCGCAGTCGCGATAGTCGCGCTTGAGCAGTCCGAACGTTCGCATGACCTTGACGACCGTATGCGTGATGTCGTCGAGACCGAGCGACGAGAGACCGCCCACGAGCAGGACCGCCTTTGCGGCCGCCCGCGCCTGATCGAGAGTATAGGTTCTGGCCGTCCAGGGCCGGACGACGACCGGCGGCGCTTCGTCAAGCGAGCCACGATGGCCGGGAATCTCGAAATGACGGCCGTCCAGGGTGTAGTAAAACATGGCCTGGTAGCTGTGATCACGTGCCCGATCACGCAAGGACACGACCTCATCGTCCAACAATACCCAGTGAGGATGGTCGCGGTTGGCGCAGACCAACAAGCGACCGTGTTCCTTCGTGTGCAGGTTCGAGTGAACCTCGGTCGATCCGCAGATCGGACACCGTCCCTTCAGGATCGTGATCTGAGACACGTCGCGCTCCTGTCTATCTGACCGCTCCCAAAATGGCAGTATAGCGGATTTTAACCTGAATCCGGTGCGATCGAGTTCGAGGCTGAGTCACATCAGGATATGTTCCAGTAAGGATAGGTTTTAGGAAATTTTCATCATTCCGGTCGCCTCCGTCGCGATCCGGCCGCACTCGACCGGCGCGTCCGGCTCCGCCTGCCAGGGTCGGTCGATCTCGTTGCCGACGCACCAGCGCCTGATGGCGCCGATGCCCTTTTCTGCATGGCCGGCGTTCCACCCGGATGAGGCCGAGCCGCCAGCGCTGCCTGCTCAGCGGGCGGCCGTGAGCCGGATGAGGTTCCAGGATGCCGGAGCGAGGCTCGTGCGAAAGCGGTTGCCCTCGATCAGCACGCCGGCAAGCGGCCGGGGCTTGATCCGCTCCGGGTCCGACCCGGTGTTGGTCGCCTGGAGATCGTCGTCGCGCAAGGCGAGCGCTCGCTCCACCTCGAGGCCCTCGAAGCCCTTGGCGGTGACCGCGAGCGGCATGGGCTCGTCCAGGTTCCGGTTGAGCGCGAACAGGGTCAGCGCGCCGGCCGGCTCGTCGTGGACCGCGGCGAGCTTGAGGAAAGGCACGGCGGGCAGGGGGTAGTAGTGGTCTTCGGCGCCGCGTGGATCATAGTAGCGGGCGGCGTAGGTCGGGCAATCGATCTGGGCACGCAGCACCCGGCCGCGACCGAAGTTGCTCATCTGGGCGAACGGGAAAAAAATCGTCTGGCGCCAGGCGGGCCCGCCGGTCTCGGTCATGATCGGCGCGATCGCGTTGACCAGCTGGGCAAGGCAGGCGGCCTTGACCCGGTCGGCGTGGTTCAGGAGCGCGATGCAGGCGCCGCCGAAGACGAGCGCGTCCTGCATGGTGTAGACCTCTTCCAGGATCCTGGGCGCGGTCGGCCAGCCGGCCTCGACCCGGAGGGCGGGGTTGCGCCGCGTGCGGTACCAGACGTTCCACTCATCGAAGCTCAGCATGATGCGCTTGCTCGAGCGCCGGCGGGCGGCGACCGCATCCGCGATCGCCACCACCTCGTCGATGAAGCTGTCCATCAGGTCCGGGCTCGCAAGGAACGCCGGCGTGTCGCCCGCATAGTCGTTGAGATAAGTGTGCAGCGAGATGTACTCGACCTGGTCGAAGCAGTGCTCGAGCACCACGTCCTCCCAGACCCCGAAGGTCGGCATGCTGCGCCCCGACGAGCCGCAGGCCGCAAGCTCGATCGTCGGGTCGATCCACCTCATCATCTTGGCGGTCTCGACCGCGATCCGGCCGTATTCCGAGGGCGTCTTGGCGCCCATCTGCCAGGGTCCGTCCATCTCGTTGCCGAGGCACCAGAACCTGACGCCATGCGGGGCTTCGTAGCCGTGCCCGCGGCGCAGGTCGGAGAGCGCCGTGCCACCCGGATGGTTGCAGTATTCGACCAGATTGCGCGCCTCGTCCGGCCCGCGGGTGCCGAGGTTGACCGCGAGCATCGGCTCGACCTGCGCCGCCTTGCACCAGTCGATGAACTCGTTGGTCCCGAACGTGTTCGGCTCGGTCGACAGCCAGGCGAGATCGAGCCGCCGGGGCCGCTGCGCGACCGGGCCGACCCCGTCCTGCCAATTGTAGCCCGAGACGAAGTTGCCGCCGGGATAGCGCATGATGGTCGGGGCGAGCTCGCGCACCAGCGCCAGCACGTCCTTGCGGAAGCCGCGCTCGTCGGCCTCTGGATGACCGGGCTCGAAGATGCCGCCGTAGACGCAGCGCCCGAGGTGCTCGACGAAGGCGCCGAACAGGCGGCGATCGGTGGTCCCGATGGCGAAGTCGCGGTCCAGCAGCACGGTCACGGTATGCATGGGCGGCACGTCTCCGTCTGAGCGGTTGGCAGGGTCAGGGCCTCTTCGAGGGGCAGGCTCGAGGTCGTGAGCGAGCTGCGGCCGGAGGGGTCGGGCTGAAGCACCGAGCTCTTGAGCAGGATCGAACAGGGGTGCCTGGGCGCGGTCAGCACGGCGCGCGCGTCGCCGATCTCCACGACCTTGCCCGTCTGCATGATGATGATCCGATCGCTGATGTCGTAGGCGGTCGCGAGGTCGTGGGTGATGTCAACGATCGAGACCTTGAGATCGTCGCGCAAGCCCTTGAACAGGTTGACGACCGCCATCCGGAGCGAGGCATCGACCATCGAGACCGGCTCGTCGGCGACGATCAGCAAGGGGCCCGGGATCAGCGCCCGGGCGACCGCGACCCTTTGCAGCTGGCCGCCCGAGAGCGCGTGCGGGAAGCGCCGCCTGACCCCGGCGAGCGACAGCCCGACCTGGCCCAGCGCCCGGTCGGTGCGGGCCTCGATCTCGGCGGTCGTGCGCGCGGCGGTGAACCGGCGCGCGGTCATGTACAGGTAGCGGTCGATGCGTTTCAGGCGATTGAAGGCCTCGAACGGGTTCTGGAAGATCGAATGCACCTTCTGCATGAAGGCGAACACGCCCTCGGTCGGGGCCGCGATGTTGAGCATCATGCGGGCAAGCGTGGTCTTGCCGCTGCCCGACTCGCCGATGATCGTAAACGCCGAGCCCGGGATCTGGCACTGAGCCGGTCGCGCTCTGGCACTGAGCCGGCCGCACTTTGACACAGTCCCCGAATCACCTGGGCGCCGTGGTCGGGCCCAATGGTCAGGAACTTCCGTTGCCAGCCGCTCGCGGTCGTCAAACCATCCGGCCTGTCGAAGCCGGCCGCGGCCATTGGTATCGGCGTTTCGGGTTTGGTCCAGCGGCGCCTCTGCGACTTGACGCACTTGGCCGGATGATCCTGCTCGCCCCGGCGGCTCTTGGCAAGATTGAGAAACGTGAGCGATCGGCCAGGCGCCCAGCGTCCTCGGCTGCGTGCGAGGACATTGTCCGGTCCGGGTTGGTGTCGCGAGGCTTTGTGGCCATATAATTGTAGACAAACTTCTTCAGGATGTGGGACAAGACCAGCCCCCGAGCTCAAGAGGTATCGAGGATGACCGAACGTTCCGACCAGGCCGTTTTGGCTGAGATGACCGCCGAGATAGTGTCGGCCTTCGTATCGCACAATCAAGTTCGGCCGACGGAGGTCGGCCAGCTGGTTGGGCTGGTGGGTGGCCGCCTGGCGAGTCTGGTGGCCGAAGAAGCGAAGCCGGCGCCGACCCGGCCCGAACCGGTGGTCCCGATCCGTCGCTCGATCGGCAAGGACCAGATGATCTGCCTGATCTGCGGCAAAAAGCAGAAGCTGCTGAAACGACATTTGTCGACTGCGCACGATTTGCTGCCGGATCAGTACCGCGAACGGTTCGGCCTCAAGAGCGACTACCCCATGGTGGCGCCGAGCTACGCCAAGGCGCGTTCCGAGATGGCGCTCCGGATCGGCCTCGGCCGGCCGAAGAAGGCGCCCCCGGCGAAGCGTGGACGGCCGCCGAAGAGCGCCGCCGGCAAAGCCGCCGCGGCCAAAGCCGCCGCGGTCTAAGAGTCCCGTCCGCAGGCGGTCTCGCGGCCGGTCCGGCGGGCTGGCCAGCGGCCGTCTTCCCGGAGTCGGGGCCGGCTCAGCCCGCGCGCCGCCAACGGGTGCCCGCGGGGCCATCCTCGAGGATCACGCCTGCGGCCATCAGCTGGTCGCGGATCCGGTCCGCCTCGGCGAAATTCTTGGCTTGGCGTGCGGCGCCACGGAGCTCGATCAGGCGTCCCACCTCGGCGGCGTCGATCTCGGTGCCGAGCTCACTGACGGTCCCTCTGGCCGCAAATGTGTCGGCCGGTTCGGTAGCGGCCAAATGACCGGTGATTGCGGGCTTCCTGCCGCCCGCCTGGAGCCAGCTCTCCGGGGCCTGCTCGAGCAGGCCGAGCAGCCGGCCGCCGGCCAGCAACTCGGCCTTCAGCGCGCGCCGCCGGGCCGGATCGTCGCTGGCATTGGCCTGCCGGGCGAGCGCCCGCAGTTTCGCGAATGCCTGCGGCGTGTTGAGGTCGTCCTCCAGCGCGGCCAACACGTTCTTCGGCATCGTGTCCGCCGGGGCCTGGTTCGGCCCGGGCAGGTTGCGAAGGGTGAGGTAGAAGTGGTTGAGCGCCCGCTTGGCGCGTGCCAAGCTCGCATCCGACCAGTTGAGCGGCTTGCGGTAGTGGGCGCCGAGCAGCGCATAGCGGATCGCCTCGCCCGGCGCTTCGGCCAGCAGGTCGCGCACGAGCAGCACGTTGCCGAGCGACTTCGACATCTTCTCCCGCTCGATGTCGAGGAAGCCGTTGTGCAGCCAGAAGCGGGCGAGCGGCGCGCCGCGATGCGCGCACACGCTCTGGGCGAGCTCGTTCTCGTGATGCGGGAACTTGAGGTCCTGGCCGCCGCCGTGGATGTCGATCGTGACCCCCAGATGCGCTTCGACCATCGCCGAGCACTCGATGTGCCAGCCGGGCCGGCCGCGCCCGTAGGGGCTGTCCCAGCCGGGCTGCTCGGGCGTCGAGGGCTTCCAGAGCACGAAGTCCGCGGGATCGCGTTTGTAGGGCGCGACCTCGACCCTTGCGCCATCGATCATCTCGTCCCGCGAGCGCCGCGACAGCCGGCCGTAGTCGGGAAAGGACGGCACGTGGAACAGCACGTGGCCCTCGGCCTCGTAGGCGTGGCCTTGGGCGAGCAGGGCCGCGATCATCGCCAGCATGTTCGGGATGTGCCCGGTCGCGAACGGCTCGACCGACGGCGCCAGGACGTTCAGCGCCGCCATGTCATCGTGATAGGCGCGGGTAAACTCGGCCGCGACCGCCTCGGTTGTAAGGCCGCGCTCGGCTGCGGCCTTGATGATCTTGTCCTCGACGTCGGTGACGTTGCGCGCGTAGAGCACATCGCCGAAGCGCTGCTTCAGAACCCGGTACAGCAGGTCGAACACGACCGCCGCGCGACCGTTGCCGATATGGGCGTAGTTGTAGACGGTCGGGCCGCAGACATACATCGTCGGCCGCCTGGGATCCGCCGGGACGAAGGTTTCCTTGCGGCCGGTCAGCGAGTTGAAGAGCTTCATGGGTCGAGCCTCGAGGCGGGCGGCGCGGGGCTGCAGGGCGACGACGCGGCCGCCGCCGACGAGGGACCAGCAACGCGGGTGTCCAGGCACGCATGCAGCCGTTCGGCCGCCACTATAACAAGCGGCGGCGGCCGGCTCCAGGCCTCGGGTCGGCGCGGGTGAACGGCCCCGGTCGCGCGGCCGGCGGGATTGCCGTCCGGGGTGGCGGTCCTGGGCTAGCGCTGGGCCAGATGCGGCCCGTGGTCGGGACAGGGGAAGGCGGCGCGCAGACCGAGCAGCAGCACCGCGCTCGCCGGCCGGTCGTTGTAGCGGTCGAGCGGCCCGCCGATCTCCTCGGTCAGCGCGAACAGCTCCGACGTCACATAGTCGACGAGCCGGGCGATGTCGCCGTCCTTGCCAAAATGGAAGGTCGCGTCGGGAGCGCAGAACAACGGCTGCTTGATCGCCGTCGCGGCCTGGTTGGCCACCTCGAGCGCTTCGAACACCGTGTAGGCGTAGAGCTCAAAATTCTGGTAGAGGATCACCTCCTCCTCGGTC
The DNA here is from genome assembly GCA_963733965.1 of uncultured Alphaproteobacteria bacterium. Classification (GTDB taxonomy): domain Bacteria; phylum Pseudomonadota; class Alphaproteobacteria; order Geminicoccales; family Geminicoccaceae; genus DATAOG01. Next base: position 82,753 of record CAVTFM010000028.1, read on the forward strand.
AGGGTCCGCTTGGCGGATTCCAGCGGCAAGCCTTGCAGGTGCACCATCTCGCCGAAGGTGAACAGGACGTCGCCCGCGTGCGCCGGCGCCCCCCATAGGAGCAGGCCGAAGGCGCTGGCGAGGACCGGACAGAGGTGGCGGATCCGTGTCGTTTTCATGTTATAGCCCTGACGGAGCTCAACCCTAGAGGGATATGGTATTTTCTATCTTACGTTGATTGTCAAACGGAATCTTGTCGGCAGAGGTTTGTCGGGTCGGTCCGGCCGCGGCCTCGACGCTTGCCGCGCCGCCGCCGATCGACGATTTTGACCTGGGGCTCACTCGGATTCGTTTTCGGGATATGGCGGACACAGGGCGACTTCAGCAGGTCGAGCTGCAGCTTGCCGAATCCGGCGCGGAGCTGACCGCCGCCATCGAGGCGGCGCAGTTCGCGCGCGTGATCGATCAAGGCTCGCCCGAAGACCCGGCCGACGGGGTGGCGATCGAATCTTTCGTCGCCCTGTTCGCGGCCGCCGCGGAGGGTTGGGACGGGCTCCGGCAGGTGACCCGGGCGGGCCTGCTGGCCCGGCTCGGCGAGCAGCTGGACGTGCTCGCGCAGGGCGGCTGGTTCGTGCACTGGGCGGTCAGCGCGCTTGGGGTCACGGGCCGGCAGCAGGGCGCGCTCCGGCTACCGCTCGCGATCCTCTCGATCAGCCGGTCGAGCCAGCCGATGATCAGCGCCCGGATTCCGGGCGAGCTCGCCATCGATCCGGGCTCGGGCGCGGTCCACTGAGACGCTCCCTCGTCCGGAGCGAACCGGGGTCTGAGTGGGATTGCCCCCCTGGGCTCACCCCTGAGCGCCGTTGGCCGCGCCTGGGATCAGACCGCGTCGGGGCCCCAGGTGTCGGACCCCGGCCCGTTCTGAAGCTTGGCCGGGCCTGGGATCAGACCGCGTCGGGGCCCCAGGTGTCGGACAAGGTGTAGCCCAGGGGATAGGGGTCGCTCGGATCGAGGCCGAGCTGGCCGACGGCATAGATCCAGGCCCGCCCGGCGATCCGCGGTACGACCGCAGCCCGGGCTCCGACCGTGGCCGTGCGGACGACCTCGGCCTGGAAGCTGCTGTCGATCACCGAGCGCATCTCGACCGCGTGCCCGAGCGCGATCTCGCCTTTCGCGTGCATCACCGCGAGCCGCGCCGCCGTCCCGGTGCCGCACGGCGAGCGGTCCATGCGCCCGGGATGGATCACCGTGCCATTGCGCAGCGGCTCGCGCCCGCCGCCGGCGCAGAACATGACGAAGCTGATCTCGCGCAGATCCGGGATCTCGGGGTGGCGCACCTGGATCTGCCGGCGCGCCGCGCGTTTGATCCGCCGGGCGAGCGCCACCATGTCGCGGACCTCGTCCGGAGCCACCTTGAAGCCGCAGGCCTCGGCATCGACCAGGCAGAACCAGTCGCCGCCATAGGCGACATCGACCCGCAGCGTCCCGAAGCCCTCGACCTCGATCGGCTGGCCCAGATGCTCGACGAAGCTCGGCACCAGCTCGAGCGTCACCCGCTCGCACTTGCCGTCCCGGCAGGCGGCTTCGGCGATCACCAGCCCCGCCGGGGTGTCGAGGGCGACCCGCGTCACCGGCTCGACCATCGGCAGCATGCCGGTCTCGAGCAGCACGGTGGTCACGCACATCGCGTTCGACCCCGACATCGCATGGCAGCCGTCGGCCTGCATGACGATGAAGCCGGCATCGGCGCCCTGGCGGCAGGGCGGCAGCAGGAGGTTGACCGACATCTGGGCGCTGCCGCGCGGCTCGAACAGGGCGAACCGCCGCAGCCGGTCGTCGGTGCCGTTGAGGTGACGCATCTTGTCGAGCATGGTCTTGCCCGGCAGATCGACCATGCCGCCGGTGATCACCCGGCCGACCTCGCCCTCCGCATGGGCACCCACGACCGTGATCAGTCTCGACCAGCGCATGGCGCCCTCTGGACATGGCCAAGGGGGATCCTGGGAGGATATACCCCGGAACCCTGGCCCACGAAGCGGTATTTCGAGGCAGACGTTCCTCGCTACGGTTCCACCGAGCGCTGAAGCAACCGTTAAGGCGCGTCGCGGCGCCGCTCCAAACGGCGCGCGCCGGGACGCCCTGGAACCGAAGGCGCAGCCAATGTTGTCCGAGGTGCGAGCGCCGAGGCTGCTCGATCGATGCGCCCGGGCGCCCACGGATGCCAGCGCCGCCAAGTCCACGCCGAGCGCCGAAGGTCGGATGATCGCTCTTTCCTTTTCTCAACTATTTGGTTAGAAAATCACATATACATCAATTCTCGCGTGATTTCTGGCGGCGGCACTGCGGATTTGACGGGGCCGACTGGATTCGTTTAAGTCTGCATTAAGGTCAGCAACCGGACCTGACCGGTCGCCCCTCAGCCACCGTGCGCGGAGGACATGGTCGCCATGCTGTTCGGGGAGATGGCCAAACGGCTCGTGCGCTGGGGCCGGCTGTCGATCATCGACGCCGATGGCGAGCGTCACGAAGTGGGCGGCGATGGCCCGCAGGCGACCATCCGGCTGCACGAGCGGACGCTGCATCGGCGCCTGGCCCTCAATCCGTTCCTGCATCTCGGCGAGGCCTACATGGCGGGCACGCTCACGGTCGAGCAGGGCTCGCTCTACGACTTCATGGACATCTGCGCGGCCAACAGCCTGCACCTCTACCGCAGCCCCCTGGGTCGGGCGCTGACGTTCGGGCAGACGCTGCTGCGCCGTCTGCACCAGTACAATCCGGTGCCGCGGGCGCAGGCGAACGTCGCCCACCACTACGACCTGTCGGATCGCCTGTACGATCTGTTCCTGGACCGCGACCGGCAATACAGCTGTGCCTACTTCACCCATCCGCATGCCGACCTCGAGCAGGCGCAGGCGGACAAGAAGCGCCATCTGGCGGCCAAGCTGCTGCTCCGGCCGGGGGTGCGCGTGCTCGACATCGGCTCCGGCTGGGGCGGCCTCGCGCTGTCGCTGGCCGAAGCCGGGGCGGCCGAGGTGGTCGGCATCACCCTCTCCGAGCATCAGCTCGAGGTCAGCCGCGAGCGCGCCCGGCAGCGTGGGCTCGCCGACCGGGTCCGGTTCGAGCTTTGCGATTATCGTGAGCAGACCGGAACCTTCGACCGGATCGTCTCGGTCGGCATGTTCGAGCACGTCGGCATCCGGCACTATCCGGAGTTCTTCCGGGCGGTCGACGGCCTCCTCGCCGGGGACGGGGTCGCGGTGCTGCATGCGATCGGCCGCATGGACGGCCCGGGTGCCACCAACCCCTGGATCCGCAAGTACATCTTCCCGGGCGGCTATTCGCCGGCCCTCTCGGAGGTCCTGCCGGTGGTCGAGCGGCAGGGTCTCTGGGTGACCGACATCGAGATCCTGCGCCTGCACTATGCCGAGACGCTGCGTGCCTGGCGTCAGCGCTTCACCGCCAACCGGGGCCAGATCGCCGCGCTCTACGACGAGCGCTTCTGCCGGATGTGGGAATTCTATCTGGTCGGCTCGGAACTCGCCTTCCGGCGCATGGGCCACATGGTGTTCCAGATGCAGCTGGCCAAGCGCCAGGATGCGGTGCCGCTGACCCGCGACTACATCACCGACTGGGAGCGCGGCCGCCTCGACTCGGCGATCGCCGCCGAGTGAGGCCGACGCCTGCGGGGGCTGGACGGCGGTTCAGGCGAGGTTTACTGGGTCGGACGTAGGTTTTGGCCGCTGCCGTCGCCGCGCCCGCTGCGGGCCGCGGGGCGGCAGCATGAGCGATGCCCGATGGCCGATGTCGTCTGTCTCGGCGAGCTGCTGATCGACTTCGTACCGACCGTCAGCGGGACCAGCCTGGTCGAAGCCCCGGCGTTCCAGAAGGCGCCCGGCGGCGCGCCGGCCAACGTCGCGGTCGGCCTCGCCCGCCTCGGCACGACGAGCGCCTTCGTGGGCAAGGTCGGCAGCGATCCGCTCGGCCATTTCCTGGCCGAGACCCTGGCCGCTGCCGGCGTCGATGGCGGCCCGCCCCGGTTCGCGCCCGAGGCCCGCACCGCGCTCGCCTTCGTTTCGCTCCGCGCCGATGGCGAGCGCGAGTTCATGTTCTACCGCCACCCGAGCGCCGACATGCTGTGGACGCCGCGGAGGTCGACGACTCGATCAGCCTGATCGCGGAGCCCGCGCGCAGCGCCACCCTGCACGCAATCGAGGTCGCCAGGACGGCTGGTCTGTGGATCTCCGCCGACCCCAACCTGCGCCTCGCCCTCTGGCCGGACGCGGCGGCCGACGCAGGCGGGTCTCCGCCTCGCGATCCGAGAGGCCCAGATCGTCAAGCTCGGCGACGACCAGCTCCGCTTCCTCGCCGGCAGCGACGATCCCCAGGCCGCGCGCGCCGAGCTCTGGCACGAGGCGCTCGAGCTGCTGGTGATCACGCGCGGCTCGGGGGGCTGCGTCTATCTGACGCGGGACCTGGCCGGCGCGGTCGCCGGCTTCAGGGCTGTGCGGGCCGCGCGCGCGAACCGTCGCGGCGATCGACACCACCGGCGCCGGCTACGGCTTCGTGGCCGGTCTTTTGCACGGCTTGTTCGCCGACCCGGGCGCGCTCGCGGACGAGCCGCGGCTGTGCGCGCTCTGCCGGTTCGCCAACGCGGTCGGCGCGCTGACCACGACCGCGCGCGGCGCGATCCCGGCGCTGCCGACGCGCGAGCGGGTGCGCAGCTTCGTCGACCGCCAGCCCCGGAGCCTGACGTGCAGCCTGACATGCAGCCCGACATGCAGCAAGGATCGCAGCCGTGAGCGCGCAGATCACCGCGGTGCCGCCGTTCGATCTGGTGGTGTTCGGCGGCACCGGCGACCTCGCGCGGCGCAAGCTGATGCCGGCCCTCTACTATCGCGACCGGGACGAGCAGATCCCGCCGGAGAGCCGGATCATCGGCGCCTCGCGCGCCGAACTCGGCCGCGACGGCTACGCCCGCGAGATCGAGGCAGCGCTGCGCGAGCACCTGCCCGAGGACGAGATCGACCCGGCCTGCCTCGCCCGCTTCCTCGACCGGCTCGACCATGTCGCCCTGGATGCCGCCGGCGAGCGCGGCTGGCCCGAGCTCGCGGACCGGCTCCTCGGCGAGAAGGACCGGGTGCGGGTGTTCTATCTGGCGACCGCGCCCGACCTGTTCGGCCGGATCTGTCGCAACATCGGCGCGGCCGGGCTCAACAGCAAGGCCGCCCGGGTGGTGCTCGAGAAGCCGATCGGCCACGACCTCGCCTCGGCCCGGGCGATCAACGACCAGGTCGGCGCCGTGTTCGCCGAGGAGGCGATCTTCCGGATCGACCACTATCTCGGCAAGGAGACCGTGCAGAACCTGATGGTGCTGCGCTTTGCCAACTCGCTGTTCGAGCCTTTGTGGAACAGCGGCACGATCGATCACGTCCAGATCACGGTCTCCGAGACGATCGGCGTCGAGGGCCGCGGCCCCTACTACGATACCGCGGGCGCGCTGCGCGACATGGTCCAGAACCATATCCTGCAGCTGCTCTGCCTGGTCGCGCTGGAGCCGCCGACCCAGCTGCAGGCCGACGCCGTGCGCGACGAGAAGCTCAAGGTGCTGCGCGCGCTGCGGCCGATCGCGGGCGCCGATGTCGACCTCAAGACCGTGCGCGGCCAGTACCGGGCCGGCGCCAGCGAGGGCGGCGTGGTGCCGGGCTACGCCGAGGAGGTCGGCCTGAACCAAAGTAGCAACACCGAGACCTTCGTGGTCCTCAAGGCCGAGATCGGCAACTGGCGCTGGGCCGGCGTGCCGTTCTACCTGCGCACCGGCAAGCGCCTGCCGGTGCGGGCGTCCGAGATCGTGATCCAGTTCCAGCACATTCCGTACTCGATCTTCGACGCGGGCAGCGGTGCCATCCGGCCCAACCAGCTCGTGGTCCGGCTGCAGCCGGATGAAGGCGTGCAGCTGACCCTGATGAACAAGCAGCCCGGGCCGGGCGGCATGCGGTTGCGGGCGACGCCCTTGAATCTCAGCTTCGCCGAGACCTTTCAGGTGCGCTACCCGGATGCCTACGAACGTCTGCTGATGGACGTCGTGCGCGGCAACCCGACCCTGTTCATGCGCCGCGACGAGGTCGAGGCGGCCTGGACCTGGATCGAGCCGATCCTGGACGCCTGGCGCGAGCGCGGCGAGCCGCCCAAGCCCTATCCCGCCGGCAGCTGGGGCCCGTCCGCGGCGATCGCCCTGATCGAGCGCGACGGCCGCACCTGGCATGAGGACACGGGATGACGCCGCCGGTGGCCGGGCGCCGCCCCGCCGCCCGATTCTGGGAGCCAAGGCCATGGTCGATCGACAAGCGGGCCTCCATGACATTCTGACCGCAGCGCCGGTGGTGCCGGTGCTGATGATCGAGACGGTCGAAGTCGCCCTGCCGCTGGCGCGCGCCCTGCTCGCGGGCGGCCTGCCGGTGCTCGAGATCACGCTCCGGACGCCGGCCGCGCTGGACGTGATCCGCGCGCTCGCGGGCGAGCTCGAGGGTGCGATCGTCGGCGCCGGCACCGTGCTGACGCCGACCCAATACCGGGACGCCGAGCGCGCCGGCGCACGCTTCGTGGTCAGCCCCGGCGCCACGCCTTTGCTGCTCGAGGCGGCCGCCGCGAGCCCGGTGCCGTTCCTGCCCGGGACCGCGACCGCGAGCGAGGTCATGCGCCTCCTCGAGCATGGCTGTCGCTACCTCAAGTTCTTCCCGGCCGAGCCTGCGGGCGGGATCGCCTATCTCAAGGCGCTCGCCTCGCCTCTGCCCGAGGCGCGCTTCTGCCCCACCGGCGGAATCGACGCCGGGCGCGCGGTGCAGTATCTCAGTCTGTCAAACGTGCTCTGCGTCGGTGGCTCCTGGGTTGCGCCCGGCGATGCCGTAGCCGCCGGCGACTGGCCGCGAATCGTCGAGCTCGCGCGCGCCGCAGCGGCGCTGAAGGGCTCGGCCAGGTAGAGGAGACGCCCATGTCGGCCCTGACCAGCTCGGCCGCCTGGCGAGCGCTCGAGCGCCACGCCGAAGCGATGGCGGGGGCGCAGCTGCGCGATCTGTTCGCGGCCGACCCCGGCCGGTTCGAGACGTTCTCGCTGCAGCAGGGCGACCTGCTGCTCGACTATTCGAAGAACCGGATCACCGCCGAAACCATGCGCCTGCTCCAGGACCTCGCCCGAGCGGCCGACCTCGAGGGCTGGCGCGAGCGGATGTTCGCGGGCGAGCGGATCAACATCACCGAGGACCGGCCGGTCCTGCACATCGCCCTGCGCAACCGCTCGAACCGGCCGATCCGGGTCGATGGCCAGGACGTCATGCCGGCGGTCAACGGCGTGCTCGCGCGCATGCGCGCCTTCAGCGAGCAGGTCCGGAGCGGCGCCTGGCGGGGCCACACCGGCCAGACCATCACCGATCTGGTCAACATCGGCATCGGCGGCTCCGACCTCGGCCCGCTGATGGTCTGCGAGGCGCTCAAGCCGTACCAACGGGGCGGGGCTCAGGCAGCCGAAGGCGGTAGCCCCGATCCCCTGAGGCCCCACTTCGTGTCCAACGTCGACGGCGCCCATCTGGTCGATACCCTGGCCGGGCTCGATCCGGCGCGCACGCTGTTCATCGTCGCCTCCAAGACCTTCACGACCCAGGAGACGATGACCAACGCCACCTCGGCGCGCGCCTGGCTGCTCGAGAAGCTCGGCCCCGATGCCAAGGTCGCCAGGCACTTCGTCGCGGTCTCGACCAACGCCAAGGCGGTCGCGGCCTTCGGCATCGATCCTGCCAACATGTTCGAGTTCTGGGACTGGGTCGGCGGCCGCTACTCCTTGTGGTCGGCGATCGGCCTGCCGATCGCGCTCGCGGTCGGCTTCGAGCGCTTCGAGGAGCTGCTGGCCGGCGGGCATGCCATGGACGAGCATTTCCGGACCGCACCGCCCGAGCGCAATCTGCCGGTGATCCTGGGCCTGCTCGGGGTCTGGTACCGCAACTTCCTGGGCGCCTGCAGCCACGCCGTGCTGCCCTACGACCAGCACCTCCACCGCTTCCCGGCCTATCTCCAGCAGGCCGACATGGAGAGCAACGGCAAGTCCACGAGCCGCGACGGCCAACAGGTCGACTACGCGACCGGGCCGATCCTCTGGGGCGAGCCCGGCACCAACGGCCAGCACGCCTTCTACCAGCTGATCCATCAGGGCACCGAGCTGATCCCGGCCGACTTCCTGGCGGCAGCGGTGAGCCAGACCCCGCTCGGCGACCACCAGGAGAAGCTGCTCGCCAACTTCTTCGCCCAGCCGCAGGCGCTGGCGTTCGGCAAGACCGCGGACGAGGCGCGCGCCGAGCTCGAGCGGGCAGGGCTCGCGGCCGCCGCGCTCGAGGCGCTGGTGCCGCACAAGCGGTTCGCCGGCAACCGGCCGAGCAACGCCATTCTCTATCGCCGGTTGGATCCCGCCACGCTCGGCAAGCTGATCGCGCTCTATGAGCACAAAATCTTCACCCAGGGTGTGCTCTGGAATGTCAACTCGTTCGATCAATGGGGGGTCGAGCTGGGCAAGCAGCTGGCCACCGCGATCCTGCCCGAGCTGGCAGACGCCGCGCCGGTCGCGAGCCACGATTCCTCGACGAACGGCTTGATCAACCACATGAAGGCGCTGCGCGCCGGCGCCTGAGACGACAAGGCAAAGTATGACGATCATCTCTCCGGAAGCGCTGCGCGCCGCGATCCTGTCCAAGCTGACCTACGCGGTCGCCAAGGACGTGGCGCATGCGCAGCCCCACGACTGGTACGTCGCGACCGCGCTCGCAATCCGCGATCAGGTCGTCGACCGCTGGATCACCACGACCCGGGACGTCTACGCGCGTCACCAGAAGCGGGTCTACTATCTCTCGCTCGAGTTCCTGATCGGCCGCCTGCTGAGCGAGTACCTGGGCAATCTGCAGCTCCACGAGACCTGCGCAGCCGCCCTTGCCGGGCTCGCCGTCGATCTCGACCGGATCCGCGAGATCGAGCCCGACGCCGCGCTCGGCAACGGCGGCCTCGGGCGGCTCGCCGCCTGCTTCATGGAGAGCATGGCGACCGTCGGGGTCGCCGGCTTCGGCTACGGCATCCGCTATCAGCACGGCCTGTTCCGGCAGCTGTTCCACGACGGCTGGCAGGTCGAGCAGCCGGAGGACTGGCTGGCGTTCGGCAATCCCTGGGAGTTCGAGCGCCCCGAGGTCGCCTACGAGATCGGCTTCGGCGGCAGAGTCGAGCGCGAGGTCTGCGAGGACGGCCAGGAGCACCACGTCTGGCGCCCCGCGGAGCGCGTCCAGGCGATCGCCTACGACACGCCGATCGTCGGCTGGCCCGGCCGTCAGGTCAACACGCTCCGGCTGTGGTCGGCGCAGTCGGCCAATCCGATGCGCCTCGATCAGTTCAATCGCGGCGACTATCTGGGCGCGGTCGCCGAGCAGGTCACCTCGGAGAGCATCGTCCGGGTGCTGTACCCGAACGACGACACGCCCGCCGGCCAGGAGCTGCGCCTGAAGCAGGAGTACTTCTTCACCTCGGCCTCGCTGCAGGACCTGCTGCGCCGCCATATGCAGCAGCACGGCCAGGTGGTCACCTTGCCCGACCAGGCGGCGATCCAGCTCAACGACACCCATCCGGCGATCGCGGTCGCGGAGCTGATGCACCTCCTGGTGGATGATCACCGCGTCGACTGGGCCCAGGCCTGGCAGATCACCCAGGGCTGCATCGCCTACACCAATCACACCCTCCTGCCCGAGGCGCTCGAGAGCTGGCCGGTCGCGCTGCTCGAGCGCCTGCTGCCGCGCCATATGCAGATCATCCATCGCCTGAACGCGGATCTGCTGCACGGGCTCAACGGCCAGGACGTCGACCCGGGCGCGGTCGCGCTGATCGATCATGGCCACGGCCATCGGGTGCGCATGGGCCATCTGGCGTTCTTCGGCGCGCACAAGGTGAACGGCGTCTCGGCGCTGCACACCGAGCTCATGAAGCGTACCGTGTTCCGCGATCTCAACCGCGCCTTTCCCGGGCGGATCACCAACAAGACCAACGGCATCACTGCGAGGCGCTGGCTGCGCCAGTGCAATCCCGCGCTCTCGGAGCTGATCACGGCGGCGATCGGCTCGGGCTGGATCGCCGATCTCGAGCGGCTGCAGGGCCTGGCCCCACTGGTCGAGGACGCGGGATTCCGCGAGCTCTTCGCGGCGGCCAAGCGGGCCAACAAGGAGCGCCTTGCCGCCCTGATCGGGAGGGTGAGCGGGATCGCGGTCGATCCGGGCGCGATGTTCGACGTCCACATCAAGCGGATCCACGAGTACAAGCGCCAGCTGCTCAACATCCTCGAGACGATCGCCATCTGGCAGGCGATGCGCGCCGAGCCCGAGCGCGACTGGCCGGCGCGGGTCAAGATCTTCGGCGGCAAGGCGGCCGCGTCCTACCACCAGGCCAAGCTGATCATCAAGCTGATCAACGACGTCGCCAAGGTGGTCAACCGCGACCCCCTGGTCGGCGACCGGCTCAAGGTCGTGTTCCTGCCCAACTACAACGTCAGCCTGACCGAGCGGATCATCCCGGCCGCCGATCTGTCGGAGCAGATCTCGACCGCCGGCATGGAGGCCTCGGGCACCGGCAACATGAAGCTCGCGCTCAACGGCGCGCTCACCATCGGCACCCTCGACGGCGCCAACATCGAGATCCGCGAGCTGGTCGGCCACGACAACATGTTCATCTTCGGCCTGACCGCCGAGGAGGTGCGCACCGAGCGCGCCAACGGCTACGACCCGCGCGCCCGGGCCCAGGCGAGCCCGGCGCTCGCGCGGGTGCTGGACGCGATCGCCGGCGGCCAGTTCTCGCCCGACGACCCCGGCCGCTTCCGGCCGCTGGTCGAGCGCCTGCTCGGCGAGGACTACTTCATGGTGCTGGCCGACTTCGCCGCCTATGCCGCGGCCCAGCGCCAGGTCGACCAGGCCTATCTCGAGCCCGGGATCTGGTGGCGCCGGGCGCTGCTCAACACCGCCAACGTCGGCTGGTTCTCGTCCGACCGCGCGATCCGCGACTATGCCAGCGAGATCTGGCAAGCTCTGCCGAAGCCGGTGTGACCGAGGTGCGCCGACGGTGCCGGCCGGTCGCCCGTCGGCGGCTCCGACCGGGCTGAGTCCGCCCAAAGGGGGCGAAGGGGAGGCCATCGCAAGGGGGAGGCGAGGTCATGAGCATCAGAGGCGGCGATATCCACGGTCTTGCGCGCAACGCCATGGCCTATGTGCTGGCGGGCGGGCGCGGCTCGCGGCTGTTGGAGCTGACCGACAAGCGCGCCAAGCCCGCGGTGTTCTTCGGCGGCAAGTCGCGGATCATCGACTTCGCGCTCTCGAACGCGATCAACTCGGGCATCCGCCGGATCGCGGTCGCGACCCAGTACAAGGCGCACAGCCTGATCCGTCATCTCCAGCGCGGCTGGGGCTTCTTCCGCCCGGAGCGCAATGAAAGCTTCGACATCCTGCCGGCCTCGCAAATGGTCTCCGAGCATCAATGGTATCTCGGCACCGCCGACGCGGTGACCCAGAACATCCAGATCATCGACAGCTACGGCCCCGACTACATGGTCATTCTGGCGGGCGACCACGTCTACAAGATGGACTACGCGCTGATGATCGGCCAGCACGTCAGCGAAGGCGCCGACGTCACGGTCGGCTGCCTCGAGGTGCCGCGCCTGGAGGCGACCGGCTTCGGGGTCATGCAGGTCGACGCCGAGGACCGGATCATAGCCTTCCTGGAGAAGCCTTCCGACCCGCCGGGCATCCCGGACAAGCCCGAGCTGGCGCTCGCCAGCATGGGCATCTACGTGTTCGAGACCCGCTTCCTGTTCGACCAGCTGCAGCGGGATGCCGCCGACCCCCACTCGAGCCACGACTTCGGCAAGGACATCATTCCCTACCTGGTCAAGCACGGCAAGGCGGTCGCCCACCGCTTCCCGCGCTCCTGCGTGCGCAGCCAGTCCGAGCCCGAGGCCTACTGGCGCGACGTCGGCACGGTCGACGCCTATTGGGAGGCGAACATCGACCTCACCGACTTCGTGCCGGCGCTCGACATGTACGACCGCAACTGGCCGATCTGGACCTACGCCGAGATCACGCCGCCGGCGAAGTTCGTGCACGACGAGGACGGCCGCCGCGGCATGGCGACCAGCTCGCTGGTCTCGGGCGGCTGCCTGATCTCGGGCGCGCGGATCGACAAATCGCTCCTGTTCACGGGCGTCCACGCCCATTCCTACAGCGAGCTCACCCACGTGGTGGCGCTGCCCTACGTCCAGATCCACCGGGGCGCCCGCCTGCGCAAGGTGGTGATCGACCGGGGCGTCGAGATCCCCCAAGGCCTCGTGGTCGGCGAGGACCCCGAGCTCGATGCCAAGCGCTTCCGCCGCACCGACAAGGGTGTCTGCCTGATCACCCAGCCGATGATCGACCAATTGCAAGGTTGAGCCCGCCACGTTCCCCTTGAT
>CAVTFM010000029.1:0-241919 GCA_963733965.1 uncultured Alphaproteobacteria bacterium
ACCGGAACCGAGCCGGAACCGGCTCGGCAATTGACAAGCCGAGGCGGTTCCCTGCCTAGTAGGAGCAACTGGCGACCCGCCTGGGGTTGCCGATCGAGAACGCGAACAGGGAGTGGCCGCGATGCTTGATCGTTTGGTCGCCGGAAGCTTGGGGCTGGTGCTTGCCGCCGCGCTCACGACCCAGGTCGAGGCCAAGACGCTGGTCTACTGCTCTGAAGCCAGCCCGGAGGGCTTCAACCCGCAGCTCTATACCTCGGGCACCACCTTCGATGCCTCCTCGCACCCGCTCTACAACCGGCTGGTCGAGTTCGAGCGCGGTACCACCAAGATCGTGCCGGCGCTCGCCGAGAGCTGGGACGTCTCGGACGACGGCCTCGAATACACCTTCCACCTACGCCCGGGCGTCAAGTTCCAGACCACCAAGAGCTTCACGCCGTCGCGCGGCTTCAATGCCGACGACGTGGTCTGGACCTTCGAGCGTCAGCTCGACCCAAATCATCCGTATCACCAGATCTCGGGCGGCACCTACGAATACTTTCAAGACATGGACATGCCGAACCTGCTCAAGTCGGTCACCAAGGTCGACGATCTGACGGTCAAGTTTGCGCTCAACCATCCCGAAGCGCCGTTCCTGGCCAACCTCGGAATGGACTTCGCCTCGATCTTTTCGGCCGAGTATGCGCAGAAGCTGCTCGCGGCCGGCACGCCGGAGCAGATCGATCTGGATCCGGTCGGCACCGGCCCCTTCCAGCTGGTCGCCTACCAGAAGGACGCGGTGATCCGGTACAAGGCCAACCCCGACTACTGGGCCGGCAAGGCGGCGATCGACGACCTGGTGTTCGCGATCACGCCCGATCCCTCGGTCCGCTGGCAGAAGCTGCAGGCCGGCGAGTGCCAGGTCATCGCCTACCCGAATCCTGCCGACCTCGATGCGATCCGCGCCAATCCGGACGTCAATCTGCTCCAGCAGGAAGGCCTGAACGTCGGCTACCTGGCGTTCAACACCGAGAAGAAGCCGTTCGACGACAAGCGGGTGCGCCAGGCGCTCAACATGGCGATCAACAAGCAGGCGATCCTGGATGCGGTGTTTCAGGGCTCGGGCGAGGTCGCCAAGAACCCGATCCCGCCGACCATCTGGTCGTACAACAACGACGTCAAGGACTACCCCTACGACCCCGACGCCGCCAAGAAGCTGCTCGCCGAGGCGGGTCTCGCGGACGGCTTCAAGACCAACATCTGGGCGATGCCGGTCCAGCGGCCCTACAACCCGAACGCCAGGCGCATGGCCGAGCTGATCCAGGCCGACTGGGCCAAGGTCGGGGTCCAGGCGGAGATCGTCTCCTATGAGTGGGGCGAGTATCTGAAGCGCACCAAGGAGGGCCAGCACGAGACGATGCTGCTGGGCTGGACCGGCGACAACGGCGACCCCGACAACTTCCTCTACGTCCTGCTGGGGTGCGCCGCCGCCAAGGACGGCGACAACCGGGCGCGCTGGTGCTACCAGCCGTTCGACAAGCTCCTGGTCGAGGCCAAGCGCACCAGCGATGTCGCCGAACGCACCCGGCTCTACGAGCAGGCCCAGGTGATCTTCAAGGAGGAGGCGCCCTGGGTCACGATCGCGCACTCGGTGGTCTACGTGCCGGTCGCCAAGCAGGTGGTCGACTACAAGATCGACCCGTTCGGCGCTCACATCTTCTACGGCGTCGACCTCAAGAGCTGAGGCAGGCAGCGCCGACCGGCCGAACTTCGTCGTCGGGGCCGACCACCGCGGTCGCCGCGGCCCCGGCGAGTTGCCCTGGTTCAATAGCAGTGGACATCGCGGATCTTGACCGGCGCTGGCGCATCATTGATATCATGGAGGACTGGGCAAGGCCAGCAGGAGCGACCCATGGCCAGCATCATCGTCCGCAATCTTCCCGATGAGACCAAGGAACGGCTTCGGCAGCGGGCGGTTCGGCACCGGCGCAGCCTCGAGGCCGAGGTGCGCTCGATCCTCGAGCGTGCCGCGCAGGCTGGCGAGGCCGCAAGCGGCCAGATCGAACCCTTCCCCGACTGGTTCATCCGCATGACGCGCCCGGGATCGATCTCGGTCCGGCGATCGACGAGAACCGAACTCCGCATGAGGGCGTGGAGCTTTGATCCTGCTCGACACCAATGTCCTGTCGGAGCTGGTCAAGCCGGAGCCCGACGCCCTGGTCGTGCGTTCGGACGCGGCGTTCAGCCGGCGCGCTCGCACTGCCAACGATCGCAGTCGCCGAGATGGCGTATGGCATCGAAAAGCTGGTCAGCGGTCGCCGACGCGAGGCTCTGGTGGCGGCCCTCCGCCGGCTGGTGGTCGAGTTCGCCGACCGGCTGTTCGATTTTAACGTCAACGCGGCCTGGGCGTACGGTCGCATCCTGGCGGGCGCCCGCCGCTCCGGACGGCTGATGTCGCTACCCGATGCCGCGATTGCGGCGATCGCCGACGCCAATGGCTGTGCCCTGGCCACGCGCAACGTGAAGGACTTCGCAACCACAGGGCTCGAGATCATCAATCCCTGGCAAGGCGAGAGGTAGTCGGCGGGCGGTTCGTCGCCCGGTCCCGGCAACTGGCCCTGATCAGAGAACGGACTCGGGAGGAAGACCGGATGGATAGCCAAGGAGCTGGAGGGCAGGACGGCGCTGGTGACCGGCGGCGCGCGGGGCATCGGGCGGGCGACCTGCGTGCGCCTCGCCCAGGAGGGCGCCAGGGTCGCGATCAACTACGCGAAGAACGAGGCCGCCGCCCGGGAGGCGCAGCGCCTGGTCGAGGCCGAAGGCGCAAAGTGCATGATCGTGCCGGCGGATGTCTCCGACCCCGCTGCGGTCGCGGCGATGGTCGCGAGCACGGAAAAGACGCTCGGGCCGGTCGATCTCCTGGTCACCAGCGCCGGCATCGCGCCGGACGAGACCCGGGGCCAGGTCGCCTACGAGGTCTGGCGGCGGACCATGGCGGTCAACCTGGATGGCACGTTCCTGTCGGTCATGGCGGTCAAGGACGGCATGATCGCGCGCGGCTTCGGGCGGATCGTGTGCCTGGCCTCGATCGCCGGGCTCAGGCCGCGGGCGGCGATGCTCGCCTACAGCACGTCCAAGGCGGGCGTGGTCGCGTTCGCGCGCAGCTGCTCCGAGGCGTTCGCGCCCGCGATCCGGATCAACACCATAGCACCCGGCCTGATCGACACCGACATGCCGGCCGCCTCACTCGATGCCGCAACCCGGCAGCGGATGATCGACGCCACGCCGCTCAAGCGGATCGGCCGGGCCGAGGAGATGGCCGAGCTCGCCCTGTTCCTCCTGTCCGAGCGCTCGAGCTACACCACCGGCCAGGTCTACGTCGCGGACGGCGGCCGGGTCACCCTGCCGTGACGCCTCCGCGGTGAGGGTTTGATCGACGAGCCGGTGGGCGCCCTCGATACCAGAGCATGTTGTCACTGGGCCGGCGAGGCTGCGCCATTGGCTGTGCTGAAGCCCCAGGCCTTGTTCCGCACCTTCTCATAGTGGCGCTCGACATCGTAGTAAGGCACGTCCAGATGGAGGTCCTGCGCGGTCAGGCGACCAATGGCCGCCAGCACCTGGTACCCGGCCACCCTGGCATCACGGGTGGCCCCGATCAGGCTCACCTGGGCGTTGAGCTGTTCGAGCTCGGAATTGAGGACGTCGAACTGCGCCAGCAGGCCGAGGCCCTGCTCGCGCCGAAGGCCCTCGACCACCCGGCGGGCGGCGTCCACCTGGACCTGAAAGGACTCGATGTTGCTCCGCGCCGTCGCCAGCGCCTGCCACGCGGCCAGCGCCTGCTGCCTCGCCGCACGGCGCGCGGCTTCAACTTCCAGCTGGCGCTGGGTCAGCAGATCTTTGCTGGCGCGAACCTCGGAGTGCACCAGCCCGCCCTGATAGAGAGGGATTTTGACCTCGCCGACGATGGCACTTTCCTTCGGCTGTAGATCGCCTCTCAGATCGACCTCGGGCAGCAATGCGCCGTACGCGGCATGAACCCCCGCTTTGGCCGCGCTTTCCGCAGACACCGCGGTGACCAAGGCCGGGTTGCCCGGCGACAGGGCCTCGGCCTCTTCGGGACTCTGCGGCACACCCTGCGGCGGATCGGGCATGGTGAGGCCTTGGGGCGCTTCCCCGATCACCTGGAGGTAAACCTCGCGCGCCGCTGCCAGGGCGCCCTCGGCCTGACGCCGCTGAGCCGTGGCGCCCGCGAGCCGGGCCTCGGTCTGGGTGACCGCAGGCCGCGTCAGCTCGCCTGCGGCGAAGCGGCGCCGCGCCGACGCGACCTCGCTTTGCAGGATCTGTTCGTAGGCGGTGGTGAACTCCACGACCCGCTGGCCGCGCACGACGTCGATATACGCGGTGGCCGCGCGCAGCAGAGTGTCCTGCTCGGCCGCAAGCAGCTGCGCCCGCTGCGCCCGGACCAGGTTCTCCGCCTGCTCGACCCGCGACGACGTGCGGCCTCGATAGATCGGCTGGATCACACGGAGATCGGCGGTCCCCACAGGCCCATCAATCGACTGCCCGCCGCCCGCCCCGGCCTCGACCGTCGGCCGCCAGTCGGCCAAGGCCTGCGGCACCTGCTCGTCGGTCTGGCGCAGTTGAGCCCGGGCCGCGAGCAGAGTGGGATTGCCCTGGTAGGCCGTCGCGAGCGCCTCCGCGAGCGTTTCGCCGAGCGCGGCGCTGGTCGTCCAGCCTGAGGCCATCGCCATGACCATCAGCGGTCCGATGCGGCAGAGGCAGGCTTTCGACCACCGATCTCGGCGCCGTCGCGGCTTGACGGCGTGATTCTGTCCCGCGCGGCCGGCGCCCGCGGCGACCGTCGACTTGCGCAACCTGAAACACCTCCCGGCGTCGGCCCCGCGCCAGAGCGGGGCTTCTGGTCAGTCGTGACGGAGCGCCTCGATCGGATCGAGACCTGCGGCCCGGCGGGCCGGATAGTAGCCGAACACGCCGCCGACGGCGACGGCGAAGCCGACGGCCAGCGCCACCACCGGCAGGCTGATGACCCACGGCCAATGGGCGACCGCGGCGATGGCCCCGGCGCCGGCGATGCCCAGCGGCGCGCCGAGCAGGCCACCGATCCCGGAAAGAGTCGCCGCTTCGACCAGAAACTGGGCCAGGATGTCTCGCTGCCGGGCCCCCACGGCCATTCTGATGCCGATCTCGCGCGTGCGCTCGATCACCGAGACCATCATGATGTTCATGATGCCGATGCCGCCGACCACCAGCGACACCGAGGCGACGGCAGCGACCACGAGCGCGAGGGCTCGCGCGGCCAACTCCCTGAGCGCAAGCACCTCCGCAAGGTTCCTGATCGAGAAATCGTCGTCCTGATGCGGCTGCAGGCGGTGCCGCTCGCGCAGCAGCGCGCGGATCTCCCGCTCTGCCTGCGCCATGTTGAGGCCTTCGGCCACCTTGACGAGCATCGTGTCGACGCTGCGTGGCCCCGCCGCGCTCCCGCCCATGAAGCGCTCCGTCACCGTCCGGATGGGGGCCACGACGAGGTCGTCCTGGTCCTTGCCTGAGGTCGTCTGGCCCTTGGCCGCGAGCACGCCCAGCACCGTGAACGGTATCCTCTGGACGCGGACCACGGCGCCGATCGCGCTGGCATCGCCGAACAGGGTGCGCGCTACGGTCTGGCCCAGGAGCACGACCTTGCTGCCCGTGTCCTCGTCGCCAAAGCTCCGGCCGGTCTCGACGTCCCAGTCCCGGGCGCGAAGGAAGCCCGGCCCGACCCCGTACAGGGCGGTCGCCGCGTTGAGGTTGCCGCGGACGACTTGGACGCCCGTGTGGACCGTCGGTACGGCCAGCTCGACGCCGGCGATCTCCCGCGCGATCGCATCGGCGTCGCTCTCGGAGAGGCCAGGGCCGAGGCTCCCCCCTCGAAGGGAGTGCGGCTCGATGACGAGCAGGTTCGAGCCGAGGCTGCGGATCTGGCTCACGACGACCTCGCGCGCACCGGATCCGATCGATACCACCAGAATCACCGCCGCGACCCCGATGACGATGCCAAGCGTCGTCAAGGCGGTCCGCAAGGGATTCGCGCGGAGCGCCTGGACTCCGAGCCGCAGCGCCTCGAGGTAACTCATGCGATGGCTGCCAGCGGCATGGAATCGAGCACCGGCGCGGTATCGACCGGCCTGGCCTGCAGCTGATCATCGACCACGCGACCGTCGCGCAGGACAATCATGCGTCGGGCGAAGCGGGCGATCTCGGCATCGTGGGTGACGAGCACGATAGTGATGCCGGTCCGGTTCAGGCTCTCGAGCAGGCCCAGGACCTCCAGGCCGGTTTTGGTGTCGAGCGTGCCGGTCGGCTCGTCGGCCAGAATCAGGACGGGGTGGTTCACGAGCGCGCGCGCGATCGCGACCCGCTGCTGCTGCCCGCCGGACAGCTGGTTCGGCAGGTGGTGGCCGCGATCGGCGAGCCCGACCGCCGCCAGGACGGCGGTGGCACGCTCGGCCCGCGCCAGGGCCGGCACGCCGCCATAGAGGAGCGGCAACTCGACATTGGCGAGCGCGGTTGCCCGTGGCAACAGGTTGTATTGCTGAAAGCAGAAGCCAATCTTGCGGTTGCGCAGAGCCGCAAGTTCGTCCGGTGCCAGCGTCGACACGTCGACGCCGTCGAAGCGATAGGTTCCCGCCGAGGGCGTGTCCAGGCAGCCGATCTGGTTCATCAAAGTCGACTTGCCCGATCCCGACCGCCCCATGATCGCAACGAATTCGCCGCGCTCGATGGTGAACGAGACGTCCAACAGCGCCGGCACGGTGATGGCGCCGATCCGATACTCTTTCGTTAGGCCGATGGACTCGATCAGCGGCTCGGTCATCTCAGAATCTCAACGGCCCGATGTGCGGCTGCTTGCTCGACGGTGCGGCCAGGCCGACAATCACCTCCTGACCCGCAGCGATGTCGCCAGCCAGCACTTCCGTGTAGACGCCATCGCTGATCCCCGTCCGGATCGGAGAGGCATGCGGCCGCCCGTTCCGCCCGAGCCGCCAGACCTCCGCGCTCGACCCTTCCTCGGCGCTGGCCGGCGCGGCGGCGGCACCGTCCGAGCCCCGGTCGGCCGGTTTGAAGCGCAGCGCCGCGTTGGGCACCTTCAGGACGTTGTCGCGCTGGCTGACGACGATCCGGACGTTCGCGGTCATGCCGGGCAGCAGCTTGCGTTGGGCGTTGTCGGCCGAGATGACGACCTCGTAGGTCACAACCGTCTGCTGCAACTCCGGCAGCGTGCAAATCGCAACGACCTCCCCGGAGAACGTCTGACCGGGAAAGGAATCGAAGGCAAAGGATGCGGCCTCGTGGATCGCCACGCGCCCGATGTCGGCTTCATCGACATTGGCGTGGAGCTGAACCTGCCGAAGATCCTCGGCGATGGTGAACAGCGCCGGGCCCTGCGCGCTCGCCCCCACGGTCTGGCCCACGGCGATGTTGCGGTCGATCACGATGCCGTCGATCGGCGAACGGAGGAGGGTGTGGTCCAGATCGAGCTGGACCTGGTGAACGGCGGCCTCGCGCGCGCCGACGGTCGCAAGGGCGTTGGTCAGTTGGGCTCGAGCGACCTCAGCATCCGCCTCTGAGGCGGTGACCGAGGCATCAGCGGCGCTGGCGTGCGCCTTGGCCGCGGCCAGGTCCGAATTCGCGACGGCGTCGGCCGTCTTGGCGCGCTCGGTGTCGGCCTTGGCCGCATCGCCGGTCACGCTCAGCTCTTGCTTGCGCTTGTACTCACGCTCGGCATCGGCGAGCGTGAACTCGACGTGTTGAACGTCCGCCTGCGCGCTCAGGAGGGACGCCTGCGCGGTCCGAATCCCGCTCTCCGCGCGTTTCAGCTGGCCGCGCGCGATCTCGACTGCGCTGCGCGCCACGTCGAGATCGGCTTGCGCCTGATCGAGACGCGCCGTGACGACCGCAGGATCCAGCCGCGCCAGAACCTGGCCCGCCTTGACCACGCTGTCGAAGTCGACCAGCACCTCGATGACCTGGCCCGCCGTCTGCGCCGTCACGGCCATTGATTGAACGGGCCTGACCGTGCCCGAAGCGCTGACGGTATTGACCAGGGGGCCCGTCGCGACCTTCTCGAAGCGGTAGCTGACCTCGGGTGCCTCACGGCCGAAGAGGTAGTGAGCTCCCGCGATGGCAAGCGTGACCAGCAGGACGATGGCGACAACCGCGCGCGACATGGGGAAGAGATGGTGCTTGCGACAATCCCCGGCGACCGCCGCGACAATGTCGTCTCCGGACCCCCGCCGGCGAAGTGGCCGGAGCTTCGGGCGCTGACGGCAAGCGTGCCGAAAGCTGCTCCTCCGGTCGAACCGTAGCTTCCTGCTGTCGCACGGCCAGCAGGCTGATTTTCGCAAGCCCCGTCGAGCCATCGTCGCCGGAGCTGCGGCCAGCACCGGCAGCAGAGCGCGGATCAGGCCAAGGCTGGGTGCGGCAGCAGGGGAGGTTGCCCGGCCCCTGGTCGAACTGGAGCGCCGGGCATTGACGCGGCGAGGTGCCGGCAGTCTGATATCGAGATCATGCTCCGGTTCATCGTCGCCAGGCTCGCGGTGCTGATCCCGACCTTCCTCGGGGTGACCATCGTCGCCTTCGCGCTGATCCGGCTGATCCCGGGCGATCCGGTCGAGCTCCTGGTCGGCGAGCACGGCATCACACCCGAGCGCCACGCCATGCTGATGGCCCAGCTCGGCCTCGACCGGCCACTCTGGCAACAGTACGCGGGCTATCTCGGCGGCCTCGCAGAGGGCGACCTCGGCCGGTCGATCAGCACCCGCCAGCCGGTGCTCTCCGAGTTCCTGACCCTGTTCCCGGCGACCGTCGAGCTCTCGGTGTGCGCGCTCAGCCTCGCCGTGCTGATCGGCCTGCCGGCCGGGATCGTCGCCGGGGTCAGGCGCGGCTCGGTTTTCGACCAGGTGCTGATGGCCATCTCGCTGACCGGGTACTCGATGCCGATCTTCTGGTGGGGCCTGCTGACCATCATCCTGTTCTCCAACACCCTGCACTGGACGCCGGTCTCCGGGCGGATCGACGTGCTCTACTTCTTCGAGCCGGTGACCGGCTTCATGCTGATCGACAGCCTGCTCTCGGGCCAGGCGGGGGCGTTCAGCTCGGCCCTCAGCCACCTGATCCTGCCGGCGGTGGTGCTGGGGACGGTGCCGCTCGCGGTGATCGCGCGCCAGACCCGCTCCGCGATGCTGGAGGTGCTGAACGAGGACTACGTGCGCACGGCGCGCGCCAAGGGTCTGCCGCCCTGGCGGGTCGTGGGCCTGCATGCGCTTCGCAACGCTCTGATCCCGGTGGTGACGGTGATCGGGCTTCAGGTCGGGCTCCTGTTCTCGGGCGCGATCCTGACCGAGACCATCTTCGCCTGGCCCGGGATCGGCAAATGGCTGATCAATTCGATCGGCCGCCGGGACTACCCCTCGGTCCAGGGCGGGGTGCTGCTGATCGCGACCATGATCATGATCGTCAACCTGTTCGTCGATCTGCTCTACGGCCTGATCAACCCGCGCATCCGGCACGCGCGCTGAGCCCCGCGCTTGAGCAGCTGACCATGGCGATCCGGCTCGACACCGTCACCCCGCCAGCCGCCGCCGCGGCCGGCCACACGCCGCCGGGGCCGCTGCGCGAGTTCTGGCACTATTTCAGCGAGAACCGGGGCGCGGTCGGCGGTCTGGCGGTGATCGTCGTCGTCGTCCTGGCCGCCGTGTTCGCTGACCAGGTGGCACCACATCCGCCGGCCGAGCAGTATCGCGAGCATTTCCTGGCGCCGCCGGTCTGGATGGCCGGCGGCACGACGGATTTCCTGCTCGGCACCGATGCGGTCGGCCGCGACATCCTCTCCCGGATCATCCACGGTGCCCGCTACTCGCTGATCATCGGCCTGATCGCGGTCACCCTTTCGCTCTCGGCCGGGATCGGCCTCGGGCTGGTCGCGGGCTTCTGCCGCGGCTTGGTCGAGACCCTGATCATGCGCTTCATGGACATCCTCTTGGCGCTGCCGAGCCTCCTGCTGGCGATCGTGGTCGTGGCGATCCTCGGCCCCGGCCTCACCAACGTCATGATCGCGGTCGCGATCGTCTATCTGCCGCACTACACGCGCCTGACCCGGGCCGCGGTGATCGGCGAGCAGTCGAAGGACTACGTCACCGCCAGCCGGGTGAGTGGTGCCGGCACGCTCCGCCTGATGTTCGCGACCGTGCTGCCGAACTGCATGGCGCCGCTGATCGTGCAGGCGACGCTGGGCTTCTCGAACGCGATCCTGGACGCCTCGGCGCTCGGTTTTCTGGGCCTGGGCGCCCAGCCGCCGACCCCCGAATGGGGCACCATGCTCGCGGACGCGCGCGAGTTCGTGCTCCGCGCCTGGTGGGTCGTGACCTTCCCCGGCCTCGCGATCCTGATCACGGTGCTCGCCTTCAACCTGATGGGCGACGGCCTGCGCGACGCCCTCGACCCCAAGCTCAAGCGGAGCTGAGGCGATGGCCGTGGGCCGCCCCCGGGTGGTCATCTCCGGACCTGATCGGGGCACCGGGTTGGCCGTCAGCGTCAGCGGCGCCAACCGCTCTCGGCCGCCGGCAGCCGGGTCGACCCTCGGTCAACCCTTGGCCACTGGCATTGGTCGACCCTTGGCCAGTGGCTTCCCGCCATCCGATCGCGCTCTCGGCGATGTCCGGCCCGATCGCGGCAACCTGCATCCCGGACGTCTCCCGCGTCCTTGGCTGTTCACGACTTCCACCTCGGCACGTCGATGCCGTCCCCAGGAGGCGTCCATCTCATTGCGCGACCGCGGCAACCCATGCCCTGCGGCTGCCCGTGGCGCGGACGGATTCCCAGGGTCGCATGGACCACCCGGAGCCAGCGTTGACGATCAATCGTTAACGTTCGGTTACCCTGCTCACGGGCTTCGACCCGAGGATCACCGGTCCATCCGGCGCGGGTTGTCTGCTGCTGACCGGGGGGCGGCGCTCGCCGCTGTCGCGTTAACCATTCGTCAACCATCGGCCGCCAGGGTGTCCGAGGGTCCATGGGACCGTGGGAATCCGCGACCTGAACCGGCTCGGCCCGCGCACGGATTCCCAGGGTCGCATGGACCACCCGAAGCCAGTGTTAACGACCAATCGTTAACGTTCGGTTACCCTGCCCACGGGCTTCGACCCGAGGATCACCGGTCCATCCGGCGCGGGTTGTCTGTTGCTGAGCGGGCCCTGGCGCTCACCGCTGTCGCGTTAACCATTCATCAACCATCGGCCGCCAGGGTGTCCGAGGGTCCATGGGACCGTGGGAATCCGCGGCCTGAACCGGCTCGGCCCGCGCATGGATTCCCAGGGTCGCATGGGCCACCCGAAGCCAGCGTTAGGGCACCATCGTCAGCAATTCGTGACCGTCTCGGCGCTTCTCCCTGCCATGACCGTCCCGACGATCCGACCTGCCATGACCGGGGCGACGACCGGTCCTGCCACGACCGTTCCGACGATCGACCGCCATGACCGGGGCGACGACCGGTCCTGCCACGACCGTTCCGACGCTCGGACTTGCCATGACCGGGGCGACGACCGGTCCTGCCACGACCGTCCCGACGATCCGACCTGCCATGACCGGGGCGACGACCGGTCCTGCCATGACCGTCCCGATGATCCGACCTGCCATGACCGGGGCGACGACCGGTCCTGCCACGACCGTTCCGACGCTCGGACTCGCCGTGACCGGGGCGACGACCGGTCCTGCCACGACCGTCCCGACGATCCGACCTGCCATGACCGGGGCGGCGACCGGTCCTGCCACGACCGTTCCGGCGATCGGACTTGCCGTGACCGGGGCGACGACCGGTCTTGCCACGATCGGGCCGACCAGCGGTCTTGGCGTCGGGTGTGCTCGTCGCCCCGGCGTGGCCGCTCGTGGTCGGGCACATCCAGCGGGCGGCCGCGGGTCGAGCCCGGCGATCACGGCTGACCGCCGTGGCGCTGCTCGAGATCCGCAACCTCACGGTCGAGTTCCCGACCTTCAGCGGGCCGTTCAAGGCGGTCGACGGGGTCGATCTCGAGGTCGACCAGGGCGACGTGGTCGCGATCGTCGGCGAGTCCGGTTCGGGCAAGAGCGTGCTCGTGCTCGCGGTCATGGGGCTCTTGCCCTGGACCGCCCGGGTCAGCGCCGACCGTCTGACGTTCGATGGGCGGAATCTCCTGGGTCTGTCGGCCGCCGCCCGGCGCCGGATCATCGGCAAGGACATGGCGATGATCTTCCAGGAGCCGATGACCTCGCTCAATCCCTGCTTCACGGTCGCCTTTCAGCTCACCGAAGCGATCAAGGTGCACGAGGGCGGCAGCCGCGCGGAGCGGCGGCGGCGGGCGCTCGAGCTGCTCGATCAGGTCGGCATCCCGGCGCCCGCGGAGCGCCTCGGGGCGTTCCCGCACCAGCTCTCTGGCGGCATGAGCCAACGGGTCATGATCGCGATGGCGATCGCCTGCAACCCGCGTCTCCTGATCGCCGACGAGCCGACCACCGCCCTCGATGTCACGATCCAGGCGCAGATCCTGGACCTGCTGCTCGAGCTGCAGCAAAAGCGGGGCATGGCGCTGATCCTGATCACCCATGACATGGGGGTGGTCGCCGAGACCGCGCGCCGGGTGGTCGTGCAGTACGCCGGCCAGCAGGCCGAGATGCAGGACGTGCTCGGCCTGTTCGCCGACCCCCAGCACCCCTATACGGCAGCCCTCCTGCACGCCCTGCCCGAACGCTGCCACGAGCGCCTCCTGCCGACCATCGCGGGCCTCGTGCCGGGCGCGGGCGATCGCCCGTCCGGCTGCCTGTTCCACCCGCGCTGCGGGTTCGCGACCGCGCGCTGCACGACCGAGGAACCACGCTTTGCCAAAGGCCCGCGCGGCCTGGTCCGCTGCCACTACCCGCTGACCGGCGAGCGCCCGGCCGGCCATCCCCGCCATGCGCAGTGAGCCGCCCGTGCCTGCGCTAGGCCGCCGGGCGCACGCCGACCTCGAGCCGGACGCCCAGCTCCGCCAGCGCCCGCTCGAGCTGGCGAAGATGTGTGCGCCGCTTGAGGTGCAGCAGCGCCGGCACGACCTTCTCGGCCACACCCAAACGGTGGGCGAGCTCCGCGGCGCTGACCTTTTGCTCGCGCATCGCGCCGTACAACGCGAGCTTCGCCGCAACCAGCGGCGGTACCGGGATCATCGGCCGGCCCCTGGCGGGGCCAGGCTTTGGAAGCGACTTCCCAGCCCCGACGTAGCAGTTCAGGGCCGTCACCAGGCAGTCCTGCGCAAGATCCAACGCCTCGGCCTCGTCGTCGCCCCAGGTCAGCGCCTCGGGCACATCAGGAAAAGACACGTTGACGGCGGACCCATCGGCTTCGGGATCAAGCACCGCTGGATAGGCGTAGCGCATCGGAGCGGCTCCCTTCAAAGATCTCGCGGATCGATGCCTAACTGGGACAGCATGTTGCGGAGGGTTCCTTGGGGAATCTCCTTCTGCCGTGATGATCGCAGGGTCGTTTCACGCTCGCCGAACTTGATCGCCCCGTGGCCACCTTTGCCGCCGGCGGGATCGAACGCAAAGTCGACACGCCGTCGACCGGCCAGCTTGCGAAGTTTGCGCAGCAGCTCGTTACCGCTCACGCCGCACACATCTCAGCTGCGCTGGCACGCGTCAAGGTCAAGCGATCGCCGACAGTCGTGGGCGCGAGCGCGATGAGCGACTTGGTCCTCCAGGCGCGGGATCTGGAACGCCACTACGCGGTCCGGCGCGGCCTGTTCAAGGGCTGGGCGGTGCTGCAGGCGTTGCGCGGCGCGAGCTTCGAGCTCGCGGCCGGCCGCACGCTGGCGGTGGTCGGCAAATCCGGCTGCGGCAAGAGCACGCTCGCCCGCCTGGTCACCCTGATCGAGCCGCCGAGCGCCGGCGCGCTCACCATCGACGGCATCGAGATCGCAAGCGCCACCGCCCTGCAGCGCCGAAAGCTCCGCCACACCGTCCAGATCGTCTTCCAGGACCCCTACGGCTCGCTCAACCCGAGGAAGAAGGTGGGCGCGATCGTCGAGGAGCCGCTCAAGGTGAATGGCACCCTGAGCGCAGCCGAGCGCCGGCGCGCGGTCCAGGACATGCTGGCCCGGGTCGGCCTCCGGCCCGAGCATCGGGACCGCTATCCGCACATGTTCTCGGGCGGCCAGCGCCAGCGGATCGCGGTCGCGCGCGCGCTCATGCTGCGGCCCAAGATCGTCGTGCTCGACGAGCCGGTCTCGGCGCTCGACGTCTCGATCCAGGCCCAGGTCCTGAACCTCCTGCTCGAGCTGCAGGCCGAGTTCAAGCTCGCCTACCTGTTCATCTCGCACGATCTGGCCGTGGTCAGGCACGTCGCCGACGAGGTGATCGTGATGTATCTCGGCCGGCCGATCGAGCACGGGCCGCGCGCCGCGATCTTCGAGCGGCCGCTGCATCCCTACACCCGGGCCCTGCAGGCGAGCAGCCCCTCGACCGATCCCAAGCGGCGCTCCAAGCGGCTCGCGATCCGGGGCGAGCTGCCCTCACCGCTCGACCCGCCGGCGGGCTGCGCCTTCCACCCGCGCTGCCCGTTCGCCAACCAGCGCTGCCGGACCGAGGTGCCGAAGCTGCAGCCCTACCCCGGCAGCGACCACCGGCACGCCTGCCATGCGGTCGAGGAGGGCCGTCTCCCCGACCTGCCGCGGCCGGCCTCCGCCGGGGCCTCGGGCTGATCGCGTTCCCCCGCTCGGCGATCGCCTGGGGTCCGCCACGAGCAGGGCGGCGGCGGCGCGCCCGCAAACGCCAAAGTTGGCCAAGCCAGCCTTGAACCTGGACTGATGCGTCAGGGACGTGCATAGTCTCACGCAATCGGAGCGTCGGGTCTGCAGGCCATTTTCGGGGGCGGACATGTCACGGGCGCAGGCGGCTGCCATCGTTCTGATCGCTTTGTTGCAGCTGGCATCATGCCAGACGACGGAGCCCTACCCGCCGCCGGGGTCGGGCCCTGGCACCGACCAGGGCTGGGACGCCCAGACGACGGAGAGCTGGTACCACGCCGATCAGGGCACGGCGTTTTTCCCCTACGCCTGGCTGCTCGCGCTCGAGCAAGCCGATAGCCGGGAGCTGTTCGCCGCGCCGGACAACATGCGGCGGTTCGGCTTTCTGCCCGACCCGCCGCATGCGGGCACCAATCCCGACGGCCTGCCGGTCGGATTCTCGCGCACCACGCTCAAGCTCGACCGGCCGCCCTTCAGCTGCTGGCAGGGCGACTGGGCCGGCCTGACCTGCGCTGCCTGCCACACTGGCGAGCTCCATTACCGGGGCACCGCGATCCGGATCGACGGCGGCCCGGCCCAGAACGACATCGAGCGTTTCCGGACCAGCCTCACCCAGGCTGTGGCCTCGATCTCCACGGATCCGGCCAAGGGGCTGCGCTTCGTGGCCCGCGTGCTGCCCAGGGCGGGCCCTCAGAAGCTCACCGTCCTCGCCAGCCTGCAGTGCTTCGGAAAAGCCGCCGCCGAGCGCCAGCGCATCATCACCGAGGGTCTCGCGGCGGCTGGCGAACCGCCGACCGACTCGGGCTTCGCGCGCCTCGACGCCCTCGGCCGCGGCGGCAACTTCCTGTTCGCAGAGAGCACCGGCATCGTCGCCAACTACAAGCCGACGACCGCGCCGGTCAGCTTCCCGCCGCTTTGGGACACGCCCTACTTCGACTGGGTGCTCTACAACAATTCGGTCCGCGAGCCGCTTTCGCGCAACATCGTCGAGGCGCTTGGCGTCGGCGCGCCGATCGATCTCAAGACGCTGAACGCGCCGGTTCTGCAGCATCATCTCCAACTGGACAATATCGTCGACATCCAGCTCTGGCTGCAGGACCTGAGGTCGCCGAAATGGCCGGAACCGATTCTCGGCGCGATCGATCGGGATCTCGCAGCCCAGGGCGCCAAGGTCTACGACGCCAACTGCGTCGGCTGCCACCAGGTCATCGACCGCAAGGCGCGCCAGGCGAGCTGTGCCGGGCGGACCGAGTTCGCGAACCCTTCGTTCCCGATCGGCCAGATCGGCACCGATCCGCGCCAGGCGGTCAACTTCGCCACCCGGCAGATCAAGCTCGGCGATCAGGTCAAGCCGCTCGGCGCATGGGTCAAGCTGGTCACCGACAAGGTGGTCGGCCAGTACACGGCGAATCCGAAGAACGCGGCGCGCGCCGAGCTCATCGACTGCGGCGCGCCGAACGACTTTCAGGCGATCGAGGCCTATCGCGCACGCCCGCTGAACGGCATGTGGGCGACCGCGCCTTACCTGCACAACGGCTCAGTGCCCGATCTGGTCGAGCTGCTCAAGCCGCCCGCCGAGCGTCCCGCAACCTTCTACGTCGGCAACTGGGAGTTTGACCCCGAGCGCCTCGGTTTCGTGTGGAGCAGCCCGTCCCCCGATGGCCTCTTCGACACCAGCCGACCCGGCAACTCCAATGCCGGCCACGACTATGGCACCGGTCTCGGCGACCGGGACCGGCGCGCCCTGATCGAATATCTGAAGACCCTGTGACGCCGAAACGCCGGCGTCATGCCGGCGGTCGTCACCGACGCATCGGCCCGGGTCCGAGCAGGGTCAGATGAGGTGGCGGGGCGCAGAGCCTGGCCAGCGTCGCGCGCAGGACCCGCGCCTCGCCGGCGCGGGCTGCGATTGCGGTCGAGCTGATTTCGGCGCGCCCCGCCGCCGCCCGCTCAGGCCTTGAACTGGCCGGTATCGATCCACTCGCCCTTGACCAGGCACCACCAGTCGACGGCCAGTCCCTGCAAGACGTACTCGTAGGGCAGCCAGCCGTAGCCGTGATCGCCCCATCCGGTGCCCCAGGAGTTGCGGATCAAGAGCGCGCCGGTGGTCTGGGCCGCGCCCGGCGCGAGGTTCTTGATCTTGATCCCGTCGTCGTAGCCGACGGCATCGATCGCATGGCCGCCGGCGACCTTGTCGGCCTTGACCGGGAACGGGATCTTGCCGGTCGAGCTCGCCTGCTCGATCGATTTGAACACCGTGAACCCGAACATCGAAGGCAGACCGGCTGACAGCTGCGATTTGATCTGTTGGAGCAAAGCGGCCGGGGCGGTGCCCGGCGGATCCAGGCGGTAGTAGGAGATCGCCTGGTAGCTCTGCCCGAAAGCGTAACAGAAGGCCGGCGGCTCCTGGTCGAAATCGGCGATCACATATTCGTAATACTCCTCGGGCGGCACGCCGAACAAGGTCAGCGCGCCCATGGTCGTGCGCAGGAAGGCGCCGCTGTCGCCCGTCGTCCGCATCAGATTGCGCGTCACCTTGTAGAGAAAGAGTCGGGAGGCGTCGGTGTGCCTGCCGAACGCCCGCCGCTCGAAGTATTCCACGAGGCCGACGCCGGCGTGAGCGGTGCAGGCACCGAGGTTCGACTGATCCTCGATCGGCGAGCACCACGCCCTCAGATCGACCGATGCGGGCGGCGCCTTGAGCGGCTTGGCCACGCCGGCCTTCTTGAGGGCGCCTTTGATCTCGTCGTGCTCGACCGTATAGTCACGGAAATCCGGAAAATCGGGAATCCATCCCATCGCCAACTTGTGCTGCGTCTCGGCCATGACGGCTCCTCCTGTCGGGCGTGCCTAGGCAGCCGCAATTGGGAATCCGCGCCCCGGCGACAGCCGACCGCCGGCCCGGCATCAGCGCGCTCGCGAGCCGCGCGGACCCCCGAGGCCGCTTGACGAATGGTTGACCTGGCCGTCGTCGGGTACTGCCCTCTGGTTTATGGCCAGTATCACCCAATTCGGTCAAACCACAAGTGCTCACCGGTGCACGCGAACGGTCGCGGCAAATCTTTCGGTGACCGATTTATCCCCCTCCCATGCGCGCCATAGTTTGAGCCGGATGGTCGCGCTGCCGGCCTGCTGGGCTTTGAAGGTGAACACCCGCTCGCCGCCGCCGCCGAGCGCCGGCCCCGCCCCGCCGACGTAATCGGAAGCCTGAGGCGCCAGGACAGCGTCGCTGCCCGGTTCCAGGGCCCACTGGTAGCCGGTGGTCGGGTTCTCCTTGAGCCGCAGCACGAGGTCGTCGCCGGCGCCGAGGTCGACGGTCTTGCCATCGTCGGCGCCGGTCAGCGTGATCGTGGCCATCGAAGTGATCTCCATCCCGGGCAGCGGAGCCGCGGTCACCGGACCTGGGGCAAGTCCCGGCGGCGGGCCGAGCGCAAGGTAAAGGACGCAGGCCGCGGCCGCGCCTTGGCGTAGAACCATGCCGGCGAGGTGATCGCCTCGGCCGGCCGGCCCGCCGATCCGCGGCCCGCCGCCCTCAACCCTTCTCCTGCTTGGCGAAGCGCTCGGTGACCGCGGCGATCTTGGCGTGCGCCTTGGCGACCGCCTCGGCCGGGTCGACGCCGTCGACCAGCACCTCCTGCATGGCCTCGGGAATCAGGTTGGTCGCCAGCACCTCGCCCGAGGCCGCCGAGGGCGGGGCCGCATAGCTGATCGGCACGCCGGTCTTGGCGATGCCGATGAACTCCTTGAACTCCGGCCGCCCGGTCCACCAGGGATCGTTGAACAGGTCGGGATAGACCGGCACGAAGCGGCCGTTGTTCTTGACGATCACGGTGTTGTAGCGGGTCGGCTCCATGAAGTACTCGGCGAGGCCCTTGGCCAGGTCGGGATAGGGCGCCTGCTTGAACAGGCCGAGCGACCAGGTGTCGATCTGGTTGATAGCACCGGCCGGCCCGGCCGGCACGCCGAACAGGCCGGTCTTCTTCATCAGCTCCGGGTTCTCGGTCGACAGGTAGGCGTAGACGCTGGTCGGGTTGTTGATGAACGCGACCTGGCCCGACTGATAGGCCTTGTTGTTCCAGGCGGTGTCGCCGTTGCCGACCACGCCCTTGGGGATGATCTTGTGCTTGTTGTACATGTCGTTGATGAAGGCGAAACCCTTGACGTTGCCGTCGTTGTCGAACGCGGCCTTGCCGTTCTCATCGTAGGTCTTGCCGCCGAAGCACCAGCAGATCTGCATGATGTTGTCGGTGGCGTCCGCGGTCAGGCCGAGGTCCATGCCGAAGCCGTAGAACGGCGGCTTCTGGACCTTGAGGCAGGTCTCGACGAAGGCGTCCCAGGTCCTGGGATACTCGAGCTTGTGCTGCTCGAGCACATCCAGGCGGGCGTGCATCGGCCAGGGGTTGATCGCGAACGGCACGCCCCAGTGCTTGCCGCCATAGTCGACCGCGCGCAGGCAGGGCTCGAAGATCCCGCCCTTCTGGCCGCGCATGCGCTCGACCAGGTCGGTCACATCCAGCAGTTGGCCCTGGGAGCGATACAGCTGGACGAAGGATTCGTACAGGCGGACCACGTCCGGCGGGGTCCCGGTCTCGAGCGCCGCCGACAGGCGCGCGACCAGCTCGCTGTCGGCGGTCGGCACGAAGGCGGCCTCGTTGTCCTTGAGGCCGGCCATCTTGCGGAACTCCTCGAAGTACTGGCGGACCGCGTCATCGGCGACCGGCGCGAAGGTCGGCAGATGCCAGTAGACCAGCTTCTGCTCGCGCGCCGCGAGCGTCTTGCGCGCCGCCAGAATCGTGATGCCGGCGAAGGCGCTGACCGCGGCGGCCCCTTTCAACACCTCACGTCGTTGGATCTTACCCATTGGTTGTTAGCCTCCTCTTTTAGGGTTGTCCGGGGATCGAAAGTATAGCTCACATGGTGGCCCGACCAGATCGAGCTGCAGCTCCCGGAGCCGTCGGTCCCGAACCTCGGCGCTCGCGCTCACACTGACCGTTCCTCGGACGTGCCGTCGCGATCCCGCTCGATCACGCTCAGAACGCGGCACGCAGCCCGAAGATCTGCTCAAGCACCGTCCGGATTTCCTCGACCGTCGGCTCGGGTTCATCGACGCCTTCGTCCAGCGGATAGCGGAACGCGAACGACCAGAGCGTCCGTGGCCGGAGCGGATCGGCGAGCTGCGTCAGCGTCGGCAGAAACCGCACAGCCTCGTCGGCAAGCGACGTGAGATCGTGTGTCTTGCGCGGCCGCACGCCGACGCGCACCAGCACAGCCTTCAAAAGCTTCTCGGCAGCCTGCTGGCAGTGGAAGGCCGCGACCGAAGGCAATGGCGGCGCGCCGGTCAAGAGGCGTTGGGCTGCGGTTGCATCGAGGTCGGCACGTGCGACCCAGCGCCGGGCTTCCCGGGCTTGCTCGCGCGGCATCAATCCGCGGGCATGGACGACGATACCCTCGTGCACCGCGATCTCGGTGAGCGTGCCAACGACCTTGCGCTGGCGCTCGAAGCTGCTTCGCGTGCAGGGAATGATGTCGACCGAGCCCGACCAGCCCGCGCGGGCTTCGTAGCCAGCGCGCAGCCGTCGCTTCTCGGCCGGGGTGTGGTCCGACACCACGACCAGGAGATCGTAGTCGCTGTCCGCTCCGGACTCGCCGCGCGCCCGGCTGCCGAAGAGGATCACCAGCTCGGGATCGAAGAACCGGACCACCCGCTCGAGCAGCTCGGGCGGCACCAGTTCGGGGCGCGCCCTGGTCTCAGTCATGGCAGCGACGCTATCACGCCATCACGGGCGGCAGAAGCGACTTCAGCCCCGATCCTGCCTGCCCCGTCCTGGCCGACCAGCCAACCGTGACCGTCTGGCGCTTTGTCACCGCGCTCCAGCCGTTCCCGGTCGGCGCTTTGCCTGTTGAGGGCGAGGAGGCGCGCGAGTTCGGCGACCGAGTGCTTGAAGTCGACCTGATCCGACCCGCCGGCGGCGACCATCGACATCAGCGCTCGATAGTCCATGACCATCAGCAAGCGGGGCCCGCAGACATGGTCACGCCTTGACGGCGCCCATGGTCAGGCCGGTGATCAGCCAGCGCTGGAAGAAGAAGTAGACCGCGAGCGGCGGGATCACGGTCAGCGCGGTCGAGGCCATGATCGGCCCCCAGAAGAACACGTCCTGGATCACGAAGTTGCTGAGCCCGAGCGGGATCGTCAGGACACGCGGGTCGGAATTGAACACGACCGCGTAGATGTATTCGTTCCAGGACAGGGTGAACGAGAAGAACGCCACGACCGCGAGCGCCGGCAACGAGATCGGCAGGACGATCCGGAACAGGACGCCGAGCCGCGTGCAGCCGTCGACCAGGGCCGCTTCCTCGAGCTCGATCGGGATCGACATGAAGTAGCCGATCAGGAGCCAGGTGCAGAACGGGATGGTGAAGCCCATGTGGGCGATCGTGAGCCCGGTGAGCGTGTTGGTGAGCCCGACGCTGACCATGATCGCGAACAGCGGGATGAACAGCAGCGACTGCGGCACCAGGTAGCTGTAGATCATGGCGCGCGCGAGCCACCGGCGGCCGGGGAATTGCAGGCGCGCGATCGCGTAGGCCGCGAGCGAGGCCGCGAGCACGGTCATGAGCGTGGTCGCGAGCGCCACGGTCATGCTGTTGCGGAAGAACAGAAAGTAGTCGGTCTCGAAGAACAGGACCCGGTAGTTCTCGAGGGTCGGCTGCTGCGGCCACAGCGTCGCGGTCGTGCCGTAGATCTCGTCGTGGCTCTTCAGCGAGGTCACCAGCATCCAGTAGAACGGGATCAGCGTCCAGATCACGAAGATCAGGAGGAAGACCGAGCCGATCAGCTTGAGCCGGCGCCGGCTGCCGGCGATCGTGGCGGCCATGTCAGTCGCGCTCGGCCAGGATGCGGCGCGACAGGAGAAAGATCAGGATCGCCAGCAGCGGGAAGAACACCATGTTGACCGCCGAGCCGATCCCGAGCCGGCTCGCGGCCAGCGCGTATTTGAACGCCAGGTTCGGCAGGATCTGGGTGCGGTTGGCCGGGCCGCCGTTGGTCAGGATCTGGACGATCACGAGGTTGGTCGAGGTCCAGATGGTCGACAGCATGAGCACGATCGTAAACACGCGGCGCATCTGCGGGATCGTGATGTACCAGAACTCGTGCCAGACGTTGGCGCCGTCGATCCGCGCCGCCTCGTACATCTCCTTGGGGATCGCCTTGAGGCCGGCGAGGAAGCTCATGGTGTAGAACGGCGTGCCCGACCAGACCACGACCGCGACCACCGAGGCCATGGCGACCTTGGGGTCGCCCAGCCACGAGACCACGTTGTCGACGTGGAACACCGCGATCAGGAAGTTGTTCAAGAGGCCGCTGAAGTCGTCGTAGATCCAGCGAAAGCTCAATGCCGCGACGATGGTCGGCACCGCCCAGGGCACGAACAGGATCGTCCGCCAGATGTAGTTGAACGCGCGGTCCTGGGCCAGGACCAGAGCCATCCCCAGGCCGAGGCAGAACTTGATGGCGACCGCCGAGAAGGTATAGACCAGGGTGTTGCGCACGACCAGCAGGAACTTGGGATCGGCGAACAGCTCGTAGTAGTTGCCAAGCCCGATGAACTTGCCCGGCACGCCGACCATCTTGTTGTGGAAGCTGATCCAGATCGCCGAGAAGAACGGATAGACGACGACGAACAGGAGCACGGCCAGCGCCGGCGTGAGGAACAGGAAGGCTATGAATCTCTGATTGTTGAGGAGCTCCGACCAACGTGAGGCGGCCGCAGCGTCGGGACGCCACGCCGAGCCGACCGTCGCAACCCGCCTGCCGAGCATGACGCCTCCCGCGTTGCTCGTGCCCTCCCCGCCGGAGCGCGGCCTCGGAGGTTTGACGAAGCGTATCGCGTTCGGCCGGCGCGTGCAAACCCGAGCATCGGGCGACGGGCGGAAATCGTGCCGGCGCGCGACCGGCCGGCGGCAAAGCCGCTGGGATGATCGCGGACGCCGCATGTGCGATAGTGCGCGCCTGCGGCAGCGCCTAGGACCCGCGCGATCCCGGGGAGATCGGCCATGTATGCAGTGCGTCTCTGGTCGGTCCGGCACGCCCGGCGGCTCGGCGCCGTCTACGAGCGCTTCGAGCGGCTGCTGATCGCGTGCGATCCCTGGTTGCGGCGGATCGGCCATGCGCGGCTCGAGCGGCCGGTCGCGGCGGTCGAGCGCGGCGTCAAGGGCCTCCTGTTCGACTGCCGGATGTGCGGCCAGTGCGCGCTCAGCTTGACCGGCCTGTCATGCCCCATGAACTGCCCGAAGAGCCTGCGCAACGGCCCCTGCGGCGGCGTCCGGCCGGATGGCGGTTGCGAGGTCCTGCCCGCGATGCGCTGCGTCTGGGTCGAGGCCTGGGAGGGCAGCCGGCGGCTGGCCGCGGGCGATGCCATCCTCAGGGTGCAAAAGCCGGTCGACCACCGCCTCTGGGGCCGCTCGGCCTGGCTCGGCGTCCTGCGCGCCCGCCCCCGAGCGGAGGCCGAAGGAGCGCGTCCTGAAGATCGGCGGAGCGCCTGACCGTGACCGACCGTCAGGACGACCGTCCGCACGGCCCGCTCAACCTGGGCGCCGCGCATCCGGAGAGGGTCAGTCCGGGACCGCTCGACCCCGGCGCCCCCCTCGACCCGCTGCCCGGCCATTCCTCGCGCGGCCGCCTGGAGCGGGTCCTGCGCGCCGGCGAGTTCGCGGTCACCGCCGAGCTGTCGCCGCCGGACTCGGCCGATCCCAGGGACGTCTACGCCCGCGCCTCGATCTTCGACGGCTGGGTCGACGGCATCAACGCGACCGACGGCTCGGGCGCCAACTGCCACATGTCGAGCGTCGGCGTGTGCGCGCTCCTGACCCGGGTCGGCTACGCGCCGGTGATGCAGATCTCCTGCCGCGACAAGAACCGGATCGCGATCCAGGGCGACGTGCTCGGCGGTGCCGCCATGGGCGTCGCCAACGTGCTCTGTCTGACCGGCGATGGCATCCAGTGCGGCGACCAGCCCGAGGCCAAGCCGGTGTTCGACCTCGACAGCGTCGCCCTGATCGAGACCATCAGGATCATGCGCGACCAGCGCCGTCTCCTGTCCGGGCGACCGCTCGCCCACCCGCCCGAGCTGTTCATCGGCGCCGCCGAGAACCCGTTCGCGCCGCCCTACGACTTCCGCCCCCTGCGGCTGGCCAAGAAGATCGCGGCCGGCGCCCAGTTCATCCAGACCCAGTACTGCTACGACCTGCCCCTGCTCGAGCGCTTCATGGCGCGCGTGCGCGATCTCGGTCTGCCCGGGCGCTGCTTCATCCTGGTCGGCGTCGGACCGCTCGCCTCCGCGCGCGCGGCGCGCTGGATCCGCGGCCACGTGCCGGGGGTGCACATCCCGGATGCGGTCGTGGCGCGGATCGAGCGGGCGACCGATCAGCGCGAGGAGGGCAAGCGCATCTGCATCGAGCTGATCCAGCAGATCCGCGAACTCCCGGGCGTCGCCGGCATCCATCTGATGGCCTACCGCCAGGAGGAGGCGGTCGCCGAGATCATCGAGCGCTCGGACGTGCTGCGCGGCCGCCGGCCCCACAACGTGATCGCCCGCTGGGCCGCCTTCCAGCGCCGCCGGGCAGCGCAGGCGGCGCTGGCCTAGCTACCTAGGCCGCCTGCGGCCGCGCGGTTACTGGGTCGGCTGTGCCGGCGGGGTCGACTGGGTCTCGTCCTTGATCTTGTCCTCGGTCTTCTGCGAGGCGGTCGACATCCCTTGTCCGGCCGCCGACACGTCCTCGCCCATGCCCTTGACCGTGTTGCAGCCGGAGGTCAGGAGCGTGAGGCCGAGCAGCGCCGGCATCAGCAGCAGACCGAGAAGGCCCTTGGCACTTCTGGACATCGTGCTTCCTCCAATATGGTTCCGCGCGCCGCCCTGGCGCACGTTTGCCCTATGGTCGGGCGCAAAGCTGGTACCCGAGCCGATCACGCACATCAAGTGCGTGAAATGGCGCAGGCTCGACGCGGCGGCAAGGCCCGGCTCGATTCGGAGCGAGCGAGCCTTACCCGGCTCGAGTGGCAGCGTCGTCGCGTTGAAGTAACGCGACGAGGGCATCGAGGGTTGCATCCGGCTGCTCGACCATCAGCATGTGGCCGGCGGCCGGCAGGGTGACGAACCTGGCATTCTTGATCGCTTCGGCGAGCCTGGCGCCCTGGCGGCCGGGCGTCATCCGGTCGAGCTCGCCGGCGATCACCAGGCTCGGACATCTGACCTTGGCGGCCGCGGCGACGCCACCGTCGTAGCCGTTGCAGGCGGCAAGGTCGGTCTGCGAGCGCGCCGCCTGCGGCACGCTCGAGCAGGCGCATGCCGTGGCCCATCATCCAGCTGCCGGGCGCCTTGTGGCCGCCGAGGTGGCCCGCCGGCCCGAAGCCCCAGTCGCAGATCAATTGGGCGGCGAGCGGACCGGGCCTGCTCGCGGCCGCGAGCAGCTCGGGATGGACCGGCATCCGGGCGGCAGCGCCGAGCAGCGCCAGCCTCGCGATCCGCCGTCGATGACGCGCCGCGGCCTCGAGGCCGATCAGGGCGCCCATGGAGTGGCCGACCAGATCGACCGTGGCGACGCCCAGAGCCTTGATCAGCTCGACCAGCCAGTCGGCCAGCGCCGCGATCGAGGCGAGCGGCGCGCCAGCGCTCCGGCCGTGGCCCGGCAGATCGAGGGCGAGCGCATTCCAGCCGCGATAGGCGAAGTGGCGCGCCTGCAGAGCCCAGACCGAATGGTCCATGCCGGCGCCATGCACGAACAAAAGCGTCGGCCGGGCCGGATCGAAGCCTTTGCCGTAGTCGGCGAGGAAGACCGTGGTGCCATCGACGGCGAGCTCCATCGGGGGCGCCCTCAACCCTTGGCGGCGCGCCTGAGCGCGCGATCCAGGTCCTCGATGATGTCGGCCGCGTCCTCGAGGCCGACCGAGAGGCGGATCATGTCCTCGCCGACGCCGGCCGCGGCCCTCAGCGCCTCCGCGCCGACCTGCAGAGTGGGTGGTCGAGGCCGGATGGATCACGAGCGTCTTGGCGTCGCCGACGTTGGCGAGATGCGAGGCGAGCACGCAGGCCTCGATGAAGCGCCGGCCGGCCGCGCGCCCGCCCTTGACCCCGAAGCTCACCATCGAGCCCGCGCCTTTGGGCAGCACCCGCTTGGCCAGAGGGTGGTCCCTGTGGGTCGCGAGCGAGGGATGGAGCACCCAGGCGACCGCCTCGTGGGTCGCGAGGAACTTCACCACCTGATGGGTGTTGGCCATGTGGCGCTCGATCCGGAGCGGCAGGGTCTCGACGCCCTGGAGGATGTAGAAAGCGTTCTGCGGGCTCATGCAGGCGCCGAAATCGCGCAGGCCCTCGGTGCGCGCGCGCATGTGGAAGGCGGACGGGCCGAAACTCTCCGCATAGACCAGGCCGTCGTAGCCGGGATAGGGCTCGGTCAGGGTCGGGAACTTGCCGGACGCCTGCCAGTCGAAGCGGCCGCCATCGACCAGGACGCCGCCGATCGCGACGCCATGGCCGCCCAGCCACTTGGTCGCCGAATGCAGCACCAGATCGGCACCGAACTCGAACGGCCGGCAGAGGCAGGGCGTGGCGAAGGTGTTGTCGATGAGGAGCGGCAGGGCATGCTCATGCGCGACTTCGGCGACCTTGGCGATGTCCAGGACCTCGAGGCCGGGGTTGCCGATCGTTTCGCCGAACAGGAGCCGGGTCTCGGGTCGGATCGCGGCCGCGAAAGCGCCAGGATCGCGCGGGTCGACGAAGCTGGTCTCGATGCCGAAGCGCGGCAGGGTGAGCTTCAAGAGGTTGGTCGAGCCGCCGTAGAGCGACTTGGACGCGACGATGTGGCCGCCCGCCCCCATCAGGGTCGCGACCGCAAGGTGCAGCGCCGCCTGGCCGCTCGCGGTCGCGACCGCGCCGACCCCGCCCTCGAGCGCCGCGATCCGCTCCTCGAGCACCGCCGTGGTCGGGTTGGAGATCCGCGAATAGATGTGCCCGGCGCGCTCGAGGTTGAACAGCGATGCCGCCTGGTCGGCGTCGGTGAACACGTAGGAGGTGGTCTGATAGATCGGCACCGCGCGCGCCCCGGTCGTCGGGTCCGGCCGCTGGCCGGCGTGCAGGGCAAGCGTGTCGAGCTTCAAAAGCTTGGGCTCGGTCATCGGCTTGGGCTCGGTCGGCTTGGGCTCGGTCATCGGGGACCTCGTCGATCGTGGGCCGCGTCACCCTTCGGCGCGGCGGGCCGGATGGGCGGGCCACAGGTCGGGGGCGGAGCGCGCGTACATGCGCGGATAGGCGGTCTCGGCGCCGAGCGCGGTCGCGGCGTGCCAGGCAAAGCGGGGGTCGTACATCATGGCGCGGGCGAGCGCCACCAGATCGGCCCGGCCCAGGGCGATGATGGCTTCGGCCTGGTGCGGTTCGGTGATCATACCGACCGCCCAGGTCGGAATTTCGGCCTCGCGGCGCACGCGTTCGGAAAAGGGAACCTGGTAGCCGGGTCCGAGCGGGATCTGCTGGCGCGGGTCGAGGCCGCCGCTCGAGACATCCACGAAGTCGCAGCCCAGGGCCTTGAGCGCCCGGGCGAAGGCGAGCGTGTCGTCGACGGTCCAGCCGCCGTCCACCCAATCGGTCGCCGAGACGCGCAAGCCTAAGGGCCTGTCGGCGGGCCAGACCTCGCGGACCGCCTCGAACACCTCGAGCGGGAAGCGCATCCGCCGCTCCAGATCGCCGCCATAGGCGTCGGTCCGCCGGTTGCTGATCGGCGACAGGAACTGGTGCAGCAGATAGCCATGGGCGCCGTGCAGCTCGAGCAGGTCGAAGCCGATCCGACGGGCGCGCAGCGCGGCGGCGACGAACTGCTGCTTGACCTCGGCGAGCCCGGCGGCATCGAGCGCCGCGGGCGTGTGCCAGCCCTCGGCATAGGCGAGCGCCGAGGGCCCGACCGTGGTCCAGGGCCGCTCATGGGGCCTGAGCGGCTGGCCGCCCTCGATCGGCGGCTGGACCGAGGCCTTGCGTCCGGCATGGGCGAGCTGGATGCCGAGCGCCGCGACGCCGTACTGCCGGCAGAAGCCCACGACCCGCGCGAGCGCCCGCTCGTTGGCATCGGACCAGAGGCCGAGGCACTTGTGGGTGATCCGGCCGATCTGTGAGACGTGGGTCGCCTCGGTCATCACCAGGCCGGCCGCGCCGAGCGCGAACTGGCCGAGATGCATCAGGTGCCAGTCGTTGGCCGACCCGTCCTCGGCATTGTACTGGCACATCGACGACACCACGATCCGATTGGCGAGCGTCAGGCCACGGAGCGCGATCGGGGCGAACAGGGCGGCAGCCATAGACGGCGTTTCCTTGGTTGAGGCCAGGTGAGGCTCGAGCCTGGAGCTTAGGGCTTTGCGGCTTGTTAGACCAAGCCGGGGCGCCTGCCCAGGGCCCGTCAGAGCATGGCCGCTCGCCCGGCTCCGACCAGCCCCGCCCCCTCAACCAAGCCTTAAGGCCCGCTGCCCTAGAGTGGTGTGCCGCGTGAACGGGAGACAGCGCCATGGCTGGTCGCTTGCCGGATGCTCTGGCCGCGCTCGAGGCCGAGATCCGTGAGAACGGCTGGATCAAGGTCGATCAGGTGCTCCGCCTGCGGCGCGCCGTCTATGGCGACGGCGGCATCGGCCGCGAC
This sequence comes from uncultured Alphaproteobacteria bacterium, assembly GCA_963733965.1. Classification (GTDB taxonomy): domain Bacteria; phylum Pseudomonadota; class Alphaproteobacteria; order Geminicoccales; family Geminicoccaceae; genus DATAOG01. The sequence goes on from CAVTFM010000029.1 coordinate 28,461, forward strand.
AAGGCCGCCTGCCTGTTCCGCCTCAATCGCCGGGTGCTGTCGAGCGATCCGGCCTGGGCCGAGTTCTACGTCGAAGCGCTGACCGACTTCTTCTATTGGCGCAACGGCACCGAGAGCGTCCTGACCGAGGACGCCGAGCGGATGCTGTTCGAATGGCTGGGGCCGCGCCCGACCGTCGACGATCCGACCGAGCTGCGCCTGCTGCTCAACCTGATCTTCCGCACCAACGGCTGCTCGGAGCGTTTCCGGGGCTTCGTCCTGAAGGCGGTCGAGCACAGCGTGCTGCACAGCGACCATGCGCTGTTCGGCTTCGCCGACCGCCGGGCCGGCGCGATCGACAAGGCCGACGTCGAGGTGGTCCGCCGCCTGATCTACGGCAGCGGCAGCCAGAGCGGGATCGCGATCAGCCGGGCCGAGGCCGAATTCCTGTTCGAGCTCAATCGGGCGACCGCAGGCGCCGACAACGACCCTGCCTGGCGCGATCTGTTCGTCAAGGCGGTCACCATGCACGTCCTCTACGGCGGCAACTCCCCCGATTGCGTGGACGAGCGGGAGGCAGCCTGGCTCAGCGGCCAGATCGGTGCTGATGGGGACGATCACGCCAACGAGCAGGCGCTGCTCGCCTACCTGAAGCAGGAGGCGGTGAGCCTGCATCCTCTGCTCGAGCCGCTCTACCGGCGCCTCGATGCCTGAGGGCCCCTCGACCACCAGGAGCCGGCCCGCAGTTCGCGCAGATTTTTGCCACGACCACCCGGAAGCTGCGGCTTTCGTCAACTTGCCCCCTGGGCGAAGCACGGGTGTGTTCTGGCAGGCCAGCTCGGCTGCGCCACCGGATCCGGATCTCTGCCCTTGCCAGGCTCGAGCCAGCCATCGGCCAATGAGAACTCCTGGCCAGATTTCCCGGCTCGAGCCGCCCTGGCAGCGCCTGCGCGCCTCATCAAACACGCCCGGCATCGAGACCGGAGGGCTGCGGCTTGGCCGGCAGGGGCGATCCCGACTGATCTCCGTTAGCCGTCATTGCGCTGAACGTTGGTCATGCCCTGGCAGGCCCTGGTCCGGTATTGCCTTCTGGCGGAGCATGCTCGCCGGGTCGGGTCGCGGCCGGTCAAGGCCAGCGCAGCTGCCGGCTCCGCCGGTTGCAGCCTTGACCGGCCACACCCGCCCGGCACACTTCGCCAGCAAGAGGCAATGCCGCAGAACCCGGCTCACGCTGACCAACGTTCGTGGTAACGACACCTAGCCTCGACCCCGACCGGCACACTCGCCTGCAAGAGGCAATGCCCCAGAACCCGGCTCACCCTGACCAACGTTCGTGGTAACGACACCTAGCCTCGACCCCGCCCCGTCAACCCTTTCATCAACGCTCCGTCCCTAGCCTGACCTTGCTCGGCAGCCCCCGCGCCCCCTTGCCCTGCGGGCCGTGGGCCGCGAACGGAGTCCCAGGGTCGCATGGACCATCCAAAGGAAGGATTAATCCGCTCCGGTTAACAAAGGGTTAACAGCCCATGGAGGCCGCCGGGCCGGACGCTGCGCGGGGGAGCAGGATGCGGCAGGCGTCCCAGAAACGAAAGGCGGCGGGGGCACGCCCGGGACGGCGGCGAGGCCCGCCGGAGGACGACGCCCCGGTGTCGCCCGGGGCGTCAAGCGGGATCGCCGGGCTTACCTCAGGAGCTCGCCCGGCGAGTAGAGCAGGCCGCGCTCGGACAGGCTGGGCTGGCGCCGGGACGTGTAGCAGCCGTCCTTGATGTGGCCCTGGGGCCTGGGATCGCCGGCGTAGCCCCAGATGCCGCTGCCGGTGTCGAGCCAGTAGTCGCCGTCCGGGATCGGCCTGCAGCTGATCCCCTCGAGCAGCTGGATCTGGTCCAGGCCCAGACGCAGCCCGTTGACCACGACCCAGCGCTCGGCGTGGGCCGCGCCGGCGAGGGTCAGAAGCATCGAGATGACGAGGGCGGCAAGGGAGATCGAGCGCATCGGACAAGCTCCTGCCATGGAATAGGGGCGTTGCTGGCTCAATCGTTCGGGATAGCGGAAACCCGCGGCGGTTCGAATCGCGCCCAATCGGCGCCATACCCGTTTCCGGCGGCGGCGATCAGGCCGGCTGTCCCGCCAGTCGCCGTATCGGCCAAGCCTCGCCGACCGCGCTCACCCAGGTCTCGCTGGACCGGACCGACCTCCGTGGCCGGTTGGTCGGGAGCGCACCGATCACCGGAGGTCGCCTGCTCGAGCCGCTCCAGGATCCCGCCGCGGTCGCCTGCGCGGGCGGGCCCACCAGGCAGCCCCCGAGCAACGCAACGCGATCGGTCCGATCAGCTCCGCGGCCGGCCGGCCGAGCCCGATCCGCTGCGGACGGCAATCCTTCGATCGGACGTGACTGGCCATGACGAGGCCTCCTCGTTCCGCGGGGCGGCCGGCGTGGCCGCGGCCAGGGGGCGGTTCGGATGCCAAGCCAGACCCCGCGTGGCGCGTTTGTGAGCGAGCTCACAAAGCTCGGGCTGCTGGCCGCGCCGGCCTCGGCCGCGGGCCAGGGCGCCCGGCGTCGAGGGAGCCTCGAGGCCGGGCATGCACGGCCGTGCTCCAGATGGGGTCGGGGCGCGCCGGGGCTCGTCCAGGGGCCGGCGCCGGCGGCGCGACGGCTGCCCAAGCTCGCGCGGGCATCGGCCAGCCCGCCGCCGCGAGCGCGCTCGCGCTCGCGATGTCAAGGGTCCCGAACGGCACGGGACCGGCCCCTCTGGCCGCGCAGATGGGGCATCGAGCGGGGATCCGCCGGCGCCGCGGCACGGCGCTTGAACCCGATGGCCGGTATACCATATCATCGGCAAACGCGCGCCGCTGCCCGCTCCGAGAATCGGGGGCCGCCCGTGGATGGAGCAAAGAAAGGAAGCACCCCGATGGCATTCGGTCCCGATCCCCGTGTCGTCACGGGCCAGGTCGCCGCCGTCGACCGCGTCGACGAAGGCCTGCGCAGGTATATGCTGTCCGTCTACAATTACATGGGCCTGGGGCTGGCGATCACCGGCCTGATCGCGTTCCTGGTGGCATCGACCCCGGGGCTCTACATGCCGATCTTCACGACCCCGCTCAAGTGGGTGGTGATGCTGGCGCCACTCGGCTTCGTGTTCTTCCTCGGCGCCAAGATCCGGACCCTCAGCGTCGGCGCCGCGCAGATGACCTTCTGGGCGTTCGCTGCGGTCATGGGCCTGTCCATGGCCAGCATCTTCCTGGTGTTCACCGGCGCGAGCATCGCCCGGGTGTTCTTCATCACCGCCGGGATGTTCGGCGCGATGAGCATCTATGGCTACACCACCAAGCGCGATCTCGCGGCCTGGGGCTCGTTCCTGTTCATGGGCCTGATCGGGATCATCATCGCGAGCGTGGTCAACCTGTTCATGGCGAGCTCGGCGCTGCACTTCGCGATCAGCGTGATCGGCGTCCTGGTGTTCACCGGCTTGACGGCGTTCGACACGCAGCGGATCAAGGAGATGTACTACGAGGTCGACAGCTCCGACGTGGTCGCCCGCAAGGCGATCATGGGAGCGTTGAGCCTGTACCTCGACTTCATCAACATGTTCGTGATGCTGCTCCAGCTGTTCGGCTCGACGCGCAACTGACGTCGTTTCCCGACGCGGCACCGGCGCGAAGGCCCGCGAGACCGTTCTCGCGGGCCTTCGCATGCCCGGCCCGCGGCGAAGTTCAGCTCTTGAGAGTCTTGGTCAGGAACGCGGTCGTGCGCGACCAGGCAAGCGCCGCGTCCGCCTGGTCGTAGTTCGCCCCGGTCGGATTGGCGAAGGCGTGATTGGCGTCGTAGAAATAGATCTCGGCCGGCTTGCCGGCTTCGGCCAGCGCCTTCTTGAAGCCCTCGACCATGGCGACCGTGATGAACTTGTCCTGGGTGGCGAAGTGCCCGAGCACCGGGCCTTTGAGCGCCGCGAGCTCGGCCGCCGACTGGGTGCAGCGGCCGTAGTAGATCACGGTCGCATCGACCGGCTCGGCGAGCGACAGGGCGAGCGACCAGCCGCCGCCGAAGCACCAGCCGATCACGCCGAGCCTGCCGGTCGAGTCCGGATTGCCCTTCAGCCAGCGCGCCCAGGTCACCAGGGTGTCGGTCGCGACCTTCGGGTCGACGGTCTTGGTCAGCGCCTGCGCCTTGTCCGGCGCGGTCGCGACCTGGCCGTCGTACAGGTCGATCGCCAGGCCCAGATAGCCCTGGGCGGCGAAGTCGGCGGCGACCGACTTGATCTGGTCGTTCAGGCCCCACCACTCGTGGATCAGGAGCACGGCCGGCGCCGGGCTCGCCGCCGGCCGGGCGAGCGCCGCCCGCACCGTGCCGTGCGGCGTCTCCGTCTCCACGGTCTCGAGCGTCGCCGCGGCGGCTGCGGCCAGCTCGGGATCGGCCAGCACGACCGCGAGCGGTGCCAGGCCCGTGGCGCCAACGCCCTGGATGAAACGACGTCGTTGCAGCATGCCAACCTCCGCTAGAACCGGTTTCTTGCGGGCCAGCTATGCCGGGCGGTGCCGGCGTCGTCCAGCCTCCGCCACGTCCCGGTCGCGCCAACGTGACCGGCCGGGCTGGCGCGGCGCGCGCGCCCTGGCCCTGCTGGCGGCGCTCACGCTCGGCGGCTGCGCCTCGACGACCGAGGCCGCGGGCCCGCCCGGGGTCCAGGCCAGCCGGATCACCCTCGGCGGCCAGCCGACCGACCTCGCGAAGCTCGGGCAGCTCCGCTTCGAGGCGGGCTTCGTGCTCGGCTCGGCCGACCCGCGCTTTGGCGGCCTGTCCGGGCTCTGGCTGGCGCCGGATGGCAGCCGGCTGCTCGCCATCAGCGACCACGGCACGCTCTGGCGCGCCGACCTCGAGCACCGCGCCGACGGCCGCCTGACCGGGCTCGCCGCCTGGCAGGCGATCGAGCCGGGGCGCGCCCCGGGCGATCCGCCCGGTCGCGATGCCGAGGCGCTGGCGGACGATGGCCATGGCGGCCTGGTGATCGCGTACGAGGGCGTCCATCGCCTGCGCCGCGTGGCGCTCGACGATCCGAGCGGCCCCGCGCGCCCGCTGCCGACGCCCATAGCACTCGCGCGCCCGAGCAACACCGGCCTCGAGGCGCTGACCTCGCTCCCCGACGGCGCGCTGCTGGCGCTGGTCGAAGGCGGCGTGCGGACCGCCGAGGGCGACCTCGGCGCCTGGCGGATCGCGGGCGATCAGGTCCAGGCGCTCGGCTACGTCGCGCGCGATGGCTTCGTGCCGACCGGCGCCGACCGCCTGGACGACACGATCTACGTGGTCGAGCGCAGCTTCTCGCTGCTCCGCGGCTTCGAGAGCCGGATCGTGACCTTGCCGGTCGCGGCCGTCCGTCCCGGAGCGCGCCTGGCCGGCCAGGTGCTCGCCGAGCTGCGCCCGCCGCTGGTCGGGGAGAATTTCGAGGGCATCGCGGTCCGGCGCGGCCCCGAAGGCCGGGTCCTGCTCTACCTCGTGTCGGACGATAATTTCATGGCCCTGGAGCGGACCCTGCTGCTGCAGTTCTCGCTCCCCGACCCGGCGCGCCGCGGCGCGCCGGTCGCAGGGGCTTAGACCGCTTCGGCCGGGGCGCCCTCGGCCGGCGCCCGGGCTGCGACCAGCCGGTGCTTGAGCCGGCGCAGCTCGCCCGAAAGCTCGCTGTCGCGGCTCGCGAGCAGGAAGCCGTCGAGCCCGCCCCGATGCTCGACCGTGCGCAGCGCATGGGCGGTGATGCGCAGCCGGATGCTCTCGCCCAGGGTCTCGCTGTACAGCCGCTGCCGGCGCAGATTGGGCAGAAAGCGCCGCCTGGTCTTGTTGTTGGCATGGCTGACGTTGTTGCCCGTCATCACGCCCTTGCCGGTCAGCTCGCAGCGTCGCGCCATCGCCAGAAGTCCCCGTCACGGTCTCATGATCGAGCGCGCCGGCCACCCGGCGCCAGCGGTTACCTAGAAGCCGCCCGAACAAAGGTCAAGCCTCGGCCGGAGGCGACGCCGCCGCCGCGCGAGGTGACGCGCGGCCCGCCGGACGGTCACGCTCGACCCCGAGGGGGGCCCAATGCTCGATCACGTCAAAGGCAGCTGGCCGGATGCGCCGCTGCGCGCGGTCAGCCAGCGGCCGATCTCGGTCGGGCTCAAGGGGTGCGCGACCCCGTGGCCCTGGACCGCATCGCAGCCCAGGCCGCGCAGCGCCGCGACCTGGGCCTCGGTCTCCACGCCCTCGGCGACCACCCGCAGCCCCAGGCGGTGACCGAGCTCGATCAGCGAGCGCACGATCGCCGCGTCCGGCGGCTCGGCGAGGCCGGCGACGAACGAGCGGTCGATCTTCAAGACGTCGAGCGGGAAGCGCTTGAGGTGGCTGAGGCTGGCGTAACCGGTGCCGAAGTCGTCGAGCGCCAGGGTCACGCCCATGCGGCGCAGGGCTTCCAAAGTGGCCTGCACCCGCTCGACCTCGTGCAGCACGCTGCTTTCGGTCAGCTCCAGCTCGAGTCGCCGGCCGGCAAGCCGCTGCCCTCGAGGATGCGAGCGACCTGGGTCACCAGATCCGGCTGCCTGAGCTGGCTGGCCGAGACGTTGACCGCGACCCGAGCCGGTCGCCTGCAGTTCGGCCAGCCGGCGGCGACCCGACAGGCCTCGGTCAGCGCCCACTCGCCGATCGTGGCGATCTGGCCGCTCAACTCCGCGAGCTTGATCAGGGTCTCGGGGTCGATCGGACCGAAGTCAGGGTGCTGCCAGCGCAGCAGGGCCTCGATCGCGCCGACGTGCTCGGGCTGGAGATCCAGCTGCGGCTGATATTCAAGCCTGAGCTGGCCGCGCGGGATGGCGCGGGCGAGATCGCGCTTGAGGCTCTGCAGCTGGTCGAAATCGTGCTTGATCGCGGTGCCGAAGCGCTGGCAGCCGCCGCCCGCGGCCTTGGCCCGATACATCGCCAGATCGGCGTTCTGGAGCAGCGCCTCGGGGCTCTGGCCGTCGGTCGGGAACAGCGCGATCCCGAGGCTCGCGCGCGGCTGCCAGACGCCGGCGGCGAGCCCGAAGGGACGATCGAGCTGGCTCGAGATCTTGTCGGCGATCAGGGCCGCGGCCTCGGCGTCGGGCAGATCGGGCAGGACCAGCGCGAACTCGTCGCCGCCGATCCGCGCCACGGTATCGCTCTCGCGCAAGGCGGCGCGCATCCGCTCGCCGACCTGCTTGAGCACGCCGTCGCCGACCCGATGGCCGAAGGCGTCGTTGACCTCCTTGAACCTGTCCAGGTCGACCAGGACGACCGCCAGCAGGGTGCGGTCGCGCCGGCAGCGCGCCATCGCCTGGCGCAGGCGATCCTGGAACAGCAGCCGGTTGGGCAGGCCGGTGAGCGGGTCGTGCTGGGCGAGGTGCAGCATGCGGGCTTCGGTCCGTTTGCGTTCGGTGATGTCGGTCGAGGTGCTGACGAAGCCGCCGCCCGGCATCGCGCTGCGCTCGACGTCGAGGATCCGCTGGTCGGCGCCCGGCTGCTCGAAGCGGGCGGGCGCCGGACGCCGGCCGGCCAGCCGCATCCGCTCGCTGGCGGCGGGCCCGAAGTCGCCACCGCGCGCCAGATCGTAGCGCAGGAAGTCGCCGAGATGCGTGCCCCGACGATACAGCTCGGCCGGATAGCCATGCAGCTCCCGATGACGCGCGTTCCAGGTCGCGAGCCGACCGTCGCGCTCGAACACCGCCACCCCTTGATGGACGTGCTCGAAGGTCGCCTCGAGCTGGCCGGACTTCTCGCTGAGAGCGGTGACCAGGCCCTGATTCTCGACCGCCAGGCGGACCGAGGCGACCAGGGACGCGTTGACCGACCGGCCGAGCACGCCCATCCCCGCCAGGTACAGAACCACCAGCGTCGCCATCACCAGGTGCGGCTGATCGCCCTCGGTGGCCAGGCGCAGGGCGTAGGGCACCAGAGTGCAGACCGAGAACGCGACGTAGGCCGGCATGTGGCCGGTGAGCGCGGTCACCGAGCCGCCGACCATGCCGGCCATGACGAACGGCAGGAAGACCTGCGCCGGCCACGTCTCCGGCGCGTACAGCAGGACCCCGGCCAGGCCCCAGGCGGCGCCGGTCGCGGCCGCGCCGAGGGTGAACCGCCGGGCCCAGACCGGCGCCGTGGCGGTGTCCGCCGGCGCGCGCCGGAACGCCCGCCAGGACTGCAGGCGCAGCGCCAGGGTCAGCACCATCACCAGGAGCCAGCCCCCGAGCGTGAGCGGCGACTGGAGACCGGCGAACACCGCCGTCGTGCCGAGCGCGACCGCGAGGTTCAGGCCGGCGACGATCGGCAGGCGCTCGAACAGCCCGGCGAGCAGCAGGGCCTCGGCCCGCCCGACCGGGGTCGGGGGGCCGACCTCCGCTTGGCCACTGAGCTCTCTGATCGTCACTGGGGCCATGATCCGGATGACAGCCTATCCGGTTTGGTCCCCCGGACCAACCCAATCGGCTGGCAGGGCCGGGGCACCCGACCCCCGGTCAGGGTCGTTCGCACGGGCTTCGATTTTTTGCTGCAGCGCACCATTTTTCTCTTGAACCTTCCCTGGAGCTGGCCCATATAGCCCATTGTGCAATGCAACATGAGCCGATGAGGAGAGAGCCATGGCCGCCAAGACCACCTTCAAACCCCTGCCGATCCCGATGCTCGATGCCGACCGGATGATGGCCGCCCAGCAGCGCAATCTCGATGCCTTCGCGAGCGCCAGTCAGATCGTCGTCGACGGCGTCAAGGCGATCACCCAGCGCCAGAGCGAGCTGGTCCAGTCCTCGGTCGAGCAGTGGCTCGCCGCGGGCCAGGGCGCGCTCGCCGGCAAGCCCTCCGAGTTCAAGCCGGCCGACCAGATCGCGACCGCCAAGTCGACCTACGAGGCCGCGGTCAACAGCGCCAAGGAGCTGGCCGAGATCGCGATCAAGGCCCAGAGCGAGGCGGTCGATGTCCTGACCAAGTGCATGATGGCCAACATCGACGACCTGAAGTCGCTGGCCAAGGCTGCGTAACGCCCGCAGCCGCGCGGCCTGGGCCCGGAGCCCGGCGCCGCGCGCGACGACCCGACCCGCGGCGGCCCGACCGGGCCGCCGTTGGCGTCTGTACGGCTCCGCCCCTGTGCCACCCGCCAAGCTCGCGGCGGTGCGTTGACGGCCTTCGGCCGCCACCTTACATACCGGCCACCCGAGGATACGAGACGGACCAGCCACCCGCGGCCACGAGGGAGGGAGCCAGGTCGGATCGACCGATGATCACCGCGCTCAGCGAACGCTCCAAGCAGATCTTCCGCCAGATCGTCGATACCTACGTCGAGACCGGCGAGCCGATCGGTTCGCGGACGATCGCGCGCCGGCCGGATCAGCACCTGTCGCCGGCGACCATCCGCAACATCATGGCCGATCTCGAGGATGCCGGACTGCTGTTCGCGCCGCACACCTCGGCCGGGCGGGTGCCGACCGACCTCGGCTTTCGCATGTATGTCGACGGCCTGCTCGAGATCGGCAATCTGAGCGAGGAGGACCGGGCCGGCATCGACGCGCGCTGCGCCGGCTCCGGGCGCAGCGTCGAGGCGATGCTGAGCGACGCGAGCGGCGCGCTCGCCGGCCTGTCGCACTACGCCGGGCTGGTGCTGGCACCCAAGAGCGAGCACCCCTTCCGCCAGATCGAGTTCATCCCGCTCAGCCCCGGCCGGGCGCTGGTGGTGGTGGTCGCGAGCAACGGCATGGTCGAGAACCGGCTGATCGAGCTGCCGGTCGGGATCGGCGCCTCGAGCCTGGTCGAGGCCGGCAACTATCTGACCGCACGCCTGACCGGCCGGTCGTTCGCCGAAGCCCGCGAGATCATCGAGCGCGAGATCGCCGAGCGCCGCAGCGAGCTCGACGCGCTGACCAGCAAGGTGGTCGAGGCCGGGCTCGCGACCTGGGCCGGCGAACCCTCGGACGACCAGGGCGTGCTGATCGTGCGCGGCCAGGCCAAGCTCCTGGACGACGTCACCAACCTCGCCGAGCTGGAGCGGATCCGCGCCCTGTTCGACCTGCTCGAGACCAAGAGCACCATGCTCCGCCTGATCGAGCTGGTGCAGCGGGCGCAGGGCGTGCAGATCTTCCTCGGCGCCGAGAACGACCTGTTCGCCATGACCGGCTGCTCGGTCGTGGCCGCACCCTACACCGTCGGCGACAAGGCGGCGGGGGCGGCGCGGATCGTCGGCGCGATCGGCGTGATCGGGCCGATCCGCATGAACTATGCGCGCATCATCCCGATGGTGGACTACACCGCCCGGGTGGTCTCGCGCCTCCTGGGCAGTTCAGACCAAGAGTTGAGGCGATGACTCACACCAAGCGAACCGAGGACTTCGAGGTGCCCGAAGCGACCGAGACCGATGCCAACGGCAACCCGCCGACGACCGACCAGACCGGCGCCGGGACCGAGCCCCGGTGCGGACCGAGGCGGAGGCGGCGGGCGTGCCGTCGTCCGGCGAGACGGAGCTCGCGGCCGAGCTCGCGGCGACCAAGGAGCGCCTGCTGCGGGCGCTGGCCGAGACCGAGAACCTGCGCCGCCGGGCCGCGCGCGAGGTCGAGGAGGCGCATAAATATGCGATCACCGGCTTTGCCCGCGAGCTGCTCGAGGTCGCGGACAACCTGAACCGGGCGCTGGCCAGCATGCCGCCCCACGCCCGCGACCAGAGCGAGCTCGCCCGCAGCCTGGTCGACGGCGTGGCGCTGACCGAGAAGAGCCTGCAGGCGGCCTTCGAGCGCCACCAGATCGCCAAGGTCGTGCCCGAGCTCGGGGAGAAGTTCGACCACAACCGCCACCAGGCGATGCTCGAGCTCGAGACCGCCCTCTATCCGCCGGGCACCGTCGCCCAGGTCATGCAGCCGGGCTACGTGATCGCCGACCGCCTGCTCCGCCCGGCCCTGGTCGGGGTGGCCAAGCCACCCCGCGCCCAGCCCGAGCCGACCAACGGCAAGGGCCGGACAATCCCGATCAAACCCGGCGACTGGCTCGACACCACCGCCTGAGGCAGATCGCGCGGATCGACCGGGTTCGAGGTCGTCAGCGAGCCAGGTACGCCGCCGGGCTCAGGATGGCGACGCCCAAGAAGGGATCCAGCGCGAGCAGGTCACGGTCGCCCGTGATGACGCAGATCGGCCTGGCCGTTGACGGCGACCTCGAGGAACTTGTCGTCGCCGGGGTCGCGACAGGCGCGCACCGTGCGCACGATCTGAATCATCTCGGCAATCCCCCCAAGCAGGCGGATGAACGCCTGCCGGTCGGCGATCGAGACGTAGGGGTCGAACTTTGCCCGCCCGGCGACGTCGGCCAGTTCCGCCAACGTCGCCTCGGAGACCATGAGCTGTCCTGCGTCGACCGCCCTTCTGATGGCCCGGCCAGAGACCGACGCGGGCAGCAGCAGGCGGCTGATCAGCACGTTGGTATCGGCGACGATCCTCTCCTTACAAGTCACTGGCGAGGATTTCGGCGAGCTTTTCCTCAGTCAGACCGCGCGCCTTGGCCTGCTCGCCGATCCGGTCGCAAAAGCGCTGAAACTCCTCGACGTTCAGGGCAGTGAGTCGTTCAAACTCCTGCATCGAGAGAACCACCGCAACGTCCCGCTGCTGGCGCCGGATCACCACCGGCTCGCGCTGCGCGGCGTCCAGGACCGCAGCCAGCGCCTGCTTCGCTTCCGTGGCCGAAACATACCGCATCGCGCCGCTCCTCGTTCAATCTATTGTCCAATATGACAATTACATTTGTCCAAATTGGAACAGACCGCCTGCTTTCGCCCTGCCAGTTGACAAGCCGGCCCGGCGCGGCACGATGCCGGCCGGCCAGGGCGCGGGCGTGGCGCATGCGCTTGCGGAGCTTTGGGGGCGGTCATGGTGGACGGCATCGACCCGGACGGCATCAAGAAGGTCGTGCTGGCCTATTCCGGGGGGCTCGACACCTCGGTCATCCTGCGCTGGCTGCAGGACCGCTACCGCTGCCAGGTGGTGACCTTCACCGCCGACCTCGGCCAGGGCGAGGAGCTCGAGCCGGCGCGCGCCAAGGCCGAGCTGATGGGGGCGTCGCCGATCTACATCGAGGACCTGCGCGAGACCTTCGTCGCCGACTACGTCTTGCCGATGTTCCGCGCCAACGCGCTCTACGAGGGCTGCTACCTGCTCGGCACCTCGATCGCGCGGCCGCTGATCGCCAAACGCCTGGTCGAGATCGCCCATGAGGTCGGCGCCGATGCGATCGCCCATGGCGCCACCGGCAAGGGCAACGACCAGGTCCGCTTCGAGCTGTCGGCCTACGCGCTCGATCCGCAGGATCCGGGTGATCGCGCCCTGGCGGGAATGGGACCTGGGCTCGCGCGCGAGCCTGATCGAGTACGCCGAGCGCCATCAGATCCCGATCCCGCGCGGCCGAAGTGGCGAGCCGCCCTATTCGACCGACGCCAACCTTTTGCACATCTCCTACGAGGGCCGGGCGCTCGAGGACCCCTGGCAGGAGCCCGATCCTGCGATGTTCACGCGCACCGTGGCGCCCGAGGAGGCGCCCGAGGTCCCGACCTACGTCGAGCTCGAGTTCCAGCGCGGCGATCCGGTCGCGATCGACGGCCAGCGGCTGTCGCCCGCCAATCTCCTGATCCGCCTCAACGAGCTCGCCGGCGCCAACGGCATCGGCCGGCTCGACCTCGTCGAAAACCGCTTCGTCGGCATGAAGTCCAGGGGCGTCTACGAGACGCCCGGCGGCACGGTCCTTCTGGCCGCGCACCGGGCGATCGAATCGATCACCCTCGACCGCGGCGCCGCCCATCTCAAGGACGAGCTGATGCCGCGCTACGCCGAGCTGATCTACAACGGCTTCTGGTTCACCCCCGAACGGCTGATGCTCCAGGCGCTGATCGACCAGAGCCAGGCGAACGTCACCGGCACGGTGCGCCTCAAGCTCTACAAGGGCAGCGTCCAGGTGGTCGGCCGCCAGGCGCCGAACAGCCTCTATGACGCCGCGCTTGCGACCTTCGAGGCCGACACGGTCTACGACCAGCGCGACGCCGAGGGCTTCATCAAGCTGAACGCGCTGCGGCTGCGCGTCCTCGGCCGCGCGCGCCAGGGATGACCGCCGCGGCGCCCGCGGTCGATTTCTACTACGGCCTCGGCAGCCGCTACTCCTATCTCGCCTCGACCCAGATCGCCTGCCTCGAGGCGGACACCGGCTGCCGGGTGCGCTGGCGGCCGCTCTACAGCGTCGAGCTGTTTGCAGCCCGTGGCGCCGATCCGTTCCAGGGCCAGCCGGTCTCGGGGCAGTACGACCGGGCCTGGCGCCGCTTCGATGCCGAATGCTGGGCGGACTACTACGCCGTGCCGTTCCGCGAGCCGGAGGACGTCCGCTTCGAGCCGAGACGACTGGCCCTCGCGGCGACCGCCGCCGCCCGCCTTGGTGCGGTCGAAGGCTTCAGCCGCCGGCTGCTCCAGGCGGTCTTCGTCGACGGGACCTCGCCCCTCGACGACGCCGCCTGTCTGCGGGTCGCCAGCGAGGTCGGGCTCGATCCGGCAAGCTTCGGCGCGGCGCTCGACGAGCCCGCAACCGCCGCCGCCCACGCGGCGACGATCGCGGAGGCACTCGCGGCCGGCGTGTTCGGCGTGCCGAGCTTCGTCCTCGATGGCCGGGTCTACTTCGGCAACGACCGGCTGCCGATCGTCCGCCACGTGCTGACCCGTCCGGCGGGCGCGCCTTAGCGCCAGCGGAAGCGCGGCAGCACCCAGTCGGGCCTGGCGCCGTACTCGGCCTCCAGGCGCTCGAGCGCGGCCGCATTGGCGCTCGGTCCCCGCTCCAGATCGAACAAAGGCGCATGGATGCCGGCCATGATCAGCGCGGTCGCGAGGCCCATCCCGGCGCCGCCCGCGATGTCGTGCGCAACCAAATCGCCGATCACCAGGACCTCGGTTCGCGCCAGCGGGCCTGAGCGCGTCGAGGCAGAGCTCGAAGACCGGCCGGAACGGCTTGCCGACGTAGGCGACCCGCCCGCCCATGTCCTCATACAACCGGGCGACCGCGCCCGGCGCGCTGCCGAACCGGCCGCCGGGCTGCACCGCGATCACGTCCGGATTGGCGCAGACCATCGGCAGGCCGCGGGCCGCCGCCTGCTCGAGGGCGGCCGTGAACTGCTCCGGCCGGGCGTCGTCCGCGATGCCGCCGAGCAGCAGGAAGTCGGCCTGCGCGACGTCGCCGGCCAGCTCCAGGTCCTGATCCTCGACCAGCGAGCGGTCGCCGTCGCGCGACCAGAGCAGGCAGCGCCGCCCGAGCCCGGCGAAGACCGGCTGGCTGCGTTCGGCAAGCGCCTGCCAGGTCGCCTCGCCCGAGGTCACCAGGCCGTCGTACAGATCGGAGGTGATGCCGAGCGCGGCCAGGCGCCGCCGGTTGATCGCCGCGCGCTTGCCCGAGTTGCTGAGCAGGACCACCCGCTTGCCGGCGGCGCGCAGCTCGGCCAGAGCCTCGAGGGCCTGCGCATAGGGGGCGCCGCCATCGTGCAGCACCCCCCACTGGTCGACGATGAAGCCCCGGTAGCGCGCGGCGAGGTCGGCGAGCCCGGAGCAGAACGTCGGCTCAGGCATGGCCATCCTGGTGTTCGCCGCCGCTGCCGACGATGCTGGCCATCTGCGGACGCATTTGAGCCTGGTTGCCGATCATCTCACGTGGAAGTTGAGCTAGCGGGTATACCCCTTCATTGCGCACGGTCAAGTCCGGCGCTTGGCCAATCGCCCGGCGCTGAGTACGCTCGCGCAAGCGGCGTCTGCCAGGGAGGTCGGGTGATGGCCGAAGGTGCTTGCATCGGCCTCGACATCGGGACCAGCGGGGTCAAGGGGATCGTCGTCGCCGCGGATGGCGCGGTGGTCGCCAGGGCCAGCGCGGACTATCCGCTGCTGACCCCCCGGCCGGGCTGGACCGAGCAGGAACCGGAGGCCTGGTGGCGGGCGAGCTGCGCCGTGCTGCAGGCCCTGCAGGCCCAAGCACCCGGCGGGGTCGAGGCGCTCGGGCTCGCCGGCCAGATGCATGGCGCGGTCTTCCTCGATGCCGATGGCCGCGTGATCCGGCCGGCGATCTTGTGGAACGACCAGCGGACCGCGGCGGAATGCGCCCTGATCGAGCAGCGGGTCGGGACCGAGCGGCTGCGCCGGATCGCCGGCAATCCGGCGCTGACCGGCTTCCAGGCCCCGAAGCTGCTCTGGCTGCGCGATCACGAGCCGGCCGCCTACGCCCGGCTGCGTCATCTGCTGCTGCCCAAGGACTTCATCCGCTACCGCCTGACCGGCGCCCTTGCGACCGACGCGTCCGATGCCGCCGGCACCCTGCTCCTCGATCTTCGCGCCCGCGACTGGTCGGACGAGATCCTGACCGCGCTCGCGATCCCGCGCCCGTGGCTGCCGCGGGTCCACGAGGGGCCGGAGGTGACCGGCAAAATCTCCGCCGACGGGGCGCGCGCCACGGGGCTGCCCGAGGGGCTGCCGGTGGTCGCGGGCGGCGGCGACAATGCCGCGGCCGCGGTCGGCTGCGGCGTGGTCCGGCCCGGCACGGGCTTCGTCTCGCTCGGCACCTCAGGCGTCGTGTTCGTGCCCAGCGCCGAACTCCAGATCGACCCGGGCGGCGCCCTGCACGCCTTCTGCCACGCCGTGCCGGGTCAGTACCATCTGATGGGCGTGGTCCTGTCGGCCGCCGGCAGCCTGCGCTGGTATCGGGACGTGATCGGTGCGGCTTCGGCGGCGGCCGAGGGGGACGCCTACGACGATCTGATGCTGGCGGCGGCCGGGGTCGCGCCCGGCGCCGAGGGCCTGTTCTTCCTGCCCTATCTCGCCGGCGAGCGGACGCCGCACATGGACCCGCAGGCGCGCGCCGCCTGGATCGGGCTGACGCTCGCCCACGACCGCCGCCACCTGGTGCGCGCCCTGCTCGAGGGCGTCTGCTTCGCGCTCAAGGATTCCCTGGTCCTGATGCAGCGCCTGGGGGTCACGCCCGATCTTCTGTACGCGGTCGGCGGCGGCGCGCGCAGCCCCGTCTGGCGGCAGATTCTGGCGGCGGTGCTGGGCGTGCGCCTGCAGCGTCTGGCCGTCGAGGAGGGGCCGGCCATGGGTGCCGCCCTGCTCGCCGCGGTCGGAGCGGGCGTGCACGCCGACGTCGATGCCGCGGTTGCGGCCGCGGTCCGGACCGAGGGTGAGCCCGAGGCGCCGGACCCCGATCTCGGCGCCGGCTACGAGGAGCGCTACCGGGGCTTCGGCAGGCTCTATCCGGCCCTCAAGCAGACCGGTATCTGGCATGCGCAGCCCTAGCGAGCATCGAACCGGTTGCTCGCATGCTCAATCCAAGGTAGCAAAATAGTAAGAATTATCTACTTAAAGCTCAGCCATCCAGGCCCCGGCCAGAAGGCGACATCGATGCAGCAGGCGACCGAGATTCTGATCGGGCTCGACGCCGGCGCCGAATCGATCGAGGCGGTCGCCTTCGATCGCGATGGGCGCGAGCTCCAGGCCGTGGCGACCGGGAGCCCGGTGGCGCTGCTCGAGCACGGGCCTGAGCAGGATCTGGGCGACACCTGGCAGGCGGCCGCCCAGGCCGTGCGCCGGCTCGCGACGCTGGTCCCGGACCTCGCCCGGCGCACCGCCGCGCTCGCGATCACCGGTCAGAGCGGCGGCGCCTGGCTGATCGATGAGGACGGCGACCCGGTGGCGCCGGCCTGGCCTGGCCCCGCCCGGCGGGCGCAATCGATGGTCGAGCGCTGGCGCCAGACCGGGATCGCGCGCGAGCTGCAGGCGATCACCGGGGTCGCCCCGGATACCGTGCGCGCCAACGCGCAGCTCGCCTGGCTGCTCCGCCATCGGCCGGAGGTTCTCGAGCGCGCAGCGAGCGCGTTCGGCTGCAAGGACTGGCTGTATTTCTGCTGCACCGGCGAGCGCGCGACCGAGGCCGCGGAGGCCGTGGCGAGCTTCGGCAACCGGCGGACCCGGGCCTACGACGCGGCTGTCCTGAAACTGCTGAATTTGCAGGACGCCGAGCGGCTGCTGCCGGAGATCATCGACGGCGTCCGCCATCAGGGCGCCTTGAGCCGGACCGCCGCGGCCGCCACCGGCCTCCGGTCCGGCACCGCCGTGGTGCTGGCGCCGCCGAACCTCCTGGCCAGGGCGCTCGCCGCCGGTCTGGCCGACCCCGGCGACGAGCTCGGCGGCGCGATCCTCGGCGCCACGACCTGCCACCTCCGCGTCCTGCCGGACCGGCAGGATTCGAACGCGGCCAACGGCGTCTCCATCGCGCACCTGCCCTACGTGGCGCCTCGAGCCTCGCTCGGGGTCAGCTCGAGCCCCGGCGCGGCGGACATCGACTGGCTGGTCGACCTCGGCGTGGAGCTCCTGGCCGATGCCGGCCTGATCGGCATCCGACGGGACGACCTGCAGGCGATCCTCGAGCGCAAGGCCGCGCAGGCCCGGCCGGGGACGCTCGTGCTGCAGCCCTTCGCCACCGACCACGGCCGGTCCGAGACCTCGACCGCACGGGCGCATGTCCTGGGCCTCGGCCGCGACGCCACCGCCTACGATCTGATGCGCGGGCTCCATGAGGGCCAGGGCTTCGCCGCGCGCGCCAGCCACGCCGCGCTCGGCGCGCCGCCGGCCGAGATCCGCCTGATCGAGGACGCGGCCTCGAGCCCGCTGCGGCGGGCCATCCTCGCCGCCTGCATCGGCGCGCCGGTCCGGGTGGTCGAGCGCACGGCCCCCGGCGCCGCTGGCGCCGCCCTGCTCGCCGCCGTGGCGCTCGGCCACTATCGGAGCGTCGGCGAGGCGAGGGGCGACTGGGTCCTGCCCTGGCTCGGCGAGCCCGAACCCGTCAACCCCGAGCTCCAGGCACGCTACGCCCAGCTGTACCCGATCCATTGCGGGGCGCAGCCGGTCACCGCCGAGATCGCTCAGGCCCTGGACCGCTCGGGGCGCTGAGGCGGCGCGTCGCCCTCACCCGACACCGGAGGACGGCACGGCAAGCTCGCCAGCCGCGCTTCCGATCCCGATGGCGCCCCCGGCCCTCAGATGGCGCTGGCGCCGCTGTCCATCGGCAGGATCGCGCCCGTGACCTTGCGCGATTCGTCCGACGCCAGATAGAGGGCCATCCTGGCCACGTCCTCAGGCTCGCTGGCGCCCAGCAACGACTTCTGGAAGATCGGATCGTCGGTCCGCAACAGGGCCCTGACCCGCTCGGTCAGGATCACGCCCGGCGCGATCGCGTTGACCCGGATGTCGTGCGCCGCCCACTGCAGGGCGAGCGCCTGGGTGAGCGCGCGCACGCCGCCCTTGGCGCTGGTGTAGGCGTCGGCGCCGGCGGTGCCGATCATGGCGCGGATCGAGGTGGTGTTGATGATCGAGCCGCCGCCGCCCGCGACCATGACCGGGATCGCGAAACGGCAGCCGAGGAAGGTCCCGAACAGGTCGACGCCGATCGTCCGCCAGAACTCCTCGAGCGCCATGTCGGTGACCTTGCCATCCCTGGGCGTGGCGCCGCCGGCGTTGTTGTAGAGGACGTGCAGGCCGCCGAAACGGTCGACGGTGGTCCGGACCGCGGCTTCGACGCTCCGGGGCTCGCTCACGTCGGTCGCGACGAACAGCGCTTCGCCGCCCGCCTGGGTGATCATGGTGGCGCTCGCCTCGCCCTCGGCCTGCGCGATCTCGGCCACGACGACTCTGGCACCTTCGGCCGCGAACAAGCGGGCGGCGGCCCGGCCGATGCCCTGGCCGGCGCCGGTGATCAGCGCAACCTTCCCGTCCAGACGACCCACCGCCTCCTCCCTCGCCCGAGGTCTCCCGAGGGCGCGAGCTTGGCCCGCGCATCCGCCCTTGTCCACCCGGGCGCCTCCACTCAATTGCCCCGACCCAGCCGCCAGGCGTAGAGCACGATCGCGACCGCGGTCGCGAGATTGAGGCTGGACACGCCCGCGCGCATGGGCAGCGCCAGGCAGCGCTCGGCGCGGGCGCGCAGCCCCTGGCTCAGGCCCTGACGCTCGGCGCCGAAGGCGAGCACGGCATCGCCCGGCAGGCTGCCGAAGCGGAGCGGCTCGCCCGCCGGATCGAGCGCCATCAGCGGCCGGGAGGTGGCCGGCAGCTCATCGATGCGCGCGACCGGCAAGGCGTAGTGCAGCCCGGCCGAGCCGCGCAGCGCGGTCGGGTGCCAGGGGTCGAGCCGGCCCGTGCTGAGGACTGCCGCGGCGCCGGCCGCCGCCGCCACCCGGACTGCCGCCCCGAGGTTGCCGAGCTGGCTCGGGCTCTCCAGAAGAACGATCGGCGCCTGACCGTGTCCGGCCAGGAGCGGGCCGACCTCGACCGCCGGGCGCGAAGCGATCGCCACGACGTCGAGCCCGGCGGGCGCCAGCTGTTGGAAGATCGGGGGCGCGACCAGGGTCAGATGCTGCGCGAGCCAGGGCCCGAGCTCGGGCGCCAGGCGTGCGGCGAGCGCGGCCAGGGGCGCCGCCCGCGGCGCGCAGGCGAGCTCGATCCTGGCCCCGAAGCGGAGCGCGTGCTTGAGCGGATGGAAGCCCTCGAGCACCGCGCGCGCGGGGTCGGCGCGCGCCTGCCGAAAGCGCTCGATCAGGCTCGACCCGGCATCGGTCACTGAGGCGTCTCGCCGCCGTCAGGCAAGGGTCGGCCTTTGTGCGCTGCCCGAGCCTCTGGCACAAGTGCGCCACGGGGCCAGGCCCGGACCGTGGCGGGAGCGAGCATGAGGAATTCGAGCGGTGACGCAGGCGACCGGCTGCCGGTCGGGGACCCCGATGCCCAGATTGCCCGCCTGCGCCGGGCGGGCCCGGGCGACGTCGCGGCGCTCACCGATCTGAAGCGGCGCGCCTATGCGAGCTATGTGGCGCGGATCGGCGCCGAGCCCCAGCCGATGGTCGCCGACTATGCCGCCATGCTCGACGATCACGACGTCTGGCTGCTCGATCGGCCGGACGGCGCGGGCCTGCTGGCCGCCCTGGTGCTGCGGCCGGAGCCCCGCCTGCCTCTTGGTCTGGAGCGTCGCGGTCGCGCCGGCAGCGCAAGGCCAGGGGCTCGGGCGGGCGCTGCTCGCCTTTGCCGAGGCCGAGGCGCGGCGCCGGAGTTGCCTCACGATCCGTCTGTTCACCAACGAGCGCTTCACCGAGGCTCTCGCCCTCTATCGCCGGCTCGGCTACCGCGAGACCCGCCGCGAGGCCTACCACGGCCGCACCCTGGTCCACCTGCAGAAGGCGCTGGGCTGAGGTCGCGCTGGCACTCACGGTCAGAACAAGGTGCCGTGCCGCCGGACGGGAGCTAGCGCTCAAGCGCTGCCATTGCGTGCCAGACCTCATGGCTGCCTTCCCAGATCATCGACAGCGCGACGATCGTGATGATGCCGAGGCCGAGATAGCTGAGCCATCGGTACTGTTCCAGAAAACGGGCGATGACGGTTGCCGCCGCGCCCATCAGGGCGATCGAGAGGACCAGCCCGAAGATCAGCATCGCCATGTGATCGCGCGCGGCGCCGGCGACCGCGAGCACATTGTCGAGCGACATCGAGACGTCGGCGACCGCGATCTGCCAGATCGCGGTGAGCGGCCGCTTGGCGACCACGCGGGTGGCCTCGCGGTCGGGGCCGGAACATTCCAGTGCCACGCGCGGATGCAGCTCGCGCCACATCTTCCAGGCGACCCAGAGCAGCAGCAGGCCGCCCGCGAGCAGCAGGCCGATGATCGCCAGCAGCTGGACCGCGACCAGCGCGAAGGCGATCCGGCAGACCAGCGCGAGCACGATCCCGAGCACGATCACGCGCCGGCGCTGCTCACGCGCCAGACCCGCCGCCGCCATGCCGACCACGACCGCGTTGTCGCCGGCAAGCACGAGGTCGATGACGACGACCGAAACGAAGGCGTAGAACTGGGCGAGCAGGCTGTCCATCAGGCGCCGCCCCGGCGCGGCTGCCGGCAGCGCAGGTACCGGAGCGGGCTGGCGACCAGCCGGACGCGGCACCGCCGGCCCGCGGGCGGCCGGACACCGACGGTGGCAAGAGCTGGTTGAACGCGGTCGCTCAGACCTCGCCTCCGGGCAGGAACCACGGATCGCCCGCGAGCGCCGGCGAGGCACGGGTCGACGGTGCGCACCTCGACCTCCGGGCGGCGTCGTGCGAACTCACGTCGAGCAATGTGCGAAGTCGGACTCGGCGCTTCAAGCCCCGCCGTCGGATCGCACGACGGTCGGCCGAGCGCGCGCGGCAGTCCGGCCCACTTCCGCGATGCGCGCCAGAGCAGCGTTAGGGGAACTGGTGGAGCCGATGGGAGTCGAACCCACGACCTCGACGGTGCAAACGTCGCGCTCTACCCAACTGAGCTACGGCCCCCCGTCGACAGCTTGACGGTCGACCGCTTGATGGTCGGCCGCTAGGTGGTCAACGGCTTCGTGGTCACGGCTTGGTGCTGATCGCGCGTCAAATCGAATGGTGGAGCCGATGGGGATCGAACCCACGACCTCTAGAGTGCGATTCTAGCGCTCTCCCAGCTGAGCTACGGCCCCGCCACGCGAGCTTGTATGGTGAGCGAGGCGAGGCCTGTCAAGGGCTTGCCCCCGGGGCGCCCGCAGACGCGGCGCGCTCGGGGGCTGGCGGTCTCGCGGTCAGCTGCTATAGTCCGGCGCCGACAGCATGCCGCATGTCGGCAGCCCGCCGCCCCGGTTGGAATCGCCTCGCACAGGCTCGGCCCATGAACCCGTTCCACTGGCTCATCGACACCCTCCTCGATCTGTACATGTGGGTGGTCATCGCCTCGGTCATCCTCAGCTGGCTGGTCGCGTTCAACGTCATCAACACGCGCAATGCCTTCGTCACGCAGATCGGCGACTTCCTGCATCGCGCGACCGAGCCGGTGCTGCGGCCGATCCGCAATATCCTGCCGAACCTGGGCGGCATCGACCTCTCGCCGCTGGTGCTGATCCTGCTGCTGGTGTTCGTGCGCCGCCTGCTCTGGCAGCTGTTCGCCTGAGCCCCATGCCCGCGCCGCCGAGCTGGCTTCGCGGCCGCGCCGACGGCGTGCAGCTGGCGGTCAAGGTGACGCCGCGCGCGGCGATCAGCGCGGTGCAGGGGGTCGAGATCGACGCCCGGGGCCACGCCTGGCTGGCCGTGCGTCTGACCGCGCCTCCCGAGGCCGGCAAGGCCAACGCGGCCCTGATCAAGCTCCTGGCCAGACGCTGGCGGCTGCCGGCGCGCGACCTGCGCGTGGTGAGCGGGGCCACCGCGCGCCGTAAGGTCCTGCACGTCCAGGGGCCGCCCGAACGCCTGCTGGCCGAGCTCCAGGCGGTCGAGCAGCCGGGGCAGGGCGGGTGAGCGGCGCCCGGATCATCGACGGCCGGGCGGCGGCTGCCGAACTGCGCGCCGAGGTCGCCGCCGGGGCCGCGGCCTTCACCGCCCGGCATGGTCTGCCGCCGGGCCTGCGCGTGGTCCTGGTCGGCGATCACCCGGCCAGCCGGGCCTATGTCCGCACCAAGGCGAAAATGGCCGCGGACTCCGGGGTCGACGGCCGGCTGATCGCGCTCGCCGAAACGACCACCGAGGGGGCCCTGCTCGACCAGATCCGGATGCTCAATGGCGATCCGGCCGTGCACGGCATCCTGGTCCAGCTGCCGCTGCCGGCCGGGATCGGCCCGGGCGTGCTCGAGGCGATCGACCCGGCCAAGGATGTCGACGGCTTTCACCCGCTGAACGTCGGCCGGCTGTTCGCGGCCGGCGGCGCGCCCGATCCGCATCTGCTCGTGCCCTGCACGCCGATGGGCTGCCTGATCCTGCTGCGCCGGACCCTGGGCCAGGACCTGGCCGGCCGCCGCGCGATCGTGGTCGGCCGCTCGAACATCGTCGGCAAGCCGGTCGCAGCGCTCCTGCTGGCCGCCAACTGCACGGTGACGATCGCCCATTCGCGGACCGTCGACCTGCCGGCCGAGTGCCGGCGCGCCGAGATCGTGGTCGCCGCCGTCGGCCGGCCGCAGATCGTCCGCGGCGACTGGCTCGCGCCCGGGGCGACCGTGATCGACGTCGGCATCAACCGGGTCCAGGACGCGGATGGCCAGAGCCGCCTGGTCGGCGACGTCGCCTTCGAGGAGGCGGCCGAGGTCGCGGGCGCGATCACGCCGGTGCCGGGCGGGGTCGGCCCGATGACGGTCGCCTGCCTGCTGCGCAACACCCTGATCGCCGCGCACAACCAGCTGGGCCGAGGCCCCGGCTCCCCCTGATAACGATTGTTTGGCACGGCGATACAACCTGTTATGAATTGACGACACCATTTCGGTGCCGGGCACGTTGGGAGGCAACGCGAATGACCTACCGGATCCAGGAAATCGAAGGGATCGGACCCAGCTACGCCAGCAAGCTCGCCGGGTCGGGCATCACCAATACCAAGCATCTGTTGGACCAATGCGCGTCCGCGAAAGGGCGCAAAACGGTCGCGCAGGCGACCGGCGTTGACGAGGCGCGAACTCCTCAAGTGGGCCAACATGGCCGATCTGATGCGAATCGCCGGTGTCGGCGAGGAGTACTCGGAACTGCTGGAGGCGGCCGGCGTCGATACGGTCAAGGAGCTGAAGCATCGCAACGCCGACAATCTCGTGAGCAAGATGGAGGAGGTCAACGCGGCCCGGAAGCTGGTCCGGCAGCGTCCGAGCGTGAAGCAGGTGACCAAGTGGATCGAGCAGGCGAAATCGCTGCCAGCTCTGATCTCGCATTGAGGGCAGAGCTCGCCGTGGCTGGCGCCGGGGTCGGATAGTCCGGCCCCGGCAGCGCCCGCGAGTCTGCCGGCGGGGCACCCGGCCCCGGCGTCCGTGGGAGGGGGGTAGCATGTTCAACGCGCGCGATCTGCTCGGCCAGGTCATGCAGGCCGGAATGACCGGCACCACCGCCGACCGGATGCGCCATGCCCTGGGGCGGGCGCGCTCGGCAGCCCCGACAATCCGCTCGCGCAGCTGTTCGGACAAGGCGGGCAGGCCGGCGGCCTGAGCGCCGCCCTGGGCCACCGCCCGAGACCGCGGCGGGCGTCGAAACGGGAGAGCGAGAATGCGCTGGCAGCTCGGGCGACGTAGCGAGAACGTCGAAGACCGCCGCGACACATCGGCCGGCATGGGCTTTCCGGGCGGGGCCGGGATGCCTGGCGGTCTGGGGCGCGGCCTGGGGGGCGGTCGCGGCGGCGTCGCGCGCGGCGGCGGCATCGGCGGGATCGGTCTGCTGATCCTGTTGGCCCTGGGCTGGTGGCTGGGCATCGACCCGAGCCTTCTGCTCCAGGACTCCTCCACCGGCGTTCCCTACCAGCAGGCACCGTCGCGCTCCGCCGCGCGGCCGCCGGCGGACGATCAGCAGGCGGCGTTCGTCTCGGCCGTGCTCGGCGATACCGAGGACACCTGGCACGCGCTGTTCGAACAGAGGGGCCGCACCTATCGCGAGCCGAAGCTCGTCCTGTTCTCGGGCGCGGTTGAGTCGGCCTGCGGCTACGCCAAGTCAGCCATGGGCCCGTTCTACTGCCCTGGCGACCAGAAGGTCTACATCGACCTCACCTTCTTCGACGAGCTGCACGACCGGTTCGGGGCGCCCGGCGACTTCGCCCAGGCCTACGTGATCGCGCATGAGGTCGGGCACCACGTGCAGAACCTGCTCGGGATCGCGGACCAGGTCCAGTCCGCGCGCCAGCAGGTGAGCGAGAGCCAGGGGAACGCGCTGTCGGTGATGACGGAGCTGCAGGCCGACTGCTTCGCCGGCGTGTGGGGCTATCATGCCGACCAGAGCCGCCATCTGCTCGAAAAGGGCGACGTCGAGGAAGCCCTGAACGCGGCCGCGGCGATCGGCGACGACCGCCTGCAGCGGCAGGCGCAGGGCTACGTCGTGCCCGATGCCTTCACCCACGGCAGCTCGGAACAGCGCGTGCGCTGGTTCAGGCAGGGTCTGGCCTCGGGCGACCCCGACAGCTGCAACACCTTCGCCGCCACCGGGCGCTGACGGGGCGCCGGCCGGTCTGGCAGACCGCTAGGGCACCCGCGCCTTCAGCAGGTCGCGGATCTCCTCGAGCAGGGTCTCCTGGCGCGGCGGCACCGGCATCGACTCGGGGTCCGCCTCCTGCTTGCGACGCAGCTGGTTCATGCCCTTGACGACCAGGAAGATCGCGAACGCCACGATCAGGAAGTTGATCACGACGTTGATGAACGCGCCGTAAGCGATCACCGGCGCGCCGGCCGCGCGCGCGGCCGCGAGCGACGGATACTCCTGGCCGGACATGTTGATGAACAGGTTCGAGAAGTCGATGTTGCCCATGACCAGGCCGATCGGCGGCATGATGACGTCGTTGACCAGCGAGTTGACGATCGCGCCGAACGCCGCGCCGATGACCAGCCCGACCGCCAGGTCGACGACGTTGCCGCGCATGGCGAATTCTTTGAATTCCTGCAATAATCCGGACATGAGCGTCTTCCCCGTTGGGGTCGCGCCGGTGGCGGCGACCCGGTTGCCCGGGAGGCATGCTAGGCGAGATCGCGCCGGGTTCAAACCCCGGCATGGCCGTCCGGAGCCCAGGCGATCTAAGCGATCTCGGGCCGGGCGATCCCGGTCGCATCGAGGTCCAGGATCTGCGGGCGGTGACCGCAGGCCTCGACGAATTTGAGCAGATCGCCCGCCTTGATGGTGGTGGTCGCGGCGTTGGTCAAGGGATGATAGTTGAGCAGGGCATGGGCCAGCATGGCCTGGTCGAGCAGCGGCCGGACCCGGCACTCGCGGTCGTTGATCAGGGCGAACGGCGTGACCGCGCCCGGGATCACGCCGAGCACCGCCTGCAGCAACTCCGCCTGGCCGAAGGACAGGCGCGGGCTGCCGATCACCTTGGCCAGCCGGCCCAGGTCGATCCGGCGGTGGTCGGAGCAGACCAGGAGCCAGAGCCCGCCCTTCTTGTCCTTGAGGAACAGGCTCTTGCAGTGGCCGCCCGGCAGCCGGGCGGTATGCTGCCGCGCCTCATCGACGGTGAACACGGGCACATGGGCGAAGGTCCGGTGCCCGATCCCGAGCTCGTCGAGGCGCTGCAACAGCTGGTCCTGGGTGCTCGCCATGCGCCCGGTATAGCGGCTGTCCGAGCGTCGCTCAACGGTCGGAGGCGGCCGCGAGCCCCCTGCGCCGGGGCAAAGGGGCGCGACATGTCGTCAACCGACTGGACATCTCTGCCGATTAGAGCCAATTGATCGTGCGCCATTGGACTGAACGGGAAGATCGCTTGGCACGCATGACGGATCCGGAGCCTGGGTCGCCGCTCGAGCTGGCGCAACCGCTCGGCCTCGGCCGCTGGCAAAACCTGGTCGTCCTGGCGTTGCTGGTCCTGCTGATCGGCGCGGGCGTCGCCGCGGCGTTCGGCCTCGATGCCAGGCTGGCGATTGACGCTTTGCGCCAGCACCACCTCTGGCTGCTCGGCTTCGTCGCCGCAACCCCGGTCCTCGCCTCCTTCCTGTTCATGGCGATCTATGCCGCCTCGGTCGCCGTGTCGGTACCGGGCAGCGCGCTGCTCACGGTGATCGGCGGCTACCTGTTCGGCTGGCTGCAGGGGACCGCCTACGTCCTGGTCGCGACGACGCTCGCGGCGACCGCGGTGTTCGTGCTCGCGCGCAGCGCGCTCGGCAATCGCCTGCGCACCCGGGCGGGGCCGTCGCTGGCGCGGTTCGCCGAGACCTTCCGCGCCAATGCCCTGAGCTACGTGTTCGTGCTCCACCTGGTGCCGATCTTCCCG
This sequence comes from uncultured Alphaproteobacteria bacterium, assembly GCA_963733965.1. Lineage (GTDB taxonomy): Bacteria > Pseudomonadota > Alphaproteobacteria > Geminicoccales > Geminicoccaceae > DATAOG01. The sequence goes on from CAVTFM010000029.1 coordinate 55,190, forward strand.
ACCGCGGTGGTGATCGGCATCCCGGCAGCCTGCGGCGTGCGCGTGCGCACCTTCGTGACCAGCGCGGTGCTCGGCCTGCTGCCCGGGACCCTGCTGTTCGCGCATCTGGGCTCCGGCCTCGGCGCGGTCCTCGGCAGCGGCATGCCGGTCCATCTCACGAGCTTTGTCCGGCCGGAGATCCTCCTGCCGCTGGCCGGCCTCGCGGCCCTGGCCCTGCTGCCGGTCGCCTACCGCACCTGGCGCGCCCGCGGCCGCGGGTGATCCGGGCCGGCCGGGAGCGGCGCGTCGACCGGCACCGCGCGGCCTGCGCTGCGATGACCCTGCAACGCAGCTGCGCTATATCGTGGCGGTCGCCGAGCACCGGCACTTCGGCAAGGCGGCGCGCGCCTGCTGCATCAGCCAGCCGACCCTCAGCACCGGACCCGGCGCTCGAACGCGGCTGGGATTTAGCCGCGCTCGAACGCCGTTCCGTCGAGATCAGGCGAGATCGAAGCGGTCCAGGTTCATCACCTTGTTCCACGCAGCCACGAAGTCGCGGACGAACTTCTGCTGCGAGCCGTCACATGCATAGACCTCCGCCAGCGCCCGCAGCTGGGAGTTTGAACCGAAGACGAGGTCCACTCGGGTGCCGGTCCACTTCAGCTCGCCGCTCGCGCGGTCGCGCCCCTCGAACACGTTGCCATCCTCGGTCGCCTTCCACTCCGTGCCCATGTCGAGCAGGTTCACGAAGAAGTCGTTGGTGAGCGTCTCCGGCCGCTTCGTGAAGACGCCGTGGCCGGACTGGCCGAAGTTGGCATTCAGCACCCGCATCGCGCCGACGAGGACCGTCATCTCGGGGGCGGTCAGCGTCAGGAGTTGCGCCTTGTCGACCAGCAGTTCCTCCGCCGAGACGGCGTATCGGGCCTTGAGATAGTTGCGGAACCCGTCTGCGACCGGCTCGAGGTAGGCGAAGGACGCCACATCGGTCTGCTCCAGCGACGCATCCGTCCGGCCCGGCGCGAAGGGAACCTCCAGGTCGTGCCCGGCCTTCTTCGCGGCCTGCTCGACCGCCGCACAACCGCCGAGCACGATCAGGTCCGCGAGCGACACCTTCCTTCCACCGGACTGCGCGGCGTTGAACGCCGTCTGAATGCCCTCGAGGGTTGCCAGCACCTTCGCCAGCTGGGCCGGTTGGTTGACCTCCCAATCCTTTTGCGGCGCAAGACGGATGCGCGCCCCGTTCGCCCCGCCGCGCTTGTCGGAGCCGCGGAAGGTCGACGCCGAGGCCCAGGCGGTCGAGACCAGCTCGGAGATGGCAAGTCCCGATGCGAGGATCATGGCCTTGAGGTTCGCGATCTCCTGCGCGTTGATCAGCTCGTGATCGACGGCGGGGACGGGGTCCTGCCAGATCAGTTCCTCCGCCGGAACCTCCGGGCCGAGGTAGCGGGCGCGCGGACCCATGTCGCGATGCGTCAGCTTGAACCACGCCCGGGCGAAGGCGTCCGCCAACTCGTCCGGGCGCTCGTAGAAGCGCCGCGAAATCTTTTCGTAGACCGGGTCGACCCGCAAAGAGAGGTCGGTGGTCAGCATGGTCGGCGCGTGACGCTTTGATGGGTCATACGCATCAGGAATTGTGGCGGCGTCGCCCTTCGCTCGCCACTGATAGGCGCCCGCCGGGCTCTTGGTCAGCTCCCATTCGTAGCCGAACAGGTTCTCGAAGAAGCTGTTGCTCCACTTCGTCGGCGTCGTGCTCCAGGTGACTTCCGGGCCGCCGGTGATCGCGTCGGCGCCTTTGCCGGTGCCGAAACTGCTCTTCCAGCCGAGGCCCTGTTCTTCGATGCCGGCGGCTTCCGGCTCGCGGCCAACCAGCGACGCATCGCCGGCGCCGTGGGTCTTGCCGAAGGTGTGTCCGCCGGCGATCAGCGCGACCGTCTCCTCGTCGTTCATGGCCATGCGCGCGAACGTCTCGCGAATGTCCCTGGCGGCGGCGAGGGGATCCGGCTTGCCGTTCGGGCCTTCCGGATTGACGTAAATCAGACCCATCTGAACGGCGGCGAGAGGATTCTCGAGCACCCGGTCTCCCGAGTAGCGCTTGTCCTCGAGCCAGGTGTCCTCGAAACCCCAGTGGACGTCTTCCTCGGGCTCCCAGACGTCCGCGCGCCCGCCGCCGAAGCCGAAGGTCTTGAAGCCCATCGATTCCAGAGCGACGTTGCCGGCGAGGATCATCAGGTCGGCCCAGGAGATCCTGTCGCCATACTTCTGCTTGATCGGCCAAAGCAGCCGGCGCGCCTTGTCGAGGTTCGCGTTGTCGGGCCAACTGTTGAGCGGCGCGAAGCGCTGCTGGCCGGCGCCGGCGCCGCCGCGACCGTCGCCAATGCGGTACGTGCCGGCGCTATGCCACGCCATCCGAATGAGGAGCGGCCCGTAGTGGCCGAAGTCCGCCGGCCACCAGTCCTGGCTGTCCGTCATCAGCGCCGTGAGGTCCTGCTTCACGGCCGCGAGGTCGAGCTTCTTGAACTCCTCCGCGTAATGGAACGCCTCGCCCATGGGATTGGACAAGCTCGAGTTCCGGTGGAGAATCTTGAGGTTCAGCTGGTTCGGCCACCAGTCCCGGTTCGACATGCCCCCAAGGGTCGTGTGCGAGTGGATCACCGGGCACGTGTCCGCAAGATCGTTCATGCTTCTCTCCGATCGTGGCTGCGTTGGCTGAGCTGCTTCCTGGATAATGGCCATGGATGCTCTGGAAGGCGATCCTCTGCGATGGCCGGCGCGATGGCAACGCGCCAGACGAGGGCACTGGGCACGGGCTTACCGCGAAAATACCCGTCCCGAACCAGGATCGAGCCGAAGGCGCCAACGTTCAGGTTGTTCGGCACATCAGTCATCGACGCATCGTCTGTGCTCGTCACGCGGGACAGGTGCGACATTGGCCGTTCGTACCCCCTTGACACACTCCTAACAAAGCGGTCTCATAAGGTTAAGTCGAATTTTCTGACTGTTGCGATAAGATGCGCTTATAACCAATCTGACCCTGAAGCAGCTCCGCGACTTCGAGGCGCTGGCCCGACACGGCCCGCCGCCGCCACGGCCTCCCCGCCCCGCGCGGCTGAGCGACATGTCGAGGAATCTGGAAAACATCGACACGTCCTGCCAATATGTCGACGGCATCGACATGTCGCGCGGATGTGTCGATGAAACTGGAAAACGTCGACACATGCCTTTCCGTCCCGACCGGCCCTACAATCAGCTGCCGCTGCTGCCACCGCCAGTTGACATCGAGACCCGTGCCATCCTCAAGGCCTGCATCGAGGCACGCGCGGCGCTCGCCGAGCTCAATGTCGCCGGCCAGCTGATCCCGAATCAGGCGGTCCTCATCAACAGCATTCCCCTGCTGGAGGCGCAAGCGAGCTCCGAGATCGAGAACATCGTGACCACGACCGACCGGCTGTTCCGCTTTGCCAACGTCGCCGAGGACAAAGCCGATCCGGCGACCAAAGAGGCGTTGCGCTACCGCACCGCGCTGTACGAGGGCTTCGCGCTCCTCGCCGGCCGGCCCCTGTCGACGGCGACCGCCGTGCAGATCTGCCGGACCATCAAGGGCGTCGAGATGGACGTGCGCGCCACACCAGGAACGGCTCTGGTCAATGAGGCGAACGGCCGGGTGATCTATACGCCTCCGGAAGGCAATGCGCTGCTCCGCGACCAGCTCGCCAACTGGGAGCGCTATCTGCACGACGCCCTCGACGTCGACCCGCTGGTCCGCATGGCCGTGACCCACTATCAGTTCGAGGCGATTCACCCCTTCAGCGACGGCAACGGCCGAACCGGCCGGGTGCTCAATTTGCTGTTCCTGGTCGAGCAGGGATTGCTCAGCATTCCCGTGCTCTACCTCAGTCAATATATCATCAAGCACAAGGCTGATTACTATCGGCTATTGCTTGAGGTCACGACGGATGCGGCGTGGGAGCCATGGATACTCTATATGCTCGAAGCGGTGCAGGTGACCGCCGTCTGGACGAGCGCAAAGATCCGAGCGATCCGGCAGCTGCTCGAGAGCGTGGCTGAGAAAATCAGGCTCGATGCCCCCAAGATCTATTCGCGCGAGCTGGTGGAGCTGATCTTCCTGCAACCCTACTGCCGAATCGGCAACGTCGTGGCCGCCGGGATTGCGCAACGTCAGTCCGCATCGAGATACCTCAAGCGGCTGTGCGACATTGGTGTGCTCGAAGAACGCCTGGCAGGCCGGGAGAAGCTGTTCGTCAACCCGATCCTGCTTCGGCTCCTGACCCAGAAGGACGTTTGAGGCTCAGCGCCGGCGGCGGCAAGGGTGCGGGGTGCGGCTGGTCGCCGGCGATCTCGAGCAGGAGCTTGGACAGGATCGCCTCGGCGAAGGCGGTGTAGTCCCTGGCCACCACGATGAACGCGCCCGGGCCGCCGATCACCCGATCCTCGAAGTAGCGGTCGAGGTCCTTCGGCGGCAGGCCGCCCCAGGGGTTCGGGCGGTCGTTGACGATCGGCAGGCCGTTGATCGTGATGCCCGCTGCCACCGCCTCGTCGCGCGCCGTCTCGACCGGCCGGCCGCGGTTGTTGTAGCCGTCGCCCGAGATGTCGATCACCCGGCGGACGCCCTTGAAGCCATTATCGTCGAACAGCGGTGCCGCATAATCGATCGCGGCGCTGAGCGAGGTCCAGCGCGCGCTCGAAAGCGGCGTCTCGGCGAGGGCGTCGGCAAAGGCGAAGGCGCCGGCGGCATCGTCGATCATCGTCCAGTCGATGAGGATGCGCTGGTAGCGATCGCCCGCCCATTCGATATAGATGAGCGCGATCCGGCCGAACTCGCCGTCCCGGATCGCGTCGATCACCCGCGGGTGGCGCAGCGCTGCGATGTAGCCCTCGCGTTGCAGGCGGGCTTCGAGCGGATCGACGCTGCCCGAGATGTCGACCGCCAGCACCAGCTCGAGGTCGACCGGCAGGTCGGCGGCGCCGGCGCCGGCAGCGGGCGCCCCGATCAGGCCGACGACCAGGGCGCCGCGACGCACGAGCTGTCCAAGTGGCATCATCGCCGCTCTCCCGCGATCTCCCCTCACGGTGCCGGCCGCAGGGCACGCCGGCCCCAACTGACCAGCTGCGCCCAGGGCGCCATCTCCGGTTGGATCGAAGCCGTGCTGTCGACCGGCAGAGCGCCGGCATCGGCGACCAGACGGACCCGCAGCGGGCGGCGGCGGCCGCGGATCTCGATCTCGCGCAACTCGAAGGCGGCAAGCTCGACCCCGGCGCGCTCGGCGACCCGTGCCGAGACCACGAGCTGGACGCCGACCTCCTTGGTCAGCGCCTCGAGCCGCGAGGCGACGTTGACGGTGTCGCCGATCGCGGTCAGCGCGGTCGCGCGGCCGAAGCCCATCTCGCCGAGGATCACCGGTCCGACGTGCAGGCCGATGCCCATCTGCAGCGGCGCCCGCAGATCGTGCTCGAGCTGCCGGTTCAGCCGCGCGAGGGCCTCGGCCATCGCCCGCGCCCCGGCGAGCGCCCGCCGGCAGGCCGCCTCGGGCTCGAGGTCGATGCCGAACAGCGCCATGATGCCGTCGCCGATGAACTTGTCGACCCGGCCGCCCGCACCTTCGATCGCCTGGCCCATGGCCTTGAAATACTGGTTCAGGACGAACACGACATCGTAGGGCAGACGGCCCTCGGCCATGCGGGTGAACGCGCGCAGATCCGCGAACAGCACCGCGATCTCGCGCTCCATGCCCTGGCCGGGACTGACCTGGACGCGCACGTCGCGCGGCCCCGCGGTCGCCGGCAGCAGCGGGATCAGGGCGAGATCGTGATCCGGCCGCAGCTGACAGGCGAGCCGGACGTTGCCGGTCGCACCGCCGATCCGGGCGAGCACCCGGGCCTCGTCCGGCGCCGGCGGCGGCAGATGCTCGGCCCCCTCGCCGACCCGGATGCGACAGGTCGAGCAGCGGCCGCGGCCGCCGCAGACCGCGGCGTGCGGGATGCCGGCCGCGCGCGAGGCCTCGAGCACGCTCATGCCCGGCGCCATCGCGACCGTCACGCCGCCCGGGTAGTAGAGGCGGATGCCACCGCCGAACCGGTGGCGCAGGGCGCGGACCGCCCGTCCGCCGAAGGTCGCCGCCAGGAGCACGACGAAGCCCATGAGCACCGCCCGTTCGGTCCGATCGACCCAGGCGGCCTGATCCGGACCGGGCCAGCGGCCCCTCTGGGCCTCGGTCGCGAGCCACTGCGGTTCGGCCTCAGCCAGCTTTCGCAGCTCGCGCCCGGCGTCGGCGAAGCCGATCAGGGCGAGCGTCGGCAGCAGGACGCCGACCGCGAGCAGCCACGGCTTCAGCCGATGGTACCAGGGGCGGATGCGCAGCCAGAAATGGAGCCCGATGCAGCCGTGCAGCCAGACGATCGTCAGCATCAGGGTCTGCCGCCAGGCGCCGTTCGGCCACAAGTGGTTGAGCACGTAGACGTAGTCGTCGTCGACGCCCTGCCATTGATGGGCGCCGCGGGTGCCGACGACGTGGGCCACGAGCCAGAACGGGATCAGCAGGCCGAGCGCGATCTGCGCCGCCTCCCAGGCCGGCATGCGCAGGCTGCGGCGGCGCCAGAGCCTGTGCGCGGCCAGGCCGATATGGCCGAGCAGCGCCGCATAGAGCAGCAGCGTGCCCGGCGGGCTGCGCCAGACCGCGACGAACAGCGCACGGCCCTGCTGCATCGCGGCGAGCGAAACAATGCCGAGCGCATGGTTGGCGAGATGGCTCGCGACAAACACCATCAGCACCAGGCCGGAGGCCAGGCGCAGACGGGTAGCCAGATCGGAGCGCGGGCGCATCCGCGTGTCATTCAACGCGCGCGTGCGGACCGCGACAAGTCTCCTTAGCGCCGCACCAACCGGCCGCTACGCGCGACGGTCGCGAGTCTCAACCAACGGCCGCCGACCCGACGCGCGAAGGGACTGTCCGGCACGAAGCAGGGAATGACACGCCGACGTCGACCGCCAACGTCACCGATCGCGGTCCTGGCGCAGCAGTTCCACCGTCTCCGTGTGGGGCCTCCCCGCAAGGCGCGCCCGCATGGCCTCGGCCGCCTTGAAGAACTCAGCTTTTTCTTTGGCCACAGCCCCTCGGGGGACCTCACGAGCTGTCGCATCGAGCGAGCGACCTTGGCGCTTTGCTCTGCCTTTCAAGACGTTCGGCAATCCCATCGGACAGGTTCCATGCCAGAATCCGGCGATTGGCATCCTCGACGGACGCTGACGGCAAGCCGGCGCGAGCGCCGTCGCCGGCAAGGGCTCGCCCTACGCCGCCAGACCCTTGGCGAGAAACGCGCTGAGCCGGCGGGAGAAGCCGCCGGGATCGGGCAGCGGCTCGCCCTCGACGATCCGCGCCTGATCGAGCAGCAGCTCGGCGAGGTCGCCCAGCGCATCCGCCTCGCCCGCCTCGGCGGCGCGCGCCGCCATCTGCCGGATCAGCGCGTGCTTCGGGTTGATCTCGAGCACCCGCTTGGACAGCTCCTCGAGCTGCTGGTGCTGCTTCAGGAAGCGCTCCAGGCGCAGATCCATCGCATGCTCGTCGGCGACCAGGCAGACCGCGCTCTCGGTCAGGCGCGCCGACGGCCGCACGTCCTTGACCTTGTCGCCGAGCCGGCCCTTGAAGACCGCGATCAGCCGGTCGAGCTCGGCGCCGGCGACCGCGTCGCCCGCCGCCTCGGTCTTCGCCGCCTCGCCCTCGCCCGCCTCGATCTTGGACAGGTCGACCTCGCCGCGGGTCAGCGAGCGGAACCGCTTGCCCTGATACTCCGGCACCGTAGGCAGCCAGAAATCGTCGATCGGGTCGGCCAGCAGCAGGACCTCGACCCCCTTGGCCCGACAGGCCTCGAGCTGCGGGCTCGAACGGAGCGCGTCCAGATGCTCGCCGCTGATCGTGTAGATCGCGTCCTGGCCAGGCTTCATGCGCGCGACATAATCGGCGAGGCTGACCCAGCCATCGCTCGCGGTGCTGCGGAAGCGGACCAGCTCCAGGAGCCGCTCGCGCTGCTCGTGGTCCTCGTACAGGCCCTCCTTGAGCACCGCGCCGAACTGGTCGACGAAGGCCGCATAGTCGCCGTCCTCGGCCTTGGCGCGGCGGCCGAGCTCGTCGAGCAGGCGCTTGACCAGGTCCTTGCGGATCCGGGCCAGAACGGCGCTGTGCTGCAGCGTCTCGCGTGAGACGTTGAGCTGCAGGTCCTCGGAATCGACCACGCCGCGGACGAAGCGCAGATAGCGCGGCATCAGGCCTTCGAGATCGTCGGTGATGAACACCCGCTTGACGTAGAGCTTGACGCCCTGGCGATGCTCCGGGTCGTAGAGATCGAACGGGCGCGAGCTCGGCACGAACAGGAGCGCCTGGTAGGAGACCATCCCCTCGGCCTGGATATGCAGGCGCGCCCAGGGCTCGTCGAAGGCGTGCGCGACGTGGTGGTAGAACTCCTTGTACTGCTCGTCGGTGATCTCGGCCTTGGGCCGGGTCCAGAGCGCGCTCGCCTGGTTGATCTGCTCGGGCGCCTTGGCCGCGCCGGCGCCGTCCTTGGCGTCGCCGTCCGGCTTGGCCGCGTCCGCCACCTCGCCCTGGAGCAGGATCGGCACCGCGATGTGGTCGGAATAGCTGCGCGCGATCTGGCGCAGGCGGAAACCGTCGAGGAACTCCCTGGCGTCCGCGCGCAGATGCAGGATCACCGCCGTGCCGCGGGGTGCGACTTCGGCCGCCTCCTCGACCGCGAAGCCGCTGCGGCCGTCGGAACGCCAGCGCCAGGCGTGCTCCTCGCCGGCCCGGCGCGAGATCACCTCGACCTCGCCCGCGACCATGAACGCCGAATAGAAGCCGACCCCGAACTGGCCGATCAGGTTCAGGTCCTTGGCGCTGTTGCCGCTCAGCTCGGTGACGAAACGCTGGGTGCCCGAGCGGGCGATCGTGCCGAGGTTCTCGACCAGCTCGTCCCGGCTCATGCCGATGCCGTTGTCGACCACCGTCAGCGTGCCGGCGGCCTGGTCCGGGAGCAGCCGGATCTTGAGCTCGGGATCGTCGCCCAAAAGCTGCGGCTCGGACAGGCTCGCGTAGCGCAGCCGGTCGCAGGCGTCCGAGGCGTTCGAGATCAGCTCGCGCAGAAAGATCTCGCGGTGCTGGTAGAGCGAGTTGATCACCAGATCGAGAACCCGGCCGACCTCGGCCTCGAACGGCTGCATGCTCGCGCTCATGGCTCGCGTCCCCGCTGCTCTGCCTCTGCTTGATTGGGCGGGATGTAGGCGGGCGGCCGGACCCGTTCAAGCGTCGCAGGCGTTGGACGGCGGTCGCGTCTGATGCTACGGTGCATCACCTTATGGTTTTGGAATGACCATTGAAATCGAGGATATGGAGCCATGGTAACGCGTCCCTCCAACCCCGATCAGGCTGCCGCCGAATCGCCCCGCCTGCTCGAGCGCATCGCCCGGATTTGGCGATCGGCGTGCACGATCTACCAGGTGCTGCTGCTGGTGCGCTTCAGCCTGCTGCTGGGCGTGATCGGCGGCCTCGTCCTCGTGCTCAACGACCAGGCCCAGGACGTCGTGCGCGCTCTCAGCGAGGAGCCAGAGCGGGTTGGCTGGCTGGTCGCGGCGACGATCGTCGGCGCCGCGGTCGCCTGGTGGTCGGCGCGCGTGATGCTCTATTTCCGCTTCCACAACCCCGCCTCGGCCCCGACTGTGTTGCCGGGGCTCAAGGAGCATCTGCCGCGCGCGATCGGCGCCTTGGCGCTGGTGCTGGTCGCGATCGCGCTGATCCGCGCCGCCTTCAGCTACCAGGGCCTGGTCACCGGGCCGGCCGGCCACCTACTGGCGCTGGCGCTCTTGTTCCTCGCGCTTGCGGCCGGTTTCATCTACGTCACCGCGAGGCGCCGGGACTGGCTCGGCCTCCAGGGGCCGCGCCCGGGCGGCCTGCGCTCGCTCGCCGAGCTGCACTGGCAGGCCTGGCTGCCGCTCGTGCTGGCGGGTGCTGCGGGCTTCGGCCTGATGGTCGTGTTCGCTTACCACTCGGTCGCGCTCGCGCCCAAGCTCGGCACGGCGGCGATCGGCCTGCTCGCGGTGCTCGGCCTGATCCCGTTCGGGACCTTGCTGGTCTACTGGGGCAACCGGGCGCGCCTGCCGGTCGTGACCCTGGCCCTGATCTGGGCCGCGTTCTCGAGCTGGGCCGTGGACAATCACTACGTCCGCCTGAATGCCCAGATGGACTCCTACGCGCCGCCCGCGCCGCCCGCGGCGAAGCCCACGCCCGGACGCGATCCGGCCCAATATCTCGAGGCCTGGCTCGGCGGCCGGAAACCGGCGGCCGATGGCCGGATCCCGGTCTTCATCGTCGCGACCGAGGGCGGCGGCATCCGCGCCGCCTACTGGACCGCGCTCGTGCTGGGCGAGCTGCAGGACCGGGCGGCCGCCGCCGGTCTCGACTTCGCCGGCCACGTGCTCGCGATCAGCGGCGTCTCGGGCGGCTCGCTCGGCGCCGCGACCTTCGACGCGCTGCTCGCGAACCGGAGCCTCGACCCCAAGACGTCTGAGGACTGCCCAGTGGATCAGGGCGTCGATTCGAAGAGCCTGCGCGGCCGCGCCGAGCGTGTGCTGAGCCACGATTTTCTGTCACCGACCGTCGCCGTGATGCTGTTCCCCGACATGTTCCAGCAGTTCGTCCCCTACCCCTTCCTGAACGACCGCGCGGTCGCGATCGAGCAGGCCTTCGAGGCGGCCTGGCGCGACTGCGAGGAGGGCGACCTGCTGGCGCAGCCGTTCGATGCGCTCTGGCCGGCATCCGGCGCGTCCGGCGTGCCGCTGCTGTTCCTGAACAGCACCGTGGTCGAGACCGGCGAGCGGCTGATCGCGGCGCCGGTCAGGATCGAGCATCCGGCCTTCAACGAGGCGCTCGACAGCCGCGCGGTCGTCGGCCCCGACATCCTGCTCAGCACGGCCGTGCACGACAGCGCGCGCTTCACCTATGTCAGCCCGGCGGGCACGGTGCGCCGGCAGGATTCGAAGACGCCGCAATGGCTGCGGCTGGTCGATGGCGGCTATTTCGAGAACTCGGGCGCGGTCACCGCCGCCGAGATCCTGCGTCTCCTGCGCACGCGACCCGCGGACGGGCGGGACGTCCATCCGGTCGTGATCCACATCAGCAACGATCCCGAGGTGACCGACACCTCGGACCTCGCCGAGCGCAGCAAATGGCTGAACCAGGTCGTCGCGCCGATCAAGGCTCTGCTGCACGTCCGCTCGGCGCGCGGCTTTCAGGCGCGCGAGGATCTGGCGGTCAGCGTCGGGCCGAAGTCGCACCTCCATTTCCGGCTCTGCCGCAAGCCCGAGCAGGAGGCGCATACGACGGGCAAGAAGGCGCCGCTGCCGCTCGGCTGGGCGCTCTCTGAGCTCGCGCGCGACGAGATGCGAAGCCAGCTCGGGGTGGCGGACGACGGCGTAAAGGACGCGATTCAGGCTCGCAACCAGGCGAACCTCGGCGCCGTGCTGGCCCTGCTCGAAGGCGAGCCGGTGGCGGGCGAGCCGGAGGACCCCTGGGGCTGCCCGGACACGGCACCGCCGGCCGCGGCATCGTAGCGGCGGCGGCCACGACCCCTTGTCAGGGCCGCCCGGGGTTCGCATAGTCAGGAGATGGCGCTGCTGCCATCCGAACGCTCGCGCGTGCTCGCCGTGCTCGGGCCGACCAACACCGGCAAGACCCACTTCGCGGTCGAGCGCATGTTGGCCCACCGGAGCGGCCTGATCGGTTGCCCGCTGCGCCTTCTGGCGCGCGAGATCTACGATCGGGTCGCGGCCCAGAAGGGGGCGGCGGCGGTCGCCCTGATCACCGGCGAGGAGCGCATCCAGCCGCCATCGGCCCGCTATTTCGTCGCGACCGTCGAGGCCATGCCGCTCGACCTCGAGCCCTCCTTCCTCGCGGTCGACGAGATCCAGCTCTGCGCCGATCCCGAGCGCGGCCACGTCTTCACCGACCGCCTGCTGCGCGCCCGCGGCGGCGACGAGACCATGTTCCTCGGCGCCGACACCATCCGGCCGCTCCTGAAGCAGCTGGTGCCCGAGGCCGAGGTGATCACCCGGCCGCGTTTTTCCGCACTCACCTACGCGCCGCCCGCCAAGGTCACCCGGCTGCCGCGCCGGAGCGCCATCGTCGCGTTCACCGCCGAGGACGTCTATGCGCTCGCCGAATTGGTCCGCCGCCAGCGGGGCGGGGCCGCGGTCGTGCTCGGCGCGCTCAGCCCGCGCACCCGCAACGCCCAGGTCGCCCTCTATCAGGCCGGCGAGGTCGACTATCTGATCGCGACCGACGCGATCGGCATGGGCCTCAACATGGACGTCGGCCACGTCGCGCTGGCGAGCCTGGTCAAGTTCGACGGCCAGGAGCGGCGGCCGCTGCGCACCCCCGAAATCGCCCAGATCGCCGGCCGCGCGGGCCGCCACATGCAGGACGGCACCTTCGGCACCACGCAGGACGTGGGCGGGCTCGACCCCAAGACCATCGAGGCGGTCGAGGGCCACGATTTCCCCGCGCTCCGGCAGTTGCGCTGGCGGAGCGCTGAGCTCGACCTCGGCTCGCTCGCTGGCCTGCTGGCCTCGCTCGACGCGCCGCCGCCTGCCCCCTGCCTGCTGCGGACCGGCAACGCCCTCGACCACGTCAGCCTGAAGGTCCTGGGCCGCCGCCCGGAGGTGCGCGAGCGCGCGGCGACGCAGGCCGGCGTGCGCCTGCTCTGGGCGGTCTGCCAGATCCCGGATTTCCGCAAGACCCTGACCGAGGCGCATCTCCATCTGCTGGCGACCGTGTTCGGCCATCTGGCCGACCGGGCCTGCCTGCCGACCGACTGGGTCGCCGACCAGGTCGCGCGCCTCGAGCGCACCGATGGCGACATCGACGCCCTGATCGCGCGCCTTGCCCACATCCGGACCTGGACCTACGTCGCCCACCACGCCGACTGGCTGCGGGATGCCGCGCACTGGCAGGAGCGGACGCGCGCGGTCGAGGACGGCTTGAGCGATGCCCTGCACGACCGCCTGACCCAGCGCTTCGTCGACCGGCGGACCCAGATGCTGCTCAAGGGTCTGCAGAGCGGCGAGCAGCTGGCCACGGTCGAGGACGACGGCGCGATCCTGGTCGACAACCAGGTGGTCGGCCGCCTCGAGGGCCTCCGCTACGTGCTCGAGCCTGGCGCCGCCGACGCCGAGCGGCGGGCATTGAGCAGCGCTGCCCGGCGCGTCCTGGTGCCCGAGCTGAAACGGCGCGCCAAGGCGCTGATCGGCGCGCCCGACGAGGCCTTCGCGCTCGCCGAGCGCGCGGTCATCGCCTGGCGCGACCACGGTACGCCCGGCGCCGCGCCGGTCGGCCGCCTGCTGCCGGGGGCGACGCCGCTCGCCCCCCGGCTCGAGCTGCTGGTCGCCGACAGCCTGAGCGGGCCGGCGCGCGCCGCCGTGCGCCAGCGCCTGGCGCAATGGCTGGATGCCCATCTCCGGGCGCTGATGCGGCCGCTGCGGCGCCTGCAGGCAGCCGGGCTCGACGGCCCGGGCCGCGGCCTCGCCTTCCTGCTGGTCGAGGGCCTGGGCAACGTCCGGACCGCGGCCGCCCGCGCCGTCCTCAGCGCGCTCGGGGCGGCCGACCGGGCGCATCTGACCCGGCTCGGCGTGCGCTTCGGCACCCGCCACGTCTACCTGCCGGCGATGCTCAAGCCGGCCGCGATCGAGCTGCGCGGCCGGCTCTGGTCGGTGCATCAGCGGCTGCCGGGCCTGACGGCGCCGGCGCCGGCGGGTGCCGCGCTCCCGGCGGCTGCCGGTCTGCCGCCGGGCCTGGCCGAAGCGATCGGCTTCGAGGCCCTCGGCGAGCACTGGCTTCGGGTCGACGTCGTCGAGCGGCTGGCCGCGCGGCTGCGCGCGCTCGCGCGCCAGGGCCCGTTCGCGCCCGAGCCGGAGCTTGTGGCGCTGACCGGGTTCGAGCTCGCCGATCTGGCGCCGGTGATCGAGGCGCTCGGTTACGCCCGGACGGACGCGCAGCGCTATGTCCGCCAGCCGGCGCAGCGGCGCCGCAGTGCCAAGCCTCAGGACCAGACGAGCCCGGCGGCCTCGCCCTTCGCGGCGCTGCGCGGGCTTCGCCTCAGCGGATGACGGGGCCCCTCCGCGGATGACGGGGCGCCTCAGCGGATGACCGGGCTCGACGGGTCGGCCGCCGAGCCGTCGGTCGAGGACGGCCTCAGGCTCGACAAATGGCTCTGGCAGGCGCGCTTCTTCAAGACCCGGGCGCTCGCGGCGGAAGTGGCGGAACGGCGCAAGATCCGGATCAACCGGATGCTGATCACCAAGTCGCACCACCGCGTCCGTCCGGGCGACGTCCTGACTTTTCCCCAGGGCCGGACGATCCGGATCGTGCGCGTGCTGGCGCTCGGCACCCGGCGCGGGCCCGCGACCGAGGCGCAGGCTCTGTACGAGGAGGTCGGAGATGCCGGCTGACGCGCGTCCTGCGCCGCACTGCGATCAGCTGAGGCGGCTGACGTCGGTCTTGGCGAAGTCGGCGCCCTTGAAGAGCAACGGCAGGCCCAGATGTTTGGCGAGGGCGTAAGCGAACAAGTCACCGAAGTTGAGAGCCGCGGGCTCGGCCGCCCGGCCCTTGCCGTAGGCGAGCATGCCCGCCCGCGCGACCCCAACCTGCACATAGTCGACCGGAACCGGCTCGACTCCGTATAGGGCTAGGAGCCGGTCAATCTCGGCGAGGGCCGGCGCACCAAGCCCCACCTGCATCACGCGCAGCGTCTCGATCAACGTGCCGCAGGACATGACTGGCTCGTGCTCCAGCAGCCATCGATGGAAATGCTCGGCTTCCGGCTCGGCGTTGACGATCGCCACGAGGGCCGAGGTGTCGACGACGAACCTCACCGCACCGGCTGCCCCTGTTCGTCGTAGAGCGCCTCCTCGCGCACTGGGCGGCGGCGCATCCCGCGCAGCTTCGAGATCGCGTCCCGAGCTTCGGCATCCCGTGCCGCCAACTTCTCATCAAGCCGCCCTTGCGCATCGAGCAGCGCCGCGCGGACCGTCTCGGCGACCGTCCGGCCCTGCCGCTTGGCCAGCGCTGCCGCCAGCTCACGCACGGTATCATCGCGGATGTAGAGGGCCATTTCAGTTCCTAAATATGCGGCTCCAGACAAGAATATGCGAGGGCGGAAGCGAACACAACCGAGGCCGCGACCTCGGCCATCCTCGGCCGTGGCCAGGCCGCCGGAGTTCGGTTACAACGCCCGAAGCGCAGGCATCCGGCCGAAGGAACCGAGCATGGCAAAGATCAAGGTGGCCAAGCCGATCGTCGAGATCGACGGCGACGAGATGACCCGGATCATCTGGCAGATGATCAAGGACCAGCTGATTTTTCCCCACCTGGATCTGCAGACGCTCTACTTCGACCTCAGCATTCAGAATCGGGACGCGACCGAGGACCGGATCACGGTCGAGGCGGCCGAGGCGATCAAGGCGCACAACGTCGGGGTCAAATGCGCGACCATCACCCCCGACGAGGCGCGCGTCGAAGAGTTCGGCCTCAAGAAGATGTGGCGCTCGCCGAACGGCACGATCCGCAACATCCTGGGCGGCACCGTGTTCCGCGAGCCGATCATCTGCAGGAACGTGCCGCGCCTGGTGCCGGGCTGGACCGCGCCGATCGTGATCGGCCGCCACGCCTTCGGCGACCAGTATCGCGCCACCGACTTCAGGGTCCCTGGGCCCGGGACGCTCACGATGACCTTCACGCCTGCCGACGGCTCGGCGCCGCAGCAGTACGAGATCTTCCGGTTCCCGAGCAGCGGGGTCGCGCTCGGCATGTACAACCTGGACGATTCGATCCGCGACTTCGCGCGTGCGTGCATGAACTATGCGCTGCTGCGCGGCTGGCCGCTCTACCTCTCGACCAAGAACACCATCCTCAAGGCCTACGACGGCCGCTTCAAGGACCTGTTCCAGGAGGTCTTCGACGCCGAGTTCAAGGACCGGTTCGCCGGGCGGAAGCTCTCCTACGAGCACCGCCTGATCGACGACATGGTCGCAGCCGCGCTCAAGTGGAGCGGCAACTTCGTCTGGGCGTGCAAGAACTACGACGGCGACGTCCAGAGCGACACGGTCGCGCAGGGCTTCGGCTCGCTCGGCCTGATGACCTCGGTGCTGATGACCCCGGACGGCAAGACGGTCGAGGCCGAGGCGGCGCATGGCACGGTCACCCGCCACTACCGCCAGCACCAGCAGGGCAAGCCGACCTCGACCAACCCGATCGCCTCGATCTTCGCCTGGACAAGGGGGCTCACCTACCGCGCCCGGATCGACGGCACGCCCGACGTCGAGAACTTCGCGAGCACGCTCGAGCGGGTCTGCGTCGAGACCGTCGAAGGCGGCCAGATGACCAAGGACCTGGCGCAGCTGATCGGCCCCGACCAGCCCTGGCTCACGACCGAGCAGTTCCTCGGCGCGCTCGCGGCCGGGCTGAAGACGGCGCTCGCCAGGTGAGCGAAGGCACCCTTTGCAAGCGCGGCCCCTTGAACGCCCGGCTCAGCATCCGGATCGACTTTGCCGGCGGCCGGCGGGTCGGGCCGGGCAAGGTCCGCCTGCTCGAGCTGATCGACCAGACCGGCTCGATCTCCGCCGCCGGCCGCGCGATGGCGATGTCCTACCGCCGGGCCTGGCTGCTGGTGGACAGCCTCAACACCAGCTTCCGCGCGCCGGTGGTCGACACCCGGGCGGGCGGCCGCCAGGGCGGCGGGGCAGAGCTGACGCCGTTCGGCCGGGAGCTGGTCGAGCGCTACCGCACGATGGAGCGCGAGGCGCTGCAGGCGGCAGGGCTGCACATCGGCGCCATCGAGGCCGCGCTCGCGCCGGAAGCCCCGACCGACCATGCTGCCGATCCGCAAGGCAGCCCGCCGCAGGGTGGATGACGGCCAACGGCAATCGCCTGCCACCGCCGGCATCCTGACCGGACGCCGGGGACGGGCAACAGGAAGGGCGGACCATGGATCTCGACCTCAGCGGCAAGTTGGCGCTCGTGACCGGCTCGACCCGGGGCATCGGCCTCGCGACCGCGACCGGGCTCGCGCGCATGGGCGCCGAGGTGATCGTCAACGGCCGCGCTCAGGCGGCGGTCAGCGACGCCATCGCCAGGATCGGGCAGGCCGCAGGCCCTGCGACCCTGCACGGGCTGGCGGCGGACCTCTCGGACGCGGCCGGCTGCGCGGCCGTCATCGCGGCCTTCCCGAGCGTCGACATCCTGGTCAACAACATGGGGATCTATGCGCCCAAGCCCTTCTTCGAGATCGCCGACGACGACTGGCAGCTGATGTTCGAGACCAACGTGATGAGCGGCGTCCGCCTGACCCGGCATTACCTGAAGCAGATGCTCGACAGCAAGGACTGGGGCCGGGTGGTGTTCGTGTCCAGCGAGTTGGGCATCTTCATCCCCAAGGAGATGGTCCACTACGGCTTCTCGAAGGCCGCCCAGCTGGTGATCGCGCGCGGCGCCGCCGAATCCACCAAAGGCACCAACGTCACGGTCAACTCGGTGCTGCCGGGGCCGACCTGGGTCGAGATGCAGACCGAACGGCTGACGGCCCGGGCGGCGAGCCAGGGCACGACCCTCGAGGACCTCAAGGCGCGCACCTTCACCGAGCGGCGGCCGGCCTCGCTGCTGCAGCGCTATGCGACCCCGGACGAGATCGCGAACCTGATCTGCTACCTCTGCTCCAAGGCGTCGAGCGCCACCAACGGCGCCGCGCTCCGGGTCGACGGCGGCATCGTCACCAACCCCTTCTGAGCCGGATTCTCAGGCCGGCCCGCGGGCGGCGCGGACGGGTTCGCGCGGCTTCCGGCCTCGACCCGCCGCCGCGGCCAGGCTCTCTGGCGGCGTCGCGCCCGCCCGGATCACCCGCTCGAGGGCAATTGCCCCGATCAGGGCGCAGACTTCCCGACCGGGCGCCAGCTCGAGCGTGTCGGCCGAGCAACAGGCCTCGCGTAATCCGGGCGAGCGCTGGCATGCACGCCGTCACCAAGCGCGGCAGATGTGCTCGCGGCCAGGCGCCCATTCCGGGTTGCGATGGCCGGCGGCGGTAAGCCGGACAGCTCAGCGCAGCCGGAAACCCATTCCTCCCGGTCGGCGATCGGCAATCCCGAGCCCAGTGGCCCCAGCAAGCCCAGTGGCCCGAGCAAGGCAGCGGGAGGTCGGCGCCGCGATTTTTTGGCTGGACTCCAGGGGCTCACCACCTTAGGTTAACAGGTGGCTTTAGGTAGAAGCCCTAATCAAGTCAAATTGATCGATTTTTCAGCCGGCGAGTCGGGATGCTGCAGGGTGATGTCGTGATGGGCGGCCATGCCGCCCCGAAGGGACCGGGCCGGGTCGGCCTGCCGACCGGCTCGTGCCCTTCGCGCCCGGGAACCGCGCGCGCAGCCGGTCGGCCCTCACAGGATGAACTTGGTCAGGTCGGCGCCCTCGAGCAGGTGGCCGACCTTGGCGCGGACGTAGTCCGGATCGATCGTCAGGTGGTCGCCGGCGCGATCCGACGCGGTGAAGCTGATCTCCTCGACCAGCCGCTCCATCACCGTGTGCAGGCGGCGGGCGCCGATGTTCTCGACCCGCTCGTTGATCTCGGTCGCGAGCCGCGCGATCTCGGCGACCGCGCCGTCGGTGAACGCCAGCGTCACGCCCTCGGTCGCCAGCAGGGCGACGTATTGCTTGATCAGGCTCGCCTCCGGCTCGACCAGGATGCGCGCGAGATCGGCCTCGGTCAGCGGGTTGAGCTCGACCCGGATCGGCAGCCGGCCCTGCAGCTCCGGCAAGAGGTCCGAGGGCTTGCTGTTGTGGAACGCGCCGCTCGCGATGAACAGGATGTGCTCGGTGCGCACCGCGCCATGCTTGGTGGTGACGCTGGTGCCCTCGATCAGCGGCAAAAGGTCGCGTTGCACGCCCTCGCGCGAGACGTCGGCGCCGCCCCGGCCCTCGCCCCGGCTGATCTTGTCGATCTCGTCCAGGAACACGATGCCGTTCTGCTCGACCGCGGTCAGCGCCTCGCGCTTGACCTGCTCCTGATCGAGCAGCTTGTCGGACTCCTCCTCCATCAAGAGCGTGTAGCTGTCGGCCACGGTCATGCGCTTGCGCCGGGTACGCTCGCCGAACGCCTTGCCGAAGATGTCGCCGAGGTTGAGCATGCCCATCTGGGCGCCCGGCATGCCCGGGATGTCGAAGGTCGGCAGCGCCATCCCGCCCCGGTCGGCGACCTCGAGCTCGATCTCCTTGCCGGCGAGCGCGCCTTCGCGCAGCAGGCGGCGGAACTTATCCCGCGTGTCCTCGCTCGCGTTGGCCCCGACCAGGGCGCTCAGCACGCGCTCCTCGGCGTTGAGCTCGGCCTTGGCGGTGACCTCCTTGCGCAGCCGCTCGCGGGTCATCGTGAGCGCGACCTCGACCAGGTCGCGGATGATCGATTCGACGTCCCGGCCGACGTAGCCGACCTCGGTGAACTTGGTCGCCTCGACCTTGAGGAACGGCGCCTGGGCGAGCCTGGCCAGGCGGCGCGCGATCTCGGTCTTGCCGCAGCCGGTCGGACCGATGGTCAGGATGTTCTTGGGCAGGACCTCCTCGCGCAGCGTCTCGTCCAGCTTCAGGCGCCGCCAGCGGTTGCGCAGCGCGATCGCGACCGCGCGCTTGGCCGCCTGCTGGCCGACGATGAAGCGATCGAGCTCGGAGACGATCTCGCGCGGGGTCAGGCCGCTCATCATGCCAGCTCGATGGTCTCGATGGTCAGATGCGTGTTGGTGTAGACGCAGATCCCGGCCGCGATCGCCATCGCCTTCCTGGCGATGGTCTCGGCGCTCAGGCCCTCGACGTCGATCAGGGCGCGCGCCGCCGCGAGCGCGAACGGCCCGCCCGAGCCGATGCCGATCAGGCCGTCGTCCGGCTCGAGCACGTCGCCAGTGCCGCTCAAGAGCAGCGAGACCTCGGCGTCGGCGACCGCCATCATCGCCTCGAGGCGGCGCAGATAGCGATCGGTGCGCCAGTCCTTGGCGAGCTCGACCGCGGCCCGCATCAGCTGACCGGGATGGCGCTCGAGCTTGGCCTCGAGCCGCTCCAACAGCGTGAAGGCGTCGGCCGTGCTGCCGGCAAAGCCGGCCAGGATCCTGCCGCCGGCGAGCTTGCGCACCTTGCGCGCGCCGGCCTTGAGGACCGTGTTCTGCAGGCTGACCTGGCCGTCGCCGGCGATCACGACCTGGCGGTCCTTGCGGACCGAGAGGACCGTGGTGCCGTGCCACGCCGCGCTCGACGTGGCGGCAGCGCTCGAAGACTGGCTACCTCGAAGACTGGCTCATGGATCCACGCGCAGGCGACCGGTTCGGGCTCGGCCCTTGATGGGCCGCCGCCAGGATGTGGTCAAGCCCGGTGCCCGGATCAAGCGCCCGGGCCGGCGCCGGCCCGAAGGGTCAGGCGCAGGCGTGCCGGTCCTCGAACAGCCGGATCGTGCGCACCAGCATGCGCAGCGCGCTCACCAGCGCGGCCTGGTCGCGCAGCCGGAAGGCGGTCGCCACCAGCAGCGACGCGCTGATCAGGGGCTGAACGTCGTCGAGCTCGGCTTGGAGCTGGGTGTTCTGCCGGTGCAGATCCCTGATGGCCAAGTCCTCGTCGTCCAGCTGGTCGTTGCGAAGGACGGCGATCGAGCTGGCTGCCTCGGTCATGGTGATGTCCTTGGAGCAAGTCTGCCGGGGGCCTCGTTGCTGAACCCCCTCCAAAAAAGTGACCCCCGTCGGCTTCTGCCGGCGAGGGTCAGTGGAGGGAGGGAGGCACCGTCTGACTTGACGACCAAGCTGTAACTCAGGCGAAAGGAGAAATCAACAAAAAAGTTAATACGGAAAAACTTATAAAATCTTAGGTAGATGACTTGCGCGCTACTTTTGCGTTGATTTTGACGCAATTGTGCAGGGTTTGTGGTTCGCCGGGGCGGCCCGGGCGGCGGGCGCTATTGCTGTGTCGACCGGGTCCGCGAGCTGACCCGCCGGGCGGCCGTTCAGGACGGCTCGACGTTGGACAAAAGGAACACGGTCAGCTGCTGGCGCGTGCCCGGGTCGAGATCGAACGCGAGGCAGGTGCGCCGGTGCGCGAGGTTGACGACCCGCCCGCGCAGCCGGCCGGCAAAGTCGAAGCGCGCGCTGTGCAGCTCGACCTTCCTGCCGAGCGCGGCCGGGATCGCCGGCTCCAGGCCGGCACCGCCGAGCGACAGATCCCGGATCCAGCACCGCCACGAGGCGCCATCGATCAGAAGCTCGGCCTCGAGCCGGCCCTCGAAGCGCGGGTCGAGCCGTTCGTCCTGGGGGTCATCGCCGTGATCGATCGCCATTGCTGCCATCCGGCCTTGCTGTCATCCGGGCTCTCTCTGATCCCGCTGGCCGCGGGACCGCTCGGCCGCCAGGAGCGCAGATCGAGGTAAATCCGGCGTTAACCGCGGTGGCCTATCGGCCCGATGCGCGATCACGGTAATCCGTGCTAGACCACCTCCTGCATGCAGCAAAGGCGGTGAACCGATCATGGCTGGCCACTCGCAGTTCAAGAACATCATGCATCGCAAGGGCCGCCAGGACGCCAAGCGGGCCCGGACCTTCACGCGCCTGGTGCGCGAGGTCCAGGTCGCGGCGCGCAACGGTCTGCCGGACCCGGCCTCCAATCCGCGCCTGCGCTCGGCCCTGCAGGCGGCGCGCGCCGCCAACGTGCCCAAGGAGAACGTCGAGCGCGCGATCAGGCGGGCCTCGGGCAGCGACGGCGAGACCTACGAGGAGGTCCGTTACGAGGGCTACGGCCCGGGCGGGGTCGCGGTGATCGTCGAGACGCTCACCGACAACCGCAACCGGACCGCGGCCGACGTCCGCGCCGCGTTCACCAAGCTCGGCGGCGCGCTCGGCGAGACCGGCAGCGTCAGCTTCCAGTTCGACCGGGTCGGCGAGATCCGCTACGCCGCCGAGGCGGCCGATGCCGACACCATGCTCGAGGCCGCGATCGAGGCCGGTGCCGAGGACTGCCAGTCCTCGGAGGACGGCCACGAGATCACCTGCGCTCCGGACGACCTGGGCGCGGTCCGCGAGGCGCTCGAGGCAAGGCTCGGGCCGCCCGAGAGCGCCCGCCTCGGCTGGCGGCCGCAGGTCAACGTGCCGGTCGGCCCCGACCAGGCCGAGACCCTGCTGCGGCTGCTCGAGACCCTGGACGAGAACGACGACGTCCAGCGGGTGACCGCCAATTTCGAGGTCGACGACGAGGTGCTCGAGCGGCTGTCCGCGTGATGCGTCTGCTCGGGCTCGATCCGGGGCTCCAGCGCACCGGCTGGGGGGTGATCGAGGTCCGGGGCAATGCGCTGCGCTTCCTCGCCGCGGGCGTGGTGGTGACCGATCCCGGCGACGATCTGGCGCTGCGCCTGGACGCGCTCTACCGCGGCCTGAAGGCGGTCGTGGCCGACCATGGTCCCGCGGTCGCCGCGGTCGAGGAGACGGTCGTCAACCGCAACGCCCAATCCTCGCTCAAGCTCGGCCAGGCGCGCGGCGTGGTGCTCCTGGCCGCCGCCCACGCCGGCCTCACGGTCACCGAATACGCGTCCAAGACGGTCAAGCGCACGGTGGTCGGCACCGGCGCCGCCGACAAGCGCCAGGTCGCGATGATGGTGCGCACGCTGCTGCCGGCGAGCGGCGCGCGCGCCGGCGACGCCGCCGATGCGCTCGCCGTGGCGCTGTGTCACGCCCATCACCAGGCGAGCCGCGACCGCCTGGCCGCGGCCCTGGGCACGGCCGAGGCGCGCGCCGCGGCGGGCCGGTGACCCGGCAACCCCGCATGCCCTCGCAGCCATGATCGCCCGCCTGCGCGGCCGGCTGGACAGCGTCGGCGAGGACCATGCCGTGGTCGACGTCGGCGGGGTCGGCTATCTGGTCGTCTGCCCGACCCGGACGCTCGCGACCCTGCCCACCGCCGGCGAGGCGATCGACCTGCACGTCGAGACCCAGCTCCGGGCCGAAAGCATCACGCTTTACGGCTTCCGCGACCCGGCCGAGCGCGCCTGGTTCCGCCTGCTGCAGACGGTCCAGGGCGTCGGCGCCAGAGTCGCCCTCGGCGTGCTCTCGGTGCTCACGCCCGATCAGCTGGCGCGCGCGGTCGCCGCCCAGGACAAGGCGGCGCTGACCCGCGCGAGCGGGGTCGGCCCGCGCCTGGCCTCGCGGATCACAGCCGAGCTCAAGGACCGCCTGGTCGATTTTCCCCTGCCGGCGGCAGCGGCCGAACAGATTCAGCTCGCGGGTCCGCTTGGCACGGCCGCCGCCGATGCGCTCTCCGCCCTGATCAACCTCGGCTACGGCCGCAGCGAAGCCCACGCCGCGATCGCCAAGGCCGCCGCCTCTTTGGGCGACCAGGCTCCCGTCGACGCCCTGATCCGCACCGGCCTCAAGGAGCTGACCGGGGCTTAGTCACGGGTACGACCGGTACTGGTTTATCGGCGTGGTCCAGGGTACAATCGCTCGTCGATTCGACCAGGCCGAAGTCATGGAACGGAGGCTCGCCGCCCCTCATGGTTCCGACGGCGTCCTCTACCTCTCGCCGATGCGGTCGACATGAGGAGGACCATCGCCCGCCTGAAGGCGCTCAGGACGGCTTTATCGAGCTGAGATCGCGAACATCACGGCCGAATCGCGAAGCTCATGGGCGACGGGTGCTGGTAGAGTTGCGAGAGTGGTAGAGGCGGTAGAATGCGCAGCCGCGATCAAAAGGGCGTCGCCGAGCGCCAAGCCCAGCTGCCCGAGGAGCAGCGCATCACCTTCCGGATCGGCGTGAACATAGGCGACGTGATCATCGAGGAGGGCGACATCTACGGCGACGGGGTCAACATCGCAGCGCGCCTCGAAGCGCTGGCTGAGCCCGGCGCGATCTGCGTGGCACGCAACGTCTATGACCAGGTCAAGACCAAGGTCGCCTTAGGCTTCGAGCCGATGGGCGAGCACCGGGTCAAGAACATCCCAGAGCCGGTCACGGTGTACCGGGTTATCGCCGGGCACGGCGCGCTTGCGAAGGTGCTAGGGCTGAAGGGCGGTGCTACGTAGGGATGGCGCTTTCAGGCATTAGTAGTCGCGGCGGCGGCTGTGCTCGTCGTTGCCGCCGGCGGTACGTGGTTGTGGCTGCGCTCGCACGAAGGGGCGACCTAGGCGCCACAGCGGGCCGCGACTGCGGTGACCTCGCCGGCGCGCGCCGGCGCGCAGCCGGCACCTTTGGACAGGTATCGGATCGCGGTTCTGCCGTTCGACGAACATGAGCGCGGATGCCGATAACGATTACTTCTCCGATGGCATGACCGAGGAGCTGATCTCCAAGCTGTCGCGGCTGCACGACCTCTCGGTGATCGCGCGGACCTCGATCATGCAGTACAAGAAGACCGAGAAAGGCATCGCCGAGATCGGCCGGGAGCTGCAGGTAGGCACAATACTCGAAGGCAGCGTGCGCAAGGCTGGCGACCGACTACGCATCACCGCGCAGTTGATCGACGTGGGAAGTCAGACGCGCGGTCGAGCTTGATCCGGTCTCGGTGTTGTATCTGACCGACTTGGGCTGGGTATACTATATGGCGCACCAATATGACACGGCGATCGAGTATCTCGAGAGATCGCTCGAGCTGGAGCCGCGCGTTACCGGCGGGCATAAGGGGTTGGGCGAAATGCGAAATTTATGTGCAGAAGGGCATATATGACGAAGCCATCGCAGCAATGCAGAAGTTCGTCGATCTCACGGGTGGCAGCGACTACGCGTTGGGCTACCTCGGCTACGCGTACGGCATGGCGGGGCGGCGCGACAAAGCATTGGAAATCCTAGAAACGTTGCAAGATCGAGGGAAGCGGCAACATGTGCCACCATACGCCTTTGCGCCGCTCTATGTCCGTCTTGGCGACAACGACAAAGCGATAGAAGCACTGTGGCGTGACTACGATGAGCGCGCTGGCTCGCATGAGATGCTTTGGCTCAAAGTGTTTCCAGAGTTCGACAGTCTGCATACCGACCCAGGTTTATCGACCTTCTGCGCAAGATCGGCGTCGAGCCGGAATGATCGGCAGAGGCTGAGCCACCCGCCTCTCAGTCCCGGCTAGCCACTTTGAGCGCGCGGCGGATCGAGCCCGGCGCTCGACCTCGGCGCGCTCGACGCCGTGGGCGGGGGGGAAGCAGCGGCGGCGAGGATTGACAGTCGACGGATCTGGCATCATATGAGCCGGTAAATCCGGTCAATGGACACCAAGATCATGGTCGCCGCTGAGAAGGTCGCCGAGGTGATGGGGCTGCGCCAGCCAATTCACTCCTTGGCCGAGCTGTCTGCGGCGGTTGCGCGCGGGCTGCCCAAGTCGGCGTTGCGCGCCTGCGTGCAGCGGGTCTTTGACGACCGGCGCGAGCAGCGCCGGATGATGCAGACGATCGTGCCCGAGGCCACGTACAAGCGGCGCCTGCATTTGAAACCGGAAGAGAGCGAGCGCACCGAGCGGCTGGGCCGGGTGATCGCAACCGCCGAGTATGTTTGGGACGATCGCGATGAGGCCCGGCGCTTTTTGACCACGCCGCATCCCGCAGTCGGCAACCGGCGGCCGATCGATGCCGCGCGCAGCGAACTCGGCGCTCGCCAGGTGGAGGAGCTGCTCTGGCAGATTTTCTACGGGCTTCCGGCCTGACGCTTGCGCGCCTTTCGGATCGCCGATCGCCGCTGGCCCGTCTTCGACGGAACCGGCGCGGCGCTCCATGGCGGCCGCTGGAACTCCCCGGGGAAGCCCGTCATCTACGCGTCAACATCATTCGGCTGCGCCATGCTGGAGCGGTTGGCTCAGACGGGCACCGGCCGCATGCCAAGGAACCAGGTGTCGGTCGTGATCGAAATCCCGGATGACCTTAGCATCGAAGACGCGCCCCTCGAACACACGAACGCACCGCTGCTGCTGAGGGAGAGCCGGGCGGTCGGTGATCGGTGGCTGGCCGGGCGGCGCAGTGCCGTCCTCACCGTCCCCTCGATTGTCGCTCCTCATGACCGCAACGTTGTGATCAACCCCGCTCATCCCGAGTTTGTCCGCATCGCCTGTAGCGACCCCGAACCGGTCGTGTGGGATCCGCGCCTGTTTTCGCGAGGCGAGGGATGAGCGTGCCGCGGCACTGACGGCTCTTCAACGTGATTCTCGCACCCATTTCCGTTAAGACTCTGGCATGGACGAACGCTTAGTCAGTCCCCAGGCCGGGGCCGGGGAGCCGGAGCCGTCGCTGCGGCCGCAGCGGCTGGCTGAGTTCATCGGTCAGGCGCCGCTGCGCGCCAACCTCGGCGTGTTCATCGCGGCCGCCCGGCAGCGCCGGGAGGCGCTCGACCATGTGCTGCTCGCCGGGCCGCCGGGGCTGGGCAAGACCACGCTTGCCCAGATCATCGCGGCCGAGCTCGGCGTCGGCTTCCGCATGACCTCCGGGCCGGTGATCCTGCGCGCGGGCGACCTCGCCGCCCAGCTCACCAACCTGCAGCCGCGCGACGTCCTGTTCATCGACGAGATCCACCGCCTGAGCCCGGCGGTCGAGGAGATCCTCTATCCGGCGCTCGAGGAATTCCAGCTCGACCTGATGATCGGCGAGGGCCCGGCCGCGCGCTCGATCCGGATCGATCTTGCCCCGTTCACCCTGATCGGGGCGACCACGCGCACGGGCCTGCTCACCACGCCCTTGCGCGACCGCTTCGGCATCCTCTCGCGCCTCAATTTCTACGACCACGGCGAGCTCGAGCAGATCGTGATCCGTGGTGCTGCGATCTTCGGCTTTGGCCTGACCGCGAGCGGCGCCGCCGAGATCGCGCGCCGGGCGCGCGGCACGCCAAGGGTCGCCATGCGCCTCTTGCGCCGGGTCCGCGACTTCGCCCTGGTCGCCGAGCAGGGCGAGGTCGACGCCCGCCTCGCCGACCGGGCGCTCACCCGCCTCGAGGTCGATCAGCTCGGCCTGGATGCTCTGGACCGGCGCTATCTCGGCTGCATCGCCAGGAACTACGGCGGCGGCCCGGTCGGGGTCGACACGCTCGCAGCCGCGCTGTCCGAGCAGCGCGACACGCTGGAAGAGGTGGTCGAGCCGTTCCTGTTGCAGCAGGGCCTCCTGCAGCGGACCCCGCGCGGCCGCCTGCTGACCCGCCTTGCCTGGCAGCATCTCCGGCTCGAGCCGCCGCCCGCCCAGGAGGCGCAGGCCGGCCTGTTCGATGACCCCGATTCTCCCGCCGAGCCCTGAGACCGGCCGGATCGAGGGCGGCGTCCATCGCCTGCCGGTCCGGGTCTACTACGAGGACACGGACGCGGGCGGCATCGTCTACCACGCCAATCACCTCAAGTTCGCCGAGCGGGCACGGACCGAGATGCTGCGCTGCCTGGGCCTCGATCACGGCGCCATGCGCGAGCGCTTCGGCCTCGCCTTCGCGGTCCGCCGCTGCGTCGTCGACTATCTGGCGCCCGCACGCCTCGACGACGCGCTGCTGATCGAGACCCGGCTGGTCCGGCTGGGCGGCGCCTCGCTCGACCTCGAGCAGCGGGTGACCGGCGCTGCGCGCCTCGGGGAGCAGCGGGTGACCAGCGCCGCGCGCCTCCTGGTGCGCCTGGAGCTCCGCCTCGTCCTGCTCTCGACCGGGCTGCGGGTCGCCCGCCTCCCCGCTGAGTTGAACGGCGCGCTCGCAGCTCTCGCCATAGCTGCCGAGCCCCGATCGGCAGGAAGCCTGCGGCATGGCGCTTGACAGGGCGAATCGAAGCGGCTTTCTGCTGCCGCCAACCGCCCGCTCGGACCGGCGACGGCGACCAGCGTTGGTCACGGCATGTTCATTGCCTATCTGATAGCGCAAACCCCGGGGCCGCCCGCGGCCGTCGCTCAGCCATAGGATTACTCGGATGGAAGACAACGCCGTCACCGCCCTGCGCCTCGCCGGCGACCAGGCGGTCGGCTTTGGCCTGTGGTCGCTGGTCAGCCAGGCCGACCCGGTGGTCAAGGTGGTCCTGGCCATCCTGGTGCTGGCCTCGATCTGGTCCTGGACGGTGATCTTCGACAAGATTTTCCGGCTCGGGCGCCTGCGGCGCAAGGCGCGCGCCTTCGAGCGCGCCTTCTGGTCCGGCGCCGCGCTCGATGATCTGTACCGCCGACTTGGTCGTGAGGCCGATCACCCGATGGCGATGCTGTTCGCGGCCGCCATGGAGGAATGGCGCGACTCGCCGCGGCCGCCCGCCGGCAGCGGCTCGCGCGCGCTGCTCGAGCGGATCGGCAAGGTCATGACCCTCACCCTCGACCGCGAGCTCGAGATGCTCGAGCGCTATCTGAGCTCGCTCGCGACGATCGGCTCGACCGCCCCCTTCGTCGGCCTGTTCGGCACCGTCTGGGGGATCATGAACAGCTTCCAGTCGATCGCGCTGACCAAGAACACGACCCTTGCCGTGGTCGCGCCCGGGATCGCCGAGGCCCTGCTCGCGACCGCGCTCGGCCTGATCGCCGCGATCCCGGCGGTGGTCGCCTACAACAAGCTGTCCGGCGACCTCGACCGCTACACCAACCGGGTCACGAGCTTCGCCGACGAGTTCACCGTGGTCCTGTCCCGCGAGCTGGAGAGCGGCCGCAGCCCGGGACTGGACAGCAGCCGGGCGGCGTGACGCCCCTGCGGGCGCAGCCCCATGCGGAAGCAGGCGTAGTCCCATGCCCCTGAACAATCCCGACGAGGCCCCGCAGCGGCTCTCGCGGCGGCGGCGCCGGTCGCCGATGTCGGCGATCAACGTCACGCCGTTCGTCGACGTGATGCTGGTGCTGCTGATCGTGTTCATGGTGACCGCCCCCTTGCTGACCGTCGGGGTCACGGTCGACCTGCCCAAGACCACCAGCTCGCCGCTGCCGGGCCAGGACGAGCCTTTGAGCGTGACCGTCGACCACGACGGCAAGGTCTATCTCCAGGACAGCCCGCTCTCGGTCGAGGAGCTGGGCCCGCGGCTGCGCGCGATCAGCGAGCGCAAGCCGGACGCACGGGTGTTCGTGCGCGGCGACAAGGTGATCGACTACGGCCGGGTCATGGAGGTGGTCGGCGCGATCCACGCCGCCGGCTTCAGCAAGGTCGCGCTGGTGACCGAGTTCGATGAGAAGAAGCCCTGAGGCCACGCCGGAGGCCGCGGCGGCCGCACCCGTGACCGGTCGGATCTGAGCCATGGCTCGGGCGTGGCTGTTCTCCTCCCTGCTGCACGTGGTGCTCGCCGCGCTCCTGTACTTCGGCCTGCCAAGTCTGACCCGGCCGCCGCCGGCGATGGAGCAGGCGATCACGGTCGAGCTGGTCAACGCAGCGCCCGAGGCCGAGGCGAAGCCGCCGGCGCCGGCGCCGGCGGCGACCGCGCCCGCCCCGGAGCAGAAGGCGGCGAGCCCGAATCCGACCCCGACTCCGCCGCCCCCTGAGCCGAAGGTCGAGCCCAAGCCGGCGCCACCACCCCAGCAGGCCGAGACCCCCGAACCGAAGCCGGCGCCGGCGCCGCCGCCCGCACCCGAGGTGCAGCCGGCACCCGAGCCGCAACCGCCGCCCAAGCCCGAGGTGGCCGCGACCGAGCCGCCGCCTGCGCCGCCGCCCGCACCCGAGCCGGAACCGGCCCCCAAGCCGGCCATCGCGGAGCCGGAGCCGGCGCCGCCACCACCACCGCCCGAGCCCGAACCGGCCCCCAAGCCGGACATCGCCAAAGTCGAGCCGGCGCCGGTGCCGCCGCCGTCGCCACCGGAACTGCAGCCCGTGCCCAAGCCGCAGCCGCCGCCCAAGCCCGAGGTCGCAGAGGTCCAGCCGGAGCCGCAACAATCACCCAAGCCGGAACCGCCGCAAGCGCCCCAGCCGCCGGCCCCGACGCCGCGGCTCAAACCGGCGCCGCCCAAGGTCGCGGAGGCCACCCCGCCGCCGGCACCGAAGCCGGCGCCGACGCCGCCCCCCGAGGACGCCTTCGCAGCGCTCCTGAAGAGCGTCGAGCAGCTCGACCGGCGGGTCGAGAGCGACACCACCCAGGCCGGCCAGGGCCGCGCCGCGACCGGCCAGGGTCAGGCCCGCAGCGCCCTCGGCGAGGCCCGGCTCAGCCTCAGCGAGGTCGACGCGCTGCGCCGCCAGATCGGCGGCTGCTGGACCCTGCCGGTCGGCGTCGAGGGAATTCGACGACATGGTCGTCCAGCTGCGCATCCAGGTCCGCCCGGATCGCACCGTGCAGAACGTCACGATCGAGGATCAGAGCCGGCTCGGCAGCGATCCGACCTTCCGCGCGGTCGCCGAGAGCGCCAGGCGGGCGGTTGACAAATGCAGCCCTCTCATTCTACCGCCGGGAAAGTACGCCATCTGGCGTGACATCAACTTGAACTTCCGCCCCCAGGACGCAATTAACGGTTGATGCGCCCAATGCCCCGGAACCCGCTCCTTCGCCTGGCCGGCCTGGTCCTGTCGGGCCTGGTCCTGCTGCAGGCACCCCCGGCGCACGCCGTGCTCGAGCTCGACATCACCTCGGGCATCGTCGAGCCGCTGCCGATCGCCATCAGCGAGTTCTACGGCAGCACCCCGGCGGCCCAGCAGCGCGGGCGCGACATCGCCGACGTGGTCAGCGCCGATCTCGAGCGCTCGGGGCTGTTCCGCGCGATCGACCGGCGCGCGTTCATCCAGTCGCCCGAGCAGCTGCGCGGCCTGCCGCGCTTCGCCGACTGGCGGCAGATCAACGCCCAGGCCCTGGTCAGCGGCACGGTCGACGGCGGCGAGGACAACGGCAACCTCGCGGTCGAGTTCCGGCTCTGGGACGTGTTCGCAGGCGTCCAGATGCGCGGCCTGCGCCTGGCGACCACGACCGAGAACTGGCGCCGCGTGGCGCATCAGATCGCCGATGCGGTCTATCAGCGGATCACCGGCGAAGGCGGCTATTTCGACACCAAGATCGTCTACATCAGCGAGAGCGGCCCGGCGACCAACCGGGTCAAGCGGGTGGCGATCATGGACCAGGACGGCGCCAACCATCGCTTCCTGACCAACGGCGCCGATCTGGTCCTGACCCCGCGCTTCCATCCGGATGCCAAGCGGATCGCCTTCATGAGCTTTCACAACCGCGTGCCCCAGGTCTACGAGCTCGATCTGGCGAGCGGCCGGCAGCAGAAGCTCGGCGCCTTCGCCGGCATGACCTTCGCCCCCCGCTTCAGCCCCGACGGCCGCCTGGTGGTCATGTCGCTGGCCGAGAACGGCAATTCCGACATCTACAGCCTCAATCTCGAGACCCACGAGCAGCGGCGGCTGACCAACAGTCCCGCGATCGACACCTCGCCGTCGTTCGCCCCCGACGGCCGACGGCTGGTGTTCAACTCCGATCGCGCCGGCACGCCGCAGCTGTACACGATGAACCTCGACGGCAGCGCGGTGCAGCGGATCAGCTTCGGCGCCGGCCGCTACGGCAGCCCCGTCTGGTCGCCGCGCGGCGACCTGATCGCCTTCACCAAGATCCTGGGCGGCCTGTTCCATATCGGCGTGATGCGCCCCGACGGCAGCGACGAGCGCCTCTTGACCCAGAGCACGCTGGACGAGGGCCCGAGCTGGTCGCCGAACGGCCGGGTGATCCTGTTCAGCCGTAAGGACTACAAGTCCAACCGCTCGCGCCTGTTCAGCATCGATGTGACCGGCTACAACGAGCGCGAGGTGTCGACGCCGCTCGACGCCTCGGATCCCGACTGGTCGAACCTGGTGCCGTGACCCCGGGAGCCGATCGACGCAATTGATCGCGCGGATCAAACTTGGGTATGATCATGATCGCGCGTGCCATCGGCCCGGCGACCGGCGAGCGTCGCGGGGTGGTCTTGGTGCCGTTCTCACCGCCCAATGCGGCAGGCCGCTTGGCGAATTGGAGCCTTCGATGATCGCAGCCGCACCTCGGATTTGCGCCGTATTGGGGATCTGCGCCGGGCTGGCCTTGCTGGCTGCCTGCACGTCGGCGCCCGACGAGACGCCGCCTGGGGGCGCGAACGCAGCCGGCGGCGGCGCCGGCGCCGGCAAGCAGGGTGCCGGCATCGCGAGCTCGGAGCTGCAGGGCCAGCCGCAGCCGGGCACCCAGCAGGACCTCGAGGTCAGCGTCGGTGATCGCGTGTTCTTCGACTACGACAGCTCGGTGCTGAGCCCGACCGCGACCCAGACGCTCGACAAGCAGGCCGCCTGGCTGAAGCGGTATCCGGACGTGGTCGTCACCGTCGAGGGGCATACCGACGAGCGCGGCACCCGCGAGTACAACCTGGCGCTCGGCGACCGCCGCGCCAATGCGGTCAAGAGCTACCTGGTCGCGCTCCAGGTCGGCCCCGATCACATCCTGACCATCTCCTACGGCGAGGAGCGGCCGGTCGACCCCGGCCATGACGAGGCCGCATGGGCCAAGAACCGGCGCGCGGTCACCGTCGTCAACACCACCCAGTGATGGCGGCCCGCGGCACCACCCTCGGTCCGGGCGCCGTCCTGCGGGCGGGCGCCGCGCTCGCCTTCTTGCTCGCCGGCCTCTGCCCGCCGACGTGGGCGCGCGCCGGGCTGCCGGCGCTGAGTGCCGAGGTCGCGGCGCTCCGGGTCCAGCTCGCGGGCATCAAGCAGACCGAGCTCGTCCAGGCCGCCCCCGGCCAGGCGGCCCAGTACGAGGTCCGGCTCGGCCAGATCGAGGAGGAGCTGCGCCGCCTGACCGGTCGGATCGAGCAGCTGGAGCACGGCCAGCAGACCCTCGAGGGCCGGTTCGATCAGCTGCTCGGCGATCTGGACCAGCGGCTTCGCTCCGTGGAGCAGGGTGCGCCCGCCGGCGCGCCGCGCGCGGCGGTGGCGCCCGAGCCCGCGCCGCGTCCCGCGCCGGCGCCCGGCCCGGCGACCGTGCCGCGGACGACGGTCCCGCCGGCAGCCAACCGGGGGGCTCCGCCCCAGGACCTCGGGCAGATTCCGCAGAGCGCGGTGCTGGCCCTGCCGCCGCCGGCGCCGGTCCCGGCCACGCCGCCCGCCGGCACCGCCAAGCTGCCCGCCCAGGAGCAATACGATTCGGCGATGGAGCTGCTGCGCGCCGGCGACTACGCGGGCGCCGAGGGCGGGCTGCAGCTGTTCCTGGATCACAATCCCGACCATCCGCTCGCCGCCAATGCCGCCTACTGGCTGGCCGAGACCTACTACGTGCGCAAGAACTACGCCGCCGCCGCCGCCGCCTTCGCGCGCAACTACCGCACCTATGGCAAGAGCGCCACCAAGGCGCCGGACAATCTTCTGAAGCTCGGCATGTCGCTCGACGGTCTGGGCGAGAAGGACAAGGCCTGCCTGTCCTACGTCGAGCTGGCCAAGGAGTTTCCCGACCCGCCGGCTCATATCCGGGAGGCGCTGACGCGCGAGCGGGCGCGCGCCCAATGTGCCTGACCCCGCCGCCACCACCGGCCTGGACGCAGGCCATCTGGATGACGCGCGCTTTGCCGCGCTGATGGCGCCGCTCGGTCCGTTCGAGGCGAGGCCCGGGCTCGCGGTCGCGGTCTCGGGCGGGCCGGACAGCCTGGCGCTCGGCCTGCTCGCCGACCATTGGGCGCGCCGGCAGGGCGGGGCGGTGGTCGGGCTGATCGTCGACCATGGTCTGCGCCCGGAGTCCGCGGCCGAGGCCCTGCAGACCGGAGCCTGGCTGACCGCAAGGCGGATTCCCTGGCAGATCCTGAGCTGGACCGGCGCCAAGCCCACGGTCGGCATCCAGGCTGCGGCACGGACCGCCCGCTACCGTCTGCTCGGCGACTGGTGCCGGGCGGCGGGCGTGCTCCACCTGCTGACCGCGCATCACCTTGACGACCAGGCCGAGACCGTGGCCCTCCGCCAGGGGCGCGCGAGCGGCCCCGACGGGCTCGCGGGCATGGCCGCGGTGCGCGAGCTGGCCGGGCTCCGCCTGCTGCGGCCGCTGCTCGCGGTCCCCAAGACCGCGCTGCTCGCCTACCTTCGGGCCCTGGGCCAGCCCTGGCTCGAGGATCCGAGCAACCGCGCCCCCGGGTTCGCTCGCGCCAGGCTGCGCGCTACGGCCGGCCTCGATGTGGCGCAGCTCGCGCGTCTTGCGGCCGGCCATGGCGCCGCGCGTGCCGCATGGGAGCGCGAGGTTGCCGCCTGGCTGGCGCACCATGTGCGGATCTTTCCGGCCGGATTCGTGCTCATGGCGCACGCCGGGCTGGCCGCAGCGCCGGTCGAGATCGCGCGCCGCGCCGTGCAGCGGACGCTGCTCGCGGTCGGCGGCCGGCCCTATCCGCCGCGCCAGGCCCGCCTCGCCCGCCTGCTCGACGAGCTCCGCACCAACCCGCACGTGACCGGACGCACGCTCGGTGGCTGCCGGCTGCTGCGCCAGGGCGACCGGCTGCTGGTCTGCCGTGAGGCGGGCGCGATCACCGAGGTGCTGGAGCCCAGGTCCGGCGCCTGGCAAAGCTGGGACGGCCGCTTCGCGGTCCGTCTGACCGGCGCGGTCGCAGGCCTCTCGGTCCGGGCGCTCGGCGCCGAGGGCTGGCGGCAGCGCGTCGGGTTGACGGCGCCGGCGCCGGCGGCCGCCCTGCCGGCCGTGGTCCGGCCAAGCCTGCCCGCGGTCTGGCGTGGCGACCGGCTCCTGGCGGTGCCCGAGCTCGGCCTGATCGCCCCCGATGACGCCGACCGGCTGGTCGCCGAGACCCGCTACCGACCGGCGCAACCCCTTGCCGGGGCGCCGTTCGCGGCCGGCCCTCCGGCAGAGGCAGGCGCATGAGCGGGCGCACGCGGCAAGGAGATCTTTGTTTCGGGGGCGGGATCGCTTATGTTAAGCTAAGCTGGAGTTGTGGCTCGCGTGGCGCCTCAGAGCCGGGCCGCTGGCGGGCGAGGCCAACCGGGCTCTACCGCGGCGAGGCAGCTGGGTGAACAACTTTACCAAGAACTTGGCGCTCTGGGTCATCATCGGCCTGCTGTTGATCGCCCTGTTCAACCTGTTCCAGAACCCGTCCGGACGGGGGCCGCAGGCGAATCTCGCCTTCTCCGATTTCCTGGCCGAGGTCGACAACGGCCGGGTCCGCGACGTCACCATCCAGGGCAGCACGATCACCGGCCACTTCTCGGACGGCCGCTCGTTCAGCACCTATGCGCCCGAGGATCCGAACCTGGTCAGCCGCCTGTCCGATCGGGGCGTCCGGATCACCGCGGCGCCGGTCGACGACAGCATGCCGTCCCTGCTCGGCGTCCTGGTGTCCTGGTTCCCGATGCTGCTGCTGATCGGCGTCTGGATCTTCTTCATGCGCCAGATGCAGTCCGGCGGCGGCAAGGCGATGGGCTTCGGCAAGTCGCGCGCGCGCCTTCTGACCGAAAAGCACGGCCGGGTGACCTTCAACGACGTTGCCGGCATCGACGAGGCCAAGGAGGAGCTCCAGGAGGTCGTCGAGTTCCTCAAGAACCCGCAGAAATTCCAGCAGGTCGGCGGCCGGATTCCCAAGGGCGTGCTGCTGGTCGGCCCCCCCGGCACCGGCAAGACCCTGCTGGCGCGGGCGATCGCCGGCGAGGCCAACGTGCCGTTCTTCACGATCTCGGGCTCGGACTTCGTCGAGATGTTCGTGGGCGTCGGCGCCTCGCGCGTGCGCGACATGTTCGAGCAGGCCAAGAAGCATGCGCCCTGCATCGTGTTCATCGACGAGATCGACGCGGTCGGGCGGCACCGCGGCGCGGGCCTGGGCGGCGGCAACGACGAGCGCGAGCAGACCCTCAACCAGCTGCTGGTCGAGATGGACGGCTTCGAGGCCAACGAGGGCGTGATCCTGATCGCCGCGACCAACCGCCCGGACGTGCTCGATCCGGCGCTGCTGCGGCCGGGCCGCTTCGACCGCCAGGTGGTGGTCCCCAATCCGGACGTGCTCGGGCGCGAGAAGATCCTCCAGGTGCACATGAAGAAGGTCCGGGTCGGGCCCGACGTCGATCCCAAGGTGATCGCGCGCGGCACCCCCGGCTTCTCGGGCGCCGATCTCGCCAACATCGTCAACGAGGCGGCCCTGCTCGCGGCCCGGGTGGGCAAGCGGATGGTCGGCATGGCCGACTTCGAGTCCGCCAAGGACAAGGTCATGATGGGCGCCGAGCGGCGCTCCATGGTCATGACCGAGGAGGAGAAGCGGCTGACCGCCTACCACGAGTTGGGCCATGCCCTGGTCGGCTTCCTGTCGCCCGCCTCGGACCCGATCCACAAGGCGACGATCATCCCGCGCGGCCGCGCGCTCGGCATGGTGATGCGGCTGCCGCTCGGCGACCGGATCTCGGTCTCGCGCGAGAAGCTGAATGCCGACATCGCGGTCGCGATGGGCGGAAGGGTCGCCGAGGAGCTGATCTTCGGCCACGAGAAGGTGACCGCCGGCGCCGCCTCCGACATCGAGCAGGCGACCAAGATCGCGCGCCACATGGTCACCCAGTGGGGCATGAGCGACAAGCTCGGGCCGATGGCCTACGGCGAGAATCAGCAGGAGGTGTTCCTCGGGCACTCGATCACCCAGACCAAGAACGTCTCCGAGTTCGACCGCCCAGCTGATCGATGCCGAGATCCGTCGCCTGGTCGAAGCCGGGTTCGATACCGCCAAGACGATCATCGGCCGCAACCTCGAGCGGCTGCACGATCTCGCCAATGCGCTGCTCGAGCACGAGACCCTGACCGGCGAGGAGGTCGGCGCCGTGCTGCGCGGCGAGCCGATCCCGAAGTCGCCACCCCACGAGCCGCCGAGCGCCGCCGCGCCGAGCGGCGGCAAGCGGGGCTCGGTCCCGAACACCGCACCGCCGAAGGACGATACCGGCGGTCTCGAGCCGAGCCCGCAGCCGGGGGCCTGACAGCCGCCTGAACGGGGCGCCGGCGCCCGGCGAAGCCGCCGGGCCCGCGCGTTTGGCGGCAGTCGCGCTGGGGGCACAGCCGATTCCCTCGGAACCATCGAGCGCCCGCGTCTACCTGCAGCCGCTCGGCATCCTGCACGCCGACGCCGCAGGGCGGGCGCTCGAGGGCGGGTTTGCGCTGCCGCTCGGCGACCGCGGCGCCGCTTTCACCGTCGTCGAGATCTGGCTCCGTTCGGCCGACCGGATCGAGCGCTCGGTCCTGCCCGTGACGGCGCTCGCCGGCTGGGGGCGGGGCCAGGCTTTCGGGGCCGCCCTCGAACAGCGGCTCGCGGCGGTGACCGGGCCCTTCCCCCGGCCCCCGGGCCTGCCCGATCGGCGGCCCTTGATCATGGGCGTGGTCAACGTCACTCCCGACAGCTTCTCCGATGGCGGCTGCTTCCTCGAGCCGGCGACCGCGATCGCCCACGGTCGGAGCCTGCACGCGCAAGGCGCCGACATCGTCGACGTCGGCGGCGAATCCACGCGTCCGGGCGCCGCGCCGGTCTCGGCGGCGGAGGAGACCCGCCGCGTCCTGCCGGTGGTCGAGGCGCTCGCGGCGAGCGGGATCCTGGTCTCGATCGACAGCCGCAAGGCCGAAGTGATGCGCGCCGCGGTCGCCGCCGGCGCCCGCATGATCAACGACGTCACGGCCTTGCGTCACGACCCGGACAGCCTCGAGGTGGCCGGCGCGAGCGATTGCCTGGTGGTCCTGATGCACAGCCAGGGCGAGCCCGCGACCATGCAGCGGCAACCGACCTACGTCGCCGCCGCGCTCGATGTGTTCGACCATCTCGAGCAGCGCACCCTGGCCTGGGCCGCGGCCGGCTTCGACCGGCGCCGGCTGCTGATCGATCCCGGCATCGGCTTCGGCAAGACGGTCGCGCACAACGTCGAGATCCTGAGCCGGCTCGGCCTCTATCTCGGTCTTGGTACTCCGATCGTGCTCGGCGTATCGCGTAAGAGTTTCATCGCGCGTCTGGCCGATGAGGCACCCTCGTCCGGGCGTCTGCCCGGATCGCTGGCGGCCGCGCTCGCCGGGATCGCGCAGGGGGTCGCGGTGGTCCGGGTGCACGATGTCGCCCAGACCCGACAATGCTTGCGGATTTGGCAAGCCCTGTCGTGCTAGGCAAGGCTTGTCGTGCTAGAATTGGCGGCGTGGGGTGCCAGTGATTGCGATACTGAGATATGGGGTCGGCTGCTTGGTCGCGGCTTCGCTTGCGGCTAACCTCAGAGCGCGAAACCTTTGCTGCGGGGATTGGCATGGCTCGTAAGCTGTTCGGCACGGATGGGATCCGCGGCACGGCCAACCAGCCGCCGATGACCGCGGAGATCGCGCTGCGGCTCGGGTTGGCGGCCGGCGGCTATTTCACGCGCGGCGATCATCGTCATCGGGTCGTGATCGGCAAGGACACGCGGCTCTCGGGCTACATGCTCGAGCCGGCGCTGACCGCGGGCTTCATCGCCATGGGCATGGACGTCACCCTGCTCGGGCCGCTGCCGACGCCGGGCGTCGCGATGCTGACGCGCTCGCTGCGGGCCGATCTCGGCGTGATGATCTCGGCCTCGCACAACCCCTATCAGGACAACGGCATCAAGCTGTTCGGCCCGGACGGCTACAAGCTTTCGGACGACATCGAGCTCGCGATCGAGGAGCAGATGCGCGGCTCGACCGAAGACGGCCTGGCCGAGCCCAGCCTGCTCGGCCGGGCGGTGCGCCTCGAGGGCGCCCGCGGCCGCTACATCGAGGCGCTCAAGGCCAGCCTGCCCAGGGGCATGACCCTGAACGACCTCAGGATCGTGATCGACTGCGCCAATGGCGCGGCCTACGGCGTCGCGCCCAAGGTGCTCTGGGAGCTCGGGGCCGACGTCATCGAGCTCGGCACCAGCCCCAACGGCTTCAACATCAACGCCCGCTGCGGCTCGACCCATCCCCAGGCGATGTGCGCGGCCGTGCTCGAGCATCGCGCCGACCTCGGGATCGCCCTGGACGGCGACGCCGATCGGATCGTGCTGGCCGACGAGCGCGGCGAGCTGATCGATGGCGATCAGATGCTGGCCCTGCTCGCCCAGAGCTGGCAGGCCGAGGCCTCGCTCAAGGGCGGCGGCGTGGTCGGCACCACGATGGCCAACCTCGGGCTCGAGCGCTATCTTGGCGATCTGGGCCTGACCCTCTACCGGAGCCAGGTGGGCGATCGCTACGTGGTCGAGCACATGCGCGCCTCGGGCCACAATCTCGGCGGCGAGCAGTCCGGCCACATCATCATGACCGACTTCGCCACCACCGGCGACGGCCTGCTCGCCGGGTTGCAGATCCTGGCCGTGATGCGCCATCAGGAGCGGCCGATGAGCGAGTTCGGCCGGGTCTTCCAGCCCTTGCCGCAACGGCTGCGCAACTGCCGTCTCAACGGCGGCCGGCCGCTCGAGGAGGGCGCCGTCCGGCAGTGCATCGCGGCGGCCGAGGCCAAGCTCAACGGCCATGGCCGCCTGCTGGTGCGGCCGTCGGGCACCGAGCCTTTGATCCGGGTCATGGTCGAGGCGGACGACGAGGCGCTGCTCGAGGGCGTGCTCAACGAGGTCGCCGGCACCATCGAGCGCTACGCCTGAGCCGGTTGCGGCGGCGTCGACCGCGCTCGCCGGCACGAGCGCTGCGCGCCCGAACCGGTTGCCGACACGTCGACCGCGCTCGCCGGCACGAGCGCTGCGCGCTCCGAACCGGTTGCCGGGGCGTCGACCGCGCCCGCTGCCACGAGCGCTGCGCGCCCGAACCGGTTGCCGAGACGTCGACCGCGCTCGCCGCCACGAGCGCTGGCCGCCTGAGCCCGGTTGCCGAGGCGTCGACCGCGGTTCGTCGGTACGAGCGCTGCGCTCCTGAACCGGTTGCGGAGGCGTTGGACCGCGCTCGCCGGCATGAGCGCTGCGCGCCTGAGCCCGGTTGCCGGGGCGTCGACCGCGGTTCGTCGGCACGAGCGCTGCGCGCCCGAACCGGTTACGGAGGCGTTGGACCGCGCTCGCCGGCATGAGCGCTGCGCGCCTGAGCCCGGTTGCCGGGGCGTCGACCGCGGTTCGTCGGCACGAGCGCTGCGCGCCCGAACCGGTTACGGAGGCGCCGACCGCGCTCGCCGCCACGAGCGCTGCGCGCTCCGAACCGGTTGCCGAGGCGTTGGACCGCGGTCGCCGGCACGAGCGCTGCGCGCTCCGAACCGGTTGCCGAGGCGCGGGACCGCGGTCGCCGGCAGGAGCGCTGCGCGCCTGAGCCGGGTTGCCGAGGCGTTGGACCGCGGTCGCCGGCACGAGCGCTGCGCGCCTGAACCGGGTTGCGGAGGCATCGACCACGGTCGCCGGCACGGGCGCTGCGCGCCCGAACCGGGTTGCGGGGGCATCGACCGCGGTCGCCGGCACGGTCGAGCGCTGGCTGTCGTCACCACGAACGTTGGTCGGGGTGAGCCGGGCTCTGCGGCATTGCCTCTTGCTGGCGAAGTGTGCCGGGCGGGCGCGGCCGGTCAAGGCTGCAACCGGCGCAGCCGGCAGCTACGCTGGCCTTGACCGGCCGCGACCCGAGCCGGCGAGAATGCTCCGCCAGGAGGCAACCCCGGACCAGGGCCATGCCAAGGGCATGACCAACGTTCAGAGCAAGCAGCCACGCCTGAGCCGCTTGGGGCGTCCGTGCGCGATCGCCGTCGGCGTTTGGTCAACGCCCGGCGTCGATCCACCCGGGGGCCACGGCGAACGTCGCCCCGATCCCCACTGCAGCCGATCACCGGCGCGCGCCACGCGGCCACCGAAGCCCCGCCGGCGCGCTGGCGCGGTCATCCTCCGGTCATCAGCATCTCTCCTCGTAGGTTGAATTGCAACACGCTCTATTATAATATACGGTAGAAATGGTTAACCGCCGGTTAACCGAGCCGGAGAGGCTCGAACCATGGCGAAGAGCGATCCGCCCGGGCTCGTCGGCGCCTTTCTGGCCGGATTGCTCGCGGCCTGCCAGACGACGACCCCAGGCCCGCCGTCGCCCCCGCCCTCGCCGCCGCCGGTCGCGCCTGCCGCGGCGGCCGCGGCCGTCCGGACCCCTGCGTGGCCGGCGATCGACTGGGCCAAGGCGCCGGATTGCCAGGCCAAGCTCGGGCTGCTGGCCGAGGCCGCGCGCGCCGGACATCTCAATGCCGACGAGCGTCCGCCGATCGCCCTGGTCCGGCCCGGCTCCGCCGACGACCGCGACTGGCTGGCCCCGCCCGGCGTGACGGTCGCCGCCGACCTTCCGCTCGAGGTCCGCGAGCGGACCGATCCGGCGGTTGTCCAGACGCCCTGCCTGCTCCTGGTGGAGCCGGCGCGGGATCAGCGGGTCGGGCAGCGTCTGATCAGCCAGGACAGCGTGCGCTCGCTCTATCAGAGCGGCGTGCGCGCCGAGCGCAATCCCGATTACGACGCAGCCCAGCTCCGGGTCCGACAGGCCGAGCGCGCGACCAAGAACGACGGGCCCGGCGTCCTGAGGGTCGGCGACCCGATGCTCGACCTGTTCGGGGCGCTGGTCGGCGGCGTGATCTCGGGTTTCAGTCAGGGCAGCCGCGAGCGCGACCTCGATCAGGCGACCAGCGCGCTGGCGGCGATCCCGCGTTCGATCGACCGCCCGCTCTACCAGCCCTATCAATTCGAGCGCCAGGTGGTCCTTGCCGGCAAGGAGGCGACCATTCCGATCGCCCTGATCGACCGCTCCCACGGACGCATCTGGCAGGCCGAACTCCGGCAGCGCGAGCGGCGCGAGTTCGTGCTCCTGGAGGGCCTGGACCCGCGCGACAAGGACCACGAGGCCTATGCCGCCGGCAGCCTGACCCGGGACGACTTCGAGACCTGGCAGCGCGAGCCGCCGCGCCTCCAGCTGTCGGCGATCGCGGCCGCGTTGGGCGACGCTGCGCCGGCACCGCTATCCGGGCGCTCGATCGCCGCCCTCGAGCAGCCTGAAACCGCGACCGTGGCCCTGGAGCCGCTGCCGTCGGCGGCCGCTTTCGACCCGGGCCGGGACCGGGCGCCGCCCCACAGACACGGCCACCCGGGCCGGACATCGCCCGGCCCCGTCGGCCTCGACCACCGGATCGCCTTGCCGGGGAGCCCGGAGGGCGCACCCGCGGCGACGGACGCCGGTGATGATCTGCTCGCGCGGACGGACGCCGGTGACGATCCGCTCGTGCAGACCGTTGGCGGGGACGAGCGGCTCGCAGCGCCGCCTGCGGACCACCCCGGGGCGGCGCCGCCGGCCCGGGCGCGGCTCTGGCCGGACCGGGCCGGCCGACCGGCCAGCCTCGCGTTCGACGGTCGGCTCCGTGCCGCCGCCCGGCCGCCGGCCGGCGACCTCGAGCTTGCGCCTGGAGCGGGGCCCGCCGCAGCGCCCGGCCCCGACCCGCGGGCGGCGAGCGTGGTCCGGGTCGGTGCCGGCAGTCGCAGCGGCGGCGGCGTCTACGTTCGCTCCGATCTGGTTCTGACCACGGCGCAGCTGGTCAATCGCAGCTCGGTCGTCGACATCGCGGCCGCCGATGGGGCGCAGGTGCTAGGCCTGGTCGCCCGCGCCGACCAGGCGCGCAATCTGGCCCTGGTTCAAGTGGAGCACCCGGGGCCGCCGGTCGCCTTCTACGATGGCCCGCCGCTCCCGCCCGGCCAGCCGGTCGAGGCCATCGGGCTCGCCGAGGGCGCCGGCGTCGTCCTGACCCCGGGCCGCTATCAGAGCGCCCATGCCGTGCCGGGCAGCTCCGGTCCGGCCCCGGCCGCGCAGGCGGCGGTCGACGTCCGGGTGCCGCCCGCCCGCCCCGAAGGCCTGCCGTGGTTTCTCGGCGACCGTGTGGTCGGCGTCGGCAGCGGCGACGCCGACGCCTCGGCCGGAGGGTTGCTCATCGCCGTGCGTGCGAGCGAGGTTCTGGATTTTCTCTACGGGCCCGGAGGCGCGCTCGCGCGGGTCCCCTAGACCTGGATTCGAGCCGACGGCGCGCGGCCCCGGTCGTCAGACCGGCGGTTCAGTGCTAGGTAAGCCATGGATGCCGATCGCCCGCCTTAGCCAGGGACCAGCCCAGTGGTGACCTCGCCATGTCGTCGATGACCCTCGAGGCCTTCCGGGAGTCGCTGCGCTCGGCCGCGCCGCCCGCCGGGCTCGGCCCGGCACTCCAGGCGCTGTGGCACGAGGCCAGGGGCGACTGGCCGGCCGCCCATCGCCTGGCCCAGGCTCAGGACGACGCGGCGGGCGCGTGGGTGCACGCCTATCTGCATCGGGTCGAGGGCGACCTCGCCAACGCCGGCTATTGGTATCGGCGCGCCGGGCGGCCCGTATGCGCCCGACCTCTGCCGGAAGAATGGGCGGCGATCGCCGCGGCGCTGCTGGCGGGCTCACTTTGACCCAGAGACCGCCACATCTTTACCGATTGCTTACCATGATACTGCCGCCGCCGGCTGCTTTCTGACCCGAATCGCGCGACTATGGCCTCGGCCAGGTCCGCCGCCGAGCGGACCGCACGCCTGTCGGGTGCGAGGATGCCATGTCGCTCAGTCATGCGAGCCTGAGGTCCCTGATCGCCCAGCTGGAGCGCGAGCACGGCCCGGAACAGGGCGTGTGGTCGGCCGAGCGGTTCACATTCCGGGTCTGGTTCGACGACGGCGCGGAATACCGGCTGCGCTGGCCACGCGGCGTCCGCAATCCGGCCTGGGAAGTCGTCCGCGAGCACTGATGCCACGCGGAGACGGTCCCGGCTTCGCCCGGCCTGCGGGCCGGGACCGGCGCCCGCGAACCTGCAGCCGGCCCGCGGTCTGCCGGATCCGTGCATCGACCTCCTGACCCGCCGTCACCATTCGAACGTCTGGTCGCGCGCCCATCGGCTGTTCGCGGCGGCACCGGCGTTCCCCTGGTGCAGCTTCCGGTGTCGTTGTCGAGCAGCTGGTCGCCCGAGGGCGGCGCCCGGTCCTGGCGCCACCGCCTGACTATAAATACCGGCCGACGCCTCCTCGGGTGCCGAGCCGGGTGAGGGTCATGCCGGCGAGGTCGATCTCGGGCGGGCGGCCGGTGAGCAGGTCGGCGAGCAGCTTGGCCGAGCCGCAGGCCATGGTCCAGCCGAGGTGGCCGTGGCCGAGGTTCAGGAACAGATTGGCGTAGGGCGAGGGCCCGAGGATCGGGATGCCGTCCGGGGTCATCAGCCGCAGACCGGTCCAGTGCCGGGCGGTGGCGAGGTTGGGGGCGTCGGGCAGGAGGGTGCGCAGGCTCTCGAGCAGGTTGGCGCCGCGCGCCGGGTTGAGGGTGGTGTCGTAGCCCGCGAGCTCCGCCGTGCCGGCGAGGCGCAGGCGATCGCCCAGGCGCACGATCGCGAGCTTGCGGCCGCTGTCGACCAGCGGCACCCGCGGCGCGCCGTTCCAGCCGTCGAGATCGAGGGTCACCGAGTAGCCCTTGACCGGGTAGACGGGGAGCTCGAGGCCAAGCGGGCGGAGCAGGGGAGCACCGGCGCAGCCGAGCGCCACCAGGTAGCGGTCGGCCTCGAGGCGGCCCTGGTCGGTGATCACGCCGGTGATCCGCGCGCCCGCGGCCTCGAGCGCCTGGACCCTGACCCCGAAGCGGCAGTCGACGCCCGCCTCCCGGCAATGCCCGGCGAGCGCTGCGGTGAACTTGTAGGCATCGCCGCTCTGGTCGTCCGGGAAGTGGATGCCGCCCGCGAGCCGGTCGGCCGCGGGCGCGATCGCGGGCTCCAGGCGGGCGCAGCCGGCGGCATCGAGCAGCCGGTAGGCAACCCCGACCGCGGCCGCGACCCGCTCGGCGTGCTCGAGGGCGGCAGGATCGCGGCAGAGGCGGAGGATGCCGAGCGAGGCGCCGTCGTAGGCGATGCCGGTCAGCGCGATCAGCTCGTTGAGCCGCGCCTGGCTGTAGCGGGT
Organism: uncultured Alphaproteobacteria bacterium; assembly: GCA_963733965.1. GTDB lineage: Bacteria > Pseudomonadota > Alphaproteobacteria > Geminicoccales > Geminicoccaceae > DATAOG01. Next base: position 99,983 of record CAVTFM010000029.1, read on the forward strand.
GAGGCGGAGGATGATCAGGGTGTTGCGCCGCCAGCGCGCGGCCGTGCAGTTGCGCAGGAAGGCCGGCCCGAACGACGTGAGCCCCGGCAGCGCGCGCAGCCGGAGCAGGAAGGGCGCGTCCTCGCGGCCGAGCCATTTCAGGAGCTGCCACGGCAGGCCCGGCGCCGCCCAGGGGTCGGACATGCTGGGGGTGATCAGGCTGCCGTTGGCGAACGAGGTCTCGAGCCCGACCCCCGGCCCGCGCTCGACCAGGGTGACCCGGCAACCGGCGCGCGCCAGATACCAGGCCGACGTGATGCCGATGATGCCGCCGCCCAGAACCAGCACATGCGGCATCGAGCCGGTCATCGGTCCCGCTCCCGGATCAGGATCTGGTCAGGGCCAGGCACAGCGGCGCGTCAGCAGTCGAGGGTCTGCTCGCGCTCGAACGGGCTGATCTGGGCGGCATGGGCGTTCCACTGCATGAGCTTGAGCTTGGCGTAGCTGTCGATGACCTCGTCGCCGAGCGCGGCCCGGAGCATGCGGCTCTTCTGGGTCGCGCGGATCGCATCCAGGAGGTTGAGGGGCAGCTTCCTGATGCCGCGGGCGCGCTGGCCGTCGGTGTACATGTTGATGTCGAGGCGCTTGCCCGGATCGCGTTTTTCCCGGATTCCGTCGAGCCCGGCCGCGAGCAGGGCGGCCGGCGCGAGATAGGGGTTGGCGGCGCCGTCCATCAGGCGGAACTCGAGGCGGCCGGGGTCGGGGATGCGGACCATGTGGGTGCGGTTGTTGCCGGCGTAGCTGATCGCGTTCGGCGCCCAGGTGGCGCCCGAGAGCGTGGTCGCCGCGTTCAGGCGCTTGTAGCTGTTGACGGTCGGGTTGAAGAGCGCGCACAGCGCCTCGGCCGAATGCAGCACGCCGGCCAGGAAATTGTAGGCGAGCGCCGACAGGCCGAGCTCGCCCTTGGGGTCGTCGAACAGGTTCCTGCGCCCGTTCTTGTCCCAGATCGAGGCGTGCACGTGGCAGCCGTTGCCGGTCAGATGGGCGAACGGCTTGGGCATGAAGGTCGCGCGCAGGCCGTGGCGCTCGGCGATCGTCTTGACCATGAACTTGAAGAACGCGTGCCGGTCGGCGGTCACCAGGACATCATCGTAGAGCCAGTTCATCTCGAACTGGCCATTGGCGTCCTCGTGATCGTTCTGGTAGGGGCCCCAGCCGAGCTCGAGCATCGCATCGCAGATCGCGCTGATGACCTCGAAGCGGCGCATCAGGGCCGACTGGTCGTAGCAGGGCTTGTCCTGGGTGTCGCGCGGATCCGAGATCGCCGATGCCGTCGGCCAGGATGATGAAGTACTCGCACTCGACCCCGGTCTTCAGCCGGTAACCCTGCTCGGCGGCGGCCGCGATCTGGCGTTTCAGGACCACCCGCGGCGCGCTCGCGACCTCCTTGCCCGCCATCCAGAGGTCGGCCGCCAGCCAGGCGACCTCGGGCTTCCAGGGCAGGCGCGTGAGGCTCGAGGGGTCCGGGATCGCGAACATGTCCGGGTCGGCCGGGGTCATGTCGAGCCAGGTCGCAAAACCGGCAAAGCCCGCGCCGACCCTGGCCATGTCGCCGATCGCCGCCGCCGGCACCAGCTTCGCCCGCAGCACGCCGAACAGATCGACGAAGCTGATCAGGAAATACTTGATGCCGTCCTGCCTGGCGATCTGTGCGAGATCCTTGGCCATGCCAGCCGTCCTCCCCGTTTCGTTCGATCGGCTCAGGTCCGCTTGCCCGGGATCCAGTCGGTGCCGGCCAGCGGCACGCCCGCCATCGCGGCTGCCTCGACCGTGAGCGCCGCGAGATCCTCGGGCTCGAGGTTGAGGACGTGCGACTTGCCGCAGGCGCGCGCCAGCGTCTGGGTCTCGAGCACGAGCGTGGTCAGGTAGTTCTGGACCCGGCGCGCCGCCTGCCCGACGTCGAGGCGCTGCTCCAGCTCCGGGTCCTGGGTCGTGATGCCGACCGGGCAGCGGCCGGTGTGGCAGTGGTGGCAGAAGCCGGGCGCGGTGCCGAGCGCCGCGTAGTCCTCCTGGTAGAGGGGCGCGTTGCAGTTGAGCGCGATCAGGGCGGCCGTCCCGATCGAGACCGCATCCGCCCCCATGGCCAGCGCCTTGGCGACGTCGGCGCCGCTCCTTATGCCGCCCGAGACGATCAGCTGCACCTTGCGGTGCACGTCCAGCTCCTGGAGCGCCTCGACCGCGAGCCGGACCGCCGGCAGCGTCGGAATCCCGACATGCTCGATGAACACGTCCTGGGTCGCACCGGTGCCGCCCTGCATGCCGTCGAGCACGATCGCATCCGCGCCGGCCTTGACCGCGAGCGCGACGTCGAAGCGGGTCCGGGTCGCGCCGATCTTGACGTAGATCGGCTTTTGCCAGTCGGTGATCTCGCGCAGTTCCGCGATCTTGATGGTGAGATCGTCGGGGCCGGTCCAGTCGGGATGGCGGCAGGCGCTGCGCTGGTCGATGCCCTGGGGCAGGGTGCGCATGGCGGCGACCCGCTCGGTGATCTTGAGCCCGAGCAGCATGCCGCCGCCGCCCGGCTTCGCCCCCTGGCCGACCACGACCTCGAGCGCGTCCGCGCGGCGCAGATCGTCCGGATTGAGGCCGTAGCGGGACGGCAGCACCTGGTAGACGAGCGTCTTCGACGCCGCCCGCTCCTCGTCGGTCATGCCGCCGTCGCCGGTCGTGGTGCTGGTGCCCATGGCGGTCGCGGCGCGCCCGAGCGCCTCCTTGGCGTGCGCGCCGAGCGCGCCGAAGCTCATGCCGGCGATCGTGATCGGGATCGCGAGCTCGACCGGCTTCTCGGCAAACCGGCTGCCGATCGTGACATGGGTCGCGCATCTCTCGCGGTAGCCCTCGAGGGGATAGCGCGACACCGAGGCGCCGAGCAGCACGAGATCGTCGAAGGTCGGGAGCCGGCGCTTGGCGCCGAAGCCCCGGATCTCGTACAGCCCCTCGCTGGCGGCGCGCTGGATCTCCGCGATCACGCTCCGCGGAAAGCTCGCGGATTCCCGCAACGAACGCGGATCGACGCCCATCCCGCTCCCCTGACCACCGCCCGCCTCGTTCACCGCCATGGCCGCAACGCTCACTCGTCCGTCATCTCATGGGTCACGCCCGGACCCGCTCCGCGCGGGCCGCCGCCCGCCTCGTTCACCGCCATGGCCGCAACGCTCACTCGTCCGTCACCTCATGGGTCACGCCCGGACCCGCTCCGCGCGGGCCGCCGCCCGCCTCGTTCACCGCCATGGCCGCAACGCTCACTCGTCCGTCACCTCATGGGTCACGCCCGGACCCGCTCCGCGCGGGCCGCCGCCCGCCTCGTTCACCGCCATGGCCGCAACGCTCACTCGTCCGTCATCTCATGGGTCACGCCCGGACCCGCTCCGCGCGGGCCGCCGCCCGCCTCGTTCACCGCCATGGCCGCAACGCTCACTCGTCCGTCATCTCATGGGTCACGTCCGGACCCGTACCGCGCGTGCCGATTGCGTCGCGCTCGGGCACCGCGTTCCGCCGTCATGGTCACGTCGACCGTCGCCGTCATTGGTCACGTCCGGACCCGTCCGCGCGTCATTGGTCACGTCCGGACCCGTCCGCGCGTCATTGGTCACGTCCGGACCCGTCCGCGCGTCATTGGTCACGTCCGGACCCGTCCGCGCGTCATGGGTCACGTCCGGACCGGTTCCGCGCGGGCCGCCGCCCGCGACGCCCGGCGCAGGCTCCCGGCCGGACCACCAGGTCGACCGCCTTGCCGTTGTAACCTTTCATCCCGGCCGGACCACCGGCTCGACCGCCTTGTCCTTAACCTTTCATCCATGATTGGCCGTCACCCTTTGCGGGCTCGATGGTCCATGCGACCCTGGGGCTCCATCCGCCCGCCGGAAAACTCGGGCGACGCGGAGTCCCACGGTCGCATGGACCATCCGAAGGAAGCGTTTACAGCCAAGAAGTTAACCTCCGGTTAACGTTCCGCCCCAGGCGACCACGCCAGAACGTCGCGCAGGGCCAGCGGCCCAGAATGTCGCGCAGGGCCCGGTCGCGATGACGCCCGGCCGGACCCCTCGAGATCGAGCCCGCCGATCGCCCTGGGCCGCCGCGAGCATCCATGTCAGTAGCTGCCGGCGTGGTCGATGTGGAAGTTGTACAGCCGGCGGGCCGAGCCGTAACGCCGGAAGCTGCCCGGGTCGAGCTCGAAGCCCGCGCGCTCCAGGAGATCCCCGAGCAGGGTGCGGTCGGCCCCGGTCAGCGGCTGCTCGACGCAGTCGGAGCCGAGGCTCGCAACCCTGCCGCGCACGTAGAGCACGGCCTCGTAGATCGAATCGCCGAGATCGCGGCCGGCATCGCCGCAGACCACCAGGTGGCCCGCCTGGGCCATGAACGCGCTCATGTGGCCGACCGAGCCCCGGACCACGATGTCGACGCCCTTCATCGAGATGCCGCAGCGGGAGCTGGCATCGCCCTCGATCACCACCAGGCCGCCATGGCCCGAGGCGCCGGCCGCCTGCGAGGCGTTGCCGGTGACCCGGACCACGCCGGACATGATGTTCTCGGCCAGGCCCTGGCCGGCGTGGCCGTGGATGGTGACGTTCGCGGCCTGGTTCATGCCGGCGCAGTAATAGCCGACGTGGCCGTCGATCGTGACCTCGATCGGCCGGCTCAGGCCGACCGCGACCGCATGCGCGCCGCGCGGATGGACCACCCGCCACGCCCGCTCATTGCTGTCGGCAGTCAGCGCGTGGAGCGTCCGGTTGAGCTCCCGGACTGTGGTCTGCTGCAGATCGACCGTGATCAAGGGGGTCAGTGCCGCGCCCAGCTGTAGACGGTCGCCGGCGCCGGCTCCCAGATGCGCGCGGTCTCGGCGCCGGGCAGATGCGCGATCGAGCGGTATTCGGACGCCATCGCGACCCACTCGTCGGTCTCGGCGAGCACCGCGGGCTTGCAGGCGAAGCGGTCGCGCAGCACGGCAAAGCCGTCCTTGGTGCCGACCGCGAAGGTGTAGAAGCCATCCAGATCGTCGAGCGCGGATTCCAGCGCCTGATCGAGGCTCGCCCCCTCGCCCAGCCGCCAGGTCAGATAGCCGGCCGCGACCTCGCTGTCGTTGTCGGTCTGGAAGCGGATGCCGTGGCGCCCGAGCCAGAGCCGCAGCCGATTGTGGTTGGACAGCGAGCCGTTGTGCACCAGGCAGAGGTCGAGCCCGGTCGAGAACGGATGCGAGTGCTCGGTCGTGACCGCGCTCTCGGTCGCCATGCGGGTGTGGCCGATCGCGTGCGAGCCGCAAAGCTCGGCCAGGCGAAAGCGTTCGACGACCGCCTCGGGCCGGCCTTTCTCCTTGTAGATCTCGATGCTCTCGCCGATGCCCATGAGGCGAGCTTCGGGCCAGCGCAGGGCCAGCGCGCTCCGGATCGCGTCGGCCTGCGCATCGCTCATCAGCACGCAATGGCTCGCCCGGACCTCGCCCTCGACCCGGGCGCCAAGGGTCGCGGCCAGATCCGCCCAGAGCTCCGGCCAGGGATAGTCCTCGTCCGGGTGATGGAGCGTGAGCTTGACCGTCAGTCCGGCCGCCGGCCGGCGGTAGACCGCAAAGCCGGCGCTGTCCGGCCCGCGCTCGCTCATGGCGGTCAGCATCGGCGCCAGATAGGCCCCGAGCCGCGCCTCGAGGCGGGCGTCCTTCAGGAACAGACCGACGATCCCGCACATGGCGGCCTCACTCGTGCTCGAGAGCCCGGGTCCGCGCAATTGAGCCCGGCGCCCGAAACAGTACCGGGCGGGGGCCGGCAACGCAATTTGCCATCCCGCGACCGATCATCCGGACCGCTCTCGGCCAGATTTGGCCGCGAGCGCCGGCTGGCCTCGTTTTTGCCGAGCGTCACGGCCCGGGCGCGCCGGCGGCGCGAGGCCGGCGGCGTAGACGCTGGCGACGTGGCGGGCGACCCGCCGCAGCAGCGCGCAATCGGCGCCGAACACCAGCTGGTCGACGAAGGCGAGTCCGAAGCTCAAGGACGCGAGCGCGGTCGCGGCCGCCTCGAGGTCGGCGTCCGGGTCGATCAGGCCGCGCGCCTGCAGCGCGCTCAGGCGCTGGCGCAGGAGCAGGACCCGGGTCTCGGCGAACTGGCGGCCGATCGCGCAGGCGACCTCGGGGTCGGAGAGCGAGCGGTAGAGCGCGACCTTGGAGATCTTGCCGACCGCGGCCGCGTGCTCGAGCTGGTACTCGAGAAAGCCGGAGATCTCGGCCTCGACGCTGGTGCACGGCGGCGGCAGCGAGCAGCACTGGCGCTCCTGCTGCCCGAAGCGCTCGATGATCGCGAGCAGGAGCCCCGTCTTGCCGCCGAAATAGCGCTGGATCAGCTGCTCGTTGACGCCCGCCGCCTGCGCGACCGCGCGCGTGGTCGCGGCGTCGTAGCCGTGCTCGGCGAAGACCTCCACGCCCGCGGCCAGCAACGCCTGCTTGGTCGCCTCCTTGTCGCGCCGTCGGACCGCCTCGGGCGCAACCCCCGCCAGCGCCGTCCCGCCGGCCGCCTGCATGACTTTGCTGCTCATCGGTCGTCACATCCTTGCCACGTCATCCTAGCATCGAAAGAATGTACGCAATTACATACTTGACACGATCGGCTGTAGGCTTATGTATGTATGCACATACATTCTTCAAGCCGGAGAGCCGCGATGGCCACGCCCGACCTCTTCACCCCGTTCCAGCTTGGCGCGCTGGCGCTGCCCAACCGGGTCGTCATGGCGCCGATGACCCGCAACCGCGCCGGCCCGGGCAACGTCCCGGGCGCGCTCGCCGCCGAATACTACGCCCAGCGCGCCTCGGCCGGGCTGATCGTGACCGAGGCGACCCAGGTCTCGCCCCAGGGCGTCGGCTATCCGGGCACGCCCGGCATCCACAGCGAGCAACAGGTGGCCGGCTGGCGGCGCGTCACCGACGCCGTGCACGCGGCCGGCGGCCGGATCTTCCTGCAGCTCTGGCACGTCGGCCGGATCTCGCATCCGTCCCTGCAGCCGGGCGGCGCCCTGCCGGTGGCGCCGTCCGCGCTCGCCGCCAAGGGCGATGCCTTCACCGCGAGCGGGCCGCAGCCCTTCGTCACCCCGCGCGCGCTCGAGACCACCGAGATCCCGGGCGTGGTCGCCCAGTTCGAGGCCGGCGCCCGCCATGCGCTCGCCGCCAGGTTCGATGGCGTCGAGATCCACGGCGCCAACGGCTACCTGATCGACCAGTTCCTGCGCGACGGCACCAACCGCCGCACCGACCGCTACGGCGGCAGCCTCCAGAACCGCGCCCGCTTCCTGCTCGAGGTGACCGAGGCGGTGGCCGGCGTCTGGGGCGCCGAGCGGGTCGGCGTCCGCCTCTCGCCGCAGGGCGACTTCAACGACATGCACGACAGCAATCCGCGCGCGACCTTCGGCCACGCGGCCCTGGCACTCGCTCCCTTGGGCCTTGCCTATCTGCACGCGGTCGAGCCGGCCGGCACCGCCGGAAGGGCGAGCCTCTGGTCGGCCGACCTCAAGGAGGCGTTCGACGGCCCGCTCATGGTCAACGGCGGCTACACGCGAGCTGCTCGCCGAGGCGGCGCTGGCGCGCGGCGCGGCCGACCTCGTGAGCTTCGGCGCCTCGTTCCTGGCCAACCCTGACCTGCCGCTGCGGCTGGCCCGCAACGCGCCCCTCAACGCGCCCGATCCCGCCACCTTCTACGGCGGCACCGAGCGCGGCTACACCGACTACCCGGCGCTCGAGGACGCGCTCGCCCTGGCTTCGTAATACCCGCTCCCGACAGACGCGGCCTCTGCCGCCGCAGGAGGGCGGAGGCCGGCTACTGGGTCTTCCAGTCGACCGCCTTGGCGTAGGCCTCGGCGGCCGCGATCAGGGTCGCCTCGTCCATGTGCCGGCCGACCAGCATCAGGCCGACCGGCCGGCCGTCGACCAGGCCGCAGGGGATCGTGAACGCCGGATGCCCGGCGACATCGAACGGGCAGGTGTTCTGCTGCATGTTGAGCGCGAGGTCGATCGTACTCCTCGAGCGGGCAGCCCTCCGCCGGCAGCCTGGTCGCCGGGAACGGGATCGTCGGCATCGCCAGGATGTCGACGCTCTCGAGCGCCGTATCATAGGCCGCCTTGACCACGGGCTTCAGGTTCTGGCCCTTGGCGTGATAGCGGCCGTGGTAGTGGCGGTTGAGATATTCGCCGAGCAGCAGGACCAGCTTGCAGGTCGCCGACAGATCGTCCGGGCGCGAGCGCCAGCCGCGCGCGAACGCATCGATCAGCGAGACCGTATAGTAGCCGTTCCAGTTGTTGCCCTGGCCATTGCCCTTGATCATCAGCTCGGTCGCGCCCTCGAGGATCACCGCGGTCCAGACGTGCGGCGCGTCGTAGTGCATCGGCACCGAGACCTCGCTGACGACAGCCCCCTGCTCGCCCAGCACCTCGATCGCGCGCCTCGCCTTGGCGCTGGTCGCGGGATCGCTGACCGGATGGGCGAAGCCCTCCTTCAGCATGCCGATCCGAAGGCCCGTCGGCGCCGCGCGTGCAGCGCCCCCATGTAGTCGCCGGGCCTGGAAAAAGCCGTGCGCGGGTCGAGCGGGTCGGGGCCGGCGATCGCGGAGAGGAGGCGCGCGACGTTCTCCGGGCTCGAGCAGATCGGGCCCAGGTGATCGAGCGCATAGGCGATCGGCATGGCGCCGGTGCAGGGCACCAGCCCCCAGGTGGGCTTCAGGCCGTAGGCGCCACACCAGGCAGGACGGCGTCCGGATCGAGCCGCCCTGATCGCCGCCCATGGCGCATTCGACCACCCCTGATGCGACCAGCGCCGCGCTGCCGCCGGACGAGCCGCCGGCCGAATATTCCGGCGCAAAGGGGTTGCGGATCGGGCCGGTGACGCAGGTGTGGCTGCCGGCCGAGAAGCACAGGTCCTCGCAGGCGGCCTTGCCGACGACCCTGCCGCCCGCGTCCAGGATCCGGGTCACGACCGTCGCGTCGACCTCCGGCACGTAGCCCTCGAGCACGCGCGAGCCGTTGGCCATCGGCACCCCGGCGACGCAGATGTTGTCCTTGATCGCCACCTGCAGGCCTGCGAGCACGCCTTCGGCCGCACCCTCGATCTCGCACCGCCAGTACCAGGCGTTCAGCGGGTTCTCCCCGGGCCCCGGCCGCCAGCCCGAGGTCCGCGGATACTTGACCGGCAGCGCCGGCTCGACCAGCTCGTCGACCCGGGCGTAGGAGCCGAGCGTTGCCGCCATGATGCCGCGGAAGCTGTCGGCGGCGGAGCGCTCGAGGTGCATGCCGAACCCCGCGGCCAGGTCCAGAATCTGGTCGGTGGTCGGCGTCTTGACCGAGATCGTCATGGCTTGGCCCCCCTGATCGCCGCGGCGCGCCCGCCTTGCGCCGCGCCCGGGACGCCATGGCACAAGCCCCGGCCCCGATCAACGCCGGACCGCACCCGACCCGCAAGATTGCTCAAAAAGCGTGCAGGGCAGGCGGAGTTCTGCCATAGTTCTCGTGATTGCGAGCCTGAGCGTGGCCAGGAGTGACGATACGCGTCGACGAGGCCGACATGATCAGGTCGAGCCCAACCGCAATTTTCGCCGACCGCACCGATGGGTGCCTATCCGCGCGACCTCAAACCCAAGCCGAACACCTGAGTGAGCCACGCTCGCAGCACTCCAGCTGCCCGCGCCTGGTCCGACGCCGTGGCGACAGCGCTCGCGCGAACGGTCCGCCACCCGGGGTATTGGGGAGAAGACCTTGATGTCGATCAGACAGAATCGCCGCCATTTCCTGGCCAGCCTGTCGGCGGCCGGCCTTCTGGGCGCCCGGGGAGCCCTCGCCGACGAGGGGCCGCCGGAGACGACCACGATCCGGCTATACCGTGACCCCGGCATCTGCGGCGCGCCCAACCAAATCGCCGTGGACCTGCTGCGCGCGGAAGGGTTCACCGATATCCGCTACATTCCAGACACACCGGTTGACGCTGTCGCACGCGGCGAGCTCGACTTCGACTTCGCTTCCGCACCATGGCTCGCCTCTCACCTGGCTGCCGGCGGGCCGGTCACGGCGCTGGCGGGCGTGCATCCCGGGTGCTTCGAGCTGATTGCGCAGGAGCCCATCCAAACGATCAGTGACCTGAAGCACAAAAAGGTCGGCATCTCCGACCTCGGCTCCGGCAGGTACTTGTTCCTCCGGATTATGGCTGCCTATGTTGGACTCGACCCCGACACCGACATCAACTGGGTCCCGAGCCCCACAGTCAAGCCGGCGGATCTTTTCGAGGCTGGCAAGATCGACGCGTTCCTCGGCTTCCCGCCCGAGCCACAGGAGCTGCGCGCCCGCGGGATCGGTCACGTCATCGTCAATACAACTACGGACAAGCCGTGGTCGCAGTATTTCTGCTGCCTCGTGTTCGGTAACAAAGAGTTCGTCCGCGCTCATCCGATCGCGACCAAGCGGTACCTGCGTGCCATCCTCAAGGCGGCCGATATCTGCGCCGCCGAGCCGGAGCGGGCCGCGCGACGTCTGGTCGATGCCGGGTTCACCGAGCGCTACGACTACGCGCTCCAGACCCTGACCGAGCTGCCATACAATGTCTGGCGCGAGTTCGACCCGGAAGACTCGCTGCGCTTCTTTGCGCTGCGGCTCCGCGAGGTCGACATGATCAAAGTCGACCCCGCAGCAGATCATCGCCGAAGGCACCGACTGGCGCTTCCTGAACGAGCTCAAGCGCGAGCTGAAGGCGTGAGCGACTCGGCGCTCGCGCCGGCCCGAATTGAACAGAGGAGGCTTTGATGCAGATCAGGCAGAATCGCCGCCATTTCCTGGCCAGCGCGTCCGTGGCCGCGCGCCGCCGGCGTCCTCGGCGCCCGGGCAGCGCTCGCCGACGAGGGGCCGCCGGAGACGACCACGATCCGGTTCTCCCGTGACCCCGTCATCTGCCTCGCGCCTGGGTACATCGCCGACGACCTGCTGCGCGCGGAAGGCTTCACCGACATCCGCTACCTGCCGACGAACCCAGGTCAATCGCTGTGGCGGACGGCGAAATCGACTTCTCCTTCGAGACCGCCCCCTGGATCGTCTCTCAGGTGGCAGCCGGTCGAGCCGATCACGGCTTTGGCGGGCATCCACTCCGGGTGCTACGAGCTGTTCGCCTACGAGCCCATCCGAACCATCAGCGACCTGAAGGGCAAGAAGGTCGGCATCACCGCGCGGTTCACCTCGGGCGGACACATGCTGCTCGCGATCATGGCGGCGCAGGTCGGGCTCGATCCTAACCAGGACATCGACTGGGTCACCCCGGGCCCGGGTGGAGCCCCCAAGCAGCTGTTCACCGAGCGGCAAGGTCGATGCCTTTCTAGCATTCCCGCCCGAGCCGCAAGAATTGCGCGCCCGCAAGATCGGCCGCGTCATCCTCAACACCGCCACCGACAAGCCCTGGTCGCAGTATTTCTGCTGCAACGTTTTCGGCAACAGGGACTTCGTCCGCGCCCATCCGATCGCGACCAAGCGGGCGCTCAGAGCCATCCTCAAGGCGACCGACATCTGCGCCACCGAGCCGGAGAGAGCCGCGCAGCGTCTGGTCGATGGCGGGTCCACCGAGCGCTACGACTACGCGCTCCAGACCCTGACCGAGGTGCCTTACAATGTCTGGCGCGAGTTCGACCCGGAGGACTCGCTGCGCTTCTATGCGCTGCGGCTGCGCGAGGTCGGCATGATCAAGTCGACCCCGCAGCAGATCATCGCCGAAGGCACCGACTGGCGCTTCCTGAACGAGATCAAGCGCGAGCTGAAGGCGTGAGCAACCTGGCGGCGACGCCCGGAACTGAACAGAGGAGGCTTTGATGCAGATCAGGCAGAGTCGCCGCCGTTTCCTGGCCAGCGTGTCCGCGGCCGGCGCCGCCGGCGTCCTTGGCGCCCGAGGCGCGCTCGCCGACGAGGGGCCGCCGGAGACACCACGATCCGCTCTGGCCAAGACCCCGGGCATCTGCATCGCGCCCCAGTAATCGCCGACGGATCTGCTGCGCGCGGAAGGCTTCACCGACATCCGCTACGTGCCGACAGCCGGCCGGCTCAACTCGCGCAGATGATCGCCCGCGGCGAGCTCGATTTCGGCCTCGAACTTCGCAGCACCGCTGGTCTCTCGATCGATGCCGGCGAACCGGTCACGGCGTGGCCGGGGTGCATTCCGGCTGCTTCGAGCTGTTCGCGCACGAGCCGATCCGGACCATCCTGCGACCTCAAGGGCAGGAGCGTCGGCATCCAGGGCTGAGCTCGAGCCCGCACGTGTTCCTCGCGGTCATGGCGACCTACGTCGGGCTCGATCCCGGTGAGCGACATCAACTGGGTCACGAGCCCCAGGTCGGCCCAAGGAGCTGTTCGCCGACGGCCAGATCGATGCCTTCCTCGGCTTCCCGCCCGAGCCCCAGGAGCTGCGCGCCCGCAACGATCGGCCACGTGATCCTCAACAGCGCGACCGACCGGCCATGGTCGCAGTACTTCTGCTGCATGCTGTCCGGCAACCGCGACTTCATCCGCAATCATCCGATCGCGACCAAGCGCGTGCTCCGCGCGATCCTCAAGGCGACCGACCTCTGCGCCGCCGAGCCGGAGCGGGCCGCCCGCATGCTGGTCGATGGCGGGTTACGCAGCGCTACGACTACGCGCTCCAGGCGCTGACCGAGGTCCCCTACGACCGCTGGCGCGAGTTCGATCCCGAGGACACGCTGCGCTTCTACGCGCTGCGCCTGCACGAGGCGGGCATGATCCGAACGAGCCCGAACACGATCCTCACCGAAGGCACCGACTGGCGTTTCCTCAACGAGATCAAACGTGAGCTGAAGGCGTGAGCAGCCGCTCGGCTGACGACGCCCGCAAGGGAACAGAGGAGGCTTGCATGCAGATCATCCAGACTCGCCGCCATTTCCTGGCCGGCCTGTCCGCCGCCGGCGCCGCAGGGCTCCTGAGCCCCCGAGGCTCGCTCGCCGACGAGGCGCCGCCAGAAACGACCACGATCCGGCTCTTGAAGATACCGGGGATCTGTATCGCCCCTCAATACATTGCCGAAGAGCTGCTCCGCGCCGAGGGCTTTACCGATATCCGCTATGTGGCGATTTCATCGGCCAGCCAGCACGCGAATATTGCAAGTGGCGAAGCCGATTTCAGCTTGCACTTCGCCGCACCCCTTGTCATCCCGATCGATGCCGGCGAGCCGATCACAGTCGTAGCCGGGGTGCATCCCGGATGCTTCGAACTGTTCGCGCGCGAGGAGGTCCGCACGGTCCTGGATCTGAAGGGCAAGAGCGTGGGAATACAGGCTATTGGCTCGAGCCCTCACGTGTTCTTGACCGCCATGGCCGCTTATGTCGGCCTCGATCCAGGCAGAGATATCAACTGGGTCACGAGCCAATCAATCAAACCAATGCAGCTGTTCGCCGATGGAAAGATCGATGCGTTCCTTGGCTTCCCGCCCGAGCCGCAGGAGCTGCGCGCCCGCAAGATCGGCCACGTGATCGTCAATAGTGCTGAAGATCGTCCGTGGTCGCAGTACTTCTGTTGCATGCTGGCCGGCAACACCGAGTTCATCCATAAACATCCGATCGCAACGAAGCGCGCGCTGCGCGCCATCCTCAAGGCCACCGATCTGTGCGCCGCCGAGCCGAAGAGGGCCGCACAACGGCTGGTCGATGGCCGCTTTACGGATCGCTACGAGTACGCGCTCCAGACGCTGACCGAGCTGCCCTACGACAAATGGCGCGAGTTCGACTCCGAGGACACGCTACGGTTCTACGCGCTGCGCCTGCGCGAGGTCGGCATGATCAAATCGACCCCGCAGGAGATCATCGCCAAAGGCACCGACTGGCGCTTCCTCGACGAGATCAAACGCGAGCTGAAAGCATGAACTGAGCCGCCGGGGCCTGCCGGCCGCGCTGGACTTGAGGAAAGGAGACTTCCATGCAGATCACGCAAAGTCGCCGCCATTTCCTCGGGGGCTTGTCCGCGGCCGGCGCGGCCGGCGTTTTTGGCGCCCGGCGGGCGCTCGCCGATGACGGGCCGCCGGAGACGACCACGATCCGCCTCGCCTTCACGACGGGGATCTGCTTCGCCCCCCTGGATGTGGCCGAGGAGTTCCTGCGCGCCGAAGGCTTCACCGATGTCCAGTACGTGAAAGCCGCCGGCGGCTTCAGCACGCCGCAGATGATCGCGAAGGGCGAGGTCGACTTCGGCGCCAGCTTCGCCGGCACCGTCGTCTACCATCTGGATGCCGGCTTGCCGCTGGTCGCGCTCGGCGGTCTGCATGTCGGCTGCTACGAGCTGTTCGCGCGCGAGCCGGTCCGCAGCATCCGCGACCTCAAGGGCCGGCGCGTCGGCATCCAGACGCTCGGCCTCGAGCGGGCATCTCTACCTCTCGATCATGGCCAAGCACGTCGGCCTCGACCCGAAGCAGGACATCGAGTGGGTCGTGCCGCCGGATGGCAACGCCATGGGCCTGTTCGCCGACGGCAAGACCGATGCCTTCCTCGGCTTCCCGCCCGAGCCGCAGGAGCTGCGCGCGCGCCACGTCGGTCGCGTGATCCTCAATACCGTCACCGACGAGCCCTGGTCGCAGTATTTCTGCTGCATGATCTACGGCAACCGGGCCTGGGTGCGCGCGCATCCGGTCGCGACCAGGCGCCTCCTGCGCGCGACCTACAAGGCCGCCGAGTTCTGCAGCGCCGAGCCCGAGACCGCCGCCCGCCGGCTGGTCGATGGCGGCTTCACGGAGCGCTACGACTACGCGCTCCAGACGGTCCAGGAGGTGCCCTACGACCGCTGGCACGAGTACGATTCCGAGGACACGATGCGCTTCTTCGCGCTGCGCCTCCACGAGGTCGGGATGATCGGCGCGACCCCGAACCAGATCCTCGCCGACGGCGCCGACTGGCGCTTCGTCAACCAGCTCAAGCGCGAGCTGAAGGCGTGAGCGATGCGGGCGGCGCTCGGCCGGCCCGAATTGAAGAGAGGAAATGTCTGATGCAGATCATGCAGAGTCGCCGCCATTTCCTGGCCAGCGCATCCATGGCCGCGGCCGCGGGCGTCCTCGGTGCCCGGCGAGCGCTCGCTGACGAGGGGCCGCCGGAAACGACCACGCTCCGGCTGGCCATCGATCCCGCCATCTGCATTGCGGCTTGGTATATCGCCGACGAGCTCCTGCGTGCGGAGGGGTTCACAGACGTTCGCTACCTGCGGACGATATCAACTGGCGACGCTGTCGCACGCGGTGAAGCTGACCTTAGCGTGGACACCGGCGCATGGATCGTTTGGCTTCTCGATGCCGGCGAGCCGATCACGGCTTTGGCGGGCGTGCATTCCGGGTGCTACGAGCTGTTCGCGCACGAGCCCATCCGAACCGTCAGCGACTTGAAGGGCAAAAGGGTGGGCATCCGGGCGCTCCGCTCCGGCGGCCACCTGTATATCTCGATGATGGCGGCCCACGTCGGGCTCGACCCTCACAAGGACATCGCCTGGGTCACCCCAGGTCCGAGCGAAACCGCCATGCAGCTGTTCACCGAACGGAAAGTCGACGTCTTTCTGGGCTTCCCGCCCGAGCCGCAGGAGCTGCGCGCCCGCAAGATCGGCCGAGTGATCATCAACACCGCCACGGACAAGCCGTGGTCGGACTACTTCTGCTGCACGGCGTTGGGCAACAGGGACTTCGTCCGCGCCCATCCGATCGCGACCAAGCGCTACCTGCGAGCCATCCTCAAGGCTGTCGATATCTGCGCCGCCGATCCCGAACGGGTCGCGCGACAGCTGGTCGATGAGGGAGTCACAGACCGGTACGATTACGCGCTCCAGACTCTGAGCGAGGTGCCTTACAAAGTCTGGCGCGAGTTCGACCCGGAGGACACGATGCGCTTCTACGCGCTTCGGCTCCATGAGGTCGGCATGATCAAATCCAGCCCGAACGCGCTCCTCGCCGACGGCACCGACTGGCGCTTCCTGAACGAGCTCAAGCGCGAGCTGAAGGCGTGAGCGATGCGGGCGGCGCTCGGCCGGCCCGAATTGAAGAGAGGAAATGTCTGATGCAGATCATGCAGAGTCGCCGCCATTTCCTGGCCAGCGTATCGGCAGCCGGCGCCGCGGGCGTCCTTGGCGCCCGGGCATCGCTCGCCGACGAGGGACCGCCGGAGACGACCACGGTCCGGATCCCAAGAGTACCGGGCATTTGCCTCGCGCCGCTGTACGTTTCCCAGGAACTCCTGCTTGCGGAGGGCTTCACCGATGTCCACTACGTGGAGACGGGCGCTGGCGTCCCCAACGCGCATCGAATCGCGCACGGCGAGATCGATTTCAGCATGGTTTTCGCGCCGACGCTCCTAATCTCGATCGACGCAGGGCAGTCGATCACGATCGTAGCCGGCGTGCATCCTGGATGCTTCGAACTGTTCGCGAACGAACGCATCCGCAGCGTCACCGACCTGAAAGGCAAGAGTGTCGGCACGCAGGCCCTGGGTTCCAACCAGCATGTGTTCCTTGCCAGTATAGCGACCTACGTAGGGCTCGATCCCGCCAAAGACATCAACTGGGTTGCCAGTCCATCGATCCAGCCAATGGAGCTTTTCGCCGACGGCAAGATCGATGCGTTCCTCGGCTTTCCGCCCGAACCTCAGCAACTGCGTGCCCGCAACATTAGCCACGTGATCGTCGATGGTAACGTGGACCGCCCATGGTCACAGTACTTCTGCTGCATGCTGGCCGGCAACACCGAGTTCATCCAGAAGTATCCGGTCGCGACCAAGCGCGTCGTGCGCGCCATTCTCAAGGCCACTGACCTCTGCGTTTCCGATCCGGAGCGCGTTTCCCGGTGGCTGGTCGAGGGACGTTTCACCGATCGATATGACTATGCGCTCCAAACGTTTGGCGAGGTCCCCTACGGCACGTGGCGCGAATACGACCCCGAGGACACGATACGGTTCTATGCACTGCGCCTGCACGAGGCCGGCATGATCACGTCCAGCCCCAACAAGCTCATCGCCGACGGCACCGACTGGCGCTTCCTGAACGAGATCAAACGTGAGCTCAAGGCGTGAGCCCCGGTTCGACCGGCCGGAAAGGAGATTGCGATGCGATTGCTTCAGAACCGCCGTCACTTCCTGACCAACCTGACCGCCGCCGGCGCCGCCGGCGTCCTCGGCTCCGGCGGAGCGCTCGCCGACGAGGGGCCGCCGGAAACCACCACGATCCGGCTACGCCGTGATCCCGGCATCTGCATCGCCCCTTGGTACATCGCCGAGGATCTGCTGCGCGCGGAGGGCTTCACCGATGTCCGCTACGTGGACGAGCCGGAAGCGCCGCGCAGATGGTCGGGCGCGGCGAGCTCGATTTCGGCCTTGGGATGCGCGGTCGGTCGTCTTCCGCCTGGATGCCGGCCTGCCGATCACGGCGCTGGCGGGCGTGCATCCCGGCTGCTTCGAGCTGTTCGCACACGAGCCGATCCGCACCATCGGCGACCTGAAGGGCAAGAAGGTCGGCATCGACGTGCTGGGCTCGGGCAAGCACCGTATGTGGCGATCATGGCGGCGCATGTGGGGCTCGATCCTCGCAAGGACATCGAATGGGTCGAGGGCTCGGACGGCAACCGCGATGGGCCTGTTCCCCATGGAGATTGTTCGCCGAAGGAAAAGTCGATGCGTTTCTCGGCTTTCCCCCCGAGCCGCAGGAGCTGCGTGCCCGCAAGATCGGCCAGGTGATCCTCAACACGCACCACGGACCAGCCTTGGTCGCAATACTTCTGCTGCATGGTGGTGGGCAACAGCGAGTTCGTCCACAACCACCCGGTCGCCACCAAGCGCGTCCTGCGCGCGATTCTCAAGGCCAACGACATCTGCGCCGCCGAGCCGGAGAAGGCCGCACGTCAGCTGGTCGATCGCGGGTTCACCGAGCGCTACGACTATGCGATCGAGACGCTGACGGAGGTCTCCGTACGCCAGCTGGCGCGAGTTCGACCCGGAGGACTCGCTGCGATTCTTTGCGCTTCGCCTCCACGAGGTCGGCATGATCAGCTCCAGCCCCAACAAGCTCATCGCCGAGGGCACCGACTGGCGTTTCCTCAACGAGCTCAAACGCGAGCTGAAGGCGTGACCCATGTTGGCGGCGCTGGTCCTGGCTTTTGAGGCGCCAGCCGGCCCGAAGGGTGCACGTACGGATGCCGATCGAAGGGCAACCCCGAGCCTGTGGAGACAATCATGGCCATCAAACACGCCGGTAAATTTCTGACAGTGGCGATGCCATTGCTTGTCGGGGGGCGGCGTCGCCCGCGCTCGCCCAGTCCGACCAAGCCCAGATCACCGTCCTCTACGATGCCTTCGGCAAGACCTCGACGATGACCAAGGACTGGGGATTTGCCGCCTTGATCGAGTATGGCGGCAAGCGCATCCTGTTCGACACCGGCAACAACGCCGAGATCTTCGCGCATAACGTCAAGGCCAAGGGCATCGACCTGACCAAGCTCGATTTCGCGATCGTGTCCCATCGCCATGGCGACCATACCAGCGGCCTGAATTACCTGATGACCGTCAATCCGAGCGTCAAGATCTACGTGCCCAAGGAGAATTTCGGGGTTTTCGGGGCCGCCTTGCCCGGGACCTTCTACCAGCGCGACCAATCCCTGCCGCCGGAAATGCGCTACTTCGATGGCAAGCCGCCCGAGACCCTGCGTTTCGGGAGCCCGTGGCCGCAAGGCAACTTCACCTGGATCACCGAGACCACCGAGGTCGCCCCCGGCTTTCATCTGATCCTGTTGAAGGGCTCCTGGGGCGTCGACCTCGAGGTCATGGAAATCTCGTTGGCGATCGATACCCCCGACGGCATCGTCCTGGTGGTCGGCTGCAGCCACCCGACCATCGAGAAGATCGTCGAGACCGCGAGCTCGGTGATCGCCAAGCCGATCCATCTGGTCTTCGGCGGGACCCACCTGCTGGCCGCGAAACCCGACGAGATCAGCCGGATCGCGACCGCGCTGCGCGACCGGTGGCAGGTGGAATGGATCGCGCCCGTGCACTGCACCGGCGAGCCGGCATTCGCGATTCTCAAGCAGACCTTCGGCGATCGCTACCTCTATGCCGGGCTCGGGACGACCCTCGAGCTCGGCCCCAAGGTGACGATCAAGGCCGAGGCCGGACAGCCGCAGATGCACGCCATGGACCTGGAGGACGTGATCGACTACCGTGTCGCGATTGCGCACCAGTTGCTGCGCGCTTTGTCAGATGGGCGCACGCGTTTCGCCCAGGCGCACTAGGCCCGCGGGCGGAAACGACCGGTTCTCTGCGCTTTGCCTGCACAATATGCGAATCCTGACGGTCGCAAGGAGATTTTGATGCAGATCAGGCCGAATCGCCGTCGTTTCCTGGCCGGGCTGTCGGCAGCCGGCGCCGCGAGCGTGCTCGGCGGCCGCCGCGTGCTCGCCGACGAAGGGCCGCCGGAGACGACCACGATCCGGCTGGGCAAGATCCCCGGCATCTGCATCGCGCCCCAATACCTGGAAGATCTGCTGCGCCTCGAGGGTTTCACCGAGGTCCGCTACATACCGACCCAGGCCGGGACCGAGGAGGCGGCCAGGATCGCGCGCGGCGAGATCGACCTCAGCACCAATTTCGTGGCGCCGCTGCTGATCTCGATGGATGCGGGCGAGCCGCTGACCCTCTTGGCCGGCATCCACCCGGGCTGCTTCGAGCTGTTCGGCAATGAGCGCATCCGGACGATCGCGGACCTCAAGGGCAGAAGCGTCGGCGTGCAGGCCCTGGGCTCGAGCCAGCATGTGTTTCTGGCCAGCATGGCAAGCTATGTCGGGCTCGATCCGGTCAACGACATCAACTGGGTCGCGAGCGCGTCGCCCAAGCCCATGGAGCTCTACGCCGCGGGCAAGATCGACGCCTTCCTCGGCTTTCCGCCGGAGCCCCAGGAGCTGCGTGCCCGGCACATCGGCAGGGTGATCGTCAACAGCGCGCTCGACGCACCCTGGTCGCAATACTTCTGCTGCATGCTGACCGGCAACACCGAGTTCATCCAGAAATATCCGGTCGCGACCAGGCGCGCGCTGCGCGCCGTGCTCAAAGGCGCCGACCTCTGCCTCTCCGACCCGGAGCGGGTCGCGCGCGAGCTCGTGGCTGCCGGCTTCACCACGCAGCTCGAGTATGCCCGCCAGACGCTCGACGAAGTCCCGTACGGCAAGTGGCGCGAGTTCGACGCCGAGGACACGCTGCGTTTCTACGCGCTGCGCCTGCACGAGGCCGGCATGATCACCTCCAGCCCCAACAAGCTCATCGCCGACGGCACCGACTGGCGCTTCCTCAACGAGCTCAAGCGCGAGCTGAAGGCGTGAGCGTGCGCTTAGGCTGAGCCCGAACTGAACATAGGGAGACTTCTCATGCATATGATTCAAAATCGCCGCGATTTCCTGGCCACCGCATCCATGGCTGCGGCCGCGGGCGTCCTTGGCGCCCGGCGAGCGCTCGCCGACGAGGGGCCGCCGGAGACGACCACGCTCCGGCTGGCCCGTATCCCCGCCATCTGCGCCGCGCCGGGCTACATCGCCGACGCCCTGCTGCGCGCGGAAGGCTTCACCGATATCAGCTACCTCCCGGACGCACCTGTCGACGCGGTCGCGCGCGGCGAGATCGACTTCGATCTGGAGACCGCCGCATGGATCGTTTCGAACCTGGATGCCGGCCAACCGATCACCGCGTTGGCGGGGGTGCATGTCGGGTGCTACGAGCTGTTCGCGCATGAGCCCATCCGGGCCGTCGCCGACCTGAAGGGCAAGAAGGTCGGCATCCCTGGGACGCTGGGCTCGAGCGGGCACCTGCTGCTCGCAGTCATAGCGGCGCAGGTCGGGCTCGACCCGCACAAGGACATCGACTGGATCGTCAGCCTCTCCGGCGACTTCATGGAGGCGTTCGCCGCCGGCAGGGTCGATGCCTTTCTCGGGTTCCCCCCGGAGCCGCAGGAGCTGCGCGCCCGCAAGGTCGGTCGGGTGATCCTCAACACGACCACGGACCAGCCGTGGTCGCACTACTTCTGCTGCACGGCTTACGGCAACCGGGAGTTCGTTCGCGCCCATCCGATCGCCACCAAGCGTTACCTGCGGGCCATCCTCAAGACTGCCGACTTCTGTGCCGCCGAGCCGGAGCAGGCCGCGCGACAGCTGGTCGATGCCGGGTTCACGGGGCGTTACGACTACGCGCTGCAGACGCTGACCGAGGTCCCGTACGGGGTGTGGCGCGAGTACGACCCGGAGGACTCGATGCGCTTCTACGCGCTGCGCCTCCACGAGGTCGGCATGATCAAGTCGACCCCGAACGCGATCCTCGCCGAGGGCACCGACTGGCGCTTCCTCAACGAGCTCAAGCGCGAGCTGAAGGCGTGAGCGGCACGAGACGAGCTGAAAGGGGAGGGTCATGCGCATCACGCGCAACCGACGCGACCTCGTGATCTCCCGGCCAGCGGCGGACGATGTCCCCGCCGCTTGGAACCATGGGCCGCCGAAGCTACAATTGCGAAGGTCATTGGGAGACAGCGCATGCGCCGTCGGGACCAGGTCATTGCCTTGCTGAAGACGCACGAGGGCGAGCTGCGCGCCAGAGGCGTGCAGGGGCTGTTCCTGTTCGGCTCGGTCGGCCGCGGCGAGGAGCGCGCCCTGAGCGATGTCGATCTGTTCTTCGACCATCGATCGGGGCTCGGCCTGGAGGTCGTCGCGATCCAGGAGCGGGTCCGCGAGATCGTCGCGGGCAAGGTCGACGTCACGACGCGGAAGAGCCTGCATCCGCTCCTGCGCGAACGGATTCTGGCTTCGGCGGTCAGGGTCTTCTGATGCGGCAGAGCGACCCCGGCCCTTGGCTGCACGACATCCTGGAGGCGATCGTGGGCGCCCGGGCCGCGGTCGGCAGCATGAGCCTCGAAGCCTATGGCGCGAGCTGGACGACCCGCCGGGCGGCCGAGCGCGCGATCGAGATCATCTCCGAGGCGAGCCGACATCTGCCGAAGTCGCTGCGAGCCTCCGAGCCCGAGGTGCCGTGGCGGGAGATCGCCAGCATCGGCAATGTGCTGCGGCACGCCTATCACCGCGTCGACGACGAGGTGATCCACGTCATTCGTCACCCGCCAGCTCGCCCCGCTGGAAGCCGCCATCCGCCGGCTGCTCGATCGCCTCGACGCCGGGGACCCTGGCTGAGGACCGCGGGCATGATGGAATCTACGCCCAGGAGATCATCGCGAAGGCACCGACTGGCGTTTCTGAACGAGCTCAAGCGCGAGCTGAAGGCGTGAGCCGCCGGCGATCGAGCGAAGGGAGACTTCCATGCATACGTCCAAAATCGCCGCCATTTCCTGGCCAGCGCGTCGTTGGCCGCCGCCGCTGGCGTCCTTGGCGCCCGGCAGATCGCTCGCTGACGAGGGGCCGCCGGAGACCACCACGATCCGCTCTGAAAAAGACGCTGGCCATCTGTCTCGCATCCGCTTTACGCGGTCGCACCGTTCCTGCCGAGGACTGCTGCCGAGGGCTTCACCGATGTCCGCTATGTGACCACAGCCGGCGGGCCTTACGAGGTGCGAAAATGGTCGAGCAGGGCGATATCGATTTCCCGAGGTTCGCCGTCGCTGGTCAGATCGTTCATCAGCTCGATGCCGGCGTGCCGATCACGGCGCTGGCGGGCTGCATCTGGGCTGCTACGAGCTGTTCGCGCACGAGCCCATTCGCACCATCAGCGACCTGAAGGGCCAGAAGCGTCGGCATCAACAGCTTCGCTCGGGCGAGACTATCTATACCTCTCGATCATGGCGACCCATGTCGGGCTCGATCCCAGACAAGGACATCGAGTGGGTCGACGAGCGCGCGACCAGCAGCGCTCTGGAGCTGTTCGCTGATCGGCAAGATCGACGCCTTTCTCGGCTTCCCGCCCGAGCCCCAGGAACTGCGTGCCCGTGAAGATCAGCCGCGTCATCCTCAACACGGTCCGTCGGATCGGCCCTGGTCGCAGTACTTCTGCTGCATGATGTACGGCAACCGCGACTTGGTCCGTGATCATCCGGTCGCGACCAAGCGCTTCCTGCGCGCCATTACAAGGCCGCCGACCTCTGCACCGCCGAGCCGGAACGCGCGGCCCAGGCAGCTCGTCGATAGCGGCTTCGCGCAGCGCTACGACTACGCGCTGGAGACGATTGACCGAGATTCCCTACGACCTCTGGCGCGAGTTCGACGCCGAGGACACGATGCGCTTCTTCGCGCTCCGCCTGCACGAGGTCGGCATGATCAAGTCCAGCCCGAACGAGCTCATCGCCAAGGGCACCGACTGGCGCTTCCTCAACGAGCTCAAGCGCGAGCTGAAGGCGTGAGCCATGCGGGCGGCGCTGGCGCTGATCCTTGCGCTCCTGACCAGCCCGGCGCTGGTCCAGGCGCATGAGGCCGCTCATCAGGAGGAGCAGCGGCTGCCGGCGATCGGGGCGGCGCCCGACTTCGCCCTGACCTCCCAGGATGGCGCCGAGGTGACGCTCGAGTCCCTGCGCGGCAAGGTGGTCGCGGTGGCCTTCATCTACACCTGGTGCCCCGACATCTGCCCCATGCTCACCGACAAGATGGCGCGGGTGCAGGACGCGCTCGGCAAGGATTTCGGCACCAAGGTCGCCTTCGTCTCGATCACCATCGATCCGGAGCGGGACACGCCCGCGGCGTTGAAGGAGTACGCCAAGTCGTTCCAGGCCGACCTCGCCGGCTGGAGCTTCCTCACGGGCGAGCCGGCGGCCGTGCTCGAGGTCGCACACCGCTATGGCCTGGCGGTGGCGAAGCAGGCGGACGGCGCGATCGACCACACCCTGCTGACGACTCTGATCGACCGGCAGGGCATCATGCGCGTACAGTATCTGGGCTACCGGTTCGATGAGGAGGAGTTCCGCCGCGACCTCCAGAGCCTGGTGAACGAGCCTTGATGCGCCTGCGCAATTTCGCCGTCGGTCTGGTCGCGCGCGCGCCGGCGCGGGTCCAGACCAAGCTTCTGGTCGCGTTCCTCGCGATGGTGGCGCTGCTCATCCTGCTCGGCGCGGTCGGCCTGCGCGTGCTCAGCGGCATGAACGAGCGCACCGACGAGCTGATCGAGCTGCAGCGCAAGATCGCGGCTTACCGCCAGGTCCAGCACGATACCACCCGCCAGCTCTACGGCGTCGCCTCGGCGCTGCTGGCGCCCGACGAGCGGACGCTCGACAGCACGCTCCGCCAGCTCAGCCAGTTCGGCTACGACCTCGACCGGCTGCAATACGTGGCCGAGGGCGAGGTCGATCTGCTGGCGAGCGTCCGCCAGGACTACAACCGCTTCATCGCGATCGTGACCGACGCGGTCGAGCGCGCCCGCGCCGGCAAGGTCGCCGAGGCGCGCGAGCTGCAGCTGAGCCAGGCGCGGCCGCTCGCCGACCGGCTCGAGCGGCTCACCAACCAGCTGGTGAACGTCGCCGAGGCCGACATGCTGGAGCGGATCGAGGCGAGCCAGCAGGCCTATGACACCTCGCGCCGCGTGGTCGTCGGCATCGCGCTCGGCAGCATCGTGCTGGCGCTCGGTCTCGGCTACGTGTTCTCGTGGTCGATCGTCGGCCCGCTCACCCAGATCGCGGCGCGGCTCCGCCAGGTCGCCGCCGGCGAGTTCACGGAACGGGTGGCGGTCGTCAACCGCGACGAGCTGGGCGCGCTCGCGGGCAACCTCAACCGGACCTGCGACGAGCTCGCGCGGCTGTACGGGCAGCTCGAGCGCTCGGTCAAGGAGCTGGAGACGCTCGGCGAGGTCAGCCGGGAGATCAGCTCGACCCTGGAGCTGCAGGTGGTCCTGCGCGCGATCGCCGCCCATGCCGTGACCCTCGCCGAAGCGGATGCCGGCGCGTTCATGGCCTACGACGAGAGCGCCCAGGCCTTCCGCCTCCAGGCGACCCACGAGCTGGCCCCGGAGGTCGCGGAGGCGCTCACCCGACGGCCGATCCGGCTCGGCGAAGGCGTCACCGGTCTCGCCGGGCTCCGGCGCGCCGCGGTCCAGATCCAGGACATCGATCAGGAGGCCGACTACGTCCTCTACGACCTCGTGCGCAAGCCCGGCTATCGCGCGCTGCTCGCGGTGCCGCTGCTGCGCGAGGACGGCCTGGTCGGCGCGCTGGTCGTCTGCCGGAAGACGCCGGGCGCCTTCAGCTCCGAGGCGGTCGATCTGGTCCAGACGCTCGCCAACCAGTCGGTGCTGGCGATCCAGAACGCCCGCCTGTTCGAGGAGCTCGAGCAGAAAGGACGGGAGCTTGCGGCCGCCAGCCGGCACAAGTCCGAGTTCCTGGCCAACATGAGCCACGAGCTGCGCACGCCGCTGAACGCCATCATCGGCATCGCCGAAATGCTGCGCGAGGACGCCGAGGAGGAGGGCCAGGACGCGCTGGTCGAGCCCCTTCAGCGCATCCACCGCGCCGGCGACCATCTCCTGCACCTGATCAACGAGATCCTCGACCTGTCCAAGATCGAGGCCGGCAAGCTGGAGCTGCACTTCGAGGACCTCGGCCTCGCCGCCGCGATCCAGGACGTCGCGCTCACCGCAGAGCCGCTGGCGGCCAGGAACCACAACCGGCTGATCGTCGATTGCCCCGACGCCGTCGGCAGCATCCGGGCGGATTCGACCCGGCTCCGGCAGATCGTGCTCAATCTTTTGAGCAACGCCTGCAAGTTCACCGAGCAGGGCGAGGTCCGGCTCGCGGTGCAGGCCGACCCGGACTGGGTCCGGATCAGCGTCGCCGACACCGGCATCGGCATGACCCCCGAGCAGGTCAAGAGGCTGTTCCAGGAGTTCAGCCAGGCCGACGCCTCGACCACCCGCCGCTACGGCGGCACCGGGCTCGGGCTTGCGATCAGCCGCAAGCTCGCCCGCCTGATGGGCGGCGACATTCAGGTCGAGAGCGCATCCGGCGTCGGCACGACCTTCACGGTCCGGCTGCCGGCCGGCCCGGCCCTGCCAGCCGCGGCGGTCCCGGCGGGCGAGCCCGGGCAGGCGCGCTCGACCGTCGCCGCGCCCTCGAGACCCGGCACCGGCCATGCCGCCACCGTGCTGGTGATCGACGACGAGGAGACCGTGCGCGACCTGATGCGCCGGTTCCTCGCCCGGGAAGGCTTCGACGTGGTCACCGCCAAGGACGGCGAGGAGGGCCTCGGGCTCGCGCGCCAGCTGCACCCGGCGCTGATCACCCTCGACGTCCTGATGCCGGGCAGCCTGGACGGCTGGAGCGTCCTCCAGGCGCTCAAGGCCGACCCGGAGCTGGCCTCGATTCCGGTCGTGATGCTGACCATCGTCGACGAGCAGAACCGCGGCTATACGCTTGGCGCCGCCGACTACCTGACCAAGCCGATCCAGCGCGACCGGCTGCGGTCGCTGCTCGCCCAGTATTGCCACGATGCCACGCGCAGGCAGGTGCTGATCGTCGACGACGATCCGGAGGCCCGGCGCTGGCTCGCGCGCGCGCTCACCGCCGAGGGCTGGCAGACCAGCGAGGCCGAGCACGGGCGGGCGGCGCTGGCCCGGGTTCGCGAGCGCCGGCCCGACCTGATCCTCCTCGACCTCCTGATGCCCGAGATGGACGGCTTCGAGTTCCTGGCCCGGCTGCAGGCGGAGCCCAACGCGCCGCGCGTGCCGGTGATCGTCGTCACCGCGGCCGATCTCTCCGACGACGATCATCGCCGCCTCAACGGCGCGGTCGAAAAGGTGCTGCTGAAGCAGGCCTGCAGTCGCGACGAGCTCCTGCAGGCGCTGCGCGATCTGGTCGGGCGGATGGTTCCGGGCCGGCTGGCCCTGCCCCAGGAGATCGGGGATGACTAAGATCCTCTACGTCGAGGACAACGACGACAACATCTACATGCTGCGCCGGCGCCTCGAGCGCAAAGGCATCGAGGTGATCGTCGCCGGCGACGGCGCGCAGGGCATCGCGGCCGCCCGGCGCGAGCAGCCGGATCTGATCCTGATGGACCTGAGCCTGCCGGTGATCGACGGTTGGGAAGCGGCCCGGCGCCTCAAGAGCGCGCCCGACACCCAGGCGATCCCGATCATCGCGCTCTCGGCCCACGCCATGACCGGCGACCGCGAGCGCGCTCTGGCCGCGGGCTGCGACGACTACGACACCAAGCCCGTCGACCTTGCGGGCCTGATGGCCAAGATCGAGGCGCTCCTGCCGCCGGGAGCGGGTCCGTGAGCGAGCCGGCACGGATCCTGGTCGTCGATGACAACGAGGACAACCGCTACACCCTGACGCGCCGGCTCCGGCGGGAGGGTTACGAGCAGATCGCGGTCGCGACCAACGGCCGCGAGGCCCTGGACCTGATCGCGCGCCAGCCGTTCGATCTGATCCTGCTCGACGTCATGATGCCGGAGATGAACGGCTACCAGGTGCTCGAGCGCCTGAAGGCCGATGCCGCGCTCCGGCACGTCCCGGTGATCATGATCTCCGCGGTCTCGGAGCTCGAGAGCGTGGTCCGCTGCATCGAGCTCGGGGCCGAGGACTATCTGCAAAAGCCGTTCAACTCGGTGCTGCTGCGCGCCCGCATCGGCGCCTCGCTCGAGCGCAAGCGCCTGCACGACCGGGAGGCCGCGCATCTGGCCGAGATCGAGCGCCAGCGCGCGCGCGCGGACGAGCTGCTGCATGCCATCCTGCCGGCGCCGGCGGTGCAGGAGCTCCAGACCCGCGATCGCATCGCCCCCCGGCGCTTCGAGGAGGTGGCGGTCGTGTTCGGCGACCTGGTCGGGTTCACGAGCTACTGCGAGCGCCATCCGGCCGAGGAGGTGGTCGCCAACCTCGACCGTCTGGCCTTCGATCTCGAGCAGATCGCCGTCAGCCACGCCCTGGAGCAGATCAAGACCACCGGCGATGGCTTCATGGCGACCGCCAATCTGCTCGAGGCCCATGCCGACCCGGTGATGGCGGCCGTCCGCTTCGCGTTCGAGATGGTCGAGGCGGCCCTGCGCAATCCGGCGCGCTGGCAGATCCGGCTCGGCATCCACATCGGCTCGGTGGTCGCGGGCGTGATCGGCCGGCGCAAGTTCAGCTTCGATCTGTGGGGCGATACCGTGAACACCGCGGCACGGCTCTCCGGCCTCTCCTCGGAAGGGGCGGTCTACCTGAGCGGCAGCGCCTGGCGCCGGATCGAGGGCCGCTGGCCAGGCCGTTGCCTGGGCCGGATGAGCCTCAAGGGCAAGGGTGAGGTCGAGGTCTATCTCTGCACGCCGCAGGGCGCTGCGCCTGCCGAGCCGGCCTTTAGCGCCGGCCGCTGATAGAAGACATCCGGGCTCCTGGTGAGGCGGGCGCCGGCGCTCTGGGCGCCCGCCCCAAAGGAGCCGACCGGCCGGCTCAGCCCTTGCCGATCGGGATCTTCTTCGCCTTCGCCTTGACCTCGGGCGGCTTGGGCACGGTCACCGTCAGCACGCCCTTGGCGAAGCTCGCCTTGACCTGACCGGGATCGGCCTCGAACGGCAGCCCGATCGAGCGCGCGAACGAGCCGTACGACCGCTCGACCAGATGGTAGTCCTTCTTCTTCTCCTCCTTCTCCGCCTTCTTCTCGCCCTTGATGGTGAGCCGCCCGTTGCTCAGCACGATCTCGAGGTCCTTCTCGTCGACCCCGGGCAGCTCGGCCTCGATCCTGATCTCGGCGTCGGTCTCGCTGACGTCGATCCGCGGCGCCTCCCCCGTCCCGGCGCCGGCGGGAGCGCCCCAACCGTAGCCGCGCGAGAAGCCCTCGAACAGACGATCCATGTCGCGCCGCAGCGAGGCGAACGGCTCCCACAGCTCCGGGCTCGGCAGGACCTCGTCCTTGCCCCGACCCGAACGCCACAGCGATGGCAATGCCATGACTTTCCCTCCTTGATCATCGACAGGGATCGAGCATGCGCCCGAAACCGCGTGGCAGCCTTGAGCTGGATCAATCGTCGCGACGGATGCGGGTCAGATGCTTTTTGTCTGCGGTTTGGGCTCGCCGACCGGCCGGATCGCGGCTTCCGGCCCGGCGGGTCCGCAACCGGCCCGGGCTCCTTCACCGCGCGCGGCGCTCGCGCACGTGGTCCTCGATCTGGCGTACGGCGGCGTTGAACGCATCCTGGAGCGCGACGTAGACGTCCTCATGGGCGTGGTCCCTGGAACCGGTGCGGGTCACCGCCAGCTCCTTGCCGGGGACGTCGATCTCGATCCGGACCCGGAACAGGTTGCCCTTATGATGATGGCCGTGCTCCCGCTCGACCGTCACCCGGCACCCGGTGATCCGGTCGGAGAACCGCTCGAGCGCAGCCGCCTTCTCGCGGATGCGGGCCTCGATCGCGGGCGACGGGTCCATCTGCCGGAAGCGGATCTCGAGTGGTCTCTGCATGGCGTCCTCGATCGCTGAGGGGGTCGTCTGCCGGCGGGATCGCGCCCGCGGGCACAGTCCGCGCGCGCTCAGCGCACGGTCAGGCAGGCGCAGTCGGCAAGGTAGGTCACCTTGTGCGAGACGCTGCCGAGCAACAGCCCGGCCAGATCGCCGAGCCCGCGTCGGCCCATCACGATCAGGTCGGCGCCCGCGTCCTTCGCGACCGCCAGAATCGCACTCGCGGGATCGCCCTCGTGGACCACCGTGCGTACGCTCGGCACGGCCTGCGCCCTGGCGCGGTCGGCGGCATCGCTCAGCAGCCGCTCGCCGAGGGCGAAGCGGAACCGGCGCCCGGTCTCCAGAGCCTGGGCCGCGAGCCGGTCGCTCATCGGCCGCAGATCGTCGCGGGCCTCCATGAGGGACGCAGGGTCGAAGTTTTGCGCGACATCGGCGTGAAACTCGACCTCGGCGAGCTTGCGCTCGGCCGCGGACAGCGGCCGGTCGGCAACCACGTGCACCGCGATCAACTCGGCCGCGAACCGGCTCGCGATCTCGGAGGCGAGATCGAGCGCCGCCGCCGCGTGATCGGAACCATCGAGAGCCACCAGAACGCGTTTGATCGTCATCGCTCCACCCCACTGCCGTCCAAGCCGACCGAAATCTCGCCGGACCTGCCGGCCAGCGGATCGGCCGGATCGAAGGATCCCGCCGCCAGGATGACCAGGGCCAGCGGTCCCGCGTTGATGTGGATCAATGCGGGCGGCCCGGCGTGCGGGCCAATGGCATTGGCGGAACGGGCATGCGGCCCGTGCGCTCACGGCGATCGCAGTCTCAGGGAGAGGAACCGTGCTGGTCAAGGACATGATGAAGCAGGAGATCGCGATGGTGCGCCCGGACGCCTCGCTCGTGATCGCCGCCCGCGCCATGCGCGACCAGGAGGTCGGCTGCCTGCCGGTGGTCGAGGGCGACCGGCTGCTCGGCATGATCACCGATCGCGACCTGGTGGTCCGCGGGGTCGCCGCCGGGCTCGACCCGGCGCTCGCGACGGTGCGCACGGCGATGTCTGCGAACGCGGTCGCGGCCTCGCCCGAGGACCCGCTCGAGCGGGCGCGCGAACTCATGGAGACCCACCGGATCAAGCATCTGCCGGTGCTGGATCGCCGCGAGCGGGTGGTCGGCCTGATCTCGCACCGTGACCTCACCGGCCTGTTCGCGAGGTGCAGGCCGCACGAGGTGACGTTCTACAAGCGGCTCGCCAACAGCGCGGGCCATCTCCATGACGTCGAGGTCGGCAAGGTCTATCTGTCGACCGCGATCAGCAAGGACGAGGCGGTGGCGGCAGCGCTCGCCCAATTTGCCGAGGACCGCGGCCTCGCCCGCTGGGACCAGGCCGCCGACGACTACCGGATCGAAGACGCCAGCTGAGGTCGCTTCGCCGGCGCGCCATCCCGGCCGAGCGCGGTCTCGGCGGCGCGAGCTCGGCCATTGGTCGTCAAGCCGATCCGGCCGGCGACCTCGACGCGACGCGCCCCGTCACTTGACCGTGACGCAGGTGCACTCGGCGCGATGGGCCACCTTGTGCGATACGCTGCCGAGCATGAACGCCTGCGGGTCGCTGAGACCGCGGCTGCCCATGACGATCATGTCGGCCCCTTCGCTCTTGGCGGTCTCGAGAATGACATCGGCGGGCTTGCCTTCGCGCGTGCGGCCGCTGACCCGGGTCAGCCCCCGGTCGCGGACCCGGGCTTCGGCCGAGCGGGTCAGATGGTCGCCGAGGTTGCGGGCGTAGCGAAAGCGCGCCGCCTCCTCCTCGAAGGGGATGTTCTCGGCCTTGGTAAACGCCCGCAAGGCCTCGGGCGTCGGCTCGTAGGGCACGACATGGAGCAGGGTCAGCTGGGCGCCATGCTGCTTGGCGATGTCGGCCGCCAGGTCCAGCGCCCGCCAGCCATGCTCCGAGCCATCGATCGCCACCAGAATCTTGCCGATCATCGCACCGCCTCCTCGGGTCCGCGCATCGGAATGCCGCGCGCAGCCATGGCAGGGACCGTGAACGCCGCGCCGGCCAGGCTGAACGCATAAGGCGGCCCGCGGCCGGGCGCATTGACATGGCTCAACGCGGGAGGTCCTGATCCTGCGGCCGGCCGGCATCTTCGAGCGCGACGAGCTCGACTGGCGAGCGCTCCGGCGCTGGACCGGCGCCCGCCCGGCGCGCCCTGATCACGACGGCGCTTGAGCGCTCCCGCCGGCGGCGGTGACCCGGCTCTCGACCACCCGGAACTTGCGCCCGGGCGGCGGCTCGACCCGATCCTCGAAGGCGACCTCGACGGCGGCCGCCGCCCCGACCACGCCTTTGACCGCGGTGACGATCTGGCCGCGCGCCGCCTCAGGATCGGCGAACCGGCCCTGGACGCGCAGACGGTAGCGCTCGAGGCTGTCCTGGATGACCTGGTAGCGCTCCATGCCGGGGATGGTCTCGACCGCCTGCGTGATCGCATAGGGCGACAACAGCCGCCCGCCGGGCAGCGTGATGCCGTCGATCGCGCGCCCCTCGAAGCGCTCGAACCGCGACAGCCGGCGACCGCAGCTGCAAGGCTCGAGGATCGGCGTGCTCGCGAGGTCCCCGGTATCATAGCGAATCAGCGGGGTCCCCAGGAGGTCGAGGTTGGTGCCGATGACCCGGCAGGTGGCGGACCCCGGCTCGATCGGCAGGAGTTCCAGCACGAGCGTGTCCTCGGACAGATGATAGCCGGCGCGCGCGCGGCACTGGAAGCCGAGGGTGCCAAGCTCGGTGGTGCCGTAGATGTCGAACACCTGGCCACCGAGCTGCTCCTCGAGCAGCGCGGTCGAGACGTCATCGGCGGTCTCGGCGGTCGTGAAAATTACGCGCATCCTCGGAAAATCGACCCGCCCGGCGCGCACGTGCTGGGCGAGCTGACGAAGCGGCGTCCTGGCGCCGTAGAGCACCGTCGGCCGGAACTCCCGGATGATCCCCAGCAGCTCGTCGGCCGGGCGGTTGGCGTCGACGTGGCGCCAGCCGAGCCAGACCGGCGCCTTACGGCCCCACTCATGGACCAGCAGCAGGATGCGATCGCCCGGCCGGTAGCCACCCGCCAGCAGGGCGCGCAGGAACAGCGACTTACGCAGGCGCTGGAAGCCGCGATCGCGGTAGATCGTCAGCGGCCGCCCGCTCGAGCCCGAGGTCATCGACTGCTCGAGATCGGCGGCGGCAAACGCGGCGCTGGTGATCGCGGCGGGCGGCTGCGCCTGCAGATCCGCCCGGGTGGTGATCGGCAACCGACGCAGATCCGTCAGCGTGCGGACGTCCTCGGGCCGGATCCCGGCCGCCTCCATCACGCCCCGCCAATAGGCGCTGTGCTGCGAGGCGTGCCGAACCAGCCGGCGCAGCTTTGCCTCCTGCAGCGCCTGCAGCCGCTCGCGCTCGAAGCGCTGCGAGCGATGCAGGCGCAGACTATCCCAAAGCATCCCCGGATAGCTCACGGGGCGTCGTCCCGCGCGCATGGCCCCCTCACGTCGACCGCACCGACCTTCGGTCACGCGCCGACAACGTCGAAGACGCGCGCCGACAACCTCCAGGAAAGAAGATCACGCACGGCGGTCAGGGCGCGAAGGCGCTGACCAGGAGCGCGGCCGGCGCCGGGAGTTCGGCCCGCTGCTTGTGTTCCGGGTCCGGGTGCCAGCCCAGGACCGCCAACATCACGGCAAAGCCGACCACATAGGCGATGGCGACATACCAGCCGTGGCGCAGCCACAGCCCGACCGACTTCGCTTCCGGATAGAGGTTGGAAAGCGCCACGCCGGCCGACGAGCCGAACCAGATCATCGAGCCGCCGAAGCCGACCGCGTAGGCGAGAAAGCCCCAGTCGTAGCCGCCCTGCTTCAACGCCAGCGCGGTCAGCGGGATGTTGTCGAACACGGCCGACACGAAGCCCAGACCGAGTGCCGTATGCCAGGACGCGGCCGGCAGCTCCTCGACCGGCATCATCGAGGCGCAGGTGACCAGCGACAGAAGGAAGATCGTGCCTAAGAACGTCTGGGGCATGACCCCCCAGTCGGGCCGCCGGAGCGGCGCCGTGATCAGGATCACCGCCCAGACCGCGATGCCGATCACCGGCACCAGGTCCAGCAGCGCCGGAAAGTTCAGGTTCGCGATCACGTTGGAGGAAATCGCCGCGACCAGAATCGCCGCCACGATCAGCGCCCGCACCCAATGGATGCGCAGGCCCCGCGGCGCGTCTTTGGTGATCGGCGAGAACCGATGCTGCTGGATCGCCGCCGGAATGCCGAAGATCAGGAGTGCCACCGCGGCCGCGATGAACGCCTCGACCACGCTGAGCGGGCTGACGCCGTCGATCCACATCATGGTCGTCGTGGTGTCGCCGACCACGCTGCCGGAGCCGCCGGCATTGGATGCGGCGACGATCGCGGCCAGATAGCCGATGTGGACCTTGCCGCGGAAGACGTGGCGCGCCATGGTGCCGCCGATCAGCGCCGCGGCGATGTTGTCGAGGAAGCTCGAGACCACCGCGACGATGACCAGAAGGGCCAGGCCCCCCTTCCAGTCGTCGGGCAGGAACGCCGGCATCTCGTCGGGAATCCGGCTCTGCTCGAAGTGCCGCGACAGCAGCGCGAACCCCATCAGGAGCAGGAACAGGTTCGCGAGGATCACCCACTCGTGCTGCAGGTGCAGGGCAAGCCCCGCAAGGCCGGCGCCGTACTTGAAGCCGGTGAACGCGAGCTTGTAGGCCGTGATGGTCGCGAGCCCCGAGAGCGCCACCGCGAGCGTGTGATGGTGGAACAGCGCGACCCCGAGCAGCGTCAGCCCGAACAGGATGAAGTCGACCGGAATGCCGAGGACATAGATCGGCGCACCCGCGGCCTCGCCCGTCGCCGCCGCGGCCGGCACGGCGATGAGGCACAAGGTCAGCGCAAGAACGAAGCCGAGATGGCCCTGCCGCGGCAGCCGATCCCGCAGGACGGATCGCCTGGCGGCCGCGGGCGGTGCGCAGGGGCTAAGCCGAACGGCGGGCATCGAGGATGAAGCCGGGGGCGCCGTCCGCCCGGAAGGCGCCGCCCGGGCCAAAGCCGCCCTGGACCTGGACAGGGAGCGCGCGCAGCAGGATCGCCGGCATCAGCGCCCGGGCGCCGACGGCCCGGCGAAATGTCCCGAAGGCAGCAGCCGCAGGACCGACCGGGTCGAGGTCAGAGTGAGCGCCTGCGACACCCTGCCGTCTCGAGCCGGGCGCGCCTCGATCGGTGATGAAAGCAAACCGCTGGTCCCCTCAGGAGCGGGGCAATCTACTAGCAAGCTTGGGCAGGCGCCGCCAGCCCCTTGTTGCGGCGGTCGCCAGGGTCGCGGCGGCCGATCATCGGACGCGCGCTGGGCGGCCGTGCTTCGGTTGCGCTTGCCGCACCGGGGGGCTCGGCGGCATAGTCCCACGAACGCCAAGCGGGAGACGGCATGGCATCGCTGCACCGATGGCTGCCATTGGTCGCCTTGAGCCCTTTGCTGGTCGGCGCGGCGAGCCCGGCCGCTGCCGGCGAGACCCTCGATCGGGTCTTGTCGCGAGGCGTCATGGTGATGTCGACCGACGCCGACTACCCGCCCCAGTCGTTCCGCGACAGCGCCGGCGAGTTCCAGGGCTTCGACATCGATGTCGGACGCGAGATCGCCGAGCGTCTGGGCGTCGACATCGAGTTCGCGACGCCTGGCTGGGAGGCGATCACCGCCGGCCGCTGGAGCGGCCGCTGGGACGTCTCGATCGGCTCGATGATCCCGACCGCGGCGCGCGCCAAGGTGCTCGATTTCCCGGCGGTCTACTACCGCATGCCGGCGGCGCTGGCCGTCCACCGCGACAACGCCACGATCACGACGCCTGAGGCGGCCAGCGGCAAGCGGATCGGGGTCGGCGCCGACACCCCCTACGAGAGCTACCTGAAGAAGGACCTCACGCTCTACGATCAGGATGCCGCGCCGATCGCGTTTCTGATCGATGATGCCAACATCCAGACCTACGACAGCGACGCCCACGCGCTCGCCGACCTCAAGCTGGGCGACGGCGTCCGCCTGGATGCCGCGATCACCGCGCTGCCGACCATCCTGCAGGCGATCAAGCAGGGCTATCCGCTCAAGGTGATCGGCGACCCCTTGTTCCGCGAGCCGCTCGCGGTCGCGACCGACCAGGGCGATCAGGACTGGAATGCCCAGCTCGCCGCCATCATCCAGACCATGCGCGAGGACGGCACGCTCAAGCGGCTGTCGGAGAAATGGTACGGCCTCGATCTCAGCCGATGATCAGCAGGCCGCGACCGCCCGTCGCCACGCGCCTCGCCCCGACCGCAGCGCGGTCGCACAAGGGGACATTGACCGTCCCACGCCCGCCGGAGAGAAGGAAACCATGATCCAGCTGCTCGTCGCCGCGCTGTTCCTGCTTGCGAGCCACTTCGGGATCTCGTCGACGCCGCTCCGCCCCTGGCTGGTGGCGCGGCTCGGCGAGCGGGTCTATCTCGGCCTCTACTCGCTGATCGCGCTCGGCGCGATCGTCTGGGTGATCCGCGCCTACGCGCAGGCACCCTATGTCGAGCTCTGGCCGGTCACCCCTTGGACCGCCCTGGTGCCGCTGATCGTCATGCCGTTCGCCTTCGTGCTCGCGGTCGCCGGCCTCAGCACGCCCAACCCGACCGCGGTCGGCGCGCCACCGGAGACGCTGCAGGGTGCTGCGACGGTGCGCGGCATCTTCCGGGTGACGCGCCACCCGTTCCAGTGGTCGGTCGTGCTCTGGGCGGTGGCCCACGTGATCGCCAGCGGCGACCTCGCAGGCCTGATCCTGTTCGGCGGGTTCGGCGCGCTCGCCCTGATCGGCACCTGCCTGATCGATCGCAAATACGCCCTGAAGCGGGGCGCCGACTGGCAGGCCTTCGCGGCCGCCAGCTCCAACCTGCCGTTCGCGGCGATCGCCGCCGGCCGCCAGCGCTTCGTGTTCGCCGAGATCGGCTGGTGGCGCCTGGCGCTCGGGCTCCTGGTCTACCTGGTCCTGCTCGCCGCGCATCCCTGGCTGTTCGGCGCCGCACCACTCACGGCCCTCTGACGCCGACCTGCCCTTTCCCCTGGCCGGGTTCGCCCGATCTCTATCGATGAGAAGCCAATGGGGAGTGCGGGATGGCCGCCAGGGATCGGACCGACGCGCCCGGACTGTTCGCCGATGTCCCGAGCTATCGGGACTTGATCGAGGCAGCCGCGCGCTGCGAGGCCTGCCCGCTCTACCGGAACGCCACCCAGACGGTGTTCGGCGAGGGGCCGGTCCGGGCGCGGCTGATGCTGGTCGGCGAGCAGCCGGGCGATCAGGAGGACCTCAAGGGCCGCCCGTTCGTCGGCCCCGCGGGCCAGCTGCTCGACTGGGCGCTCGAGAAGGCCGGGATCGACCGCGCCGGGACCTACGTCACCAACGTCGTCAAGCACTTCAAGTGGGTCGCGCGCGGCAAGCGGCGGATCCACAGCAAGCCGTCCTCGCTCGAGATCAAGGCCTGCCGGCCGTGGCTCGACCAGGAGATCCGCCTGGTCCGGCCCGAGGTCCTGGTCTGCCTCGGTGCCTCCGCGGCGCAGGCCCTGCTCGGGGCGAGCTTCCGCGTCACCCGCGAGCGCGGCCGCTTCGTCACTTCCGACCTCGCCGCGCACGTCATGGCGACGGTGCACCCGTCCTCGCTGCTCCGGATCGAGGACGACGCCGAGCGCAAGGCGGCGATCCGCGAGTTCGTGGCCGAGCTTCGCCAGATCGCGGACCTGCTCCACGGCCAGGACTGACCAGCGCAGGGCTCGAGCGCCTGCCGCTGCCGCTTTGACAGCCCCTGCCGCTTTGACAGCCGCTGCGGCTTTGACAAACCCGTCGGCCGGGCCTCATTTGGGGCCGCTCACCATCGCATCCGGGCTCCGACCATGACCGACCTCGAGCAGCATCCCGCGACGCTGACCGCCCAGGCCCAGGGCCGCCCCGACCCGGCGACCGGCGCCCTGATCCCGCCGCTCTACGCGACCAGCACCTACCTGCGCGACCCCGACAACCAGTACCGCCGCGGCTGGAGCTACGGCCGCGCCGACAACCCGACCGTCGAGCACCCCGAAGCGCTGCTCAACGCCCTGGAAGGCGGCCAGGGCTGCCTCCTGTTCGCCTCCGGCATGGCGGCCGCGACCACGCTCTTCCTGTCGCTTCGCCCGGGCGACCACGTGATCGCCCCCAAGGTCATGTACTGGGGCCTGCGCCACTGGCTCCTGACCTTCGCGATCCCCTGGGGCCTCACCCTCGACCTGGTCGACACGGGCGACCTCGCCGCGATCCAGGCCGCGATCCGCCCCGGCACGCACCAAGCTGATCTGGCTCGAGACCCCCGCCAACCCGACCTGGGCGATCGCCGACATCGCCGCCGTGGCCGATCTCGCCCACAAGGCCGGCGCCCGCCTCGCGATCGACAGCACGGCTGCGACCCCGGTCCTGACCCGCCCGCTCGCGCTCGGCGCCGACCTGGTCATGCACTCCGCGACCAAATATCTGAACGGCCACACCGACCTCATCGCCGGCGCCCTGGTCACCGCCAAGGCCGACGACCTCTGGACCCGGATTTGCCAACTCCGCCACGACGCCGGCGCGATCCTCGGCCCCTTCGAGGCCTGGCTGCTGCTGCGCGGCATGCGCACCCTCTTCCTCCGCGTCGAGCGCGCCTCGACGACCGCCCTCCACCTCGCCGAACGGCTCCGAGAGCGATCCCAACGTGTCCGCCGTCCTCTACCCCGGCCTTCCGGACCATCCCGGCCACGCCATCGCCCTTCGCCAGATGCAGGGCGGCTTCGGCGGCATGCTCTCGATCCGGGTCAAGGACGGGGAAGCCGCCGCCATCGCCACCGCCGCCCGCGTGCACATCTGGCAGCGCGCGACCTCGCTCGGCGGCATCGAGAGCCTGATCGAGCACCGCGCCTCGATCGAAGGCCCGACGACCCCCGTCCCCCCCGACCTGCTGCGCCTCTCGGTCGGCATCGAGCACCCGGGCGACCTGCTCGCCGATCTCGTCCAGGCGCTCGAGCCGGCCGCCCCGAAAACATCGCGGCCGCGGCCCTGATCCCCTATGCTGGGTTCGCGCCAACCGGATCGTTCGGGCGACGCCTCAGGAGGGAGAACCGACGATGGCTGACAAATCGAGCTTCGGCGCCGAGGAATGGCAGCAGCTGCTGGTGAGCCCCATGCTGGCGGGCATGGCGGTGACGGCGGCCGACCCGAGCGGCCTCTTTGGCCTGGTCAAGGAAGGCTTCGCCGCCAGCGGCGCGCTCGCCGCGGCCAGGTCCGACGCGAGCACCAGCGCCCTGATCAAGGCGGTGGTCGCCGAGTTCGAGACCTCGGACGGCCGGACCGCCGCGCGCGACCGCCTGAAAGCCCAGTTCGCCGGCGGCCAGGCGGCGAGCCTCAAGCCCAACGCGATCGAGGCGCTGCGCAAGGTTTCGGCTTTGCTCGATGCCAAGGCGCCCGACGATGCCGCCGCCTTCAAGGCCTGGCTGCGGGCGATCGCCCAGCGGGTCGCCGAAGCCGCCAAAGAGGGCGGCTTCCTCGGCTTCGGCGGCGTCCAGGTGAGTGAGGCCGAGAAGGCAACCCTGACCGAGATCTCGGCCGCGCTCAACCTCTCCGCCTGAACCGCGTCGGATCGCGGAGTTCTGCAATCGCGTAGCGGCGAGCGCTATGCGGGATGGTCGCAGGAGTCGTGGGCGGCGCTGGGAGGCACGCTGATGATTCGCCGGGTCGAGGCGCTTCGCTATCGCGCTCTCCGACACATCAGCCGCGAGATCGGCGACTTCCAGATCCTCGTGGGTCCGAACGCGAGCGGCAAATCGACGTTTCTCGATGTCGTTCGGTTCCTCGGGGACCTCCTGAAGGACGGGATCGAGGGCGCCGTTCGCGCGCGGTCGCCCGATCTCAAGAACCTGGTCTGGATGCAAGAAGATCGACCGTTGGAGCTCGCGATCGAGATCGAGATTCCCACCGAGCGCAGGCAAAGGCTACCACAGAACGGCTATGACTGCGCTCGGTATGAAGTCGCCATCGGAACGAGAGACGGGCAGATTGCGCTTGCCGCTGAAACGCTGTGGTTGAAGCCGTCAACCAAACCCGATCTAGTCCAGAGAACTCTGTTTCCCGTGCAAGCTACGGTACCGAACACGATTGTTCTCGCTGCAGGCAAGCGATCACCGCGCGGTTGGAAGAAGGTGATAGCAAGACGAACCGAATCCGGTATCGATTATTTTATATCGGAGACGACCAGATGGAACAACGCCTTTCGACTTGGACCACAGCGTGTGGCGCTCGCCAATTTACCGGAGGATGAGTATCGATTCCCTGTAGCCGTCTGGTTCAGGCGGTTTCTGATCGAAGGCGTCGACTTTCTGCTGCTGAACAGCGAAGCGATGCGGCGGCCATCGCCACCCGGCAGTCCCAAAGAATTTCGGCCGGATGGATCGAACCTGCCTCAGGCAATCGAGCAGCTGAAAGCGACGAATCCTGCAAGCTTCACCCGTTGGCTCGATCATGTCCGAACGGCGCTACCTACCGTGGAGAATATCGAGACGATCGAACGTCCTGAAGATAGGCATCGCTATCTACAGCTTGAATACAAGAACGGTTTGCGGGCACCGTCCTGGACGATATCAGACGGGACGCTCCGTCTTCTCGCCTTGACCTTGGTTGCCTATCTGCAGGCGCCCGGGCGTATTTATCTGATCGAAGAGCCGGAGAACGGCATTCATCCCCAGGCCGTCGAGACGATCTTCAAGTCGCTGGCATCGGCCTATACCTGCCAGATATTGTGTGCCACGCACTCGCCAGTGCTCCTCTCGCTCGCGGAACCCGAACAGATTTTGTGCTTTGCGCAGACCGAGGACGGTGCGGTGGACATCGTCTCGGGCGCGGAGCATCCCAATCTGCGCGACTGGCAACGGGAAACCGATCTGGGATCGCTGTTTGCAGCCGGTGTGCTGGGATGATGCATGTCCGACCGGTCGACCTGATCGTCCTGGTCCCGGGGAAGGATGAACGGGCAACGCTCGACGGACTCCTCGGAAGCCGACACCAGAGTCTGGGGATCCGGGTCGTCGAATATGACTTCCTCGTCGCCGCGCAACGGGATCCGGGCTGCTACCGCGACGCGCAGGCGTTGCTCGCGACCTATCGGACCCGCGCCCGTCGTGCCCTCGTCATGTTCGATCACTACGGCCCTGGCCAAGACCGGCACACGCCTCACGAGATCGAGGCCGAGGTCGAGCAGAGGCTGGCGATGAGCGGCTGGGACGAGCGGGCCGCGGCGATCGTGCTTAGTCCCGAGCTGGAGAGCTGGGTCTGGCGCCCGTCGCCTCACGTCGACGACGTCCTGGGCTGGAGCGGTCGGACACCCGCGCTTCGCGAGTGGCTCCGACGCGGTGAGCTCTGGCCCGACGAACACCCGAAGCCATCGCAACCGAAGCGATGCATGCAAGCGGCCTTGCGGGAGGTGCGTATGCCACAGTCCTCACAGCTCTTCCGCAGGCTGGCCGAACGCGTGAGCCTTGCGGGCTGCGGAGACGCGGCATTCCAGAAGCTTCGACGCGTGCTTCATGAGTGGTTTCCGAGGGATCAGGGCTGAAAGGCGTTGCGCGTCACTCGCAGACCTGGAGCAAGAAGCCGCGGTTGCAGGCGCTGCGGAGAGCGGGAGGGAGGCAAAGGACGAGCCGCTTGCAAGCCTGCTTCACGGTCGCGTCATGCGCGCCGAAGTCCTCCATCCTTGACCAGCGAAAACCCCCGGCAGCCGGCGCCGGCTGACCGCTACCCCGCCTCGAGGAAGAACCGCCTGCGCT
This sequence comes from uncultured Alphaproteobacteria bacterium, assembly GCA_963733965.1. Classification (GTDB taxonomy): domain Bacteria; phylum Pseudomonadota; class Alphaproteobacteria; order Geminicoccales; family Geminicoccaceae; genus DATAOG01. Next base: position 141,233 of record CAVTFM010000029.1, read on the forward strand.
CCTCCGGCGTCAACTGCCGCGGGACGATGCTCTTTGCGTAGTCGATCAACGCCTGCGTCGTCGGGAACACGGGCCAGATTCGGGCCGTGCGGTCGTCCGAGGCGGTCACGACCCTGGTCCCGTCCGGGCTGAACGCCGCCCACAGGACCCGGCCCTCGTGGCCTTGCAGCACCGCGAGCTGCTGGCCGCTGGCGGCGTCCCAGAGCCGCGCCGTGCCATCATCCGAGGCGCTGACGATGCGCCGCCCATCGGGGCTGAACTGAGCCGAGGACACCGGCCCCTGGTGCCCGCTCAGCTTGACCACCACCGCACGCCTGGCGAGATCCCAGACCCGCACCACGGCGTCGTTCGCAGCCGTCACGACCTGCATGCCGTCCGGGCTGAAGGCGGCGTCGTTCAGTTCGGGCTCACCCTCGAGCCTGACCAGCTCGTTGCCGCTGGCGACGTCCCAGACCCGCGCCGTGCGGTCGTAGGACGCCGTCAGCAGCCGGAGACCATCGGCGCCGAAGTCCTCCGACCGCACCGAGCCTTCGTGGCCCTTGAAGATGCCGATCTCATCCCCGCTCTTGAGGTCGAAGAGCTCCGTGGTACCGAGCGACGTGGCGGCGGCGATCACCTCGCCGCTCGGGCTGAACTCCGCCGCCCGGAGCTTCTCCCCGCCGCCTTTCAGCACAGCGAGCTCCCGGCCCGAAGGAATGTCCCAGATCCGCGCCGTGCCGTCGTCGGAAGCCGTGAGCGCGCGCGCGCCGCGCCGGTCGAAGGCGGCCGATCTCACGACGTCCCGATGCCCTTGCAGCACCTGCAGCCGACGGCCGTCCCCGCTGTCCCAAAGCCCCGCGGTGTGGTCGTAGGAAGCCGTGATGATCAGCCGGCCGCTCGGGTCGAAGCGCGCCATTTTGACCGTGGCCTCGTGGCCCCGCAGCACGGTGACCATGCCACTGCCGCCGGCGCGCCAGAGCCGCGCCGTGCCATCGGCGGAGGCGGTCACCACCTCGGCCCCGTCCGGGCTGAACGCCGCCCACCAGACCGGGCCCTCGTGGCCCTGCAGCGCCGCCAGCTGCTGCCCGCTGGCCGGGTCCCAGATCCGGGCGCTATGATCCGCAGACGCGGTCACGACCCTGGCCCCGTCCGGGCTGAACGCTGCCCACCAGACCTGGTCCTCATGGCCGCGCAGCAGCGCCAGCTGCTTGCCGCTCGCGGCGTCCCAGAGCCCTGCCGTGCGATCATCCGAGGCGGTCACCACCTTGGTCCCGTCCGGGCTGAAGGCCGCCGAGCCGACCCCCCGCTCGTGGCCTTGCAGGAGCGCCAGCTGCTCGCCGCTCGCAGCGTCCCAGAGCCGCGCCGTGCGATCATCCGAGCCGGTCACCACCCTGGCCCCGTCCGGGCTGAACGCGGCCGACCTGACCGCGCCCGCGTGGCCCTGCAGCACCGCCAGCTGCTGCCCGCCGGCCGCATCCCAGATCCGCGCCGTGCCATCCTCCGAGGCGGTCGCCACCCTGGCCCCGTCGGGGCTGAATGCCGCCGACCTGACCGCACCCTGATGGCCTTGCAGCAGCGCCAGCTGCCGACCGCTGGCCGCGTCCCAGAGCCGCGCCGTGCCATCCGCCGAGGCGGTCACCACCCTGGCCCCGTCCGGGCTGAACGCCGCCCACCTGAGCGCGCCCCGGTGGCCCTGCAGCACCGCCAGCCGCTGCCCGCTGGTCGCGTCCCAGAGCCGCGCCGTGCCATCATCGGAGGCGGTCACCAGCCTCGGCCCGCTCGGGGCGAAGGCCGCCGACAGGACGCGCTCGCCATGGCCCTCCAGCACCGCGAGCTCCCGCTGCTGCAACACCGCCTGGTACAGAGCGGCCTCCGCCTCGGCCGCGTAGGGCCGATCCGGCGTGGCCATGTCTTTGGGCAGGGCCTCGAGCGCGAGCCAGATCCCGTTGGTCGCATCGCCGCGCCTGGTCTCCTGCACGGACATCTCCGCGAGGAACAGCGACTGCGTCCTGAGGACCTGATCGCGCTGCGCATCCGCTCTTTGCTTTTCGCCCTCGGCGGCGTGGGCCTGGATGAAGGCTTCCTCCTTGGCGAGGTCGGCCTGGTCTCGAAGAGTCTCCTGCTGGTTGGCGAATTCGGTCTGCTGGCGCGAGTAGAGAGCCAGCCCGCCGGCGACCAGCAGCAAGCCGCCGATCGCGGCTGCGATGCCGGCGCGCCGGAACCACAGGCGGCGCCCTTCCTGGCGTTCGGACGCGTCGGCAAACGCCACCTCCAGCGCCGTCAGATCGTCGCCCGCGCGCTTGCGGAAGTCGCGCAAAAGGTCGAGGTCGGGCGGGCGCCACAGCGAGCCCGCGGGCCGCCGCCCCGCATCCCAATGGTTGGCCGCCTCGGTCAGCTGGCGGTGGAACCGGAGGTCGCCGCGGCCGGCGTCGAGCCACTGTCGCAGCAACCGCCAATGATCGAACAGCGCCTCGTGGGCGACCTCGGCGGTCGCTGCCGGCCCGGCGCCGGCGAGCGTGATCAGGCGGCGGCCGGGCTCGGCGAAGCGCCGCAGCAGGGCCAGCACGCGCGCCTCGGACTCGCCGCTGGTCACGATCTCGGCGAGCGGCGCCCGGCGCCTCGAGTCCCTGGTGCCTTCGCCCAGGCGCACCATGGCGAGGAACGCCCGCCGCGCGATCGCCCGCTCCTCCTGGCCGAGACCGTCATAGACCGCCTGCGCCTGGTTGGCCAAAGCGCCCCCGACGCCGCCCAAGGCCCTCACCGTCTCCGCCGCCGGCACGCCGTTCACGAACCCATCCCAGATCCGGGTCAGCACGAACTCGAGCAGCGGCAGGGCGCCCTCGCGGCCCCCGGTCTGCTCGACCAGGAGATCGACGCTGCCCGGATCGATCGCGCGGCCGGCCCGCCTCGCCGGCTCCGCGATCGCCCGCCGCAGCCCGGCCTCGTCCATGACCGGAACGATCACGTTCTGGCGCGCGATCAGCCCGCTCAGCTCCGGATGCTGATTGACCGCGCCCAGGAAATCGCTGCGCAACGTCAGGAGGATCGAGACCCGCCCGCGCGGCTCGCCCGCGGCCCGCAGCAGGTTGCCGATGAACGCCGCGCGCTCGCGCTCGTCGTCGCACAGCGAATACAGCTCCTCGAACTGATCGACCAGAAGGATCAGGCCGCCCGCCCCGGTCGCGAGCATCCGCTCGGCCAGATAACGCAGGCCGTCGTGGCCGGCGCGCGTACGCAGCACGTCCTCGAACTCGCTCGCGGTCTTTGCCGACGACGGCGCGTCGGCCGCCTGCCGCGCGAGGACCACGGCCAGCGACTCGAGCGGCCGCGCCTCGGGCGTGAACACCACGTCGACCGGCGCCGGCCGGCCCGGCAGCGGCCGCTGCTCCAGCGCCGCCAAGCAGCCCCGCCTGCGCGAGCGACGACTTGCCCGACCCCGACGCCCCGAGGATCGCGAGCAGCCGCACCGGCTGCTCGCCACCGGCCGGCGCCGCATGCAGCTCGAGGAACGCGTCCCAGAGCTGATCGACCAGCGCCTCCCGCCCGAAGAAGCGGTCCGCGTCCTGCTTGCGGAACGCCTCCAGGCCCCGATAGGGATTGGCGCCGAGCGGCGCTTCGGCCGCGCCCGCAGCCGGCGCAGCCTCGACGCGTCCGGCGTCCCCGGCAGCGACCGCCGCCTCCGCCCCCCGCCGCTCCTCGTGCCAGACGAACAGCGCCCTCGTGACCGCGCTCGCGAGCTTCTCCGGCGTGTCGAACGCGGCCACCACCAGCTCGGTCATCACCTCGCGGCGCAGCGCCTGCTGCCGTTTGAAGGACTCGTCGGATTCGCGCAGGCTCGCCGGGATCAGAAACTCGTCCGGCGCCAGGAACATCAGCCGCGGCAGCCCCGCCGCGCTCGCGGTCCGGTACTCGAGCTCGGTGAACGAGACGGCCTCGCCCGGCGGACAGCTGCCGTAGTAGTGGCCCATCAGCCCGACGAACAGCTCGCACTCCCGGACCAGCCCGGCGCAGACCTCCTTGGCGCTCGCGGCCCGCGCGCCGAAATCCTCCATCTTGACCAGCGCGAACCCCGGCAGCCCATCGATCGCCCGATGCACCGCCTCGCGATACGCCTCGAGGTCGCGGCTGGTCGAGCTGAGGAACACTTTGTACATCGGCGCCGCGGGACTCTCCGACCGTCGCGCCATGCTAGCGTCAAATTGCGCCGTCACGATAGCCCAGGTTGCGCCGACGGCTCCGCCACGGCCGGACGCGCGAGAGGTGGCGCATGCCTCGCGCGCACGCGCGCTTGCCCTAGCCGACCCTCGTGAGAATCCCGATCGGCATCGAACACCCTGCCGACCTCCTCGCCGACCTCACCCAGGCGCTCGCCAGCGCTGGCTGACCGCTACTGCGCCTCGAGGAAAAACCGTTTGCGCTGTTCCGGCGTCAGAGTCCGTGGGACAGTTCTCTTGGTGTAATTGACCAACCCCTGCGTCGTTGAGAACACCCGCCAGATTTTTGCATTCTGATGAGACGTCGTGAACACAGTCTCTCCATCCGGGCTGAACGCCGCCGAGCTGACTCCAGCATCATGATGGAGCGCCACTAGCTGCTGACCGCTGGCCGCATCCCAGATCCGCGCGGTGCGATCATCCGAGGCGGTCGCCACTTTGGCTCCGTCCGGGCTGAACGTCGCCGAGCGGAGAGCCGCCTCATGCCCGCGCAGCACTGCCAGCGTCCTTCCATCGGCTGCCTTCCAGACCCGTGCCGTGCCATCGCCCGAGGCTGTTAGAACCTTGCTCCCGTCCGGACTGAACTCAGCGGAGAAGATCTCACCCCCGTGCCCGCGCAGCACTGCGATCTCATCGCGGCTTACAACGTCCCATAGCCGAGCGATGCGATCAGCCGAAGCGGTAATCACCTGAACGCCGTCCGGACTAAACACCGCTGACAATACACGGGCATCATGACCTCGCAGCACCGCTAGTTCCTGCTCAGTGACGACGTCCCAAAGTCGCGCAGTGCAATCATCCGAGGCGGTCACCACCCTGGCCCCATCCGGGCTGAATACCGCCGACCTGACGCAATCATTGTGGCCTTGCAGTACCGCGAGCCGCCGACCGCTGGCCACTTCCCAAATCCGCGCGATGCCATCATCCGAGGCCGTCACCACTTTGACTCCGCTCGGACTGAACGCCGCCGACCTAACCCTAGCCTCGTGGCCTTGCAGCGCCGCCACCTCCTGACCGCTGACCACGTCCCAGATCCGCGCGCTACCATCATCCGAGCCGGTCACCACCTTGGCTCCGTTCGGGCTCAAAGCCACCGACCCGATCCTCGCCCGGCGGCCCCACAGCACCGCCACCTGCTGGCCGCTGGCCACGTCCCAGATTTGCGCGTTGCCACCACCCGATGTCACCACCAGCTTGACCCCGCTCCGGCTGACCCCCACCGAGCGGATCTCCGTGGCCCTGGAAGTTAAGATCACAGGGTTCTCGTATATGCCAGGACGGCGGCATAGAGGGCGGCTTCGGCCTCGGGCACGTAGGGCCGGCGGGCGGGGGCAACCACACCATCGGGCAGCGCTTCCAGCGCCAGGAGCATCCCGGTGGCAGCATCCCCCCTGGCGGTCTCTTGTTGCGAGAGAGAAGCAAGGAAAAGCGACTGGGTCCGCAACACTCGCTCGAGAAGGCGCTGCCGCTCTGCAGCCTGTTGCCGCTCACGTTCCTCCTCCGCCAACTGCCGTGACTTGCAAGCCCGGGCGAATTCCTCCTGCAGCTGCGTCATTTCGTCCAGATGACGGTCCTCGTACTCTCGCAAAAGATCGAGGCGTGGAGGCCGCCACAAGAGACCCTCCGCCTCGTTGCGCCCACGCCATTCTGTGGCCGCCTCGTTGAGCTGGCGCTCGAAGCGAAGGTCATCGCGCCCTTTGTCCAGCCATTCCTGCAACAGGCGCCAGTGATCGAACAACGCTTCATGGGCGACTTCGGATGTGGTCGTCTCGCCGGAACCGGCAAGCGAGACCAAGCGTGAGCCCGGCTCAGCGAACCGGCGGAGCACCGCTAGGACACGCCTCTCAGACTGTCCTCTCGCGACCATCTCGGTAATTGGCGCGCGTCGCCGAGTGTCCTTCGTTCCCTCGCCCAGGCGAACCATGCTCAGAAAAGCGCGCCGCGCGATCGCCTGCTCAGCCGAGCCGAGGCTCACGTAGACGGACTGCGCTTGGTGGGCCAACGCACCGCCCACTCCGCCTAGCGCCCTGACAGTGTCCGCTGCCGAGGTGCCCCTCCGGAACTCATCCCAGATCCGGGTGAGGATGAACTCAAGCAGCGGCAGGGCGCCCTCGCGCCCGACTGTCTGCGCGATGAGGAGTTCCACAGTACTCGGGTCGATCGCGTGCCCGGTGAGTTTGGCCGGGGTGATAATGGCGCTTCGCAGCTCATCCTCGCTCATCACCGGTACGACCACATTCTGCCGGGCGATCATGCGAGACAACTCCAGGTGGTGGTTGATCGCGCCCAGGAAATCGCTGCGCAGGGTCAGCACGACCGACACCCGCCCGTTTGGAGCTCCTCCCGCGTTCAGCAAATTGTCGATGAACGCACCCCGCTCCGCTTCATCATCGCAGATTGCATAGGTTTCTTCGAACTGATCGACCAGGAGCACGACGCCGGCCTTGCCCAGCATCTGCGCGGCGAGAAAACGCAGGCCATCGCCGTCAGGACGCTCGCGCAGGACCTTCTCGAATTCCATCCCTTTTTGCGCTGGGGCGGGGTCGCCGGTCGCCTCGCGAGCCAGGGCTACGGCGAGCGATTCGAGCGGCCTGCGCCTCGGGGGTGAACACCACCGAAGGCGTCGCCGGCCGACCCGGCAGCGGGCGCTCATCTAGGGCGGCGAGAAGGCCCGCCTGGGCGACCGAGGACTTGCCACAGCCCGAAGGGCCGAGGATCGTCAACAGACGGACCGGCGCCTCACCGTCCGCGGGGCTCCCGTGCAGGGCGATGAATGCCTCCCAGAGCTTCCCGACCAGCGCCTCGCGCCCGAAGAACCGCCCCGCATCCTCCTTCCGAAACGCCTCCAGGCCACGGTACGGGTTCGGGCCCAGAGGTTTTTCAGCTTCTGGCGCGGGAGCAAAGTGAGCGGGGGCCTCGTCCAGTACACCTGCTACGCATTCTTTGGCTTTTCGCTGCTCCTCGTGCCAGACGAACAACCCCCTTGTGATCGCGCTGGCGAGCTGTTCGGGCTCATCGAACGACGCCACGACGCGGTCGGCCATCACCTCCTGCCGGAAACGCTGCTGCTGCTCAAAGGACGCGTCGGATTCCCGCAGCCGGGCCGGTATGGGGAAGTCGTCGGGGGCGACGAACATCAGCCGGCACAGCCCCGCCGCCTTGGCGGTCCGATATTCCAGCTCGGTGAAGGACGTGGTATCGCCCGGCGGGCAGCTGCCGTAGTAGTGGCCCATCAGGCCGACCAGCAGGTCGCATTCCCGCACCAGCCGCTCGCAGAGGTCCTTGGCCTTCGCGTTGCGTGCGCCGAAATCTTCCATCTTGACGAGCTGGAGTCCCGGCAGGCCATCAATCGCCCGGTGCACCGCCTCGCGATAAACCTCGAGGTCGCGGCTGGTCGAGCTGAGGAAGACTTTGTACATCGGCGCCACTGAAATCTGCCACCCTCGCGCCGAGATTGGCACGGAATGCGCTATGATGCCAGCCTCAGGTTGCACCGGACAGGCTCGCGCGCAGGGATGTGTGTCAGGATGCGACGGTTCTGTAGCCTCCAGCGGGTTGATTTCGACCGCTTCTGGGCGGATTCCGCCTCTTGTTTTTGTCTTCGTCACGATTGTCGACCATCGGTCCATATACTTTCATCGGCGGGACAACATTGGAAATATCTCGCGAAATATTTGTTGACAGGCGTCATCCCGAGATTGATCCGGCATCCATCCGCGGAGATCTTTGGCGGCGTCAAGATGAATCGGGCGTCAGAAGTGTCGCCTTTGGTGCACGGAAGTGTGCCATGGGCGTCCTGTCGTCAGAATCTGAACAAGTCAGGATCACAGTCACGGGCGGATCAACATTGTTGGCGGCGGCGTGGCTGGGGCGCTGTCGATTGGCTCTTGTCTGCAGGCTTGAAGTCCTCAGGACGGATCATTCGCCGACCTGAAGCAGAAGGCCGCGGTTGCGGGCGCTGCGGAACAGGAGGAGGAACACGCCGATCGCGAGCGCCATCCAGGCGAGGTTGAGGAGGATCGCGTGCAGCAGGAGGTCGGTGCGGAACGCGTTGGAAAAAAGGACCGCGCGCATGCCTTCGAAGATCGGGGCCGACGGCAGGCACCAGGCGATCGGCTGCAGCCAGGCGGGCAGGATCGTGACCGGGTAGTAGACGCCGGAGAGCGGCTGGATCAGGAAAATCAGCGCCCAGGCGAGGCTTTCGGCGCCAAGCCCGAGGCGGAGCACGAGGGCCGCGATCATCAGGCCCATCGCCCAGCCGAACCAGAGCAGGTTCACGAAGAACGCGATCAGGGTCGGGCCGAGGGCGGCAAAGATCGAAAAATGGTGGATCGGGATCGCGAGCAGGGCCGCCCCGCCGACCCCGATCAGGACCCGGATCAGGCTCATGGCGAACAGCGAGGCCACGAGCTCAAAGGGGCGCAGCGGGGAGACGAACAGGTGGCCCAGGTGGCGGGCGTACATCTCCTCCATGAACAGGAGCGAGACCGAGAGCTGGCTGCGGAACAGGACGTCCCAGAGCAGCACCGCGGCGATGAAGAAGCCGGCCGCCTGGCTCAGGAAGTCGGTGTGGCCGGACAGGAAGCGGGTGATGAAGCCCCAGAGGATCATCTGCACGGTCGGCCAGTAGGCGAATTCGAGCACCCGCGGCCAGGAGCTGCGCAACAGGTAGAGATGCCGGCGCAGCATGGCGCCCGATCCGCCGCAGGGCGAGGTGGGCGGCGCTCGGCAGGCGTCACTCCGCGGCGCTCGGGAGCGGGCGCTCGCGCGCGATGTCCAGGAACACCTGCTCGAGGTCGGCGCGGCCGTAGCGCTGCAGCAGCGCCGCGGGCGAGCCCTGGTCGACCAGGCGGCCGGACTTGAGCATCAAGACGTTCGAGCACAGGCGCTCGACCTCGGCCATGTTGTGCGAGGCGAGCAGCACGGTCGCGTGCCGGCGGCTCTGGTAGCTCTCGAGATAGCTCCGGATCACGTCCGCCGTGTCCGGGTCGAGCGAGGCGGTCGGCTCGTCGAGCAGCAGCAACTCCGGCTCATTAATCAATGCTTTAGCAAGCATGACCCGAGTCTTCTGGCCAGCCGACAACCTGCCGGTCGGGCGGTCGAGAAACGGGATGAGATCGAGATCGGCGGCCAGCGTCTCGATCCGCAGCGCGACCTCGGGAATGCCATAGAGGTCGGCATAAACCCGAAGGTTCTGGCGCACCGTCAGACGTGCCGGCAGGTCGACGTAGGGTGAGGAAAAATTGATCCGGCCGAGCACCCGGTAGCGATGGCGCGGCATGGCCTCGCCCAGCACCGTGACCCGCCCGGCGCTCGGCTCGAGCAGGCCGAGCAGCATGGCGATGGTCGTGGTCTTGCCGGCGCCATTGGCCCCGAGCAGCGCGGTCGTCGTGCCCGCCGGCACGGCGAAGGTCAGATCGTCGACGGCGAGCAGCTCGCCGTAGCGCTTGCTCAGGCCCGCGACTTCGATGGCGTTTGGCGCACGAATCCCTCGGTCCCCCCACAGCCGCTCCCTTACTTAGCCGCACTCCCGACCGCCCGCCAGGGAGCGACGCCCGGCCACCCGCGCCCGGCCGGTCCGGGCCAAAGGTCCGATGCCATCCTGCCTGGAGGCTACGCGGCATTTTCGACCCGGGCCGCGGCCTCGGCTGGCGGTTTACTTCAACCCACCGACGCGATGATGATGCCGGCTGCGATGCCGAGCTCGGTCGTCGACGCGCAGCTCGATTCACCACCTCCGCGGTGCCGGCCACGCGATCGACCACGGCCGCTCCAAGCCGGTTCGTGCCGTCGGAGGAGGGTGATCTGTATTCAATTTTGAACACAATTCGACCTGGACAGCTCTGCCCTGGTCGTCTAGGATCAGAGCCGTGGCTTTGACCCCATGACGGTGCGGGCGACTGGTGACATGAGGGCATCGGCGACAAGCGACGATTCCGGTGTCGACGCCGCAGACGGAGCCGACCGTCCGGGACGGCGCGCCAACCTCGACGATGACATCTATGAGCACGTCAAGCAGATGATCGCCACCCGCGCCCTTCTGCCGGGTCAGAGGATCGTGCCGGAGCAGCTCGCACGCGACATGGGGGTGAGCAGGACGCCCATGCTGAGCGCCCTCAAGCGCCTGTCGCAGGAGCAGTTGCTCGAATGGCGGTCACGCCGAGGCGTCTTTGTCCGCCACCTGTCCAGGCGGCAATTGGCGCTGATTTTCGAGCTGCGTGAAGTGCTCGAAGGTCTCGCCGCCCGACGCGCCGCCGAAACCATCCAACGACGTCAGGTCGAGCAATTGAAATCACTCTTTGCCGGCATTGAAACTACTGAAACGCCGGAAAACCGGCATGCCTACATGCGTCAGGACTATCTTTTTCACTCTGGTCTGCTGGAAATTGCGGACAGCCAGCCGCTCAGCCACACGATGAATTCGGTGAGCATCATGGTCTCAGCCTTCGAGGCGGGCCTGGTGCGGTCGATTCGCGAGGGCATGGCGGAGCACGAGGACATCTTCGCAGCCCTTGCGCAGCACGATCCGGTCGCCGCCGAGGCGGCCATGCGCACGCACATTCATCGTTCCGCGGTTCACCTGCACCACGAAGCCGACGTTTTCGAGAGATCGCAACGGGCCCCCTTCGCCCGGGCGCCGGCGACAACGGCAACGACAACGACAACGACTCTTCTTCCTGGAGGACGACGCCGTGAAGGACCATGATCGCGATGTATGGCGGGCGCTGACGATGGCTTCGATCGGCAGGCGCAGTTTTCTCCACCGGTCGGCGGTCGCGGCTGCCCTGCCGGCACTGATGACGGCGGCGCTGACCGGTCCTGCCAGGGCGGCGGAGAAGAAACTGGGCACGCTGGTCGTGGCCATTCAGGAAGGCGACACGCGCACGCTCGACCCCGAGGGCGCGAATGAGCTGACCGTCCCGATCTTCCTGCGCGCGGTCTACAACCAGCTGCTGACCTTTCCGGGCTCCGATTTCAGCAAGGTGACAGCGGACGTCGCGACCAAGTGGGACGTCAGTGCGGATGGCCTGACCTACACGTTCGCGATCAATCCCGACATCAAGTTCTCCGATGGCACGCCGCTCACGGCCGATGATGTCGTGTTCTCGTTGATGCGGCAGAAGAACCTCAAGGGCCCGGCATCCTGGTTCCAGGACGGCGTCGCTTCGGTGGCGAAGAGCGGCGCCAACGAGGTCGTCATCAAGCTCACCTCGCTCAACGTCGACTGGCTGTTCCTGCTGACCTCGCCGTTTCTGAGCATCGCGAGCGCAGCCGCCCTGAAGGCGCATGGCGGCACCGATGCGGCCGACGCGGCGACCAAGGACACCGCGCGGGCCTGGCTCGATCAGCACAGCGCCGGCAGCGGTCCGTTCGTCCTGGAGGCCTGGGAGCACGGCTCGCAGCTGACGCTCGCGCGCAACCCGCACTATTGGGGCAAGCAGCCGCCGTTCGAGCGCGTGGTCTTCAAGTTCGTCAAGGACGCCAACGTCCAGCGTGATCTGCTGGTGCGCGGCGATGCCCACTTCGCGGCCAACCTGTCGCCGGACCTCGCCGCCGACCTGCAGGGCAAGCCCAACATCGGGATGCTGAATGTGCCCTCGCTCGGCTTCCCGTGGCTGGGGCTGCACGTCAACCACAATCCGGCGCTCAAGACGCCGAAATCCTGGGAAGCGATCAAATACGCGATCGACTATGACGGCATGGCCCAGCTCTATCTGGGCGGCGGCCAGTTCATCGCCTCCTGCATCCCGGGCGGGCTGCCCAACGCGCTACCGATCGAGGAGCGGATCAAGCGGAATCCGGAGCGCGCCAAGGCTGCGCTCGCGGCGGCGAATCTGGCGGACGGCTTCGCGTTCGACCTGACCTACGCCTCCGAGCAGCTCTACCAGAATGTCCCGGCCAACCTGATCGCCGCGAAGATCCAGCAGGACCTCAGCGAGGTCGGGATCACCGCCAACCTCCGGCCGGTGCCCTCGACCCAGGAGCTGACCGATTTCCGCGCCGGCAAGCTCGAGGCGGCGATCCACTTCTGGGGCGCCGATTATATCGGCTGGACCGACTTCGTGCCCGTGTTCGCGCCGGGCGGACACGTCGCGGAGCCGCGCCAGGGCTGGAGCCCGTCGTTCTCGCCGGAAGCCCAGAAGATCGCGGACCTTGCCAAGGAGGCGGTGGTCACCCTCGATCCCGCCAAGCAGCAGCAGCTCTGCTATGAGGCCCAACGCATGATGAACGAGGTCGGCCCCTACGCCTGGCTGTTCGAGGCGAACATCCAGGTCGGGTATCGGACCGACGTCGTCAAGTCGGTGGCGACCAACCCGGTCTGGTACGTGGACGTCGGAACGGTCGAGCTGGCGTGAGGCCGCCATCGGTCCGTTGACGACGACGCGCGGCGCGCTCGCGACCCGCCGCCGGGCGGGCGCTCGAACCGAACTGAGGTGACCCGTGCGTCGACTTCGGCTTCCAGATCGCACCCCATCCTGTCGAAATGAGCCGGCATCGTGATCGCGTACGTCGCTCGCCGTCTGGCTCTGCTGATCCCGATTCTGTTCGGAATGACGCTGATCTCGTTCGTGGTCAGTCGCGCCATTCCCACCGACCCGGTGGTCGCCACGCTCGGCCAGCAGGCGGCCGATCACCCGGAGATCGTGGCCGCGTATCGGCAGCATTGGGGCTTGGACCGGCCGCTGTTCCTGCAATATCTGCTCTATGTCGGCAATCTTTTGCGGGGCGATCTCGGCGAATCCATCTATACCCATCGCCCGGTGATCCAGGACCTCAAATCCTACCTGCCGGCGACGATCGAGCTGGCGACGATCACGGTGCTGCTGAGCGTGGTGATCTCGGTGCCGCTCGGCATCATCGCCGCCATCTGGCGGGGAACGATCTTTGACCTCGGCATACGCCTGCTCACACTGATCGGGGTCGCCATGCCCATCTTCTGGCTGGCGCTGGCGGCTCTCGACCTCTTCTACCTCAAGCTCGGCATCGCGCCCGCGCCCGGGCGGATCGATGCCGCGATCGCGCCACCGCCGACCATCACCGGCATGTATACGGTCGACAGCCTGGTCGTCGGCGATTGGCCGGCGTTCGCCAGCACCGTCTCGCACCTGGTCCTGCCGGCGCTGATCCTAGCCACCTGGAGCAGCGGAATGCTGACGCGGATGATGCGCACCAGCATGCTGTCGGTGCTGCCCCAAGCTTTCCTGCAGACGGTCCGCAGCAAAGGCGCCTCGGAGATCTATACGATCCTGCGCCATGCCACCCCGAATGCCCTCATCCCGGTCGTGACGATTGTCGGACTCGCCTATGGCGATCTGCTCACCGGGGTCATTCTGATCGAGACGTTGTTCGCATGGCCGGGGATCGGGCACTACGCCTATGCGGCGGCAATCTATGCCGACTTCCCCGCCATCATCGGCGTGACCCTGGTGTTTGGGATCATCTACACCTTCGTCAATCTTGGCGTCGACATCGTCTACGCCATCCTCGACCCGCGCATCCGCCTGGCGATGGCCACGGGACGCCGCTGATGGCCGCAGCCGATGCCGCCGCCGCGTCCGGGCGGGCAGCTCCGGGCATCCTGCGCCGGCTGCTGCTCCTCATGCGCCAGGACCTGCAGCTGACGGTCAGCCTGGTCATGATCTCGGCGTCGCTGCTGGCGATCCTCGGCTCCGGCATCCTCGCCCCGGCCGGTCCGATCGCTCAGGACCTTGCCCATCGGCTGCAGCCGCCGAGTTTCGAGCATCATCTCTTCGGGACCGACCAACTCGGCCGCGATGTCTTCGCGCGCGTCCTCTATGGCGGCCGCGAATCGGTACCGGCGGCATTCCTCGTGGTCCTGATCGGGGCCACGGTCGGAACGCTGGTCGGCGCGGTCGCCGGCTACGGCGGCCGCGTGGTCGACGAGATCATCATGCGCATCACGGACATGGTTCTGGCCTTCCCGGTGCTCGTGCTGGCGATGGCCGTGGCGGCAGCACTCGGCGCCAGCCTCGGGCATGCCGTCATCGCGCTCACTGCCGTCTGGTGGCCGGCCTATGTCAGGGTCTGCCGCGGGCTGATCCTGGAGCTGCGCGAGCGCGAGTACGTCGCCGCGTCGCGCGCGGCCGGGCGCCGATCGATGATGATCCTTTTGCGCGTGATCCTGCCGAACGCGCTGCCCGCCCTGCTGGTGATGGCCGCCGTCGACATCGGTCGGGCGATCCTGAACTTCTCGATCCTGAGCTTCCTCGGGCTCGGGGCGCGTCCGCCTGCGCCCGAGTGGGGGTCGATGGTCTCGAGCGGCGCCGAGGTGATGGACCAGTGGTGGGTCGCGACCTTTCCGGGGCTCGCGATCCTGACCCTGGTGTTCGCCTTCAACCTTCTCGGCGATTCGGCGCGCGATGCCTTGGACCCGTGGGTCGGCGGCCGGCGATAGGAACGGGAAGGGCTCGACTGCAGATGACCGAGCAGCTCCTGGCCGTGGAGGACCTGCGGATCCGCGTCGACGGCTCGGGCCGTCGATCGAGGGAGGTCGTCCGTGGCGTTTCGTTCGGACTCGAGGCGAGCGAAGCCCTGGGTCTGGTCGGGGAATCGGGCTCCGGTAAGACCCTGACCGTCTCGGCCATCGCGCGGCTGCTGCCGCGCGGGACGCGGGCCGCGGGCGGAGCCATAAGGTTCCGCGGCATCGACCTTATGCGCCTCTCGCCACGCCGGCTGGCGGAGATCCGGGGCCGGGAGATCAGCATCGTGTTCCAGGACTCGCTCTCCTGCCTCAACCCTATCATGCGCATCGGGCGGCAGGTCGCCGAGCCTCTGCGGCTGCATGGCATGGCCGATCGCCGGCGCGCCACCGAGCTCGCCGTCGACGGCTTGCGGCGGCTGGGCATCCCGGATCCATCTGCGGCGATGCGTCGCCATCCCCATGAGTTTTCAGGCGGCATGCGCCAGCGGGCGATGATCGCGACCGCCCTCATTGCCTCGCCCTCCCTGGTGATCGCCGACGAGCCGACGACCGCGCTCGATGCGACGGTCCAGGCCCAGATCATCGACATCTGGACCCGCCTCAACAAGGAGATGGGCGTCGCGCTGATCCTGGTCAGCCACGACCTCGCGGTGGTGAACGAAGTCTGCGATACCCTCGCGGTCATGTACGCCGGACGCATCGTCGAGATGGGTGCTGCGCATCTCCTGATCGAACGACCCAAGCATCCGTACACGCAGGCGCTCCTGGAATCGATGCCGTCCGCCTCGACGCGGCGGCGGGACAGACTGAAGGCCATTCCGGGCGAGCCGCCGTCATCCGAGGCGATCCCGGCGGGCTGCCCCTTTCATCCTCGCTGCCGGTACGCGCAGGATGTCTGCCGCTCGGAGGAGCCGAAGCTCGCGGAGGTCGAGGGAGCGCAGGTCGCGTGCTGGGTCGCGCAGCAAGAGACGGCGGACAGATGGCCGATCGTGGCGCGATCCTCGACCGGGGACGCGCCGGGCACCGCTGAGGCCCTGCCCGCTCCCGCGGCGATCCCAGCCGATGCCGAGGAAATCCTGGCACTCGATCGGATCACCCGGCACCACGTGCTGCCAAGCCTTTGGCCCTTCATGCCGCCGATTGAGGTCCATGCGCTGGACGATGTGTCGCTTTCGCTCCGACGCGGCGAGACGCTGGGCATCGCGGGCGAGTCCGGATGCGGCAAGTCCACTCTGGCCAGATGCGTGCTCCGCCTGATCGACGTCGATCGCGGCAGCATCATCTTTCGCGGCAAGGACATCACGAGGACCAGGGGCGAAGAGCTGCGGCAGCTACGGCGGTACATCCAACCGGTGTTTCAGGATCCTTACGGTTCCCTCAATCCTCGGGCACGGGTCAAAGACATCGTCGCGGAGCCGCTGGTCGCGCACGGCGTCGGCGCGACCCAGACCGCCAGGCGCGTGATCGAGGTTCTCGAGCTGGTCGGGCTCGGCGGCTCCCTTGCGGGCTACCTCCCGCATCAGCTCTCCGGCGGGCAGCGTCAGCGCGCCGGCATTGCGCGCGCCATTGCCGTCAATCCGGAGCTGATCGTCGCGGACGAGCCGATCTCGGCGCTCGATGTCTCGATCCAGGCGCAGGTCCTCAACCTGTTTCGGGATCTGCAACGGCAATTCGGGCTGACGCTGATCTTCATAAGCCATGACCTCAGGGTCGTGCGCTATGTCAGCACGAACATCGTCGTCATGTTCCTGGGGCAGATCGTGGAGCATGGTCCGGGCGAGCTGATCTGCCAGCAGCCCATGCACCCGTACACCGCGGCCCTGCTCTCCTCGGTACCGGACATGGCTGAGCGGTCTTCCGATCGACGGATCATCCTGCGCGGCGAACCACCGTCGCCAAGCTCGCCGCCGAGCGGATGCCGTTTCCGGACCCGATGCCCGCGCGCCGATGCGATTTGCGCGGAAATCATGCCGCAGCTGAGGCCAATGCCCGACGGGCGTCGCGTATCCTGCCATTTTCCCATTCAGGCGAATGAAGGGGCCTGACGTGAGCCGCGGTTGTTACGCGGGTCGCCGGCTCGCTCTCCCAAGAAGGCGCTGGAGGAGCCACATCGGCTCGATGCCGCCGGTTCTTCCCCTCGCTCAGCCAGGGATTTCGCGATGATCTCGAGAGCCGTCACAGCCGAGCTCCTGGAGCATGCGCGCGCCACGATCGGCGAAGGGCCGATCTGGGACGACAGGTCACGGCGCCTGCTCTGGGTTGACATCCCCGCGGGCCTCGTTCGCTGGCTCGACCCGACCACCGGAAACAGTTCGAGCCTGGACGTCGGTCAGCCCGTCGGTGCTGTGGCCCTGGGTGCGGATGGCGGCCTGGTCGCGGCCCTGAGGGACGGCTTTGCGTTCTTCGCGCCGGGCAGCAGCACGATCAGCCGGCTCCTGCCGGTCGAGCGATCGCTGACCGGGAGCCGGATGAATGACGGGAAATGCGACAGCAAAGGACGGTTCTGGGCCGGAACGATGGCGACCGATCATACGCCGGGCGCGGGCACGCTCTACCGGCTGGACAGGACCAACGGGGACTACGCCGTCTCGGCGATGATCTCCGGGATCACGGTCGCGAACGGCCTCGATTGGAGCCCTGACAACCGGCTCATGTATTACATCGACAGCCCCACCCAGCGGATCGACGTCTTCGACTTCGACGAGGAGAGCGGAACGCCGACCAACCGGCGGGCCTTTGCTGAAATCCCCGCTGCCGATGGCATGCCGGACGGCATGACCGTCGATGCCGAAGGCCACCTCTGGGTCGCATTGTTCCGCGGCGCCAAGGTGCGGCGCTACCGGCCCAATGGCGAGATCGACCTCGAAGTGAAAGTCCCGGTCACGCTCGTCACCAGTTGCGCGTTCGGCGGTCGCAACGCCGAGGATCTCTACATCACGACGGCGCGCCACCGTCTCACGCCGGCCGAGGCGGCAGAGCAGACGACGGCCGGCGGCGTCTTCGTCTGCCGGCCGGGTCCGGCCGGAAGGCTGCCGTACCGCTTCGGATGATGGCTTCGGTTCGCAATCCAGGCAATCACCACGAAATCCGTGCGAGCCGTGCGAGACCGAAAAGGGAGGGCTTAAGTCAATGGAAGGCACCGGAGTTGGCCGACTGACCGGCGAGACTGCGATCGTCACCGGCGGTGGTCAGGGGATCGGCAAAGCGGTAGCGCGGCGACTCGCCGGCGAGGGAGCCGCGGTCGCGATCCTCGACGTCAACGCCGAAACCGGCAAGGCCGTGGCCGCGGAGCTCAGCGCTGCCGGCAGTCGTGCGCTCTTCGCCCAGTGTGACGTGCGGAAGAGGCAGGAGGTTCGAGTTACGGTCGACAGCATCGTGCAGACCTTCGGTGGCATTACAATCCTGGTCAACAACGCCGGCATCGGCAGGCGCGCTCCGTTCCTTGAGCTGAGCGACGAAACCTGGAACGCGGTGCTCGAGGTCAATCTCACCGGGGCCTTCATCGTGGCCCAGGAAGTCTGCCGGTACATGGCTCGGGCGGGCCGAGGCAGCGTGGTCAATCTCGGCTCCGCCGCGGCCCATATGGCGCACAGCGAGCAAGCGGTCTATTCGGTGAGCAAGGCGGGCTTGGAGGCGCTGACGCGCGTGATGGCGTTCGAGCTCGCCCCTGCAGGGGTCAGAGTGAACGCGGTGTCTCCGGGCACGATCGCGACGGAGTTCCTGGCCGGAATGCTCACCCCGGAAGCGCGGTCGGCCCGAGAGCAGCGAATACCAGCCGGAAGACTCGGCACGCCGGAAGAAGTCGCCGACCTGATTGCTTTTCTCGTTTCAAGTGATTCCAAATACATGACGGGAAGCACGATTCCCCTCGATGGCGGATTGTTGTCTGCCGGGATCAGAACTTAAAGCAAAACCAACGTCGGTACAGGTGGACGCAGAGTCGCCAACGATCTCGGGCTGATGAGGAACCGATTACGATCTGCGCGTCCGAGGACGACATCGCACTCGCATGGCGGCTGGGCAAGGAAGCCGGGACCGCTGACCGGGCGATTCGGCGAGGCCCTGACGGGGATGGAGGAGATGCGCGAGCCCTACCTTCTCGTGCTGGCGGCATTCGACGTTCGTGCCGGGCGGATCAACCAGGCCGGCACCGTCGATGCAGGCTTCCTGGAGAACAACAGGGCTACACCGTTAATGGAAGGCGGCGACCGCAGCATCCAGCTGCCGGGCCGCCCAGCTGACCGTGCCCGGGCTGACCGGCCAGCCAAGGATCGGCAACAGCGCCCTGGCCACCTTGCGCGTCACAGGTCGAGCACGAAGCAAGGCGATCGATATGGCGGGCCCTCGGGCGTAGGCACAGACCACTTTGAGGGGCTGAAGCCGCGCGTTTGCGGGACGGCGAGCTCGATCGCGCCGTGGTCGGTCAGGAGCCAGCGCGGATAGATAGCAGCCGTTGAGCCGGTCGGCCTGGTCGCGTTCGGCCATGCGCTCGAGATGCCGGCGGGTCGTCTCGGCCATGCAATCCTTCAACAGCCGGCCAGCGTTTGGCGCGCCGCCTGGCGGTGGTCCTCGCCCCACGCCAGATCTTCGGCCTGCATGGCCTTCAACATCTGAACGGCAACTGGTAGACTTGCTGATCCCGGATTTCTCAAACCCGGAAGCGAGATGGGTGCTTTGAGCGGTGTGAGCGCGGCGAGCTCGTCGCGTGACGGATCGGGAGCGCGGACACCGTCCACGACGAATTTTCGGACGAGCGGAGGCGAGCACCCGGCACGGGTGCTCGCTGGATATGCCGGGGCGGTCAGAAGGCGGCGACGCGCTTCAGGTAGAGATAGGCGAGGTGATACTCGTCGCGGTAGGGGCAGGCAGACGCCATGGCGACCTTGATGCGGCGCACGCTGGTCCGGACCTGGGCGCCGATCTTCAGGAGCTTGAGGCGAATCGTGCCGCAGGTGGCGGTGGCGAACTGGGTGTGCCGCAGGCCGATGCGGCGCAGCGCTTCGAGCAGGACGTAGGCGAAGGAAGCGAACCACAGCCGGAGCTGGTTGGCGCGCAGGGTGGCCGCCGAGGTGCGGTCCGCGAACAGATCGAGCTGTTGCTCTTTGATCCGGTTCTCCATCTCGCCGCGGGCGCAGTAGATGTCCTCGTAGAGGGTCTGACCGTCGATCTCGGACGTCGGCAAGGAGGTGACGATGAAACGCGGATTCGGGCCCTTGGCCAGGTGCTCGGCCTTGCCCACCACCCGGCGTTCGCGGCTCCAGCTGTCGAGCGTGGCGTAACTGAAGTCGTCGAACCGGCGGGCCGGCTGGCCGGTTGCACCATGCTCGGCTTTGGCCTCGGCCAGCGCGTCCTCGATCTCGACCAGCAGGCGGGCGTTGCGGGCGAGGCCGAAGACGTAGTCGACGGCGTGGGCTTCACACCAGGCCATCAGCTCGTTGCGGGCAAAGCCCGAGTTGGCGCGCAAGACGATCGCCACCTTGGGCCAGCTTTCGCGGATCTGGGCGACGATCCGGGCGATCTCCTCGACGGCGCCGGCGCAGGCGTCGATGTTGGAACGGCGCAGCTTGGCGGCCAGCAGGTGGCGACCGCAGAAGACGTACAGCGGCAGATAGCAGTAGCCGTCATAGTAGCCGTGGAAGAAGCGCCCTTCCTGATGCCCATGCAGCGGATCATCGGTGGCGTCGAGATCGAGGACGATCCGCTCCGGTGGCTGGGCATGGGCCTCCACGAACAGGGCGACGAACAGGCCCTCGATCGCCCGCGGGTCGTGGCCGATCCTGTGGTAGCGGTCGAGCGCCGAGGTCGGCGCATGCTCCAGCCGGTTCAACGTGCTCTTGCCGGCCAACGGCGCGCAGTCCTGGCGCCGCGCCTCGAGCTTGCCGACCAGGGTCGCCAGCACCGGATCGTGGCGCAGGTCGTCGTGGTCGACCAGGTCCTCGTAGCCCAGCGCAAGGCCGCAGATGCGCTGCATCACCATGGTCTCGACGGCGTGCTCGACCAGTTCCCGGCAGCGCCCGTCGGCGAAGCATCCCGCCAAGCGCCCCACCAGACCGATCGCCCGGTTGGCGGCCCCGAGCAGCAGTGCCCCGGCATCCGAGGTGATCCGACCGCCATCGAACGCGGCCACCACCTGACGGCCCTCGACCCTTTCAAATCCGAACAGATCGCGGTTACACTCTGTCGGCATCGGGGAACTCCTCCGGACGGACTTAACTCTTTGTCACAGAAGACTTATCGCCTATCCAGAGCCCCGATGCACCTCCTAGTTTGAGAAATCCGGGTGATCGTCGCAGCTTGCGGCATCGGGGGAGCTCGACCTTGCGGGTCTCATCAACTCCGCGCGGACGTACCTCCTCCTGCCTCTGTCTGACACAAACTCCTATGCATCACCCCTGGCCGCAGCGGCTTGCCACGATCGCGCAGGGGAGTCACAGTGGGTACTGAGGGTGGGCGCTTTGGGATTCCGGTTGACATGGTCGTAGGCTCCGACTTCCCAGCCAGCCGTCTTAGAGACGGATCTAGCCGGTCGACGAGCCGGTTCAGACGATGACGGGTGCTACAAGGGCCGTTCGCGAGGAATGTTCCTCTCGACGAGACGTTCTTGCTACCATTCTTCGTACGTCTGCTCCTGGTCGGCTAAAGCATTCGATTATTGAAATGGCACACCGTTGCCGGCTGACCGCTCTGAGCGAGCGCGTCTTGCGAATGCGGTTGGCGACTGATTTCGTACGAGCCGTCAATTACCATGCTACGCCGCGATGGTCGGCGTCGAGCCTCGACAGCCATTTTTGCTACTTCTCGCAGCGGTATGTCCCGGTTGGCGTCGATGCTCTTACCAGAATCCTGTCGGGGGAATGGCAGGAAAGCAGACCTGGAATCCTGAATATCCTTCGATGATGGGCTCCGCTCCAACTATGCCGTTGCCGCACCGCTCCTGGAAAAGCATGGGCTGACGGGCTGGTTTTTCCTGCCAGCGGGCGTGATCGAAGCCTGCAGCAACGGGCGGGTGCAGAATGAGGCCCAATTCGCCCGGGCGCACCACATCCGCGTGCCACCTGGGGACGACGGCCGGGACGAACCCCTGTTCATGTCTTGGGAAGAGGCTCGGGAACTTTCCGGCCGTCACGTGATCGGATGCCATACGATGACACATGCGCGGTTGCACGCGGAGAACGAAGCAGAAACATTCAGATACGAAATCCTCGGGGCGAAATCGCTGATGGAAGCGCGCCTCGGTCGGGCCGTCGACAGTTTTTGCTGGGTCGGTGGAGAAGAAGCGAGCTATTCGCGCGCAGCCGCGGCCTGGATCGGCCAAGCCGGCTATCGCTATGCCTTCATGACCAAGACGCATCCTGTTACTGCCGACACTGACCCGCTGCAGGTTCACCGAACCAACCTGGAAGCCGATTGGCCTTTGCCGTGGGTGGAGTTCTACCTCTCCGGAATCATGGACGCGGTACGCACGTTTCCCCGGCGGCGCGTTGACAGGACAACGAGGCTTTCGAGTGAAATAAACAAACAGACGCGGGCGCGACTTCGGGCTCCCTGAATAGGACAACCATACGCTGGGTCGGCAGCGGCATCGAGCAGCAGCCGAGGGAGGCCCAGCGCGGACGCGAGACCATGAACCTGATTTCCAGAGTCTGGCGCGGCGACGAACTTCGGAGGACGCGCTTCCACACTGTCGCCGGCGGGCTTTGCCTGGATCCCCAACAGATGACTCGGGCGCTTTTGTCCACGGTTCTGCGCCACGCAACTGGCGGGCTGCTCGATCTGCCGTGGCTGACCTTCCCGGCGATCGACTTCCTGAAGCGCCTGCCGCGCGATCTGACCATCTTTGAGTACGGGTGCGGCATGTCCACCTCGTGGTACGGACGGCGTTTCCGAGAAATCTACGGCGTGGACGACAATCCTGAGTGGTTCCGCCGTGTCAGCGAGGCGGTTGCCGGTCTCGCGAACGTTCAGATCGCCCTTGAGATCGCTCCTGAGCGTTACATCACCGCCATTGATCGGACATCGCACGAACAGTTCGATATGGTCATTGTCGATGGCAAGCATCGCCTGCATTGTCTCCGTCATGCGTTGACCAAACTCCGGGTTGGTGGTGTTTTGGTCGTCGATAACACTGACGCTGAGCCTGAGCTGGTCGAGGAGATGCGGGCTCACTCGCCGCGAGAATCGCATCGATTCCCCGGTTACGGGCCTGGCGCATTTCATCCTTGGGAGACGCGGATCTGGATCGTCTAGCTGTCATTGGGTCCAGGTCGGCGCTGACAGCCTGGGAAGCGGTCTCGACGGCCGGCAGCATTCTCCGCCGCCTCGGAGTCGGCAAACCGGCGGTGGTCGAGGCAAGACTGCGGGCGGTTCATCCGCAGGCCTGCCTGCGCGAATGGGCGTATGCGCGTCGCTACCCGACCCGACGTTGCACGGGGCGCCTCGCCCGTCCCGGCCCCCGCGGCCCGTCCACGAGAGCAGCGAGCCAGCTGGGGCCGCCATCCGCCAGTTGCCAACGGGTGTTCGTCGGCTCGTCCGCGCCCGCTCGCACGAAAGCATCCTTGCGCCAACCCGCCGAACCGGCCACCTTTGGACAGGGAGCGCCACCACCATGCTCGTTCACCTGAACGACGGCGCTGGACATGATATCGATCCGGCCCAAAAAGTCGTCTTCGGGGACGCGATGACCAAAGGGCTCGAGCACCGCGCGGCCGCAGACAACCTCGGCTTGCGGCACCGGCTGCTCCTCGGGTTTGGCGCCCAGGGGCTGACCTTTGTCGCGTCGACGGCGCAACAACTGCTTCTGGTGCCGCTGTTTCTGGGCCTGTGGGGGGCCGAGCTCTACGGGAGCTGGCTGGTGCTGCTGGCGGCGGCCGATTTTCTCCGCCTGCTGGAGTTCGGGTTGCACTTCCACATGGCCAACGTCATGCGAATGGCATGGGCGCGCGGTGACCTCCGACAATTCCACCGCATGCTACGCATCGGGATTGGAGTGTACGCGAGCCTGATCAGCAGCGCTGCCCTGCTGCTTCTGGTCCTGATCGCCCAGGTCGATGGGTCGGCGCTGCTCGGGGTGACCGCCATGTCATCGTCGTCCGTCGCCTGGACCCTGGCGCTCCTTGCCAGTGCGACATTGCTCATGCTGCCACGCAACCTGATCGTCGCGATCTATGCCGCCCGCGGAGAGTTCAGCCGCGGCGAGGCCTTCGGTGCGGTATTCATCGTCGTCCAGACCGCTGCGACCGCGGCGGCACTCGTGATCGGAGCGACACCGCCGCAGATTGCCTTTGTCCACTTGGCCACCGCTGTCCTGGTCGGCTTGGGCGCTGTCCTCGTCGACCAAGCTCGGCGCTACCCCGACATCGAGCTCGGGCTTGCTCTCCCCACCCGTGACGAGGCGCGCGACCTGGTCGAGAAGGCGCGTCACTATTCATTGCCCGTGCTGTCCGAAATCGTGCTCATACGTTCTCCCATCATCATACTCGCCATGCTCGCTCCGGTTTCGAGCGCCGTCGTCGTCTTCAGCGTATCACGGACCTTTACGGGGTTCGTACGCCAGATTTCCTCGCAGATCGCCAAGGCCAGCGGCATTGAAATGTCACGGCAGTATGCCCAGCAGGACGCGCAAGGCCGGCGGCGGCTCTATCGCAACACGGGCCGGCTGATTGGCGGGGTGGTGGGGCTGCTGACCGGACTGAGCGTCGCGGTCGCCGAGCCGTTCATCCGTTTCTGGAGTCATGGCACGGTTGCGTTCGATCCTTGGGTTGTCGGCGCCTTCCTGGTGGCCATCTTTTTTGCCGCGCCGGCCCAGACCGGGCTGTCCGGGTTGCAACATATCAGCCAACCGCGACCCTTGGCGCGTGCCGCGCTCCTCCAGGTCGTCAGC
This sequence comes from uncultured Alphaproteobacteria bacterium, assembly GCA_963733965.1. Taxonomy (GTDB): domain Bacteria; phylum Pseudomonadota; class Alphaproteobacteria; order Geminicoccales; family Geminicoccaceae; genus DATAOG01. The sequence goes on from CAVTFM010000029.1 coordinate 165,750, forward strand.
AGCCTCGTCCTCTGCGTGCTGCTGGTCCCACTCGGCGGCGCCGCTGGTGCAGCGGTCGCGATGGGAGCGTCGGAGGCCGCGGTGCTAGGCGTCTACATATCGATTCACGCGAGCCGCGAGGTCGAAGTGGCCGCGCCGTCCTTTCTCATGCAAGCCTACGGCCTCGGAGCGGTGATCGTCGCGATCACCTATGTATGCACGCTGATCGTCGGCCGCGTGGTCGATGTGGACGGCGTGCTCGACCTTGCTATCTTTTTCGCTGCGTCCCTCACCCTGAGTGCGATCCCAACGTTCTTCCTGCTGCTGAACCGCGATCAGCGCCGTTGGATCCTGAATGGCCTCGGGCGCCCGGGGCCAGATCGTCCAACCCATCAGCGCCTGTAGTGGTACAATGATATGACCGGGGCGGGACCATGCATTATTCTGTAAGGCGGAAGGGCGCCACGCCGAGCCGGATCACCTATGACGAGAACATCTGGCGCATGGTTGCGTTTACTCTATGGATCGGGATCCTCAGCGCATCCTTCTTTCTCTATACAGAAGAGAATCCAGCCGACCCGTACGTCCGGCCGCCGAACGTGCTTTACATGCAGGCCGCCGCCCTGGCCGTGTTCTTTGGCGTGGCTTGCACCGCGGCCCGTTTCCGACGACTTCTGAGCGCCTTCACCAAGCCAGGTCTCTTGAACGGCCAGAGCCTGATTACCTGGTTCTTTATCTATGTTGTTATCTCGAGCCCGCTAGCCAGGGCGCCGGCGACCGCGTTCGTGTACGGCGCGCTGACCTGGATGGCGTTCGCGATGAGCGCCGTGTCGTGGCCGCGCGAGGCGGCCGCGGTGACGACGTCCTTCAACTTGACGACCAGCGTCCTGCTGTTCGTCCTGGTCGGGCTGGTCTTTGAGTTTGGCTATCACGGCACCCGGATCATCGGCGGGAACAACCCCAACGCTCTCGGGCAGTTGGCTTTCGTTGCCGCCGTCTGCGGGTTGGCGAGCCATCAGCGCCTGCAGGCGCTTGGTATCGTGGTCGGCGCCCTGTTCATCTTCCTCGTGGACAGCCGCAGTTCGGCGCTGGCGCTGGTGGTTTTTTTCCTGCTGTTCCTCTTGATCCCACCTTACGGCCGATACCTGCCGCACCTTCTGCCGCGTGCCGTCGCTCTTCTTGGCCTGCTCGCCCTGATCGTGGTTCTGTGGTTCCTATTACAAAGCTCTCCGCCTCTGCAGTTCGTCGTCGAGTGGCTGCGGCTCTACGACCCGGGAAGCGGTCTTGGATCCGGATTGACCGGTCGGACTGAGCAGTGGGCGCTCGCCATGGCGGAGATCCGTGCGAATCCGTTCTTCGGACATGGTTTCCGCGTCGAGTTCTCAGCAGGGGGCCATAGCGGCTATCTTAATTTGATCGGCGAGACCGGGATCGTCGGTGCCCTCCTGCTGCTGGCCGCCATGATGTGGCTGCTGTTCATTCACCTAAGAAACGCAGCCAACCGTGCTCAAACCCTCTACGATCGGGATCTGTCGAAGGTGATCGTCAGCTTCGTCGGCGCCAACCTGCTCGTGCTGTGGGTGATCGAGCCACTGTACATCTCCCTAGGTTTTCCGACCCAGGCGCTCCTGATCTATTTCCTGGCCAAACCGATTGCGCCGACCCCGCCAAGCAGGCGCCGCCGGTCGAAGCGCCGACATTCGAGCCGCGAAAATGACTTCAGATCTTCGCTTGCGAGCGCTTTGCGCGACCGGCGCAATACCTCCCGAACCTCCCCCTGTCGCCCAGATCTTGCGGCGCCGAGTGCTGCGGGATAAGGCTCCGGAGCCGTATCGGAGACGCCATGAGCACGCAGCGTTGGCGGGTGGCCATCCTGTGGATGGCGTTGTCCGGCTACATGAACGCCTGTCTCAGGGCGCTGGCCCGCCACGACGGTGTTGAGATCTTCACGAGCGAGCGGCGAGCTAGGAGTTAAGCGCCGTTCTCGGACGAGCAATTTGCCTGGCTGAAGCAGCGCTATATATTTGCGCGATCGCCGGTCTTCTCGGAACTGTCGCCCCGACTGGACGCGTTCGAACCGGACCTCCTGGTCATCTGCGGCTGGCAGATCCCCGCGTACCGCCGGGTTGCCCGTCTTTACCGTGGACGTGTGCCGCGCGTCCTGTGCATGGACAATCAGTGGCGCGGCGGTATGCGCCAGCGCCTCGGCGCCTGGGCGCGCGATTGGTACATTCAACCGCTCTTCGACCTTGCCTGGGTGGCGGGCAGCTCCTCGGCCTCGTTCGCTCGCAATCTTGGTTTCGACGCCAGCAGGATCCTCTATGGCCTGAACACATGCGATCACGCTGCCTTTGCTGCCGCGCGGTCGATGCGGTCGACGGATCAGGCGCCGGCCCGCAACTTCCTCTACGTCGGCCGCCTGTCGCCGGAGAAGGGAATCAGGGTGTTGGCGGAGGGATACCAAAAGTATCGCGTACGGTCGCGGCATCCGTGGCCGCTGATCGTCTGCGGCACGGGCCCGGAAAGGCGCTGGCTTCAAGGACGGGACGGCGTTGAGCTGCGGGGCTTTGTCCAGCCAGCCGCCGTGCCCGCTCTGCTCGCGGGGGCAGGCTGCTACGTGGCGCCGAGCCTGTCCGAGACCTGGTCGATCTCGATCCACGAGGCGACGGCCGCTGCAGTGCCGGTCATCTGCACGACAGGCTGCGGAGCCTCGGCGCATCTGGTGCAGGATGGCCAGAACGGTATGCTCATCGAGCCCGGCAACCCCGAGCAGCTCGGCGAGGCAATGTGGCGATTCGCGCGGCTCGCGCCGGAGCGGCGCCGAAGAATGGGCGAGATCGGCGCCCATCTGTCTTTGCAGTACACCCCGGAACGTTGGGCGGAAACGCTGATGTCGATCAAGCTGCAGCCTGGCCTCAGGTAAAGCCGAGGAGGGGAAAGGAGCATGTGCATCGAACTGAGCCCTCGTCAGTCTGGACTGCAGTCCCCTACCAGCGACCAGAAAACGGGGCTCACAGGGGATCGAGGTGGGCTCTGAAGAGGTCATAGACATGGCTGTGGTCCTCGAAAGTCTTTCTGGTCGGCAAGCCGAAGGAGATCCTGCGGTCGAAGTGGTCGTTGATGTCAGGCAGCATCTGTGGATCTGTGACGCGGTCCTTGTTCCAGCCGATCAGCAGGTGCCCACCGGGTTTCAGGACGCGGTAGATGCTGCCGATGCTTTGATTCATCGAGTGGATATCATCAATGCCGTACCCGAAGACGCCGTTGAGCATGACAAGATCGAATGACCGTGCTGGCACGTGACGGTGGAGCACTCTGACGTCGCAGACGAGGTGCTTCCGGCGCTCGCCCCAGATTCTCGCGGCGGGGTCGATGTCGGATGTCCAATAATCAATGTTGTTATGCAAGAAATAGCGGCGATAGTGGAACGTGTAGCTGCGACAGCCGACAAACAGAACGCGCCCTCTGGCGCTTGCGGCGACGACCGGTAAGATATAGCTTTCCAGATAGTGGCGGGCGGAGTTATCGAACGCTCGATGATGATGGCGCCGCGCGGTTTCCGAGCAGCGCAGCACAACATACTTGAGCAGTTCCTTGGCGATTCCGGCGAACGACATCGCCCGCATCTCATGGTTTAGCGAGCAAGCCGCGGGGGTCCGTTGCCCCGGCCGGCTGGCCGCTCACCACCAACGTGGCTCTGGCGGCGGCCGCGGCGCAGCCGAGAGTCCACGGCGCGGGACACCTATCGGTCGCGGTGTCCTGAGATGGTACTCGCCTGACAGTCGTCGCCTTCGAAGGACCCATCCGCCCCCAGACACGATTCCTCGTGACATCACCGTTTCGCAATTTACCTCGGCCAATCAGGCACGTATCCTACTTTGTGAAGGGAGGCCTTCGCCAGCGATGATGTCGAAGTGCGACAATGGGAGGCTCTGACGCAGCATGAAAATCCTGCATGTCATACCGACCCTCTCACCCCGCTATGGCGGGCCGACCAGGGTATGCTTGGAAATTACGGCGCGGTTAAGCAAGGCCGGGCATGAGGTTGCCATCTTCACGACCAATCGTGATTATCCGAGCGGCGTGCTGGCGGCGCCGGTTGGTCGTCCGGTCGATCGCGATGGCGTATCGGTCACCTATTTCCCGGTCGAGATTCCCGGCCTCCTGGTTTCCATGGCGATGGCGACCGCCCTGTCGCGGCAAATGCCGGGCTGGGATCTCGTGCATATCCATGGTCTCTATCGCTTTCCGCTGGCGGCGGCGGCCCACTATGCGCGCAAATTCAATGTTCCGTACTTGATACGGCCGCATGGCAGCCTTGATCCTTATCTCTACTATAAGCGCGAACGACGCTTGCTCAAGCGAGTTTATGAGCGTCTGGTAGAATTTCCGAACCTCAACCGTGCGGCCATGATCCACTACACGACCGAGGAAGAAATGCGGCGCGCCGAATTCCTTGGCTTCCGCTCTCCAGGGGTCGTCATCCCGAACGGTCTGGAGACTGGTAGATTTGCTTCTCTGCCGGAAGCGGGCTCATTCCGGCGCGAATACGGCCTCGGCGACAAGAAGATCATCATGCATTTGGGGCGGGTTGCGCGGGTGAAAGGGCTGGACATCCTGGTGGCGGCGTTTGCAGCGCTGGCCAAGGAGCGCGACGACGTGGTGCTGGCCGTCGTCGGGCCCGATATCGACGGGTTCGCCGGGGAGGTGCGGACGCGCCTGCGCGAACTCGGGGTCGAGGACCGGGCCGTCTTCACGGGCATGCTGGTCGACGGCGACAAGCTGGCGGCGCTGAGAGATGCCGACATCTTCGCCCTGCCTTCGTACACCGAAAGCTTCGGTATGGCGGTGGTGGAAGCGATGGCCGCGGGGCTGCCGGTCGTCATTTCGGATCAGGTCAAGATCTGGCGCGAGGTCCGGGGCGCCGGTGCCGGACTGGTCACGCGTTGCGATCCTGCCGAAGTCGCCCGAGCCTTGCGTTGTCTCATCGACGATCCCGCCCGCCGCCACCGGATGGGCGCAGCGGGCCGGGCCAGGGTGGCAGAGAAGTTCGGTTGGGACGCCGTCATCGATCGGTTGCTGGCCGCCTACGGTGCGGCTCTGGGCACTGCCGGACGGCCGACCGATGCTGTCGTCCGCATCCAGTGATGGCGGCAGCAAGCGGCGGGCGAGTTGGCGCGTGGGCCGCAGCCGATCCGCCGATCCTGACGAGTCCCTTTGTGCCGGGAGAGCCGGCCGCTTGCGAAGCCTCGGGGCCTGAGCCAACGTGCTCACCAAGAACCGCGCTCGTGGTCGACGCCGGGCTTCGCCGCCTCGGCTGGTGCCGAACGCCTGGCCGCGCTGGCCCGACTCACCCGCGCCGCGCCTCGAGCGCACCCTCGCCAGCCGATCCGCCAGCATGAGAAATGATGGTTGCGCCGCAAATCAGGGCGGTTATCCTGCAACTACTCACATCCGCTCCATCGGTGATCGTGCTGAAGTAGCTCGCAACGGTTATAGGGACGGCCCGCATGGATGATCTTTGATGATCTGTAGTCCATAGTGTATATCCTTGGCCTCGACGCCTTCCACGCCGACGATCAGCGTAGATCGGCGAAGTCATGATCGAGGCGCGGCTATGCTGCTTGCATATTTCTGAGAATCGCCCTGACAGAACAGAAAGTTAGCCTGAACGGCCTCACCTGTACGCCAATAGGTGAAATTGTGCACGCCAATGAGTGCGTAGTCGCGGGCCAGCAGATAGCCGATCACCTCACTCGCCAGCGCTTGGCCCGCGTACAGCGGAAGAAACGAACATTCGACGTACACGATCTCGAAGCGCGGGAGGAAGGGCTCGCAGCCTTTGAGCACCTCGAGTTCATAACCCTGCACGTCGATCTTGAGTAGGGCCGGTGGTTCAACGTCGTCAGGTCGGAGGAATGCATCCAATGGCGCTACGTCAACCCCAGCGGTTGCGACTACGTCCGAACCTGGAAAAGTAGCCTTCTGCAAGCGCGTGACAGGCAAGAGGGATGACGAGTGGTCGAACCGAGTGACCTGCATGATAGCGGTTCGCCGGTGTGGACCGACCGCGGCCCGGATTAGGTGCACGCTGGGCAGGTGTTGGACCGCCCGGGCCATCTGATCGGCGGGACGGGGAAGGGGCTCAAAAGCGAAAATGCGTGCACCGGGAAAGAGCGCAGCGGCCAGGAGGGAAAACTGGCCGCGGTTCGCACCAATGTCGACTAGCGTTCGGACGTTGAACCTGTTGAGCGCCGCCTCATGCTCGGTCGCGGCAGCGACACCGCGCCACAGGGCGTGCCGCCACTCCCGTCGGCGGAGCAAACGCGTTACCTTGCTGAGCTTGCGCGGAATGTCGGTTGAGAAGACTGTCACGATAGCAGCGCCGGTGGTTTAGCCGAATCAACTGCGAATGACGTGCTCGAGGTCACCAGGTAGATCGCCAGGTACCATGTCGCGAACCCGATCTTGGTCTGCTCGAAGATCGTACCGGCCAGAATCGCTCGATGCAAGCCATGTACGAGGAGGCGGCGTTCCATCTGCTCAACCACCTCCACGGCCGGCACCCCATTCCGGCGATAGCCCTCGCCGGGGGATGCGCCTTCAATTCCGTCGCGAACGGCCGAATTCGCCGGCGGACGCCGTTCCGCGCCCTCTATGTTCAACCGGCGGCCGGCGATGCTGGCGGTGCCGTCGGTGCGGCATATGCCGTGTGGCACCGGCTCGCGCCCAGGGAGCGCGCTTTCACATGGCGCATGCCTATTGGGGACCAGGATTTAGCGACGATGCCATTGCGGATATTCTTGGCTCTCGCGCGCAGGATATCTTGGCTCAAGCTTGTCGCGTGCGGCGGATTCAGGATGAGGCGAAGCTGTGTCGCCGAGTCGCGCAGGCAATTGTCGAAGGCAACGTCGTCGGTTGGTTCCAGGGCCGAATGGAATGGGGGCCGCGCGCGCTCGGCAACCGCTCGATTTGTTGCGACCCGCGCCGGGCCGACATGAAGGATCTGCTCAACCGAAAGATCAAGCGACGCGAATTGTTTCGGCCCTTCGCACCATCGATCCTGCGAGAGGCGGTCCCGACATGGTTCGAGGTCGATGACGACGTACCGTTCATGATGAAGGTCTACCCAATCCGCGCCGAGAAGCGATCCTCGATTCCCGCCGTCACTCATGTGGACGGGTCCGGCCGGCTGCAGACGGTCGAGGAAGCGAGCAACCCGCGCTATTACCGGCTGATCAAGTCGTTCGAGGAGTTGACCGGCGTCCCGATGCTCCTGAACACCTCGTTCAACGAGAACGAGCCGGTGGTCTGCCGGCCAGAAGAGGCGCTCGATTGCTTCTTTCGGACAAGAATGGACATGCTGGTGTTGGGAACGTTCGTGATCGAGCGGAAGCAAATGCCGCGCCATGAGAGCGCCGACGACATGCCATCCGCGACCAAGCATCGAGGGGACGAGGCGTTCGTCTGATCCGCGCCCTTGGGAATCCCTGGCTCAGTGCGCCGGAACATCCCCGAGAGACGCGTCTGCCCGGACCGGCTGGCCGCTGGCGATTCGCTCCAGATTGGCCTGCAGCCGATCGATAATGAAGTTCCGATCGTAGAAGGTGGCGCGCGCCAGCGCCCGCTCGCGCCACCTCTGCAGATTCGAGCTGTCCTGGGGCAGCCGCTGAAGGAGATCCAGGACTTTGTCGAGCTCGGTCCACCCGAACTGCGGCCCCGGCTCGGCCTCTCGCATTTCCCGGCCGAGCGGGCTGGTCTCGTCGCACAGGGCGAGGATCGGCGTCCCGGACGCCATGCCCGTGACGAGCTTGCTTGGAAAGAATGAGTTCCGCGTGCCCGGCTGCTCGGTGATGACGTAGAGATCGGTGTCGGCCAATTCTTCGGCCAGCCGGCGGGCATCAAGAAAGGCACCAAAGCTGAAGCGGCCATCATCTACCGACGCCAGCCATGTAGCGAGCTCTTCGGCGCCGCCGCCGCTGCCGAAGATTCGAAAGTCAAACGCAACGTCGCTCGCGTGCAGGAACCGACAGAAGTTGATCAAGTTCTGCTTGCGGCCGATATTTCCCGCATAGAGCAGACGGATGGGGCAATGGAGCACGGTGGCCGAGGTTGGCGCATGCGCCGCGATCTGCTCCGACAACGCGGCGTCGACCCAGTTCGGCAGGTACAAGATCGGCTGATCCCGAGATCTGAGCAGTGTCAGTTTCTCGATCATGACTGGGGAAATGCTGCTCCAGATATCGGCAGCATTATAGAACATCCGCTCCGTGACGGCCAGCAGGCGCGCCAGGATACTGACGCGTAGCATTCCCGTCGCCAAAGCGGCGGCGGCCGTAAGGTCCTGAACGTTCAGCCACAACGGCCTCCGGAATAGGAGCTTGATCAGGCCGGCGGCGACGACCGCGCTGAAGTAGGGGCAGTAGACCATGACCGTGTCGAACCCGCCCGCGGTCGGGACGAGGCGGAGCAGCGATAACAACAACGTTGCCTCGAACAGCATCCTTTGCCAGAAAGAGCGTGGGTTGCGCGCGATGAAGAACCCGTAGCGGACGACTTTGATCCCGTTCTGGCGGTACCGCCACAACGCCAAACCGTTGCGACCGCTCTTGTCCTTCCACTCCGGAAAGAACGGATAGGGGCAATATACCGTGACATCGATGCCGCGCTCCGCCAGGGCGAAGCACATGTCGCTGTACACAGCGCCCCCGCCTCCCCTGTCAGGCGAGAAATGGTTGACGATGACGAGCAACCGCATGGACTGCGCGCCCTCCCACCTGCAGCGCAAGGCGAAGCCGGTCATGGGTTTCAGTCGCCGGTCGCCGATGCCTGGATTGCCCGCGGTGCCTGTTCATGGGCCCAGGCCGGACGGCGCATCCAGCCCTCCACGATCTCCTCGAAGATCGTGCGCAGTCCCTTGCTGATGCCCCAGTTCGGATAGTCCGTCCGGACGCGGGTCAGATCGGAGTAGTAGCAGATGTGGTCTCCGCGCCGGTGTTGATCTACATACCGAAAGTTCATCGGTCTGCCCGTAAGCTCTTCCGCAAGGCGAAATGCCTCAAGAATCGAGATGCTGTTGTCCTTGCCGCCGCCGATGTTGTAAACCGCACCGGCGCGCGGCTGGTTGAAGAACGCCTCAACAAAGCGCACAACGTCGATCGAGTGTATATTGTCTCGAACCTGCTTGCCTTTGTAGCCGTAAATAGTATAACAGTTTCCTTCCAAGTTGCATTTGATCAGATAACTCAGGAAGCCGTGCAGTTCTACGCCAGCATGGTTAGGACCTGTGAGACAGCCGCCGCGCAAGCAACAAGTAGGCATATCAAAATAACGACCGTATTCCTGCACGATGAGATCGGCGCTGAGCTTCGACGCGCCAAAAAGTGAATGCAACGTTTGATCAACTGGAAAATTCTCCGCTATCCCCCGTTGCCATGTTGAATCGGCAAAGCTCCATCGGCTTTCAAGCTCGGTCAGATCAAGATCATTGACCGCGGCGCCGTACACCTTGTTCGTACTCATGAATACGAACGGCGACTCGGCCGACCATTGTCGGTTCGCTTCAATTAAATTGAACGTGCCGACCGCGTTGACTTCGAAGTCGAGGAAGGGAATCTCACCCGCTTTATCATGCGAGGGTTGCGCTGCGCAGTGGAAAACCGCGTCGAATCGCTCATCCTCAAACAGATCCAGCACAGCCCGCCGGTTCCGAATGTCCAAATGTACGTAACGAAAGCTCGGTGCTTCGGCGAGCAGCCGATCGCGACACCAGCTCGTATCGGCGGCAGGGCCGAAAAAAAACGCCCGCATATTGTTGTCGATGCCAAGCACTTGATGCCCCAGTGCCCCAAAATGGCGAGCGGCTTCGGAACCGATCAATCCACTGGAGCCGGTAACGAGAACCTTCATCGCCCGAAGGGGCTCCCGGCCACCGGCTGCCTGGGCGACGGCCGTCGACGCGGTGCGTGTCGACGGCCTTGCTTACGGCCCAGCCGTAAGCACTCGCGTTCCCATACCTTTCTAGCGGGTCGCCGACCGCGCAACGTGTGCAGTCTTGCCATACTGCCAATCACATCGTTCAAAGTCATGGGCCAAGACCACTACAATTATTAAAAAGCATTGGGATCACTGAACACCCGAAAGCTCTGGAGAAATATCTTGGCATCGAGAAATAAGCTCCAGCGCGCGATATACTCTCGGTCACTCTCAATGCGAGCAGACATGTCTGCTATAGTGTAAGTGGGCCCGCGGAAGCCTCTAGTCTGAGCGAGCCCGGTGATCCCCGGCTTGACGAGGAAGCGATCTTCATAGTTTTTTATCAAGAACAAGTACTGATCGTCGAGGCCCACCGGGTGAGGCCGCGGTCCGACCAATGACATTGCCCCTTGTAGGACATTGAAAAGCTGCGGCAGCTCGTCGAGGCTCATGCGGCGCAGAATCGCTCCTACTGCCGTCACGCGATGATCCGGACGCGTGACCTGGCAAAAATTGCTGCCAGACTCGAGAACTCGCATCGTTCGGAACTTGTAAATGTTAAAGTGCCGCTTGCCGCGGCCATACCTAGTTTGCTTATAGAGCACCGGACCCGGTGAGCTGACTTTGACAAAGGCGGCAACCAGCAACAGCAAAGGGAGTAAGAGCAGAACAAGCAGCAGCGAGATTTGGATATCTATGAAGAGCTTTACTTTCGAAGCCTGGATCCGGTCCGCTCCGTCGAGGATCCATGCTCGATCCGAGTCGCTGTAGGGGTGGAATCCCGGGGATGGCACGTTGCCCGGATTGGTATTTTCAACGGAACCGTCAAGCTGATGGAGTGACAATTCCGGCGAGAGTGCACCTCGAAAAGCGTGACCGCGCTGATCTTGGTTAGCGCCGTCATCGGCAACAAACGGCCGGAGCGCGCGGTGGGTGGCGAGACTTCCAGTCTGACAGTTGCTGCCGGCATGGCGCCGCTCAAGTCGAACCTCCACTGATCCGGCGCTGGCGGCGCTATCCGTGTGGCAGACCGGAATCGAATTTTCCATCCATGTTTCCTCCCACCGCGAACGCAAACTTTACAAAACGGCCTAAGGGAACGCAATCCCCAAATTCGCGCCAAATTTGCCCGAACCCCCCATTCCAGTCGTTTTCCGCGGCGCCACTCAGTAGAGCGGATCCGACCCGCCTAGCCCAGGTTTTTGGAGGTGTCCAGCCGTTGCGCGGCCGGCGCGGCACCGAGTTGGCGATGAGCGCCCACCTAGTCGGCGAGACCGTAGTGGTGCTCGTCCCAACCACGCTGACCGAGCAGTCGAGCGTCTAGATGTTGTTGCCAAGGAGGTTATTCAGTCTGCTGGCAGGGGTAAAGGGCGTGGGTGGCGGCGTGGGGTCGGTGGTGATCGTACCGGTGCAGCCAGGCCGGCGTGTTGGTGCCGCGCACGGCGGAGCTGGCGTGGGGCCGGCCGTAAAGCCCTTCGCGCAATGCAGTCTGGATGAACTGCTCGGCCTTGCCGTTGGTGCGCGGCCGGTGGGGCTTGGTGATCGGGTGGCCGGCACCGAGTTCGGCGAGGGCCGCCTTGTTGTCGCTGAGCTTCTTGCTGTCGCCGAACCTTCTTGCCGTCCATGTGGAGTAGCTAGCCGGCCGCGCTGCGCTCGTACCGGACCGCCGGCGGCGTGGCCTCGACGGTGACCAAACGGCCGAGCCCGAGCCGGCGTGATGCGTGGCCCGCTCCAGCGCTGGCGGCGCAGACGCTCGATCGCGGCGACGATCTCGCTGGGCAGCCGGCCAGCGATCGGGCGCCGAGCTGCGGTCATGGAGGGCGGGCTCGCCACCCGCCCGCCAGCGCGCCAGCCCGGTAGAGACGGTCCGCTTCGAACCCTGGCCGCAGCCGCCGCGCCAACCACCCGCCGATCAGCCGCGCGCATCCGCTGGACCAGAAGGAGTCGACCATGGACCGTTATGCGCGCATTCTCGCGAACGTTCATCCGACGCTCCCGGACCAGCTGTTCAAGTCTTGAAACCCCAGCTTCAGCGCTTCAACCCCAAGTCTTGGATGAACAACCTTCATAGCAATGACACCTAGCCTCGCGGAGGTCGGCCTTGCCCGCTTCTACCGGGCAGTCTCGATCGGCAGCGACCCGAGCCTGCCTGCGGCGGTCGCGATCGCCAACGAGACCATAAGCCTGAAGCCTACACCCTGGTGTGCATCGAGGGCGGCGGCAACGGCACCGCGCCGGTGGACAGGAGCTCTCCATCTGATGGTCCAGGGCTCCGGGACGCGGTGGCGATCCTGGGAGGGAGGCCGCCAACCCGCGATCGATCGGTCGGTGGCCACGCCAGTCACCTTGCCGCGGCAATGCGCGAGCGATGTTCCAAGCAAGGGATCGGTGCCATCCATTGGCGACAGCTTGGGTCACTGCCGACGGCCCGCCGGTTTGCCTCATTGGTCAGAATTCTCATTGCCGGACCCGCACCCAATCGACGTACATTGGAAGATCGGGATTGCCGTCAAGCTGCATCGCCAGACGATGGCGGTCGATGATCGCGAACGTGCGATCGGCTTTCGCAGGCGAGTCCTGGGTCACCGAGGTCGCGGTGTATGGGGCACCCTCACCGGGGAGCGGCGGTGAACCGGGCGGGCCGAGCCAATAGATCTTCCCGAGCGGCATGTCATCGAAGAACCATTGGATCGAACCTGGCGTCGAACCGTTTTGCGGTATCCATAGCGCTCCGTAGGTATGAAATTGGCTCCAGTCGGCCGCGCCGACCCGCTGCAGCGAGCGCCGGTTGTAAATATTGCGCTGCCAGCCTCGGCTGGGATCGTAGGTGCCGCTCCAATCGTGGTGCGTCCCCTGATACACGTTCCTCCCGCGGTAGCTGCGGTCCGGCCTCGCTCGCGCCAGCTCGAACACATCGAGTTCGCAAAAATGGGCGTATCCAGCGGGTTGGCCTGGCCAGCGGGCATCGCCCACCGCGGCTGTATCGTAGATATGTTCGATTGAAAAAAGATAGATGCCGAAGGAGCCTCTGATCCCGACGTCGGCCGGGTCGAAGCGCATCCGAACCTCGAAATATGCCTGGCCGCCCCACACATTGCCGACGTAGTTCTGCGGATGGGCGGCGGCTATTGCCGACTGAAGACGACCACGCCCGCTGCCGCCGCCGAGCTTGAGCACCGATCCTGACTGGCTGATGCTGTCGAGATCCGTGGTCCCATTACCCCACCACTGCTCCCGATACCAGTTGAAGCCAGCCGTCTTGGCGTTGGCCATGTCGATGGTGTCGGTCGATGTGAAATCATCAAAAAAAAGCGACCGCGGTGCTGTCTCCGGGGCGGCGAGGAGTGCGGAAAGAGCAACGCCGAGCATCGGGCGCCAGCTTGGCCTACGACGAAGCCGTGCTGAGTGCCATCATTGCCGCTGGTGACAAGCGAGGCAGAGGTCGCCGGCCGCGGGCGCAGGCGAGACCGGCGCCGGCTTGCCGGTGGCCCATTTGACGACGGTTGACCAAGCGAGCGTGCGCTCGCCGCTGACGTCCCGACGGGCGGTCAAGGGATCGGGGCGCGACGACCGGCCGCAGGGCCGGCTGTTCGCCGCCGGCCCCTAACACCTCTGCGGCAGAACGAACAGCTGACCGACGATGCGTATGGACGCTGCTGGGATCCGATCTCGCCAACCGCCGCGTGCCGGCAACGCTCAATCTCATCCAGGGGCCGTTTTCGTGGCGCGCCGCAGGTCGGCGAAATGATCGCGGAGGTGCTCGGCAGCGCGCAGCGCGAGCGCGCAGATCGTGTTGGTCGGGTTGACCACGCCGCCGGTCGTCAACGCGCTGCCGTCGACGATGTAGAGATTCGGCACGTCCCAGGCCTGGTGCCACCGGTTGATCACCGAGGTCGAGGGCTCGTCGCCCATCCGGCAGGTGCCGAGCAGGTGCCAGGCCGGGGTCTGATAGACCCCGTCCGGCGACAGGTAGTCGTGCAGCGCATAGTCGAAGGCATCGGCCGCCCTGGCGATGTCCTCCAGACGCTGCAGGGCGAAGCGCATCATGCGCCGGTCGTTTTCGTGCGGCGTGTAGCTGATCTTGGGCGCAGGCAGGCCGTCCGCGTCCCTCTCGGTCTCGGACAGGGTCACGCGGTTGCTCGCCTGCGGCAGGTCGTCGCCGATCGCGAACACGGCGAAGCCATGGCTGAAGTGGCGCCGGAACCAGCGGTGATGGTCCGGTCCCCAGGGCGCGGACCTGGGCGTGATGAAGCCGATCGACTGGCCGCCGGCGTGGCCCGCGGTCGCGCAATTGAAATTGAAACCGTTCACGAAGCCGCGCGTCACGTCGGTCTCGGCGAACTCCATGCTGATCAGAGCGCCGATGAAGCCCATGTGCGAGTGCAGCGGCTCGTCGACCCAGATCTCCGAGGCGACCAGGGTGTGGTGCATGAGGTTGCGGCCGACCTGATCGGAGCTGTTGGCGAGGTTGTCGGAGATCTGCAAAAGGCGCGGCGTGCCCACGCCGTTGGCGGCGAGCACGACCACATCGGCCGCCTGGAAACAGCGCTGGCCGGTCAGGCGGTCGACGTAGACGGCACCGGTGACGCGGCCGTCCTTGCCCTGCTCCAGGCGCAGCACGCGAGCGAGCGGGCGCAGCTCGACGCCGGCTGCAAGCGCCTTCGGCCAGATCGAGACCGAGAACTTGCTCATCGAGGCGCGCGCGCAGCCGGCCGCGCAACCCGAGCAGCCGTTGCAGCCCGGCCGGCCGTCGTAGTCCTCCGAGATCACGCCTGCTGGCAGCGGCCACCAATGCCAGCCGAGCCGGTCGAAGGCCTGGGCGAGCCGCCGTCCGACCGGCCGCAGCGGCAACGGCGGTGTCGGATAATCGGGCTGCGCCGGCATGGCGGGGTTGCCCGCAAGCCCGCTGACGCCGACCAGCCAGTCGACCCGGTCGTAATAGGGGGCGAGGTCTTCATAGGTGATCGGCCAGTCGGGGGCGAGGCCGTGCTCGACGCCCTTGCGGAAGTCGGACGGCCGGTAGCGCGGCCAGAGCGCGGTATAGACGTTGGTCGAGCCGCCGACCGCATTCCACATCAGGATGTTGGAGCTGGCGCTGTCGACTGGATAGTCGTCGCGGCCGCGCCGGATGTTGTTGTCCGGATGCCAGCGCTTCTGGCGTTGCCACTCCCAATCGGGGCTGGCATGCGGGTGGTCCTCGGGCGCGGTCCAGCCGCCTTGCTCCAGGCAGACGACCTTGAGCCCGGCCTGGCCCAGGACCAGGCTCGCGATGGCGCCACTGGCGCCCGAGCCGATCACCAAGACGTCGACGGGACCCTGGCGCTTGGTTTCAGTCATGAGCCTTGTCCGGGAAGTGGAGCTGACTGAGGTCGACCCGCCGAACCTCGCCGGTCGGCACGAAGCCGCCACGGCGGTGGAGGGGCAGATCGGTCGCGGCGTCGAACCGGCCGACCTCGTAGCCCGCCGGCAGCGGTGCCGCGTGGTAGGTGAAGCCCAAAGCCCGGATCGCCGCATGCACCGCCGGGCTCTCGTAGTAGGCAAGATAGGCGAGGTTGCGGACCCGTCGAAAATCCTCGGGATGGGCACGTTCGAAAGCCTCGAGGGCGGCCCGGCCGAGCGCGCCCGGCGTAGGGCCCGCAGCCTGCAGCCGGCGGCTGAGCGCAATCGCCGCATCCGGGCCGCCAAGCTCATTCAGGCGATCGGCGAGCTTGGCCTGCACGCCAACGGTCGATGCGGGCGGAAACAGCTCGTCGCCCGGCAGCAACAGATCGACCAGAGTAGCCAGGAGTTGGCGAGGACGCGCGGCTCGGTGACAACGGTCATGCCAACACCTCGCTCATCTGGACCGGCCAGTGCTCGGTGCGACTTGAGTGTCGCCCGGATCATCGCCCGTACGCGAGATAGATCGCGAAGTCACGCGTCGAGTTCCACACCCCTACAGCCGGTCCTCGGCGTTCGGATCGAAGAGACG
Source organism: uncultured Alphaproteobacteria bacterium (assembly GCA_963733965.1). Lineage (GTDB taxonomy): Bacteria > Pseudomonadota > Alphaproteobacteria > Geminicoccales > Geminicoccaceae > DATAOG01. The sequence continues at coordinate 181,675 of CAVTFM010000029.1, forward strand.
CACGCGGCTCGCCTGGAAGCCGAGGGCGACCCGTTCGCCGACCGCCGGCGCCTGGTCGGGATCGCAGATCGCCTTGAGCGCCCGGCCGCCGACGTCGACGTCGACATAGGTCACCGGACCGATCGGCTCGACCAGGAAGACCTCGCCCGCGAGGCTGAGCTCGCGCCCGCCGCCGACCGCGAGGTCGGTCGGCCGAACGCCGAGGACGGCCTTGCGGCCGCCCCGAAGTCCACCCAGGCTCTCCGGCTGCGCCGCCGCGAGCGGCAGGCGGAATTGCTGGTCGGCGAAGGCGCACAGCAACGCGCCGTCGGCCTGGGCCAGCTCGATGTCCAAAAAATTCATGGCCGGCGAGCCGATGAACGAGGCGACGAAGAGGTTGTTGGGCTCGCGATAGACCGCCATCGGCGGGCCGATCTGCTGCAGCTTGCCCTCGCGCATCACGGCGATCCGGTCCGACAGGACCATCGCCTCCTCCTGGTCGTGGGTCACGAAGATCGAGGTCGATGCCGAGCTCGCGCTGCAGCCGCTTGATCTCGGTCCGGGTGTGCACCCGCAGGCCGGCATCGAGGTTGGAGAGCGGCTCGTCCAGCAGGAAGACGGCCGGGTTGCGCACGACCGCACGGCCGACCGCGACCCGCTGGCGCTGGCCGCCGCTGAGCTCGGCTGGGCGCCGCTCGAGCAGCGGGCCGAGCCCCAGCAGCTCAGCCGCGGCATCGCACCTGGCGTTCGATCGGTGGCGCCATCGAGCCGCTGCTGCTTGAGCCCGAAGCTCATGTTCTCGCGGCGCGGTCATGTGCGGATAGAGCGCGTAGTCCTGGAACACCATCGCGACGTTGCGCTGGTGCGGCTCGAGGTCGGTGACGTCCGCTGATCGAAGATGATCGCGCCGTCGGTCGGCCGCTCGAGGCCTGCGATGCAGGCGAGCGCTGTGCTCTTGCCGCAGCCGGACGGCCCGAGCAGGGTCAGAAACTCGCCATCGTCGATCGCCAGGTCGAGCGCGTCGACCGCGGTCACGGTATCGAACAGCTTGCTCAGTCGCTGCAGGGTCACGCTCGCCATGGGCGGACTCGGCTCTCGATCGGCCCCGTCAACCTTTCAGCGAGCCGGACAGCATGCCGCGGACAAGATAGCGCTGGAACGCCGAGCGCGATCACCACGGGCGGCAGACCGCGAGCACGCTGGCTGCGAACATCGGTCCGTAGTCGTAGAAGCGGAGCTGGACCAGGAAGCCCGCGATGATCACCGGGATCGTCTGCGCCTTGGGCGTGCCGGTCAGGATCAGGGCGAAGATGAACTCGTTCCAGCTGACCAGGAAGCAGAAGATGCCGGCGGCGACGATGCCCGGCCGCGCCACCGGCAGGATGATCTTGCGGATCGCCTGCATCCGGCGTGCAGCCATCGACCAGCGCCGCCTTCTCGAGATTGGGCGGCAGGCCCTCGAAATAGCCCTTCATGATCCAGGTCGAGAGCGGCAGGATCAGGCTGCAATAGGCGATCACCAGCGCGGTCCGCGTGTCGATCAGGTCGAGCGTCCTGAACACGATGAAGAACGGCAGGATCAGCGCGAGGCTGGGCGTCATGCGGGTCAACATCAGCGCCCAGAGCGAGCCGCTCAGCAGCCGGCTCTGACGCGTGGCGGGCGTAGGCGTAGCCGGCGAGCGAGCCGAGCACGAGGTTGATCGCGGTGACCCCGGTCGCGACGACCAGGCTGTTGAAGATCGACGATCGGCACCCGCGCCGCCTGGACGCTCGACTGGCCGCCCTCGACCCCGCCGGGCAACAGGACGAAGCGGTAATTCTCGAGCGTCAGCGTGTCCGGCATCAGGGTCGGTGGCGTGCGCACCAGGTCGGCGGACGGCGAGAGGCTCATCACCACGAGCCAGAGGAACGGCCCGAACGACCAGACGAAGATCAGGAGTGCGGCGAGGCCGAGGCCAAGCCGTCCGAACTGCCGGCGCAGCCGCGCTGGGATCAGGTGCCGGCGCCGGAACGGCGGGAGACGCTTGCAGCTGGGTGCGGACGCTCTCGCCCGCCACTGCGATCCGGTTGATCAGCGTGACCCCGAGGCCGCTCCGGCGTCGCGTCGACGCCGGTCGTGCCTCCGGGTGGCGCAGCGGGCACCGGCCGCGGTTGGGAAGAACAGCTTGAGATAGACCGCCGCCAGGATCAGGCAGGTGATCGTCAGGACGTAGAGGATCGCCGCCCCCTCGCCGAACTTGAAGAACTGGAAGGCATAGGCGTAGCCCATCCAGGAGAACACGGTGGTGGCGCTGCCGGGGCCGCCCCGGGTCATGATCCAGAACAGATCGAAAGCCATGATCGAGTTGATCGTGGTCAGGATCAGCATCAGCAGCAGCATCGGCCTGAGCCACGGCAGGGTGATGCTGACGAAGCGGCGGATCGCGCCGGCGCCATCGATGCGCGCGGCGCGGTGCAGGTTCTCCGGCAGCGACTGCAGGCCGGCCAGGATCAGCAGCGAGGTCAGCGGCGCCTGATTCCAGACATGCGCCAGCGCGACCATATTGAACGCGAGCGTGCCGTTGCCGAGCCAGTGGATCGGCTTGTCGATCAGGCCGAGATCGAGCAGCACGGCATTGAACGTGCCGTACTCGCCGTTCAGCATCCAGCCCCAGAGCATGCCGACCGCGACCGGCGCCATCGCCCAGGGCACCAGCACGATGCTGCGCAGGAAATTGCGCCCCGGGAAACGCATCGTTGAGCACGAGCGCCATCGCCATGCCGAGGATCAGCCCGACCCCGACCGTGATCACGGCGAAATAGGCGGTCCGGCCGAACGCCGCGATGAAGTCGGGATTGGGCAGGATGTCGAGATAGTTCTGCAGCCCGACGAAGATCCACTGCTGGGTCAGCATGTTGATCCGGTGCAGGCTCAGCACCAGCGAATAGACCAGCGGCATGCCGATACACGATGAAGACGACGATGCAGCGTCGGCAGCGTGAGCAGCACGGGCAGGCGCAGCGAGGGCGCATCGCGCCGGCGCGCCGTGCGGTGCCGTCCCGGAAGGGCGAGGCGGATCGACTTCGCCATCTCAAGAACCGCCAGGAGGGGCCATCTCAAGCGCCGCCGCAGGGGCTTGGGGGCGCCAGACCCGCGCCGGCGCGCGAGTTGACCGCCCCACGGCCATCATACGCTCATTCGGGGTAGAGCTTCTTCAACTCCTGAGCCTTGGCGTGCAGCTTGTCGGTCAGCTGGTCCGCCGACTGCTCGCCCCGGATGTAGTCCTGTGCCTCGCCCATCATGTACCAGTCCCACTCGGGGAACCACATGGTCTTCGGCGACGTCGCGGGCGGTGGCGGTCTCCTGCTGCTTGCCGGCGACCTCCAGGTCCTTCCACTTCGAGAACGCGGCCTGGACCTCGGGGTCCTGGATCACTTCCTTGTAGGGGGTGCCGAGGCCGAACTCGAGCGCCCAGCGCTTGATCACGTGGTACTGGCCGTCCTTGGCCTTGCCGCCGAAGAACTGCATCAGGTTCCACGCCCGCATCACGTCGACCGGCTTCGCGCCCATCAGGTAGAGTCGCGACCAGATGAAGGTCGAGCGGGTCGCACCCGGCATGAGCGCGTTCTTGCACGGCGCCGGCGATTTGCGAGAGCTTGGGTCGTTCAGCACCTTCTGGTCGTACTCGTGCACGACCATGTACGTGTGCGCACCGCTGGCGAAGTTCGGCACGCCTTCCTGCTGCGAGGGTGAAGATGTCGGGCTGCACCAGCCCCTCCGGCATAGAGCGTGCGGTGCAGCTCCAGAACCTTGCTTGAACTTGTCGTCGAACACCGGATCGAACTTGTCGTCGAAGACCTTGGCGCCCTCGGAGTACCAGATCGAGAACAGGCTCCAGGACAGGCTCGCCCACTGGCTGCTGCCAGGCGCTGATGTAGGGGAACTCGGCGACGCCATCCTTCTTCAGCTTGCGGCACTGGTCGAGGAACTCGTCCCAGGTCGCCGGCGGCTGCAGCTTGGCCTTGTCGAGGTGCTTCTGGTTGCACGACGAACGAGTTGAAGCCGCGTGTAGTAGGGCAGGCCGCCGAGCTTGCCGTTCGGCAGCGACAGGTCGCGGACGTTGACGGGGTACATGCCGGCCTTGATCTGGTCGATGCCGGGCAGGTCGTCGACGTCCCGCACCCAGCTTCGCCCGGTGCCAGCGGACCAGATGGTCCTCCTCGCGAATACATCATGTCGATGTGCTGGCCGGCGATCAGCTTGGTCTCGGCGATCGCGTGGTATTCGCCCGGGACCAGCTCGTACTCGACGTTCTCGTCGTACAGCTTCTTGAAGATGTCGACGTTCTCGGCGACGATCTGGGGATTGTACTGCCAGCCGACGAAATGCAGAGGCTCGGCGGGCGCCGCCCACGAGCTACCGATCAGCCGGGGGGTCGCGAGCGCCGCCGCGGCCGCGGCACCGGCTTTCAGCAGAGAGCGGCGGCGCACAAGATACTCACTCAGACGTTGCTGTCGTTGGCTCGCGTTGTGCGCCATATTCCCCCCACACCTTCGTGCATTGCTTGGGCAGGTGGCCTCCGGAGTGACGACGTATCGACACCCTCTTCTGACATGCACCACCTCTTGCATCCTAAAGCACGAAGTGGCCGCAGGCGAAACAGGAAAATCGCTCCTGAACGGCGCCCTGCGCGGGCCTCCCGATCCGCTCCCGGAGGGGCCCCGGTTTCGGCCGGCGGCATAGCGTGAGGACCCAGGCAAGGTCCACGCCCGCATGGCGGCCCAGCTGCTCGAGCCCTTGCCGGATTCCGCGGCCGGTCCGGTCGGGCGGCGCATCGATCAGTTCGGCCGAGATGCCGGCAATCAGATGTTCGAAATCCGAGCGCCCCTTCAGAGGGCGCGCATTGGCGCGCAGCCGCACGTAGAGATAGCTGAGATAGATCAGCAGCAGCACCGACCCGAGGTAGAGGAGCACGCGAAAAATCCAGGCAAGCCTCTCGGCATGGCGATGCTCCTCGATGGAGAGATCCTGCAGGGCACGCGCCTGCTCCGAAATGGGCGTCGCGAGCAGACGCGCCGGAGGTCCGTCCACGGCCGGCAGTGTCCTCCGGATCAGGTCTCCGCGCGCCCAGCACGGCGATGTCGTCGCCGGGGGTCGACGGGCGCGGCGAGGGTGGGGAGCCGATCCAGCGATGCAGCGACCTCGGCCCTCCCGGCCTCATCTGAGGAGTCGCCAACGAAGCGGAACATGGGCACTGGTCTAGCGGGAAATGCTCCTAGAGATCGAGAATGATGTTGCCGAAGGGGTCCAGCACCGCCTGCGTGCCCGGCGGCACGAGGCAGGTCGCGTCGTATTCCTCGACGATGCACGGGCCCCTTTGGGGCTCGGAAAGAGCGCTGCGATGCACCACCGGGGTGTCGAGCCAGCCGCGCTCAGGCCCGAAGTAGGCGGGGCGCGTGCCCAGCCGCGACGGAGCCTCCTGCCGGGTCAGGCGGTCCGCACCGGGCGACCGGACGGGGCCGGTCTCGGCTGCCCGGGCGATCAGCTGCAGGCTCACGAGCTCGACGGGTTCGTCGGCTCCCGCCCTGTGGCCGTAAGTCCGTTCGTGCTCCTGACCGAAGGCCTCCTCCAGGGCCTCCGCGCCGGTCGCGGTGATGGGTCCGTCGGCGACCGGGACCGTGAGCTCGTAGATCTGGCCCTGATAGTGCATGGCCACCCGCCGCCGGATTGCCACCGCGGCGGCCGGCACGCCCTCGGCTGCGAGCTGCGCCCGCGCCTGCCGCTCGAGGTCCGCGAATGCTTGGTCGAGCACGGTCGGCTCGGCCGCCCGCAAGAGAACGCGAAAGCTCCGCGAGTAATGGTGCTCCAGCGCGGCGCAGAGGAGGCCGAAGGCTGAGAAGACGCCCGGTGCCGGCGGCACGACGACCCGCCTGATGCCGAGCGCGGCGGCCATCCCGGCTGCGAACAGCGGTCCGTTGCCGCCGAACGCGAACAGGCTGAAGTCGCGCGGATCGCGGCCGCGCTCGCTCGAGACCGCACGGATCGCGCGGATCATGTTCGAGGCCGCGACCAGATGCGCGCCGAAGGCCGCATGCTCGAGCTCGAGGCCCAGAGGTCCTGAAATCCTGGTGGCGAGAACTGCCCGCGCCAGCGCCGGGTTGAGCGGCACCTCGCCACCGGCCAGCTGGTCCGGATTGAGGTAGCCCAGCATCAGGTTGGCATCGGTGATGGTCGGCTCCTCGCCGCCCTGATCGTAGCAGACCGGCCCGGGCATGGCCCCGGCGCTCTCGGGGCCGACCCGGATCGCGCCGCCCGCGTCGACTCGGATGATCGAGCCGCCGCCCGCGCCGACCTCGGCGAGGTCGATCGCCGGCACTTTGAGCGTGTAGCCCGCGCCGGTGAGCAGGCGGGAGCCGACCATGATCCCGCCGCCGACCTGGTATTCGGCGGCGCGCGTCACCTCGCCATCCTCGATCAGGGCGGCCTTGGCGGTGGTCCCGCCCATGTCGAGAGTGATGATCCGCTTAAGCCCGATCGCGGCTGCCAGCGCCTGCGCGCCGACCACGCCCGCGGCCGGGCCCGATTCCACGATGTGCACCGGGGTCTCGGCCGCCGCGCGCGCCGACATCAGGCCGCCGTTGGACTGCATGAGCAGCAGCGGCGCGCGCACGCCGGTCGCCTCGAGATGGCGCTCGAGCGAGCGCAGGTAGCGGCGGACGACCGGCTTCACGTAGGCATCGATGGTCGTGGTCGAGGTGCGTTCGTACTCCTTGATCTCGGGCAGGACCTCGGAGCTGATCGCGCAGGGGAGATCAGGTGCCAGCTGCTCGATCACTTCCTTGAGCAGGCGCTCGTGCACCGGGTTGGCGTAGGCGTGCAGCAGGCAGACCGCGATCGCCTCGACCCCCTCGCCCAGCAGCCGCCGGACCGCGCGCTCCGCGTCCGCGGGGTCGAGCGGCCGCTGCACCCGGCCGGCGGCGTCGAGCCGCTCGTCGACGGTGACCCGCAGATAGCGCGGCACGAGCACCGGCGGCTTCTGCCAGGTCATGTCGTAGAGGCGAGGCATCCGCAACGTGCGGATCTCCAGGATGTCGCGAAAGCCCGCGGTCGCGATCAGACCGGTTTTGGCGCCCTTGCGCTCCAGGATGGCGTTGGACGCCACGGTCGTGCCGTGCCGGATCTCCCCAACCCCGGCCGGAGCTAGCCCGCTCGCTTGCAGCGCCGCGCCGAGGCCGGTCACGATCGCGCGCGCGTAGTCGTCGACGGTGGACGGGATCTTCCTGGTGCGGAGGGCGCCGTCGGCCCCCGCGACGACGATGTCGGTGAAGGTGCCGCCGATGTCGATGCCGATCCGAACGGCGCTCACGGGGCCCGCTCCGGCACGCGCCTTGGATGCGGCGTACGCGCGACCTTCGGCAGCGGTCCCGGGCCGCGCGCGACCCTGAGCTCCGCCCGCAACGTGCGGGTGGCCGCCTGATCGACCGTCCAGGACGCCCGGTCGATCGCGACCCCATAGGCCGCCAGCGCAAAGCCACCCGTGATCAGCTCGTCGCGCAGGTCCCCGAGCACCCGTTCCGGGTCGCGCTCCAGGGGATCGCCCCAGCCGCCGCCGCCGGCCAGCTCGTGCCGGAACACGTCGCCCCGGCGGATGGTCATGGTGAGCTTGCCCGGCAGCGGCTTCGGGTCGCTCTCCGGGTTGAGCACGTTGACCGAGGGCGCGCCCGGCTCGCCGCCGTAGAGGCCGTAGGGCCGATGCGTCTGCCGGTCGGCGCGGACCTGCAGGATCGCTTCGTCCGCGAGCAGGCGGTAATCCCGCCGGTAGGGCGTGCCGCCGCGGAACTTGCCGGGGCCGGACCGGTCGGGCACGAGCTCGTAGGCCAGGATCTGGATCGGCTGCTCGCCCTCGGTCACCTCGACCGAGGGCGAGGCCATGTTGACGAACAGGTTGGAGTTGCCCTCGAGCCCGTCGGCCCACGGCCGGCCGCCCCAGGCCCCGCAGGCGAAGTCGACGTAGATGAACGGCCGTCGGGCCGCGTCCCAGCCGCCGATGGTGATGCCGGTGTTGCCGCCTTCGGAAGCCGCCATCACCCGCTCCGGCAGCATCATGGCGAGGGCGCCCAGCGCACAGTCGAGCATGCGAAAGCCCGTGAGCCCGCGCGCCGCGCAGGCCGCCGGCAGCACGCCGTTCGCGATCGTGCCCGGGGGGGCGATCACCTCGATCGCACGGAAGACGCCGTCGTTGGTCGGGATATCCGGGGAAATCACAGACTTCACGGCCGTGTAGCTCGCGGCCTTGGTGAAGGAAAAGGTGTTGTTGATGGCGCCCTTGACCTGGGGCGAAGTCCCGGTCCAGTCGACCGTGATCTGCTCATCCTGCTTGGTGATCGTGCACAGCAGGCGGATCGGCTGGCCGACATCGATGCCGTCGTCGTCGATCCAATCCTCGAAAGTGAAGGTGCCGTCGGGCAGCCCGCGGATCGCGGCCCGCGTCATCTGCTCGGAGTAGTCGAGCAGCTCTCGCATGTGCGCGCGCACGCCCGCCCGCCCGTAGCGGCCCGCGAGCTCCAGGATCTGGTGCTCGGCGATGTGGCAGGCCGAGAGCTGCGCGCGCAGGTCGCCGAACACGCGCACCGGGATCCGCACGTTGCATTCGATGACCTGAAGGATCGTCTCGTTGCGCTTGCCCTCGTCGTACAGCTTGAGCGGCGGGATGCGCAGGCCCTCGGCGTAGATCTCGGTCGAATCCGAGGCGTTGGAGCCCGGAACCCGGCCGCCGACGTCGGTGTGATGGCAGACCGTGGCCGCGAACGCGAGCCGCTCCCCGTCCGCGAACACCGGCTTGAAGACGAAGATGTCCGGGAGATGCATGCCGCCTTCGAACGGGTCGTTCATCATGAAGACGTCGCCCGGCCGGATCTCGCCGGCAAAGCGCCTCAGCACCGCCGCCAGCGCGGTCGGGATCGAGCCCAGATGACCGGGCAGGGTCAGGCCCTGGGCTACCAGCCGGCCGTCCCCGTCCGCGACCGCGGTCGAGTAGTCCATGTTGTCCCGGAGCACGCCCGAATAGGCGGTGCGCGCGATGGTCAGCGCCATCTCGTCCGCGATCGACAGGATCGCGTTCTTGAACAGCTCGAACTCGATCGGATCGCGCACCGGCTTCCTCCTCCGCTCCAAGCTTACGCCATCTCGCCGGCGCGAAAACAGGCCGCCGAACGGCCCGGCAGCAGGGGCTCGAGCGGCGGATAAGATCGGCCGCAGGCGGCGACCGCCCAGGGGCAGCGCTGGTGCAGATGGCAGCCCGAAGGCAGATCGATCGGGCTCGGGATCTCGCCGCTTAAGAAGAACCGCGGCGGCTTCTGGTCGGGATCCGGGTAGAGCACCGACGACAGAAGCGCGCGGCTGTAGGGATGGAGCGGCCGGGCGAAGATCTGCTCGGTCGCCCCGGTCTCGACGATCTTGCCGAGATACATGATCGCGACCCGGCTGCAAACCCGGCGCACGGCGGTGAGGTCATGGGAGATGAAGAGATAGGCAAGCCCGAGCCGCTCGCGCAGGTCGATCAAGAGGTGCAGGATCTCGGCCCGGATCGAGACGTCGAGCGCCGAGGTCGGCTCATCCAGCACCACGAGGTCGGGCTCGGTGACCAGCGCCCGGGCGAGGCCGATGCGCTGCTGCGCGCCGGCGCTCAGCTGATGGGGGTACTTGGCAAGCATGCTCGGATCGAAGCCTACCAGGTCCAGCACCTCCTCCACCCGCTGCATCCGCCGGCGCGGCGGAAGGTCGGTCACCAGCTGCAAGGGCTCGCCCACGATAGTGCCGATCCGCATGCGCGGGTTGAGGGAATCGTAGGGCTCCTGGAACACCATCTGGATGCGCCGGCGGACCGGCCGGAAGGCAGACCCGCTGATCGCCCGAAGGTCATGCCCGTCGAAGCGGATCGCGCCCGAGCTCGGCTCCAGGAGCTTCAACAGGCAGCGGCCGACGGTCGTCTTGCCGGAGCCGCTCTCGCCGACCAGGGCCAGCGCTTCGCCGCGCTCAATGACGAACGAGACGCCGTTGACGGCTTTGACCGAGCGGTCGCGGCCGGCCGGGAAGTGCTTGATCAGGTCCTGAACCTCGACGAGCGGCATCACGCCTCCACGGCGCCGGTCGCCACCTCGGCGCGCCGGAAGCAGCTCGCGAGTTGGCGCTCGGCGACCGGCTCGAGCTCGGGCGCCGCCTGCTGGCAGCGCGGCAGCGCGACCGGACAGCGCCGCGCATAGCTGCAGGCATCCGCGCGCGCCGGTCCGGTGCGCTCGGCGGCGGCCCCGAGCGGCGCCCGCCCGGCATCGCGGGCCGCCGCCGCGGCCCGGATCAGGTGCCGGCTGTAAGGGTGGGCAGCGCCCTTGAAGAAGACCGGAACGCGCGCGACCTCGACGATCCGGCCGGCGAACATGACCGCGACGCGCTCGCAATAGTGCGCGACCACGCCGAGATCGCGCGAGACCAGGACCAGCGAAGTGCGGGAATCGCGCACGAGGTCGTGCATCAGGTCGAGAATCTGGCGCGAGATGGTCACATCCAGGCCCGCGGTCGGCTCGTCGGCGAGCAGCAGCTTGGTCGAGTGCACGAGCGCCATGGCGATGATCACCCGCTGGCACATGCCGCCGCTGAGCTCGTGCGGGTAGGCGAGCAACCGCCTTCTCGGATCGGGGATGCCGACCGCGGTGAGCAGCTGCTCGGCGCGCGCGCGCGCCTGCGTGCGCGAGGCGGCGCTGTGCGCGCGCACGACGTTCACGATCTGCTCGCCGATCCGGAGCAAGGGATTGAGATGCTTCCTGGGCTCGGGCGTGGTCAGCGCGATCACCCGGCCGCGCAGTGTGCGCAGCTCATCCTCGGACTTGCGCAGGAGATCCTCGCCCTCGAACACCACCCGGCCCGAGGCGATCCGCCAGGGCGGGCGGAGCAGCCCGAGGGTCGCCTTGACCAGGACCGTCTTGCCCGAGCCCGATTCGCCGACGATGCCGAGCGTCTCGCCCGCCTCGAGCGCGAGGTTGACGCCGTTCAGGACCGGGACCACGCCGGCCTCGCCGTCGTAGGCGACCCGCAGGTCCAGGACTTCCAGCAGCGGCGCCAAGGCTCAGCTCCGGTTGACCGGGTCGAGCCAGGCGCGCAGCCCGTCGCCGGCGAGAGCGTAGCCGAGCACGGTGATGCCCAGAGCGAGGCCCGGGAAGAACGCGGTCCACCACTGCCCGGTCATCATGTTCGGAGCGCCGATGGAGATCATCGAGCCCCATTCGGGGGTGGGCTTGGGCACGCCCGCGCCGACGAAGCTCAGCGCGGCGGTCAAGAGGATCGCAAAGCCGATGCCGGGCGAGATGTTGGCGAGCGCCGGGGTCAGCGCGTTCGGCATGACGTGGACGAAGGCGACGCGGAGCTCCGAGTTGCCCGCGCAGCGCGCGGCCTCCACGAACGGCCGTTCGCGCACCTGGAGCACCGAGCCGCGGGTGACGCGCAGGAAATAGGGGATGTTCAGGAAGGCGAGCGCGGCGACGACGTTCGACACGCTCGGGCCCCTGAAGCCCACCAGTGCCAGCGCAAAGATGAAGATCGGGAATGCCTGCAGAATGTCGGCGCCGCGCATGATCGCCTCGCTGACGAACCGGCCGAGCCCGGCGGCGCCCGAGAAGAAGCCCGAAACGACGCCCAGCGCCACGCCCAGCACGAAGGCGGCGAGCGAGGAGACGAGCGCGATCGTGAGATCGATGCGCGGAGCTGCGATCACGCGCGAGAAGATGTCCATGCCCGCGACGTCGGTGCCCATCCAGTGGTGGAAGGAGGGCGGCAGAAGGCCCTCGCCGGGCAGCGCACGCTCCGGATGGTAGGGCCCGATCAGCGGCCCGAACGCGGCGAGGAACAGCGTCAGCGCCACGATCACGAGGCCGAGCGCGAAGCTCGGCTGCCGGCGGGCAAAGGCCGCGAAGGCCGCGAGCCGGCGCAGGGCCAGGGAGGCGCGCGGAGGCGCGGCGGCCGCGGGCAGCGCCTGGTCACGCATGGCCGCTGCCGGAGCCGGAGGGACCCGGCGCGCTCACGCCTTGATCCTCGGGTCGATCAGGAAATAGGCGAGGTCGACCATCAGAAAGACGAACAACGTGAAGACCGCGGCCAGCAGCACGAACGCCTGCAGCGGCGCGTAGTCGGAATTGACGACCGCCTCGACCGCGTATTGGCCGAGCCCGCCCCAGGCGAACACGGTCTCGACCAGGACCGCGCCGCCGAGCAGGAACCAGAACACGATCCCGACTACCGTGATGATCGGCGGCAGCGCGTTCTTGAGCGCGTAGCGCAGCAGCGTGCGGCGCGACAGCCCAAGCGCCCGGCCGTGCTCGACGAAGTCCGAGAGCATCATCTCCTCGACCGTCGAGCGCGTGTTCTTGATGATCAGCGTCATGTAGACCAGCGTGAGCGTCGCGACCGGCAGGACCAGGTGCTGCAGCGTGGTACGGAAAGTCCCGGCGGCAGAACCAGCATTCGCCGCAGGCGACGTTCGCGCCGGGCACGACCCGGTCGCCCGGCCGGAGCGGGCGGCCGGCGCTGTCGCGCACCAAGCCTCCGGTTTCGACGATCACGCCGACGTTCTCGTGCCCGCAGATCAGCGGGTACTCGAGCGCCCGCTCGTGCGGCGTGCCTGCGTACTGCTTGGTCTCGCCACGGAAGGTGTGCTTGTCGGTGCCGCAGATCCCGGAGTAGATCACCTGCAGCAGCACCGCGCCCGGCTCGACCGAGGGTCTCGGAAACTCCTCGATCTCGATTCGTCCCGGGCCGGTCATCACCGCCGCCCGCACGCCGCTCACGGCGCTCTCCGCACCCGCAACACCCGCGCGCCGAGGGAGGCCGGCGCCGGGCCGGGCCTCCCCTCGGTCGTCCGCGACGTCGGCACGCTTAGGCGCCGAGCGCCTCGTTGAACGCGTCGATGTACGCCTGCTCGTTCGACGACGGCCCCTTCAGCACCATCCCGAGCGGCCGCTCCGGCTCATTGTAGAAGAAGCGGTCGGCGCGCTCCTGTTGGCCCTGCTTCACGAGCAGGTTGTACGCCTCCTCGTTGAACAGCGGCCGCCCGTAGGTCATGAAGTTCTTGGCGATCCACTCCGCCTGCTCCATCGTGTCGATGAACTTCTCGAAGGAGTCCTTGTTCGAGGAACTCCTTCAACAGCATCTCCGCGTCCATCCAGCCGAACAGGCCTTCCTTCGGCGTCGCGATGTTGATCAGCGGGCCGCCCGCGTCCTTCACGCGCGCGTCGGTGCCGATGTTCTCGACCGTCAACCAGGCCGACTCGTCCGTGAGCGCCCGGATCGCCTCGGGGTTCTGCGACACGAGCTTGAGCACATTGGGCTTCAGCTGCACGAGGAAGTCCTTGGCGCTCGAGATCTCGTCCGCGGTCATGTCGTACGGCTTCTTCGCACCCGTGGCGATGCCGGCCATCGCCATCAGGTCGGTCGGCTGGTTCTCGAGCACGATCCTCTTCGCGTACTGCTTGTCGAGCAGCGCATGCCACGAGTTCCGGCTCGGTCTTCACGTATTTGGGGTTGTAATAGATCTGGACGCTCGACCAGCCGAACGGGTACCCCATCTGGTTCGAGCCCGCCTTCCAGAACGGCACGTCGAGGGCGGCAGAGTAGAGCTGCTTCGCGACCGGGAACGACTTGATGTCGAACGCCTCGATCAGGCCCTCATTGTAGAACTTCGGGACCCACAGGGCGTCCTCCGATGAGATGTCCCAACCGCCGCCGCCGGCCTTGACCTTGATGTATGCGTCGGCGTCGTCGCTGAAGAGCTGCGCCCGCGCCCCGATGCCGGTCGCCTTCTGGACCTCCTGAAGCTGTTCCGGGAAGTAGTGGTCGGACCACGTGAGCCAGTTGAGCGTGACGTCGCTGGTGTCGCCTGCCGCCCGCCCGGCGAGCCCGAACGCGCCTGCCGCGTACAGGCCGACCGCCCCCGCCGCTCCGCGCTGGAGAAGCGTTCTCCTGGACAACGGCCGTTCGAGCTGATCCATCGGTGCCTCCTTGCTTCGTTGACTGGCCGCCACCGCGTCCATGCCAGTCGCCAGCGACGGCGGCGGGCGGCTGAAGCGGCCGCGCCTTCTGTGTCCTCCCGGCAGGCATTGCAGCACCGCGGTACGCCGGCGCGATCGACACCCGGGCAAATGGGCGCTGCTTGCTCAAGCCACCGCGCGACTGTACAAACACGCGGACTGGATGTCTAGAACGCGGAACGGTCGCAGCGAACGGAGGCGGGAACGGGGTGAGCGAGGACGGCCGGATCCGGATCGGCGTGGTCGGTTGCGGGATGGTCGCCCAGGCGATGCACCTCCCCTACCTCTCCGAATTGCGAGACCGATTCGAGCTGGCGGCCGTCGCCGATCCGAGCCGTGTGGTTCGCGAGGCGCTCGCTGCGCGCTACGGCGTGCCGGGCGTGCACGCCGATCACCGCGGTCTGCTCGACGCGGGCGGCCTCGACGCCGTGCTCATCGCCTCGCCGCACGCGACCCACGTCGACGTCGTGCTCGCGGCGCTCGACGCCGGGCTGCACGTCTTCGTCGAGAAGCCACTCTGCATCTCGCTCGCCGACGCCGACCGGATCGTCGACGCGCGCGATCGCAAAGGAAGGATCGTGCAGGTCGGCTTCATGAAGCGCCACGACCCTGCCTTCGAGCGCATGCTCGCCGAGCTGCCGTCAGACGCCCAGATGCTGCGCTACGTGCGCGTGCTCTGCCACGACCCCGAATGGGTGCCGTTCTTCGCCGAAGGCGACATCGTCAAGGGCACCGACGTCCCGGCAGGGGTGATCGATGCAACCAGACGGGCCGAGTCGGAGCAGGTCGAGCAGGCGGTCGGAGACGGATCGCCCGCAGCCGTGTTCGCCTTCTCCGAGGCGTACCTCGGCAGCATGGGGCACGACGTGAACGCCGTGCACGGTCTGCTCGAGCGCCTCGGCGAGCCGCTCCCGGGCCGGGTCGCGGACGCCGCCTGGTGGGCTGACGGGCGTGCGATCACGGGCTCGGTAGCACTCGCGAGCGGCGCACGCTGGGACAGCGCTTGGATTCAGCTGCTCGACACCCGCGAGTACGTCGAGACGGTGTCGCTCTACTTCGCGGACTCCGTGCGCCAGCTCGTGTTCCCCTCCCCGTGGCTGAAGCAGACGCCGACCCGCTACGAACGCAGCGAGGCGGACGGGCTCGACCGGGTGGTGCGGGTCTTCGAGTTGCATCGCGAGGCCTTCCGTCAGGAGCTCGTGCACTTCCACGATTGCGTCAGGTACGGGGTCGCGTGCAAGACGCCGCCGGAGCAGGCGCGGGTCGACATGGAGCTTCTGACCGCGATGTTCCTCGCGGCGTCCGCGTAGCGCTTCCGACCGTCAACCGTCTCGAGTAGCGGCACCGGCGCGAGGTCGGGCCGGTCGATCATCTGCTCCCAGATGCGCCACGAGACTGGCGCCGTGGCGAGACGGCGGCTGAAGCGCGGCTCTCGGCGAGCTCGGCTCGAGGTGCACGCCCGAACCGCACCGCCCGCTGCGCGAGGCGGAGCAGCTGTGGCAGCGCGAAGGCGAGTGCCAGGATCGCGAGCGAGGCGCCGAGCAGCATCGCCGCGAGCGCGTTGACCTCGGGCGTGATCCCGAACTTGACCTGCGTGTAGATGTAGATCGGCAGCGTGTCGTGCCCGCCGATCAGGAAGTAGGTGATGATGAACTCGTCGAGCGAGAGCGTGAACGCGAACAGCGCGCCGGCGACGATCGCCGGCAGGAGGAGCGGCAGGACGATGAAGCGCAGGCGTGCGAAGGCGTTGGCGCCGAGGTCGCTCGCGGCACGCTCGAGATCGCGGTCGAACGCCTGCAGCCTGGCCGCGACGAGCAGGATCACGAACGGCGTCGTGTAGACGCTCTGGCCGATGACGGCGGTCTGCGGCGAGAGCTGCATGCGCAGCGTGCCGGTGAAGAGGACCAGCAGGCTGACGCCGATCAAGAGGCCCGGGATCATGATCGGGAGCACGAAGGCGATCCGGATCCCGTTGCGGAACATGAGGCGCGAGCGCACCAGCGGGAAGGCAGCGGCAGTTCCGACGAAGGTGCTGATCGCCGTCACCTCGGCAGCCACGCGCAGCGTCGTCGCGAGCGCGTCGCGGATCTGGTAGTCGCCAAGCGCGGTGCGGTACCACGCGAGCGTCCAGCCGGTGATCGGGAACGTGCCGTACCGGTTCGCGTTGAAGCTGAACAGCACGAGCAGCACGATCGGCCCGAACAGGAAGACGTAGATCAGGGCGCCGTAGAACCCGAGCGCGACCCGCGCCGCGCGAGCGCCCGGCGAGACGAGCTCGAGGTCACGCGCCATAGGCCTCCGGCGCCGACAGCGAGCGGCGGAAGACGGCCAGGAGGAGGATGATGAACGCCGCGATCAGCAGCGAGACCGCGGCTCCGCGCGTGTACTGGGCCGCCTGGAAGAAGTTGACG
The DNA here is from genome assembly GCA_963733965.1 of uncultured Alphaproteobacteria bacterium. GTDB lineage: Bacteria > Pseudomonadota > Alphaproteobacteria > Geminicoccales > Geminicoccaceae > DATAOG01. The sequence continues at coordinate 198,117 of CAVTFM010000029.1, forward strand.
ACCAGGTTGCCGATCATCACGCCGCCGGTGCCGCCGACGATCTGCGGCGTCAGGTACTCGCCGAGGATCGGGATGAAGACGAAGATCACCGCGGTCACGATCCCGGGCCGCACCTGCGGGACGAGGATCAGGCGGATCGCGGTCAGCGGCGGGGCGCCGAGGTCCAGAGCCGCCCGGAGCTGGTCCCAGTCGAAGCGCTCGATCGACGAGTACAGCGTCAGCGCCGCGAACGGGAAGTAGAGGTAGACGAGCACAAGGATCACCGCCGGCCGGTCGTAGACGAAGAGGCCGATCGGATGATCCGTAAGCCCGGTCCAGAGCAGGAAGCGGTTGAGGAGTCCCTGCTCGCCGAGAATGGTCAGCCACGAGTACACGCGCAAAAGATAGCTGGTCCAGAACGGGACGACGACCAGCACGAGCAGGAGCGCCCGCAGGCGTCGCGGCACGTAGCGCGACAGCCAGTAGGAGAACGGGAACGCGAGGGCGATCGTGACCGTCGTCGCGACGATCGAGACCCATACCGTCGCCCACGTCGTCCGGATGTAGGTCGAGACGCTGAAGAAGTAGCGATAGTTGTCCAGCGTCCAGTGGTGCACGACGTTGTAGTCGATCACCTGCCAGAAGCTGTAGCAGAGGATGATGCCGAGCGGGACGAAGAAGAAGCCGCCCAGCAGGAGCACCGCCGGCAGGAAGCCGGCGTAGGACAGGGCGGCGTCCCGGAGCCGTTGCGAGCGCGTCGCTTCGAGGCGGCCGTCGAGCACCGGCACGCTCATTCGGCAACCTCGCCGGCCGGCTCCAGCAGGAGCCCGTCGCCCGCGTCCCAGCAGATGGCCACGTCGGCGTCCGGCCTCGGCAGGGCTACCGCGTCCTGCCCCTGCAGCGCGACCACGAGCTGGGCGTCGAAGCCACCGCAGGCGACGGTGACCCGCACGTGATTGCCGAGGAACGACGACTGGAGCGCACGTCCGAGCACCGCGCCGGCCGGCGGTGCCGTCGGGTCGGCAAGTCGCAGCGCTTCGGGGCGCAGCATGAGGGTCGCCGCTCCGCTCGGGCGGCCCCCGGCGCAGGGCACGCGCGTACCGTCGGCGAGCACGGCGACGCCTACGTCGACCGTGACGTCGAGGAAGTTCGCATGGCCGATGAAGTCGGCGACGAAGCGCGAGGCGGGGCGGCGGTAGATCTCGGGCGGTGTGCCGAGCTGCTCCAGGCGCCCCTCGTTGAGGACAGCGATGCGGTCGGCAAGCGACATCGCCTCCTCCTGGTCGTGCGTGACGTAGACGAAGGTCGTCCCGACCTCGCGGTGGATCTGCGCCAGCTCGACCTGGAGGCGCTGCCGCAGCTTCAGGTCGAGCGCTCCCAGCGGCTCGTCGAGCAGCAGCACCGCCGGCCGCTTGACGAGAGCGCGCGCCACGGCCACGCGCTGCCGCTGGCCGCCGGAGAGCTGCGCCGGCGACCGCTCGCCGAACTCCTCGAGCCCGACCAGGGCGAGCGCTTCGTCCACCCGCCGGCGCGCCTCGGCCTTGACGACCCGATCCATGCGCAGCCCGAAGCCGACGTTGTCCCGCACGCTCATGTGTGGAAAGAGCGCGTAGGACTGGAAGACCGTGTTGACCGGGCGCTTGTGCGGAGGCAACCTGTCGATCTGCCGGCCGTGCAGCCAGATCGTGCCCTCGGTCGGGGCAACGAAGCCGCCGATCAGGTTCAGCGTCGTCGTCTTGCCGCACCCGGACGGGCCGAGCAGGCAGAAGAACTCGCCGTCCTCGATGGCCAGATCGAGATCGCTGAGCGCGACGTGCCCGCCGTAGCGCTTGACCACGCTGCGCAGCTCGATCCCCGCCGCGGGGAGCCTCGAGTGCGCGGTGGCGGACGCCGCGTCTGTCACCGTCATCCTCGTCACCGTTGCAGCGCCTGGGAGAATGCCCGAGGCCGGTCCGGCGTCGTTACCATCATGCGGACGACCCGTCCAGCAGCGGGAACCGGGCTGGGCATGAGCGACGATTCGACGAAGCGCGGAGAAGATCCTCCGGGACAACCCGGTCCGCTCGCTCGCCAAGGCGGGTGCTGCTGCTCGAGGCGCCGGCCAACCAGCCCGAGCCCACCCCGCTTCCCGCCGAGCTCGGCGGATCCGCGACTGCTATTAGTAAATGGACTGATGCAAACAGAGGACTTGCAAGAGCCGATGACTTGCAGGCCAACCCGCGAGACTTCAAACTAGACCAGACTAGCCCTCAGCGCGACGATCGCGGCCGTAAACCAGCATCATCACGATGATCATCACGCCATAGATGATCTGGCGCGCCGAGTCGGATATCTGCATCACCGACAGGATGCTTTCCAGCACGGTGATCAGGATCACCCCGGCGACGGTGCCGAGATAGGTTCCCCGCCCGCCCAGAATGCTGGTGCCTCCGAGAACCACGGCTGCGATCGCCGGCAGCAGGTAGGGATCGCCCATCGCCTGGTAGGCCTTGCCAGCGTAGCCGGCCAGCATCGCGCCAGCGAACGCGGAGCAGGCGCCGCTCGTCACGAAGGCAGCGATCAGGATCGTGCGCGTGCTGATACCCGAGAGATAGGTGACCCGCTCGCTGTTGCCCATGGCATAGACGTATCGGCCGAACGGCGTCCGGTTCAGCGCCACGGTGACGAGCACGCCGATCAACGCCCAGACGATGATGGCGTTCGGTACGTAGAGGGTGTCGCGCACGGCGAGCCAGGTCAGGATCGAGGTCGCCTGGTCGGGGGGTGCGTTACCGCCGGTGTACATGACGACCATGCCTTGAACGACGGCGTTCATCCCCAGCGTGAAAACCATTGAGGGAATCCGCAGGAAGGCAACGCCAAGGCCGTTGGCCAGGCCGACCAGAGCGCCGCAGGCAAGAGCAATTGGCACCCCCAGCGCGGTCCACGACACGCCCCACCAGCCGGCAACGGCGGTGGCGGTGATCCCACCAATGGTGACCACCCAAGGAATCGACAGGTCGATGTGCCCGAGCAGGACGACGAGCATCAGGCCGCTGGCGATGATCCCGAGGAAGGAGGCCACCCGCAGCTGCTGCAGGAGGTAGAATCCCGACAGGAACTGCCGGTTATAGATCCCGCCAAGGATGATCAGGACGACGATGAAGCCGAACGCGATGAGAACCGGGCGATCCACCAACCCCAGAACGCGCGTCCGCGACACACCGAGGAATTCGAGTCGATTGGGCGCGCGCAGGACGCGGATCGCACCCAGGCTGACCGCGCCGAGAAGAATGAGTCCCTGAACAAAGGGCTGCACCAGGGGTTGGATGTCGAACACAAACAACAGGTCGCTGACCGCCCGGAGCGCGAAAGCGCCGAAGATCGAACCGACCGCGCCCCCCACGCCGCCCATCAGCGATGTCCCGCCGATCACGACCGCGGCGATCGAACTCAAGGTGTAGGTCGCGCCGCTGGTGGCGCTTGCGTTGCCGGAGAGCGTCATGGCGGTCAGGAGCAGGCCGGCAATCGCGGCGAGGAGCCCGCCGAGCATGTACGCGGCAAGTCGCGAGCGCCGGACCGCGATGCCGGTCATGTAGGCAGCCGATACCGATGACCCGATCGCGTAGCAGCCACGACCCGTCGTCGACAGCTGGAACGGCACCCAGACGACAAGCACGACGGTCAGCAGGATCACGAGCGTCGTCGGAATCACGCCGAAGATCTGGCCGGTCAGCGCGCTTGCGAACGTTGGTTCAATCGACCCCCCGGGTATTGGGCGAACGATCAACGCCAAGCCGTAATACACGGCGCCGGTGGCGAGCGTGGCGATGATGGGCTGCAGCCGGCCATAGACGACCAGGACCCCGTTTATCGCCCCACAAACCACGCCGCTGAGGAGGACGACGAAGATTCCTGCGGTGACTAACCACGGCGGGCCGTTTAAGATGACTGAAGCGATGCAGTTGGTCAGAACGAAAATCATGCCAACCGAGAGATCGAGACCGGAAGTGAGAATCGGCACCGTCTGTGCCATGGCTACCAGCGCCAACAGCACACCCTTGTTGGCGACTGCGGTCACCAGGCCGATCTTCAGGCCGACGCCGTTCTTGACGACGTAGACTGAGAACATGGCGATAAACAGAACAAGGGCAAAGAGCGCGCCGTTATTGCGCGCAAACCAAAGCCGCATGCCCATCAATGGGCCGTCCCCCGCGCCGTCACCGCCTCGTCAGGCAGATTGAGGGCTGCCGTGAGAATCTTCTGCTCTGTCAGCGCAGCACCCGCGAGTTCGCGCACAATCCGGCCCTCATACAGGATCACGACCCGGTCGCAGCAGCCTGCCAGTTCGGCGTAGTCGGTGCTGTAGAACAGGACACCTTTGCCAGAGTCCGCCAGTCTGCGCAGAAGTTTGTAGATCTCCTGCTTGGTGCCGACGTCGATGCCACGGGTCGGATCATTGAGCAGGATCAGGTTCGCGTCGGTCAGCAGCCACTTGGCGATCACGACCTTCTGCTGGTTGCCGCCAGACAACGTCGCGACCGGAACATCGGCGCTGGGGGCATGGATCGAAAGCGCCCGGAAAGCATCCTCGACGGCTGCCGTTTCCGCCCCGGGCCTTATGAAACCACCACGGGAAAACCGGTTGATCGCAGCAAGCGAGATGTTGTCGCGCACCGAGAGTGGCAGGACGAGACCCTCGGCCTGGCGGTCTTCGGGTATCAGCGCCATGCCGACCGATCGACGCTTGGCATCGCGCGGACTGTTGATCTGCGTCGGTTTCCCGTCGATCGTGATCCTCGTGTCGACCCCGCGAAGGACACCGAAAAGCGCGAGCAGAAGCTCGCGTTGGCCTTGTCCGTCCAGGCCGCCGAGACCGACGATCTCGCCCCTGCACACGTGGACGTTGATCCCCGCAAGACGGGCGCCCCAATTCAGGTCTTCGACCTCAAGGATCGGTGCCGCCGCCGGCGCCTGCACCGGCTTGCCAGGGTACACGTCCTGGTAATCGCGGCCGATCATCAGTTTGACGATCTCGTCGCCGCTCCTGCTGCCTTTGGAAAATGACTCCACGTGCCGACCGTTGCGGAAGATTGAACAATCGTCGGCAAACGCCATGATCTCGCGCATCCGATGAGAGATGTACACGATCGCAAGTCCCTCGGCACGAAGACGGTCGAGGATCGCGTAGATCCGCTCGACGTCCGCCGCCGCGAGCGCGGATGTCGCCTCGTCCAGAATCAGGAGCTTGGGCGAGCGTCCGAGCGCCCGCGCGATTTCGATCATCTGCCGGCGCGACAGGGGAAGATTGCGCACGATTTCGTCGGGATGGACGTCATCGCAGTGCACCCGGGCGAGCAGGCCTTCGGCCCGGCGGCGCTGGGCGCGCCGATCGATCAGCCCGAACCGACGTGGCGGCTCGGGCGCACAGATGTTCTCGGCCACACTGAGATCCGGGATCAGCGACAGCTCCTGAAAGATTGAGACGACGCCGGAGCGGATGGCGTCGGCCGGACTCTCGAAGCGGACCGGCCTGCCCTCGAGCTCCATGGTCCCCCTGTCGGGTTGCACCACACCGCTCATGATCTTGATCAGGGTCGACTTGCCGGCGCCGTTCTCGCCGAGCACCGCATGAATCCTGCCGCGCTCGACCGTCAGCCCGACATTCTCAAGCGCCCGAACCCCCTCGTAGTACTTGCTGATGCCGTCCATTCGCCAGAACGGTACCGAGAGTTCCGCTTGCGTCATCGGGCTATCTCGGACACCTCTCGGCAAGAATGCCACCGGAATGCAGCCGGTGGCATTCTTTGATGGGTCCTCGACGGCCTACTGGTTGGCCTTCGTCTGGGCAATGATTTCCTTCGCGCCAATGTGAACGTTGCACGCCGGAAATTCGTTGTTGGTATAGAAGCTGTCGGGCAGGTCGGGGAAGTAGTTGATCCCCGCTTTGAGGCTTTCCGTGTCGCTATAGGGAATTGGTACTGAGATGAACTGGGGCATGACATTACCCTTGGCGGCGCTAATTGCGGCCTTGATGGCGATGGTTACCAGGCTCGGAACCTGACCGACAGAAGCGCAGGTGAGGCCTTGGTCTTTGTACTGGACGCACATCTTCTTGAAGCCATTCTCGGCCTGTCCGGCGACCGGAATCAAACCATGCTTGGTCTCGATGAGCGCACGGACGAGACCTGGGGTGCCGTCCTGAACGTAGCCGCCGTCGAAATGGCCGTGGATCGCGATCGCGTCCGCCGCGACCTTCTGGGTGATGCCCTCGTCCCACTTGCCGCGCACCTCCACGTAATCCCAGGTTCCGCCGGCATCCATCGCCGCATGGAAACCGTCGTGACGGTCCTGGTCGACGGAAGTTCCGGGGATGCCTCTCACCTCGATGATCTTGCCGGACTTCGCTGGGATATGCCGAAGGAGATATTCGCCGGCCAGCCGTCCGATGTCGGTCTGGGATTCGTTAACCATGATCACCTTGTCGGAATCAACGACCACGTCGAACGGAACCACGACCACGTTCGCAGCAGCGGCGCGTTCCATGACCGGACCGTAAGACGTCGAGTTGTTGGCAATCATGACGATCGCGTCGTAGCCGGCGTTGATGAACTGATCGATCGCGCCGATTTGGGCGGCAACATCCTCGCCCACGCTGACCACTTTCAATTGTGCCACGTCTGGCTTCACGTCTGGTTGTTCGACATAGGCCTTGGCGGTCTGGACCATCTGGATCCGCCACGTGTTACCGACGTAGCCGTTGACCAGGGCGACGCGGAACGGGCCTTCCTTTGCCGGATACTGCAGATACTTCACGCCGGCATCCCGCGGCGCGAAGCATTTCGGGTCGGCGCCCGGGCCGCTGACTTCCTGGGGACCTGCCATGGCGCTGCCGGCGAAGAAAGCCGCCAGGGTCAGGGCAGAAATCCCACCGAAACAATTGGCAAGCGCGCGCGATTTGGTGTCCACGGCTACGTCCTCCCTTGTTCGAGGCGGGATGACTCCCGCGCCTCACGCCTTGAGCAATGACTGGATTGCCGACCATGGAGCAGGCCGAACGGCTGAGCGCAGGTGCAGTCAGTTTTGCCCGCCTGGCGCCGGAAAAGCTATCTGCTGCTGCTGAGTCCGTCAACGATCCAGGCGCTACGGTGACGTATAGGAGTTTGTGTCAGGGGCAGGAGGGGAACTCCCCGCGGAGTTGCTGAGAGCCGCAATGTGGCGTACCCCCCGATGCTGCGAGCGGCGGCGATCACGAGTCCCACGGCCTGGAAGCCCACCGTCTCATATGTCTTGACCCGTCTCGACCCTGTGCTTGACCCCGGACGCTCTTGCCCGCATGGGAACCCAGTGTTACCAGGTGAGCGATTTCCGCTCTTGTCGCCGGACGATCGATCGAGGACGGAGATGCGCATTCTCGGCTCGTTGGATGAGATGGGAATGCTCAATCTGATCACCAACGAGTTCGCGCGGCGCGACCGCTGGCGCGGAAAGGGTCGATGTCGCGTTCAATTCTCAGCCGCACGGAACAGTGCCTGGAGACTATCGAACGGTACAACTCCAGACTGAAGGCGTTCATCTCCGTGATGGCCGACGACGCGCGCAGACGGGCCCGTGAACTTGAGGCTCGCCTCGAATCGGGCGGCGCCGTGGGCCCCCTGGCCGGGCGCATCATCGCCGTCAAGGACAACATCGACACCGCGGGCCAGCGCACGACGCTCGGATCGCGCTTCCACGCCGAGCGGATCGCCAACGATGACGCCGAGGTGGTGCGGCGGCTGCACCGGGCCGGGGCCGTGGTGATCGGCAAGACGAACCTGCACGAGCTCGCTTTCGGCGCCACGACCCAGAACCCGCACTACGGCTCCTGCCGCAATCCGTGGGATCCCGAGACAATCCCCGGCGGCTCGAGCGGCGGTTCCGGCGTGGCGGTGGCCGCCGACATGTGCGACGCCGCTCTCGGCACTGACACCGGGGGCTCGGTCAGGATTCCGGCTGCCCTTACCGGCATCGTCGGACTGCGACCGACCGTCGGTCGGATTTCGAATCGCGGCATCGAGCCGGTCGCCCCACAGCTCGATACGGTCGGGCCGATGGCGCGGACCGTGGTCGAGGCCGCGCGCCTCTACGAGGCCATCGCAGGTTACGACCCGGAGGACGAGCTCAGCGTCGACCGGCCGGTGGAGAGCTGGTGCAACGCGCTGCCGCGGGGCATCGGCGGCCTGCGGATCGGCGTTCCAGGCCCAGGTTTCTTCGACGGCATCGACCCCGATGTCGCACAAGCGGCGCAGGGCGCGACGAGGACCTTTGCCGACCTTGGAGCGCACCTGCGCACCATCGACATCGACGAGGCCCACGATCTGCACACGCGGCTCAAGCTCCTCGTTCCGACCCATGTCGCGGCGCGCAACCGAGAACGCCTGGCGAAGGCGCCGGAAACGTTCGGTCCGGACGTGCGCGAGCGGATGTCGCCGGGGCTGAAGACCACCGGCACGGACTATGCCGGCTGGTTACGACTGATCGAGCGCTGGCGCATGCGGGTGCGCGGGCTGTTCGAGGCGGTGGACGTGATCCTCACCCCGACGGTCGGCAGCCCCGCGCCGAAAGCGTCGGCCGCTGCCGACATGATCGGGACGACCGGCCAACTCACCCGCCTGACGTTCGTGTGGTCGTACGCCGGGGTTCCGGCGCTGTCGGTCCCCTGCGGCTTCACCTCTGCGGCCCTTCCCGTCGGCGTGCAGCTGGTCGGACCCCCATGGTCGGAAGCACGTTTGCTCGCGATCGGCGCGGCATATCAGGAGGCGACCGACTTTCACGATCGCCGTCCGCCAGCGTTGAATTGAGGGACTCGATGCCGGCAGTTCAGGTGGCGGCAAATCGCTACCGGCCGCTCACTTCGCCGCCAGCTGCCGCGTATGCTTCTGCCACCACCGTCCGGCGGCGCTTACGTGCAGCGTCGGTTGTGCATAGACACAAATCATAAGAGTTGGTCCGGCATGCGGCTGCACTTCCGTGGCGGGATGCGCAAGGAGATCGAGGTCGAGGTTGCCGCCGATGATCGTGCTCGGCTCGAGGCGATCGTGGCGGATCGCAACCGCCGCCAGAAGCATGCCGAGCGACGCGGATCGTGCTGCTGACCGCGATAGCTTGGGCACGCTTTCGATCATGCGCCAGGCGGCTGCGCCCTGTGAGCCTCCCAGCGGTCACCGCATTGCCTCGGTGCCGGTGACGATCTCCAGCAGCTCTGCCGTAATCTGTTCTTGCCGCAGCCGTCCTTGGAGTGCCCGCACCTCCAGAAGACGTTGCTCGAGCTTCTCGCGCGCCGACTGCATCGCCGAGAGGCGGGCGCCGTTCTCGCTCGCGAAGCTCTCAATCGCGGCGTGGGCGAGCTGGGCGAACAGATACTCCTCGATCAGCCCGCCCAGCAGAACTCTCGGTGCAAGATTGGTGAGCGGCGCATACGGAAAGCGCGAGGAACTCGAATCTGCCGAGATCGACCGGAAGCAAGGACTGCCGCTCGAGAGCCCGCCGGCCGCCGCCTTGATGGCGGAAATACAGGACCTCGACTGCGGCCAGGCGCCTGCGCTCGAAGCGCTGGTAGAGCGCGTCTGCGATCCGACGCGCGGTACCGAGCACAGTGCCGGCATGGGTCGCCATGTTGGTGGCCCACGCCGGGCTCAGGCCGCGCTCTTCGATCAGCGCCCGGCCGCGACTGCCGACCACGAACAGAGCCTCGCCGCCTCTGGCGGTGGTGGACGCGGCATCGGCCATCTCCTCGTTGAAGGCGCCGACGAAGCCATGTTCGGCCATGAACAGCACGACGCCCGAAGGAGCCCGAGGTCCGGCCGCGGGCAGAGCCGGCGCCTGCGGCAGGAGCGGCAGGGCCTGAGCGATGGCATCGCCAATGACCTGCGCATAGGCCCGCGTTCCGTCGAGCGCGGCCAGCGCCTCCTGGACTCGGATCGCGGCGACCGCGCGCATGGCGCCGACGATGTCGCGCAGCTCGTGCAGATTGTGCAGCTGGACCTCGGCGTCGGCTAAGCGCTCGGCCATCAGGGCCCGCCCGGCGCGCTCGTGGCGCCGCCGCCGGCCGGGCCGGCCACCGCCGCGCCCAGCTCCTGGAATGCGCCCAGCAGTGCGGCTCGGGTCGCATCGTCCAGCTCACCAGTCGCCTCAACCCGGTGTGCAGCCGCGGCGGCACGCTCGGTGAGCCAGTCCGGGAGCCTCGTCCTGATCTCGGCAAGACGCTCCGGCTCGAGCGAATCGAGCAGGCCTTCAGACAGGGCCAGGAGCAGCGTCACCTGCATGGCGAGCGACTGCGGCCGGTACTGCACCTGCGAAAGCACCGTGCGGATGCGCCGGCCGTGCTCGATGGTCTTGCGGGTGCGGTCGTCGACCATGCCGCCGAAGCGGGTGAACACCTCGAGCTCGAGGAACTGCGTGTAGTCGAGCCGGAGCGAGCCGCTCTGCGCGCGCAGGGCAGGCGGCTGGGTCTTGCCGCCGACCCTTGACACGCTCCGGCCGACGTCGACCGCGGGCTTCTGGTCCTCGTGGAACAGCTTGGCGTCCAGATAGAACTGGCCGTCGGTGATCGAGATCAGGTTGGTCGGGATGTAGGCGGCGAGGTTGCCGGCCTGGGTCTCGGCGATTGGCAGCGCGGTCAGCGAGCCGCCGCCGCGCTCCGCGTTGAGCTTGGCCGCGCGCTCGAGCAGGCGGGCGTGGATGTAGAAGATGTCGCCCGGATAGGCCTCGCGCCCCGGCGGCTGGCGCAGCAGCAGAGCGAGCTCGCGATGGGTCGCCGCGTGCTTGGTCAGGTCGTCGACCACCACCAGCGCGTCGCCGCCCCGGTCGCGGAAATACTCGCCCATGGTGAAGCCGGCATAGGGTGCGAGCCACTGCAGCCCGGGCGGGATCTCCGGCTCGGCGATCACGAAGATGCAGCGCTCGAAGGCGCCGTACCGGCGCACCGCCTCGATCACCTGCTTGACCGACGACGACTTCTGGCCGACCGCGACGTAGATGCAGATGACGTCGCTGCCGCGCTGGTTGATGATCGTGTCGACCGCGATCGCGGTCTTGCCGGTGGCGCGGTCGCCGACGATCAGCTCGCGCTGGCCGCGGCCGAGCGGGAACAAGGCGTCGATGACCAGGATGCCGGTCGCGAGCGGCTGGGTCACCAGCTCGCGCTCGACGATCTCGGGGGCGCGCTGCTCGACCCGCTCGAAGCGCTCGGCCCTAAGCTCGGGGCCGCCGTCCAGGGGCCGGCCGAGCGGGTCGAGGACGCGGCCGAGCAGGGCCTCGCCGACCGGCACCTCGAGCACTTCGCCGGTGGCTTTGACCCGGCCGCCCGCGGCCAGCAGGTCGGCGGTGCCAAGCAGGACGCAGCCGATCTCGTCCGGGCGCAGCTCGGTCGCGAACCCAAGCGTGCCGCCTTCGAATTGCAGCAGCTCGTCGAGGCGGACGTCCGGCAGGCCCGAGACCGTGGCGATGCCGTCGCCGAGCCGCTCGACCCGCCCGATCTGCTCCAGCCGCGCCTCTGGTCGATAACCCTCGACCGTGCCGCGGGCCTGCGGCAGCCAGCGCTCAAGCGTGTCCTTCAGGTCCGCCATGGTGCTTCAGTTCCGCCTCGATCTCGGCGAGGCTGTCCCGCCAGCTGAGAGCGAGAATGGTATGCGGGAAGTGCAGCTCGGCGCCCGCGATCAGCCCAGGATCCTCGGTGAATTCCACGACCGCATCGGCGCCGAGTACCGACTGGAGCTGCTTCCGTAACGCCTCGCGGGTCGCCGGCTCGAGCGGTTCGGCGGTGACCAGCTGCAGCGCAGCACCGCCTGCCAGCTGTCCGACCAATTCCCGGCGCTCCGGCTCGCCGGGACTCTGCAGCCGCGCGAGCAGGCGCTCGAGAAATGGCGCGTCCAGGCCAGGCGCGCCGGCATCCGCGAGCAGCCGGCGGGCGATCGTCAATGCCAGCTCGATCGTCTGCTGCCTGAGCGCTTCCGCCGCCTCGGTGCGTTCCTGCCCGAGCCGCTTGCGTTCCTCGGCGAGCAGCTTCTCGGCATCGGCGCGAGCGCTCTCGAGCAGGCGCTGCGCCTCGGCCTTGGCGCTCGCGTGCGCCTGGTCCAGCGTCTGGTCACGCTCCTTGGCGATCGCGCCCCGTTGCTGCTCCAGCTCCGCGCGCAGCTGCTCGGCCGCGGCCTTCGCGGTGTTGGCCTCGGCGATCACGCTGTCGGTCCGTTGCTGCCGGTCCGTAATGATGCCAAGCACGGGCCGGTACAGGAAATGCTGCAACAGCCAGACCAGGACCAGGAAATTGGCGGCCTGGAGCGCCAGCGTCCACCAGTCGATGCGCATCGGCTCAGTGCACGAACGGGTTCGCGAACAGGACCAGAAGCGCGATCACGAGGCAATAGATCGCCATGGTCTCGATCATGGCGAGGCCGACGAACAGCGTGCGCGACAAGACTCCGGCTGCCTCCGGCTGGCGCGCGATCGCGTCCATCGCGGCGGCCACCGCCCGGCCTTCGCCGAGTCCCGGGCCGATCGCTCCGAGCCCGACCGCGATCGCCGCGGCCAGGATCGAGATCGCTTCGACGCTCATGGCTCACCCCCTCTCGATGCTGCCGATGCCGGCGCCGATGAACACGGCTGCCAGCACGGTGAAGATGTACGCCTGAATCAGGCCGATCAGGATCTCGAGCGCCATCAGCGGGATCGGCAGGAACAGCCCGGCCAGCGCCAGCACGGTGGCGATCACGAACTCGCCGCTCAAGACGTTGCCGAACAGCCGGATCATCAGCGAGAAGGTGCGCGTGATCTCGGACAGGATGTTGAGCGGCAGCATGATCAGGGTGGGCTTGGCGTAGGCGCCGAGATAGGCGCGAAGCCCGCGCCGGCGCAGGCCATAGACGTGGACCGCGAGGAACACGATCAGCGCGAGCGCGCCTGCGGTCTCGATCGAGGCGGTCGGCGGCCGGACCCCGGGCAGGATGCCCGAGAGGTTGGCCACGGCGAGGAAGATGAACAGGCTGCCGAGCAGCGGCAGGAACGGCCGCCCCGGGGCCTGCATGGTCGCCGTGATCTGGTCCTCGATCGCGGTCACCAGGATCTCGAGCACCGCCTGCCAGCGCGCGGGCTGCAGCCGAAGCTGCCGGGTGACGAGGTGGCAGCCGGCGGTCAGCGCCAGCATCAGGCACCAGGTGGTAACCACCGGCTCGGCGATCGGGACCGGGCCGAGGTGGAAGAGGGTGGGCGCGATCAGCGGCGATTCGCTCACGGCCCGGTCCTCACGAGCCGCAGGGCGAGCGCGCGGGCGAACAGGAAACCCGCGAGCGCGCCGAGCAGGGCTGCCGGCCCCGCCCCGGCGATCAGCGCGAACGCGAGCCCGGCGAGCAGCAGCCGGCCGAGGTGGAGCGCCACGCTCGAGCCGAGCGGGGCACCGGCGAGGTAGCGCTCGACGTTGCGCCGAAGCGCCGTGAAATAGCCCGCGCCGAGCAGGGCTCCGAGCAGGCCGAACGGCGCCGCCGCGCGCAGGAGTTCTGACAAAGTCGCGCTCACGCTTCGTTGACCCGTTTCCAGGCGAGCCAGCAGCCGAGGCAGAGGCCGAGGAACATGAGGCTGAGCGTCCAGAAAATGCCGCTTGCGGCGGCGTGGTCCAGCCAGCGGCCGAGGAAGATCCCGATCACGGTCGGCGCCACCACGAGCCAGCCGAGCACGCCGATCAGGGCGAGGTTGTGGCCGAGCGGCCGCTCGCCCTCGCGCTGCCAGCGCTCATCGCGGGCCCGCCGTCGGCGCACCGGCTCGGCGAACGAGTTGCCGTCGTGGCCCGGCTCTTTGGCCATCAGATCTCCTTGGCCATCAGAGCGGCAGCCGCCGTGTGCCGCTCCTCAGCGGCGCGCGCGCTTCCGGAGCCCGCTCCGGCCGGAGGTAGTCGAACATGCGGCGCACGGCGGCGAGCTGCAGGCGGGCGGAATCGGCGCGCGCCGACTGCTCCAGAGCCGCGTTGGCGCGGAACGCCGCGAGCACCTCGGCCTCGAGCCGGACGAGGTCGTCGCCCTGCACGGCCTCGCGGGTCGCGATCGCGATCCGCTCGCCGCCTTGCACCGTGAGCACGCCACCGCGCACCGCGCAATGGCCGATCACGCCGCCGGCCCGGCGCCAGGAGACCACCGAGGTCTCGAGCACGGTCAGGAAATCGGCGTGTCGCGGCAGGATGCCGAAGGCGCCGCTCGCATCCTGGGCGCGCAGGTGGAGGACGTCGTCGAGCTCGGCGATGACCGCGGTCGGGGTCGTGATCCGGAGCTTCACGCGGCGGCTCTCCCGGCTTCCGCCTCCTTCTGGCGCGCGTCGTCCAGCGTGCCGACCATGTAGAACGAGCTCTCGGCCCAGTCGTCGCCGGCACCGTCCAGGATCGCGCGGCAGCCGGCAAGCGTGTCGGCGAGCGGCACGCTGCGGCCGGCCTTGCCGGTGAACGCCTCGGTGACCAGGAAGGGCTGGGTCAGGAATCGTTGCAGCCGGCGCGCGCGGCGCACGATCAGCCGGTCGACGGCGCTCAGCTCCTCGATCCCGAGCAGCGCGATCACGTCCTGGAGCTCGATGTAGTGATTGATCGCGTGGCGGACTTCCTCTGCCAGCCGATAGTGAGCGTCGCCGACGACCTGGGGATCGAGCAGCGACGAGGTCGAGGCGAGCGGGTCGATCGCCGGGTACATGCCCTCGGCAGCCAGCTGGCGCGAGAGCACGATCGCGCTGTCGAGATGGCTGAACAGCTCGGCGACGGCGGGGTCGGTGAAGTCGTCGGCGGGCACGTAAACCGCCTGGATCGCGGTCACGGTGGCACCGGCGACCGAGGTGATGCGCTGCTCGAGCTCGGCGATCTCGGTAGCTAACGTCGGCTGATAGCCGACCCGGGACGGCAAGCGGCCGAGCAGCCCGGAGACCTCGCTGCCGGCCTGGACGAAGCGGTAGACGTTGTCCATCAGCAGGAGCACGTTGCGGCCGAGCTGGTCGCGGAAATATTCGGCGATGGTCAGCGCGCTCAGGCCTACCCGCCATCTGGCGCCGGGCGGCTCGTTCATCTGCCCGAACACCAGCACGGTGCGCTCGAGGACTTTGGACTGGCGCATCTCGAGCAGCAGCTCGTGGCCCTCGCGCGAGCGCTCGCCGATCCCGGCGAACACCGAGATGCCGGTGTAGGTCTCGACCATGGCGCGGATCAGCTCCATGATCAGCACCGTCTTGCCGACGCCGGCGCCGCCGAACATCGCGGCCTTGCCGCCGCGCGCGATCGGCGCAAGCAGATCGATCACCTTGATGCCGGTCGCGAACAGCTCGCGCGCGCTGGTCTGCCGGGCGAGCGTCGGGGCCGCCCGGTGGATCGGCCAGCGCGGAACGTCGCCCGGGAGCGGCGGGCCGCGGTCGACCGGATCGCCCTCGGTGTTCAACACCCGGCCGAGCACCGCCTCGCCGACCGGCACGCTGAGCGGCCGGCCCAGGCGCCGGACCGGCGTGCCGCGGCGCAGCCCGGTCGAGCTCTGGAGGGCGACCGCGCGCACGCTGAAGGGGTCGAGGTGGCTCTGGACCTCGACGACCAGGCGCCAGGGACCGTCCCATGCGATCTCCAGCGCCTCGTTGATCGCCGGCAGCTCGCCCGAGGGCACGGCGACGTCGATCACCGAGCCGCGCACGGCGATCACGCGGGGTTGCGGGGTGGGCTCCGGTTCGGCGGACAACGCGACCACTCGCTTGCCTCATCAAGCTTTAAGCCTAGTGTCTGTGCAGGGGACGACTGCCGTCGTTGATCAATCGCAAAACGCTGATCGCCCGCACTTTCTCTCAGATCGGGTAGCTAGCGCAACCAGCCCGGCCGTGGCGACGAGCCTGCTGCCGTGTGTTGCGTGAGCCCGAAGTTGGGGCTTTCAAGGCGCGGAACCACGGCAGTGGCCAGCCTGGCCGCGGCGGACAAGCATCTCGCCGATTACGGCCGTGATCACCGTCGGTCGCGACTATCCGCAGTAATGGATCAGCCGGGCATGCGGCGATTCGCCATGCTGTCGCCGCGCCGGCCTTGCGGGGTCGGCGACCGCCGGCGCTGGCGTTGCCAGGCTTTCTCAATCTCGACCAGGCCGAAGATCAGAAGGCCAGCGAGCACGATCCAGGGCCATTCATGCCAGCCGACCGGCGCCGAATTCGAAGAGCGCTTGCAGCGGCGGCGCGTAGGTGTAGAGGAGCTGCAAGGCAACGACCAGAGCGATCGAGATCAGGACCGCCGAACTGCCCAGCACGCCGTTCCGGGTCGCCGATGGTGCCACGATGACGCGGCAGTTCAGGAGATAGAACACCTCGAACACGACGATCGCGTTCACGGCGACCGTTCGTGCCTGCTTGAGGTCGGCGCCGCCGGCTTGTGACCACGCGAAGAGCCCAAACGTTCCAGCGACCAGCAGGGCGGCTACGAACAAGATGCGCCAGACCAAAAAGCCGGACAGGAGCGGTTCGTCCGGCGGCCGAGGCGGTCGGGCCATCACGTCCTGCTCGGCAGGCTCGAAGGCGAGCGCGAGCCCGAGCGTCACTGCGGTAACCATATTGATCCAGAGGATCTGCACCGCCGTGATCGGCAGCACGTAGCCGAGGAGCACTGCGACGAGAATCGTCGACCCCTCGGCAACGTTCGTGGGTAGGATGAACAGGATCGCTTTCTTAAGGTTGTCGTAAACTCTCCGCCCCTCCTCGACAGCACCGGAAATCGTGGCGAAGTTGTCGTCGGCGAGCACCATCTCAGCTGCCTCTTTGGCCGCCTCGGTGCCCTTCTTGCCCATAGCGATGCCGATGTCGGCGCGCTTCAGCGCGGGCGCGTCGTTCACGCCGTCGCCAGTCATCGCGATCACCTGGCCGTTGGCCTGAAGCGCCTCGACCAGCCTCAACTTGTGCTTGGGGCTCGCTCGCGCGAACACATCGAGATCCTCAACCAGCGAGCGCAAGGTGTCGTCCGAGATTGCGTCGAGTTCGGGCCCACTCAAGGCGTCCTGAGAATTGTCCAAACCCAGGCGCTGTGCAATCGCGCGAGCCGTGGCAGCGTGGTCGCCGGTGATCATCTTGACCCGGATTCCCGCGGCCTGACACTTCGCGATCGCTGCGACCGCCTCCTCACGCGGCGGATCGATGAGCCCGCAGAGCCCAAGCAAGGTCATGCCCGCCCGCACATGGTCGAACGCGAGGGGGAGCTGTTCTGGGGGCGCTCGTTTCGCGGCCACCGCTAGCACGCGTTGCCCTTCCGCTGCGAGGCCCTGGATGCGGCGCTGCCAGGCCTCGACATCGATGGGTCGGTCGACATCCTGGATGCGCTCATGGCTGCAACGATCCAGCACGGCCTCAGGCGCGCCTTTGAGAAAGATCCACTTCCGCCCTTCACCGTCATGGAGGGTCGCCATGAAGCGATGCTCGGAGTTCGAACGGGATCGCGTCGATGAGCGGCCATGCCCGCCGCTGCGCGTCGGGATCGAGCCCCGACTTGAGTGCCGCCGTGATCAACGCGCCTTCGGTCGGATCGCCGTCCAGTCGCCATTCGCCCTCGACCTCGCGCAGACGGGCGTCGTTGCAAAGGAGCGCAGGGCGCAGGACGGCCTGCAGGTGGCTCAGTTCCTCGGCCAGCAGCGGCCGGTCGTGGACGGTGAAGCCGCCGTGCGGCGCATAGCCCGTGCCGTACGCGGTGAACGCATGGGTCGCTGTGAGCACGCGCTGGGCGGTCATCTCGTTGCGGGTGAGCGTGCCCGTCTTGTCGGTGCAGATGACCGTGATGGCGCCCAGCGTCTCCACGGCGGGCAGTCGGCGGATGATGGCGTTGCGCCGCGCCATGCTTTGGACGCCGAGCGCGAGAGCAATTGTCAGCACGGCCGGGAGACCCTCAGGAATGGCGGCGACCGCCAGTCCGACCGCAGCAAAGAACATTTCCCTGGGCGCATATCCCTGGACCAAGACGCCGAACGCAAACGTGAATGCGGCAAGGACGAGAATCGCGAGAGTGAGCCAGCGTCCGAAGGCCCTCATCTGGCGCAGGAGCGGAGTTCTGAATGGATTCGACCTCCGAGAGCATCGCCCCGATCCGGCCGACCTCGGTGGCATCACCGATCGCCGTCACGACGGCCTTGGCCTGGCCATGGACCACCAGCGTTCCGGCGAAAATCACGGAGGCGCGATCGCCGAGCGGCGCGTCCGCGGCCACGGGCGCGATCCCCTTCTCGACAGGGACGGATTCGCCTGTCAGGGTCGCTTCCTGAACGCGCAGGTTCCTGGCTTCGAAGAGGCGCGCATCGGCCGGCACCTTGTCACCGGACTGCAGCACGATCACGTCTCCGGGCACCAGGTCTGCGGCCGGTAGTATTCGCCGGCCACCGCCGCGCAGCGCCCGCGCCTCGAGCGAGAGCATGTCGCGGATGGCCTCGAGAGCCCGCTCCGCCTTGCCTTCCTGGACAAAGCCGATGATCGCGTTGATCAGCACGACGCCAACGATGACGCCGCTCTCCACCCACTCCCCCAGCAGGGTCGTGATCGCGCCCGCAACGAGAAGGACGTAGATCAGGACATTGTGGAACTGGAGCAGAAACCGCGCGAGCGGGCCGCGACGTGCCGGCGGCGAGAGACGGTTGGGGCCGCAATGGGCAAGGCGCCGGGCCGCCTCGCCTTCATCCAGGCCGCCCGGCTCGGAGTGCAGCAAGCCGAACGCCGTGTCGACCGGGAGCGTGTGCCAGGCCTGGGCTGACGGACAGCGTGGCGTGACTGCGCGCGTCTTCTCCACGGGAGTCTCCTGACCTGCAGCAACAGTCGGCATCTCTCACCGCGAGCATCCGGCTCTGGCCAAAGCCAAAGGGGGCTGCCGGTCATGACCAAAGCGAAATCCGTTCACGTTCTGACGCTCCCCGCGAAGAGCCGTCCAGGCTTGACCCGGAGCATATCGGCGGCGAGGACGCCGATGCGGCCGGCCTTGGTCACCACGACGGTTTCGAGGCGACGCGCGGCGGCGCGGGTCGACATGAACTTGCGGTCATAGGTGACGCCCTCGACGTAGAGGAAGATCGTCCGCGTGTTCGGTCGGTCGCGAGGTAGTCCAGCGGGTCACCGAAGTCGACGTCCGCCATAACCGCCGAGCGAGACCATGTGGCTTGAAGCCGATCCGCCCGGCGGTGGCCCAGTCCAGGACCGAGGTCAGCACCGCGCCGGACTGGCGGACGACGGCGAGAGCGCCCGCGAGCGCCTGCGCCCTTCGCTGCTGGCCGCGGGCGTGGACGATGCCTTGATGGAGATCAACGCTCAGCTTCCAACTTCCGGATGGATAGGCAGCGGCGCGGGATAGCGGACTGCGCCGCTACCTCAGGCCAGATCAGCGCTCCTCATCGTCAAACAGGATGCGCTCGGCAGCGCCATCCAGGTCGTCGAACTGACCACTGCGCAAAGCCCATAGAAAGGCTGCGAGGCCCAGCAGGCCAAGGGCCAGAGCGATCGGAATGAGGTAGAGAAGGCCGCTCATGACCGGCCTCGGAGGCGAAGCGAGTTGCCGACGACGAGCAGCGAGGAAGTCGACATGCAGAGCGCAGCGACGAGCGGCGTCACCATGCCAAGCATGGCGAGCGGCAGGACCACGACATTGTAGGCGAGCGCCAGGCCCAGATTCTGCCGGATCAACCGGCTTGCCCGGCGCGCGACATCCAGGACCTCGACGACCGGCTGCAGGCGCTTGCCCTGGAACACCGCGTCGGCAGCGTTCTGGCTGACGTCGACCGCGCTCGACGGGGACATCGAGACGTGGGCCCCCGCCAGCGCGGGCGCGTCGTTCAGCCCGTCGCCCACCATCAAGACGTGTCGCCCGGCATCCGCCAGCTCCTGCAACCGCGCCGCCTTATCCGCCGGCGTGCAGGCGAAGCGCCAGGCTTCGATGCCAAGCTTGGCGGCCGCCTGGGCGACGATCGGCGCCCGGTCGCCCGACACCAGCTCGATCCCGAGGCCGCGCCGCTTCAGCTCGCCGATCACCTCGCCGGCATCCGGCCGGAGCGGATCGGTAAAGGCGAAGCAGGCAGGCGCGCGGCCGGGCAGGCTGAGCCATATCTCGGGCCCCGCAGCGCCGCCATTGCCTTCAGCGACGCCACACCACTCGCGCTTGCCGAGCCGGACCTCGCCGTCGGCTGCCGCCAGCCGCAGGCCCTGGCCAGCGATCTCCTCGACGCCCGTGGCGACCGCCACGCCCGGCGCAGCGAGGCAGAGCGCCTTGGCCAGCGGATGGCGGCTGGCGCCAGCGAGCGATGCCGCCAGCCCGAGGGCACTCTGGTCGGCAGGCATCCGGTGATCGAGGCTCGGGCGTCCCACCGTCAACGTGCCGGTCTTGTCGAAGACCACTGTGTCGACCATCGCGAGGCGCTCGAGCGCGGTCGCCGACTTGAGCAGCACACCCTTGCCGAGCAGCCGGCCGGTCGCGATCACCTGGACCGCGGGCACCGCGAGACCGAGCGCGCAAGGGCAGGTGATGATCAGCACCGCGACCGCGTACAAGAGCGCGGTCTGCCATGCGATGCCGCCGAAGAGCGTCCAGCCGAGGAAGGTCGCGAGCGCGAGGCCGTGGACCGCGGGCGCATACAGGCGCGCGATCCGGTCGGCGAGGACCACGTACTTCGCCCGTCGCTGCTCGGCCAGCTCCATCAGGCGGACGATCTCGGCCAGCAGTGTGTTCTCGCCGACCGCGGTCGTTTCGAGACGGAGGGCAGCGCCGAGATTGACCGTGCCGGCGAACACCGGATCGTCCACGCCGACCGGGCGCGGCAGGCTCTCGCCGGAGATCAGGCTGGTGTCGACCTCGGAGCGGCCGGCGAGGACGCGGCCATCGATCCCGATCCGCTCGCCCGCCGCCACCAGGACCGTCATGCCGGGCGCGACGCGCGCCGCCGACAGCAGCTGCGGTCGGCCGTCCGCGGTCAGCACCGTGACCGCCTCGGCGCCGAGCGCCAGCAGCCGCGCCGCTGCCGAGCGCGCCCGGCCACGCGCGCGCAGGTCCAGGTAGCGGCCGATCAGCAGGAAGAACAGAAGGGTCACGGCCGAATCGAAATAGGCGTGAGGCCCGCCGCGGATGGTCTCGGACAGACTCATGCCGGCCGCGAGCAGGATGCCGAGCGAGATCGGCAGGTCCATGTTCGTGCGCCGGTTGCGCAGCGCACCGAGGGCAGATGTGAAGAACGGCTGGCCGGCGTAGGCGATCGCGGGCAGTGCGATCAGTGCCGAGAACCAGTGCATGAGTGCCCGGGTCGCATCGCCCATGGCGTAGGCCTCGCCCGCCCAGACCGAGACCGACAGCAGCATGACGTTGCCGGCGGCGAAGCCTGCGACCGCCAGCGCGCGCAGCAGCCGGCGCTCGGCCTCGGCATCGCCGGAGGCGAGTTGACGCGGATCGTAAGGGGTCGCGTGGTAGCCTTCCCGGGTCACCGCCTCGACCAGGCGGGCGGCCGTGGCGGCGGCGCCGCGCCAGCTGACCAGGAGCCGGCGGGTGGTGAGGTTGACGCGCGCGGTCTCGACCCCGGGCTCGGCCGCGAGCGCCCGCTCGATCCGCCGCACGCAGCCGCCGCAGTGCAGGCCGTCGACCATCAGATGCATGGTGAAGAGGCCGTCGCCGGCCGCCTGGACATAGCTCGACGGGTCGACCAGGACCGGCCCCGGCGGACCCTCTGCCTCCGCCGCGGGCGAACCAAGCGCCGCCTCGGCAGTCATGGCTTGAGGTAGATCCGCGGGCTCAGCCGATAGACCTCGCCCCGCGCCCGGGCGGCCAGGCGGACCTCCCACTGGCCGGGCAGCGGCAGCTCGACCTCGGCCCGGTAGCGGCCGGGCTCGCGCTCCGACAGATCGAGGGCGAAGTCGTGGCCTTCCTCGGTCGGTCGCACGAGCTCCGCGTCGACCTTGGCGCCCGCCAGCCGGCCGCCGTCCCGGTCCTGGAGGCGGAACTCGAGGGTGCCGTGCCGCGGGCCGGTCTGCTCGAAGCGCAGGTCCGCCTGCCAGCCGAGCGCCGCCTGCTCCCTGGCCGCCTCGAGCGCCCGGTTGTAGGTGAGGCCGCGCTCATAGGGGTTGGTGATCTCGAGCCCGGTCCAGCTCGAGAGGGCGAACCAGACCATGACGCCGTTGACCGCGAACACGAGAACGAAGAAGCCGACGAAGGTCCAGGGAATCCACCATCCGCTCTGCGCCCGCCGCGCACCCGTCAGGACCGACGCCATCATCCTGGCCCCCTGAACACCGATTTGTGCTTCGCCTCGGCGCCGCTCGACCGGTCGGTCAGCTCGAAGGTCAAGTCCTCGGCCTTCTCGCCGAGCGCTGTGCGCGGCGCGGTGACATAGACCCGATAGGTCGCGACCGTGTCCGGCTTGGCGGGGAGCACCAAGCCCTCCTCGCCGAGCACCGAAAGCGTTGCCCCCGGCACGCCCCCGACCTCGAGCGCGTACTGCCGCTCGGCATGGCTCTTGTTCAGGATCTTGATCGTGTAGCCGTTGCGGATGCTGCCATCGGAGAGGGTCACGAACAACGGGTTGCGATCGTGCAGGACGTTGATGTCGACGCTCGAACGGGCCGTGAGGCCAATCAGCACGCCGATGCCGATCAGGAGCAGGATCGCGGCGTAGATCAGGGTGCGCGGCCGGAGGATGCGGGTGGTCGGCGGCAGGCCCTGAATCCGCAGCTGCTGATTGCGCTCGGTATCGAGGGTGATCAGCTCGCGCGGCCGGCCGATCCGGTCCATGACGTCGTTGCAGGCGTCGACGCACAGGCCGCAGCCGATGCACTCGAGCTGCAGGCCATCCCGGATGTCGATGCCCACCGGGCAGACCGCGACGCAGTTGTTGCAGGCGATGCAGTCGCCGCGGCCCTCCCAGGTCTGGCCCTTCTTGTGCGGCGCGCGCGGCTCGCCCCGCCAGCGCTCGTAGGTGACGACGTAGGAGTCGCGATCGAGCAACGCCGCCTGGAAGCGCGGCCAGGGGCACATGTAGGTGCAGACCTGCTCGCGCGCGAAGCCGGCCAAAAGGTAGGTCGTAGCCGTGAACAGGCCGAAGAAGAAATACTGGGCGAAGCTCGCCTCGCCGGTCAGGAGCGCCCGGGTCACGGTCGGGGCGTCGTTGAAGTACATGATCCAGGCGCCGCCGGTCAGGGCTGCGATCAGCAGCCAGGCCGCGTGCTTGGCCCCCTTGCGCAGGATCTTGGTGCGCGAGAGCGGCGCCTTGTCGAGCCGGATGCGGGCGCCGCGATCGCCCTCGATCACCCGCTCGACCCACATGAAGAGATCGGTCCAGACGGTCTGCGGACAGGTGAAGCCGCACCAGACCCGGCCGCCGACGCTGGTCGCGAGGAACAGGCCGAAGGCGCCGAGCATCAGGACGAAAGTGAGGTAATAGATCTCCTGCGGCCAGATCTCGATCCAGAAGAAGTAAGCCCGGCGGCCCGGCATGTCGATCAGGACCGCCTGGTCCGGCACGCCCGGGCCGCGGTCCCAGCGCAGCCACGGCACCACGTAGTAGATGCCCAGCAGCGCGATCAGCACCGCCCATTTGATCTGGCGAAAGCGGCCGCGGACCGCCTTGGCGTAGACCTTGATCCGGCTGGCGTAGAGCGGGTCCTTCTTCAGCTCCTTGAAGGAGACCGCAGGCTCGATCGCGACCTCGCCGGCGCCCGGCGCTGCCCGGAGCTCAAGGTTCACCCGCGGAGCTCCCTGCTCACTGGCCGCCGCCCAGCGCGTGCACGTAGATGGCGAGGCTCTTGATCGTCACCGGGTCGAGGCGGCCCTCCCAGGCCGGCATCACGCCTTGGCGCGGCTGGTAGACCTGGCGGACGATGTCCGCCTTGGTGCCGCCATAGAGCCAGATGTCGTCGGTCAGATCGGGGGCGCCCAGCTCCTGGCTGCCCTTGCCGTCGTCGCCGTGGCAGGCGGCGCATTGCTCGGCGAAGATGACGCCGCCGCCCTTGACCGCCGCCGCCTGCTCCTGGGACTGGTCTTTGGCCTGGCCGGAGAGCGAGAGCACGTAGGTCGCGACGTCGTCGATCTGGTTGCGATCGAGCATCTGGGTCGCGCCGAACGCCGGCATGTCGTTGACGCGGGCGTCCGGATGGCCGCTGCGGATGCCGAACTTGATCGTGGTCTCGATCGCATCGAGGCTGCCGCCCCAGAGCCAGGAGTCGTCGGCCAGGCTCGGATAGTGGCCCTGGCCCGCGCCGCCGAGGCCATGACAGGCCGCGCAATTGTCGTTGAACGCTGCCTGGCCGCCGGCGTAGGCGATCGCGCTCAGCTCCTGGTCGGAGGCGATCTGGGCGAGCGAGGCCTTCGCGAGCCGCTCCTGATAACCGCTCCGGGCGGCCGCCGCCTCGGCCATCCGCTCGTCGAGCGCCTTGCGCTGGCTGTAGCCGAGGATGCCCGGGAAGTAGGTGTTGACCCACGGCCAGCTCGGGTAGAGCACCCACCAGACCACCGCGAACGCGATGCTCGCGTACATCACGTACAGCCACCACCTGGGCAGCGGCGTGTTCAGCTCCTTGAGGCCGTCCCACTCGTGGCCGGTCGTCTCCTGCCCGGTGATCGCGTCCTTCTCGACCTTGGTCGGCATGACCTTAAGTCTCCGGATCGTCGCGCAACGGAATCTCGCCTTGCTTCTCCAGGCTCTTCTTGCGGCTCGGCCAGAACGCCCAGGCCGCGATCGCCGCGAACACCAGGACCAGCCACGCCATCCAGAACGGCTTGACCCAGGCGTAGATGGTCGCGGCCATCGCGCCTTGCGCCCTACTGCAGCACGTCCTCGGTGCGCAGGTCGGTGAAGTCGACCATGCGCCCGAGGATCTGGAGATAGGCGATCAGGGCGTCCATCTCGGTGAGGCGAGTCGGATCGCCGTCGAAGTCGCCGACCGCCGCTTTGGGATAGCGGGCGAGCAGGGCGTCGTGGTCGGCATCGGGATCGGCCTGGGCGTGCAGATCGGCGCTCGCCTGCGCGATCATCTCGTCGGTGTAGGGCACGCCCACGATGCGGTTGGTGCGCAAGTGGTCGGCGATGTCGTCGAAGCCGAGCTCACGCTCGCGCAGGAAGGCGTAGGGCGGCATCACGGACTCGGGCACGACCGCACGCGGATCGATCAGATGCGCCGTCTGCCATTCGTTCGAGTACTTACCGCCGATCCGCGCGAGATCGGGCCCGGTGCGCTTGGAGCCCCACTGGAACGGGTGGTCGTACATGCTCTCGGCCGCCAGGCTGTAGTGGCCGTAGCGCTCGACCTCGTCGCGGAACGGCCGGATCATCTGGCTGTGGCAGTTGTAGCAGCCCTCGCGGACGTAGATGTCGCGGCCGGCGAGCTCGAGCGGCGAATAGGGCCGCATCCCCTCAACCTTCTCGATCGTGGTCTCGATCGTGAACAGGGGCACGATCTCGACCAGGCCGCCGATCGAGACCGTGATCAGGATCAGCACGAGCAGGAGCGGCCCGCTCCGCTCGATCAGCGCGTGACGCTCGAGCATGGCGCTCGCCCCCTATTCCGCCGCGACCGGCGCGGCAACGGGTGCCATGGGCTCCTCGGTGCGCAGCTCGCCCCGGATCGTCCGCCAGCAGTTGTAGACCATGACCAGGGCGCCGGTCAGGAACAGCAGGCCGCCGAGCGCCCGGATCACGTAGAACGGGTGCATCGCCTGGACGCTCTCGACGAACGAGTACTGGAGGAAGCCGAGGTCGTCGTAGGAGCGCCACATCAGCCCCTGCATGATGCCCGAGACCCACATCGCGGTGATGTAGAGGACGATGCCCAGCGTCGCGATCCAGAAGTGCACCTCGACCAGGCGCTGCGAGTACAGGCGCTCGCGCCGCCACAGGTGCTGGACCAGGAAGTAGACCGCGCCGAAGGAGATGAAGGCGACCCAGCCGAGCGCGCCGGAATGGACGTGGCCGATCGTCCAGTCGGTGTAGTGCGAGAGCGCGTTCACCTGGCGGACCGACATCAGCGGCCCCTCGAAGGTGCTCATGCCGTAGAACGCGACCGAGACCACCAGGAAGCGCAGCACCGGGTCGGTGCGCAGTTTGTCCCAGGCGCCCGAGAGGGTCATGATGCCGTTGATCATACCGCCCCAGGACGGCATCCAGAGCATCACCGAGAAGGTCATGCCTAAGAACTGCGCCCATTCCGGCAGCGCAGTATAATGCAGGTGATGCGGCCCAGCCCAGATGTAGAGGAAGATCAACGACCAGAAGTGCACGATCGACAGCCGGTAAGAATACACCGGGCGGTTCGCCTGCTTCGGGATGAAGTAGTACATGATGCCGAGGAAGCCGGCCGTGAGGAAAAAACCGACGGCATTGTGGCCGTACCACCACTGGGTGAGCGCGTCCTGGACGCCGGCGAAGGCGGAGTAGCTCTTGGTGCCGAACAACGAGACCGGCACGGCCAGATTGTTGAAGACGTGCAGGAGCGCGATGGTGACGATGAACGCCAGATAGAACCAGTTGGCGACGTAGATGTGCGGCTCGCGCCGGCGCACCAGCGTGCCCATGAAGATCACGAGGTAGATCACCCAGACGAGCGTCAGCCAGAGGTCGGTGTACCATTCGGGCTCGGCGTACTCGCGGCTCTGGGTGATGCCGAGCACGTAGCCGCTCGCCGCCAGCACCAGGAACAGCTGGTAGCCCCAGAACAGGAAGGCGGCCAGCGCCCGGCCGCCGAACAGGGTCGCCCGGCAGGTCCGCTGGACGACGAAAAGCGAGGTGCCGAGCAGCGCGTTGCCGCCGAAGGCGAAGATCGCGGCCGAGGTGTGGACCGGGCGCAGGCGGCCGAAGGTGGTCCATTCGAGGCCAAGGTTGAGCACCGGGAAGGCGAGCTGGAGGGCGATGAACGTGCCCATGCTGAACGCGACGATGCCCCAGAACAGGGTGGCGATGGTGAACCACCGCACCACATCCTCGTCGTAGTCGACGGCGCCGCGCGCCGCCCCTTGCGCTACCGCAGCCATCTTGCTCCCCGCCCGTGGATTCGCCCCGCTACCTGGCGCGCCGGCAGGAGTAGGGGGCGCGTCAGGCCCGCTCCTTGATCTGCATCAATTGCCCGTGGCCCTGGACCGGCCTAGGATGTTTCAACTAGACCACAAATCGGGTGGTCTGCTCAAGCAATCATGAGCCGCAGGAGAGCTCGGGAGCAACGAAACATGGCCGAAGCGGTCCCGCTCGGTGCGCCCGCACCGCGTATCCGAACCATCGAGCTGGAGCGACCGTGGGCCTGGCTCGCGGCCGGCTGGCGCGACCTGCTGGGGGCGCCGGCGATCAGCCTCGCCTACGGCGTCCTGTTCGCGGTCTTCGGCTGGGCGGTGACCATCGGCCTGTGGTGGCTGCACATGATCTATCTGATCCTGCCGCTGACCGCGGGCTTTCTGATCATGGGCCCGATCCTGGCGGTCGGGCTCTACGAGGTCAGCCGCCGGCGCCAGCGCGGCGAGGTGCCGACCTTCGCCGCCGCGCTCGCGGCGTACCGGGTCAATTCGTCCCAGATCGCCCTCATTGGCGTGACCCTGCTGCTGCTGTTCTTCGCCTGGACCCAGCTCGCCGTGATGATCTTCTTCATGTTCTTCGGCCTGCGGCCGCCCTCGCTCGCCGATTTCGTCGGTCAGGTCTTCTTCTCGGCGGCGAGCCTGCCGTTCCTGATCGTAGGCACGGCGATCGGCGCGGGGCTCGCGGTCCTCGCCTTCAGCATCAGCGCGGTCTCGATCCCGCTGCTGCTCGACCGGCCCCACGAGCACGTGGTCACGGCGATCGTGACCAGCTTCAGGGCGATCCTCGACAACCCCGCAACCATGCTGTTCTGGGCGGTACTGATCGTGTTGTTCGTGGGCGCCGGCCTCGTGACCTTCTACCTTGGCCTGATCGTCACCCTGCCGCTGATCGGCTATGCCACCTGGCATGCCTATCGCGATCTGGTCGAGCCTGACAGCTGATCCTCTGGAGCGTGACGCCATGCGAGACGAAACCTCCGGACCCTGGGTTCTCGGCGCCTTTATGGCGCTCCTCAGTCTGCTCGGGCTGGTGATGGCAAGCGGCGCCAAGGACGAGCTGTTCTACAGCGTCGGATTGATCTTCTTCCTGTTCGGATTACTCTTCATTTTCGGCCTGATCCGAAAATACGTCGGGCGATAGCGAATCCGGTAAGCCAGGCGCGGCTTCGCCAAGCAGCTTGCGCCCGCGGTCCCCTTCAGCGATGCCGGTGCCGGCGCGTGTATTCGCGCGCCCCGTCGAGGTGCCGGCCGCGGGCAAGGCCGGCCCTTGGCATCCTCCAGCGAGGTGCCGATCGTCGGTGCGGAGACCCTCCATGAGGGCCTTGAATCAGAGATTGGCCTCCTGAAGCGTGGTGTCGAAGACGGGCCAGCGGTGCTCATGATCCGTTCCTTCGTCGGTCGCGTCGCCGAAGCGGGCGGCGGCATCAGCTGCCGAACAGCACCGGCAGCGTGGCCTCCCGCAGGACGTGGCGGGTGGCACCGCCGAACACCATCTCGCGCAGCCGCGTATGGCCGTAGGCGCCCATGACCAGCAGATCCGCATCCTGGCCGACGGCCTGCGCGAGCAAAACCTCGCCCGCCTTTCCGTCCGGCTCGTCCACCTGATGCGAGTGGACCACCAGGCCGTGCCGCTGCAGCATCGCGGCGGCGGCTGCAAGGCTCTTCGCGGCCTCCTCGCCGACGGCACAGAGAACCACGCGTTTCGCTGTATGGAGGAAGGGCAGCGCGTCATGGGCGGCGCGGGCCGCCTCGCGCGAGCCGTTCCAGCCGACCAGGACCGTCTGGCCGGGGTTGACGGAAGCGTCCGCCGGCAGCGCCAGCACGGGGATGCCTGCGGCGGTGACGAGCCGATCAAGCACGTCCGGCAGTTCGGTGCCCCCGGCCTTGGCCCGACTCGCGAGCACCAGATCCGCGGTCTTCGCGGCCTCCGCCAACAGATCGTCCCGGTAACCCTCGGCTTCCTGCCAAAGGGCCTTGGCCCCTTCGCCGCAGAGGTTTCGGAAAACTGCCTGGACCCGGTCCCTGATCTTCTGATTGGCGGCCCGCTGCTCCTCGATGAGGTTTGTCCCGACATACGCCGCGGCTTCGCCGTAAGAGCCTGGGATAAATGGCGGCAGCATCACGTGCATGCCGATCAGCACTGCGTCAAAACGCTCGACGAGGTTCCGCGCGACCTGCAGGCGCGGCTCGAGCCCGCCGTCATCGGCAAGATCGACCAGGATGGTACGGTAGGCCATGGGAGCGACCCCTCTGCCAGCTGCTTCGGAACACGAATTTCAGAGCAGCACCATGGAGCGCATTGCGCTGGATCAATCGGGCTCGAAGGATCGAGGCGCGGTTTCGATTCAGGCAACGCGCCGATCAGCGACGCCGGGCAGCCGCCACAGTCGGGGCGATCGCTTCCCTTCCGCCGAGAGCACCTACGGGCTAAGGTATCAGCGCGTCGATGGGAAATTGCGCCGGATCATGGTGATCGAACCTCCGAGAGGCTCCACCGTCAGTCCCAGTCAGGAGGAAGTGGGCGAGGCCCCGATCTTAGGCAGCGCGCCGCTGCCGGAGCGGGAGGTGTTGCTACGGGCGATCTTGAAGACCTCGCCGGACGGCTTGATCACGATCGACGAAGGCGGGATCATCCAGTCCTTCAATCCAGCCGCCGAGCGGATGTTCAGCTATGACGCGGCCGAGGTGATCGGGCGAAATGTCTCCTGCCTGATGCCGACGCCTTACCGTGAGGAGCACGACGAGTATCTTGAGCGCTTCCGGCGGACCGGCGAGAAGCGGATCATCGGTATCGGCCGCGAGGTTCTGGGTCGACGCAAGGACGGGCAGATCTTTCCCATGGAGCTCGCGGTGGGTGAGGTTCGGGCGGAGGGGCGGCGGTTTTTTGCCGGCTTTGTGCGGGACGTGAGCGCGCGGCGACACGCCGAGCAACGTGTGCAGGAGCTGCAGTCGGAGCTGATTCACGTTTCGCGCCTGAGCGCGATGGGCGAGATGGCCTCTGCCTTGGCGCATGAACTCAATCAACCGCTCACCGCCATCATCAATTATGCGGAGACCGCCCGTGGGGTGCTCGCGCGCGGCCGGGCAACGGACCCCGGCACCGTTTCGAGTCTTCTCGAGAAGACCGTGCAGCAGGCGAGCCGGGCCGGGCAGATCATCCGGCGCCTGCGCCAGTTCATCGCCAGAGGCGAGACCGAGCGAATGCTCGAGGACCTGAACGCTGTGGTCGAAGAGGCGAGCATGCTCGCCCTGGTCGGGTCGGGTGGCAAGGGGATCGCGGCAAGGCGGGCGCTCGAAAAGGGCCTGCCTCCGGTGCTCATTGACAAGATCCAAATTCATCAGGTGATCACGAACCTGATCCGTAACAGCATTGATGCTCTGGACGGGGTCGCTCGCCGCGAGATCGTGATCCGGACGGAGCGCGCCGGCCATGATATGGTTCTGATCGCGGTTGCCGACACCGGCCCTGGCCTGGCGGCGGAAATTGCCGACCGGCTTTTCCAACCGTTCGTCACCACCAAGCCGTCGGGGTTAGGGATCGGCCTTTCGATCTGCCGCTCGATTGTTGAGGCGCATGGTGGTCGGCTCTGGGCGAGCGCCAATCCCGGTGGCGGCACGATCTTTCGCGTCAGCTTGCCCATCGCGGCAAGGCGCGGCGATTGAAATGCCCGCGAGGGTGGTGGTCGTCGACGATGACGAGGCGGTCCTGGACTCGCTGCGTGTTCTCTTAGAATCGGAAGGCTTCGAAGTCGAGACTTTCCAGCGGGCGAGCATCTTCTTGCGGCGCTTCAAAGGCGAGCTTCCTGGCTGCCTGATCGCGGACGTGCGCATGCCGGACATGGACGGACTTGACCTGCTGCAGGCGCTCGCGGCGCGTGGGCCGCTGCCGCCCGTGATCGTCATCACGGGGCATGGCGAGATCCCCATGGCCGTCCGGGCGATGAAGCTCGGCGCGCGCGACTTCCTCGAGAAGCCCTTCGACACGGCTGACTTGATCAGGAGCATCCGCAACTCGCTGACCGGGCCCGCAACCTCGGCCGCGGCAGTCGCCGATCGGGAGATCGGTCAGCGCCTGGACAGGCTGACGCCGCGCGAGCGCGAGGTCCTCGAGCAGCTGGTGATCGGGCGGTCGAACAAGGGGATCGCCCGCGAGCTCGCGATCAGCCCGCGCACGGTCGAGATCCACCGCGCGCGGGTGATGGAGAAGATGCGCGCCGAAAGTCTTTCGCAGCTCGTACGCATGGCTTTCGCAGCGGGTATCGTCCCGGCGTGACCTGACGCGCCAATTCCCTCGCCCCTACGTAGCATTCCGTATACGGGGTTCGTCGGATGCCCGCTGGCCGGCGACCGGGGTTAGGCTCGGGCGTTTCCTGACGAGGTCACGTCGGTGGACGTCGATGAGCCCTACGCGAGCAGCACCGGCCGGTGCCGCGCCGCCAAGTCCGAGCGGAGCTTTGCGGTCGCACGGCGCGACAATCTTCCTCGTCGACGAGGACGACGCCGTCCGGGATGCGCTCGCCATGTCCCTTCGGGCAGCAGGCCATCTGGTTGCGGCATTCGGCTCGGGGCGGCAGTTTCTCGATGCGTACCAGTCCGGAAATCCGGGCTGCCTCGTGGTGGACATGGATCTCTCTGACCTGGGCGCGGCAGAGCTCCTGCGGACGCTTGCCGCCGCGCAGGTGGCCATGCCGGCAGTCATTACCAGCCGGCGCCTGAAGCGCGGGGCCCTCGTGGAAGGGCTCCCGCCCGGGCCGGTCCTGTTCCTCGACAAGCCGTTCGGCGCCGATGAGCTACTGCGGCTCGTCCGGATTGTTCTGGCCAGCGCCTTCGGCAGCCAACCGACGTCATGAGCGACGCATATGGGCTAATGCGTAGGTAGACGACCGAATTACTCGCCGCCCGGGCCGACGTTAGCTTCGTCCCATCACCGCCGAGCTTTCGGGGAGGCACTAATGGCCCTGTCACAATCCGCACTTCGGGTCCCGTCAATTCCCAGGGAGGTAGACCAACGCGCCACTCCGGAACTCGAAGGACTGGTCGGAATCGGCATCACCAGTCAGGCAATCCCCGGCCAGACGATCGTGCTCGAGGGTGATCCCTGCAGCCATTGCTTCCGCGTGCTGACCGGAGCTGTGCGCCTGTACAAGGCGACCATCGACGGCCGGCGTCAGGTGATCGACTTCCTTATCACGGGCGAGTGCTTCGGTCTCCTGGGCGCCCATTACACCTACAGCGTTGATGCGATCACGCACACTACCTTGATCAAGACCAGCCGGGCTACGCTGCTGGCGGCCGTACGCGAGCAGCCCGGGTTGGCAGAGCGCCTGATCGAACGCGCTGCCCACGAACTCGCGCGCGCCCACGAGCAGATGCTGCTGCTGGGCCGCAAGAGCGCGTCGGAGAGGGTCGCACACCTGCTCGTCGAGCTGGCCCGACGCATCGGCGCAGACGAGGCCAGACCGGCCTTTCGGCTACCGATTTCGCGCCAGGAGATGGCGGACCATCTTGGCCTCACGATCGAGACCGTGAGCCGCACCATGACGCGTCTGAAGGAGGAAGGCCTCATCGCGCTGCCGACACCTCAGAACGTCGTGCTCCTGCACCCGGCCGATCTGGGCGCGCTTGCCGACGGCGCGGCGTAGATGATCCTTCGGCCCGGCATGTGTCACGGCGGTCGAGCGCGCCATCACCGCTGGCCGGCGTCCGAGAACCTGTCCAGCAAGCCCAGTCAGGCAACGGCCTCATGCGGGCGGGCCGGGTTGGGCGCCTGCGCGATTGCGGCGGCTCCTGGCTCGGCGCCGTCGGCGGGGAACAGGCCGAACTCCTGGGGCTGCAGCACGACCGGGGTGCCGGGCCGGAGGTGGAGCGCGTCGAAGCGGCTCTTGGTCAGCTCGACCTCGACCGTGCGCGCTGCCTGACCGACCCGGCAGACCAGACGATAGGCCGGTCCGGTCGTGACCACCGAGTTCGAGCCGCGCCGGAATGCCATCGGTGAAGCCGCGCGCCACCGCCAGATCGTGCGGGCGGACGAACAGGAGCGCGTCGCCCTCGCCAGCCGCGTGACCGGCGGGCGCCGGCCAGCGCGCGCCCTCGACCTCGATCCAGCCGTCCCGGACGCGGCAGGGGATGCGGTTGGCGCTGCCCAGGAACTCGTAGACGAACGGCGTCTGCGGACGGTCGTAGATCTGGCGCGGGCTCCCGACCTGCTCGATCCGGCCGTCGCGCATGACCACCACCCGGTCGGCGAGCTCGAGCGCCTCCTCCTGGTCGTGGGTGACGAACACGCTGGTCAGGCCGAGGCGCTGGTGCAGATCCCGCAACCAGCGCCGGAGATCCTTCCTGACCTTGGCGTCGAGGGCGCCGAACGGCTCGTCGAGCAAAAGGATGCGGGGCTCGATCGCCAGCGCCCGGGCGAGCGCCACCCGCTGGCGCTGGCCGCCGGACAGCTGGTTCGGGTAGCGGCCGGCGAAGCGCTCGAGCTGCACCAGGCGCAGGAGCTCCATCACCCGGACGTGGATCTGGGGCTCGGGCGGACGCGCCTGGCGCGGCCGGACCCTGAGCCCGAAGGCGACGTTCTCGAACACGCTCATGTGCCGGAACAGCGCGTAGTGCTGGAAGACGAAGCCGACCTGACGCTCGCGCGCATCGCGCGAGACCACGTTCTCGCCGGCGAACCGGACCTCGCCCTGATCGGGGAACTCGAGCCCGGCGATGATCCGCAGCAGGGTGGTCTTGCCCGATCCGGACGGTCCGAGCAGGGCGCAGAACTCGCCCTCCACGACATCGAGGGTGACGCCATGGAGTGCTGCGTAGGTGCCGAAGGTCTTGCTCAGATCACGGATCTCGACGCGCATGCGGGTCTCCTCGGTCAGCCTTCGAGCGCTGTCCGCACACGTCGCGCACGCCATTCGAGCGCGAGCTTGAGCGCGAGCGTCAGCAGAGCCAGCAGGGTGAGAAGGGATGCGACCGCGAAGGCGGCCACGAAGTTGTACTCGTTGTAAAGGATCTCGACGTGCAGCGGCATCGTGTTGGTCAGGCCTCGGATGTGGCCGGAGACGACCGAGACCGCACCGAACTCGCCCATCGCCCGGGCGTTGCACAAAAGGACGCCGTAGAGCAGGCCCCATTTGACGTTCGGCAGCGTCACCCGCCAGAGAATCTGGAGGCCGCCGGCACCCAGCATGCGCGCGGCCTCCTCCTCCTCGGTGCCCTGCTCCTGCATCAAGGGGATCAGCTCGCGGGCGACGAACGGGAAGGTCACGAAGATGGTCGCGAGCACGATCCCGGGCACGGCGAAGATAATCTGGATGCCGTGCGCCTGGAGCCATGGCCCGAGCAGCCCCTGCGCCCCGAACAGCAGCACGTAGATCAGGCCCGAGATCACCGGCGACACCGAGAACGGCAGGTCGATCAGGGTGATCAGCAGGCTCTTGCCCTGGAACTCGAACTTCGCGATCGCCCAGGCGGCCGCGATCCCGAACAGCAGGTTGAGGGGCACGGCGATCGCGGCGACCAGGAGGGTGAGCCGGATCGCGGCGAGCGCATCCGGCTCCGTGATGCCGGCGAGATAGGCGCCAAGCCCCTGGCGGAACGCCTCCACGAACACGGCGAGCAGCGGCAGCAGCAGGAAGATGCCGATGAAGGCGAGCGCGGTCGCGATCAGGAGCGCGCGGATCGCGGGGCGATCGACGGTCACCACGCGCATCGGGTCCAGGCTGGCCGAGGCGAGCATAGGAAGGTCTCCGGTCAGGAGCTGCGCGCGCGCGCCCAGCGCTGCAAAAGGTTGATCGCGAGCAGCAGCAGGAAGGAGGCGGCGAGCATGGCGGTCCCGACCACGGTGGCGCCGACGTAGTCGTACTGCTCGAGCTTGATCACGATCAGGAGCGGTACGATCTCGGAGACCATCGGCATGTTGCCGGCGATGAAGATGACCGAGCCGTACTCGCCGAGGCCGCGGGCGAAGGCGAGCGCGAAGCCGGTGAGCAGCGCCGGCAGGATCGCGGGCAGGATGACCCGGCAGAACGCTTGCCAGCGGCGGGCGCCGAGCGTCGCCGCCGCCTCCTCGACCTCGGCGTCGAGGTCCTGCAGGACCGGCTCGACCGTGCGCACGACGAACGGCAGGCCGATGAAGATCAGCGCCACGACGATGCCGAGGGGCGTGAACGCGACCTTGACCCCGAGCGACTCCAGGAACCGGCCGAGCCAGCCGTTGCCGGCATAGATCGCGGTCAGCGCGATGCCCGCGACCGCGGTCGGCAAGGCGAACGGCAGGTCGATCAGCGAGTTGACCAGCCGCTTGCCGGGGAAGGTATAGCGGATCATCACCCAGGCGACGATCAGGCCGAACAGGGCGTTGACCGCGGCGGCGGCGAGCGCGGTGCCGAAACTCACCCGGAAGGCGGCGAGCACGCGCGGCGAGGCGAGCATCTGCCAGACCTCGGCCCCGGCGCCCGCCGCCTTGATGACGAGGGCGGCCAGCGGGATCAGAATGATCAGCCCGAGGTAGGTGAGGCTGAAGCCGAGCGTCAGCCCGAACCCGGGTAGAACGCTCGGCTGCTTCAGGCGCAGCGCGCGCATCGAGGATCGCCTACTGGGCGTAGATCTTATCAAACACGCCGCCGTCGGCGAAGTGCTTGGCCTGCGCCTGCTGCCAACCGCCGAACACCTCGTCGACCGTGATCAGCTCGAGCTTGGGAAAGCGCGCCAGGTCCTCGGGATCCGCATCGTCGGGCGAGATCGGCCGGTAGTAGTGCTTGGCGGCCAGTCGCTGGCCGGTCGGCGAGTAGAGGTACTCGAGGTAGGCCCGCGCGACCTTCCGGGTGCCGTGCTGGTCGGCCACGTGATCGACCAGGGTCACGGGCGGCTCGGCGAGGATGCTGACCGAGGGCACGACGATCTCGAACTGATCCGGACCCAGCTCCTCGATCGCAAGGAAGGCCTCGTTCTCCCAGGCCAGCAGGACGTCACCGATGGCGCGCTGGACGAAGGTGTTGGTCGCGCCGCGCGCGCCGGTGTCCAGGACCGGCACGTGCTTGAAGAGCGCAGCGACGAAATCCTGCGCCTTCTGTGCGTCGCCGCCTGGCTGGCCGAGCGCCCAGCCCCAGGCCGCGAGGTAGTTCCAGCGGGCACCGCCCGAGGTCTTGGGGTTGGGCGTGATCACCTGAATGTCGGGCTTGATCAGATCGCCCCAGTCCTTGATGCCCTTCGGGTTGCCCTTGCGCACAAGGAACACGATGGTCGAGGTGTAGGGCGCGCTGTTGTGGGGCAGGCGCGACTGCCAGTCCTTGGGCAGCCAGCCGGTGCGCTCGGCGATCACGTCGATGTCGTAGGCCAGCGCCAGGGTAACGACGTCGGCCTGGAGGCCATCGATCACCGCTCGCGCCTGCTTGCCGGAGCCGCCGTGCGACATCTGGATGGTCACGTCCTCGCCGGTCTCCTGCTTCCAGTGCTCGGCGAACGCGGCGTTGAACGCCTGGTACAGCTCCCGGGTCGGATCGTAAGAGACGTTGAGGAGGGTGGTCTCGGCGCGCGCGCTGCCCGGCAGCGAGATGCCGAGCGCCAGCGCGGTGCTCGCCAGCAAGGCGAGGGCGCCGCGTCGTCGCAATCGTCGCATCGGAATCTCCGTATCCGTTCTCGACGTTGGCACCGTTAGCCGAGTTACCCGATCTTGTCTAGTGGCGGAGTAGAGTTTTCAGACAGCCCGCATCACCCCGCGTATGGATGGCCAGGGTGCTATGGGCAAGCTCGCGACGCCGCACACATCGCGGCAGGTTCGCCATCGCCACAGGACGTTGAAGGAACGAACACGCGGCTCGCCGCGCCACCGCTAGGGGCGGCAGCAACCCGGGCTGCGCCTTTCCACGGCGCACCCGCGGCGATGAAGAGCAGTCTCACTCATGGGCCGGTTCTCCTTGGGCACGGGCGACCACGACCCAGGTCGTGGCGCCTTGGCACGTGGTCACGCGGCGCAAGCTGCTCGGGACGAGGTTCCGCCGTCCGCACGGTGGATGATTGAACCATCGTTGCAGCCCGCATGATTGTCAATAGACTCGACCGACTCAATAGGCTTTTCAGGGTGGCCGCGACCGTCGGGATCGCGCGGCCATGGAACAGGACCTGGCACGATCGGCTGCAGGCTGTGGCGATGGGACGTCCACCACAGATCGATCAGCTTGTCCGGAGCTCTGGCGCGGACTGTCCGAAGGCCGGCGAAGGCCTAAGGATGTCGGTCGTCGAGCCGACCGAGTGTTCTGGCAGCACCCATCCGCAGGCTTTTCGAGTAGTGCCGGACGAGCATGGTGGCGGCGATGGCAAGAAGGCGGCTCAGCACGACGCCGACGATGACCGTGGCGCCGATCTGGCGCGCGGCTGCGCGGACGAATCCCGGTATGGTCTGCTGCCGGGGGCCCAGCTGGTCACCGATTTCGGGGTTCTGACGATGGATGACGAAGCGCCGAAAGTCCCGACCTCCGGGGGAGGGGCCATGGCCGTGGCCCGCCGGATCACAAGCTTGTGGATACGAGGCAAAGGCCACCAGCAGATCGTCATGGAGGTACATCGCGGCT
Source organism: uncultured Alphaproteobacteria bacterium (assembly GCA_963733965.1). Lineage (GTDB taxonomy): Bacteria > Pseudomonadota > Alphaproteobacteria > Geminicoccales > Geminicoccaceae > DATAOG01. The sequence continues at coordinate 235,656 of CAVTFM010000029.1, forward strand.
CCTCTCAAGGCACCCGTTCCGCCCACCTCGCGTCGGATCGGCAGAAGGCGGACAGAGCCGGGCGCTCGCCATTCGGGAAGCGTTCGCTCGTCGGCTCGCCGTCGGCGCAGCGAGGAGGGGTGAAGTAGCGGCACGTCTGCCGACTTCCGGGCTTGACATCATAGTCTACTAAGTCTATCGACATATTTAAATCTGGGATCATCGCTACGGGAGGCCGCCATGCGGATTGCGATCATCGGCGCCGGCTTCAGCGGCTGCCAACTGGCGATCGAGCTGATGCGGAGCAGCCCGTCGCCCGTCGACGTCCTTCTGTTCGACCAGTCGGCGACCTTCGGACCGGGGGTCGCCTACGGCGCCCGCCACGACCGGCTGCTGTTGAACTCGCGGGTCGCCAACATGAGCGCGCTCGCAACCGATCCGAGCCACTTCCTGCGCTGGCTGTGGGCGAAGGATCTGCCGGAGCATCCGGCGGCATCGATCCCGCCCTCCGGTCACGCGTTCGTCGCCCGCGGCGTCTATGGCCGCTACCTCTCCGATCTCCTGGACCGAGCGGAGGCGGACGCACCGGGCGACGTCGCGCTGATCCGGATCGGCCACCGCGTGGTCGGGCTGACCGAGGGCTCGGGTGGCCTACAGCTAAAGCTCGATGACGACAGCACGCGCGCGGCCGATGTCGCGGTGCTCTGCGTCGGCAACCTGCCGCCGCGGCTGCCGCCGGCGCCCGGGATCGAGACCACCTGCGGCCCGCGGCTGATCGCCAACCCCTGGGACGAGGCGAGCCTCGCCCGGATCGGGCCGTCGGACGCGGTCCTCGTGCTCGGCAGCGGCCTGACCATGGTCGATGTCGCGGTCCTGCTCGCCGACCGCGGCCATCGGGGCCCGATCCTGGCGCTCTCGCGCCACGGGCTGCTGCCGGCGGAGCACGCCCCGACTCGCCGGGCGCCGCCGCTCGCATGGCTGGACGGGCCGCTGACCGCGCGCGGCCTGCTCCGCCACATCCGCAGCGAGACCCTTCGCGCCGAGCGTCTGGGCGTCGACTGGCGGGCGGTGCTCGATGCCTGGCGCGATCCGCTGCCCTTGATCTGGCAGCGGCTGCCGGTGGTCGAGCGCCGGCGCTTCCTGCGCCACCTGCGCCCCTACTGGGACGTCCACCGCCACCGCATGGCGCCTGAGATCGGAAGCCAGATCCGGGCGCTGCAGGCGAGCGGCCGGCTCGAGATCCGGGCCGGGACGATCGCGTCCTATCAGGGCGGTGCCGAGGGGATCGGGGTGCGCTTCCGCCCCCGGGGCATGGACGTCGAGACCCGGATCGTCGGCGACTGGCTCGTGAACTGCGCCGGCCCGACCCTCGACTTCCGCCGCGTCGACGATCCGCTGGTGCGGGATCTCCTGACCCGCGGGCTCGCCCGCCCCGACCCATTGGGGCTTGGGCTCGAGACCACCCGCAGTCTCCAGCTCCTGCGCCGGAGCGGGCGCCCGAACCCGAGCCTGTTCGCGCTCGGCCCGCTCACCCGCGGCACGTTCTGGGAGACCAGCGCCGTGCCCGAGATCCGCGAGCAGGGCCGCACGCTGGCCAAGCGCCTGGTGATGAACGGCGCCGCCCGCGCCGCTTGACGGCCGACGCCGGGCGCCCGGCCGCCGCGACGCCAGGGGGGAGGCCGGACTAGGCCACCTCCTGGCGTTCGGCGTCGGGCGCCGCTGGCCGGCTTCCGAGGGCGACCGCCGGCATGCCCGCGAGCGCGTCGGCGAGCGTGGTCCGGTCGAGCACCTCGCTGGTCAGCTGGTGGGTGCGCGCGAACACGCGCCGGATCGCGCAGCTCTCCTCGCCCGGGCAATCCTCGCAGCGGCGATAGGCCATCTTGCTGAGGCAGGGCAGCGGCGCCAGCGGGCCGTCGATGATCCGCACCACCTGACCGAACGAGATCTCGCTCGCCGGCTTCAGCAGCCCGTAGCCGCCGTGCCGGCCGCGCCGGCTCTGCACCAGGCCATGGTGCTTGAGGTCGAGCAGGATCTGCTCGAGAAACTTCTTGGGCAGGTTGTGGCGCTCGGCGACGTCCGAGATCAGCACCGCCCGATCCTCGCCGGCCTCGGCCAGAGCCAGCAGCGCGCGCAGCGCATATTTCGCTTTTTGAGAGAGCATGGGAAAACCATCTGCTACCACGGCCCGCGCCATACCTGGCCCGCGCTCCATGAGTCAAATATAATCTCTACTGGGAAAATAGGAAATCCGTGGATTTCAGAATCTGTGGCGCAGGCGCAACAAAGGCGCGACCGATCGACGCAAGCCGAACTGCCGGACCTCCGGATCGGCCAGGCAACCGCTGTGGTTCAGCCATGTGACTGGCAATGTGACTGGCCATGTGACCGCAGCGCAACGAGGTCCGGCCGTCAGCACGGCCGACCACTTGGAATCACCGCCATCTCCCGACCAGGATCATTTGCCGCCCGGGGCCACTCCCGGAGACGGTTACCGCAGCGAAGACGTCAGCCTACAGCTGTTGCCTCAAAACCGCATTCTTGCAGCAGCTCGCACCGAGGGGCTGCCTCTGCTTCAACAACAGGCTGGACCGCAGGGACGCCAGCTGGTATCGGTACTTAGCAAACTCGATGCGCCCTATCGACATTATCGCCTTGGCGCATCTACCACAGTTCTGGACAAGGTCGATGCTGTCACAAAAGGCCAAGTATGCTCTCCGCGCACTGCTGACCCTGGCCCAAGCACCAACGCGGGGCGCGGTTCTGATATCGGACATCGCGCACAGCGACAACATTCCTAAGAAGTTCCTCGAGCAGATCCTGCTGGAGCTCAAGCACCGCGGCATCGTCCAGAGCAAGCGCGGACGCGGCGGCGGCTACGCCCTCCTGAAACCGCCGGCGGAAATCGCGATCGGCGAGGTGGTGCGCCTGATCGACGGACCCCTCGCGCCACTGCCCTGCCTCAGCCGTGTCGCCTATCGAAAGTGCAAGGATTGCCCTGACGAGGCGACGTGCGTCCTGCGGCGCATGTTTGCTGCGAGCCACGCTGCGGCCGTGAGCGTGCTCGATCAGACGTCGCTCGCCGATGCGCTCGCTGACGCCAAGGAGCTGCCGGATTCGAACATGCGCCGGGTGGCATGACCCGGTCGTCGGCGCCGTCCTCGCCGCCACCATCCGGCCGGGCGAGCTCGTGACGGTCCGGCTGGGCCTCAGGATCGGCCCACGAACGCCAGGAGCGCGAACAGGAGCGACCCGACCAGGGCTCAGGTACAGAGCCGTGTCCCGCGCGATCTGCCCCGCGTCGAACACGATCGCGGCCCAGAGCCTCCTGAAGCGCCTCGCCGGTGCCGACGACGCTTGCGCATGGTCGCAGCTGTCGGCGCGACGTGCCACCTGGCGGCGGCCCGGTCCGAAGTCGCCCTCGCACGCCTTGTCGGGTCCCATCGATGGCTGCGGTTGCCCGCCGATCAGGCTTTTCGCGCGCCGCAAGCGCGGCGGCGCTCCGGGGTGTCGAGGCGCGCCCGCCAACCTCGGACGACCATCGGAACCGGGTGCCACCGGCTGGCGATACGAACGCCTTCGGGACGGCCTCCGGTCTCCTTCCGCGGCGGCGCGGACAGCTCTGACCGGTCGGCTCGGTGCCGCTGGCGATCGCGCCTGGCGCGGGCGCGGACGATCCACCAACCGCCTGCGCCGCCGACCTGGCACGCGGCCAAAGGCGCGGCTCTGCCGACGCCATCAGCCTGCTCCCCTCGGCTCGGTCGGCACGACCCGCGGCTCCGGGCTGCCGACGGCGCGGGCCATGGTTCGGGCCGCCTGCTCGAGTTGCGGCCGAATCCTCACAGGTCGTTGGCGAGGTCAGCGCATGGGTTCGCCCGCATCAGGGGACGTGGCATCCAGCGTGATCTCCGCTTTGAGCAGCTTGGAGACCGGACACCCGGCCTTGGCTGTTTCCGCCAGCTTCGCGAACGTCACCTGCTCGGTACCCGGCACTTTTGGCCTTGAGCGTCAGGCGCACGGCAGTGATGGCGTAGCCGCCTTCGACCTGCTCGAGGGTCACCTCCGCGGAAGTGTCGATTCGTTCGGCCGTCAGTCCGGCTTCGCCGAGGATCAGTGACAGCGCCATACTGAAGCAACCGGCATGCGCTGCGACAATCAGCTCCTCGGGATTGGTGCCGGGTCGGCCTTCGAATCTGCTGGCAAAACCATACGGGTGCTGGTTAATTAAGCGCCCCGCTCTCGGTCGAGATCGAACCTAGTGTAGTGTCTCACAAAAGGCTGTACAGAAGGGTAGTGGACATTGTGATGCATGGCACGTCCGGTCCGAGCCTTGCCCGTCACGAGCGAGCAGCGCGGGGTGTTGCAGCGGCTCATGAAACGACCGACGGCGACCCAGCGCGAGGTCCGGCGCGCGCAGATCATTCTGGACCGGGCCGACGGCTTGAGCCAGGCCGACACGGCGCGGCGGGTGGGGGTCAACCGGCCGGTGGTGGTGCTTTGGGAGCGGCGCTTTGGTGCAGCCGGCCTGGCCGGGCTGGCCGATGCCAAGGGTCGGGGACGCAAGCCCAGCGTGGCGCTCGAGACCAAGGCCGCGATCGTCAGCCGGGCGACCCAGCCGCCGCCCGGGCGGACGCGCTGGTCGGTGCGGTCGATGGCCAAGGTCACGGGCGTGTCCAAGGCGACCGTGCAACGGCTGTGGGCCGCCAACGCCATCAAGCCGCATCTGACCCAGGCGTTCAAGCTGTCGAACGACCCCCAGTTTGAGGCCAAGTTCTGGGACGTGATCGGCCTCTACCTGCAACCGCCGGACAAGGCGCTGGTTCTGTGCTGCGACGAGAAAAGCCAGTGCCAGGCGCTGGAGCGCACGCAGCCCGGCCTGCCGCTCGGCATCGGCCACGTGCGCACCCGCACCCACGACGATACCCGTCACGGCACGATCACCCTGTTCACAAGCTGCGGTTGATCGAGGAATGTGCCGCCTGCGGCAAGCAGCATTCGCTGTTGGCCGGCACGATCTTCGAGCAGACCAAGACCGGGCTGTCGCGGTGGTTCCTTGCGATCTACCTGGTGACCTCGAGCAAGGGCGGGATCTCGGCGATGGAGCTCAAGCGGCAGATGGGCTTGCCTGGCTCCCAGCGCCGACCTCGGTGGTCGGCGCGGAGCGGCAAGGGGAGCTACCAGACCGCCTGGAGCTGGCTGCACAAGATCAGAAAGGCGATGGTGCGGCCGGAGAGGGCGCCGCTGAGCGCGCGGGTCGAGGCCGACGAGACCTATGTCGGCGGCCCGCGGCCGGGCAAACCGGGCCGCGGCGCCAGCGGCAAGAGCAAGGTCGCCGGCGCGGTCGAGAGCGGCCGCGGCCAAGCCCGAGGGCGCCGGCTGGGTCGCCTGCGCCTGGCTGTGGTCTCGGATGTCTCGGCGAGCAGCCTCGAAGGCTTCCTTGCCGCGGCCGTGGCCAAGCCGGCGACGATCGCGACCGATGGCTGGTCCGGCTACAAGGGCCTCGCCGCCGCCGGCCACGCCCATGAACCGCTCAACCTCGGCGCCAGCTGGGGCGACGCGGCGCTGCGCCTGCCGACGATCCACCTGGTGTTCGGGGTGACCAAGCGCTGGCTACTCGGCACCCACCACGGCGCGGTTTCGAAGAAGCATCTGCCGGCCTATCTCGACGAGTTCGTCTTCCGCTTCAACCGCCGCACCGCCAAAAACCTCAGCCACCGCTTCGCCCGCGTCATCCAACAAGCGGTCCGTACCCGTCCCGTCACCTACCACGCCATCGTCGCTGCGGCCGTCTCCTGACGGTCGTGGAGAGCTAGCATTCGTTTGTCAATTTAGGGTTGATTGCTGCCGTTCTTCACAATCGATTCCGGCGAATTTGTTCGCTGCGATTAGAGGAAGCTAAAAGAGCTTCTCGAAATCCCGATCCCTGCACAATCCTCGGATGGAAGCTTTCGTCAACTCCATGTGCCTGCGTCTGGGTCAAGATCTCTATGGTGCTCTCGTTCCTTCTGTTTCTCGGGGCAGGCGGGTACATGTGCTGGGAAGGCCTCCAAGTTGTCAGCGCTTCCTCTTCGTCTGTCTGCTCTCCGGGAGCCTCGTAAGGCTTCATGCGCCCCCACGCACCGGAACCGCGCTCGCTTACTGGCGCCGTACGCACGCTCAGCTCCTTCGGTCGCAGCCGAGGTCAGCGCGCGAGAAGCTGGGAGAAGCTCAGCGCGGCACGATCGCATCGAGCTCGGCGAGCTCGGCGGGCGTCAGGCGCCAGTTCGCCGCCTTGGCGTTGATGGCCAC
>CAVTFM010000030.1:0-144866 GCA_963733965.1 uncultured Alphaproteobacteria bacterium
CAGCCCTTGTCCTCGAGCCTGCTGGACGAAGTGCCGCCCGAGGACGACGAGGCCCTGCCCGCCGCCGGTGCCGCGCGCACCATGCAGGTCGCCGAGCGGGTGGTCGAGCGCCTGATCGCCGAGCGCCGGCGCCTGCCCAACCGGCGCAAGGGCTACACCCAGAAGGCGGTGGTCGGCGGCCACAAGGTTTATCTTCGAACTGGAGAATACGTCGACGGCCGGATCGGCGAGATCTTCATCGACATGCACAAGGAAGGTGCGGCCTTCCGCTCGCTGATGAACAGCTTCGCGATCGCGGTCTCGATCGGCCTGCAGTACGGCGTGCCGCTCGAGGAGTTCGTCGAGGCGTTCGCCTACACCCGCTTCGAGCCCTCGGGGCCGGTCCAGGGCAACGACACGGTCAAGATGGCGAGCTCGGTGCTCGACTACATCTTCCGCGAGCTCGCGATCTCCTACCTCGACCGGACCGACCTCGCGCACGTCGACCCGAACGAGTTGCACCACGACAGCATCGGCCACGGCGCCAAGGAGAGCGATCTCAGGCGTGACGACACGCTCGCCCAGATCGCGAGTGCTGGCTACGTGCGCGGCAATCTGCGTCTTTTGCACGGCGGCGAGACCACGGCCAAAGGCGCGCCGGCGCCCGGCACGCCGACGACCGGCGGCACGACGACCAGTTTCACGAGCGGCGGCGTCACCGCCCGCGCGGCGCCCGAGCGCCGTGGCGGCGATGCGACGGCGCGCGTCTTGACGGAATTGGCTGAGGCGGCGGTTCAGGACGAACGGCTGGCTCAGGCGAGGCTGGCGCGGCTCAAGGGATACGAAGGTGATCCCTGCCCGAGCTGCGCCAATTTCACCCTGGTGCGGAGCGGCACCTGCCTGAAATGCGACACCTGCGGCTCGACCACGGGCTGCTCGTGAACCTCGAGGGCAAGCGTCTCACCAACCCAGGGCAGTAACCTTCCTCCTCCCAAGCCTGCGGCCCGGCGGCCACATCCGCCGGGCCTCTTTTTTGCCCGCCCATCAGGCCATTTTGCAGAACCTTCCGTAGACGACCGGCCAGGGCCAGATCGTGGCGTGCTGTGGCGTGGGTGCGGACCGTGACAGGGACCGCACCCGGTGGTAGCCGCTCCGTAGGTTGACCAGCGGATCTTGATAGCACAACTATACGCGGATGGATTTGCACCTTCTGAGCGACGACGAGCGGCGAGCGCACTGCCGGCGCGAATTGGAGGCGCTGGAGCACTGGCTCCGGCGTCTCATTCATGAGATGTTTTCGGCAGCCCATGGCGCGGATTACCTCAGCGCCGTTGACCAGGGCGGACGCCGACTTCATCAAGAAGCAGGTGGCCGATGACATCGCGGACCGCCGGGCGAGGGAGCCGCTGAGATACTATCGTCCCGTGGATGCAGCGCATCTGGGCGACCTTATAACCGTCATATGCAATCCCGAGAACTGGCGGCACTATTTTGGCGTCGCGCTGAGTGAAGCGTTTCAGGCCGGGAATGAGGAGGCACGGATCTTCTTGGGCCGTTTGGTTGACGTCAGACACAGGTTATCGCACGCGAACCCGATCAGTGTACATGAGGCGGCTCGCGTCATCTGCTACACGCTCGATGTAACTCAAGCCCTGAAAGGTTACTACATGCAGCGAAATCTGGAAAAAGAGTACAATGTGCCAACGATCATCCGCGTAACGGACTTTTTCGGGAATTTATTCGACGTTTCTGGGAAGCGCGGGTATCCGGAGCCTTCGGTGATACAGTTCAACGCGACCCTCTTGGGCTCTCTTCGTCCCGGAGATCGCTTGTCCATTGAAGCAGAGATTGATCCAAGTTTTGAAAGATCGAGCTATCGCACTCGATGGAAATGGCCAGGAACGTTGAAATCAGCACATGGCGAGCAAGTAACAATTGACATCGAGTATAGACACGTACACCAGATATTTCCAGTGGCGTGCTTCGTGATCTCCAACGAGGAATGGCACAAATTTGGAGACTATGACGATCGGGTTAGCATTAACTACAGGGTGCTTCCACCTCTGTCGTGACCATCAATTTGAGCGCCAGAAGAACCTCGCTCCTCTGGTGGAAGAATGCGCCGAAGAGAAAAGGTGTCAGCGAACGCTTTCGCAGCCCCAATCCGGCGCAGCGCGCCCCATATGCTAAGCGGATGAAGAATGGTGTGGCCTATGATGCGAGCCACCGTCCGGTCGATCGGCGATCGCCGGCGGCGCACATTCCGCTGCAGGACTTCAGGTTCCGGGAGTAAGCGCGATGATGGACAAGGTCAGCTGGCTCAAGCGCATCCCTCGAGGCCATCCGCGACCTCGGCGATGCGTCCTACCAGGAGCGCGTGTGGGTCCGCGGCGAAGGACCCGAGGTCGACTCGAGTACCGAAGCGATCTCGGCCCTGCTCGACGACTACGACCTCGCGGGGTTTCTCTCGGCAGGCCGCCACAAGCGCTGGTTGTCCAGCCACCAGCTCGCATCCCTTGAGGCCTTCGAGGCCGCGATCAGCGGCTACATCGCCCGGGATGACGATCGGACCACCGACGCGGTCCGGATCACGACGCCCGAATGGCTGGAGTTGCAGCAACTCGCGCGGCGAACCCTCCAAGACTTCGCCGTGCCGGATCGAGTGAGCGCTCGGTAGAGCACCACTTGCGAGCCGGTTTCAAGCCCATGAACGGCGAGCCCGTCCTGTACGACCCGGACACCGACACGCTCCTGATCGAGCTCCGACCGTGGCCAGCGATGTCGGCGGCCGAGGTTAACGAGCAGGTCGGAGGCGAAGATGTCGAGGACGGGCTGGTCGTCCACTATGGGCCGGACGGCCTCCCCCACGTCTTCGAGATCGAGCACGCCTCGGCGCGCCCGGACCTGGTCCCGCGCGCCCTCGCCGCGCGCGCCTCCGTTACACACGCCAGTGAGAAGCCCTCGCTTGAAAATCTACCAGAGGATGCATGGGGTACCGCAGCGTTCGAGTTTAGGGGGCGAAGATGACAATCCGTGTGCGGCTCCTAGTCGCTGCCTGTTGCCTCGCTTGGCTGCCGAGTTGTGCCACGCGATCGGTGGAAACCACGGTCGAAACCCACCATCGGCTCACGGCCGCCGACGTGGGAAAGCGCGTCGTCGTTCTGCCCGTACAGAAGGAAGGGGCAGGTACTCTCGAATTCGCCGAGTACGCAAAATTGGTCGAGGACGGCTTGCACAAACAGGGGTTCCAAGTCGTACCGGCCGGCGAGCCCGCCGAGCTCGTAGCCTTTTTCGGCTACGGCATCGATCAAGGACGTGATGAGCTCTATAGTTATGCCGTGCCACAGTTTGGTCAGACAGGCGTTCAGTCCAGCCAGACTTTCGGTACAGTCCAAAGCTACGGGCCTAGCGCCACCTACAGCGGAACGACGACATATTCTCCGAGCTATGGCATTACGGGATGGACTCCTCAGGTCGGCACGCGCCGCCTGTATACGCGAACTATAGTTCTCGACATCTACGATGTCTCGCAAGGTAGCGAGCCGATAAAGCTGTATGAGAGCGTCGCTACAAGTCAGGGATCATCCGGCGCGCTCGGTGAAGTGATTGATGAGATCGTCGCGTCGCTATTTCAGGACTTCCAGGCGACCGGCGTCCACCGGACATCGGTTCCGATGCAACCGTGACGACGTACGGCAGCGGAAAAATGGTGTCAGAAAATGGTGTCTGCGAACTTTTGGCAACCCCAATGCTACACGGCGCACCCTAAATGCAAGTTCGACCGGGGCTCAGGCAGCGATCACATAGATCCATGCATCCAGGTCGCCGTCGGCCGTGCGCACCTGCGTGACCACGCGCCGGTAGCCGGTCCCTTCGAACTCGTCGAGACGGGGCCAGTGATCGGGCAGATCTGCCGATTCGAAGAGGTCGACCTCAACGACAGCACCCAGCGGGTCGAGGACCAATCCGGGATAGCCGAGCGCCGCCCCCCAGCCGGCATCGACCAGCCTGCCTGTCACCGTGCCCTTCTGCCAACGCGCCTTCAGCCCCGCCAGCCGTTGATGGTTGATTGGCCGGGCGCCAGTGTCCCGTAGGTGGCCAAACGGGTATCCGCCGCTCGGTCCCAACCTGTCATCGTGACACCCGAGCCAGTGAATCCTCCCAGTTTCCATTCCACCTGATTTCGGCTCAGACCTCAAAACCAGCTCTCAGCCACGCCGGGCACGATTGATGCCCGGCCGGGTGGGGACACCCCGGCCGGGGCGCTCAGGACTTCCCGCCATCCCGGGAGCGCCTGAACAGTGATCACGCCCAGGTCTTTCATCATGCGATCATCCACGACCATGATCCGCTATCAATCCAAGCTATATTGCGACGCAGCACGTCCTGCGGCTTGACGAGACCGGGCACGAGCCCGACCGGGTCAACCGGACATCCATCCGTGTTCTTCGACGGGGTCGAAGGCACGTCGAGTGGGGGCCGAGTTCCGACCAAGTCACTGGCGCCCGGGTGACGCGCGGGTGTCGCAGAAGTGGCGCATCGGTGGCACACAAGTGGCGCACCGGTGGCACAGAAGTGATGCATGGAGGCACGGAAGTGGCGCATCGCTGGCGGGTCGTGGCGCAGGGTCGGCTTGCCTGTGGGGGGTTTCGGTTCCAGACTGGCGGATGGACACCTCTGGCGGGATGTGACCGCGCCATGGCGCTCAGCCCACCGTCCTTGAGCCTCGGGGTCGAGGAGGAGTATCTGCTGGTCGATCCGGCGAGCCGCGACCTGGTCGCGGCGCCGCCCGCGGACTTCATGGCGCGCTGCCAGGAGCGCCTCGCGGGTCGCGCGACCCACGAGCTGCTGCAGGCCCAGGTCGAGGTCGACACCCGCGTCTGCTCGAGCATCGGCGAGGTCCGGCGCGAGCTCTGATGAGCTGCGGGCGGCGGTCGCGGCCACCGCGCAGGACTTCGGCATGGCGCTGATCGCCGCCTCGACCCACCCGTTCGCCAACTGGCGCGCCCAGAAGAAGGTCGAGAAGGAGCGCTACACCGTGCTCGCCCGCGACATGCAGACGCTGGCCTCGCGCCTGGTGATCTGCGGCATGCACATCCACACCGGCATCGAGGACGAGGAGCTGCGCATCGATTTGATGAACCAGGCGACTTACTTCCTGCCCCACCTGCTGGCGCTCTCGACCTCGTCGCCGTTCTGGGAGGGCCACGCCACCGGACTGAAAGCCTATCGACCGACCATCTTCGGCGACCTGCCGAGAAGCGGCCTGCCCGAATACTTCGCGAGCGCGGACGAGTGGCATCACATGCTGCGCCTGCTGGCGCAGACCGGCTTTGCGACGATGCCACCAAGATCTGGTGGGACCTTCGTCCCAGCGCCAACTTCCCGACGCTGGAGCTGCGGATCTGCGACGTCTGCACCCGGCTCGAGGACGCGCTCACCATCGCCGCGCTCTGGCAGTCGATCCTTGCGACCCTCTACCGGCCTGCGCGCGGGCAACCAGACCTGGCGCCGCTACCGCCGGACCCTGATCGAGGAGAACAAGTGGCTGGCCCAGCGCCACGGCGTCAGCGCCGCGCTCGCCGACTACGGCGCGCTCAGCCGCAAGCCGTTCGCCATGCTGCTCGAGGAGCTGATCCTGCTGGTGCGCCCGGAGGCGGAGCGGCTCGGCTGCCTTGACGAGGTCCTGAACGCGCGCCACATCCTGGGTCGCGGCACCAGCGCCGACCGCCAGCTGGCCGTGCACGCGAAGGCCCTGGCCGAAGGCGCCGGCGAGCGCGAGGCCGGGGTGGCGGTGGTCGACTGGCTGATCGCCGAGACCCTGGTCGGCGTCCCAGCCAGCGGCGACGTCGGCGACCCGGCCGCAAGCGCCCCGAAAGCCACAACCGCCCTGGAAGGAGGCTGACATGCAGGACATCGCGCGCCTGGACGAGGCGACCCGCACCGAGCTCGAGGCGGCCGCCTTCCGCACCCTGGTCGAGCATCTGCGCGCCCACCCCGAGGTTCAGAACATCGACCTCATGACCCTCGCGGCCTTCTGCCGCAACTGCCTCTCGAAGTGGTACCGGGCCGCCGCCGAGGAGCGCGGTCTCGAGCTCTCCTACGAGGACGCGCGCGAGATCGTCTACGGCATGCCCTACGCCGACTGGAAAGCCAAGCACCAGACCGAAGCCACCCCCGAACAACAGGCCTGGCTCAAGGAGCGCCAGTCGTCGCACAACTAACCGTATTGAGTTTCCAAGACTTTCGAAAAGCCCAAACCTCGGAAGGCCTCTGCGACATACTGAAGTCGAAGCCACGCTCGACAAGCGCTATCGTCGCGCCCGGCGTCTCGGCCTTGACTAGGTCGACGACCACCAGCAAACCCTTAGAATGGGGATCTCCAATCATGGACCCGCGGCAAACCCTTGCGCTCCTTGACGAATTGGAGAGGTTGAACTTTACAGACGAGACGTTCTGGCGACTTCACCATTTTCGCGACAAGGGACGTCGGGAAACAATCAACAGCCACAGGTCCTATTGCGAGAAAACAACGTCTTTTCAAAATGATGGTAGTAACGTCCGCGTTTGCAGGCGCCTGGAATTACTACTCCAATACTACAAGCCCTATCATGCAGGCGAGCCGGCGATGTTCCCCCCTTTAGCCGATGCCGTCTACATTTTGATCCCGCCTGTCCCTGAGTAAAACCAGTTCCGCGACAAAGCGGGGCACGAGTTCGGTGGCTCGGCCGTGGCGTCGTTCAGCGAACGGGGAGCCGGTGTCGGTCGATTCGAGGTTGAGCTCGATTGTGTGGGCGCGCCCCGCAGCGCGGACCGTCTGGACGAAGCCGGCGGCCGGGTAGACCTGGCCCGAGGTGCCGATTGCGACGAACAGATCGCAAATCGTGAGGGCGTCGTAGATGCGGTCCAGCTCGAGCGGCATTTCGCCGAACCAGACGACGTGCGGACGAAGTTGGTTCTCCCCGGCGCAGCCCGGGCATTGATGACTGACGGCGAGATCGGAATGCCAGGAATGCACTGACCCACAGGCCGCGCAGCGGGCCTTCAACAGCTCCCCGTGCATGTGGATCAAGTTCCGGGTGCCGGCGCGCTCGTGCAGGTCGTCGATGTTCTGCGTGATGATCAAGACCTCGCCCGGCCAGCGGCGCTCGAGATCGGCGAGGGCCAGATGGGCGGCGTTAGGACGAATGTCGTGAGACAGTAATTGGCGGCGGCGCTGGTCGTAGAAGCGTTGGACGGTCGCCGGATCGCGCGCGAAGGCTTCGGGGGTCGCGACGTCCTCCAGGCGCCAGCCCTCCCACAGGCCGCCGGCGCCGCGGAAGCTCGGCAGGCCCGAACTCGACCGAGATCCCGGCGCCGGTCAGCACCACGATCGACCCCTCGCCGCGCGTCATTCGCCCGCCCTCGCCATGCCTCACTTCTGTGCCCTCGCCACACGCTTCTGTAGCCTCGAGTCTACACTTCTGGCGCGGGAATGCGCCAGCCAGGCGACATTTTGCGACGCAGCATCGCAGCTCCAGCGAGCCTCCATGACCATGATCTAGAATCAAGCAGATGTGGATTTGCTGCGACGCAGTTGCGGGAGTCATCGATCCCAATCGAACATAAGGGGAACACGTGCGGGCGGCCGCTGCGCACGCGGCGCGAGGATTGGAGTCGAAGGGGAGAGTCGGCGTGAAGTGCTGCCGCTTCGGGGGGGCAGACCGCGGTCAAGCCGGGGTCGGGCCGCTCAGGGTCGAACGCGGCCGCCTTCAGCGCCCCGCGCGGAGCGGGGCCCGGCGCAGGAGTAGGTCAGGCGGCGACGAAGTCGCTGTCGACCACCGCGATGTCGAAGGCGGCCGCCATCAGGGACCGGGTGTAGGGGTGCTGGGGGCGCTCGAAGATGGCGTCCGCCGGGCCCTGCTCCACGACCTCGCCCGCGCGCATCACGATCACCTGGTCGCTGAGCGCGCGCACCACCCGCAGGTCGTGGCTGATGAAGAGGTAGGCCAGGCCGTGGCGGGCCTGCAGGTCGCGCAAAAGGTCGACGATCTGGGCCTGCACCGACATGTCGAGGGCGGAGGTCGGCTCGTCCAGGACCACGAAGGACGGCTCGAGCACGATCGCGCGCGCGATGCTGATCCGCTGGCGCTGGCCGCCCGAGAACTCGTGCGGATAGCGGTCCTGGCTCATGGGATCGAGGCCGACCTCCTCGAGCACCTTGGCGACCAGCCGTCGGCGGCCGGCGCGATCGCCGCCGATCTTGTGCAGCTGCAGCCCCTCCTCGATGATCTGGCCGACCGACATCCGCGGCGACAGGCTGCCGTAGGGGTCCTGGAACACGACCTGCATGTGGCGGCGGAGCGGCCGCAGCCTGCGCGAGGACCAGCCCTGGATCGCCTGGCCCTGGAAGCGGATCGCGCCCTCGCTCCGGAGCAGGCGCAAAAGTGCCAGGCCGAGCGTGGTCTTGCCGGAGCCGCTCTCGCCGACCACGCCGACGGTCTGGCCCCGGCGCACCTCCAGGTCGACCCCGTCGACCGCCTTGACCACGCCGACCGTGCGCCGGAGCAGGCCGCGCTGGATCGGGAAATGGACCTTGAGCCGGTCCGCGGCCATGACCACCGGGGCGTCCGGGGCGTGGTGCAACGGCTTGCCCTTGGGCTCGGCCGCGAGCAGATGCCGGGTGTAGGGATGCTGCGGCCGCACGAACAGCTCGGCGACCGGCCCGGTCTCGACGATCTGGCCCTCGGTCATGACGCAGACCCGGTCGGCGGTCTTGCGCACGATGGTGAGGTCGTGGGTGATCAGCAGCATCGCCATGCCGAGCCGGCGCTGCAGATCCCGGAGCAGGGTCAGGATCTGCGCCTGGATGGTGACGTCGAGGGCGGTGGTCGGCTCGTCGGCGATCAGGAGGTCCGGCTCGTTGGCGAGCGCCATCGCGATCATCACCCGCTGGCGCTGGCCGCCCGAGAGCTGATGCGGGTAGGCGTCGAGGCGCTGCTCCGCCTCCTGCAGCTGGACCAGGTGCAGAAGCTCGAGCGTGCGCCTCCGCGCCTCGGCCCGGCTGAGGCCGCGATGCAGGAGCAGGGTCTCGCTCACCTGCTGCTCGACCCTGTGCAGCGGGTTGAGCGAGGTCATCGGCTCCTGGAAGATGATCCCGACCCGATCGCCCCGGACCTGGCGAAGGACCGCCTCGTCGGCGCCGATCAGCTCCTGGCCGTCGAGGGTGATGCTGCCGCAGGGGTGCCAGGCCTTGGGGTAGGGCAAGAGCTGCAGGATCGAGAGCGCGGTCACCGACTTGCCCGAGCCGCTCTCGCCGACCAGCGCCACGGTCTCGCCCTGGTCGATCGCGAACGACACCTTGCGCACGGCCTCGAGGGCGCCGCCTTCGACCTTGAAGCTGACCGAGAGGTCCTGGACCTTGAGCAGGCTCATGGCGGGCGCCCGCTCAGGGTCTGCAAATCAATCGCGCCCGCGCCAGAATGCCCTTTGGATTCTTCGGCGTTGTCGGGCGAGAGCGGAGCATTTCGGTCATTCTTTCACCGGCGCTCAGCGGAAGGTCTTGCGGGGATCGAAGGCGTCGCGCACGGCTTCGCCGATGAACACCAGCAGCGAGAGCATCACCGCCATGACGACGAAGCCGCTGATGCCGAGCCAGGGGGCCTGGAGGTTGCTCTTGCCCTGGTTGAGCAGCTCGCCCAAGGACGGCGAGCCGGGCGGCAGGCCGAAGCCCAGGAAATCGAGGCCGGTCAGGCTGGTGATGCCGCCGATCAGGACGAACGGCATGAAGGTGACGGTCGCGACCATGGCGTTGGGCAGCACGTGGCGGCGCATGATCGTGAGATTGCCGACGCCGAGCGCCCGGGCCGCGCGTACGAAGTCGAGATTGCGGGCGCGCAGGAACTCGGCGCGCACCAGGCCCACGAGCGCGGTCCAGCTGAACAGGAGCAGAAGGCCGAGCAGCCACCAGAAGTTGGGGGTGACCACGCTCGCCAGGATGATCAGCATGAACAAGGTCGGCATCGAGGTCCAGATCTCGATGAAGCGCTGAAACGAGATGTCGAGCAGGCCGCCGTAGTAGCCCTGGACGGCGCCGGCCGCGACGCCCACGATCGAGGACAGGACCGTCAGCACGAGGCCGAACAGCACCGAGATGCGAAAGCCGTAGAGCACCCGGGCGGTGACGTCGCGGGCCTGGTCGTCGGTGCCGAGCCAGTGCGCCCGGCTCGGTGGTGCTGGCGACGGCACCGTGAGATCGTAGGCGACCGTGTTGTAGCTGTAGGGGATCGGCGGCCAGACCGCCCAGCCCTTGCCGGCGATCATGTCCCGCACGGCGGGATCGGTGTAGTCCGCCTCGGTCGGGAAGAAGCCGCCGAAGGTGGTCTCCGGATAGGTCGCGAGCACCGGGTAATAATAGTGGCCGTCGTAGAAGATCAGCAGCGGCCGGTCGTTGGCGATCAGCTCGGCGAACAGGCTGACCACGAACAGCACGAGGAAGATGTAGAGCGAGATGCAGCCGCGCCGGTTGGCGTAGAAGTTGGCGAGCCGGCGCTGGTTGATCGCGTTCAGGCGCAAGGGCACGCCGAGCAGACGGGCGCGCGCACGCGACTGGGGCACGGCCTGGGTCGCCATCAGACCTCCCGGGTCTCGAAGTCGATCCGGGGGTCGACGACCACGTACATCAGGTCCGAGATCAGGTTCATGACCAGGCCGAGCAGGCTGAAGATGTAGAGCGTGCCGAACATCACCGGATAGTCGCGGTTGATCGCGGCGTTGAAGCCGAGCAGGCCGAGACCGTCGAGCGAGAAGATGATCTCGATCAGCATGGCGCCGCTGAACAGGATGCCGATGAACGCGCTGGGGAAACCCGCGATCACCAGCAGCATGCCGTTGCGGAACACGTGGCCGTAGAGGACGCGGTGCTCGGTCAGGCCCTTGGCCTTGGCGGTCATCACATACTGCTTGTTGATCTCCTCGAGGAACGAGTTCTTGGTCAGCATGGTCAGGCCGGCGAAGGCGCCGATGGTCAGCGCGAGCAGCGGCAGGGTCATGTGCCAGAAATAATCCAGGATCCGGGCCGGCCAGGACAGATCGTGCCAGTTGTCGGAGACCAGGCCGCGCAGCGGAAACCAGTCGAAGAAGCTGCCGCCGGCGAACAGCACGATCAGGAGAATCGCGAACAGGAAGCTCGGGATGGCGTTGCCGACGATGATGACCGAACTGGTCCAGACATCGAAGCGCGAGCCGTCGCGCACCGCCTTGCGAATTCCGAGCGGGATCGAGATCAGGTAGGTGAGCAGCGTGGTCCAGAGGCCGATCGAGATCGAAACCGGCATCTTCTCCAGGACCAGGTTGATCACGCTCTCGTCACGGAAATAGCTGGAGCCGAAGTCGAACCGCAGATACTGCTTCAGCATCTTGAAGAAGCGCTGGTAGGCGGGCTCGTCGAAGCCGTAGAGGCGCTCGATCTGCTTGATGAACTCGGGATCGAGGCCCTGGGCGCCACGATAGCGGGCCCCCTCGCCGGTCCGGGGTGCGGCGCCACCCTGCTGGACCTCGCCGCCGCCCGCCCCGCTGACGCGCGCGGTCGCCTCGACCGCCCGGCCCTGGATCTGGGCGATCAGCTGTTCGACCGGCCCGCCCGGCGCCGCCTGCACGATCACGAAGTTGATCACCATGATCCCGAGCAAGGTCGGGATCATCAGCAGCACACGGCGGACGATGTACGCCAGCATGAGCCCGCCCGGCGCCTAGTTCTGAGTGGCCGCCTTCGCCCCCTCGACCTCCGCCCCGCCCCGCGCCAGCGCGGCCACCTTGACCGGATCGATCCACCAGGCGAACAGGTCGATGCCGTATTTGGGGTCGACTTTCGGCCGGGAGAACTTGTTCCAATAAGCGACGCGATCGTAGGTGATGTGCCAGTGGGGGATGACGTAGTGGCCCCAGAGCAGCACCCGGTCCAGCGCGTGGGTCGCGGTGACCAGGTCCTCGCGGGATGGCGCCTGGATGATCTTGTCGACCAGGGCGTCGACCACGGGGCTCTTGATCCCGGCGAGATTGCGGCTGCCCCGGGTGTCGGCGGCCTGGCTGCCCCAATAGTCGCGCTGCTCGTTGCCGGGCGACTGGCTCTCGCCCCAGCTGCCGACCACCATGTCGAAGTCGAAATCGTCGAGGCGGTTCTGGTACTGCGCGGTGTCGACCGTGCGCAGGTTGGCCTGGATGCCGAGCCGCTTGAGGTTCTGGACGAACGGCCCGACGACCCGCTCGAAGGCGGGCTGGACCAGCAGGATCTCGAAGGCGAGCGGCTGGCCGCTGGCCTTGTTCACCAGACGGCCGCCCTGCACCTCCCAGCCGGCTTCCTGGAGCAGCTCCAGCGCGGTGCGCAGGTTCTGGCGGAGGTCGCTGCCCGCGGTCGAGGGGGCTTTGTACTCCTTGGTGAACACCTCCGGCGGCAGCTGGTCGCGGTAGGGCTCGAGCAGCTTCAGCTCGGCCGCGCCGGGCAGGCCGGACGCCGCCAGCTCGCTGTTCGAGAAGTAGCTCTCGGTCCGCTGGTACTGGCCGTAGAACAGATTCTGGTTGGTCCACTCGAAATCGAAAGCATAGGCGAGCGCCGCGCGCACCTTCGGATCGTTGAAGATCGGCCGCCGGGTGTTGAACACGAAGCCCTGCATGCCGGTGCCGCGCTGGTTCGGGATCTCCTCGCGGACGATCAGCTTCTTGTCGAAGGGCGGGCCGGTATAGGCGGTGGCCCAGTCCTTGGAATTGTTCTCGATCTGGATGTCGTAGTTGCCGGCCTTGAACGCCTCCAGGGCGACGTTGGCGTCGCGATAGTATTCGTAGCGGACCTGGTCGAAGTTGTTGCGGCCGAGGTTGACCGGCAGCCCCGCTCCCCAAT
Source organism: uncultured Alphaproteobacteria bacterium (assembly GCA_963733965.1). Taxonomy (GTDB): domain Bacteria; phylum Pseudomonadota; class Alphaproteobacteria; order Geminicoccales; family Geminicoccaceae; genus DATAOG01. Next base: position 12,854 of record CAVTFM010000030.1, read on the forward strand.
AGTTGGGATCGCGCTCGTAGACGATGGTGCGGCCGGGGTCGACCCGCTTGATCCGATAAGGACCGCTGCCGAGCGGCGGGGTCAGGGTCGTCTTGTCGAACTCGACCTTCTCGTAATAGTGCTTGGGCAGGACCGGCATCTGGCCGGCGATCAGCGGCAGCTCGCGGTTCATCTTGCCATCGAAGATCATCTTGACCTGATGCTCACCGACCTGCTCGGCCTTGACGATGTTGGCGTAGTAGGCGCGGTAGAACGGGTGGCCCTTGGTCTTGAGGGTGTCGACGGTCCAGATCACGTCGTCGACCGTGATCGGCGTGCCGTCCTGCCAGCGCGCCTCGGGCCGGAGCGTGAAGATCACCCAGGAGCGATCCGGCGGGATCTCGATGCTCTGGGCGATCAGGCCGTATTCGGAGAACGGCTCGTCCAGGCTGCCGGCGGTGAGCGTGTCGAACAGCAGGCCCAGGCCGTCGGCATTGTTGCCCTTGAGGATGAACTGGTTGAGGTTGTCGAAGCTGCCGACCGCCGGGAGGGTGAGCGTGCCGCCCTTGGGCGCATCCGGGTTGGCGTAGTCGAAATGGGTGAAGTCCGGGCCGTACTTGAGGTCGCCATACATCGAGGCGCCATGGGCCGGCTGCGGCGTCTCGTCGGCCTGCAGCGGAGCGACCGGCAGGATCAGGGCGAGGATCGCCGCGAGCCAGGGCGACGTGGAACGGAGACGGGGGATCATGGGCCTCTTTCTCGACCGACGGGTGTCAAACATGTTGCGGGCAATATAGAGGGGCCCAGGCATCGAGCCTAGATCGATGACAGAGGATTAATCCGGCGCCGGCGCCAGCAGCTCGAGCGCCGCGGCGTGCACCGCCGGGTCGCCGGCGGCGACGATCCGGCCGTCGGAGGTCGCGGTCAGCGGGCAACCCTGCCAGTCGGTCATGATCCCGCCGGCGCCCTCGATCACCGGCACCAGCGCCATGAAGTCGTGCGGGTCGAGATCGGCCTCGACGATCAGGTCGGCAAAGCCCATGGCGAGCAGGCCGTAGGCGTAGCAGTCGCCGCCGAACAGGGGATAGCGCACCGCCTGCTGCACGCGCTCGAAGGCGGCGCGCTCGGCGCCGGGGGCGAACATGAGCGGCGAGGTCGCGTACAGCACCGCCAGGGCGAGGCTCGGGCAGGCCCGGACCCGGATCGGCTGGCCGTTCCAGCTGGCGCCGCCGCCGGCGACCCCCTGCCAGCGCTCGCCGAGGATGCACTGGTCGATCACCCCGAGCACGGGCCGGCCGCCCCGGCCGAGGCCGACCAGGGTGCCGAACAGCGGGCGGCCGGTGATGAAGGACTTGGTGCCGTCGATCGGATCGAGGTGCCAGACCAGCTCCGCGTCCTGGCGCTCGGCGCCGAACTCCTCGCCCTCGATGCCGTGGTCCGGATAGCGGGCCCGGATCAGGTCGCGCATCGCGCGCTCGGCCTCGCGATCGGCGATCGTGACCGGGCTCGCGTCGCCCTTGCTCTCGACCGCGACCGGCGTGCGGTAGTAGCGACGGATCACCTCGCCGGCGACGTCGGCCAGGCGCTGCGCGAAGGCCAGGAGCTCCTCGGCGTCGGGCGGCCCGGCCACGGTCCTTGAGCCGCCGCTCCGGCTCAGCCCTTTCCGGGCAAGGGCGGCGGGTTGTCGGTGATCGAGCGCAGATAGGCGATCACCGCCGCCCGCTGCTCAGGCTTCTTGAGGCCGACGAAGGTCATCTTGGTGCCGGGCGCGAACTCCTTCGGGCTGGTCAGGAACTGGTTCAGCTTGTCGTAGTCCCAGACCCCTTCCTTGCCCTGGAGCGCGCTCGAGTACGTGAACCCTTCGACCGAGGCGATGTCGCGGCCGACCACGCCGTGCAGGTCCGGTCCGATCTTGTTGCCGGCGCCGGCCTCGAAGTTGTGGCAGGCCTTGCAGATCTTGGCGTCACGCTCGCCCTCGGCCAGATCGGCCGCGGCCAGAAGCTGCGCGAAGTCGCCGCCGCCGGCCGGCTGCCCGCCGGCCTGCTCCTTGGCCGCCGGCTCGGCCGCCGCCTGCTTCTGCCCGGCCGGCTGTGCCGGCGCCGGCTGCTCCGCCGCCTGCTTCTGCGCGGCCGGCTGCTCAGCCGGTTGCTTCTGCTCGGCGGGGGCCGCCTGCCCCGGCTGGGGCGCCGCCGGCTGCTGGCCGGCGGGTTGCTGGCCCGCCTGCGCCGCCTGCTCCTGGCCCGCGGGCGCGGCCGCGGCCGCCGGCGGTGCCGGCAGCGGCTCCGGACTGTCCGAGAGCGAGCGCAGATAGTCGATCACGTCGGCCCGGTCCTGGGGCTTCCTGAGGCCGGCGAAGGTCATCTTGGTGCCGGGCGCAAAGGCCTTCGGGCTGCTCAGGAACTGGTTCAGGTCCTCGTAGTCCCACTTGCCCCCCTTCTTCTTGAGGGCATCGGAGTAGCTGAAGTCGGAGACCGAGGCGACGTCGCGGCCGAGCACGCCATAGAGGTGGGGCCCGATCTTGTTGGGATCGCCCTTGCCGAGATTGTGGCAGGCCTGGCACGCCTTGGCGATCGTCTGGCCCTTCTCGGGGCTGGCGCTGGCGAGCAGGACCGCGATCGGCGGCGCCTCTTCTTCTTTCGCTTCCTTGGCGCCGCCGCCCGCGGTCGCGGTGACCTCGATCGGGTAGGCATTCTTCTCGGGCGCCCGCGGATGGAAGATGATGCGCGAGACCACCCCGGTTCCCGATGCGATGATGCCGGCCGTGAGGATGGCCGCCAGCACCTTGTTAACTTCGAGCGAAGCTGCCATAGCAGGCTGGTTCCGTCCTGATGAGCCCGGATCGATCGGAGTCCTTGACCGCCGTAGCGTAGCATGCGACGCGCCGCATGCGGTGGGGGTCGGGCCGCGCCTGGACGCGGCAGTCTGTCTCACCACAAGGGGCGGCGCGGCGGCCGATGAGGGTTGGCGCATTTGCAAAGCTTCGTCAAGCCGGCAACGCGCGCTGGCGCCGGCGGCACCATCGTTCTGATCCCGGCCCGGCTCGCCTCGACCCGGCTGCGGGGCAAGCCCCTGGCCGAGATCGGCGGCGTGCCGATGATCGTTCAGGTGTGGCGGCGCGCCTGTGCGGCCGAGGTCGGGCCGGTCGTGGTCGCCTGCGCCGAGGCGGCGATCGCCGAGGCGGTCGCCGCCCATGGCGGCGAGACGATGCTCACCGACCCGGAGCTGCCGTCCGGCACCGACCGCATCTTCCAGGCCTTGAGCGCGCTCGACCCGGGGCGGTCGTTCGAGCGGGTGATCAACCTGCAGGGCGATCTGCCGACCCTCGAGCCGGCGGCGATCCGGGCGTCGCTCGAGCCCCTGGAGGTGCTCGGCAGCGACATCGGCACGCTCGCCGCGGCGACCGAGGATCCGGCGGAGATGACCGATCCGAGCGTGGTCAAGGCGGTGATCGCCTTCGATGAGGCGCGCCCGCGGCTTGGCCGGGCGCTCTATTTCACGCGCGCGACGGCGCCGACCGGCGCCGGCCCGGTCTACCATCACATCGGCATCTATGCCTATCGGCGGCCTGCCCTGGAGCGCTTCGCGGCGCTGCCGCCGAGCCCGCTCGAGCGCCGCGAGCGGCTCGAGCAGCTGCGCGCGCTGGAGGCCGGCATGAGCATCGGCGTGGCGCTCGTTGACACGGTTCCGCTCGGCGTCGATACTCCGGCCGATCTGGCGCGCGCCCGGGATCTGCTCGGCGCGCAGGGGTCGGTGGCACCCGGGTAACGATCGAGCCTCGAAGCATGGATCAGGCGGCCGACGCTCAGGGACTCGAGAGGGCGCCCGCGGCCGAGTCGACGAGGCGGGTCGTCTTTCAGGGCCTGCCCGGGGCGTACTCGCACCTCGCCTGCCGCCAGGTCTGCCCGCACTACGAGGCGCTGCCCGCGGAATCCTTCGAGGACGCGTTCGCCGCCCTGCGCCAGGGGCGCGCGGAGCGGGCGATGATCCCGATCGACAACTCGGTCGCCGGCCGGGTTGCCGACATCCACCACCTGATGCCGCACTGCGGGCTGCACATCATCGGCGAGCATTTCCTGCGGGTGAACCTGCATCTGATGGCGGTGCCGGGGGCGCGCCTCGAGACGATCACGACGGTGCAATCGCACGTCCACGCCCTGAACCAGTGCCGGCGGCTGCTGCGCGAGCTCGGGATCACGCCCCGGGTGCATGCCGACACCGCCGGTGCCGCGGCCGAGGTCGCGGCGGCCGGGCGCACCGATCAGGCCGCGATCGCGTCCCGCCTCGCGGCCGAGATCTACGGCCTCGACATCCTGCGCTCCGATCTCGAGGACGCCGAGCACAACACCACCCGGTTCATCATCCTGGCGCGCGAGCCGGTCGAGCCGCCGCCCTACGAGGGCCCGGTGATCACGAGCTTTTTGTTCCAGGTGCGCAACGTGCCGGCGGCGCTGTACAAGGCGCTCGGCGGCTTCGCCACCAACGGCGTCAACATGGTCAAGCTCGAGAGCTACGTCGACGCGGGCTTCAACCAGGCGCAGTTCTACGCCGAGGTGGTCGGCCATCCGGAGCAGGCGCCGCTGCGCAACGCGTTCGAGGAGCTGGCCTTCTTCTCGCACGACGTCGAGCGCCTGGGCACCTACCCCGCCCACCCGTTCCGCTTCAAGGACGCCGGTTCGGGCCGCTGAAGGCGCCGCCCGATCCGTGGTCCCGCGAGGAGCTGAGCCCCGCCCGCCGGTCGCGCCGTCTGACCACCTCCGCTTCAAGGACGCCGGTTCCGGCCGCTGAAGCCGCTGCCCGATCCGTGGTCCCGCGAGGAGCTGAGCCCGTCCCGCCGGTCGCGCCGTCGGACCATGCGACCGAGCGCCAGCTTGCGGCCCGCGGTCCCGGCCGGCGTGATGGGCCGCTGCCTGCCGATCGGGCCGCGATGGCTGCCGAAGGCGACCCCGGCCGGCCGGAGGCGCCCGGGCGCGAGATCGGGCGATGCCCGCCTGACCGCGTGATCGCGCCACGACAGGTTGGACGAGGTCCCGAAGGTGTGACCGAGCGAGGCCTGCGGTTCCGAGTCGCCCGGCCGCGTCGTTGCAGCCAGGCCCGGTGCTCGAGGGCCTGATGGCGATATCGAGCCGCGGTTGGCCGCTCGGAGATCCTGACGACGGGCCACGGCGCGGGTTCAACGGTGCTGTCTCGCGCCAGGACGGATTGTCCAAGAGCCCGTTAACCGGACGTTAACGATCGCCCGTTAATCCTTCCTTCGGATGGTCCATGGGACCGTGGGACTCCGTTCGCGCGCTCAGGGCTGGGCCGGAGCGGAGTCCCAGGATCGCAGGGACCGTCGAGCATGGAATGCTGGCGGTGAAGGGTTACCCAAAGGTTATACCAAGCGCAGAAAATCTCGACTTTCGCGCTTGGACTGCGCGCTTGGGTTGGTGGCGCGGCAGGCGCGTCCCGCGAAGGTGACGTCTTCGCGGGACCGGTATTCGTTGTCGTTACCACGAACGTTGGTCAGGGTGAGCCGGGTTCTGCGGCATTGCCCTTGCTGGCGAAGTGTGCCGGGCGGGCGCGGCCGGTCAAGGCTGCAACCGGCGTAGCCGGCAGCTGCGCTGGCCTTGACCGGCCGCGACCCGACCCGGCGAGAATGCTCCGCCGGAAGGCAATCCCGGACCAGGGCCTGCCAGACATGACCAACGTTCAGAGCCATGACAGCTCGTTGGTCGAAGCGGAGGTCATGCGGCGGGAGTGCGAGCATCGAGGAGTCCTGGCCCGCCGGGTCGGAGCCGTTGCGGCCGCTTCACGCGCGTGCATCAAGGTCACGGCGGCGCACGCCGGTGGCTTTCGGTCGGCAGCCCGGCATGCCGGATCGCGTCCGTTGCCTGGCGGGCCGCTTCGGCCCGGTCATGGCTGGTCGGCGGCCGCTCGCCTGGCCGCGCCCCCTTCGGTCTGGTCTGGTCATGGTCGGTCGGCGATCGCGCGCCTGGCCGTGATCTGCGATGCCGACGTCAGCCGGCGACGGCCGCCGCTTGACCTCGGCGGCCGCTTGCTGGGCCACTTCGGCCTGATCATGGTTGGTCGGCGATCGCCCGCCTGCCTGGCCGTGATCTGCGATGCCGACGTCAGCCGGTGACGCCGAGCCGCCGCTTGACCGCGTCGACGTCGACCCCGGCCTCGCGCATCTTGGCCTCGGCGTCGGCCTTGACCGCCGCGCACAGCGCCCGCAGGGTCGCGTCATAGGCGCAGTGCTGGTCCATCTTGGTGTAGACCAGGTCGTACTCGATCGGGGTCCAGCTCTCCATGCCGGCGAGATTGTGCTGGATCTGCACCTCCAGATGGTCGAGCGCGGTCGCGAGCCTGGCCTCGGGCGTCTGCTTGGCCTCGAACTCCTGCCAGAGGTCGTGGATCTCGGTGCCGACCGGATCGCCGATGCGCGCGCGGATCTCCGCGATCGCCGCCTGCTCCCGCTCGGGCTTCAGCGCCTTGCGCTCGCTGCGGTCGAAGACCGGCACGTCGCCGGTCAGCGCCTCGACCAGGTCGTGGGTCAGGATCATCCGAAGTGTCCTGCCGAGGTCGACCGGCTGCTCGAGCCCGGGGTGGACCAGCATCGCCATCAGCGCCATCTGCCAGCTATGCTCGGCGACGCTCTCCTGGCGGCCGTCGGACAGCCAGCTGTGGCGGAGCTCGGTCTTCAGGCGCTCGGCCAGCGCCAGGAACTCGAGCAGGGTTCGGACATCGGACAAAGCGCGCTCCAGGCTGGTGTGCGACCGCCGCGCCGGGCGGGCGTCGGCAGCAATAGCCGAAGGCCGACCAAAGCCCAAGCAGGACCGCGCCCGGACCGCGAGCGCGCCGCGGCCGCCGGCTCGCCGCCGCAGGGCAAAACGACCATCTCATCGCTGCAGGCGAATGCGCACGGGCGGGATTCCCCGTCGATCGGCCTGCCGGCGAGGCGGACATGGGTCAGCACATTAGCCAGCATGCGGGGAATCAGCATGTGGGCGATCAGCATGCCGGGGACCAGTCGATCGAGGCGATCGCCTGCTGGCTGATCGGCGACGCCCGGCTGCGGCTGGCGCCGCTCGAGCTGATCGACGGCTTCTGCCGGCGTCTGCTCGAGCTGGGACTCCCCCTCTGGCGGCTGCGCGCCGGGCAGGCGATCGCCAATCCCCTGGCCAGCGCCTGGGGTGTCATCTGGACCCGCGAGGGCGCCGGCAGCCATGAATATACGGTGCCGCGCACCACGCTCGCGACCGGCGCCTATCACGGCAGCCCCTTTCAGCACATCATACGGACCCGGCAGAGCTTCCGGCGCCGGCTCCTGGACCTCGACCCCGAACGCGATCACCAGGTGCTGCACGAGATGGCCGCAGCCGGCGGCACCGACTATCTGGCCCTGCCGCTCGAGTACGGCGACGGCTCGGTGCAGGGCCTGAGCCTGGTGGCGGACGGCGCGGCGGGCTTCGCGGACCGGCATCTCGAGATCGCCCTGGCGCTGCGCCAGCCGCTCGCCGCGGCGCTCGAGCCGACCGCGATGCGCCGCTCGAGCGCCAGCCTGCTGCGGACCTACCTCGGCGACGGGCCGGCCGAGGCCGTGCTCAACGGCGCGATCAAGCGCGGCGATCGCCGGCGGATCGAGGCGGCGATCCTGTTCTCGGACCTGCGCGGCTTCACGGCCCTCAGCGAGCGGCTGGCGGAGGCGGCGCTGTTCGAGGCGCTCGATCGCTATTTCGAGGCGGTGGTCGAGGCGGTGCGCGCCGAGCGCGGCGACGTGCTCAAGTTCCTGGGCGACGGCGTCCTCGCGATCTTCCCGGTCGAGACCGCGGGCAGCTGGCCGGCGGCCTGCGGCGCGGCGGTCCGGGCGGTCGAGCGCGCGGCCGCGCGCCTGGCCGACGCTCCGCCCGCCGGCGAGGCGGCGCTCGCCTTCACCGCGACGCTGCACGTCGGCGAGGTGGTCTACGGCAACATCGGCAGCCCCGACCGGCTCGACTTCACGGTGCTGGGCCCGGCGGTCAACCTGGTGAGCCGGCTCGAGGGGCTGGCGAAGCAGCTCGGGCGGCCGGTGCTCTGCTCGGCGGCGTTCGCCCAGGCGCTCGAGGCGCCGACCCTCGCCGTCGGCCGCTTCCCGCTCAAGGGCGTCGCTTTGGAGCAGGAAGTGTTCGCCCTGCTCCCGCCGGGCGCCGGCAGACCCGAGATCTCGGGCTGACCGGCGGCCACGCCGATCGTTGCCGGAACCAAACCGGATCGAGCCGGTTCGGTCTCGTGACCTTTCCCTTCGCCTACGAGGCGCCGTCATGACCAAGGCTCACCCTTTGCTGCTGTTGCTGGGCATCGCGGCGCTCGGCCTGGCGGCCTGTGGCGATCGGGCGACCCTGCCGGTCGTGGCCGGCACCGGACCCCATCCCGAGCTGCCGCCGCCCGAGCAGTCCATGCTGCCCACGGTCAACGTCGCCTCGGCCACAGGCTGGGCCGGCGGCGGGACGCCGACCGCGGCCGAGGGGCTGACGGTCGCCCTGTTCGCCGACGGGCTCGATCATCCGCGCTGGCTCTACGTGCTGCCCAACGGCGACGTGCTGGTCGCCGAGACCAACGCGCCGCCCAAGCCCGAGGACGGCAAGGGCTTCAAGGGCTGGGTGATGGGGCTCCTGATGAAGCGGGCGGGTGCCGGGGTGCCAAGCGCGGACCGGATCACGCTGCTGCGCGATGCCGATGGCGACGGGGTCGTGGACAGCCGCTCGGTGTTCCTCGACGGTCTGCATTCGCCGTTCGGGATGGCGCTGGTCGGCAACGACTTCTTCGTCGCCGACAGCGATGCGCTGCTGCGCTTTCCTTACCGGGAGGGGCAGACGCGGATCGAGGCGTCGGGCGTCAAGGTCACCGACCTGCCGGCCGGCCCGATCAACCATCACTGGACCAAGAACGTGATCGCGAGCCCCGACGGCTCCAAGCTCTACGTGACCGTAGGGTCGAACAGCAACGTCGGCGAGAACGGCATGGCGGCGGAGGAGGGACGCGCTGCGATCTGGGAGGTCGACCCCGCGACCGGCCAGCATCGGATCTTCGCGTCCGGGCTGCGCAATCCCAACGGCCTCGCCTGGCAGCCCGCTACCGGGGCGCTCTGGACCGCGGTCAACGAGCGCGACGAGCTCGGCAGCGACCTGGTCCCGGACTACATGACGGCGGTCCGGGACGGCGCGTTCTACGGCTGGCCCTACAGCTATTACGGCGCGCATGTGGACGAGCGGGTGAAGCCGCAGCGTCCCGACCTGGTCGCCAAGGCGGTGGTTCCCGACTACGCCCTCGGCCCGCACACGGCATCGCTCGGGCTCGCCTTTGCCAAGGGCGCCCCGGCCATGCCGCCGGAGTTCCGGCAGGGCGCCTTCGTCGGTCAGCACGGCTCCTGGAACCGCGAGCCGCGCAGCGGTTACAAGGTGATCTTCGTGGCTTTCGCGGACGGCAGGCCGGTGGGCAACCCGGTCGACGTGCTGACCGGGTTCCTCGATGCCGACGGCAACGCTCAAGGCCGCCCGGTCGGCGTGGCGATCGACCGCAAGGGGGCGCTCCTGGTCGCCGACGACGTCGGCAACCGGATCTGGCGGGTGACGGCGGCGGGTCGGGAGCGGACGGCGAGCCGATAGCCTCTGGCATCCCCGCCCGGGGAGGCGATACTACCGGTAGCCTTACTTCGGGGGAGCACGCCATGGCCGCGCCGGCGACCAGCTACAGCTATCTCGAGAGCCCGGTCGGCCGGTTGCTGCTGGCGGGCGACGCCGACGGCCTGACCCTGATCAGCTTCCCGACCGGCAGTCGCCCCCGTCAGCCGGCCGCCGGCTGGCACCGGGACGAGCGCGCCTTGACCGCGGCGATCGAGCAATTGACCGCCTATTTTTCGGGTGATCTGAGAGACTTCTCGCTGCCGCTCCGGCCGAGTGGGACCGTTTTCCAGCAAAGCGTCTGGTCGGCTCTCCGGGCGATCCCGTTCGGCGCGACCGTCTCCTATGGCGAGCTCGCGCGCCGGATCGGGCAGCCGTCGGCGGCGCGCGCGGTCGGGGCCGCGAATGGCGCCAACCCGCTGCCGATCGTCGTGCCCTGCCACCGGGTGATCGGCGCCGACAGTTCGCTCACCGGCTTTGGCGGCGGCCTCGAGACCAAGCGGTTTCTGCTGGCGCACGAGGCGCGCCTGTCGCGAGGCTCTGCCCGTCAAGGCGATCTGTTCGTCGGCTGACGCCGCTCCGGCGCGGGCTCGGGCACGGGTTGCGAGCGAGATCTGATCGATTGTCGACTGGCCATGATCGCAAGCTCCATCGCCCGCCCGGGGCCGGGTATGGCGTCGCGCGCAGCCAGCACCGCGAGCAGAACGCGGGGCGCCTGCGGCTGTTCTTGTCGGGGGATGTCGAGGTGATCGAGTTCGGCGACCAGGATGCCGCGGTCGCAGGCGACCTGCGTCGGGCGCTCGAGGCAACCGGCGCGCCGATCGGTGCCTATGATCTGCCGATCGCGGCCCAGGCCCTGCGGACCGGCGCGACCCTGGTCACGGCCAACGTTTCCGAGTTCGCGCGCGTTGCCGGTCTCGCTTGGGAAGGCTGGAGCGCCGCGGTTTGAGCCGGTTCGAGGTTTAGCTCAGACGCTCCTTGTGGTCCGGCGAACCCGGGCAGAAATCGCCGAGGATCTGATCGAGCGTATAGGGGCAGCGCTCGGGGAAGCGGTCGGCGATGTGGGCTTCGCCGCAGGGTGCCAGCTTCTTTCGCAGGTCGATGCGCACCTCCTCGTACAGACGCGGCAGCTGGCGCTTGAGGTCGCGGCGCAGCGCGCCGCTGAGGCGGCGGTCGATGTCGCGGCGCCAGGTCACGATCTCGGCGATCCAGCCGGCACGCGGCTCCCGGGCCGGCGAGTGTTCGAGGAGCAGAAGATGTTCGATGATGTTGGCGGCCCAGCTGCGCAGCGAGTCACGTTGGCTCGTGCCCAAGTCGGCGATCTCCTCGGCGATGTGCGCGAGGTCGAGGGGACGTTCGGGCGGCTCCGTGCGAACCGGCGCAGCTCCTTCGCCTGGGCTTGGGTCCAGGCGAAGAAGTCGTCGTCGTAGAGCTGCGCTGCGGACCGCGCCCTCATGGCGACCTCGAACGTTCCTGCTGATGCTCGACGTAGGCGCGGAGCACGGCATTGATCCGAGCACGGTAGTCGCGTCCCTGCGCCCTGAACCAGTCGAGCACGCCGGCATCGACGTTGAGATGGACCTCCTCCGTCGCCTTCGGGATGCCGGGGTGAATCCGGGCCAGGTCGACGGGACCGACCTCGGCATCGGGATCATCCGCGATCGCTGCCTCGATCTCGTCCTCGCTCAGCGCGTCGACCCGCGCCCAGTCGGTCCGATCCTCGCCGCGCGCGATCCGCTGCTCAATCTCCTCTTGAGTGTAGCGTACGATACGCCCGGATTTCCGCATCTCGCGCCCTCCGCGCCGAAATGATCCGGATGACCTCGCCGCGCCGGGTCCACACGACCGTAACCAGGCGATCATCGACGCGTCCGACCGTCATCCAGCGCTGCTCACCGCCTCGTGGAGAATATTGGCTGTAGCCTACGTCAGTGAAAACCCGTATCGCCCGCAGGAAGTCAATTCCGTGCTTGGCCAGATTGCGATCAGCTTTCCGCTTGTCCCACTCGAACCGCTGCGGATCGGCGGCCACGCCGAGCTTGGGCTACCTGTCCAGCGGACTATGCACGCAGCTCACACGAGCTTCCTCACGTCCGTGATGTGGCCGGTGATCGCGGCGGCGGCGGCCATGGCGGGGGACATCAGGTGGGTGCGGCCGCCCTTGCCCTGACGGCCCTCGAAGTTGCGGTTGGACGTGCTGGCGCAGCGCTCGCCGGGCTGGAGCTGGTCCGGGTTCATGCCGAGGCACATCGAGCAGCCGGCCTCGCGCCACTCGAAGCCCGCGTCGAGGAAGATCCGGTCCAGCCCCTCCTCCTCGGCCTGGTGCTTGATCAGGCCCGAGCCGGGCACGACCATCGCCTGGACGTTGCCGGCGACCCGCCTGCCCTTGACCACCAGGGCGGCGGCGCGCAAGTCCTCGATCCGGCCGTTGGTGCAGGAGCCGAAGAACACCTTGTCGACCCGGATCTCGGTCATCGGCGTGTTCGGCTCGAGGCCCATGTAGGCGAGCGCCCGCTGCATCGCCGCCCGCCTGGCCGGATCTTTTTCCTGTCCGGGATCGGGCACCTTGCCCGTGATCGGCTGGACGTCCTGCGGGCTCGTGCCCCAGGTCACCTGGGGCTCGATGGCGCCGGCATCGAGCGTCGCCTCCTTGTCGTAGCGCGCCCCCTCGTCCGAGGGCAGGGTCCGCCAATGCGCCACCGCCGCCTCGAAGGCGCCCGCCTTGGGCGCCATCGGCCGGCCCTGGAGGTAGCGGAAGGTGGTCTCGTCGGGCGCGATCAGACCGGCGCGCGCGCCGGCCTCGATCGACATGTTGCAGACCGTCATGCGCCCGGCCATCGACAGGCCGCGCACCAATTGGCCCGCGTATTCGATCACGTGGCCGGTGCCGCCCGCGGTCCCGATCTGGCCGATGATCGCGAGGATCACGTCCTTGGCGGTGACCCCGAAGGGCAGCGCTCCCGCGACGCTCACGCGCATGTTGAGCGGCCGCTTCTGGAGCAGCGTCTGGGTCGCCAGCACGTGCTCGACCTCGGAGGTGCCGATGCCGAAGGCGAGCGCGCCGAAGGCGCCGTGGGTCGAGGTGTGGCTGTCGCCGCAGACGATGGTATTGCCGGGCAGCGTGAAGCCCTGCTCGGGGCCGATGATGTGCACGATGCCCTGGCGGATGTCGTCGACATCGAACAGCTCGATGCCGAAGTCGCGGCAGTTCTGCTGCAGGGTCTCGACCTGGAGGCGGGATTGCGGCTCGGCGATCGCCTGGGAGCGGTCGGTGGTCGGGACGTTGTGGTCGGGGACCGCGAGCGTGGCATCGGGCCGGCGCACCTTGCGGCCGGTCTGGCGCAGGCCTTCGAACGCCTGGGGGCTGGTGACCTCGTGGACCAGGTGGCGGTCGATGTAGAGCAGGCAGGTGCCGTCCTCCTGCCGGTCGACCACATGGGCGTCCCAGATCTTGTCGAACAGCGTCCTGGCTTCGGCCATGACTGTCACTCCCCCCAACCCTGCGGACGGCCGCGGACCGTCGGCTGGCGGCGGCCCGCGCCGCCGGTCATTCCGTGGCGCTGCCGTTGCCGCCGGCATCCTCGGCCGCCGCTCCATTGGCGCCGTCCGCCGGCCGGCCGCGGCCGCGCTCGTCGTGACGCTCGGTGATCCGGGCCGCCTTGCCGGTCCGGCCGCGCAGATAGTAGAGCTTGGCGCGGCGCACCCGGCCCCGGCGCAGCACCTCGATCCCGGCGATCTGCGGGCTGTACAGCGGAAAGATCCGCTCGACCCCCTCGCCGTAGCTGATCTTGCGCACCGTGAAGGCGGAGTTGAGGCCACGGTTCTTGCGCGCGATGCAGACCCCCTCGAAGGCCTGGACGCGCTCGCGCGAGCCCTCGACCACCTTGACGCTGACCCGGATCGTGTCGCCGGGGGCAAACTCGGGGATCGGGCGACCCTCGGTGAGCTCTGCGATCTGTTCCTGCTCGAGCTGTTGGATCACGTTCATGGCAAACCTCACTGGTCATCGGCCCGACGGGTCGGCTCGCCGGCGCGGCCGTGCGCGCGAGCGGCGAGATGGCGCGCCCAGAGATCCGGCCGGCGCATCCGGGTCGCAAGCTCGGCCTGCTGCCGGCGCCACGCCCGGATCAGGGCGTGGTGGCCCGACAGCAGCACCTCGGGCACCGGATGCCCTTCCCAGACCTGGGGCCGGGTATAGTGCGGGTACTCGAGCAGGTCGCCCTCGAAGCTCTCCTCGTCGAGCGAGGCCCTGGCGCCGATCACGCCCGGCAGCAGACGCACGCAGGCATCGAGCAGGGCGATCGCCGCCGGCTCGCCGCCGGACAGCACCACGTCGCCGAGACTGACCTCCTCCAGCGCCCGGGCCTCGATGACCCGCTGGTCCACGCCCTCGAAGCGGCCGCATAAGACCACAACTCCGGGGCCCTCGGCAAGCGCCAGCACCCGGGCCTGGTCGAGCGCGGCGCCGCGCGCGCTGAGGTAGAGGAGCGGCCGCGCCGGTCCGGTCGCGGCGACCTGGTCGAGCGCGCGCGCGACCACGTCCGGGCGCATGACCATGCCGGCGCCGCCGCCGAACGGCAGGTCGTCGACGGTCCGGTGCCGGTCGCTCGCGAACGCGCGCAGATTGACCGCCGCCAACGACCAGATGCCCTGGCTGAGCGCGCGCCCGGCCAGCGAGTGGCCGAGCGGGCCCGGAAACATCTCGGGGAGCAGGGTCAGGACGGTCGCGGCCCAGGGTGCGGCGCGCTCGGTCATGGCTGCTGCTCCCCTCGCAGCCCGTCGGCAGTCGGCGGGTCGGGGGGCGGCCGGTCCGCAACCGGCTCGGCCGGAACCAGCTCGGCCGGCGGCTCGACCACCAGCCGGCCCTGCGCCAGATCGACCACCGGCACGGTCCGGCGATCGAACGGCAGGCTCAGCACGCGGCCGTCGTCGGCCGCGACCTCGATCAGGTCGCCGGCGCCGAAATTGACCAGGCTGCGGACCGTGCCGAGGCGGGCGCCATCGCTGCGCTCGACCACCAGACCTTCGAGGTCGGTGTGATAGAACTCGTCGGGTCCGGGCGCCGGCAAGGCGGCGCGTGGCACGAACAGCTCGGTGCCCCGCAGCGCCTCGGCCGCGCTCCGGTCGCCGATGCCGGGGGCGCGCGCCAGGACGCCGCCTTGCGCCGGGCCGATGACCGTCAGATCGAAGAGGCGCTGGCCATGCTGGTCATGGACCGGACCGTAGGCCGCGACGTCCGCCGGCCGCTCGGTGAAGCAGCGAAGCTTGAGGGCGCCACGCAGGCCATGCGCGGCCACGATCTTGGCGACGCACACCCACCCTGAAGCTCCTCGCCGGTCGACCATGAGCGCTGGTTCCGCACGACGCTTGGCGCACCCCGGCCGTCAGGCGCTCGCGGCCGCCGCGGCCTCGGCCTTCTTGGCCTCGAGTTCCCTGGCCCGTTTGCCGGTGCCGCGATGCTTGACGGTGTTCGAGGTGATGCCGGCGCCATCCAGGAAGCGGGCGATCCGATCGCTGGGCCTGGCGCCGTTCGCGAGCCAGTGACGGATGCGCTCCTCGCGCAGCACGATGCGCGCCGGATGGTCGCTCGGCAGCAGCGGGTCGTAGCTGCCGAGCTTCTCGAGAAAGCGGCCGTCGCGCGGGCTGCGCGAGTCGGTCGCGACGATCCGATAGACCGGCCGCTTCTTGGTACCGCCGCGGGCCAGGCGAATTCTCACACTCATCGATCCCTCGTTTCGTCGGGCTTGCGGCCGCGCGCTCCCGGACCGGACGCCGCGCATCCGCCGCGCCCGGCAGCAGCCCGAGCGCAACGGTTACCGGAGCTGCACCGATGGCTGGCGGACAAGTAGTCGGCGGCCGCGTTCAGGTCAAGCGCGGATGCGGCGCCGCGGCGTGCCGCGACCCGGCCCGGGCCGGCCGAGCCGGCCGTGGCAATCGCGATCGCCCGCGATCGTCGCAAAGCGGTCGCCTTTGTCGACGGACTATGGGAAACTCGGGTGTGTTCCAAGGGTAGTATCAAGCCCGCCAACCCGAGAGGCTTGCTCGAGCGCGCCGCGAGGCTTGAGCTCAGAAACTGAGGGGAGCTGTCGACATGGCCCAATGGACGCCCGATCCGACCTTCTACCCGTCGCCGCGCCTGGCGGCCCGCGCGCCTGCGGAGAAGCTTGCCTACGTGGCGGAGTTCGACCCCGAGCGCAAGAAGCCCGATCGCCTGGCGGTGGTCGACGTCGATCCGAGCTCGCCGGGCTACGCCAAGATCGTCAACCGGATCGAGGTCGGCACGGTCGGCGACGAGCTGCATCACTTCGGCTGGAACGCCTGCAGCTCCTGCCTGTGCCCGAACGCGCCGCATCCGCACGTCGAGCGCCGCTACCTGGTCGTGCCCGGGCTGCGCAGCTCCAACATTCACATCCTGGACACCAGGCCGGATCCGAAGGCGCCGAAGCTGGTCAAGACGGTCAAGGCCGCGGAGATCGCCGAGCGCGCCGACTACTCCCGGCCGCACACCGTGCACTGCGGGCCGGATGGCATCTACGTCACGGCGCTCGGCAACGGCGCCGGCAAGGGCCCGGGCGGCGTGTTCCTCATGGACCACGAGAGCTTCGAGGTCCGCGGCCGCTGGGAGATCGACCGCGGGCCGCAGTATTTCGCCTACGACATGTGGTGGCATCTCGGCCACGACACGGTGGTGACCAGCGAGTGGGGCACGCCCGACATGGTCGAGAACGGGCTGATCCCGGAGCAGATCCTGGGCGCCAAATACGGCCGCCGGCTGCACTTCTGGGACCTGCACAAGCGCAAGCACCTGCAGGAGATCGACTTCGGCGACAAGTACCAGCTGGTGTTCGAGCTGCGCCCGGCCCACGACCCGACCCAGGCCTATGGCTTCGTCAACTGCGTCCTGTCGCTCGAGGACCTGTCGTCCTCGATCTGGACCTGGTATCGCGACGGCGACAAGTGGGCGGTCAAGAAGGTGATCACGATCCCGGCCGAGCCCGCTGATCCCGACCAGCTGCCGCCGTTGCTCAAGGGCTTCAAGGCGGTCCCGCCGCTGGTCACCGACATCGACCTCTCGGTCGACGACAAGTACCTCTACGTCTCCTGCTGGGGCACCGGCGACTTCCACCAGTACGACGTGTCCGACCCGATGAGCCCGAAGCTCACCGGCAAGGTCCGGCTCGGCGGCATCGTCTCGCGCACGGCCCATCCCAAGGCGAACGGGCCGCTGAACGGCGGGCCGCAGATGGTCGAGGTCAGCCGCGACGGCAGGCGGATCTACTTCACCAACTCGCTCTATGGCGCGGTCGACCCGCAGTTCTATCCGGACGGGGTCAAGGGCTGGATGGTCAAGCTCAACGCCAAAGACGGCGGCGGGATCGAGCTCGACAAGGATTTCTTCGTCGACTGGCCAGCCGGCCACCGGCCGCACCAGGTCCGCCTCCAGGGCGGCGATGCGTCCTCGGACTCCTACTGCTATCCGTGAGGGTGGCGGGCGGCGCGGGCGTCGACCTTCGCGCGTCGGTCGCGTGGTCGTCCGGCCAGCTTATCTTCGAGGCTTACCGCCGTCGTGATTCTCCTCCGAGAGCCAGGCGACCTCCTCCGAGAGCCGGGCGTCGAAGCGGTCGTCGGCTCTGCCGACCAGCCTGGCGTAGAAGTGGCGCGGGCTTGCCGCGCGGGTCAAACGCAAAGCCACGCGGGGAGCCTTTCCCTCACGCGCGTGGTCGTTCCGGAGAAACTGGCTTATACTTGTAACCGAGCTGCGAGAGCGCACGACGGCGCCCCGAACCAGGTGGGGTCGACGTTCATAAGGAGTCCCGTATGGCCGGAGTCGACTTGGCCTTCATCGCTCGCCAGTTGGAGCACCTGATCAACGACGTGGGTGCGCTCAAGGACGACATGACCGTGGTCATGGCTCGGCTCGACCGCATCGATGCCGGCACACGAGCGGCTGTCGATCGGATGGAGATCACCAGTCGCGGCGTGCTCGACGAGCTGCGGGCCATGCACCGTCGGCACGACCGGCTTGCCAAGCGCACCGACCGGCTGGAGGACGCCAACCGCGAGGTTCCTTCCTGAGACCTGTAGTCGTTTCAATCACGACGATGATCACTTCGACGAGACGCTCGCTTTCTACGGTGGCTCCTCGGTAAGGGCGCGCGGTGACCGAGTGGTGGCCGTGGCTGGTGCTGGCCGGGCTCGGGGCGTTCCACGGCATCAATCCGGCCATGGGCTGGCTGTTCGCGGTCGCGCTCGGGCTGCATCGCCACAGCCGGGCGGTGGTGCTGGAGTCTCTGGTCCCGATCGCCCTCGGCCACGCGCTCTCGATCGCGCTGGTGGCGCTGGCTGTGGTGGCGCTCGGGATCGTGGTCGATCCGCGGATCGTCCGGGCGCTCGCCGGAGCCTTGCTGATCGGCTGGGCGCTCTACCACAGCCTGTACGGCTCGCGCCATCGGGTGCGGGTCGGCATGCAGACCGGCATGGCGGGCCTCGCCGCCTGGTCGTTCCTGATGGCGAGCGCGCATGGCGCGGGGCTGATGCTGGTGCCGGTGCTGATCCCGCTCTGCCTTGCCGCCTCGCCCGCCCACGAGCTGACCGCGAGCGGCTCGTTCGAGGTCGCACTCGCCGCGGTCGCCGTGCATACGCTGGCGCTGCTGATCGTGACCGGCGCGGTCGCGGTCGTGGTCTACGAATGGCTGGGGGTCGCGGTCCTGCGGCGCGGCTGGATCAACCTCGACCTGCTCTGGTCCGCGGCCCTGGTCATGACCGGGCTGATCTTGTTCATCATTTGACGGAAGAGTTCACTCTTGGTCTGCGGAAACATCAGCAATGCATTGTTTCAACGCCATGTTCTGGTAGTGGAGCAACGATTCGAACCTCCGGCCCATGGATTATGATGCCGCCTGAGTTTAGGCAATCAGCGAGCCTCGGCCATCCTTGTCGCGTCCCTGTCGCCCTATCCGGAGCAGTCAGGGCTTGGACTCTGCTGCCGGTGCGGCCCTTGCAACGAAACATCGGCTTGCTCGGCTTTTCCGCCGTCACAAGCTCAACGGCGCCGCCCACGTTCGCTGCCGCGACATGCAGCGCGTCCATCGGGCTCATATCGTGCTTTCACGCGGGTAGCTCCGGGATGCTGGCACCGGCGCGGCGCGCATGGGCCCCCGCGACCAGCGCGACTACGGTCGGATCGCCGGCTCGGATCGCCGTTGGGATCATCAGCGTAGGCAGCAAGCGCCTGCTGACCCGTTCGAACCCCGTTCACATCATCACTCTGAGGGACAACCGCCCGACCGACCCGTATCGGCTCAGGCCCAATACCGGCATCCAATGGTTCGTACCGCTTTTTTGGCCTTCTTCACCCCCTTTCTCCATGTTCTACTATAAATCATTTGTCTTAGGAGGTTATTTGTGTCTAGATGGTGTTTAATCAGAGTTTTCTTCTTGTTCATGTGAGGGAATTCGCAATCAGGTCTTTCTTTCCCAAGGAAGGCGCAAAGCGGTTGCCAATCCACCTTTCCGGAACAGATGTCAATGATCAGCAGGTCGTCCGGTCGATTTGCGAAGTAACTGAGCACGCGCGTCTCATGTCTACCATATGCATATTTGAACAGATTCGCGTCGAAATCGACTGATCCATAGAGACGCTCGTATAGCGCGACAACTTCTTGTCTGGTTTCGCGGCCACGGTCAATGCGCCTGGCCCAGTATGTCCGGCACGATCTGAGCCAGTCGTCGCGCTGCCGAACGGTATAGATGAATTTGCTGCCATGATATCGTCGATCCAGCCATTCAAATTGGTCGGCTACCGGGGTGTCTGTCGCCGCGTCGTGTTTCTCCACGTCTCTGAGGCCGACCGGAAAGTCAATAGCCGAGTAGCCGAGGATACGCAGCGCCTCGCAGAGGCTCGTGGTCCCGGTCTTCGATAGGCCGATTCCAAAGATCTTCGACTGCCTCATGTCTTCTGGCCCTCGGCACAACCTCCACGGGCGGAGCCCTCTAATCCGGGCGCGACTCTCTCAGGGATCTCGGGAATCTGGCTGGAGGTGTCGGTGCCGCCGCCGCCGAAGACGGTATCGTTGCCGTCACCCGGGTTCCAGATGAACTGGTCGTCGCCGTTCAGAAGGAACGCGGTCTGGTCGCCGGGCCCCGGCTGGAGCACGTCGTCGCCGGAGGTGCCAACTACGGTTGCCATGGTGATGACTCCACAGGTTGGTGGCGGGCGGGCGCGCGCGATGGTCGAGGCAGACCGAAGTGCTCAGGCTCGCGTCGGGTGAGCGAGCGCGCAAAGAACCATGGCCGGCCTGGAACCTGCGGGTCCCGCCGGATCAGAGGTCGAAGCTGCTGCCGGTCAGATCGAGCTCGACGCCGTCGAGCCGGACCTCCTCGCTAGGGCTTCCCTGATAGTGAACACGATCCCTTCTCCAAGTTCTTGACAGAGGGCGCCGCGAGACAGTCGATCCGCCTCCGTTGCGGCAATGGCGCTCAACTGTACCGTTTGATGTAGCTCGGACGAGCCGGGTCCACAAGGGGTTGCGAGTCGGAGCCGACCCGAGCCAGGGCCGAGGCGATCCCGCTACGCTGCGACCTTGACCGCGGCGTTCGGGCCGCGCCTCGATCGACACGCTTTCGACGCGTGGATATGGCAGCCGTGGATCTCTGACGAAAGCCGGCGCCTCTGGAGCATGCAACACGCATTAGCCGTTCAAGGTCGTGACAGAGCGCGGTCGCCCTTCCTGGTGTCCGGCACGTCGAGGCAGAGGAATCGCCTGGTGTCCTTGCCGGCCGGCACGACGTAAGTCGAGTTGCTGGCCATCATGATGTCGAGCCGGTTGCGGCCCTGATGCGCGTCGACGAACTTGCGCTCGATCGCGAACGTCTGCTCGGTGATCAGGGCCTTCAAAACGTCGATGTGCCGAGGGTCGCCAGCAACGAAAGCTTCGTCGGCGAACAGGAAACAGCAGTCCATCAGGTGGGCGTTGAACTTGCCGACCTAGTGCTCGACCAGACTTCCCGGCCGGGATCAGGCCCCGCTCAAGCATGTTGCGCGGACCTGCCGTGGCTCGTTGTAACTCGTTGAATTTCCTTGCGACTAGCTGCGTGACGGCGCGCGACAAAAGCGCCAGTCCTTGAGGCTGGCGCGGCCTGTCAACGTCTTGGGGACGCTAGGGATTTCGATGGTAGCGGAGGAGGGACTCGAACCTCCGACCCATGGATTATGATACCGCGGAGAATCGAGAAATTTCAGCGCCTTCGGCCATGCTTGTCGCGTCCCGTATCGCATTATGCGAGCAGCCTGCTGCCCCGCGCCGAGACGGCCGCCAGATGATCATGCGACGCGTCGTTGGCTGGCCGAGCCTCGACCGCTCACCCACCGACCTTGAACCTCGCCGCCTGATCCACCACACCATGTCCGCCAATTTTCACCCACTTCGCGATACGACCGCCAGGGCGCATGGAAGCGTCTCTGGTCGGCTCCCGACGGTCAGGATCGCGGCCTCAGGCACCCCTGCCTGCCGACCGACGTGTCTCGGAGGAGCACTGTCGATCCAGGAACCGAGCCTATTTGGAGATCCCGGTTAAGAGTGCTCCCCGGGCTCCGCTCGCGCAGGAGCGCGACATCAGACCTGCCGCCGCGGCGCCGCGTGCATCGGCTAGCTGTCGTTGCTCTGAACGTTGGGCAGGCCCGGGCAGGCCCTGTCCGATATTGCCTTCTGGCGGAGCAGTCTCGCCGGATCGGGTCGCGGCCGGTCAAGGCCAGCGTAGCTGCCGGCTGCGGCGGTTGCAGCCTTGACCGGCCGCGCCCCCGCCCCGGCACACGCGCTAGCGAAGCGAGAGGCAATGCCGCAAGAGCCCGGCTCACCCTGCAGCCACAGCGTTCGTGGATCACGCTGACCGCCGCGGCCTGCGACCTGCTCAGGATCCTCAAGCCGCTCGAGTCGCCCTGATCATGTCCAAGGCTCGCGAGCTAGCCCGTCAAAATCCGCCGACCACAAGCATGAGGCTGGTGATGGCAACACCTGTGGCCGCGCCATACACGAACGCTCTGATCAGTGCGAGCCTTGTTCTGCTCATCCTCCTCTCTCCGAATGGAAGAGCTCCTGCGACCCATTAACACTCCTCTGGCCGCTCTTCGAACGGGGCACAGGCGACCTTGGCGCGAACTTCACCTAAACCGACAGGCCGCATAATGCCTCTTGCTCGCGACCAATCTAGAAACCTCGATGCCGCTTGTCTAGCGAATCTCTAGCGTATCGCTATCCGCTGCACTGGCAGATCCCGGGCCTCACCGGGCGTCATGGTCTTTTTGTCGCAGGCTTTGGGCGGGGTCTCCGAGGGCCGATCGGCCACGACCGAGCAGCTTCTCGGCCGTCGAGATCGGCCTGGAGGACATCCGGCGATCGGCAGCCGTCACCACGTAGCGCTTGAATGTGCCGCGGCGGCGGCGGACCGGGCCTGCCTGCGTCGGACCCGCGGCCGGATCCGAGGACGTAGCCGACCGGGACCACGACCCCGTTTGCCGCCGTCGACGTGCTCGACGGTAGGGTGATCGGACGCTGCATGCAGCGCCGCCATCTGAAATTCATCCGGTTCCTGAACGCCATCGAGCGCGCGGTGCCGGCCGGCAAGCTGATCCACGTGATCCTCGACGACGACGACGCCCGCCAGCACCCCAAGGTGCTGCGCTGGCTGAGCTGGCATCCGTGGTTCGTCTTCCACTTCACGCCGACCTCGTGCTTCTGGCTAACGCGGTCGAGACCTTGTTCTCCCGGCTTACGCGCCGCCGGCTCAAGCGTGGCGTGTTCCGCTCGATCGTCGACCTCCAGGCCGCCATCAAGCGCTTCATTCAGGACCACAATGCCGAGCCCAAACCCTTCGTCTGGACCGCCGGTCCCGACACGATCCTCGGCAAGGCCACCCGTGGAATTCAAACGTTAGCGTCGATGCACTAGTGTGGCAATCTCTTTGTCTGAATGGAAGATCTCGCGGTCTTGGGTAGCATGTAGTAGCTCGGGTGGATAGCCTGGCTGCAATATGTTGACTTGGGTGACTTAGAAAAAAGACACTAGCTCCAAAACGAGGTAAGGCATGCCCAACACTCGGCAGGTCAACTTGAGGCTGTCACGTCGGCAGGCCGAGCTGGCGCGGCTGTTCGTGCAGCGGCTCCGCGAAGGAGGTCCGAGCTTCGAGCGGGAGATCCGTCTGTTCCTGCTGCATCCCTACACCCCCGATTACATGACCATTAGTGAGCTCGACCGTCAATTCGGCGAGATTCTGCGTCGGATCGAGGCCCTGGAAGCCAAGCTCCGCGGCGCTTCGCCCCAGGAGCGGCCGGAGGATCAGTAGTCAGAGCCCCGATCGAGCACAAATGACGAGCCCATCTCGAGCAGCAGCAGATCGAGACCGACGAAGACCGCAACGAGCAAAGATTTCTTCATGGGTGGCCGCACCCTTCCTGCACTTTCGATGACGCCCGTGCGGCCGGGTCTGGCCAACATGGGCTGGCCAGGGAAAGTCGGATAGCCACGGAGGAGCGCGACCTTGCCTGCCAACGGCCGGCTCATGGTGCCGTCGCCAAAAGCGCCAGAGCCACGACCTCGTCGCGCGACCGAGGTCGACAGGCGCGATCGCGCGGCGTGCCTCGATGTCGGCGGCGAAGGGTTCGGCGAAGCGCCGATCTCACCCTTCGAACCATGCTCTGAGAGGTGCCGCCTCAGAGGGTGCGCCGGGCTCGTCACCGACCCCCAAGGTTCAGTCGCATCGTTTGTCGCATCCTCTGTCGCGCGAATTGCTCGTGTCGAACTGCGTGACATTGCGCAACAAAAAGCGCCGGTCCAAGGGCTCGGCGCGACCTCAGAACTTGTTGTGAATGCTCGGGTTTTCGATGGTAGCGGAGGAGGGACTCGAACCCCCGACCCATGGATTATGATTCCACTGCTCTACCAACTGAGCTACTCCGCCGCCGACGCCCGCCGCTACATAGGACCGGCGACCGACCGGGTCAAGCTGGCCGTGCCGGGCGCTTCCCGGCGCAGCGCGCGCCGGGCGTCCGACGCCACGTCCGGGAGGGCTACCAACCTTTCGGCCCGACCCGCATGAGGCCACCGGGCCGTTAACCGGGCGTTAACGATGGGCCGTTAGCACAATCTTCGGATGGTCCATGCGACCGTGGGAATCCGTGCGCGGTAAGCCCGCCGGAGGGTTGGCGGCGGGCGAGGGTGGAGCGCCGGCCGGGATCAGGCCTGCGCTGCGGTGGCCGCGCGCTCGATCCAGCCGCCGCCCAGGACCCGGGTGCCGTGGTAGAAGACGCAGGCTTGGCCGGGCGCTACCCCGGCCTGGGGCTCCTCGAATTCGACCCGCGCGCGATCGTCGCCGGCGCCGAAGACGCGCGCCGCGGCCGCCGGCTCGCGCGCCCGGTGCTTGACCTCGAGGTCCAGACCGGCGGCGGGCGGCGGGCCGTCGCCGAGCCAGTTGAGCCCCGACAGCTCGGCGGAGCGGCAGAGCAGCGCTGCCCGCGGGCCGACGATCACCCGCCGGCGCTCGGACTCGAGACGCACGACGTAGAGCCGCTCGCCGGTCGCGACCGCAAGGCCGCGGCGCTGGCCGACCGTGAAGCCCATGACGCCCTCGTGGCGGCCCAGCAGCCGGCCGTCGACGTGCAGGATCTCGCCCGGCTCGGCCGCGTCGGGGCGCAGCCGCGCCACGATCCGCGTATAGCTGCCCGCGGGCACGAAGCAGATGTCCTGGCTGTCGGGCTTGGCCGCGACCGGCAGGCCAAAGCGCGCCGCCACCGCCCGCGTCTGCTCCTTCCGCAGCCCGCCCAGCGGAAAGCGCAGAAAATCCAGCTGCGCCCGGGTCGTGGCGAACAGGAAATAGCTCTGATCGCGTCCGGCATCGGCGGCGGCATGCAGCTCGACCCCGGCATCGCCGACTGCCCGCCGGACGTAGTGTCCGGTCGCGAGCGCGGCGGCGCCGAGATCCTTCGCGATCTCCAAAAGGTCCCGGAACTTGATCTTCTGGTTGCAGCGCACGCAAGGGATCGGGGTGCGCCCGGCGGCATAGCTCTGAGCGAAATCCTCGATCACCTCGGCCCGAAAGCGCTGCTCGAAGTCGAGCACATAATGCGGGATGTCGAGGCGCTCGGCCACCTCGCGGGCATCCTGGATGTCCTGCCCGGCGCAGCAGGCGCCCTTGCGCCCGAGCGCCTGGCCATGGTCGTAGAGCTGAAGCGTGACGCCGACCACCTCGTAGCCCGCCTCGGCCAGCAGCGCCGCCGTGCACGAGCTGTCGACCCCGCCCGACATCGCGACCACCACCCGGCACCCGGCCGGCAGGCGCTCGAACCCGAATCCGTCGCTCATCCCGAGCCGCTCATGCCCCTGCCGCTGATCCCAAGCCCCATCCCCGGCCGGCTATCCCGAGCCGCCGATCCCCCCGCTCATCTCCGTCGCTCATCCCCCCGCCGCTCATCCCCCACCGCTCATTCAGGGAGGGTGAGCCCGGCGCGAGAGCTCAGCCGTCGGCCGGCAGATGGACGGTGAGGCCGTCGAGCTCCTCGCAGAGGACGATCTGGCAGCCGAGGCGCGAGGTCGGCTGCACGCCCTGCGCCAGATCCAGCATGTCCTCCTCCTCCGGGCAGGGCGGCCGCAGGCGGAGCGCATCCGCAGGCTCGACGATCACGTGACAGGTCGCGCAGGCGATCGAGCCGTCGCAGGCGCCCTCGATCCCGAGGTCGTGCTCGCGCGCGATCTGCATCACCGAGAGGCCGGATGGCGCCTCGATCTCGTGCCGGTCGCCGGCGGCATCGACGAAGGTGAGGTGCGGCATCGCGCCAGGCGCTTCAGTCCCGCCCGGTCCTCGGGCGCTCAGACCGTGAACAACTCGCCGCAGCCGCAGCGGCCGGCCTCGTTCGGGTTCTTGAACGTGAAGCTGGCGCCGAGCTTGTCCTCGACGAAGTCCATCTCGGTGCCGACCAGATACATCACCGCCTTCGGGTCGATCACCACCTTGATGCCGTCGGCCTCGATCACTTCCTCACCCGGGCCGACGTCGTTCGCGAAATCGATCGTATAGGTGAACCCCGAGCAGCCGGCGTTGCGCACGCCGACCCGGATGCCGGTGGCGCCGGCTCCCCGGGTCTCGACCAGATGCCGGACCCGGCCGACCGCGGCCGGGGTCAGTGACAACACCGCTGGCATTTCCGAACCTCTCGTCAACAGACCTTCGCCCAACGTCCCTAACATGTCGTCACGAAACGGCGGATTTCAAACGCCCCTCGTGCCCGGGCTGCCTGGAGCCCCAGCCAGCAGCCTTCGCCTCGTCCCCAAGCCGGACCGTGACCTTGTGGAGCAGCCGGTTCGCCTCACCCTGCCGCTCCTCCGAGAGCTCGCCGCCCCCCATGCCGGGGTCATCAGATGGTCGTGGAACGTCAGCAGACCAGGGCCATCCTTCATCGTCAGCTGCCAGCCGTGCGCTCCAATCTCGACCATGGCCAGAGCACTATAGCGCGCCGGACGGCACCGAAGCCAGGTGACCCGCGCCTGCCCTCCCCGCCTTGGCATAGAGCCGGGTCCAGGCGGCGACGAAGCGGTCGACATCGGCATCGGTGCTGGCCCAGCCGAGGCTGACCCGGATCGCCGAGGCGGCCTCGGCCGGCTCGACCCCCATGGCGGCCAGCACGTGGGAGGGGCCGACCTTGCCGGAGGAGCAGGCCGAGCCGGTGCTGACGTGGACGCCGGCGAGGTCGAGGGCGATCAGCTGGGTCTGGTTGCCGACCCCCGGCATGGCGAGGCAGCTGGTGTTCGGCAGCCGCAGGGCGGCCGCGCCGTAGACCCGCGCGCCCGGGGCCGCCTTGCGGATCTCGGCCTCGAGCCGGTCCCTGAGCGCGGCCGTTCGGGAGGCGACGTCAGAGTCCTCGAGAGCGAGCTCGGCGGCCCGGCCGAAGCCCACGATGCCCGGCAGATTCTCGGTGCCCGGCCGCCAGCGCCGCTCCTGGCTGCCGCCCCGGAGCAAGGCTGCGGGCTCGATGCCCGCGCCCAGCGCCCCAGCGCCCAGCACGAGGGCGCCGACCCCCTGCGGGCCGCCGAGCTTGTGCGCCGAAAGGGTCAGAAAATCGACCCCGAGCGCGCCGAGGTCGAGCCTCAGCTTGCCGGCCGCCTGCACGGCATCGGTATGGACCAGCGCACCATGCCGGCGCGCCAGCCGGGACACCTCGGCGACCGGTTGCACGACCCCGGTCTCGTTGTTGGCGAGCATCACCGAGACCAGCGCTGGCCGGGTCGCGGCGACGCGCTCCGCCAGCCGCTCGAGGTCCAGCCGGCCGTCGGCATCGACCGGCAGGCGCTCGGCATCGGGCGCCGCCTTGAGCACCGAATCGTGCTCGATCGCCGAGACCAGGCAGGGTCCTCGCGCGCTCGCGAGCGCCTGGTTGTTGGCCTCGGTGCCGCCGCTCGTGAACAGGACCGCATCCGGCCTCGCGCCGACCAGGGCGGCGACCGCCGCCCGCGCCTGCTCCAGCGACCGGCGCGCCGCCCGCCCAGAACCGTGCACCGAGGATGGGTTGCCGGGGCTGTCGAGCGCCCGGGCCATGGCCTCGATCACCGCCGGCCTGACCGGCGCGGTGGCGTTGTAGTCGAGATAGCAGACCGCCGGTGCCGGCCGGCCGCTCACGGGGCGCGAACTCCGTGCCGGCCGAACGGCGGTCAGGATGCGGCGATGCGCCGCTCCCCATCGGGGGTCTCGGTCGGCGGCACCTCGCCCGGGACATGGCGCTGCTGCTCGAGCTCGACGACCCGGGCGCTCAGCTCCTCGAGCCGCTCGCCCAGCCGGTCGATCACGCGGGCGACCGGGTCGATCGCGGCGCCGGGCGCGGTGCCGTAGGCCGGGAAGCAGGCCTCCTTGATCACCGGTTGCGGCCCGAGCTGCCGGGCCGGGATGCCGACCACGGTGGCCCCCGCCGGCACGTCCTTCAGGACCACCGCATTGGAGCCGACCCGGGCGCCCTTGCCGATGGTGAGCGGCCCGAGCACGGCGGCACCCGCGCCGATCACCACGTCGTCCTCGACCGTCGGGTGCCTCTTGCCCGGATTGAGCGACACCCCACCTAATGTGACCTGTTGGTACAGCGTGACGTTGTCGCCCACGACCGCGGTCTCGCCGATCACGACGCCCATGCCATGGTCGATCAGCAGCCGCCGACCGAGCTCAGCCCCGGGATGGATCTCGATCCCGGTCAGCCAGCGGGCGATCTGCGACAGAAAACGGGCGCTGATCACCCAGCCGCGCCGCCAGAGCGGGTGGGTGAGCCGGTGGAACAGCACCGCGTGCAAGCCCGGGTAGCACAGCAGCACCTCCAGCTTGGACCGCGCCGCTGGATCGCGCTCGGCTATCGCTTGGATGTCCTCGGCCAGTCTCTTGAACATAGCGGGGTGCCGTAGTTGGGGATTGCAATTCAGAGCGGCTTCACGCTAAAGGAAGACCGTCGGATTAGTGCGTGCGCCGTCCCTCTGCCGCTGCCAACACTTGAGTGGGGTTGCAGCTTCACGCTGAATATAAGCGGCTGCGGGGTTGGGTCAACAACCTGTTGGGCAAGCCTGGCGACGTCCGTTCCTCGCGATCTCGGGCGGTCGCAGCGCTGCGCCCGGTGTCGGCGGCACGCGTAGGGAGACCATCATGCCGGAAATCATCTTCAACGGTGCGGACGGTCGCCTGGAAGGGCGCTACCACCACGGCCCGCGCGGCACCCCGCCTCTGGCCCTGATCCTGCACCCGCATCCGCTGCATGGTGGCACGATGAACAACAAGGTCGTGTTCGACCTGTTCCACATGTTCGTCCGGCGCGGCTTCTCGGTGCTGCGCTTCAACTTCCGCGGCGTCGGCCGCTCCCAGGAGAGCTTCGATCACGGCCAGGGCGAGCTGCGCGACGCCGCCGCCGCGCTCGACTGGATGCAGCAGCACAACCCCAACAGCAGCAGCTGCTGGGTCGCCGGCTTCTCGTTCGGCGCCTGGATCGGCATGCAGCTGCTGATGCGCCGGCCGGAGATCCACGGCTTCATCAGCGTCGCCCTGCCCGCCAACATGTACGACTTCAGCTTCCTCGCCCCCTGCCCGTCCTCGGGGCTGATGGCGCATGGCGGCGACGATGCTCTGGTACCCCCGGAGTCGGTCGCCAAGCTGGTGCAGAAGCTTTCCCAGCAGCGCGGCATCAAGATCGACTTCGAGGTGGTCGCCGGCGCCGACCACTTCTTCAGCGGTCATCTCGAGGAGCTCGGCGGCGTGGTCGAGCGCTATCTGGACGCGGCCCTGCGCCCGGAGCCCGAGAGCGCGCTCGCGCAAGCCGGCCGATGAGCCGGCATCGCTCGGACTTCGTCCGCGAGCTGGACGCGCGCGGCTTCATCCATCAGGCGACCGACCTCGAGGCGATCGACGCGCTGGCCGCCGACGGTCGCCTGACCGCCTACATCGGCTTCGACTGCACCGCCGACAGCCTGCACGTCGGCAATCTGGTCAGCATCATGATGCTCCGCTGGCTGCAGCGGACCGGCCAGCAGCCGATCGCCCTGATCGGCGGCGGCACCAGCAAGGTCGGCGACCCGTCGGGCAAGGACGAGACCCGCCAGCTGCTCGACGACGCCACCCTCGCCGCGAACCGCGCGGGCATCCAGCGCTCGCTCGAGGGCTTTCTCCGGTTTGGCGACGGCCCGGGCGAGGCGCTGCTGGTCGATAATGCGAGCTGGCTCGACGAGCTACGCTACATCCCGTTCCTGCGCGCGGTCGGCCGCCATTTCACGATCAACCGGATGCTGACCTTCGATTCGGTCAAGCTGCGCCTGGAGCGCGAGCAGCCGCTGACCTTCCTCGAGTTCAACTACATGGTCATGCAGGCCTACGATTTCCTCGAACTGGCGCGGCGCCACGACTGCCGGCTGCAGATGGGCGGCTCCGACCAGTGGGGCAACATCGTCAACGGCGTCGAGCTCGGCCGGCGCGCGCTCGGCCTGGAGCTGTTCGGGCTGACGACGCCCCTGATCACCACCAGCTCGGGCGCCAAGATGGGCAAGACCGCCCAGGGCGCGGTCTGGCTGAACGCGGACCGCCTGCCCGACTTCGACTACTGGCAGTACTGGCGCAACGTCGACGACGCCGACGTCGGCCGGTTTCTCCGGCTGTTCACCGAGCTGCCGCTGCCCGAGATCGAGCGCCTGGAGGAGCTAGAGGGTGCCGAGCTGAACGAGGCCAAGAAAATCCTTGCGACGAGGCAACGCGGCTATGCCGCGGTAGAGATGCGGCCGCCGGCGGCAGCGCGGCGAGGCATGGGCGATTTTCGAGCGGAAAGGCGCCGAGCTGGCAGTTCCGCTGACCGACTGATGCGGGGTACCATGCCGATGTCAAGCGCAGTGAACTCGAGTCAGGGCGTCAGCGTGGTCGAGCTGTTCCGGCGTGTCGGCTTGGTGCCGAGCAACAGCGAGGCGCGCCGGCTGATCCGGGGCGGCGGCGCCCGCGTCAACGACCGGAAGGTCGAGGACGAGGCCATGACGGTCGGCCTCGACGATCTGGTCGACGGCCAGCTGCTGCTCTCGGCCGGCAAGAAGCGCCACGCCCGGGTGCGCGCCGTCTGACCGGCGCGGGCAACGATCTCACTTGGGCGAGATCGCCGGCGTCGGGTCGGCGGAGCTGTCCGTGAGGTCGTTGAACAGATCGCGGATGAAGCCGGGCGCCAGCACGGTGAGCGGGTTGACGCTGACCTGCGGGCTCGATGTCGGTCCGGCGATGCTGTAGGTCAGGGCGAACGCTCCCTCGCCCTCGCGGCCGGCCAGGAACTGGCCGACCAGCGGCACCTTGCCCAGCGCCCAGTTGAGGCCGTAGATCGGCACGATCGTGCCGTTCAGGTCGAGCCGATCATGGTCGATGTCGACCCGTCCCCGGACGGTGAAGCCGATCTGCGAGCCGGACACGCGGCCCTTATCGAGCACGAGCACGTCATGGCGCAGCGTGAACGGCAGGTCCAGCCGGTCGAAATAGATCCCCTTGCCGCCCAGCAGGTTGCCGACCCCGGTGAGGGATGCCACGGTCAGGAGGCGCGCAACCAGCGGGGCATCGAGCAGGGTGAACTGCTTCACCCGGAGGCGGCCTTCGGTCTCGAGCGCCGGCACCTGGCTCAGGATCGCGGCCTTCAGCTCGAGCTTGCCGCCCTCGATTCGGGCGGTCCGACCCAGGACCTCCAGGAGGTCGCCGGCATCGTCGCTGGTGACCTTCAGCTGGCGCTGGCCGTCGGCGGCGACGCTCAGGCTCAGCTGGACCCTGCCTCCCTTGGGCAGGCGACCCTGCACGGTGCCGGTCCGCCAACCCTGAGCGTCGCGTACGAGAAAGAGATCGACGGCGCTCAGGCCGCGCTCGCCGAACAGGACCTGGTCGGCGACCAGGGTCAGCGTCAAGGGGGTCGGTGCGCCAGCCTCACCGCCGGTGCTCGGCACCTGCCCCTTGAGGAACGTGGCGAGGTCGACGCGTTGCGCCTGCACCGAGATCCGATAGCCCCGCTCCGCCTGACGCTGCAGGTCGAGGGTGCCTTCGTTGCGCCCGGCCCGGAAGCGGCTCAGCGCCAGCCGCTCGAGCTGCATCGGCTCGACCGAAAGCTCGAGATTGCCGGCCACGTCCAGACCCGCGCTCGACAGCTCGAAGGCCTGGACCTGCACCGGGCCGTCCTTGGGCATCACGATCGAGGCCGTGAGGTGGCCCGCCTCGTCCTTCGGCTTTTGCCAGCCGAGCGCCGGCACGTCCACCGCGAGCGGCCCGAGATCGAGCGCCAGCTTGGCCTCGCGCGCCTTGGCCAACTCGGTCATGGTGGCGTCGATCCGGGAGCTGCCGGTGGCCGGGAACGGCAGGTCGAGCCCGAACCGGGTGAGGGCCTGGACGTCGAACGTGCCCTGGACGTGGTAGCGCCGCTTGAACGCCGCGTTGTCGGCGAAGTTCTCGCGCCACTCGATCGCGAGCGGGATCTGGTTGATCGCGCCCTGGCCGGAGAGATCGGCGCCGCGGTTGTCGACCTTGAGGGTGAAGTTGCCATCGCTGAGGTCGATCTGACCGGGCAGGCCCCGGATGCCCGCGCCGCGCAGCTGGGCCGTCGCCGAGACGTTCAGCTCCGAGGCGTCAAGATCCTTGTGCAGCGGCAGGGCCAGCGTGAGGTCGGTCCGCGCCTGGCCGGAGGCGGCGCTGGGCGGGACCCCGAGCTTGCCCGCGATGCCGAGCGGGCGATGATCGAGCAGGGCGAGCGCCTGGTCGAGCGGCGAGTCGACCACCGCCTTGACGACCAGCTGGGTCGTGTCCCGGCCCGGGATCCCCATCCCGGTGATCACGACCGAGCCGTTCGCGAGCCGGTTGGCGCCGACCTGGCCGGCGGTGAGCGCGAAGTCCATGCGCCGGGCGGTGAAGGTCGCGTTGCCGTCGACCCCGGTCAGCGGCGGCATGGTCTCGAAATAGCGGACGGCCAGGTTGCGGTATTCGAAGCGGCCCTGGACCGTGTTCTCCGGAATCGGCTTCTGGTCGAGGTCACCCGGCTTGATCGCGATCGTCACCTCGGCATCAGGGACGAGGCCGTCGGTGATGTTGGCGAGCACCCAGCTGCGGGCGTCCTGGCCGGCCATCACCGGCCAATAGAGCTTGAGATCCGAGGCGGCGACGTTGTGCGTGCTGGCCTGCGCCCTGAGCGAGATCTGCCGGTCGGTCCACACGATCTGAGCCTTGGCTTCGGCGGTGGCGCCCCTGGCGGCGATGCGCGCCTCAGTCACCTCGGCGGCATTGAGGTTGGAGGCGAGCCGGCCGGCAACGGTGACCGAATCGATCGGCAGCCGGCCGCCCAGCCAGTCGGGCCGATCGATCAGGCCGTCCTTGGCGCGCAGCTCGAAGGCAATCGGCGCCAGGCCCTGCTCGCGATCCATGTCGCCGACCAGCCGGCCGGTGACCGCCAGGTCGACCCCGTCGAGCGACAGGTCCGGATCGAACTTGGCCAGCTCCGCGAGGCTCAGTCCGTCGAAGTCGACCGCGAAACGGACCCGGCCGCTGGCCGCGTCCCGCGCGACCGTGGTCTTGACCTTGGCTGGCGCGCCTGGCTGGTCGAGCGCGAAGGAGAGATCGGCCGCGGCCCCGTCCCGCAACCGCCGAAGGGTCAGCGCCGCGTCGCGCGCCATCAGCGTGTGATCGGTGATCTGATCCTTGACCACCAGCTGGCCGCCGGAGATGTCGACCCGCTCGAGGTAGCTCAGGGGCTGGCTCGGGTCACCCGACAGGAGGGGTGCGAGCAGCGCGTTGAGGTCGACCTGACCGCGGGGCGCCGGCGCGTCCGCCTCGGCCCGCAATCCGCTCAGACCGATGGTCCCGGCTTGGTTCCGGGTCAGGATCAGGAGCGGCGCCCTGGCCTCGAGCGAGGCGGGTGCCAGCATGAAGTGCCAGATCAGGGCGCGCAGGCTGATCCCGATCTGGATCTCGGGCAGGTCGATCAGGACCTCGCCATCGGGCCCCTTGGCCTGGACGCCGTCCCCGACCAGCTCGATCACCCGATGCTGACCCAGGCGCACGCCGGCGTTCTGGATCTCGATCTTGAACGCCCGGTCGGGCGGCGTGATCGCCCGCGCGAGGGAGGGCGCGAGCCAGGTCAGCTGGATCGGGCCGAGCACCAGACGGCCACCGAGCGCGGCAATGGCGACGACCGCGGACGCCACGACCACGGCCACGATCCGGAACAGCAGGTGTGAGATTCTGAGGACCAACGCGGCCGCCCTGGGGTGATCCAGAACTTTCGACAGTATCAGACCGTTGGGCTAAGAACAGCTTGTGATGGCGCAGTCCCAAGGCACGCCCGACAAATTGCCGCGTGGCGGCGACCCCGCGGCGGCCGAGCGCGGCTTCGCCCGCTGGGCGCGCCTGGCGGAGCCCTTGCGGGGCGTCGATCCGGCCAAGGGCCCGGTCGATCCCGAGCGCCTGCTCGAGGCCGTGTTCGGCAACAGCCCCTACCTCAGCGAGGCGCTGCTGGCCGAGCCCGAGGTCCTGCGCTCGCTCCTGCTCGAGGGACCGGATGCGGCCTTCGAGCGCCTGCTCGCCGAGGTCGGCGCCGCGCCCGGCGACCGGCGCGCCCGGCTGATGGCGAGCCTGCGCCAGAGCAAGCGGCGGCTCGCCCTCCTGATCGCGCTCGCCGACCTCGCCGGCCTGTGGCCGCTCGAGCGCGTGACCGCGGCGCTGAGCCGGTTCGCCGATCTCGCGGTCGAGCGGGCGCTGGAGCTGAGCCTGCGCGAGGCCGTGGTGCGCGGCGAGATCGACCGCCGGGCCGCGGACCGGCCGCTCGCCGAATCGGGTCTGGTGGTGCTGGGCATGGGCAAGCTCGGCGGCGACGAGCTCAACTATTCGAGCGACATCGATCTCATCGTCCTGTTCGACCCCGAGCGTCTGGCCTACCGCGGCCGCGAAGCGCCGATGGCCTGCGCCGTGCGCCTGACCCGCGCGCTCGTCTACCTGCTCGAGCACCGCACCCCGGACGGCTACGTCTTCCGCACCGATCTCCGGCTGCGCCCGCATCCGCCCGGTCATCCGCTGGCGCTCGCGATCGAGGACGCGGAGCAGTACTACGAGCGCCACGGCCAGAACTGGGAACGGGCGGCGCTGATCAAGGCGCGGGTGATCGCCGGCGACCGCCCGGCCGGCAACGGCTTCCTCGCGGCCCTCGAGCCGTTCCTCTGGCGCCGCCACCTCGACTACGCCGCGATCCGGGACATCCATTCGATCAAGCGCCAGATCAACGCCTACCGCGGCCACGGCACGATCCGGGTGCCGGGCCACGACATCAAGGTCGGCCGCGGCGGCATTCGCGAGATCGAGTTCTTCGTCCAGACCCAGCAGCTGATCCTGGGCGGCCGGGTGCCGGAGGTGCGCGCGCCCGCGACCTGCGATGCCTTGCGCGCCCTGGTCGCGACCCGCTGGCTGGAGCCGGCGATCGCGGATGAGCTGATCGAGGCCTACCGCTTCCTGCGCCGGGTCGAGCATCGCCTGCAGATGGTCGCCGACAAGCAGACCCACAGCCTGCCCGCCCACCCCGACCAGATCGAGCGCTTCGCGGCGTTCATGGGCTACCCCGACGGCGGGGCGCTGACCGGGGCGATCCGGGACCGGCTCGAGCGCGTCGAGCGCCACTATGCCGCCCTGTTCGAGAGCAGCATCGATCTCGGCGGCGGCCGGGCGCTGGTGTTCACGGGCACCGACGACGATCCGGAGACCCTGGCGACGCTGGCCGAGATGGGCTTCGCCAAGCCGGCGCCGATGGCCGCCCGGATCCGCGCCTGGCACCACGGTCACATCAGGGCGACCCGCGATGCGCGCGCGCGCGAGCTGCTGACCGAGCTGATGCCGCGCCTCCTGGGCGCGCTCGCCGACCAGGCCGAGCCCGATGCCGCCTTCGCCCGCTTCGACGAGTTCGTGACCAACCTGCCGGCCGGGGTCCAGCTGTTCTCGCTGTTCCGGGCGAACCCGCGGCTGCTCGCCCTGGTCGCCGATCTGATGGGCACAGCCCCCCGCCTGGCCGGCCACCTGAGCCGCCATACCAGCCTGTTCGAGGCGATGCTGGCGCCGGATTTCTTCGAGCCGGTGCCCCACGCCCGGGCGCTCGCCGCCGAGCTCGACCGGGTGCTCGGGCGCGCGCGCGACCTTCAGGACGTGCTCGACGCCGCCCGCCGCTGGGCGCAGGCGCGCCAGTTCCAGATCGGGCTCCAGGTGCTGCTCGGCCTGGTCGACGGCGACCGCGCCGGCCTCGTCCTGACCGAGCTCGCCGAGATCGTGATCCAAGCGCTCCTGCCGCGGGTCGATGCCTGGCTCGCGGCCCAGCACGGCCGGGTCGCGGCCGGGACCTTCGCGGTGCTCGGGCTCGGCAAGCTCGGCTCGCGCGAGCTCACGGTCGGCTCCGACCTCGACCTGATCTTCATCTTCGATGCCGGCGAGGCGGCGCAGTCGGATGGCGCGCGGCCGCTGCCCGCGCCGACCTGGTATGCCCGGCTCGGCCAACGCCTGATCCGGGCGCTGACCGCGCCGACCGCCGAAGGCCCGCTCTACGAGATCGACATGCGGCTCAGACCTTCGGGCAACCTCGGCCCGGTCGCCTGCTCGCTCGCCAACTTCGCGAGCTATCAGCTGAAGTCCGCCCAGACCTGGGAGCATCAGGCGCTGACCCGCGCGCGGGTCGTGGCCGGCGATCCCGCGCTCGGCGCCAGGGTCGCTGGCATCATCCGCACCGCCCTGATCCAGGAGCGCGACCCGGAGCAGCTGGCGCGCGAGGTCGCCGCCATGCGCGCGCGGATCTTCCGCGAGCACGGCGACCAGGATCCCTGGAACCTGAAGCACGCCAGGGGCGGCCTGGTCGAGGCCGAGTTCCTGGCCCAGTTCCTCCAGCTGTGCTACGCGCCCGCGCATCCGGTGCTGCTCACGACCAGCACGCTCCAGACCTTCGAGCGGGCGGTGACCCTCGGGCTGCTGCCGGCGGACGAGGGGCGCGCGCTGGTCGAGGCGGTGCGCCTGTACCGGCGGCTGCAGGCGGTGCTCCGGCTCTCGGTCCAGGACCGCTTCGATGCCGGCCTGGCGCCGCCGGGTCTGCGCCGCGCCCTGGTCCGCGCGGCCAGCCCCGACGAGGGCGAGCCGGAGGCGGCGTCGGCGGCGGCGTTCGATGAGCTGCAGGCCAAGCTGCGCGCCGCCCAGGCGGAGGTCGCCCTGATCTTCGCCCGCCACTGCCCCGAAGCTGCCGCCGGTGACGACCCGGCGCCGCCGGCCTGATCGTCTGCCTGCCGTTCAATTCTGCGTGAGGAGGTAGCAAGGTGACCCTCGAAGCCGGACAACCAGCTCCAGAGCTCGATCTGCCGACCGCCGGCGGCGGTCGGATGCGTTTGGCCGATCGCGCGGGTCGGCCCGTGGTGGTCTATTTCTATCCCAAGGACGACACCTCGGGCTGCACCCGCGAGGCGCTCGACTTCGCCGCCGCCTGGCCCGCGTTCCAGGCCGCGGGCGTCGAGGTCGTGGGCGTGTCCAAGGACAGCGTCGCGAGCCACGACCGGTTCAAGGCCAAGCACGGCCTGCCCTTCCCGCTCGCCTCCGACGAGGAGGGCGCCGTGGTCGAGGCCTTCGGCGCCTGGGTCGAGAAGAGCATGTACGGCCGCAGCTACATGGGCATCGACCGCTCGACCTTCCTGATCGACGGCCAGGGCCAGGTGCGCCAGGTCTGGCGCAAGGTCAAGGTGCCGGGCCACGTCGAGGAGGTGCTGGCCGCCGCCCGGGGCCTGGCCAAGGGCGTGGGCTGACCCTATGACCCGGCGCACCCTGCCGCTCACCGACCGGCTGTACGACTATCTGCTTGAGACCACGCTGCGCGAGCATCCGGCGCTCGCGGGGCTGCGCGCCGCGACCGCGGCGCTGCCCGAGGCGGGCATGCAGAGCGCGCCCGAGCAGGGCCAGCTGATGGGCCTGCTGGTCGAGCTGACCGGTGCCCGGCGCGTGCTCGAGATCGGCTGCTTCACCGGCTACAGCACCCTTGCCATGGCGCTCGCGCTGCCGCCGGACGGGCGCCTCCTGACCCTGGATGTCAATACCGAGTGGGTCGAGCTCGGCCGGAGGGCCTGGCGGGAGGCGGGCGTCCTGGACAAGATCGAGGTCCGGTTCGGGCTCGCGCTCGAGAGCCTCGACCAGCTGATCGAGGCCGGCGCTGCCGCGAGCTTCGATCTGGTCTTCATCGACGCCGACAAGAAGAGCTATGACGCCTACTACGAGCGCAGCCTGATCCTGGTCCGGCCGGGCGGGCTGATCATGATCGACAACGTGCTCTGGGGCGGTGCGGTCGCCGAGCCCGCCAACGCCGACCGCCAGACCCAGGCGCTGCGGGCGCTCAACGCCAAGCTCGGCGCCGACCCGCGGATCAGCCTCGCCCTGGTGCCGATCGGCGACGGCCTGATGCTCGCGCGCAGACGGCCGGAGAGCTGAGGCTCAGCCCCGCGCGGCGCTGCGGCCGGGTGCCGCTAGCAGCTGACGCAGCTGGTCCGCGCCTCGTCGATCAGCTCGCTGAGGCGGGTCTGGTCGAGGGCGCCCGGGATCAGCTCGTTGCCGATCACGAACGCCGGCGTGCCATCGATGCCGAGCGTGCGGGCGAGCGCGTAGTTGGCCTGAATCTGCGCCTCGATCTCGGGCGCGTTCATGTCGCTGGCCAGCCGCTGGGGGTCGAGACCGACGCTCTTGGCGACCGCCAGGATGCCGTTCAGCGACAGATCCTTGGCGCCCATCAGGGCGAAGTGGAACGGCAGGTAGCGATCCTGCTTTTGCGCCGCGAGCGCGGCCCGCGCCGCGGTCACCGAGTCCTCGCCCAGGATCGGGAAGTCCTTGAACACGACCCGGAGCTTCTGATCCTCGCCCAGCTTCGCCCGCAGCGACGGCATGACCTTGCGGCAGTAGGCGCACTGGTAGTCGAAGAACTCGACCACGGTGACGTCGCCGTCCGGGTTGCCGCCGACCGGGTCGCCGGCCTTCTGGAACAGCTGCGCGTGATTGGCCGCGACCGCCTCTTTCTGATGCTCGGCCTTGGCCTCGTCCTGACGGCGCTGCAGCTCCTGGAGCGCCTGGTAGACGACCTCCGGATGGTGCATCAGGTAGTCGTGCACGATCTTCTCGACCTGCTCGACCGGCAGATCGGCCGCGGCGCTCGCGCCGGCGGCCTGCGCGGGCGGGGCCAGGAGCAGGGCCAGCCCGATGCCAAAACCACCCAGGATCCACCTTCCGGCTCGTCGATGCATCGTCGGCTTGCTCCCGTTCGCGCTGCGATCTCGCGGGACTGTAGTCGCCTCGGCGCGCACGCGCCATTGCCAAACCTCGTCGGCCGTGCGCCGCGCCCGCCTCGCCGGCGCCGCCCCGCCTCCCGGCGGCCACCGGCCGGGTCGGCACAAGGGCCCTCAGCTTTCCTCGATCTGCCGCAGGATGTCCTGCAGCTCCAGCCACACGGGATCGCTCGCCGGGATCTTGCCCTCGGCGCGCTTGGCGTAGAGGCGCGCGTCGTCGCGCTTGCCGATCCGGAGCGCATATTCGGCGAAGGCGACGTCGGACTTCGCCTGCAGGCCATCCCGGCCGCGGGCGATGCCGAGCAGGCGCCACGCGCTGGCGTTGTCCGGCTCTTTCTGGACCGCGTCCTCGAGCCGCTCGATCGCTTCGCCGTTGGCGCCCGGCGCACCGGACTCGATCAGGGCCTGTGCCAGGCCGATGCGCAGCAGCGCCGAGTCCGGCGCCAGCCGGACCGCCTCGCGATAGGGCGGCACGGCTTCCTTGACGCGGCCGTTCTCGAACAGCATCTGGCCCTTGAGCTCGTAGAAATAGGGGTCGCCGGGATGATCCGCGAGCAGCCCGTCGATGTCCTTGAGCGCCTGGGGCAGATCCGGAATGCGGTATTCCGCGATGGCGCGGGCATAGCGGCCATCCAGG
Organism: uncultured Alphaproteobacteria bacterium; assembly: GCA_963733965.1. GTDB lineage: Bacteria > Pseudomonadota > Alphaproteobacteria > Geminicoccales > Geminicoccaceae > DATAOG01. The sequence continues at coordinate 51,946 of CAVTFM010000030.1, forward strand.
CTGTCGTCGCCCTGGTAGGTCGCCAGGACTTCGCGCGGCTCCTTGAGGAAGGCGCGCAGCTTGGCCACCATGCGCCCGTGGAGCTGGACCCAGCCGGCCGGCGGCGGCGGGTTCGGATGGCTGGCGACCCAGTTCTCGACGAAGGTGATCCGGTCCCGGGTCAGGGGATGGCTCATCAGCCACGGGCTGGCCCCCGACACCACCAGCACGGTCTGATTCTCGAGGACGTGGAAGAACTCGGCGAGGCCGCGCGCCGACAGGCCCGCCCGGGTGAGATAGGTGCATCCGGCCTGGTCGGCGGCCGCCTCCTGGCCGCGGGAGAAGCGCATCAGGCCTTGCTGGGCGATTTGCTGACCGCCGGCGATGACCGCGGCGCCGAGGCCCGGCGCGCCGATCGCGGCGGTCGCCGCACCCAGGACCGCGCCGAGGATCGCCTCCGCGGTCGCCTTGGTCTGCGGGGTGCTGACCCGGGTCAGATGGCCGCCCGCGATGTGGCCGGTTTCGTGCGCCATCACCCCGACCAGCTGGAGCGGGTTCTCGGTGCTCATGATCAGGCCGGTGTTCAGGAACAGGTTCATGCCGCCGGCGACGAAGGCGTTCAGCTGGTCGTCGTTGACGATGTAGATTCGGACCGAGCCGGCACCGAGCCCGGACGCCTCCAGCAGGGGCGTGAGGAACGTCTGCAGGGTCGCCTCGATCTCGGCATCGCGGATCAGGCTGATGTTGCGCCCCGCGGCCGCCGCGGGCAGCGCCGGCAACGTCAGTCCCGCAACCAGAGCCAGGACGAGCCCGAATCGCCGAATGGGTCCTAACCGCACGGGGCCCTCACCGTTCGCAGGGGAGCATCATCCGGTGCCCTCCGCCTGTCGGCCATCCCTAGCAGAAGCCGGACGGTTATGACAGAACGGCGGCCCGGAGACACCTTCGCCAGGGTAGGTATGTCGAGCACCGCCTCGCCGCCAGGGCTCAAGATCGCAAAGCGGACCCGGATCGCGCCGTTCATCGCGATGGACGTGCTCGCCGCGGCGAGCGCGCGGGCCGCCGAGGGCCAGGATGTCATCCATCTGGAGGTCGGCGAGCCCGGCGGCGGCCCGCCCGCTTCGGTGCTCGAAGCGGCAAGGCGCGCGCTGGGCCGGATCCCGCTCGGCTATACCGAAGCGCTCGGCCGGCCGGCGCTGCGCCGGGCGATCGCCGGCCACTACCGCGCCACCTACGACCTCGACGTCGATCCGGCGCAGGTGGTCGTCACGGTCGGCGCGTCGGGCGCCTTCGTCCTCAGCTTCCTCGCCGCGTTCGACCCCGGCGACCGGGTGGTCGTGCCCGAGCCCGCCTTCCCGGCCTACAAGAACATCCTGCGGGCGCTCGGCGTCGAGCCGGTCCGGCTCGGCCTCGGACCGGACACCGGCTTCGCGCTCACCGTCGAGCGCCTGGCCACGGTCGCGCCGCCGGTCCACGGCCTGGTGATCGCGAGCCCGGCCAATCCGACCGGGACCATGCTCGCGCCCGGACAGCTCGCCGGCCTCGCCGGCTACTGCCGCGCCCGGGGCATCCGGCTGATCGCCGACGAGATCTACCATGGCATCACCTACGGGGCGCCGGCCGCGAGCGTGCTGGCGTTCGAGCGTGACGCGGTCGTGATCAACGGCTTCTCCAAGTACTTCTGCATGACCGGCTGGCGCCTCGGCTGGCTGGTGGCGCCGCCGGACCTGGTGCGGCCGATCGAGCTGCTCGCCCAGAACCTGTTCATCTCGGCGCCGGCGCTGGCCCAGGAGGCGGCGCTGTGCGCGTTCGCCTGCGGCGCCGAGCTCGCGGCGCGGATCGAGGGCTATCGGCGCAACCGGGCAGCCCTGCTCGAGCGTCTGCCCGCGGCCGGCCTCACCCGGCTGGCGCCGGCCGACGGTGCCTTCTACCTCTACGCCGACGTCGCCCATCTGACCGACGACTCGGCCGGGTGGTGCGCGGCGCTGCTCGAGGCGACCGGGGTGGCACTCACGCCGGGCGCCGACTTCGACAGCATCGACGGCCACCGGTTCGTCCGCCTCGCCTTCGCGGGCACCCACGAGCGGGTGACCGCCGGCGCCGATCGCCTGGCGGCGTGGCTGCGCGCGCGAGCTTAGGCCCAAGCTCGCCTGCGCGCCGCCAGGCGCTCCTGCCCGGCCTGTCCTACTCGTCCCTGTGGACGAACCGGCTCCACCAGCCGCGGCGCGGGGCTGCGGGCGGCTCGAGGTCGACCACGGCCGCGGGCGGCACCGCGGGCTCGGGCTGGCCCGCGGGCTCCCGGCCCCGGTCGACCGGGGCCGATCGCCGCCGCCGGCCGGTACGGGCCGCTGGTGCGGCGACGGGCTCGCTCAGCGCCGGCACCTCGGTCGCCGCGACCGGCAGTCCGGCCGCCTCGGGGGCAGCGGTGGGACCCGCGCCATCCGCCGGCGCGGCGGCGCCGCCGGCGCCGTTCTCGATCGCGCTCGGCTGGCTTGCGGCCACCGGCTCGGCCGGCGCCAGCTCGCCCACTGCCCGGCCCTCGTTCCGCCTGGTGCCGGTGCGCCGCCGCGGCCGGCGCGGCTTGCGCTCGGCCTTCGGTGCCGCGTCCGGCGCTGCCGCGGCCGCTTGCACGGCCTCGGCCGTCTCCGCTGCCGCCGTCTCCGCTGCCTCGGCGCCTCGCGTCTCGGCTGGCTCCGGCGCTGCCGGCGCAGGCGCCCTCACCTCTGGCGCGACCGCCAGCGCGGCAGCCGCAGGCTGGACGCTCTCGGCCTCGCTCTCGGCCTCGCCGGGCCGACGCCGGCGGCGCCGGCGCCGACGCCGCTTGCGACCCGCCTCAGCCTCGTCCTCGGTGGCCTCGGCCCCGGCGGCGGCTCCGGCGGCCGCGGCCGGGGCGGCCGCCTCCGCCGGCGCCTCCACGCGCGCCTCGACGCGCGCTTCGCCACGCGCCTCGCCCCGCACCTCGGGGGTCTCGCCCTCGACCTTGGCCGCCGTGCTCTCGAGCCGGTAGGCGCCCGCGATCAGCCCGGCGTCGACCGCGACCTCGACGGTCATGGCGTAGCGCTGCTCGAGGGCGACCAGCCGGTCGCGCTTCTGGTTCAGGATGTAGAGAGCGACCGCCTGGGACAGGGTCATCGCCAGCGCCGCCGACTTGCCCTTCATGCCCTCGAGCTCGATCGCGCGCAGCGCCTGCAGCGCCGCCGATTCGACCGAGCGGATCACGCCCGTGCCGGTGCAGGTCGGACAGAGCTGGGTGCTCAGCTCCTGGAAACTCGGACGCAGCCGCTGGCGCGACAGCTCGAGCAGACCGAAGGCGCTGATCTTGCCGAGCTGCACACGCGCCCGATCGGACTTCAGATGCTCGCGCAGCCGGCGCTCGACCGCCCGCTGATTGCGGGTCTCGTCCATGTCGATGAAGTCGACCACCACGAGGCCGGCGATGTCGCGCAGCCGCAGCTGGCGGGCGATTTCCTCGGCCGCCTCGAGGTTGGTCTTGAGCGCGGTCTCCTCGATGTTGCGCTCGCGGGTCGAGCGCCCCGAGTTGACGTCAATCGCGGTCAGCGCTTCGGTCGTGTGGATCACGATCGAGGCGCCCGAGCGCAGATGCACCACCGGCTGGTGCAGGCTGTCGAGCTGCTCCTCGACGTCGTAGCGGTGGAACAGCGGCAGCTCGTCCTTGTACGGCTTGACCCGCCGGGCGCGCGACGGCATCAGCATGCTCATGACCTTGCGCGCGGTCCGGAAGCCCTCGTCGCCCTCGACCCAGACCTCGTCGACGTCGCGGCCGTAGAGGTCGCGGATCGCGCGCTTCACCAGCGCGCCCTCCTCATGGATTCGGCAGGGCGCGATCGAGCGCAGGGTCAGCTCCCGGATGTCGTTCCAGAGCCGGAGCGAGTACTCGTAGTCGCGCTTGATCTCGAGCTTGCTGCGCTGCTGGCCGGCGGTGCGGATGATCAGGCCCATGCCTTCCGGGACCTCGATCTCGCGGGCGATCTCCTTGAGCCGCGCGCGATCGGCGCCGTTGGCGATCTTGCGCGAGATGCCCCCGCCCCGGCCGGTGTTCGGCATCAGAACGCTGTAGCGGCCGGCGAGCGACAGATAGGTGGTGAGCGCAGCACCTTTGTTGCCGCGCTCCTCCTTGACCACCTGGACCAGCAGGATCTGCCGGCGCTTGATCACCTCCTGGATCTTGTAGCCGCGCAGCAGGCGCGAGCGCTGCCGGGCCTGCTCGTCGAAGACCTCGGCCGCCTCCTCGTCGGGATCGGTGGCCGCGGCCACCGGCGCATCGTCGCCGGCACCGTCCGCGGCGACCTCCTCGGGGGCGGCGTCCGGCTCGGCGACGGCTTCGGGCTCGGCCGGGCTGGGCTCCTGCAGCAGGCGGCGGTCGGCCTGCGGGATCTGGTAGTAGTCGGGGTGGATCTCGCTGAACGGCAGGAAGCCGTGGCGCTGGCCGCCGTAGTCGACGAACGCGGCCTGCAGCGAGGGCTCGACCCGGGTTACCTTGGCGAGATAGATGTTGCCTTTGAGTTGCTTTTTGGTTGAGGATTCGAAGTCGAAGTCCTGGAGCTGGTGGTCATTGACCACCACCACCCGGGTTTCCTCCGGATGGGAGGCGTCGATCAGCATGCGTTTCGTCATTCGGGAGCTTCTCCGTGAATTGGGGGCCGGGCCGCTGGCGCGCCTGCGCCGCGGCGAGCTGGCATCGGTCATCGATGGCTGCCCGGATCGACCGGGGACGGCGGGCCATCGCGGCCGCCGCCACTGAGGGATCCAAGGCAAGGCAGGAGCTGTGGTCGTCTCGCACCAGTTTCCCACGCCGACCCGCGCCATGCGAGCCGCAATGATGGCCTGCCGGAGGAACGGGCAATGGGCCGATCGGTGGCAGCGGCGCCACAGGCGCTCACGAAAAATCACATCGATCAGCGACAAACCGTTGTTTGGCAACTATAGTGCGTCGGCCAGCACCATACAATCCGATTATGAGCCGTCCGTTCGCCCCGAGCCTCGCCGGTACCCGCATGTGGACTGAGGACCACGCCCGACCGGCCGGCGGCGGTGCCGCGGCGCGCCGGCGGGCCGGCGGCCGCCGGCCGGGTGCGCTGGTCGGCGCCCTCATCGCGATCCTGGCCGGCCTCGCGCCGCTGTCGCTCCGGGCCGAGCCGACCGCGGTTCAGGACATTCGCGTCGCGCCCTATGGCGACGGCACCAGGATCGTGATCGAGCTCAATCGACGGGTCAGCTTCCGCCACCTTCTGCTCGACCAGCCGCCGAGGCTGGCGATCGATCTGCCGGAGGTCGCCTGGCAGGTGCCGGCGGCCAGCGCCGGGCAGGCGACCGGTCTGGTCAAGAGCTACCGGTTCGGCCGCTTTCGACCCGGTGTGTCGCGGGTCGTGTTCGACCTCGCGCAGTCGTTCGAGATCCGCAAGGTGTTCGAGCTGCCGCCGGACGAAGGTCATGGCCACCGGATCGTGACCGACCTGGCCGCAGCCCAGGACCCGCCGACCGCCGCAGCCCAGCCGGACCGGGCGACCGCCGCGCCCGGCGCGGACGCGGTCGACGGGCAGCCCGTGGCGGCGATGCGGCCGATCCTGCCGCCGCCGCCGAAGCAGCCGGCGGAGCCGGCGCGCAAGCGGGTCGTGGTGATCGACCCGGGGCATGGCGGCATCGATCCCGGGGCGATCGGCTCGGGCGGGACCTACGAGAAGGACGTCGTGCTCGCGATCGGCCTCGAGCTGCGCCGCCAGCTCGAGGCGACCGGTCGCTACAAGGTGGTGCTGACGCGGGACAGCGATCGCATCGTCCGCCTGCGCGACCGGCTGCAGATCGCGCACGACAGCGGGGGCGAGCTGTTCCTGTCGTTGCATGCCGACAGCCTGGTCAACGCTCCCGACGTGCGCGGCGCCTCGATCTACACGCTGTCCGAGCGGGCCTCGAACGACGAGGCGGCAAGACTTGCCAGCAAGGAGAACCGTGCCGATATCCTAGCCGGGATCGACCTCTCGAACCAGGAGGAGATCGTCACCGAGATCCTGATCGACCTGGCGCAGCGGGATGCCAACAACAAGTCGATCGAGGTCGCCGACCTGATGGTCAACGAGCTGGGCTCGGTGACCAAGATGGCGCGATTGCGGCGCTCTCAGGCCGGGTTCGTGGTCCTCAAGTCGCCCGACATGCCGTCGGTGCTGGTCGAGCTGGGCTATCTGTCGAATGCGGATGACGAGCAGGCGTTGCGCAATTCCGCCCATCTGGCCGAGCTGGCCAAGGCGATCGTCAAGGCGATCGACAGCTACTTTGCGCCCGCGCATAGCTGACCGGCGCGTCCGGCCGGCCTCACCCGCCAGCGGCGTCTGGCCTTCGCTCGAGGATCGGTCTTGCGCAAGCTGCTGAAGCTTCTCGGGGTAGGCCTGGTCAGCCTGCTGATCCTGGCGATCGTCGGCGCGGGCGGCGCGCTCTACCTGCTCCATCGCTACGGCAGCGGTCTGCCCGACTATCGCCAGCTGGCCCACTATCAGCCGCCGACCGTGACCCGGATCCATGCCGCCGACGGCCGCCTGATGGCCGAGTATGCGCAGGAGAAGCGGATCTTCGTGCCGGTCGAGGCGATCCCCAAGCGCCTGATCCAGGCCTTCCTCGCCGCCGAGGACAAGAATTTCTACAGCCATCCCGGGGTCGACGTGCTCGGGATCGTCCGCGCCGCGCTGACCAACGTCTGGCACCTCGGGGAGAACCGCCGGCCGGTCGGGGCCTCGACCATCACCCAGCAGGTCGCCAAGAACTTCCTTTTGAGCGGCGAGGTCTCGCTGTCGCGCAAGATCAAGGAGGCGCTGCTGGCCTTCCGGATGGAGCGGACGTTCACCAAGGACCAGATCCTCGAGCTGTACCTGAACGAGATCTACCTCGGCCTCGGGTCCTACGGCGTGGCGGCGGCGGCGCTCAATTACTTCGACAAATCGCTGGACGAGCTGACCGTCGCCGAGGCGGCGTTCCTGGCCGGCCTGCCCAAGGCGCCATCCTGGTACAATCCAAGCCGCCAGCCCGAGGCGGCCAAGGCGCGCCGCGACTGGGTGATCGGGCGGATGCTCGATCTCGGCTTCATCGACCGCGCCGACGCCGAGCGCGCCATGGCCGAGCCGCTGGTGGTGCGCCACCGGGCGCCGACCGAGATCGTGACCGCGGATTATTTCACCGAGGAGGTCCGCCGGACCCTGGTCGAGCAGCACGGCGAGGCGTTTCTCTACGAGGGCGGCCTGTCGATCCGGACCACGCTGTCGCCGCCGCTGCAGGCGATCGCCCAGCGGGCTCTGCGCGACGGGCTGATGGCCTACGACCGCCGGCACGGCTGGCGCGGCCCCGAGGGCCATCTCGCGAGCACCGACAACTGGCCGGCCCGGCTGGCCGAGCTCGCCGAGCGCGACGGCCTCGACAGCTGGCAGCTGGCGGCGGTGCTGAGCGTCGGCCCCGAAGGTGCCGTGCTCGGCCTCGAGGACGGCAGCCAGGGTCTCTTGCCGCTCGCCGAGATGACCTGGGCGCGCCGGGCGATCGCGGATGACCAGCTCGGTCCCGAGGTGACCGCCGCCGACCAGGTGGTGCAGCCGGGCGACGTGATCTGGGTCGAGCCGCTCGCGGGCGCCGGCGTCGCGGTCGCGGGCGCGGATGTGACCGTCGCCACCAACAATGCCAAGCCGGCGCGCTACACGCTCCGCCAGCCGCCGGCGATCGAGGGCGCGGTGGTGGCGCTCGACCCGCACACCGGCCGGGTGCTCGCCATGAGCGGCGGCTTCAGCTACGCCGAGAGCGTCTTCAACCGGGCGACCCAGGCGCTTCGCCAGCCCGGCTCGGCGATCAAGCCGTTCGTGTACCTCGCCGGCCTGGAGAGCGGTCTGACGCCGTCCAGCATCCTGCTCGACGCCCCGATCGTGATCGACCAGGGGCCCGGGCTCGGCAAATGGAAGCCGGCCAACTACTCCGGCCACTTCTATGGGCCGAGCACGCTGCGCCTCGGGCTCGAGAAATCGCGCAACCTGATGACCATCCGCCTCGCCCAGGCGACCGGCATGGACAAGGTCGTCGAGATGGTCCACCGCTTCGGCATCGATCGCGGCATGGGCAACAATCTGGCCGCCGCGCTCGGCGCCGGCGAGGTCGACCTGTTGAGCCTGACCAGCGCCTATGCGAGCCTGGTGAACGGCGGCAAGCGGATCAAGCCGGCCCTGATCGAGCGCATCCAGGACCGCCACGGCAAGACCGTGGAACGCCGCGACGACCGCCCCTGCCCCGGCTGCGATGGCGTCACCTGGCAGGATCAGCCGACCCCGATCCTGGTCGATCAGCGCGAGCAGATTATCCCGCCGGCGCGCGCCTATCAGATGGTCAACCTGCTCCAGGGCGTGATCGAGCACGGCACCGGCGCGCGCGCGCGCGTCCTGAACAAGCCGGTCGCCGGCAAGACCGGCACCTCGAACGATGCCCGCGACGCCTGGTTCATCGGCTTCACCCCCGATCTCGTGGTCGGCGTCTTCGTCGGCTACGACCAGCCCAAGAGCCTCGGCGACCAGGAGCAGGGCGCCTCCGCGGCGCTGCCGATCTTCATCGAGGTCATGCAGAAGGCCTTGGCCGACAAGCCCGCGACCCCGTTCCGGGTGCCGCCCGGCATCCGCCTGGTCCGGGTCGACGCCGACACCGGCCTGCTGCCGGGGCCAGATACCCAGAGCGTGGTCCTCGAGGCGTTCATGCCCGGCACCGAGCCGACCGAGGTCAGCCCGCCGCGGGACGCCACGGTCAGCTTCGATGGCGTCGACGGCAGCGGCGCGCAGAGCCCGCCGCCGGCTCGGACGCCCAAGCCCGGCGGCCTCTACTGAACTGAGCCTTCCGCGCCGCTCGGGCATTTCGCGCCCGCGGGGATTTGTGCTACACGCGCCCGCGGCGCCGTGATCGCTGAACGGCGCCGGTCCGGTCCTGACCACCCGCAGACCCCTTGGAGAGGTCGCATGCGTGCCGAGATCGCCCATCTGGCCGAAGAGATCGAGCAGGGGCTGGCCCTGCTGAGGAGGCATCTTTGACTGGGATCGGTCGCTAAGGCGCCTCGAGGAGCTGAACACCGAGGTCGAGAAGCCCGAGCTTTGGGATGAGGCCGCGCGGGCCCAGGCGCTGATGCGCGAGCGCACCCGGCTGGCCGACGCCCTCGAGCGCCACCGCGCGCTCGAGCGCGAGCGCGAGGACGGTCTCGCACTGGCCGAGCTCGCCGAGGAGGAAGGCGACGCCGAGAGCGCCGCCGAGGCCGAGGCGGCGCTGAGCGCATTGCGCGATCGTCTCGCCCGCCTCCAGATCGAGGCGCTGCTCGATGGCGAGGCGGACGGCAACGACGCCTTCCTCGAGATCCACGCCGGCGCCGGCGGCACCGAATCCCAGGACTGGGCCGAAATGCTCCAGCGCATGTATTCGCGCTGGGCCGAGGCGCATGGCTACAAGCTGGAATGGATCGAGGAGAGCCCGGGCGAGGAGGCCGGGATCAAGTCGGTGACGCTCAGGGTGCTCGGACCCAACGCCTACGGCTGGCTCAAGTCCGAGAGCGGCGTCCACCGCCTGGTCCGGATTTCGCCCTTTGACAGCCAGGCGCGCCGGCACACGAGCTTTGCCTCGGTCTGGGTCTACCCGGTGGTCGACGAGACCATCGAGGTCGACATCCAGGACAAGGACCTTCGGATCGACACCTACCGCGCGTCCGGCGCCGGCGGCCAGCACGTCAACAAGACCGACAGCGCGATCCGCCTGACCCACTTACCGACCGGGATCGTGGTCGCCTGCCAGACCGACCGCTCGCAGCACAGGAACCGCGCCATGGCCTACGCCATGCTGCGCGCCCGCCTCTACGAGCTGGAATTGCAGAAGCGCGCCGAGGCCGCCGAGGCCGCGGCCGCGGGCAAGAGCGACATCGGCTGGGGCCACCAGATCCGCTCCTACGTCCTCCAGCCCTACCAGATGGTCAAGGACCTGCGCACCGGCGTCGAGAAAGGCAACGCCGCAGGCGTCCTCGACGGCGACCTCGACGATTTCCTCGAAGCCGCCCTGGCCCAAAACGTCGCCGGCGCCGAGCCCGCCGCCGCGAACTGACGGCGCGCCGCGCCCATGATTCCTTCGGGCCTTCGTCGCCAGGTGCGCTGGCAGTCGGTATCGAAACCGCGGTCCCCACGCCGGCTGCATGGGTGTCTCCCATCCGGGAGGACTTTGCGAAAGGGGCGGAACAGAGATGGCTGGCGATGACGTGAGGACCGAGCTGCGCCGGACCTGGGAGTTTGCCGCGCCCGGCTGGGCCAAGTGGGAGGGCTTGTTCGCGGAAGGGCTCGTCAATGCGACCGATACGATGCTCGACATGGCCGGCGTCGATGCCGGCATGCACGTCCTCGATCTCGCCTGCGGAGCTGGCAGCCAAAGTCTGAGAGCAGCGGACCGGGTCGGGCCGCAGGGGCGTGTGGTGGCCAGCGACATATCGCCGACCATGCTGGAGTACGTTCGCGAGGCGGCGAGGCGCCGAGGCCTCAGCCACATCGAAACCGTCGAATGCGCCGCAGAGGATCTCCCGAGCAGGCACAGGCCCTTTTGATGCGGCCATCAGCCGTCTCGGCCTGATGCACTTTCCAGCTCCCAGGCAGGCCTTGATCGCGGTTCAGCGCGTCCTGAAACCAAAGGCCCGCATCGCTGCGCTCGTGTTTACGACGCCATCCAGCAATCTCTTCATGTCGAAGCCCATGCAAATCCTGCTTCGCCACGCCGGGAAAGCCCCGCCTGCTGCCGGCAAGCCAGGGATTTTCGCGCTGGGCGACCCAGGTGCTCTTCAAGGTTTACTCTCCGATAGCGGCCTGGCGGAGGTCGAAACCAGAATTGTCAGAGCACCGCTCCGGCTGGCTTCGGCCGCTCTAGCGCTCGAAATGATGCAGCAGGCTTTCGGCGCCTGTCGCGCTGTCGTCGCCGACCTCGATCACGAAGCTCGCGCGGCCGCGTGGTCGGAGGTCGGCGAATACCTGCTACCCTTCGAGGACCACGAGGGCTTCCATACCGAGCTCGAATTCATGATCGGCGCGGGTGCCAGGGCGGCTTGAGGCTGGGGCCACCACGTCACCGGTGCGGAGCCAGCCGCCGCGAACTAACCCTTCACCAGCTGCCGACCGACCTTGAGCGGTCGCGATGGGTCGACTAGGTTGGCGGCCCGGGAAGCGCGCATGTGGGAAATATGGAAAAAAAGAGCTTCATCGACCTGATCGGCAACACGCCGCTCGTCCTGCTGCGGCGGGCGTCGGCGGAGACCGGGTGTACCATTCTTGGCAAGGCCGAGTTCCTGAACCCTGGGCAGTCGGTCAAGGACCGGGCGGCGTTGTTCATCATCGAGGATGCCGAGAAGCAGGGGAAGCTGCGGCCGGGGGGGACGATCGTCGAGGGGACGGCCGGCAATACCGGGATCGGGCTGGCTCTGGTCGGGAATGCCAAGGGGTATCGGACCGTGATCGTGATCCCGGAGACCCAGAGCCAGGAGAAGAAGGACATGATCCGGCTCTGCGGGGCGGAGCTGATCGAGGTGCCGGCCGTGCCCTATCGCGACCCCAACAACTATGTGCGCTATTCGGGGCGGCTCGCCGAGGCGCTGGACAAGGCGCTGCCGAACGGCGCGATCTGGGCGAACCAGTTCGACAATGTCGCCAACCGCGACGGCCATATCCGGACCACGGGGCCGGAGATCTGGGCGCAGACCGGGGGCAAGGTCGACGCGTTCGTCAGCGCGGTCGGGACCGGCGGCACGCTCGCTGGCGTCGGGATCGCGCTCAAGGAGCGCAGCAAGGACATCAAGATCGTGCTCGCCGATCCGGATGGGGCGGCGCTCTACAACTACTATGCCCACGGCGAGCTCAAGGCCGAAGGCAACTCGATCACCGAGGGCATCGGCCAAGGGCGGATCACCGCGAATCTGGAGGGCGCGCCGGTCGACATGGCGTTCAACATCAAGGACAAGGACGCGCTGCCGCTGATCTTCGATCTCGTGGTCGAGGAGGGTCTGGTGCTCGGCGGCTCGAGCGGGATCAACCTCGCGGGCGCGATCCGGGCGGCCAAGGAGCTGGGTCCCGGCCACGTGATCGTGACCGTGCTCTGCGACTACGGCAACCGCTACCAGAGCAAGATGTTCAACCCCGCCTTCCTGCGCGAGAAGGACCTGCCGGTGCCGGGCTGGCTGGAGCACCGGCGGACCGACATCCCGGACGTGCGGCTCTAAAGCGGAGACGCCCATGGCCGCGCCGGCCCCCCTGGTCAGCACCGAGTGGCTGGCCGCGCATCTTGCGACGCCCGACGTCAAGGTGGTCGATGCCACCTGGTATCTGCCGACCATGAAGCGGGACGCGAAGGCCGAGTATGCCGGGGCGCACATCCCGGGTGCGGTCTATTTCGACATCGACGACATCGCCGATGCGGCGAGCCCGCTGCCCCACATGCTGCCGGACCCGGTCAAGTTCTCGAGCCGGGTGCGGAAGCTCGGCCTAGGCGATGGCACCCGGATCATCGTCTACGACAACAACCGCTACTCGGCGAGCGCGCGCGCCTGGTGGATGTTCCGGGTGTTCGGCCATGAGGACGTGGCCGTGCTCGACGGCGGGCTCGCGAAGTGGCGGGCCGAGGGACGGCCGGTCGACGATCGTCCGGTTCTGCCGCGGGAGGCGCACTTTACGGCACGCCAGAACAGCCTCCTGGTGCGCGACCTGGAGCAGATTCGTGCCAATATCGTCGCGCGCCGCGAGCAGGTGCTCGATGTCCGCTCGGCCGGGCGGTTTGCCGGCACCGAGCCGGAACCCAGGGCGGGCCTGCGCTCCGGCCACATCCCCGGCAGCCTCAACCTCCCCTATCTCGATCTGATCGCGCCGGACGGCACCCTGCTTCCGACCCCCGACCTCCGTCGCCGCTTCGCCGCCTCAGGCATCACTTTGGACAAGCCGATCGTCACGTCTTGTGGCTCCGGCGTCACCGCCGGCACCGCGGCGCTGGCGCTGCACCAGATCGGTGCCGGCGACGTTGCGGTCTACGACGGCTCCTGGACCGAGTGGGGCGGCCGCAGCGACACCCCGATCGAGAGCTGACGGCGCATGCCTGAGGCGGCGGACAAGGCCGGCTGGCGGGAGGCGGACTCGGCCGTCTTCATCGACTACGGCCAAGCCTTCACGCCGGAGCGCGAGCGCCAGCAGGAGATCGTCTGCGAGCTGGTCGCAGACGCCGCCCCCGCCCTGGTGGTCGAGCTCTGCTGCGGCAGCGGCGACCTTGCGAAGCTGCTGCTGGAGCGGCTGCCCGCGGCTCGGGTGCGGGCGCTCGACGGCTCGCCGCGGATGCTGGCGACCACGCGCCAGGGCTGCGCCGCCTACGTCGACCGACTGGATCTGCAGGCGTTCGATCTCGCCGCGAGCGATTGGCGGGCGCTCCGGCCGGCTCCCGAGGCGATCTGCTCCTCGCTCGCGGTCCATCACCTGGACGGCGGCCAGAAGCGGCAGCTGTTTCGGGATCTCTTCGGGGCGCTGCGCAAAGGCGGCATCTTCGTGCTCGCCGATCTGGTCCGGCCCGCGAGCCCGGCCGGCTGGCAGATCGCCGCCGATGACTGGGATCTCGCGGTCGCCACGCGCTCGCAGGCGCTCCACGGCGACGACCGGGCGCGGCGCGAGTTCGAGAAACTGCACTGGAACTACTTCCGCTGGCCGGACGACAACGGGATCGATCACCCGTCCACGGTCGCCGAGCACGTCCTCTGGCTGACCGAGGCCGGTTTCGAGGCGATCGACCTGCACTGGCTCCTGGCCGGCCACGCCATCCTGTCCGCGCGCAAACCTGACACCAACGAAGCCTGACCCATCAAACTCTTACTTCGCAACCCATGACCCCGGAGATTCCCCGCCAAGCCCCCTCGCCCGCCGGCGCGCGCGGCGAGCGGCAGGTCGACACCCTGGTCACCTATCTCGAGATGACCGCGCCGCCCTCGGCACCACCACCGGCGCCGCCGCGGGCCGGGATCGAGGTCCGCGTCGCCAGGCAGCCGACCGTCTCGTTCTACCGCTATCTGTATTGGACCATCGGCGAGGACTGGGCCTGGGTCGTGCGCCGGCTGCTGTCCGACGCCGAGCTCCGGGCGATCCTCGACGATCCGGCGGTCGAGGTGAACGTGCTGTGGGTGGATGGCGTCCCGGCCGGCTACGCCGAGCTCGACCGCCGCCAGGCGCCCGACATCGAGCTCGCCTATTTCGGCCTGCTGCCGGAGTTCATCGGCCAGGGCCTCGGCCGCTGGCTGCTCGACTGGGCGATCCGCCACGCCTGGCGCGCCCGGCCCCGGCGCCTCTGGGTGCACACCTGCGATCTCGACCACCCGCGGGCGGTCGGCGTTTACCGAAAGTCCGGCTTTCGAGTCTATGACCAGCGCCTCGAGCAGCTCCTGCTGCCCGAGGGGATGAGGCCGCCCGAGCGGCCACGGTCAGGACTCGAGAGCCAATGCGTATCCTCATGAGCGTGTTCTCCTGCGGCCCGAATCGCGGCTCGGAGGAAGGGGTCGGCTGGAACTGGGCGGTCGAGGCCGCGCGCCTCGGCCATCAGGTGGTCGCGCTGACCCAGACCGAGCTGCGCGCCGAGATCGAGGCCGAGGTGGCATCGGGGCGCCTGCCGCCCTCGCTCCGCTTCGAGTTCTTCATGCCGCCCTGGCTCGACCGGCTGCAGCGCAAGGGCATCGCGCTCGGCTTCGAGCAGCCGACCTGGCATCTGGTCCATCTGCTCTGGCAGATCCTGGCCTACCGCCACGCCCGCAGGCAGCTCGCGGACTGGCAGGTCGATCTGGTCCATCACGTCACCTTCGGCGGCATCCGGCACCCGACCTTGATGGGCCGGCTGCCGATCCCGATGGTGATGGGACCGCTCGGCGGCGGCGAGCGGGCGCCCTTGGCGTTGCGGCGCGGCTTCCGCTGGCGCGGCTGGCTGACCGACGCCCTGCGCGACCTGCACACCTGGCTGATCCGCTTCGACCCGATCACGCGCCAGGCCTGCGCCGACGCGCTCGTGATCTACGTCAAGACCGCCCAGTCGGGGCGCGCCCTGCCGGCGCGCCATCAGGACAAGATCGACGTCCGCCTGGAGATCGGCACCCGCGAGGTCCGCGAGCTGGCGCGACCGGAGCGGCGTCCCGGCCAGCCGCTCAAGCTTCTGTTCACCGGGCGCTTCCTCTATTGGAAGGGCATGCATCTTGGTCTCGAGGGGTTCGGCCGCCTGCTCGACCGCGGCATCGAGGCGCGTCTCACGATGCTCGGTCGCGGGCCCGACGAGGCGGCCTGGCGGCGCCTGGCGGCCGAGCTCGAGATCGACCATGCGATCGACTGGCTGCCCTGGGTCGAGCACAGCCAGATGGGCGAGCTTTACCGGCGGCACCACGCGCTGCTGTACCCGAGCCTGCACGATTCCAGCGGCAACGTCGTGCTCGAGTCGCTGGCCCACGGCCTGCCGGTCGTCTGCCTGGATATCGGCGGGCCGGCCAAGATGGTCGACGCGAGCTGTGGCCGGGTGATCACGACCGCGGGCAAGAGCGCGGCCGAATGCGCCCAGGCGCTTGCGGATGCGCTCGAGGAGCTGGCGCGGACCGATGGTCTGCTGGAACGGCTGTCCGCGGGTGCGCAGCCGCGCGCCCTGAGCATGCGCTGGCCGGCCGTGGTCAGCAGCCTGTACGACGACGTGAGCCGGCGGCTGCGGCGCCAGGCGGCGCGCGCGGCCGGCCACGCCATCGGCCGGATCCGGGCGCGCCACCTCTGAGGTGCGGCGCACCGGCCCCGAGGCCAATGCGGGTCTTGCTCAGCGCCTTCGCCTGTGCTCCGCACAGCGGCTCCGAGCCGGGAGTCGGCTGGCATTGGGCGCTCGAGCTCGCGCGCCAGGGCCACGAGGTCGTGGTTCTGACCCGGGCTCGCGACCGCCCGCAGATTCAGGCCGAGCTGGACGCCGGGCGCCTGCCCGGGCATCTTCGCTTCGATTTCCTCATGCCGGACTGGCTCGGCCGCCTGGCAGCCCGTGGCCTGCCCCTGCAGCTCGTGCATCTGGTCTGGCAGCTGGTCGCCTACCGCCACGTGCGCCGCCGCCTGGGCCGGGAGCGGTTCGATCTGATCCACCACATCACCTATTGCGTGATCCGCCAGCCGAGCCTCATGGGGCGCCTGCCGGTACCGTTCGTGCTCGGCCCGGTCGGCGGCGGCGAGCGGTCGCCGTGGCCGCTGCGCGGCGGCATGGGCGCGCGCGGCTGGCTGCTCGAGCTGATCCGCGACGGCCTCAACCGGCTCGCCCGGGTCGACCCGATGACGCGCCAGGCGCTGGCCGCCGCCCGCCTGATCTACGTTTCCGGCTCCGACACCGCGGATCTCGTGCCCAAGCGCCATCGGGGCAAGGTCCGGATCGGGCTTCAGGTCGGCATCGATCTCCCCGAGCCGCCCCCGCAGGAAGAGCCGTCCCCGCAGGAACAGCCGCGCCCGGAGGAGGGCGGCGAAGGCCCCGCCGGCCGGCCGCTCCGGCTGCTGTTCGTCGGCCGCTGCCTTGCCTGGAAGGGCATGCACATCGGCCTCGCGGCCCTGGCGGAGTTGCTGGCGCGGGGGCGGTGGGCACGGCTCACGATCGCCGGCACCGGTCCCGCCGCCGCCCGCTGGCGCGCCCAGGCGCACCGCCTTGGGATCGACGATGCGCTCGACTGGCTCGCCTGGGTCGAGCACGACCGGATGGCCGAGGTGTATCGCGCCCACGACCTCCTGCTGTTCCCGAGCCTGCACGATTCCGGCGGCCAGGCGGTTCTCGAAGCCCTCGCCCACGGCCGGCCGGTAGCCTGCTTCGACCTCGGCGGACCGGGCAGCATGGTCGATGCGAGCTGCGGGCGGGTCGTGGTCACCCACGGCCGGCGCCGCCGCGAGGTCGTCCGGGAGCTTGCCGATGCCCTTCAGGAGCTCGCGGATTCGCCCGCCCTGCGCCGGCGGCTCGGGCAAGGTGCGCGCGCGCGCGCGGCCCGCTATGCCTGGCCGCTCCAGGTCGCGACGGTCTACGCCGAGATCGAGCGCACGCTACGGCCGGCTGGCGCCGCCGGCGATCCCGCGCCCCGGTCACCGTTCGGGCCGCCGCCGTGAGCCCGGGCCGCCTCCGTGAGCCCGGGGCCGCCGCCGTGAGCCCGCGCCGCTGCCGTGAGCCCGGGCCACGAGCTTTCGGCTCGGGGATAAGATCCTTGAAACCTGTCACCCGCTAATGCACATCAGGGGCTCGGCGTGCAAGCTACGCAGCCAGACGTTGGACGATCGATGGAGCGGTTGACCTCGACCCGAACCGGCAGCACCGAGGTGGTGATCCACCAGGGTCGGCTGCACTGGCCCGGTCGGCCGGACCAGGCCGTGGCCGCAAGCCGGTCCGAGCTGCCCGCCGGCAGCCAGATGGAGACGGTCCGCGACGTCGTCGTCCTGAGCACGGTCTGGCTCTACCTGCTCTTGAACTGGGGCTTCATGCAGGTCCGGATCCCGCCGGTCGCCGGCGGCGGTCTGCCGGTCGGCGAGATCGTCTTGCTGATCTACCTGATCACGATCAACTACACCGGCGTGCTCGGCCGGCTCTCGCTCACGGTCACGATCCTGCCATTCGCGGTCTGGTGGACCTTCGGCGTCGGGCGGGCGATGTTCGACTTCAGCCAGCACGGCACCTGGGCGTTGCGCGACGCGGCGCACGTGCTGGAATCCTTGTTTTTGCTGGTCGGCTTCGTGTTCGCCGGCCACCCGAAGAGCTTCGATCGCTTCTTCGACTGGTTGCCCAAGCTGCTCGTGGTCAGCGTCCTTTATGGCCTGCTGTACCCGCTGCGCGACCAGCTCTGGAACCTGTCGCCGACCATCATGTCGGGCTCGGGCTATCCGGCGCCGCTCTTCTTCAGCATGGCCAATACCTCGCAGCTGCTGTTCATGGCCGCGGTCTACCTGATCCTGTTCCACGGCAACCGGCTGCTCGCCAACGTCGTGGCGGTCATGATCATCGGCTACACGGTGGCGCTCTTTCAGGCCCGGACCCTCTATCTGATCCTGTTCGCGATCTTCGGCTTCCTGGCCTTCTACCGACGCTCGACGGTCGGCAACCTGGGCATCCTGGTCGTCTTGTCGGGATTCCTCCTGGCGCTGATCACGCTGGTCGGGCTCCACTTCCAGGGCCGGCTCGGCGCCACCTTCAGCGCCCAGTTCCTGGTCGCCCATTTCCTGGCCATCTTCGGCATCTGCGATCCCTCGTTCGAGGGCGTCTGCTCGGCGGCCGAGGGGGTGGACCAACGCATCCAGTGGTGGACCAAGATCTACAACAGCATGGTCGGCGATCCGTTCAGCCTGCTGCTCGGCCTGGGCTACGGCCTGCCCTTGACCGACTTCCACGGCTCCAGCGGCGCCCAGGTCCGCGAGCCGCACAACTCCTACATCACGGTGGTCGCCCGCACCGGCATCATCGGCGCCGTCTGCTGGGCCTGGATCACGGTCAACCTGCTGCAACGCTGGCACAAGATCTTCGTCAATTGCCGGCGGCTCGGCTGGCGCGAAGGCGAGAACCGGCTGATGGTGCTGATGGTGTTCTTCATCTGCACCTGGGTGCTGGCGCTGGGCGAGGACGGCTTCGAGAAGCCCTACAACATCATTCCGTTCTACTTCTTCTGGGGTATCATTCTGCGCATGGGCCTGCTCCTGGACCGTGGCCTGATCGGTCCGGGCGCCGAGCGGGTCCAGTCCGATCCTTACCAACCCTAGCCGGCAGCTGAGATCGCCTCGCCGCTGGCCGGTACCTTGGCACCCAGGCCTGCCGGCCGGCGCCGCATTGCGGCCGTGCGCCCGGGTCGAGTTCAACCAGAGGCATCTACATATCGTGGTCACCCGCGCAAGGGCGCTACCAGATATTGACGGCGGCGAGGATTTCTGCTTGTCTTCCATGAGCTTATGGAGAACCGCGTCGCCGCGATCAGGAGGAACATGCTGCGCCCTGCCGATCTCGATCCGATAACCGTGGCGCCCGACCGGGCGGCGCCGCCGTCGCGGCGCAAGCTGAGAGTCCTGCTCAGCGCCTTCGAATGCGCGCCCGGCGTCGGCTCGGAGACCGAGGTCGGCTGGCGCTGGGCGGTCGAGATCGGGCGGCTCGGCCACGAGGTCGTGGTCCTGACCTGGACCCGCGACCGCGCGATCCTCAAGGCGGCATGCGCGGCGGGCGCGGTCCCCGCGAGCGTGCGCTTCGAATATGTCATGCCGCCCTGGCTCGAGACGCTGCTGCAGCGGGGCCTGCCGCTCCAGCTCGTGCATCTGTCCTGGCAGCTGGTCGCGTATCGCCATGCCCGCCAGCTCGTCAGGACCGAGCGCTTCGACCTCGTCCATCACATCACCTACTGCGTGATCCGCCAGCCGAGCTTCATGGGCCGGCTGCCGCTGCCGTTCGTGCTCGGACCGGTCGGCGGCGGCGAGACCGCGCCGCTTGCGCTCCGGCGCGGCATGGGCGCGCGCGGGTGGCTGCTCGACCTGGTGCGTGACGGCCTCAACCTGTTGGCCAGGTTCGATCCGATCACCCGGCGCGCCCTCGACGACGCCCGTCTGATCTACGTGTCCAGCCCGGACACCGCCCGGCTGGTGCCGGACCGCCACCGGGACAAGGTCCGGGTCCAGCTCCAGATCGGCATCGCCGAGCAGGAGATCCTGGCGGCGGCGCCTCCCGACCCGCACGTCAACGGTGAGTTGCGGCTCCTGTTTGTCGGCCGCTGCCTGGCCTGGAAGGGGATGCACCTCGGGCTCGAGGCCCTGGCGGCGCTGCGCGCGCGCGGCCGCCCGGCCCGGCTCAGCATCGCCGGCACCGGCGCCGCCGAGGGCCGCTGGCGGGCGATCGCACACCGCCTCGGCCTGGACGATGCGGTCGACTGGCTGTCCTGGGTGCCGCATGAGCGCATGCCGGACGTCTACCGCGCTCACGACCTGCTGCTGTTCCCGAGCCTGCACAACTCCGGCGGCCACGTGGTGCTGGAGGCCCTGGCGCACGGTCTGCCGGTTGTCTGCTTCGACCTCGGCGGTCCTGGCAGCATTGTCGACGAAAGCTGCGGACGCGTGGTGACGACCGGCGACCGGTCGCGCGCCGAGGTGCTGCGCCGTCTGACCGATGCGCTGGAGGAGCTCGCCGATGCCCCGCAACTCCGCCGAAGGCTCAGCGAGGGCGCCCGCAGCCGCGTCTGCCGCTACGACTGGCGCCGGCAGATCGCCCGGGTTTACAGCGAGATAGACGCCTTGGTGGCAGACTCAGTTGCGGAGCGGACACACCGCTGAGGACTGATTTTGGTTTCGCCGCCAGGAGCCTCGCTTATCACTTGAATTCCGGGCGGACGCTCGGCAGACTGTAAATGGTGAACCGGAGCGGTCGCTGGTCAATCGTGGCTTGTGCGCGTGCTCAGAAAACGGATGCAACTAAAGGCGGCGTCTAGATAATCTCCAATGACGGTTGGTTGGCGTGGGATTAGCGCATTGCGATCGCGCCACCCCGCTTGATGCTTGGCAGACAACTTCGCCGGATGTCCGCGTCCTGAAGCTCGCAGGAGCGGTGGGAGGTCGAGCCGTGAGCGCATTCAATGGGTTTGCGGTGCCTAAGGTATCCATAGGATTGCCGGTGTACAACGGGGCCGACTACGTCGCCGAGGCGATCGAGTCGATCCTGAACCAGAGCTTCCAAGACTTTGAATTGCTGATTCAGGACAATGCGTCGACCGACGCGACCGAGGACATCTGCCTCGCCTACGCGGCTCGGGACCGCAGGGTCAGCTATGTTCGCAACCCGGGCAACGTCGGCGCGGCCGGGAACTACAACCTGGTCTTCGAGCGGGCGCGCGGCCGCTACTTCAAGTGGGCGGCGCACGACGACGTCTGCGCGCCGGACTTCCTCGAGCGCTGCGTCGAGGCGCTCGACCGCGACCCTGCCGTCGTGCTCTGTTGCGGCCAAACCGTGTTGATCAATGACGACGGTTCACCAGTCGATTACGACGGCGAGCAGAAGTGCTACGTGACCAGGCACGGTGAGCGGGTCGGGCAGATCGATCCCCTGCATCGGGCCGGGGGCGACCGCCCGGCGGGCCGGTTCTGGGATGTGCTGGTCCGGACCATGCGCACCTTCGAGATCTTCGGGGTGATCCGGTCGGACATGCTGCGCCGGACCCATCTGCACGGCGGCTACTACGGCTCCGACAAGGTGTTGCTGGCCGAGCTGAGCCTGCTCGGCAGGTTCCATCTGCTGCCGCAGGTGCTGCTGTCCCGGCGCTGCCATCGCAACCAGTCGAGCAACATGGCCTTGACCCAGAAAAGCAGCTGGATCGGCGGCGGCAAGGCGAACGGCTGGCTGACGCTGCGGTTACGCAAGGTGATCCCCGGCTACATCGAGGTGGTTCACGACGCACCGATCGCGATCGCCCAGAAGGCGATGTGCTACGGTGCGATCGTCTACCGCCTGGTCGCCCCGCAGACCTGGATCAAGCAGTTCATGCCCGGGCGCTACACCGAGACCTGATCCGGACCGCCGATCTCGAGGACCATGCCGTCGTAGGCGGGCTCGACGCCCGCCGGCAGGCGGCGCCGCAGATCCCAGTAGTCGAGCTCGTGGTTCATGTGCGTCAGCACCGCCCGGCGCGGGCGGAGCTCGGCGATCCAGGCGAGCGTCTGCTCGAGGTGGGCGTGGCTCGGATGCGGGCGTTCACGCAGGCAGTCGACCAGCCAGACGTCGACCCCTGCGAGCGCCGTCAGCGCGGCCTCGGGCAGGCCGTTGACGTCCGGTGAGTAGGCGAAGCCGCCGACCCGGAAGCCCCAGCTCGGCAGCCGGCCGTGGCGCTGCTCGAACGGCTGGATCTCAAGCTCGCCGATCGTGAACGCGCCCTCGATCGCGACCGCCGTCAACGCCGGCCGCCACCAGCCCAGGTCCGGCTCGGGCGCGAGGAAGGCATAGCCGAAGCGCTCCCGGATGCGGGCGAGCACCGCGGCATCGCCATAGGCGTCGATCGGCCGGTCCATCAGGAAATTCAGCGCGCGCACGTCGTCGACGCCGTTGACGTGGTCGGCGTGGGCGTGGGTGTAGAGGATCGCGTCCACCCGGTCGACCCCGGCATCCAGGCACTGGCAGCGCAGGTCGGGCGGCGTGTCGACCAGCACCCGGGTCGGGCCCCGGTCGATCAGGATCGCGCAGCGACGGCGGCGGTTGCGCGGATCGCCCGAGGTGCAGATCGGGCAGCGGCAGCCGATCACCGGCACCCCGCTCGACGTGCCACAGCCGAGGATCGTCACCCGCATGCGGTGTCGGCGGGTGGTTGGGCCTTGGTGAACAGCCGGAAGAAGTTCGCCGTGGTGGCGCGCTCGACCTCGCCGACCGGGATGCCCCTGATCTCGGCCAGCCGGGCGGCGACCTCGGCGACCCGGGCGGGCTCGTTGCGCTGGCCGCGGAACGGCTCGGGCGCAAGATAGGGCGCGTCGGTCTCGAGCAGGAGCCGCTCGAGCGGCAGCTCGCGCACGGTGGCGCGCAGCTCGTCCGAGCGCCGGAAGGTCAGGATGCCGCCGATCCCGAGGTAGAGGCCGAGCTCGACCGCGCGCCAGGCCAGCTCCGGGCTCGAGCTGTAGCAGTGGATCACGCCGGAAAAGCGCCCCACGGCCATCGCCGTCTGCAGGATCTCGATCGTGTCCTGGTCGGCCTCGCGGGTGTGCACGATCAGCGGCAGGCCGCTGGTCCGGGCGGCCTCGATGTGGGCCCGGAAGACGCGCGCCTGCACGTCCCTGGGAGCATGCTCGTAGTAGTAGTCGAGGCCGCTCTCCCCGATCCCGATCACCTTCGGATGATCGACCTGGGCCATTAGCGGCGCCGCATCCTCGATGGTCTCCTTGGCCGCGCGGTGCGGATGCACGCCGACCGAGCACCAGACCCCGGGGTTGGCCTCCGTGATCGCCAGCACCCGGTCGAAGGTGCCAAGGCGCGTGCCGATGGTCTGCATGACCCGCACCCCGGCCGCGCGGGCGCGGGCGAGGACCGCCTCGCTGTCCTGGGCCAGCGCCGGGAAATCCAGATGGCAGTGGCTATCGACCAGCATCGCCGCCCCGAGCCCGTTGCTCCGGCACTGCTGCCACCACCTCGACCCGGCGCGGGAACACGCCCTCAGGGCGGGGCAGCAGGGTCCCGGCGGCCAAGGCCGTGCCGGCGCCGCGATAGCTCGCCAAGGTGCGCGCGCTTCGGGGCACGGCCAGCTGGTCGAGGATGCGCTCCGAGGCGTCGGGCACGAAGGCCAGGGTCAAGAGGGCGAGCTTGCGGATCGTCTCGGCGAGGACGTAGAGCACGGTCCCCAGGCGCTGCGGGTCGCTCTTGCGCAGCGTCCAGGGCGCCTGCGCGTCGACATAGCGGTTGGCCGCGCCCACCACCTCGAAGATCGCCTCGAGCGCCCGGCTCAACGCCTGAACCGCCATCTCGGCGCGCACCCGGTCGAGCAGGGCCTCGACGGCGCCGAGCAGAGCCCGGTCCTCGCCGGCAAGGCCGGCCGCCGCCGGCAGCCGGCCATCGTGGTAGCGCTGGATCATGGACAGCACGCGCTGGACCAGGTTGCCATAGTCGTTCGCGAGATCATCGTTCATCCGGTTGATCATGGCACTCCGCGAGAAGTCGCCGTCGTTGCCGAACGGCACCTCGCGCAGGAGGAAGTAGCGGGTCTGATCGAGACCGTAGTCGTCGATCAGCTGCAGGGGGTCGACCGCGTTGCCGAGCGACTTCGACATCTTCTGGCCCTCGATCGTCCACCAGCCGTGGGCGAAGATGCGCCTGGGCGGCTCGAGCCCGGCAGCGAGCAGGAAGGCCGGCCAGTAGACCGCGTGGAAGCGCAGGATGTCCTTGCCGACCACGTGCACGTCGGCCGGCCAGAAGCGCCGGAACAGCTCGCCCTCGGTATCCGGATAGCCGAGCGCCGTCATGTAGTTGGTGAGCGCGTCCAGCCAGACGTAGATGACGTGGTCCGGATCGTCCGGCACCGGGATGCCCCAGCGGAAGCTGGTGCGCGAGACCGAGAGGTCCAAAAGGCCGCCCTTGACGAAGCTGATCACCTCGTTGCGGCGCGCGGCCGGGAGGACGAACTCCGGATGCTGCTCGTAGAAGCGGAGCAGCGGCTCCTGCCAGCTGGAGAGGCGAAAAAAGTAGCTCGGCTCCTCGACCCATTCGACCGGCGCGCCGGTCGGCGCGAGGCCGCCCTCCAGCTCGCTCTCGGCATAGAACGACTCGTCGCGCACCGAATACCAGCCGGCGTAGGTGCCAAGATAGATCTGATCCCGGCGCAGGAGCTCCCGCCAGAGCGCCTGCACGCCCGCCTTATGCCGGTCCTCGGTGGTGCGGATGAAATCGTCGTTGGTGATCTGCATGCGCTGTGCGAGCGCGCGGAAGCGCTCCGCGACCTGATCGGTGAACTCCTGGGGCTCGAGGCCGGCGGCCGCCGCCGCTTTCTCGACCTTCTGGCCGTGCTCGTCGGTGCCGGTGAGGAACCAGACCCGGCGGCCGTCGAGGCGGGCAAAGCGCGCGATCGTGTCGCAGGCGAGCGTGGTGTAGGCGTGGCCGATGTGCGGCACGTCGTTGACGTAGTAGATCGGCGTGGTGACGTAGAAGGCCTCAGGCGGGGACATCGAGGGCTCCGAAGGGACGGCCGCCGGCGGGGAGCCCGTCCGGATCCGGACCCGGCGCCAACAGGGTGAGGATGTGGAGGAGCGCCTGCACGCGGTCAAGGTTCAGACCGTCGACCGCGGTCGCCAGGCGGCCGATCGTCTCCCACAGCCTGGCCCAGCGATCGAGGGAGCGCGTCCGGACCAGCCGGTCGAGCGCCACCGGCTCGGCCGGAAACAGCGCCGGGCCGGGACGACCGAGAGCGCTCGCGACCACCCGGCCGAGCAGCTCCTGGATCAGCCCGAGCGGCCCGGCAAAGCCGCGCTGCTCGGCGTGGCGCGCGAGCGCGCTCGCGAGCTCCGGCAGGGCCCCGCGGTCCCCGACCGGGCCGGCCAGGCCCTCGGCGAGGCGGCGATACAAGGGCAGCCAGTCGTCGCCGACCAGCTCCAGCGCCCGGCCGAGGCTGCCGTGGGCGAGCAGCGCGATGGCGCTCCGCTGCTCGCTGCCGAGATCGGGCGCAAAGCGGGCGAGGCGGTCGATCACCAGGGCATCGGGGAGCCGGGCGAGCGGCAGCTTGGCGCAGCGCGACCGGACCGTCGCGGCGAGCTGGGCGGGCTGGTGGCTGATCAGGAGCAGCACCGCCGCCGCCGGCGGCTCTTCGAGCGACTTGAGGAGCGCATTGGCGGCGTTGCGATTGAGCCGCTCGGCGCCGTCGATCACGACCACGCGATAGCCGCCCATGGCGGGCGTCACATGCAGGGCCTGGGTCGCCGCGCGCACCTGGGCGACCGGGATCTCGGACTTGACCCGCCCGGTCTTGGGATCGCGCTCGGGCTCGATCACGGTGAGGTCGGGATGGGCGCCCTGAGCCACCTGCCGGAAGACCGGGTGATCCGGACGCAGACCGAGCGCGCCGTCGATCGCCTCCGGTCCGGCCAACAGGGCCCGGGCGAAGCGATAGGCAAGCGTCGCCTTGCCGATCCCCTCGGGGCCGCTGAGCAGCCAGCCATGCGCCAGGCGCCCCGAGCGGAACGCGCGGCTGAGGACGTTCTGCGCGGCCTCCTGACCGATCAGGTCGGGATTGGCGCGCGGCTCCGGTGGTGCGGCCGTGATCTCCATCTCACTCCGCAATCGTCAGATCGAGACCGAGGCGTAGCTGCACCGCGGCGCTGACGGCGCGTGCGACCGAGGCTTCCGGCTGGCTGGCATCGATCACCACGCAGCGTCCGGGCTCGGCGCGCGCGATCGCGAGGAAGCCTTCGCGGACGCGCTCGTGGTAGGCCGCGTTCATGCGCTCGAAGCGGTTCTCGCCTGCGCTCGCCCGGCGGCGCGCGAGGCCGATCGGCACCGGCAGGTCCAGGATCAGGGTGAGATCGGGGCGAAGGTCGCCGAACACCGAGGTGTGCAGCTGGTCGATCAGCGCGCGCCCGACCCCGCCCGCGATCCCCTGATAGACCCGGGTCGAGTTCGACGAAGCGGTCGCAGACCACCCAGCTGCCGCCCGCCAGGGCCGGCTCGATCACCCGGACCACGTGATCGTGGCGCGCGGCCAGCAGCAGCAAGGTCTCGGTCATCGGCGACCAACGGGCGGGCGCGCCGCCCACCAGCAGCGCGCGGATCGCCTCGGCGCCTGGCGTTCCGCCCGGCTCGCGGGTCACGACCACGGCCTGGCCCGCGGTCCCGAGCCCGGCGGCGAAGCGCTCGACCTGGGTCGATTTGCCGGCCCCTTCGCCGCCTTCGAAGGTGATCAGCCGGCCGCGCCCCGTCATCCGCCGGCGACCTGGCGCCGGCCCGGCGGCGCTGGCCAGGGGCTCACGACGGCCCCCAGATCAGATAGCCGAGCGCGCTGGTCACCCGACCGAGCAGATTGACCGTGCGCACGTCCTCGCCGGCGGTCAGCGGCAGCCGCATCGGCTCGATCCCGGGGGCCGCGATCTCGAGCTCGGCGATCCGGGCGCCCAGGGCGACCGGCGCCGGAATCGGCCCGTCATAGGCGACCTTGACCTCGAGCCCGCGGCGACCCTCCGCGGTCAACGAGACGATCACGTCCTGCTGCAACACGAGCGGTATGCTGCTGTGATTGCCGAGCCAGACGTTGGCCTGCTCGACCGCGTCGCCGGCCGAGAACAGCTTATAGTCCTTGAACTCCCGGTAGCCGTATTCGAGCAGCCGCTCGGCCTCGCGCGCCCGCTCGCCCGGGCGCTGGAGCCCCGCGAGCACGAACACCAGCCGGCGTCCGTCACGCATTGCGGAGGCGGTCAGACCATAGCCGGCGTCATCGGTGTGGCCGGTCTTCAGGCCATCGACGCCGAGATCCCGATAGAGCAGCGGATTGCGCGAATGCTGGCGAATGCCGTTGTAGGTGAACTCCTTCTGGCTGAAGATCGGGTAGTATTCGGGGAACCGCTCGATCAGGATCTGCGCCAGGGTCGCGAGGTCGCGAACGCTCATCAGATGCCCGGGATCGGGCCAGCCGCTGGCGTTCTTGAAGGTCGAGTGGGTCATGCCGAGCTCGTGGGCCCGCTTGGTCATCATCTCCGCGAACCCCTCCTCGGTGCCGCCGAACGCTTCCGCGACCACGATGCAGGCGTCGTTGCCAGACTGGATGAGGATGCCGTGCAGGAGATCCTCGACCCGCACCCGCGAGCCGACCCCGACGAACATTTTCGAGCCGCCCATGCGCCACGCCTTCTCGCTCACGGGCAAGGTATCGTCGGGCTTGAGCCGGCCGTCCTTCAGCCGCTCGAGGACCATGAAGGCGGTCATCAGCTTGCTCATCGAGGCTGGCGGCACCGGCTCGTCGGGGTTCTTGGCGAACAGCACCTGGTGCGATTGCAGGTCGACCAGGATCGCTGCCGTGGCGGTCGTTTCAAAGCTGCTCGCACGCGCCGCCGGCGCGCTCAATGCCAGGCAGATGAGGGCCGCAAGGATCGGGCGACCTGCACGCAACAGCCTCGTCAACATCAGTCCCTCTCGGTTCGAAGCGCCGTGGGCGAACGGCACGGACGGGGGCGCGACCTTCAGCAAGTGGCCGGTCCCGGCGGCTCGGGCTGCACGATGAAGGCGCCCGGATAGCCGCCCTGCTTGAGCTGATCCAAGGTCGCCTCGGCGGCTCCGGGATCCTGGATCGGCCCCAGGCGAATCCGGGTCAGATGGTCCTCGGCCGGCGTTTGCGCGCGGATCGGGATCGCGGTCACGCCCTGCAGGCGGGCGGCCGCGCGCATCGCCCGCTCGGGCTCGGCGAAGGCGCCGATCTGAATGAAGCGACCGCCACAGGTCGCAGCTTCCGCCGTGGCGATCAGCGCGCCGGACGCGCTCGGCGCCGGCGCGTCGGCGACCAGCGTGGCCGGTGGTGACGGCGGCGGCGCCGGCGGCCCGCGGCGGGCGTAGTGCCGGGTCGGCCGCGGCGGCGCGCCGCTGGCGTCGGCCAGGCCCACGAACTGGACGCGCACGCGCGCGAGCCCCTGGCGCTCGAAGCCGAGCTCGCGCGCGGCCTCCTCCGAGAGATCGATCAGCCGGTCGCCGACGAACGGCCCGCGGTCGTTGACCCGCAGCTCGACCTGGCGGTGGTTCGCGAGATTGGTGACCCGCACGATGCTCGGCAGCGGCAGGGTCGGGTGCGCCGCCGTCAGCTCGTGCCGGTCGAAGGTCTCGCCATTGGCGGTCGCATGGCCGTGGAAGTCCGAGCCGTACCACGAGGCGATGCCGACCTCGTCGTAGTTGGGATCGAACTCCGGATAGTACCAGCGGCCGTCGATCTTATAGGGCTGGCCGACCTTGTAGACCCCCTCGCGCCCGGAGGAGCCGCAACCGGCGAGGATCAGGACGACCGCGCCGAGCAGCCCGAACGCCGTCAGCCTGGTTCTGCTCCGGCGCAGGGCCTCCATGACGGCGCTCGCGGCCCGGCGGCTACGTCGGTCAGCCATCGCCGATCAGATCCGCCAGCTCGCCCACGGTCAGGGCAAAGTAGGTCGAACGGTTCCAGGCCATCAAGACCCGGAAGTTGTCGTAGACGAGATAGGCCGGCCCCTGCCCGTCGTCGGTGCGCACCAGCGATGCGCTCAGGCTCACGCCCGGCAGATCGCCGCCATCGGCCTGGCGCACGCCGAGCGCCTGCCATTCCGGCAGCGGCTTGCGGATCTGGAGGCTCGCGAGCTCGCCATCGACGGTCGCAGGCAGGCTGACCTTGCGGCCCCAGGTGCGGCGATCGTTCCAGCCGGCCTTGGCGAGATAGTTGGCGATCGACGCGAACACGTCCGGCAGGCTGGTCCAGATGTCGCGCCGGCCGTCCCGGTCGTAGTCGACCGCGTAGGCGCGATAGCTCGACGGCATGAACTGGCTCTGGCCCATGGCGCCGGCCCAGGAGCCGGTCATGGCCGCGGCGGTGACGTCGCCGTGATCGACGATCTTGAGCGCCTGGATCAGCTCGCCCCGGAAGTAGTTGGCGCGCCGCCCGTCGTAGGCGAGGGTGGCGAGCGCGCCGATCACCGGGAAGTCGCCGTGATAGCTGCCGTAGGTGCTCTCGACGCCCCAGAGCGCCACGATCATGCGCGCCGGCACGCCATAGTCGGCCGCGACCCGCTCGAGCAGGGTCTGGTGCTCGCGATACAGCTGGCGACCGCGCTCGATCCGGCTCGCGGACAGCACCCGTTGATTGTATTCCTGGAAGGTGAATTGCCCTTCGGGTTGCCGGCGATCGAGCTCGATCACGCGCCCGATCGGTACCAGGCCGGTCAGCGCCCCGTCCAGGGTCGCGGTGCCGATGCCCTGTTGCAGGGCGTCCTGGCGCAACCCGTCCAGCCAGGCGTCGAAGGGCTGGGTATCGGCCAGCGCGGGCGGCGCCAGCAGAGCGCAGAGCAGGGCCGCGGTCGAGCCTAAGCGGCGCCCGTTCGATCTCGCCTGCCGTGGCATGATGCTTTGGCCCCTGCCTTCGCGGCACCCGCGGCGTAACCAACCGTGGGTAGCATAGACCAAGGTGAGCGGCCCGAACAAGCAGGATTTGCGCCGAATTTCCTTGCTACCCATGGGCGATTCTTCCGGACCGGATCAGCCTTGGCGCCTCATCCGGCCCTGGCCGCGCCCTGCCCCCAGTGCGCCAGCTTGCCGAGCAGGCGGGCGCGATCGATCGGCTTGGTGACGTAGTCGTTCATGCCGGCCGCCAGGCAACGCTGATCGTCGCCGGGCCAGGCGTTGGCGGTGATCGCGATCACCGGCACCCCGGAGCGCCCGGCCGGCAGCTGGCGAATCCGACGGGTCGCCTCGAGCCCGTCGACGCCTGGCATCTGCACGTCCATCAGGACCAGATCGTAGTCCTTGCCGCGCAGCGCCTCGACCGCGCTGGCACCGTCGTTGACCACGTCGATCTGGTGACCTGCTTTCTCGAGCATCAGGACGGTCATCCGGCAATTCAGCGGGTTGTCGTCGGCCAGCAGGATCCGCAGGCCGGCCCGCCGCTCGGACATGCTATGGACCGTGATCAGCCCGGACGCGCCCGGCTCGGCGCCGGCTGCGTCCGGCGTGCCGCGGAGCTGCAGCAGGCACTCGAGCAGGGTCTGGGCGGTCACCGGCTTGGGCAGGTAGGCGGCGAACCCGATCTCCTTGACCCGGGCCGCGTCGCCGCGCAAGCCGGACGTTGCGATCATCACCAGCTCGGTCGACCGCAGCTTCGCGTCGGCTTTGATCCGCCGGCCCAGCTCCTCGCCCCGCATGTCCGGCAGCGAGCCGTCGATCAGCGCGATCTCGACCGGTCGGCCGCGGCCCTGGGCCTCGCCCAGAGCGGCGAGCGCGGCCGCGCCCGAGTTCGGCTACCTCGGCAGCGATTCCCCAGCTCCGGGTCCGCTGCTGCAGCATGGTCCGGGTGGTCGCGGTGCGATCGACGATCAAAAGCCGCATGCCCGCGATCTCGGCCGAGGGCGGCAGCGGCCCCGGCCGCGCCTGCGGGGTCTTGGCGAGGACCAGCGTGACGTCGAACACGGTGCCCTCGCCCGGCCGGCTCGAGAGCCGGATCTCGCCGCCCATCAGGGCGACCAGGCGCTTGCAGATGGTGAGGCCCAGACCGCTGCCGCCATAGAGGCGTGGTATCGACGGGTCAGCCTGGGCATAGGGGGTGAACAGGCGGTCCTGCAGATGCTCCGGGATGCCGACGCCGGTGTCGCGCACGGTCAGGCCGAGGCAGAGCTCCGCCGGCCGATCGGCGACCAGGCGGACATGGAGGCTGACCTCACCCGCGGCCGTGAACTTGATCGCGTTGCCGAGCAGATTGAGGCAGATCTGGCGGATTCGGCCCGGATCGCCGCGGAGCACGGTCGGCACGTCCGGATCGATCAGCAGCCGGAGCGCCAAGCCCTTGTCGCGCGCCCGCGGGGCGACCATCGCGGTGACCCGCTCGAGGACGGTCTTGAGATCGAAATCGATGCAGTCGAGCTCGAGCCGGCCCGCCTCCATCCGCGACAGATCGAGAATGTCGTTGATGATCGTGAGCAGGGCCTCGCCGGAGTCGAGCACCGCCTCGACGAAGTCGCGCTGCTCGTTGGACAGCGGAGTCTCGAGCAGCAGCCGCGTCATCCCGATGACGCCGTTCATGGGCTCGCGGATCTCATGGCTCATGGTCGCAAGGAACAGCGACTTCGCCTCGTTGGCGCGCGCCGCCGCCGAGGCCTGGCTTCGCCATCGCTCGAGCTCCTGGTGCAGCGCCGCCGCGTCGCCCTGCACCGGCGGCCCGGCTTCGGGCACGTCACCTCGAGTAGGCCCCTCGACCGGCATGGCCTGGTCATCTCCCGCAACGCTTGCCGGGAATGGCCCTTGTTTCCTTAAAACCTCGTTAATGCAACCGCAGATCAGAGCCCGTCCGGCGAATTTGTCAGTTTGGGAGATCGCCGCGGCGGGCGCCGGCGCTGGTCCGGCGCTGGGCAAAAGTCTTGACTTTAGGGTTTATTTCCTATATTTGTATCGTAGCTACCCAGGCTGCGCCCAACGCTCTGCCCCCTCCCGCGCCTGGCTCAGAGGGAAACCACTGCCATGACCGCTCTACCCGTTGCCGGCGCTCGGCGCGCCGAGCCGCGCGCCATCGACTGGCGTCTCGCGGCCGAACTGATCGCACGCGGTGTGCCGTTGGCCGCCATCGCCCGCCGGGTCGGATGCTCGCGCAGCCGGCTGTCGCGCCGGCGCAACCATGACCCGTCGTTCCGGCGTTCGATCGAGGAGCTCAAGGAGGCCGCGGCCGAGCGCGACCGCAACCGGATCGGCAATTTGCGGCTCGCCCTGCACACCGCAATCGCGACCGCGGTCGGGAAGGGCAATGTCCGGGTGATCATCTGGCTCGCCGACCGGCTCAAGCTGATCACGCCGCCCAGCGAGCGGACGCCGGAGCAGGAGCTGCAGGAGATTCTGCGTGGTCTCAGCCCGGAGGAGCTGCAGGAGTTCGAAAGCCTGCGCGACGCGCCCTGAGGCTCAGGACGACGATCAGGCGCCAGCACTCAGGAGCCGGCACTCAGGAGAATGAGGTCGAGCCCCGCCTGGAAGTACAGCGTCAGGCCATTGTCGAACGTCACGAACTTGAATCCCGACACATCCTCGCCGGCGGCGGTCACATGGGTGCCGGCCCGGCCCTCGCCGACCACCGCCCGATCGGTCCGGATCGCCAGGCTGCGAAAACCCGAGTCGTTGTAGAAGACGATCTCGCCGCGGGCGTCGCTGACCAGATCCGCAAGCGCAAGCTCGACCTCGGCCGCGGTCCGCCCTCAGGCGGCGGCCCGGTCTCCGGCCGGTCGCCATCCGCCCGCGTGCGCTCGGCCTCCGAGCGCGTCGTGCGTGCCAACTTGCTGTCTTCGTTTGCCATGGCGGCTCAAACCGGCTCCCACTCCCATGTTCCATTAACGTTAATCCATCATGCTGACAAGCTGGGGCCAGCCGTGATCGAGCCATGAGATCTTCTATCATCACATTATAATATGGATCTAACTAACCGTAAAAACCGGAACAATCACTCACAACTCCCCCGACGCGGCGATACCTCGGGGTACGCTTGACGCGACGTCATGCGAGCCGCTCGCGGGTCCCCCGCGCGCCACAAGAGTTCCTTAAGCCGTGGCGGGTAACCTTACACCCGCGTTCGATCGACAAGACCGGGACAAGGTCGCGGCGGGCGCGCTCGGGTGATGCGCGGCCGTCGCAGGCGGCGCGAGGTGGGAACGTCGCATGCTTCGCTGCCGACCGCGGGCGGTCTCGGCCCGCCACGCCTTCCTTGCGGCTTCGCTGCTCTCCATCCTGGCCTTGATCGGCATCGCAGCGCCGGCGCTCGCCACTCCGATCGGGGGCAACGCGCCGAGCCTCGGCGCCTGGCCGGCCGATACCGGCGCCCACGCCCTGCAGGCGCCCGAGCCCGCGGCCGGCGGCGGCGAGGCGCCCAATCGCAGCGTCTCCGCCGGCCTGCCCGGTCTGCAGCAGGTCGGTCCGGCCGGGTTGCGGCAGGTCACGGTCGACGTCACATACCCCCAGGACCGGCCGCAGCCCGCCTACGACGTCGCGGCCATCCAGCCGCTGCTGCGGAGGTGGGATCGGGGCGACCGGCTGTGGCTGCGCGGCGGCTTCGGCCACGACCCCGGAGGCTCGACCGGCGGCCATCTGGGGCTCTACTACCGCCCGGGGGTGCTGGACGAGGATCTGACGCTGGCGCTGAGCGGAACGGTCGAGAACTACTGGCTCCAGGACTACCGGCGCTATCGCGTCGGCACCGGCGCGGGCTCGGATGCCTTCGAGCTCGGGACCTCCCTGTTCGACGACGTGCCGGATCAACAAAGCGCCCGGGGCGGCTTGCCCGCCCGCCGGCTCGACGGCTACGGCATTGCCGTCGGCGCCCGTTTTCCCGAGGTTCCTTGGGCCTGGTTCCGGGTCAAGAGGGACTGGCAGATCCCGGTCGACGCCGTGCAGCCGACCACCAGCGACCGTCTGAGCC
This sequence comes from uncultured Alphaproteobacteria bacterium, assembly GCA_963733965.1. Taxonomy (GTDB): domain Bacteria; phylum Pseudomonadota; class Alphaproteobacteria; order Geminicoccales; family Geminicoccaceae; genus DATAOG01. Next base: position 85,544 of record CAVTFM010000030.1, read on the forward strand.
TGCAGCTCGGACCGCTGCTACCGCTCGAGGTCGAGACCGGCACCACGAGCGACGGCGAGCGCCGGTCCTGGTTCGCCCAGCTGCGTTTGCGGATCCCGCTCGGCTAGGGCCGCCGGTCGCCCGCGATCACGCCGCCACCGCGATCACGCCATCCGGCAGGTTCGCCGCCCGCCTTCAGATGCCGCCTTCCGACAGCCAGGGTGGGTGGACGAACGCCGCCGCGTGCACGGCAGGCGTGTAGCAGCGGAGGCCCTTGGGACACGGGCGCGCCGCCAGCTCCGCGGCGCTGAGCCGGCGTTTGGCCGGATCGTCGCAACCCCAGGCGAACACGAACGGCCCGCCGAGATAGGCCGGCACGGCGCTGAGGATGAAGCTCGGGTCGGCGAACACCCGGCCGAGCCGCTCGCGGCAGGCCCGGAAGCGCGCGGGCTCGGTGACCGGGTTGCCGCTCTGCCCGACCAGGATCCCGCCCGGCCGCAGCCGCGCCCGGCAGTCGGCGTAGAAGCCCTCGGTGAACAGGGTCTGGCCGGCGCCCATCGGGTCGGTGGTATCGAGGATGATCACATCGAAGCGCCGGTCGGTCTCGGCGACGAACGCGACCCCGTCGGTGAACAGCAGCTCGGCGCGCGGATCGTCGAACGCGCCCCGGTGAATCGACGGCAGCCAGGCCCGCGCGATCTCGACCACCCCGGGATCGAGCTCGACCAGGGTCACGCGCGCGAGCGCGGGGTGCTTGAGCGCCTCCTCCAGCGCGCCGCCGTCGCCGCCGCCGATGATCAGCACGTCCCGCGCCGTGCCATGGGCGACGATCGGCACGTGGGTCATCATCTCGTGATAGATGAACTCGTCGCGCTCGCTGGCCTGGACGATGCCGTCCAGCACCAGGACCCGGCCCAGCGTCGCGTTCTCGAAGATCAGCACGTCCTGGAGGCCGGTGTGCTGCTCCAGCAGGATGCGCCCGATCGCCATCCGCTGGCGCCAGTGGGGGTGGTAGACCTCCTCGAACCAGGGCATCGGACCCGAGCCGTCAGACCAGCCCGCGCAGCTGCTCGGCAATCGCGATCCGGCCGGCCGCGAAGGCGTGCTTGAGGATCGGCACCACCCGGTGCGGCGCGGCCGACCCGCACATGAAGACGTCGATCGCGGCGTAGCCGCGCTCGGGCCAGGTGTGGATCGAGATGTGGGATTCCGCCAGCAGGGCCACGCCCGAGACGCCGCCGCTCGGCGAGAACGCATGCAGGTGCAGGTGAAGCAAGGTCGCGCCCGCGGCCTGGGTCGCGCGCCTGAGCGCCAGCTCGATCACGCCGACATCATCGAGATGGGCGGCATCCCACAGATCGATGATCAGATGGCTGCCGGCATAACGCAGACCGTCGCGCTCGATGAAGTGGTCGCCGCGGTCGCGCGCCGCGACCGCCTCGCCCGCTTGGATCTCGGCCTCGGCTCGGGCGTCGCAAGCCTCCGCTTCGGCATCCACCCCAATTTGGGCAAGAGAGGGCCCGGTCATCGCTCTCCCCCGCAAACCAGCATGAACCCGAAGGTTTGGAACGCAGCGATATGTTGCCTTCCGGTCGGTTTGCAAGGGCGAATTGCGAATTTGTTGTGCACGCAGCCATTCGAGTCGTGGGCCTCGGCTGATCAAGTGCTGATCAAGCGACGCGCCTTCCGCCACGTCCGAGCCACATGCTATGACTGCCGCGATCGATGTCTGACACCAGCGAAGGCAGTCCGATGAGTCAGACGTACACGGCGGTCATCAAAAGGTCCGGTCCGTGGTGGATCGTCTGGATCGAGGAAATTCCGGGCGTCAACTGCCAGGAGCCGACGCGGGAGGCTCTGCTGGAGTCCCGCAAGGTCACGCTTCTTGAGGCCTTGGAGCTAAATCGCCGCGACGCACGAGACGCCGCGGGCGAGGCGTTCGAGGAAGCTCCGATCGCCATATGAAGCGTCACGAGCTTCTGCGGCACCTCCGTAAGCACGGCTGCGAGTTGCTCCGGGAAGGTAGCCGGCACTCTTCAGATCTCGGCGTAGCTGCGCACCTCCGCCTTGGCGCCGGGGTGGGTGACCGCGCCTTTTTCGGCCGGGCCGACGGTCTGGGCGTAGCGCCAGAGCGCGCCCGAGGGGTACATCGTCGCGCGCGGCTGCCAGGCGCTCCGGCGCGCCTGCAGCTCGCTGTCCGAGAGCTCGACGTCGAGCCGGCCCGCCTCGGCGTCCATGACGATGATGTCGCCGTCCTTGAGCAGCCCGATCGGGCCGCCGACCGCCGCCTCCGGGCCGACGTGGCCGATGCAGAAGCCGCGGGTGCCGCCCGAGAACCGGCCGTCGGTGATCAGCGCGACCTTGTCGCCCATGCCCTGGCCGTAGATCGCCGAGGTCACGCTCAGCATCTCGCGCATGCCGGGCCCGCCCCTGGGGCCCTCGTAGCGGATCACCAGGACCTCGCCCTCGCGATAGTGGCCCCCCTGGACCGCGGCCATGGCCTCCTCCTCGGTGTCGAAGCAGCGCGCCGGGCCCCGGAACTTCAGGCTCTTCAGGCCCGCGACCTTGACGATCGCGCCCTCGGGGGCGAGCGAGCCCCAGAGGCCGGCGACGCCGCCCCAGCTGGTGATCGGGTCGGCGACCGGCCGGATCACCGGCTGATCGGGATTGAAGGTCAGCCCGGCCAGATTCTCGGCGATCGTCTTGCCGGAAACGGTGATGCAGTCGCCGTGGAGAAAGCCGCCATCGAGCAGCGCCTTCATCAGCATCGGCACGCCGCCCGCGTCGTGCAGGTCGCGCATGACGTATTTCCCGGCGGGCTTGAGGTCGGCGATGTAGGGCGTGCTGCGGAAGATCTCGCAGACGTCGTGGAGGTCGAAGTCGATCCCGGCCTCATGGGCGATCGCCGGTAGATGCAGGCCGCCGTTGGTCGAGCCGCCCGAGGCCGCGACCACGCGCGCCGCGTTCTCGAGCGATCTGCGGGTCACGATGTCGCGCGGCCGGACGCCTTTCTCGAGCAGCATCATGACCGCCTCGCCGGAGGCCTCGGCCCACTGGTCGCGGGTCTCGTAGGGGGCGGGCGTGCCGGCCGAGCCTGGCAGTGCCAGGCCGATCGCCTCGGACACGCAGGCCATGGTGTTGGCGGTGAACTGGCCGCCGCAGGAGCCGGCCGAGGGGCAGGCCGCCCGCTCGAGCGCGTCGAGCTCGGCGTCGTCGATCGCGCCGACCGCATGCTGGCCGACCGCCTCGAACACGTCGACCACGGTCACGTCGCGGTTGTGGAACCGCCCGGGCAGGATGCTGCCGCCATACATGAAGACCGCGGGCACGTTCAGGCGGACCATCGCCATCATCAGCCCGGGCAGCGACTTGTCGCAGCCGGCGAGCCCGACCAGCGCGTCGTAGGAATGGCCGCGCACGGTGAGCTCGACCGAATCCGCGATCACCTCGCGCGACACCAGCGAGCTCTTCATGCCCTGGTGGCCCATGGCGATGCCGTCGGTCACGGTGATCGTGGTGAACTCGCGCGGCGTGCCGCCGGCCTTGGCGACCCCGCGCTTGGCGGCCTGCGCCTGGCGCCCCAGCGAGATGTTGCAGGGGGCGGCCTCGTTCCAGGTCGTGACCACGCCCACGAACGGCTGGGCGATGTCGGCCTGGGACAGGCCCATAGCGTAGTAGTAGGAGCGGTGCGGCGCCCGGTCGGGCCCGACCGTGGAATGCCGGCTCGGCAGCTTGGATTTGTCGAAGACGGTGTGGGTCGCCATCGGTGCCTCCCGCGATCGGCTTGGGGCTTGGCGCCACCTATAGCCGCGGGCGGCGGCCCTGACCAGCGAGCTGCGCGCACAGGACCTTTCGAGCCGGCGCGGGCTAGCGGGAAGCGGGTCAGGCAACCCTCTGGTAGAGCACCCACTGCTCGGCGCAGAGGTCGAACAGGACCCGCCAGTCGTGGCCGAGCCGGTCCGGGCGGCGACCCGGGGCCTATTGCCTGGCCGCCTGCAGGCGGCGGGTGATCCGGGCGTCGCGCCTCGCCCGCAGGCGCTCCATGCCGGCGCGATCGCTGGCCAGGCCGCAGCGCTCGAGCAAGGCCATCAGCTCGTCCCAATTCTGCTCGATCAGGCGCCACCACTCGGCTGAAGTCTGGATCGTCATGGCTCAAGCTCCGGCCACCCTCAGGGTGAACCGTCGGCATCCCGCTTTGTTCGGTTTCCAACGATAAATGGGCCGGCGCCCTGCTTGGTTGCAGCGGTGCGACATCGAGTCCGAAGCGGCATCAAAGGCGGTCGCGCAAATCGCCGCTGCGCGTTAGGTTGAGGTGCTGCCTGCCGGCCACGGCAGCACCGCATCGGTCACGCCAGCGCGAGCAACTGCCCATGCCAACCGCCGAGCCGACCGCTCTGACGATCATCGAGCTGATTGCGAGGGGCCGGGACGAGGCCGCGGCGATCGGCGCGGTCGACCGGCCGCCGCTCAGCTACGGCGGCCTGCGCCGGCAGGTCGCGGCCACGATCGCCGCCCTGAACCGCGCCGGGATCGGCCGCGGCGATCCGGTCGCGATCGTGCTGCCGAACGGACCCGAGATGGCGACCGCCTTCATCGGGATCGCGGCCGGCGCGACCGCCGCCCCGCTCAATCCCGCCTATCGCGCCGACGAGTTCGACTTCTATCTGACCGACCTCGGGGCCAAGGCGCTGATCGTCCAGGCCGGCGCCGAGACGCCCGCGCGCGCGGTCGCGGAGCGGCACGGCATCCGGATCCTCGAGCTTGCCATTCCGAGCGGCGCGCCGGCCGGGGTGTTCGAGCTGCAGGCGGCGGGCGCCCCCGGCGCGCCCGCGGCCGGGGGGCCGGCGAGCGCCGACGACGTCGCTCTGCTGCTGCACACCTCGGGCACGACATCGCGACCCAAGATCGTGCCGCTCAGCCAGCAGAACCTCTCCGCCTCCGCCGCCAGCATCGGCCGGGCGATCGCGCTCGGCGCGGGCGACCGCTGCCTGAACGTGATGCCGCTGTTCCATATCCATGGGCTGATGGCGGCGGTGCTCGCGACGCTGGCGGCCGGCGCCTCGGTCGTCTGCACGCCGGGCTTCAACGCGCTCCGCTTCTTCGCCTGGCTCGATGAGCTGCAGCCGAGCTGGTACACGGCGGTGCCGACCATGCACCAGGCGATCCTCGCGCGGGCGGCGCGCAACCAGGCGATCGTCGAGCGCGCGCGCCTGCGGGTGATCCGCTCGTCCTCGGCCTCGCTGCCGCCCCAGGTGATGGCCGATCTCGAGCGCCTGTTCCGCTGCCCGGTGATCGAGTCCTACGGCATGACCGAGGCCGCCCATCAGATGGCGAGCAATCCCCTGCCGCCCGTGGCGCGCAAGCCCGGCACGGTCGGGATCGCGGCCGGGCCCGAGATCGCCGTCATGGACCCGACCGGGCAGCTGCTGCCCACGGGCGCGATCGGCGAGATCGTGATCCGGGGGCCAGGCGTCACCCGGGGCTACCAGAACAACCCCGACGCCAACGCCGGCGCCTTCACCGGCGGCTGGTTCCACACCGGCGACCAAGGTATGCTCGACGGCGAGGGCTATCTGACGATCACCGGCCGGCTCAAGGAGATCATCAACCGGGGCGGCGAGAAGGTCGCCCCGCTCGAGGTCGACAACGTCCTGAGCGCGCATCCGGCGGTCGCCCAGGCGCTGACCTTCGCCATGCCGCACGCCAAGCTCGGCGAGGAGGTCGCGGCGGCGATCGTCCTGAAAGAGGGAAAAAGCGCCAGCGAGCGCGAGATCCGGGACTTCGCCGCGGAGCGCCTGGCCGACTTCAAGGTGCCGCGCAAGCTGGTCTTCCTCGACGAGATCCCCAAGGGCGCGACCGGCAAGCTGCAGCGGATCGGGCTCGCGGAGCGCCTGGGCCTCTCGGCATGAGGATCGGCGTCTTCGGCGCCGGCGCGATCGGCGGCTATCTGGCGGTCGAGCTGGCGCGGGCCGGCCAGGAGGTCCTGGTGCTCGCGCGCCGCGCCAATCTCGAGGCGATCCGGGCGAACGGGCTGCGCCTTCGGATCGGCGGCGAGGAGCGGCGCGCCGAGGTCATCGCGAGCGACGATCCGGCGGCCCTCGGCCCGGTCGATTTTCTCGTACTTGCGGTCAAGGCCAACGCTGCGCCCTCGATCGCGCCGACGCTCGGGCCGCTGCTGGGCGACACGACCACGGTCGTCTGGGCGATGAACGGCATTCCTTTCTGGTACTTCTACGGGCTGGACGGTGCGCTCCGCGACCGGCAGCTCGCGAGCGTCGATCCGGACGGCGTGCTCTGGCGCACGATCGGGCCCGAGCGTTGCCTCGGCTGCGTCGTCTATCCGGCCTGCGAGCTGATCGAGCCGGGGGTGATCCAGCACATCGAGGGCGACCGGTTCAGCCTCGGCGAGCCCGACGGCAGCCGCTCCGAGCGTGCCCAGCGCCTGAGCCAGGCCCTGATCGAGGCAGGGTTCAAGGCGCCGATCCGGCCGCGGATTCGCGACGAGATCTGGGTCAAGCTCTGGGGCAATCTGTCGTTCAATCCGATCAGCGCCCTGACCGGCGCGACCCTGGACGTGATCTGCAGCGATCCCGGGACGCGCGCGGTCGCGCGCCAGATGATGCTCGAGGCGAAGGCGATCGGCGAGCGCCTGGGCGTCCACTTCGGTATCGACGTCGAGCGCCGGATCGAGGGCGCCAAAGCGGTCGGCGCGCATAAGACCTCGATGCTCCAGGATCTGGAGCGCGGCCGCGCGCTCGAGCTCGACGCGTTGGTGAGCGCGGTCCAGGAGATCGGCCGGCTGGTCGAGCTGGCGACCCCGACCATCGATACCGTGGCGGCGCTCACCCGCCTGCGCGCCCGCACCGCCGGCTGCCCGGAGCGCTGAGCCGGCGCGTCAGCCGGGCAACAGCCCGGTTGCCGACGCCACCCCGGGCGCTCTATCTCAAGGTCGGGGCCCGTTCCCCGCCGACGCGGCCACCGCCTGAGGAGTGCTGCTTGAGCCTCTGGCCGATCCTGACCGGGCTGACCGTTCTGGTGCTGGCGCTGGTGCTGCTGCCGCTCGTGCGCCGGCCGGGCGCGGTCGCGGCCCGGCGCGAGCACGACCTCAGCGTCTATCGCGCCCAGCTCGGCGAGCTGGAGCGGGACCAGGAGCGCGGCCTGCTCGGGCCCGAGGAGGCCCGGGCGGCGCGCCTCGAGGTCGAGCGGCGGATGCTCGCCACCGACGCCGCCGACCGCGCCGAGCGCCTGCCGACGGCTGCCGTCGGCGGGCGGCGTTGGGGCACCGCGCTGGTCCTGCTGCTGGCGCTGCCGGCCCTGTCGGCGGTGCTCTACGGCCGGCTCGGACGGCCCGACCTGCCCGCCCTGCCCTTCGCCGAGCGGCCCGCGCCGGAGACGACGGCGGCCGGTGCCGACGCGCAGCCGACGCTGCCCTCGGTCGGGAGCCTGATCGCGAAGCTCGAGCGGCAGGTAGCGGCGGCGCCGGACGATCTCGAGGGCTGGCATCGGTTGGCGGCCGCCTATCAGCTGGTCAATCAGCCGGCCAAGGCGGCGCTCGCCTATCAGCATGCGCTCGCCCTCGACGAAGCCAGCGCCGAGCTGCATGCGGGGTTCGCCGAGGCTTCGATCGAGGCCGCCGGCGGGATCGTCACCGAGAAGGCCGGCAACGCGCTGGCGCGCGCCCTCGAGCTCGATCCCGGCAATCCGCGCGCCCGCTTCTACCAGGGCCTCGCCCTGGTCCAGCGCGGCGAGCGGCAGAAGGCGCTCGATCTCTGGGCGGGCCTGATCAAGGACACCCCGGCCGATGCCCCCTATCTGCCGGTGCTGCGCGACCGGGTCACGGCGCTGGCGCAGGACCTCGGCCAGGATCCCGCCAAGGTGATCCCCGAGCCGGCGCCGCCGGCCACGGTCGCCGCCGCCGAACCGAGCGACCAGCTGCCGGGCGATCCGGACGCGCTGCGCACCGAAGCCGCGCGAACTCGAGACGGCGCTCGGGCAAGAGCCCAAAGACTGGCAAGGCTGGATCCGGCTCGCCCGCGCCCGGGCGGCGCTCGGCCAGACCGCGGATGCCGAGGCGGCGCTCGCCCGCGGCGCCAAGGTCTATGCCGGGGCGCCGTTCGTGCAACAGCAGTTCCTGGCGGCGGCGAGCGCGCTCGGGGTTGCCGCACCGGGCGGCGGTGCGGGCTCGCCGACCGCCGCGCGCGGACCGAGCGCCGATCAGATGGCAGCCGCCAAAGACATGGCGCCCGAGCAGCGGACCCGGATGATCCGGGGCATGGTCGAGGGCCTGGCCGCCCGCCTCAAGGATCATCCGGACGACGTCGAAGGCTGGCGGATGCTCGCGCGCTCCTATCGCGTGCTGGGCGACAACGCCAAGGCGGCCGAAGCGGCCAAGCAGGTCGCGAGCCGGCTGCCGGGCGACCCCGGCGCCCAGCGCGACTATGCCGACGCGTTGCTCGCGCTCGAGCGCGACGACGCGCCGCTCTCGGCCGCGGCGATCGATCAGCTGCAGCGCCTGGCCGCGCTCGACGCCGACGATCCCGAGGCGCTGTACTTCCTCGGCCGCGCCGCCGCCGAGCAGGGCGAGCCCGAGCGCGCGAGGACGTACTGGCAGCGCCTCCTGGCCAAGATGCCGGCGGACGCGCCGCAGCGGGCCGAGCTGCAGAAGCTGATCGACCAGCTGGGTGCGCGCGACTGACGACCAGCGGGCCAAGGCTCGGGGTCGCGCCGGCCCGGGGCAAGGTACGCTCGCCGACTGACCGGAGCGAGGGGAAGAGCCATGAAACGTGCAGGTGTGATCGGGCTTGGCGACATGGGCAGCGGTCTGGCCAGGAACCTGATCCGATCGGGGTTCGAGACCACGGGCTTCGACCTCAGCGCGCCTCGCATGCGCGCCTTCGTCGAGCTGGGCGGCCGGCCGGCGGCGGGCGCCCGCGAGGTCGGCGAGCACGCCGACGCGGTCTTCGTGATGGTCATGAACGGCGACCAGGCGAAAGCCGTCATCCTCGGCGAGGACGGCCTGGTGCGCTCGTTGCGGCCGGGCTCGGCGGTGCTCCTGACCGCGACCATCAGGCCCGCGGAGGCGCGAGACATCGCCGCCGGGCTCCAGGATACCGGCATCGCGTTGATCGATTCGCCGGTGAGCGGCGGCTTCGCCGGCGCGCAGGCGGGGACGCTCACGATGATGGTGGCGGCAGCCGATGAGACGCTGGCCGAGTATCGCCCGTTGCTGGAGGCGGTCGGCAAGTCGATTCACCGGGTCGGCGACCAGCCCGGCATGGGGCAGACGGTCAAAGCCTGCCTGCAGTCGATCATCGGCGGGATCTACGGCGCGACCTTCGAGGCCGCCGCCCTGGCGGCGAAGGCAGGGATCAGGGGTCAGGTGCTCGCCGACGTGGTCGGCACGTCTGCCGCCGGCTGCGTGGTCGCCAATACCGCGCTCGAATGCATCATCGACCGCCGGTTCAAGGGCACCGGCAGCCAGATCGCGACCATGCATAAGGACCTGACCATCGCGCTCGACCTCGCGCGCACGCTCGGCGTCCCGCTGTTCACCGCCGCCACCGCCATGCAGCTGTTCCAGGCCGGCATGACCAGGTATCCGGACGGCGACAACTGGGTCGTGACCCGGATCATCGAGGACATCGTCGGCGCCGAGCTGACGCGATAGCGCGGAAGCCGGGGCCGTGAACCTGGGCGTCATCACCGACGGCATCAGCCGGGACTTCGAGCGTGCGCTCGCGGTCATGGACGAGTTCGGGCTGGACCATGCGGAGCTGCAGTATCTCTGGGACAAGGAGGTGGGCGACCTCGACGCTAAGGAGCGCCGGCGCGCGCTCGGCCTCCTGCGGCAGCACGGCAAGCGGGTCGCCTGCATCTCGCGGCACGTGTTCGCGGGCCTTCCGATGTCGACCGGGGTCGGCGACGCGCTGCACGGGCGCCATCTGGACGGGCTCAAGCGCTGCATCGCGATGGCGCAGGAGTTCGACTGCCCGTTGGTGCGGATCATGAGCGGGCGCAAGGAGATGATTCTCTGGGGCAGCCACGGCGCCGAACACTGGAACGTCGCCAAGGGTGCCTGGGACGCCTTGGCGCCCCTGATCGAGCCCGCGGTGCGGCTCGCCGAGCAGGAAGGCGTGACCCTGGTGGTCGAGACCGGCAACGGCGCCATGGTCCACTCGGCCTACACCGGCCGCCGGCTCTGCGAGGCGATCGGCAGCGCTCACCTGAAGGTGCTGTGGGACCCGGCCAACGCCTGCTACGGTCACGAGCGCGCCTGGCCCGACGGCTACGACGAGCTGAAAGGCGGCTGGCTCGGCCACCTGCACCTCAAGGACGTCCGGGTCGACACGGCGCGCGCCCACCTCGAGGTCCGGGAGTTCGGCAAGGGCCAGCTTGCCGACCAGTTCGGCCCGATCGCCGACGCGTTGCGAGCGGACGGCTACGGGGGCGTGGTCTCCTTCGAGAGCGTCTACCACCAGGGCGACGGCGACTTCGAGGCCGGATTCCGGGCGGGCATCAAGAGGTTCAAGGAGATCTTCGGCTGAGGTCCGATCGCTCGGGAAATCGGCTGCGGCGGGTCCGGGCGAGGTCGATCTGCGCATCACCTGGCAGATCGCGCGGAACGAGCTGCCCGCTCCGCCAGGCCTGCGAGGACGCTCTCGCTCGGTCACCCCGGCCCCGAGGCGGGCCGGGCGCCCGCAGGCGCCCGGATACGAGCTACTCGACCACCTGGACCGGCTGGTCGGGTGGCGTGAGGTTGCCCCAGAAGCGGGTGTCGTCGACGTTCGCCTTGGTGATCGCGGCCCCCGGGATCTTGAGGTTCGGTCCCCAGTCCTCGCTGGTCAGCTCCGACTTCAGCCCGACCACGTCGTAGCTGCCGGGCTTGGGCGTCTTGCCGGCGAGGATCATGGGCGTGAACATCGCGAGCCCGTAGACCTGGGCGTAGAGCGGCTGCTCGACCTCGACCTGCTGCCAGCCGGAGCGGATGTTGTCGAGCCCGACCGGGGCGCCGTTGGACGCCATCATCATGATCTCGCCCGGCTTCTTGCCGGCGGCCTCGAGGATCGAGACGATCGGCACGGTCAGATGCGCCGCGTGGCAGAAGATCAGGTCGATGTTGGGGTTCACCAGCAGCTGGTCCTGGACGATGTTGGCGGCGTTGGAGGCCTCCCACTGCATCGCGGCCTTGGTGATGATCTGGACGTCCGGCGCCTCGGCCTTCATGCGCTCCTCGAAGCCTTTTTGGATGTCGAGGGTGTAGTTGTCGCCGGGGTCGCCCAGGATCTGCAGCACGGTGCCCTTGGGCTCCTTGTAGCGCTCGGTCAGCAGGCGGACCGCCTCGCCGGCCGCGATCGTGCCGATCTCGACCGTGCCGGCGACCGAGGTCAGCTCGAACGGGGTGCTCCGGATCTGGCGGTCGTAGTTCATGACCTTGATCCCGGCCGCGCGCGCCTTCTCGATCCCGGGCACGATCGAATCGAAGTCGACCGCGTTCATGATGATCGCGTCGGGCTTCAGCTGGATCACGTCCTCGAGCTGGTTGAGCTGACGATCGGGCTGATTCTGGGCATCGAGCGAGACGACCTTGTAGCCCATCTTGCCGAACACGCCTTCGACCGCCTTCTGGGTCTCGGTCTGGAACTCATCCAGCAGCGTCGGGATCATGTAGTAGATCGTGCCCTGCTCCGCCGCCATCGCCGGCTGCCAGACGGCCAGCCCGGCCACCGCCACGCCCGCCAGCAGCGCACTCCGCCGCGTCATCCTATTCATGTTCCTGCCTCCCTCTTTTGGCTCCATTGCCGATCGACCGATTAAACGAGCCCCAAGCCCCTGGATCAATCGCCTTTCGCGCGAGCGCGGTGCGCCGGACTGGTGTCAAGTCGAGACCGATGCCGGATCAATGGCCTTGCGGACGCAGCATGCGTTGCCTAGATATGACACATGACACAATTCGGCAGCTACGTCCGCGACGTTCGCGAGAGGCTGAGAGAGCGGGAGAACCGCTACAGCCTTCGCCAGGTGGCGAAGCGTATCGGGGTCGAGCCGGCCTATCTGAGCAAGATCGAGCGCGGCGAGGTCGCACCGCCGGGCGAAGTGACGATCGTCCGCCTGGCGGCCGACCTGGCCGAGGATCCCGACGGCCTGCTGGCGATGGCCGGCAAGGTGTCGGGCGATCTGCAGGAGATCATTCGACGCCGGCCGCAGTTGTTTGCGGATCTCCTGCGTGAGTTGAAAAAAGCTCCGGATGATGCGATTATTCGGATCGTCCGGGAAGTGCGCGACGGCGACTGGTGAAGGAGCCAAGGGCCATGATCACCCTCGAGAAAGACCGCCTCATCTTCCGCTTCCCGGAGGTGCATTCCAAGGCGGGCTGCAGCATCGATCTGCAACGCACGCTTCGGATTCCGGACGACGGCAAGGACTATCCGCTGCCGCCCGGGCTCGGCAAGTTTCCCATGCGCCACGTCGACGACTACGCCGGCAAACTCCCGGGCCAATGGCTGAAACGCGGCGGCGTCATCACGCCGATGTTCCAGGCCGAGGCGATGTGGATCCGCTTTCACGGCGACTATCCGACCGCGGCCAAGATCGCGACCGGCAAGATCAACGCGATCACGGGCGAGCCCTGGAGCGTGCAGCTGAACCGCGACCCGCAGGACTACGTCATCATCCCGGAGCAGCCCTGGCTGGATGGCTACTGCGTCGAGGAGGGCGTCATCCGGCAGTTCATCGCGATGCCGCTCGGGCAGGGCTACTCGGTCGAGGAGCAGCTCTCAGGCGAGCCCGAATGGGGCGGGATCCAGATCCTCGTCTACCCGATGAAGGCCGAGCACTACGAGGCGCTGTGCGCCGAGCGCGAAGAGACCGTGTCCTACTCTGCGGACTCTGAGGTTCTCTCATCGATCCGCCACGCCTCGCCTCAGCCGGCCATGGGGCTTGCGCCCGGCGGGCGGATGGAACAGGAGGTTTACGATGATCCCTACGGTCTTGATGCCTGGGACCAGCGCCACGCCAGCCGCTGCTTCGTGACCATCGCTAACTCGACCACCTGGCGTGCGATCACCGGCGAATACCCGCCGATGCGACCGCTAACCGCCGCCGACTACGCCAAGGCCCGCCTGCCCTGGTTCGACTACTACGATGCCGACGCCAAGGCGCTGCCAGGGTCGGGATTGCTGAGGTCGCTCAAAACCGTGGTCGGCATGGGCAAAGCGAACAGCAGGCACCCGCTGCCTGAAAATGCCTCCGCCGACGTCGAGCACGTCATCACGCTGCGAAAGAAGCATCCGTCCATCGTCCGGGAGGCCACGATCTAAGGGACGGTTCTTCGAAACGTGGCCAATGCCCAATTCGGAACTACCATTCAAGCCGCGAACTGGTCGCGGTCGCGGTGCGGCAGCCGAGGCCTTCGGCGAGCAGAATCACGGCCAGGGTGTTCAGGCTAACGCCTTCGGCTTTGGCACGTTCGGCAAGCCGTCGGTGCAGCGATTTCGGCACGCGCATGTTCCAGCGGCCGCTGTAGGCGTCATCGCACGGGCGCGACGGCGGCGGGATCGGATCGCCGAACTCGCGGGCGGTCTCAGTCCACGACCGGAGCGCCTCGGCGCCGTTCGCGACCGCTTCCTCGATCGTCTCGCCGTCCGACAGGCAGCCGGGCAGATCCGTAAACTCGATCAGGAGCGCCGCCTTCCTCCACTCCCAAGGGGCGGACCTGGAACGGATAGTCAAGTCGGGTCGCCATCGGTCGTCTCCAGAGCTTCCTGGCGAGGCGAGGCTTTGTAGATCGAGCAGCAGATCTGGTCGATCCGTTAGTCGGTCCCGGACTGTAGGGCGGTGGCAACGAGCTGCTGGCGACCGGCGCCGGCCGCGGCTTTCTGTTGCGTGCGCGGGCGCTCCCGGGCGATGATCGGCGATCTGCCGATGCGCCACCGGAGCCGGGATCTGCCGGCCGGCCCGTAAGCTCCGGGGGCGCAGGCGCGGCAAACCGGCCCCGGATCGGGCCGGCAAACGGGTCGGCGGGAGGGAGATCATGCGAAGGATCGGGATCGGTTGCGCGGCGGCCGCTGCGCTGCTGGCGGTGGGATTGGCGCCGGCGAGCCAGGCGGCGACGCCCGCGGACACGCTGGTGATCGCCAAGAACATCGACGACATCATCAGCCTCGATCCGGCCGAGGTGTTCGAGCTCTCGGGCGGCGAGATGATCAACCAGCTCTATGACCGGGTCATGGCCTACGAGGCCGAGGACACGGCGAAGCTGGTGCCGGGTGTCGCCGAGAGCTACGCCGTCAGCGACGACGGCCGGGTGATCACGCTCAAGGTGCGGCCCGGCCTCAAGTTCCACTCCGGCAATCCGGTGCGCGCCCTGGACGTCGCGTTCTCGCTGCAGCGGGTGATCAAGCTCAACCTCACGCCCGCCTTCATCCTGACCCAGCTCGGCTGGTCCAAGGACAACGTCGAGGGCATGGTCAAGGTTAAGGGCGACGATACCGTCGAGCTCACGATCGGCGAGGACTTCGCGCCGACCTTCGTGCTCAACTGCCTGTCCGCGGGCGTGGGCTCGGTGGTCGACGAGAAGCTGGTGCTGGCGAACGCCAAGGGCGACGACCTCGGCCACGAGTGGCTGAAGACCCACTCCGCCGGCTCCGGCGCGTTCGAGCTCAAGGGCTGGAAGGCGTCCGAGTCGCTGACCATGCAGTCCAACCCCGGCTATCGCTTCGGCGCGCCCGCGATGAAGCGGGTGATCGTGCGCCACATCCCCGAGCCCTCGGCGCAGCGCCTCCTGCTCGAGAAGGGCGACATCGACATCGCGCGCAACCTCAGCCCCGACCAGATCGAGGCGATCGCCGGCAACAAGGACCTCGTGGTCGAGGAGTTCCCGAAGGCCGACATCCACTATCTCGGCCTCAATCAGAAGGACAAGCGCCTGGCCAACCCCAAGGTCCGCGAGGCGCTGCGCTGGCTGGTCGACTACCAGGGCATGGCCGCGAGCTTCCTGCGCGGCCAGTACAAGGTGCACCAGGCGTTCTGGCCAAGCGGTTTCTTCGCCTCGCTGACCGACACGCCCTTCCACCTGGACGTCGCCAAGGCCAAGGGCCTGCTCGCCGAGGCGGGCTATCCCGATGGCTTCGAGGTCGAGCTCGACGCCCCCAACACCTCGCCCTGGAACGACATGGCCCAGGCGATCCAGGCGAGCATGGCCGAGGGCGGGGTCAAGATCAGCATCGTTCCCGGCGAGCAGAAGCAGGTGATCACCAAATACCGCGCGCGCAATCACCAGATGGTGCTGCTGTACTGGTCGCCCGATTACATGGACCCGCATTCGAACGCCGACACCTACGCGCGCAACCCGGACAATTCCGACAATGCCCAGTCGAAGCCGCTGGCCTGGCGCAACAGCTGGGAGATCCCCGAGCTGACCAAAGAGACCGACGCCGCCGTGCGCGAGCGCGACGCCGACAAGCGCAAGGACATGTATCTCGACCTGCAGAAGAAGGTGCAGGCGGACAGCCCGTTCATCATCATGTTCCAGAACACCGAGCAGATCGCGCGGCGCGCGAACGTCAAAGGCTTCGTCTCCGGCCCGACCTTCGACACCGTCTTCTACCGCACCGTCACGAAGTAGCCGCGCACGCGGCGGCTGGCCTTCCCGGGTCAGCCGCCGCCGGCGCGGCGGTGGCGACGGTCTCCATCCGTGACGGCTCAGGGTGGAGACCGGGGCCGGGGCGGGTCCGGGATTGATCGCCGGATTGGAACCCGACCGGCTGCCGGCTCGCGTCGCGATTGCCGACGACCGAGATCTCGCGTCGACCATGGCCGGCCTCATAAATTGAGGACGCCGAGTAAAATCATGACTCACAAATCATTCCTGCGGCCAGCATTGTCGATTGATCGGAAATTTTATTCTGGTGCACGGGGGTGGTCACGATTCTGACGCGCGATGTAGTTTCCTGAACACACAAGTGACGCGTGCCTCCGAAGTCATGGTGAGATCTCAAGGAAATCAAGTCAACCTCATTGATGTGATGGAGAAGCGGCGCTCGCCGGGAACGAATTTATCTCGTGATCTCAACGAGAAGCAACGAGCTGGGGATGGAGGTGACAGGGCATTCGATGGAGGATTGAGTGGAGTTGAGCGCACGCCCCCCGTGCGCGGACGCTACGGATTCGACCGCTCCGAGCCCGTGGAGCCCACGCCGTCGCGCGAAGCGCGCCCGGCAGCATCGCCGCCCGCGCGATACGGTTGAAGCCCGGAGCGCGCCGGCGCAGAATGCGGGCGCATTCGGAGCGAGGGGATTGCCGGTGGGCGAGTGGACGGCGGGGCAGGTGCTGGCGGGGCTCGCAGGGGGCCTGGGCATTGGTGCGTTCGTTGCCGCGTACTTCAAAGGGCTGCTGGACGCGCTGTAGCCGAGCCCCCGCCGGATCGCGCGCTGGATGCAGAGCCGCGACGTGCCGCCGGCGCCAGGCACGCAATTCACGGTGCTGATCGCCGATCTGGAAGGCGACGACGAGCGGCTGAGCCAGACCAGCCACGTCGAGGCCGCGCTGGCCGGGCATGACGGGCTGGAAGTCGTCAGGATCGGCTCGGGGCCGAGGCTCGCGGACATTGGCAGCCGTACGGAGCGACAGCTGGAAGCCGAACGGCAGGCGCGCGCCAGGCTCGAAGACAAGAACGGGGACGTCCTGATCTTCGGCGAGGTCGCGGAAGCGAACCGGAGGCTGCGGCTGCGTTTCGTCGCAAGACATGAGAGCCTGCAAGGCGGGGCCCGATCCTACGCGCTCGAAGCTGCGGAACTGCCGAAGGACTTCGGCGCGGACTTCAATGCCGTGCTGCTCGCCTGGGTAGCGGCGAGCGTCGCCCCGGCGACGGAGCAGGCGGGCCAGTACGTGGCCGACCTCCTGAAGCCGGCGGCCGGGAAGCTGAAGCACCTGTGCACGCACCTGCCGGCCGGGCTGGACGCGGACCAGCGCGGCAGCCTGGTGCATTCCTTCGCCCTCGCCGCCTCGGTGCTCGGGGACCAGACCGGAGAGAGCGGGTGGCTGGAAGAGGCGGTCGCCGCCTATCGCGCCGCCCTGGAGGTCTGCACGCGCGAGCGCGTGCCGCTGCAATGGGCCACGACCCAGAACAACCTCGGCAACGCGCTCAGACGCTCGGCGAGCGCGAGGACGGCACCGACGGCTGGACGAGGCGGTCGCCGCCTTTCGCGCCGCCCTGGAGGTTTTCACGCGCGAGCGCGTGCCGCTGCAATGGGCCGGGACCCAGAACAACCTCGGCAGCGCGCTCAGAACGCTCGGCGCGCGCGAGGACGGCACCCAGCGGCTGGACGAGGCGGTCGCCGCCTATCGCGCCGCCCTGGAGGTCAGGACGCGCGAGCGCGTCCCGCTCGACTGGGCCATGACCCAGAACAACCTCGGCACCGCGCTCTCTACGCTCGGCGAGCGCGAGGACGGCACCCAAAGGCTGGAGCAGGCGGTCGCCGTCTTTCGCGCGGCGCTGGAGGTGTTCAGGCCGGCCGGTGCCAGCTACTTCGCCGGGCTCGCCGAGCGCAACCTCGCATGTGCCGAGGCACTGCTCGCCGAGCGGCGGGAAAAAAGCGCGGCGGAATGAGCGAGGCCGCTACTTGAAGTAGAGCGCGATGCCGAGCAGAACGAACAGGGCGACCTGGGCAGCCAAGATCTTGTTCTGAACCGAGGCAAGCGACGTCTCGAGCCGGGCTTCGAATTTGGCTTCGAGCTGGGCCAGCCGCATGTCGAGGTATTCCTTGGTGACCAGCTCGCTCCGGACCTCGGCCCAGTAGGTCGCGAACGCGTTGCCGAGGCGCTCCGCCTGCTCGTGGGAGAAGACGTTGCCTTCGCTGAGGTCGCGGGCGATCCTGAGGGTGTCCAAGCGCGCTGTTCCCGTGTGTCGCGACCTCATTATAGCGCAGGGAGGCGCGGCGCGATAGCGCGTGCTGCTGAGCGGCGCACCGGCGAGCGGGGCGAGGCCCGGTGCGGCGGCGATCAGCGCGCGTCGGTGAGGTCGCCGGTGACCAGGGCGACGATCTCCTCATGCGTGGTGGCGGCCGTCCGGCGCTCGCCCGCGACCTGGCCGTGGCGGAGCACGACGATCCGGTCGGCGACCTGGAAGGCGTGCAGGATGTTGTGGGTGATCACGATGATCGCGACGCCCCGGCTCCGGATCTGTTCGATCAGCTCGAGGCCGCGCCGGGTCTGGGCGACGCCGAGCGCCGCGAACGGCTCGTCGAGGAGCACCAGGCGGCCGCCCCAGTGGACGAAGCGGCAGAGCTCGATCGCCTGGCGCTGGCCGCCCGAGAGGTGCTCGACCGCGGTCCGGACCGAGGGGATCTCGGTGCCGATGTCCGCGAGCGCGCGCTCGGTCTCGGCCTGCATCGCGGCCTCGCGCAGGAAGCGGACGCCGAGGACGTTCCGGGTGAGCTCGCGGCCCATGAAGAAGTTGGCGACCGTATCGACGTTCGGGCAGAGCGAGAGGTCCTGATAGACGGTCTCGATGCCCAAAGCCTTGGCCTCGGCCGGGGTCTCGAAGGTCACGCTGCGGCCGTCGAACCAGATCCGGCCGGCCGACGGCGGCAGCGAGCCCGAGAGGATCTTGATCAGGGTCGACTTGCCGGCGCCGTTGTCGCCGAGGAGTCCCAAAACCTCGCCCGCGCGGACCTCGAAGCTCACCTGATCGAGCGCCACGACCGGCCCGAAGCGCTTGCTCAGGCCCTCGATGCGCAGCAGGGGTTCGGCCGGGGTCGGCTCGCGGTCGCTCATCGTCGATCGCTCTCGGGCAGGCAGCGCCGGCCGCGAGCCAATCACGGCATCCGGGCAGCTGTCGAGTCGAAACCCGGCTCAGCGGTGCTTGGGCCTGACCGGGGGCTGCATTTCGCCGCTGCCCGGCAGCTCCAGGCTGCTGCCCGGCAGCTCCACAGAGAGCCCCTCGGGCAAGGGATAGGGGTAGGGATTGAGGTCGACCGGGACGGAGGCGTTCAGGCGCGGGCGCAGGATGCCGCAGTCCCAGCGATAGCCGGCCGGGGTGCCGGCCATGGCGCTCGCCTGGAAGAACCGGCACTCGCACTGGACGTCGGCCTGCACGCTGAGCTCACCTGCGGTCGCGGCGCTGCAGATCTGGACCTCCGCCTGCGCGGGCGCCAGCGTCGCACCGATGAGGACTGCGAGGAGCCCGGTTGCCCCGGCGCTCGCGGTTCGCCTGTCTGCCATGGTTCGGATCGGCTGCCCGGGCCCGCTCTAGACGGCGGACTCAGG
Organism: uncultured Alphaproteobacteria bacterium; assembly: GCA_963733965.1. Taxonomy (GTDB): domain Bacteria; phylum Pseudomonadota; class Alphaproteobacteria; order Geminicoccales; family Geminicoccaceae; genus DATAOG01. Next base: position 104,786 of record CAVTFM010000030.1, read on the forward strand.
CAGCGCCCCGACGAGCGCCCAGAGGACGCGCTGGCTGGACTGCTGGTACAGCTCGTTGCCGACGAAGATCAGGAACATGCCGACCGCGACCCCGGCCACGGCAATGACCGACGCGATCGCAGCGTGCCTGGTCCGGATGGCGCTACGCTCGTCGGCGAGAATGCCCCAGATCGATGCCATTGCCGGTACCTCACGCCTGACCAATTCGCGACAATATGCATAAAATGCCACGGACTTGTCAACCGCCGCCGCCCGCGGGAGCCGCGGCGGCCGACGCGCGAATGCCCCGGCGCCAAGCCGGCGCAGGGCCCGAAGTTCAGCGGTGGCGTGGGCTCCGGCCGGCGCGCCCGGGCGGCGCGCCGGCCCTTCGGATCACTCGGCCGGCACGGGCTCCGCCGCGGCCGCCGCGGGCTCGAGCGCCGCCCGGATCGCGTCGTCGACCCGCTCCAGCCAGATCAGCTCGAGGCTGTCCCGGGCACTTTCCGGGATGTCCTCGAAGTCCTTCCGATTGCGCGCCGGCAGCAGCACCCGGGTAAGTCCGGCGCGGTGCGCGGCCAGCACTTTCTCCTTGATCCCGCCGACCGGCAGGACCAGGCCGCGCAGGCTGATCTCGCCGGTCATCGCGGTGTCGCTGCGCACGGTCCGATCGGTCAGCAGCGAGACCAGGGCGATGAACATCGCGACGCCCGCGGACGGCCCGTCCTTGGGCACGGCGCCGGCCGGCACGTGGACGTGGATGTCGCTCTTCTCGAACAGACCGTCGGCGATGCCCAGGTCGCGGGCGCGCGACTTGATCAGGCTGTGCGCCGCCTGGGCGCTCTCCTTCATGACCTCGCCCAACTGGCCGGTCAGGATCAGCTTGCCGCCGCCCGGCATGCGGGTCGCCTCGACGAACAGGATGTCGCCGCCGACCGGCGTCCAGGCGAGCCCGGTCGCGACCCCGGGCACGCTGGTCCGCATCGCGACCTCGTTCTCGACCCGCCTGGAACCGAGGATCGTGCGCAGATCGTCCGGCTCGACCCGGACCTGGGTCGCAGTCCCCTCGGCGATGCGGACCGCGACATGGCGCAGCACGCCGCCGATCAGGCGCTCGAGATTGCGCACGCCTGCCTCGCGGGTGTAGTCGCGCACGATCGCCCGGATCGTCGCCTCGCCGATCTCGGCCTGGTCCGGCCGCAGGCCGTTCGCCTCGAGCTGGCGCTTGACCAGATAGCGCTTGGCGATCTCGACCTTCTCGTCCTCGATGTAGCTCGGCAGCTCGATCACCTCCATGCGATCGCGCAGCGGTCCCGGGATGCCGTCGAGCACGTTGGCGGTACCGATGAACATCACCTGGCTGAGGTCGAACGGCACCGCCAGATAGTTGTCGCGAAAGGTCGAATTCTGCTCGGGGTCGAGCACCTCGAGCAGGGCCGAGCTCGGATCGCCGTGGAAGCCCGGCGCCGAGCTTGTCCATCTCGTCGAGCATGAACACCGGGTTGCGGGTGCCGGCCTTGCGGATGCTCTGGATGATGCTGCCCGGCAGCGCCCCGATGTAGGTCCGGCGGTGGCCGCGGATCTCGGCCTCGTCGTGGACGCCGCCCAGGCTCGCGCGCACGAACTTGCGCCCGGTGGCGCGCGCGATGCTCTGGCCGAGCGAGGTCTTGCCGACGCCGGGCGGCCCGACGAAGCACAGGATCGGGCTCTTGCCCTTCGGGTTGAGCTTGCGCACCGCGAGATATTCGAGGATCCGCCGCTTGATCTTGTCGAGGCCAAAGTGATCCTCGTCCAGGATGCGGCGCGCCTCGGCGATGTCGATCGCGCCCTCGCTCTGCTTCGACCAGGGCAGCTCGATCAGCCAGTCGAGGTAGGTGCGGACCATCGAGTACTCGGCCGCCGCCTCGGGCATGCGCTCGAGGCGCTTGAGCTCCTTGCGGGCGTGCTGCTCGACCTCCTCGGGCATTCCGGCCTCGGTGATCGCCTTGTCCAGCTCCTCGACCTCGGCCGCGGTGCCCTCGAACTCGCCGAGCTCCTTCTGGATCGCCTTCAGCTGCTCGCGCAGGATGTACTCGCGCTGGCGGCCTTCGACCGCCTCACGGGTCTGCTGGCCGATGTCGCGCGAGATCTTGAGCACCTCGATCCGGTGCCCGAGCAGCTCGATCACCTTGTCGAGCCGGGCGCGCACCTCGAAGGTCTCGAGGACCTGCTGCTTCTCCTCGGGCGAAAGGTCCATGAAGCTCGCGACCAGATCGGCCCCGGCCGAAGGCGAGGTCACCGACTGGACGGTGTTGATCAGCTCCGGCGGCACCTGCGGCAGCAGCTGCAGCGCCTCGAGCGACTGCTGCTTGAGGTAGACCAGGCGCGCCTCCAGCTCGGCGTTCTCGACCTCGAACTCCTCGATGCGCTCGACCCGGGCGGCCATGAACGGGTAGCCGGGCAGGAACTCGCGCACTTGGAAGCGCTGCAGGCCCTGGCAGACGATATGGTGCGAGCCGTCGGGCGCGGTGACGTAGCGCAGGATGCGCGCGACCGTGCCGACCTGATGCATCTCGTCGGCGCCCGGGTCGTCGGCCGCGGCGTCGCGCTGCAGGACCACGCCGACCGGCTGCTCGCTGCGCGCCGCCTCCTGGGCGGCCGCGATCGACTTCGCCCGGCCGAGCGAAAGCGGCAGCATGATGCCCGGATAGAGCACCACGTTGCGCACCGGCAGGATGATCATGGCGCCCTCGGGCAGGGTCGTCCCGGTCCCGGGGGCGGTCGTCGCCGGCGCGGTGCTGGCCGCGTCCGGCGGCAGCGCCGCGGTGCGGGCGTCCTGGGGTTGCTGCTCTGTCGTCATTCGGCGTCCCTCACAACTTGCGCAGACCGAGCACCAGGCAGCCGTCGACCAGCTCCCGGCGCGCGATCTCGAACCGACCCGGCGGCAGCTCGATCCGCCGCTCGAAATGGCCGTAGGGGATCTCGAGCCGGCGGATGATCCCGGCGCGCGCGCGCCCCGGCATCGGCCGCTCGCCGACCACCCTGAGCGTCCTTCCGTCGACCAGGACCTGGAGCTGGTCGGTGCCAACGCCGGGCAGGGCGACCACGATCCAGAGCTCGTCCTCGGTCTCGAGCATGTCGACCGGCGGCTCCCAGCTCGGCCGGCGGCCGTCGGTCGCGCGGGGCTGGAAGAACTGACGGTTCAGACGTTCCGCCCGTTCCAAGAGCTCGCAAGCCTCGGCCCACATCCAGGCACCAGGATCACGTGATGGCATCGGGGACCTTTCGAAAGCGCGAATCGGCAGATCGCAAAGGCGCGACCGTGCCGGCGCGGCACGGCCCAGGCATGGCGGAAAACTGCGTGCGGCTCGGATCGCTCCTACTATTTCGTTAATGTTTTCGCGGATTCAACTCGGCGCCCGCGCCGCAGCCACCAGCGCGGGCTTGCGCGCCTGCAAGCCTGCTTTGCAAGGAAAGCTGGGCAAGGAAAGCTGGGCAAGGAAGCTGACCCGGCGGTGGCAGGGCGCGCAGGGTGCGCTATAAGCGCGCGCGTGAGGCGATCGCACAACAGGGAGACCAGGCATGGAACCGGTGCGCTTCGGCGTCATCAGCACCGCCAAGATCGGGATCGAGAAGGTGATTCCGGCGATGCAGCAATCAGAGCTTTGCCGGATCGTCGCGATCGCGTCGCGACAGCGCGCCAGGGCCGAGGCGGCCGCGGGCGCGCTCGGCATCGCCAAGGCCTACGGCGCCTACGCCGAGCTGCTCGACGACCCCGAGATCGAGGCGGTCTACAACCCGCTGCCCAACCACCTGCACGTGCCGATCTCGATCCAGGCGGCGGCCGCACGCAAGCACGTGCTGTGCGAGAAGCCGGTGGCGCTGAGCGCCGAGGAGGCGGAGAAGCTGATCGAGGCCCGCGACCACGCGGGCGTGCTGATCCAGGAAGCCTTCGTGATCCGCCACCACCCGCAATGGCTGCGCGCGCGGGAGCTGGTGCGCGCCGGTCGGATCGGCGAGCTCAGGGTGGTCCAGGGCAGCTACAGCTACATGAACCTCGATCCCCACAACGTGCGCAACCAGGCCGGGATCGGCGGCGGCGGCCTGTACGACATCGGCTGCTACCCGATCGTCACCTCCCGCTTCCTGTTCGGCGCCGAGCCGCGCCGGGTGATCGGCCAGATCGAGTACGATCCCAACTTCGGGACCGATCGCCTGGCTTCGGTGCTGCTGGAGTTCCCGGGCGGCCAGGCGCTGTTCGTCTGCTCGACCCAGCTGGTGCCCTATCAGCGCATGCAGATCTTCGGGACCAAAGGGCGGATCGAGATCGAGATCCCGTTCAATGCGCCCCCCGACCGGCCCTGCCGGATCTGGGTCGACGACGGCAGCCAGCTCGGCGCCGGCTCGGCGCAGATGGAGAGCTTCGAGACCGTCAATCAGTACACGCTCCAGGGCGACGCCTTTGCGCGCGCGATCCGCACCGGCGCGCCGCTCGAGTTCCCGCTCGAGGACGCAGTCAAGAACATGCGCGTGCTCGACGCGATCTATCGCTCCGGCACCAGCGCCCGCTTCGAGGAGGTCTGATCCGACCGCCGGCCGGGCGCTCCGAGCGCCTGCGCTCCCGACCAGCGCTCGCTTCGAGGAGGTGTGATGCGACCGCCGGCCGGGCGCTTTGAGCGCCTGCGCTCCCGAGATGCCGGGATCCGGCCAGCAGCCGGAGTCTGGCCAGCAGCCGGAGTCTGACCAGAAGTGTGCCGATGATTCAATGCACTTGCTGGCACGCGCTGATCTGATTGATGAGCGCTGAGGGCGGATCGAGCCCGATCGCCGCGCTCGTCTAATACCGAGCGCAGAACGTCTCGACTTTCGCGCTTGGGCGGCGGGTCCGGGTTGGTGGCGCGGCAGGCGCGCGCCGGAAGGGTAACGTCTTCGCGGGCCAGGTACAACGCGATCGGACAGGATCGCCTCGCCCGGTGATCGCCGGCCTGCCGGTTCGGCCGCGCCACCGCGGCCGGGGCTCAAAACGTCGGTACGCCCTTCGGCTCGACCGCCCTGCGGTCCGACTCGGGCGCCGGCCGCCGGGGCGCGTCGCGCTCCGCCGAGCACACCGGCAGATGGAGCAGCTCTGCCCAATGGCGCCGGAGAGCCTCGATCCGGCGCTCGCCCCAGGTCCGGGCCAGTTCGATCTCTTTGGCCGGGTCCGGATGCACGAGCTCCAGCCGGTGCACCATGCGCCAGCCATAGCGATGCCGGACAATCTGCCGGCGATGGCGCAGGCCGCGGTAGTTGGCGAGGGGCTCGCTCCAGCGGCGCACGCCTGCGAGGCTGCGGATCGTGACGTGCAGGGTAGCCTGGTCGACGACCAGGGTTTCGCGGCGCAGCAACAGGTTCAGGCCCCATAGGGCCTGCCCGACGCCAACGGTCACAAGGACGCAGATGCCGGCGACGCCGAGGTCCGGCAAGGTCGGTGGGCCGCCGGTCAGAAAGGCGTACAGAGGAACGACGATCCAGATGCTCCCGACCGCCAGCACCAGGCCGGCGAGCAGGGTCTGCCGCGGGCTTTCGTCGCCGGGCAGCTCCGAAAAGTCGAGGGGCTGGCCACCGGTCCGGCGTGCCGGGCCGCTCATGGCTCGGGGCATGGCACGACTCACAACCTATGCTCTATCGCGAGCTTCCGCTGACACCTCAGGGTTAGCCCTCGGCGGTTAAGAAAGGGTTAACGTCGCAGCATCAAAACCGCCTTTGGGCCGCGGCGATTGCCGCCGCCCGCGGCACCGGCTATCACACCCCGGCCACCGAGCGAGGCCGAGGATGGATCAGGACAGCGACAGCCTCGAGCGGCGGGCCGCGGGGCTGCAGCCCGGCCCCCTGAGCGAGATCGCCGGGCGTTACGGCGCACCGCCGCTCGCGATCGAGGTCAGGGGCCTGCGCAAGATCTATGCCGGCACCAAGACCGCGCCACCCAAGGAAGCGCTCAAAGGCCTCGATCTCGAGGTGCCGCGCGGCTCGATCTTCGGCCTGCTGGGCCCCAACGGCGCCGGCAAGTCGACCCTGATCAACATTCTCGCCGGCCTGGTGATCAAAAGCGCGGGCGCGGTCCGGATCTGGGACTTCGACATCGACGTCAACCCGCGGCGCAGCCGGCGCGCGATCGGGGTCGTGCCCCAGGAGCTCAACCTGGACGCCTTCTTCACGCCCCGCGAGACCCTCGAGATCCAGGCCGGGCTGTACGGCGTGCCCAGATCCGAGCGGCGGAGCGACGAGATCCTGGCCGCGCTCGGCCTGGCCGACCAGGCCAGCGTCTATGCCCGGACGCTCTCCGGCGGCATGCGCCGGCGGCTCCTGGTCGCCAAGGCGCTGGTCCACCGGCCGCCGGTCGTGATCCTCGACGAGCCGACCGCCGGCGTCGACGTCGAGCTCAGGCGCAGCCTCTGGCGCTACATGCACGAACTCAATCGGCAGGGCGTCACGGTGGTCCTGACCACGCACTACCTCGAGGAAGCCGAGGCGATGTGCGATCGGATCGCGATCATCGACCGGGGCCTGGTGGTCGCCTGCGATGCCAAGGCGACGCTGATCGGCCGGCTCGACGAGAAACGGCTGACGGTGGCGGTTGCCGAGCCGATCGCGACGCTGCCGGCGGAGCTTGCTGCGCTTGGTGCCCGGCTCGAGGGCGAGCGCCGGCTGGTGGTCAACTACCGGCCGAGCCGCGCCCGGGTCGGCGAGCTGCTCGACGCGGTCCGCCGCGCCGGCCTTACGATCACCGACCTCGCGACCGCCGAGGCCGACCTCGAGGAGCTGTTCCTGCGCCTGACCGGACACGGCGGCAGCGATCCAGGCCTGCCTCCGATCGTGCGCTGATCGCCGCCGCCCTTTGGCTCGTCACCGGTACGAGGACGGGCCCTGCCGTACGCCGCAGGAGCAGAAGCCTTTGACAGGCGGCGCGCGCAATGGCATGACCGATGCCAGGTGCAACAACGGAAAGGAGGTGATCCAATGTCTCACGCCAAGGTGGCGCGTCAGGTTTTGCCGGCGAACGAGGCTTTGGTCACGTCCGCCGGGATCGGCTGACGCCGCGGGAACCTCATCAAATCATCAAGCCCGCGCAAACCACCGCGTGCGTTTTCGGCGCCGCTGTCCCCCGGGGCAGCGGCGCTTTCTTCTGATCTCTGATCCGAGACCAGCTCCTCGATGCGAGCCAACCCGAAGAAGCTCAACCCGCTGCAGCTGAGGACGCTGGCGATCCTGCAGGCGATGGCCGCGGACCAGCGGCTGGCAAACCCGCCCGATTCGGACGGGACGGTCCTGATCCATTCCGCGCCCCACGCTCACGGCGACCATTTCCACGTCGGCGCCGCGGTCGTGCAGGCGCGGGACGCGACCGGCCTCGGCAACCCCAACGTGATGAACGCGCTCGTCCGCAAGGGCCTGCTGCTCGCGGGGGCTACCGGCGCCCCGGTCCTCACGGCCGCAGGCCTCGGCTACGAGACCGGAATTGCCGACGAGATCCTCCACCGCAGCGACTGACAGATTCTTATGTATGCACTCAGTATTATTCTATAACTGATTGATTTCCAAAACCATCCCCCTGCCGACGAGCGGCTTCAGACCAGCACCTCGGCGCGGTGATCCCCGGGTTGCCGCCCCGCAGCGTCCTCCAACCTCGATCTCACCGCTAAAACATTGAAAAAGCTGGCGCGCCCGGAGGGATTCGAACCCCCGACCCCCGGATTAGGAATCCGATGCTCTATCCTGCTGAGCTACGGGCGCCTGCCACCACCTGGCGCCTGGACTAACCCGTCCCGGCACCGTTCGGCAAGCCTCTCGCCGAGCGGAGCGCGCTCAGGCCACGTCGCCGGCGCCATCGGTGTTGCGGCCGAGCCAGGCGCCCAGGCGCGTCGCGGTCGCGTCGCTGACGTGCAGGCCGAGCTTGGAGCGGCGGAACAGGATGTCCTCGGTGGTCCGGGCCCATTCCTCGCGGACCAGGTAATCGACCTCGGCCTCGTACAGGCCGTCGCCCAGCGGCTCGCCCAGATCGCCCAGCGCCTGGGCGCCGCCCAGGAGGGCTGCGACCCGGGTGCCGTAGGCGCGGGCGTAGCGACGGGAAAGCGCGGGCGGCAGCCAGGGGCGCTCGAGCTGGAGCGCGACCAGGAAGCCGTCGAAGTCGGCGTCCGGCAGGTCGCCGCCCGGCAAGGGCGCGCCCGCCGTCCAGGCGCCGGCCTTGAACCGCAGCGCCGGCCGCAGCTGGTCGAGGGCGGCCTCGGCGAGCTTGCGGTAGGTCGTGATCTTGCCGCCGAACACCGACAGCAGCGGCGCGTCGTCCTCCGGCTCGTCGAGATCGAGCACGTAGTCGCGGGTGATCGCCGAGACGTCGCTCTCCGCATCATCGTAGAGCGGCCGCACGCCGGCATAGGTCCATGCGACCTGACCCGGGGTCAGCGGCTGGCGGAAGTAGCGGCTGACGGCCTGGCAGAGATAGTCGATCTCGTCATCGCCGATGTCGACCAGGCTCGGCTCGTCCGGGTAGTCGACGTCGGTGGTGCCGATCAGCGAGAACTTCTGCTCGTAGGGGATCACGAACACCACCCGGCGATCGTGGTTCTGCAGGATGTAGGGGCAGGGGTGATCATAGAGCCTGGGCACGATGATGTGGCCGCCCTTGACCAGGCGGAGATCGCTCGGCGCCGCCATCTGCAGCTGCAGGGCGAGGAAGCGCGAGACCCAGGGGCCGGTCGCGTTGACCAGCGCCCGCGCCCGGACCTGCCGCGGCGGCCGGCCGCCGCCCGGATCGAGGGCGGCATACCAGAGCCCGTTCGCGCGCCGCGCGGCCGTGCAGCGGGTCCGGGGCAGGATCTCGGCGCCGCGCTCCCTGGCGTCGATCGCGTTCAGCACCACGAGCCTGGCGTCGTCGACGAAGCAGTCGGCGTAGGCGAAGGCCTTCCTCAGCTCGGGCTTGAGCGGCCGGCCGACCGGATCGGTCCTGAGATCGACCGCCTTCGAGCCCGGCAGCAGCTGCCGCCCGCCCAGGTGATCGTACAGCAGCAGGCCCAGCCGGATCAGCCAGGCCGGGCGCTGCTGGCGGTCGCAGGGCAGGATGAAGCGCAGCGGCCAGATGATATGCGGGGCGGCGCGCAGCAGCACCTCGCGCTCGACCAGGGCCTCGCGCACCAGGCGGAACTCGTAGTGCTCCAGGTAGCGCAAGCCCCCATGGATCAGCTTGCTGCTGGCCGAGGAGGTGTGGCGCGCGAAATCGTCCTGCTCGCAGAGGATGACCTTGAGCCCGCGCCCGGCGGCATCGCGGGCGATCCCGGTGCCGTTGATGCCGCCGCCGACGATCAGCAGATCGACAGGCTCGTTCGGGCTCACCCCTCGCTCCCGGCTGGACGGACCCCGGCCGGCGGACGCACCGGCGCCGCTCGCAGCCACGCGCGCGGCCGCGAAGACGGTCCCGCAATCGATGGGGTGCTTTCTGGCATAGGATCACGCCCGGCAGCAATCGGCTTTGCGCATTCAAATCCCGGGATCTTGGGTGGATCTGGGGTGGATCTGGGGCAAAACCGGTTGCCCTGGCCGGCGATCGCACTAGCCTTGCGGGTTCGGCTGTGATCGCATCGAGGAAGCGCCTGCGCATGGACCACGACCCCCTGCCCCACCTGAAGTTCGGCGTCGGCCAGCCGGTCGCGCGCAAGGAGGACCCGTACCTGGTCGCGGGCCGCGGCCGCTACACCGACGACATCGACCTGCCGGGCCAGGCGTTCGCGGTGGTCCTGCGCTCGCCCTACGCCCATGGCGTGCTGCGCGCGATCGACACGGCTGCCGCCGGCCGCGCGCCGGGCGTGCTCGCGGTGATGACCGCCGCCGACCTTGCGGACTACGGCCCGATTCTCTGCAAGCTGCCGCTCAAGAGCCAGGACGGCAGTCCGCTGTTCGCGCCGCCGCGGCCGGTGTTCGCGACCGGGCGGGTGCGCTACGTCGGCGAGCCGCTGGCGCTGGTGGTCGCCGAGAGCGCGCACGCGGCCCAGGACGCGGCCGAGCTGATCGCGCTCGACATCGAGCCGCTGCCGGCGGTCGCGGACGTCCAGCAGGCGCTCGCGGCCGAGGCTCCAAGGCTGCACGGCGATCACGCCAACCTCTGCCTCGACTGGCGGTTCGGCGATTTCGCGGCCGCGGAGCGGGCCTTCGCCGAGGCGGCCCACGTCACCCGCCTGAAGCTGGTCAACAACCGGGTCGTGGTCGCACCCCTGGAGCCGCGCGCCGCGGTCGCCGACTACGATGCCCAAAGCCAACGCTTCACGCTTTACGTCGGCTGCCAGGGAGTGTTCGGCCTGCGCCGCGCGCTCGCCGAGGACCTCTTGAAGATCGAGCCGCAGCGGCTGCGGGTGCGGACCTTCAACGTCGGCGGCTCGTTCGGGATGAAGTCGGCCGCCTATCCGGAGTACGTCGGCATCCTGCACGCGGCGCGCGCGCTCGGCCGGCCGGTCAAATGGTGCGATCTGCGCAGCGGCAGCTTCCTCTCGGACCAGCAGGGCCGCGCGACCGTGGTCGAGGCCGAGCTGGCGCTCGATGCCGAGGGCAATTTCCTCGCGGTGCGGGTCAGGAACGTCGCCGACATGGGCGCCTATCTCACCGCCTTCGGACCGGCGATGCCCTGCGTCAACATGCAAAAGAACCTGCCGAGCCTCTACCGGACGAAGGTGGTCGCGATCCGCACCCAATGCGCCTTCACCAACACCGTGCCAATCGGCCCCTACCGCGGCGCCGGGCGGCCGGAGGCGAACTACGTCATGGAGCGGCTGGTGGACGCCGCCGCGCGCGCGACCGGCCGCGATCCGGCGGCGCTGCGCCGTCAGAACCTGATCCCGGCCGCGGCCATCCCCTACACCGCCGCCTCCGGCCTGCAGTACGACAGCGGCGATTTCGCCGCCGTGCTCGAGGACGGGCTCGCCAAGGCCGACTGGGATGGTTTTCCCGAGCGTCGGCGGCGATCGGAGGCGCGCGGGCGCCTGCGCGGGCGCGGCCTCGCCTGCTACCTCGAGGTCACGGCGCCCTCCAATCCCGAGATGGGCGGCATCCGCTTCGAGCCGGACGGCCGGGTGACCCTGATCACCGGCACCCTCGACTACGGCCAGGGCCACGCGTCGGCCTTCGCCCAGGTCCTGGCCTCCCGCCTCGGCCTGCCGTTCGATCTGATCGATCTGCTCCAGGGCGACAGCGATCAGCTGATGGCGGGCGGCGGCACCGGCGGCTCGCGCTCGATCATGTCGAGCGGCAAGGCGATCGTCGAGGCGTCGGCTGCGGTGATCGCGAAGGGCCGCGAGCTCGCCGGCCATTTTCTGGAGGCCGCGGCCGCCGACATCGCGTTCGAGGCCGGAGACTTCCGGATCGCCGGCACCGACCGGAGCATCCCGCTGCTCGAGCTCGCGGCCCGGGCGCGCTCGGCGAGCGATCTGCCGGCCGACCTGCCGCAGAGCCTGGATAGCGCGCTCGTGGCCGAGGGCCCGCCGTCCGCTTTTCCCAATGGCTGTCACATCGCCGAGGTCGAGATCGACCCGGAGACCGGCGCCATCGAGCTTCAGCGCTACACCGCGCTCGACGACTTCGGCACCCTGGTCAACCCGATGCTGGCCGAAGGCCAGGTCCACGGCGGGGTCGCCCAGGGCATCGGCCAGGCGCTGATGGAGCAGGCGGTCTACGACCCCGCGGGCCAGCTGCTGACCGGCTCGTTCATGGACTACGCCCTGCCCCGCGCCGACCGGGTGCCGCCGATCGACGTCGGCTTCCACCCCGTCCCCGCGACCAGCAATCCGCTCGGCGTCAAAGGCTGCGGCGAAGCCGGCGTCACCGGCGCCCTGCCCGCGGTCATGAACGCGGTCGTCGACGCGCTTGCCGCCCACGGCATCACCCACCTCGACATGCCCGCCACCTCCGAAAAAATCTGGTCCGCCCTGCGCGCTGCGGGCGAGCAGGAAGCTGCATCAGCGTGAGGGCGGTAAGACGCAGTGGCCTGCGGCCGGTTCACGGAACTTCAAGGCTGGCTTCTGCGACCATCTGGCCACAGGGTCTCACGTCGGCAGCGATCTGACCGCCGTGCGCGAGCCGTGCCACCTGGAGATCGTAGGCACCCTGCAGGTTGATCCAGAACTCCGGCGTCATGCCGAAGAACCGGCCGAGGCGAAGGGCGGTGTCGGCGCTGATCGCGCGCTCGCTAGCCTAGAATCCCGGTGATCCGGTTGAGCGGAACGCACAGAGCCTTGGCGAGGGCATAGGCCGACATACCCAAGGGATCGAGAAATTCCTCACGCAGAATCTCGCCCGGATGAAGCGGCGGTAGCCGCTGACGCTGGTCAGGATCGACAATGTCGCCGAACTCGACCCGACCCGCGGTCACATCCTCGATTGGAATGCTCAAGACGCCTCCCCCTCAGTGATAGTCGGTGAACTCTACCTCGTAGGCGTCGTTGGCGCGCCAGACGAAACAGAGTCGCCACTGGTCGTTGATCCGGATGCTATGTTGGCCCTTCCGATCCCGATGAAGCGCCTTGAGCCGATTGCCAGGCACCGCCGCCAGGTCTGCGAGACTGTCCGCTGCGTGGAGCATTCGCAGCTTCCGCTGAGCAGGGCTCACGATCCTCGAGTCGATGCCCTTCAAGAAATGTCCTTCAAACAGTGCGGCCGTACGACGATCGCGGAAGGACCTGATCATGGAGTTATGTGGCACGTAACCATAGTTACGTCAAGCGTAATCACAGCACCCAGGGACCGCCGGATAAACCGGGCTCCCGTCGTCAGGAGGTTGCCGCAGGCGTCCCGCCGATAGCGGCGCTCGCGACCGCCGCGACCGCAGTCGTCATTGCGTCGAGCACGGGTTGGAGCTCGGCGCCGATGCCGTGACGCTGCGCAAGCCAGCGCGGCTCGTTGTAGGAGAGCCAGGTCTTCTGCTGCTCGTCCTGCCAGACCACGGCCCGGAGCGGCAGATCGATCCCGATCGTCTGAGCCGCATGCATCAGCGGCGTTCCCGCCTTGGCGTGGCCGAAGATCAGGAGCTCGGTCGGCCTGAGCACGAGCCCCGCTGCCCTGGCCCCGGCGGCGTGGTCGATCCGCGCGAACACGGTCATGCCCCGCGCCTGAACCTCTGCCGCCAGCCGGTCCATCGTCTCCCGCGACCCGCCGCTGCAGAGGATCGTCGTCAGTCCGTCAATCGTGATTGCCACCTCCATGCTTGGGTTCAGAGGGAACAGGGTCAGGACCCGTTCCGCTCCCGTGGGTCACCGAACGGTCCGCATTCTAGGCTTGGCGGAGCGGGACCTCGAGCAGGCAGTCGAACTCCTTGGTGAAGTCGCAGCTGATGCGGGCGTGGACCTTGCCCTGCTTGTCGAAGAAGCGGCCTTCGTCGTCGGCGAGGAAGACTGCCTCGTGCCAGACGCCCGGGTGGATGTAGAGGCCCTTGGTGCCGTCGAACCAGAAGGCCTTGAAGTGGTCCGGGCGAAGGTCGTCGCCGGGGGGTGCGAGCGGCACGACGAACGGCCGGCGCTCGAGCGGGAAGAACAGCTGGCCGCCGTCCGGGTGGTAGTTGGCGTGCCACAGCAGCACCTGGTCGTGGGCGGCGCCCCGGATGCCCGGGCGCGCCGCGAGCGGCGGCACCGACCAGCCGAGCAGATAGGCGTCGGCAACCGCCTCGTTGGCGCCCCGGTAGATCTCGCCGTCCCACCAGAAGCGGAAAATCCCCTCGGTCGTGCCGGCCTCGTTGCCGGTGCCGGGATCGACCGGGCGAGAGCCCAGGGCCGGCCAGGTCACGATCTCGACCCTATGGCGTTCCGGGTCGCTCACCAGCTCGCCGAGGCCGGCGAGCGTTGCCGCGTCCGCCTCGACCAGGGGCACGGCATGGTGCTCCAGCCGTTCGTGCAGCGTGGGTGAAAGATCCATCGGTCCGGCTTCTTCAGGATCGGAGCGGGTTCAGGATCGGAGCGGGTTCAGGATCGGGGCGGGCTGGTGAGCATGGCGGGACTCGAGCCAACGACCTTTTGCCTGGCGGGAAACCTACCCCTGGTGACCCTTTTCGGCAAGCGTGCGTCGCATCCGCACGTTGACCGGAGCTCTGCTGCCGAGCACTCTCGCCGGTCTCGAAGCGAAGGCGGGGAGCAAGGGTCATGGCGAAGGGTGAGGGTGCGGCGCGTGGGCCGGGGCTGCTCGAGCGGCTGGCGGCGGGTCCGGTGATCTGCGCCGAGGGCTATCTGTTCGAGCTCGAGCGGCGCGGCTGGCTCCAGGCCGGCCCCTATGTGCCCGAGGTCGTGCTCGATCAGCCGGACGCGGTGCGTCAGCTGCACCGCGAGTTCGTGCGCGCGGGCTCGGACGTGGTCGAGGCGTTCACCTACTATGGCCATCGCGAGAAGCTGAAGGTGATCGGCAAGGAGGAGATCCTCGAGCCGCTCAACCGCCAGGCGCTGCAGATCGCCAAGGAGGTCGCGGACGAGAGCGGCGCCTTGCTCGCGGGCGATCTCTCCAACACCAACGTCTACGATCCGGACGACCCGCAATCGCTCCGCTTCGTGCGCCGCGCCTTCGAGGAGCAGGTCGGCTGGGCCGCCGAAGCGGGCGTCGACTTCGTCATCGGCGAGACCTTCAGCTGGCTCGGCGAGACCCTGATGGCGCTGGACGCGATCAAGGCGACCGGCCTGCCCGCGGTGATCACCCTTGCCATGCACCAGGAGGGCCTGATGCGCGAGGGCATGGCGATGGAGGACGCCTGCAAGCGGCTCGAGGACGCCGGCGCCGACGTCGTCGGCCTGAACTGCTCGCGCGGGCCTGTGACCATGCTGCCGGCGCTGCAGCGGATCCGGAAGGCCGTCTCCTGCCATGTCGCCGCCCTGCCGGTCCCGTATCGGACCACGCCCGCGCAGCCGACCTTCCAGTCGCTGCGCGACCCCAGCTGCGACTGCCTCCCCGACGACCGGCCGTTCCCGGTGGCGCTCGACCCCTTCACCTGCAACCGCTTCGAGATCGCCGAGTTCGCCAAGGCCGCCTACGCGCTCGACGTGCGTTACCTCGGCGTCTGCTGCGGCGCCGGTCCGCATCACATCCGGGCGATGGCCGAGGCGCTCGGGCGCCAGCCGCCCGCGAGCCGCTACTCGCCCGACATGTCGCGCCACTCCTTCTTCGGTACCGATCCCAAGCTCAAGGCCCGCAATCGGGAGTATGCTGCCAGGCTCTGACCGACCGCACGGGAGGCAAGGCGATGGACTGGCTGGTCACGCTGGCCGCGGCGAAAGCAGCGCCGATCCCCGAAGGCGCCCGCTCGGCGCTGCTCATGCGCCACGGCACCATGACCCTTCGCTACTACGCGCCCAAAGATCCGGGACCCGCAAACACCGCATGAGCAGGACGAGATCTACATCATCGCCTCGGGCCACGGCACTTTCGCGCTCGGCGCTGAGGAAACAACGCTCGAGCGCCGGCGGTTCGGGCCGGGCGATGCGCTCTTCGCGCCCGCGGGCTTCGTCCACCGCTTCGAGGATTTTTCCGCCGACTTCGCGACCTGGGTGGTGTTCTGGGGCCCCAAGGGCGGCGAGGGCGACCTGAGCTCGACCTGAGCTGACCGCTCGTTCTGACCAAGCATGCCTTGCTTCGGGCT
Organism: uncultured Alphaproteobacteria bacterium; assembly: GCA_963733965.1. GTDB lineage: Bacteria > Pseudomonadota > Alphaproteobacteria > Geminicoccales > Geminicoccaceae > DATAOG01. Next base: position 120,369 of record CAVTFM010000030.1, read on the forward strand.
ACCGAGCGCGGGATATCTTTCGCCTGGATCGAGCGCGCTGCATTGACGCCCGACTGGACCGAGATCGATTCGCGTGATCCGGAGATCACAAGAGCGTTCGGGCGGATCAAAGAAGCCGGAGGTAAGATGCTGCGCGTAGCGTACATAGATCGGCCTGAAGGCCGGTATGTTTTGTCCTGCCATTTCGACGCGAGACAAACGCGGAGGCGCAGTCGATGCGTATGACCTACGATCCGGCGGCCGATGCCGCCTATCTCTATCTCACCGAGCGCGGCCCCGAGACGCTCGAAGTTGCCCGGACGCAGGAGGTCGCCGAGGGGGTGATGCTCGATTTCGACCAGGAGAGCCGGGTCATCGGGGTCGAGATCCTGGGGGTCTCCAAGCTTCCTTCGGCCAGGCCCATGCAGATGGCGTTCGAAGTTCTCACATCGTCCGACATCGCGGCGGCATGAGGCGGCGAGGCTTGAGCTTGGCGCCAAGTCCATCCGCGCATCCGGCTCTCCCAGAGCGAGCTTGATCCAGCAGGTGCGCTGCCACCTCCCCTCCGCTATGTCGGGAGACGCCCGACGATGAGGGGGATCGCATGCCGGATGCCGTCGCGGGGCGCAATGTGCTGCGCCCGAGGAGGGGCCACGAAGACAGCCGGGTGACCTTCGTCGAGCTGTTCTTCGACCTGGTCTTCGTGTTCGCCGTGACCCAGCTCTCCCACCTGCTGCTGGCGCACCTGTCCCTGCTCGGGGTGATCCAGACGACGCTGCTGCTCATGGCGGTCTGGTGGGTCTGGATCTTCACCTCCTGGGTCACCAACTGGCTCGACCCGGAGCAGCCGCCGGTCCGGCTCATGCTGTTCGTCCTGATGCTCGCCGGCCTCGTGCTGTCGACCTCGTTGCCGGAGGCTTTCGAATCCAGCGGGCTCGCCTTCGCCGGCGCCTACGTGTTCATGCAGGTCGGGCGCAGCCTGTTCATGCTCTGGGCGCTCGGCCGCGACCGCCCGGGCAACCGGCGCAACTTCCAGCGCATCACCATCTGGCTCTCGCTCTCGGGCGTGTTCTGGATCGGAGGCGCGCTCGCCGACCACGGCGCCCGCCTCGGGCTCTGGGGTGTGGCGCTGTTCGTCGAATATCTCTCGCCCTCGGTCGGTTTCTGGACGCCTCGCCTCGGCCGCTCGACGACCGCTGACTGGGACATCGAGGGCGGCCACATCGCCGAGCGCTGCGGCCTGTTCATCATCATCGCGCTTGGCGAGTCGATCCTGGTCACCGGCGCGACCTTCAGCGCGCTGGCCTGGACGGCCGCGACCGGCCTGGCTTTCCTTGCGGCCTTCGTCGGCAGCGTCGCCATGTGGTGGATCTATTTCAACGTCGGCGCCGAGCGCGGCTCGCGCCTGATCGCGAGCTCGGCCGACCCCGGACGTCTCGCCCGCCTCGCCTACACCTACATCCACCTCCTGATGGTCGCCGGCATCATCGTCAGCGCCGTGGCCGACGAGCTGGTGCTGGCGCACCCCGCCGGCCACACCGGGCCCGAGACCACGCTCGCGGTCCTGGGCGGCCCGGCGCTCTATCTCGCCGGCAACCTCCTGTTCAAGCGGGCGACCGCAGAGCGGCTGCCGCTCTCGCATCTGGTAGCGCTCCTGCTCCTGGTCCTGCTGGTCCCGCTGGCGATGGCCGGCGCGACGCCGGGGTTATGCGCGGCGGCCGCGACCCTGGTCCTGGTCCTGGTCGCGGTCTGGGAGAACTGCTCGCTCGGACCGCGCCGAGCCGGGGCGTCCGGCGGGTGACCTTGGCCGATCGAGCGGTTGGCGGCAGACCTGGCGGGCCGGTCGTGCTAGCTATCGGTTGGGAGGGGACCGCCATGCGCCGACTGCTGACCCTGCTCGCCACGCTCGCCGGACTGCTGCTCGCGACGCCGGCTCTGGCGCAAACCGCGCAACCGAGCCCGGAGCAGCTGCGGGCGCTGGCCGTGCTGCTGCACGACCCGGCGATCCAGTCCTGGCTGCAGGCGCAGGCCGACCGGCCGCCGTCGGACGCCGCGGCCACGACCGCGGCGGCGAGCGAGACGGCGAGCGCGCAGACGATGATGGTCAGTCAGGTCGATGCCATGCGGGCCTTCCTGCGCGAGCTGGCGGCAGCGGTGCCGACCCTGCCCGACGAGCTTGGCCGGGCCTGGGCCACCTTCGCCGCCGAACGCGAGGCCTGGGGCGGGCAGCGGCCGATCGTCCTGGTCGCCATGTTCGTGGCGCTCGGCTTCGGGCTCGAGTGGCTGTTGTGGTGGGCGTCGGCCGGCGTCCGCCAGCGCCTGATCGCGAGCCAGCTCGAGACGGCGAAGGATCGCCTGCGCGCGGTCGCGGTGCGGGCGACCTACGCCCTGCTCGTGCTGCTCGCGTTCGCGATCGGCAGCATCGGCGCCTTCCTCCTGTTCGACTGGCCGCCGCTGCTCAAGCAGATCGTGCTCGGCTATCTCGTGGTGTTCCTGATCGTCCGGCTGGTGCTCGTGCTCGGGCGGTTCCTTCTGGCGCCCGGCGCCGAGCGCTTCCGTCTGGTGCCGATGGCGACCGCGACCGCCCGCTTCTGGTTCGTCTGGTCGGCGGTCCTGGTCGGCTGGTTCTTCTTCGTGAAGTTCACGCTCAGCGGGCTCGCCATCCTGGGGATCAGCCGGCCCGCCGGGTACCTCGTCGGGCTCGCCTGCGGCGTCGTGCTGGTCGGGCTCGCGCTCTACGTGGTCTGGCGACATCCGGCGCGGGACACCAGCGTGCCCGCGGGCCGGCACCACCGGCTCGGCGCCTGGCTGCTCTCGCTCTATCTGGTGGTCGTCTGGCTGCTGCTGTTCACCGGCTCGGCAACGCCGTTTTACGTCGGCGTCGTCCTCCTGCTGCTGCCGATCGCGATCCGGGGCACCGATCTTGCGGTCAACCATGTGCGGCGCCCGGCGGGCAGCGCTGCTGCCGACAACTCCGTCCCTTCGCTGACCGCGGTCACGATCGAGCGCGGCCTGCGGGCGGCGCTGCTGATCGGCGGCGCCTATCTGATCGCCTGGCTGCTCGGCCTCGATCTGGTCGCCATGACCATGCGCGACACCATGTCCAACCGGTTTCTGCGGGGCGCGATCAACGCCGTGGTCATCCTGCTGCTGGCCGACTTCGCCTGGCATCTCGCCCGCGCCTGGATCGACTTCCGCCTCGCCGGGGCCAACGCCGCAGGGCAGGCGGAGGGCGACGAGCTGCGCCGCCGGGCGCGGCTGCGCACGCTCCTGCCGATCCTGAGGAACCTGCTGCTGGTGGTCCTGGTCGTGATGGCCGGCTTGATGGCGCTCTCGGCGCTCGGCGTCGAGGTCGGGCCGCTGATCGCCGGCGCCGGCGTGATCGGCGTCGCGATCGGCTTCGGCGCCCAGACCCTGGTCAAGGACATCATCTCGGGCATGTTCTACCTGCTCGACGACGCCTTCAGGATCGGCGAGTACATCATCAGCGGCAGCTACAAAGGCACGGTCAAATCGTTCTCGCTGCGCTCGATCAAGCTGCGCCATCATCGCGGCTATCTCTATACGGTGCCGTTCGGCACGCTCGGCGCGATCGAGAACATGAGCCGCGACTGGGTGATCGACAAGTTGAGCATCGGGGTCACCTATGACACCGACCTCGACCTGGCGAAGCGAATCATCAAACAGATCGGCAAAGAGCTGGCGGAGGACGAGGAGTTCAAGCCGCACATCATCGAGACGCTGAAGATGCAGGGCGTCGAGCAGTTCGGCGATTTCGCGATCCAGATCCGGATGAAGATGATGACCAAGCCCGGCGAGCAGTTCGTGATCCGCCGCCGCGCCTACGGCCTGATCAAGAAGGCGTTCGATGCCAACGGCATCAAGTTCGCCTTCCCGACCGTCACGGTCGCCGGCGGCGGCGATGCGAACGCCGCGATCGCCCAGACCGGGCTCGATCTGGTGAAGCCGGCCACCCCCGCGGCCTGAGGCGGAAAGTGGCGGGGGCCGGCCGGCGCCGGCCCCGCCGGAGGGGCAAACGGAGTCAGTGGGTTGGCGCCTCGCCCCAGAGCTGGGTCAGGCGCTGGTCGCGGCCGCAGTTCCAGCGGTAGAATTTGTACCGGACCGGGTTCTTCTTGTAGTATTCCTGGTGGTAGTCCTCCGCCGGATAGAACGGGCCGGCCGCCACGATCTCGGTCGCGATCGGCTGATCGAAGCGCTTGCTGTCGACCAGCGCCTGCTTCGAGGCCTCCGCCTGCTTCTGCTGCTCGTCGCCATGATAGAAGATCGCGGTCCGATACTGGTTGCCGCGATCGCAGAACTGGCCGCCGGTATCGAGCGGATCGACGTTGTGCCAGTACACGTCGAGCAGCTGCTGGTAGGTCACCTTGCTCGGATCGTAGGTGACCTCGACCAACTCGGCGTGGCCGGTGCCGCCGTCCGAGACCTCCTCGTAAGTCGGGTTGATCTTGGTGCCGCCGGTGTAGCCCGCGGTCGTCCTGATCACGCCCGGCGTCTTGTCGAAGGGCGGCTGCATGCACCAGAAGCAGCCGCCCGCGAAGGTTGCGATCGCTGGTTGACCGGTGGCCGGGGCTGCGGACTGGTCCTCGGCCACCGCCGCCGACGCGACTGCGATCGCAGCCGCCGCCAGGATCGGGAGCAGACGAGGGCGCATCACGCGTTCCCCGGCGTCTTGGCCCCGGCCGGCTCGAACTTCATCGCCACGCCGTTCATGCAGTAGCGCAAGCCCGTCGGCGGCGGGCCGTCCTCGAACACGTGGCCCAGATGGCCGCCGCAGCGCCGGCAGTGGACCTCGGTCCGGGTGGCGAACCAGCTCTTGTCCTCCGAGGTTCCGATCGCGTTGTCGAGCGGCGCCCAGAAGCTCGGCCAGCCGGTGCCGCTGTCGAACTTGGTCTCCGAGGAGTACACGGGCAGATCGCAGCCGGCGCAGACGAAGGTGCCGACGCGCTTCTCGTGGTCCAATGGGCTCGAGCCGGCGCGCTCGGTGCCGTGCTTGCGCAGCACATTGTACTGCTCGGGGGTCAGCAGCTTCTGCCATTCCTCGTCGGTGTGGGTGACCTCGAAATTGCCCTGATCTTCGGCGTGGGCATCCTGTCCAAACCAGCGCATGAGACCTGCTCCCGTGAAGGCGGTCGCCGCCGCCGCGATCGCGAACTGACGTCGTGCAAGCATCTTTGTGGCTCCCCGTCATCCTGCCGGGCCGCCTGTCCGGCGCCGCCCGCGACCTCGAACTTGGGGACGGCGGCCCGCCAATGCGAGCACACCGCCGTTCACCTTCGCGTGGACGGGTCGTGAGCCTCTGCCGGCACCTGGTCCGCCTGGATCAGAAATCCCGGAGCTTGTAGCCGAAGCCGCGCACGGTCTGGATCAGGGAGACGGCCGCATCGCGGTCGATCTTGCGGCGCAGTTGCCGGATATAGACCTCGACGACGTTGGTCAGCGGGTGCTTCGAGCAGCCCCAGACCTTCTCCAGGATGAGCGCCCGGCTCAGGACCTTGCCGGCCGAGCGCATCAGGTATTCGAGCAGAGCGAACTCCCGGGGCGTGAGCTCGACCGACCGGTCGCCGTGCCGGACCTCGCGGGCCTCGCGGTCGAGGACCAGGTCGCCGACCCGCAGCTCGGGCTCGTCCGGTCGCCAGCCGTCGCTACGTCGGGCGAGCGCCTGGACCCGCGCCAGGAGCTCCTCGAAGGCGAACGGCTTGGCGAGGTAGTCGTCGGCGCCGATGCGCAACCCCTGGACCTTGTCCTCGAGGGTGTCGAGCGCGGTCAGCATCAGGATCGGCGTGCCGAGCCTGGCTGCGCGCAGCTGCCGGCAGACCTCGCGGCCGTCGAGGTCGGGCAGCAAAAGGTCGAGGATGATCACCTCGCGGTCCGTCGCCTGGGCGAGCCGGAGCGCCTCCCGGCCGCCGCGCGCGACGTCGACCCGGTGGCCCTCGGCCTCGAGGCCGCGCCTGACGAACTCGATGATCCGCTCGTCGTCCTCAACCAGCAGCACGCTCATCGACCGCTTCCGTCTGGTCGGCGAGCGGCAGGCGCACGCGGACCCTGGTGCCATGGCCGAGCTCGCTCTCGACCTCGAGATCGCCGCCGTGCGCCTCGACGATCGAGCGCGCGACGTGCAGGCCCAGGCCCGCGCCCTGCGGGGCCATCCGGGCCGCGTTCGAGCCGCGATAGAAGCGCCCCTGCACCCGGTCCAGCTCTTCAGCCGGAATGCCGATCCCGCTGTCGCTGACCGTGACGGTGACATCGGACTGGCCGCGCTCGAGCCCGATCGCGATCTGGCCATGGGCCGGGGTGTAGCGGCAGGCGTTGTCGAGCAGCAGCAGCAGCAGCTGGCGCAGCCGGTCGGCATCGCCGCGAACCTGGATCACGGCCGCCGGCACCGAGCAGGTCACGCGGATCCCCTTGGGCGCCGCCAGCGCCTTGGCGTCCTCGCCGACCTCGCCCAGCAGCTGGCCGATCACGATGTTGGCCGGTTCGGCGCCGAGGGTCGCGGTTTCCGAGCGCGCGACCAGGAGCAGGTCCTCGACCAGCTTGTTGAGCTGGGCGGCGGTGTCGACGATCCGCCCGAGGGTCGCGCGATAGTCCTTGAGCCGGCTGTCGCGCCCGCGCAGCGTGACCTCCGCCTCGCCGCGGATCACGGTCAAGGGCGTGCGCAGCGCATGGCTGATGTCGGCGAACATCCGCCGCCTGGCCTGGTCGACCCGGTGCAGGGTCAGGTTGCTCTGCTGCAGCTCCCGGGTCCGCTCCTCGACCTTGCGCTCGAGAACGGCGCGCGAGTGGTCGAGGTCGGCGCGCCGCCGCTCCAGCTCGGCGACCATCCAATTGAAGCTCGCCGCCAGGTTCGCAAGCTCGTCCGGCCGGACACGCTGACCCGGTGGTCGAGCCCGCCGCGCGCGATCTCCCGGGTACCGTCGATCAGGGCATCGATCGGCGCCTGAATCCGTCGGCGCGCCCAGAGCGCGGTGAGCGCGACGCAGACCGCCGAGACCAGCACCACGCTGCCCGCCAGCAGGGTCAGGCGTCTGACCAGTTGCCGCGCCTGATGGTCGGCGGTCGCCGCCTCCTCGGATTCGTCGTCGATCACCTCGCTGATCAGGGCGCTAAGCTCCCGATCGAGCCCGTCGATGTTGCCGCGCAGGGCTGGTCGGTCCAGCCCTCGTTCTCGCCCTGGGCGGCGACCGCGAACGCGCGGTTGAGCAGCGCCTCGAAGCGGGCGATCCGGTCCGGCTCCGCCTTCTCGGCGGGCTCGCTCTGGCCGACGAACACGAGCTCGTCGACGGTCAGGCGGCGCAGATCCGCGAGCATGTCGGTCAGGCGGTGACGGCTGGCCTCCAGCTCGGCCTCGCTGACCGGGCGGCCGCGGTTCGCGCCCGAGCTCAACTGCTGCAGATGGCGGTAGGCTTCCAGGGCCAGCTCCAGATAGACCTGCACCTGCTGGTGCGCGATCAGGGCCCGCTCCAGCCGGTTCTGCATCTGCCGCGGGCCCCAGTACAGCAGCGATCCCATGATCAAGGCCGGGCCGAGGAGCCCGAGGAAGGCGACGACGAGCTTGGTCCTGAGCATGGTTTGGTCAGCCCGTGTCGGTGCCCGCACAACCAGGCTCGGCGGGCGCCCTCGTCGAGCATCCAGGTCGCCAGGATAGGCGTGGCGCGCCGGCGTGACATGAAGAAATCATGAGGCTTCGATTAAATTCCGATGAAGCCGTTGAGATCGGCCGCGCGACCGATAGCCTCTTGTCCGCAGGTCGACCACAGACGATCGACCGACGGGAGGTCTCATGGACGCGAGGCGGTCGGCTGGCCGGAATGCCCTATCGAGCCTGAGTGCCCTGGCGGGGCGCGCGGGCCCGGGGCTCGCGGTGCTGGCCCTGCTGCTCGGGGCGCAGACCCTGGCCTCGCCCGCCGCCGCCGCTGCTGCGAAGCTCGAGGTCAAGATCCTCTACGTGACCCGGGCGGAGCCGTCCAAGCTGCCGCCGCTCTCGCTGGTGGAGCCGCGCAGCCTGACCGACGAAGGGCTCGCGGGCGCGACGCTGGCGATCAAGGACAACCAGACCACCGGCAGCTTCCTCGGCCAGACCTACGATCTCGACCAGCTGACCCTGCCCGAGGACGGCGATCTCGCGGCCGCCCTCAAGGACAAGCTCGCCGCCGGCGACCGCCTGATCGTCGCCGACCTCAAGGAGCCCGATCTTCTGGCGCTGGCCGACCTGCCGGAGGCGAAGGATGCCCTGATCTTCAACGGCCGCGCCGAGGACGACGACCTGCGCACTGACACCTGTCCGGCGAACGTGTTCGACACGATCCCGAGCCGGGCGATGAAGGCCGACGCCCTGATCCAGTATCTGATCTGGGCGCAATGGAACCGCTGGTTCCTGGTCCACGGCACCAAGCCCGCCGATCTCGCCTTCGCCGCGGCGCTCCGCCGCTCGGCCGAGAAGTTCCACGGCAAGATCGTCGCCGAGCGCGAGTATGCCTATGACCCGACCTCGCGGGTGACCGAGACCGGCCACGTCCAGGTCCAGCACCAGATGCGCGTGTTCACCCAGAACGTGCCCGACTACGATGTCCTGCTGGTCGCCGACGAGAGCGACGTGTTCGGCGAGTACCTGCCCTATCATACCTGGGACCCGCGGCCGGTGGCCGGAACCCAGGGCCTGGTGCCGACCGCCTGGAGCCGGGTCCATGAGCAGTGGGCCGGGACCCAGATGCAGCACCGCTTCGAGGCGCATGCGCACCGCTGGATGCGCGAGCGCGACTACACCGCCTGGCTCGGCGTCCGCAGCATCGGCGAGGCGGTGACCCGGACCAGCAGCAACGATCCCAAGGTGCTGCGCGCCTATCTGCGCGGCGACAAGTTCCAGCTCGGCGCCTTCAAGGGCGAGGGCCTGAGCTTCCGCACCTGGAACCAGCAGATGCGCCAGCCGATCCTGCTGGCGGCGCCGCGCATGCTGGTCTCGGTGTCGCCGCAGGAGGGCTTCCTGCACCAAAGGACGCCGCTCGACACGCTCGGCTTCGACGAACCGGAGTCCAAGTGCCGCCTGTCGTGAGCCGGCGGCCCCCGTACAACCAAAACGCACAAATCACAACGGAGGCGATCGAATGCAGACCCATCTGCGTGTGGTGACCGCGGCCACCGCCCTGCTGCTGGCGCAGGGCGCGGTCGCCCAGGCGAGCACGATCTTCGTGTCCAACGAGAAGGGCAACTCGATCAGCGTGGTCGACGGCGACAGCCTGACGCTCACCAAGGAGGTCAAGGTCGGCCAGCGGCCGCGCGGCATCGTGCTGAGCCCCGACGGCAAGTACCTCTACATCGCGGCGAGCGACGACGACACCGTCCAGATCCTCGATACCGACAAGCTCGAGATCATCGGCACCCTGCCCTCGGGCGCGGACCCCGAGGTGATCACGCTGACACCGGACGGCAGCACGCTCTATGTCGCCAACGAGGACGACAACCAGGTCACGGCGATCGACACCGCGAGCCGTCAGGTGGTGGCCGAGATTCCGGTCGGGGTCGAGCCCGAAGGCGTGGCGGTCAGCCCGGACGCCAAGACGGTGGTCAACACCTCCGAGACCACCAACATGGCGCATTTCATCGATGTCGCCTCCCAGAAGATCACCGACAACGTGCTGGTCGACCAGCGGCCGCGGGCGGCGATGTTCACCGCCGACGGCGCCCAGATCTGGGTGTCCGCGGAGGTCGGCGGCACGGTCAGCGTGATCGACAACAAGACCCGCAAGGTGATCCAGAAGATCAGCTTCAAGATCCCGGGCGTGCCCGCCGAGGCGATCCAGCCGGTCGGCATCCGGATCACCAAGGACCGCAGCAAGGCGTTCGTGGCGCTCGGGCCGGCCAACCGGGTCGCGGTGATCGACGCCAAGACCTACGAGGTCAAGGACTACCTGCTGGTCGGCCAGCGGGTCTGGCAGCTCGCCTTCTCGCCCGACGAGAAGATGCTGTACTCGACCAACGGCGTCTCCAACGACATCTCGGCGATCGACGTCGCGGCCGACAAGGTCCTGAAGTCGGTCAAGGTCGGCAGCTATCCCTGGGGCGTCGCGGTCAAGGGCTGACCGCTCCTCCGGGCGACCGGCCGGGGATCGATCGCAGACATCACGGGTCCACCCTGAGGCGCCAGCCGGGCAATCCGGCTGGCGGCGGCGGGCGGGCCCGAAAGACGTGAAACGAACGGGGGGATCTCATCATGGAGCGCTGTTCACGCGCCGTTGGCGCCACCTTTGCGTCCGGGCTGGCCACGGTTGCCGTCGTCGGATCGGCTCTGACAGCGCGGCCGGCGCAAGCCGACGAGTTCGAGATCAAGTCGCCGCTGGTCGACGAGGGCGAGTTCGAGTTCGAGGAGCACGGCAACGTCCAGTGGGGCTTTCCCAAGGACGTGGAGGAGGACGACGCGGTCCGCCAGTTCCACGAGCTGTCGCTCGGCTACGGCGTCACCGACTGGTGGGAGCCGCAGCTGCAGCTGTCGCTCCAGCAGCTCAAGCACGATGATCTGAAGGTCGAGACCATCGGGGTCGAGAACACCTTCCAGCTGCTGCCGACCAATGCCTACTTCGCCAACCTCGGCTTGGATCTCGGGTACGAGTCCTCGGTCCAGCAGGAGATCCAGAGCCTGGAGTTCGGCCCCCTGGTGCAGTCGCTGATCGGGCCCTTCAACAACACCGTCAACCTCTTGTTCGAGCAGCAGTACGGCTCCGACCGGGACAGCGCCTCGATGTCGTTCAATTACGCCTGGCAGACGCTCTACAAGGTCACCCACGGCGTGAAGGTCGGCTTCGAGGCGTTCGGCGAGATCGACAGCTTCGCCAACGATCCGCCCAAGCTCTCCGAGCAGGACCACCGGATCGGACCGGTCAGCTATTACGAGACCGACCTCGGTCCCTTCGAGCTCAGCATCGGCGGGGGCTTCCTGTTCGGCCTGACCGACGCCACCCCCGACAACACCGTCAAGTTCGACGTCGAGCTGTCATGGGGCGGCTGACGAGGACGATGATGACGATTGATGACGGCTGATCAGCACCGGCCCGCCGTCAGTCGCCGAGCGCGCGCTTGCGCTCCTCGAACTCGGCGACGTCGATCTCGCCTTTGGCGAGCCGCTCCTTGAGGACGTCGAGCGCGGTGCGCTGGCCGGCGCCCGGCGGATGCCGGAACGGCGAATGCTCGGCGCCGCCCAGCCAGCGGACGCCAAGCACCACCAGCACGACGATCACGCCGAGGAACAGCAGCATCATCAGAAAGCCGAACAGCATGTGAAACCAGCCACCGTCCCCCCCGCCCCACATCATGCCCGGGCCGTAGCCGTAGGGCATGGCCTGTTGCGCCTGCGCCATCGCGGGCAGGCTGAGCGCCAAGCCCCCGATCATCATCGCCATCCGCCAGCCGTACCTCATCACCTTGGTCCTCTCCAAACTACGAGGGCGTCTCCCCGGCCCGCACGCCCGCGGGCGGCAGCCGGCAGAAGCCCTGAGGCGGCACCCCGAGCGCGGCGTTGAACTTGCTCGACAGGTTCTGGAACGCGATCAGGGCCGTCAACTCGATCACCGCGTCGTCGTCGAAGTGCTCCTTGACGCGCGCCGTGAGCGCGTCGTCGACCTCGAGGTCGGATCGCGTCATGGCCTCGGCGTAGTCGAGCGCCACCCGCTCGCGCGCGCTGAACAGGTTGCTCGCGCGCCAGTCGTCGAGCGCCCAGAGCTTCGCCTCGTCGACCCCGCGCCGCAGGAGGGTCGCCGAGTTGAGGTCGACGCAGAAGCGGCAGTGGTTGAGCTGCGAGACGCGCACGGTCAGGAGCGAGCGCAGCGCCGGCTCGAGCGGCGAGCCCTTGCGGTCGAGCGCGCCATAGAGCGCGGCCACGCCCAGGAACAGCCTGGGGGAGCGCGCCCAGAGCAGGGCCGCGTCCAGCACCTGGCCGTACGTCCGCCGCTGGTGCCAGAAGAACGGGCGCAGGTACCAGGGACAGGCGTCTGGCGGTCTGGGCGCGATCCGCATGCCGGCAACGATCCGCTCAGCCCGCGGGCGACACCACGCCGGTGTTCCGGTCGACTTTGTAGCTCTCGACCAGAGAGTCGTCGACGGTCACGATCTGCGCCGCGATCGTGTGGTCGTCGAGCACCTCGACCTTGCCGACCTTGAGGCGCTTGTTGCCCTCTGCTGCGAGCCGACGCTCGAAGAACACCCGCACATCCTCGATCGACAGCTGCATCGTCGGAGTGACGCGCGTCCCTGCCAGCCCCCCGCAACACGCGGCGCCCGGGTTGCCCGGCATGTTGCCCATGTGCTCCAGCATCTCCTCATAGGCTTCCCGAGACATCATGTGCGGCCCGTAACCTTGACCCATCATGCCCGGCCCATCCCGTAACCGGGACCCACCATGCCAGGCCCCATGCCGTAGTAGCCCTGACCCATCATGCCCGGGCCCATCTGCCATCCCTGCTGTCCGGGGCCCATCATCCCGGGCTGCTGCTGCCCGGGACCCATCATGCCGGGGCCCATCATCCCGGGCTGCTGCTGCCCGGGACCCATCATGCCGGGGCCCATCATCCCGGGCTGCTGCTGCCCTGGACCCATCATGCCGGGACCCGTCATCCCGGGCTGCTGCTGCCCTGGACCCATCATGCCGGGACCCGTCATCCAGGGTTGTTGCCCGGGCCCCATCATCCCCGGGCCCATGCCCGGCGTCTGGGGACCCATCATGCCCGGGCCGGTCTGCCCGACGCCTTGGGCCTCGGCCGTCGCCAGCGTCGCGGCGCCGATCATCAGTCCCGTCACCAGGATCGCGACCGTCGTTCTGCTCTTGGTCATGACCTCGCTCCACAGTTTGATTTGATTCGAGCCGGCAGGCTATCGGCCCCTTCTGGCTGCCACATTGATCCAGATCAAAGCTTGACCGCGCGCAGGCGCAGCGCATTGCCGATCACCGAGACCGAGGACAGGCTCATCGCCGCGGCCGCGATGATCGGGCCGCGCCCCCGGGCGACAGCCGGCGGAACCCTCTGCGGCTTCCCGAGCGCGGCGTCGATCCTGCTCGATCAGTCCGGCTTTTGCCCCTTCCTTTCCAGCCAGGCAGCGCATGAAGGCGATCTCCTTCTCCTGCGCCGCGATGATCTCCTCGGCGAGCTTCTTGGTCTCCGGGTCCTTGCCGTACGCGAGCTCTGCCTTCGCCATGTCGATCGCGCCCTGGTGGTGCGGAATCATGCCGCGAACGAAGTCGACGTCGGCGTCGCCGGTGAAGTCCATCGACATATGTTGCTGCATACGCTCCATGGCAGCCTGATAAGCCTGGTCCGCCGGACCGGCCGGCGACATCGGCATCGCGTGCATCGATGGCGGCGGATTTTGCTGCGCCGCCAAGGGTCCGCTTGTCATGACGAGCAAGGCTGCGCCAAGCGCATTGGCGAGCGCCAAGGTCCTCTTCGTGGTCCATGTGAGCATGTGACTAGCCTCCGTTTGCGACAGCCGCTGCGGCGCCGATCGGCGAGGGCGGCGCGCATGCCAGGTGTTCGGCCCGGCGTTCGCACCTGTTCCAGGATCGGGCTACCGGCCATTTTCAGAGCTTCATCGTCTTGAGCCGCAGCGCGTTGCCGATCACCGAGACCGAGGACAGGCTCATTGCCGCGGCCGCGATGATCGGGCTGAGCAGGAGCCCGGTGAAAGGATAGAGAATGCCCGCGGCGAGCGGCACGCCGAGGGCGTTGTAGACGAACGCGAAGAACAGGTTCTGCTTGATGTTGCGCATGGTCGCCTGGGACAGGTGGCGCGCGCGTACGAGGCCGGTCAGGTCGCCCTTGAGGAGCGTGATGCCGGCGCTCTCCATGGCGACGTCGGCGCCGGTGCCCATGGCGACCCCGATGTCGGCCTGGGCGAGCGCCGGGGCGTCGTTGATGCCGTCGCCCGCCATCGCGACGATGCGCCCTTCGGTCCGGAGGCGCTTGATCACCTCGTTCTTCTGCTCGGGCAGGACCTCGGCCTGGATCTCGTCGATGCCGACCCTTCGCGCCACCGCCTCGGCCGTGGTCCGGTTGTCGCCGGTCAGCATGACGATGCGCAGCCCCTCCTCTCGGAGGGCCTGGAGGGCAGCGCGCGTGGTCGGCTTGATCGGGTCGGCGACCCCGATCAGCCCGGCCGGCCGGCCGTCGATCACGACGAACATCACCGTCTCGCCCTCGACGCGGCGTTGTTCCGCACGTTCGGCGAGCGCGCCGGGATCGATCTCGAGGCTCTCCAGGAGCCGCCGGTTGCCAAGGGCCACGTGGCGGCCGTCGACGGTGCCGCGCACGCCCTGGCCGGTGAGCGAGTCGAATTCGCTCGCGTCCAGCAGGTCGAGGCCGCGTTCCTTGGCGGCAGCGACGATCGCCGCCGCGAGCGGATGCTCGCTCCCCCGCTCGAGGCTGGCGGCGAGCCTCAGCAGATCGGCCTCGTCGACGCCCTCGGCGGGCTGCAGGGTGGTGACCTTGGGCTTGCCCTCGGTCAGCGTGCCGGTCTTGTCGACCACCAGCGTGTCGACCTTGGCGAAGCGCTCGAGCGCCTCGGCGTTCTTGATCAGGACGCCCGCCTGGGCGCCACGTCCGGTGCCGACCATGATCGACATCGGAGTCGCCAGGCCGAGCGCGCAGGGGCAGGCGATGATCAGGACCGAGACCGCGGCGACCAGGCCGTAGGCCATGGCCGGCGCCGGGCCGAAGATCGCCCAGGCGATGAAGGCGAGCGCGGCCACCCCGACCACGGCCGGCACGAACCAGGCGGCGACGCGATCGACCAGGCTCTGGATCGGCGCCCGCGAGCGCTGCGCCTGCGCGACCATTTGCACGATCCGGGCAAGCATGGTGTCGCTGCCGACCCGCAGGGTGCGCATGACGAAGCTGCCCGACTGGTTGAGGGTGCCACCGCTCACCTGCTCGCCCGCCGTCTTCTCGACCGCGACCGGCTCGCCGGTCAGCATCGATTCGTCGACCGTGCTCCGGCCGTCCAGGACGACGCCGTCGACCGGGATCTGGTCGCCCGGCCGGACCCGCAGCCGGTCGCCGACCGCGATCAGATCGAGCGCGACCTCCTCGTCCGAGCCGTCGTCCCGCACGCGGCGCGCGGTCTTCGGGGCAAGCCCCAGCAACGCCTTGATCGCGCCGCTGGTGCGCTCACGCGCGCTGATCTCGAGCATCTGGCCAAGCAGAACCAGGGCCGTGATCACCGCCGCCGCCTCGAAATAGACGTCGACCTGGCCGTCCGGCCCGCGGAAGGCAGCCGGGAAAAGGCCGGGTGCCAGCGTCGCAACCACGCTGTACAGATAGGCGGCGCCGACCCCGATCCCGATCAGGGTCCACATGTTCGGGCTGCGGTTCAAAAACGATGCCCAGCAGCGTTTGAGGATCGGCCACCCGGCCCAGAGCACGACCGGGGTCGCGAGCGCCAGCTGCAGCCAGTGCGCCAACGGGCGCGGGATCATGTGGCCGAACCCGAACAGGTGGTCGCCCATGACCCAGAGCAGCAGCGGCAGGGCGAGCGCCGCGCTGAGCCAAAAGCGCCGGCGCATATCGAGATAGTCGGTGCTCGGCCCCCCCTCGACCGTAGCGGTCCTGGGCTCGAGCGCCATGCCGCAGATCGGGCAGTCGCCAGGGCCCACCTGCTCGATCTCCGGGTGCATCGGGCAGGTGTAGATGGCGTCCACGGACGCCGGCGCCGGCTTCGCGCGCGCGCCCACCAGATAGTCCTCCGGTGCCGCTTCGAACTGCCGCGCGCAACCTTCCGAGCAGAACCAGTAGGTCCGGCCGCCGTGCTCGCGGCGGTGCAGCGCGGTCGCCGGGGCCACGGTCATGCCGCAGACCGGGTCGACCTCTGGTCCCGGCCCTGCCGCCTGCTCCGGCTCGTGACATCGCGCGGTCGCCGGCATGGCTCTCGCTCCCCATCGCGTTGGACGGTAACGAGATGGCCATTCCAGTTACTGGAAGGTCAAGCGCGGGACGAAAAAAAGCCGCCGGACCCGGCCCGGCGGCGACGACCTTTGGGGATGCGGTCGATGTGCGGCCAGCGGCAGCCTGCGGCTCAGCCGGCGAGACCCGCCTTGATCTTCGGCCAGTTGGCGTCGGCCTTGGCGATATAGCCCGGGATGTCCTTGATCCAGAACGACCCGTTGACCAAGGCCGGCCTGTTCGCGGGCATCGAGGTCGTGCGCTGCCGCAAGGCCTTCTTCAACAAGGAGCGCCTGATCTGGCTAGGGAGGGCGGCGAACCGCCAGCGCCAGATGGGCCGGAAAGACCTGGAGCAGGCTCCAGGCGAGCGGCGGCACGCGCTCGATCAGTCGAAGCATGTGACCGAGGGCCGGCGGGAAGCCGTAGGCGTCGACTCCCGGAAAGACGATCCGACCGTCGGCGCCGAACCCGCGCCGCAGAGCGCGCGCCAGCTCATGGTAGGATGGCAGATACACGCTCTCGCCATAACCGCGGAACCCGCGGCGCCAGAGCACGTATCGGGCTTGCAACGATCGTGGCAGGTAGCCGACGCCCCACAGCATGACGTGCGGCTCGGGCCGCAGCAGGTTATAGCGGTTCGCGCAATCGCCGGCGAACCGACCCTCCGCCTGCAGAACCCGCGCGACTTCGATCATCGTGCCGTCGAGGTCGAAGACGTGCTCGAGCACGTTTTCAGCAATCACGAGGGCCGCGCTGGCATCGGCAAGCGGAATGCGCTGCGCGTACGCCTGAACCAACGTGACGTTGTCGATCCCGGCATCGCTGAGCGCCTTCTTCGCCAGGATCAGATCGGGCAGCGCCGGGTCCAGCGCAACCACATGCCGGAACCGCGCCGCGACCGCCGCCGTGCAGGCGCCCGAGCCACAGCCGATCACCACCGCCGCGCCGCTATCGGGGGCGCCGACAACCTCCGCCAGCCGGCGCTCGATCATGTCAAAGAAGCGACGGCCGCGCTCGAACGCGACCTCGCGATAGGTCGCATAGTGCCGCAACAACGCCGGATCGTCGGTCGAGAACCTCTGCTGGCGGACGGCCACCAGCTCGACGAAATTGCTCGTCGCGAACGCCGCACACAGCTGCCGGACCTCGGTGTCGACGTCCCGGTCGTTCGCGGATGCCCGCGATGGACGCAGGTCGGGTATGCCGAGAGTGGCCGGAACCGCGCAACCACATTGGCCACAGGACCATGCGTCTTGCCCCGGCGCCAAAGGGCCGCCGCAGCCTGAGCACTGGATCACTGGCGGTCCGATGTCCATACCCAGATCCACGGCCGCTCGCCGCTCCCCTCGTCGCGCGGAGCTCGCCCTCCTGCTACCTATGTCTCTAGGTCACTCGATCGCTTCCCAGCTGTCAAGGCAGCAGCGGCAGAGTGTTGGTAGCACGTGGTATGTCCGGGTTTCGTAGCTCACGATCTGTCCGGTTCGGGAAATTGGGGAGGTCGTGTGCAGGCGGAGGTTCGGGTGGCTCGGATCGTCGAGGCGATCGGTCGGTGGCGGAGTGGGGCGTTGAGCTGTAGCGAGGCAGCGAGGTGCTGGGGATGAGCGAGCGGCACTTCCGGCGGCTCAGGGATCGCTACGAGGCGCAGGGGGCGGAAGGCTGATCGATCGGCGGCGCGGCCGGGTGTCGGGCCGGCGGGTGGCGGTCGATCGGATCGAATGGCTGCTGGAGCAGTACCGGACGCGCTATTTCGACTTCACGTGAAGCATTTCCACGAGCGGCTGCGGGCCGAGCACAGGTTCGAGCTGGGTTACAGCTGGACCAAGCGCATCTTGCAGGACGCGGGCCTGGTCAAGCGGGCGGCGAAGCGCTCGGCGCACCGCAAAGGCGGCCGCGGCGGCCGCTGCCGGGCATGATGTTGTTCCAGGACGGCTCGACCCATGCGTGGCTCGGCGGCCGGCCGGCGCTCGATCTGATCGTCACGCTCGATGATGCGACCAGCGAGCTCTACTCTGCCTTTCTGGTCGAGGAGGAGGGGACGTTCTCGAGCTTGCGCGGGCTGGCCGAGGTGATCGGCCGGCACGGGCTGTTCTGCTCGCTCTATACCGACCGCGGCAGCCATATTTCGTGACCCCCAAGGCCGGCGGGAAGATTGCGCGGGCGCAGCGACCCAGGTCGGGCGTGCCTCGAGCAGCTCGGCATCGAGCACATCCCATCCTATTCGCCGGAGGCGCGCGGCCGGATGGAGCGGGTCTTCGGTACGTTGCAGAACCGGCTGCCGCAGGAGCTGCGCCTGGCCGGGATCACGACGCAGCGGCGGCCAACCGCTTCCTCGCCAAGCGCTTCGTGGCCGAGCACAACGCCCGCTTCGCGGTCGCCGCGACCGAGCCCGGCAGCGCCTTCGTGGCCTACGCGGGCGATCTGGCCGAGGTTTTGTGCCTGCAGGTCGAGCGCGTGGTCGGCAACGACAACTGCGTGCGCTACGAGGGCCACTGTCTGCAGATCCCGCCACACCGGCACCGGCACCACTTCGTCAAGGTCAAGGTACGGGTGCACGCCTACGAGGACGGCCGGCTCGCATCTTCCACGGCCCGCGCTGCCTGGCCCGTTACCAGCCCGACGGGCGCCTTGCGGATGTCAGCGAGACGATCAAACCCGCCGCCTAAGCCCGCTCGGCGGCGGGCCCGGTGGATTTGCTGGACAACGCTCCGCGTTGCCCACAACCCCACCGGGCCAACAGCAGAGCGGACATTTAATGAGCTACGAAAACCGGACATCTTACGTGATGAAGGCAGCAGCGGCAGAGCTGCGACCGGCGACCCGTCGCTGCTGTTCTGGTCACATGTGGTCCGGCAGCCGCGCCTCTGACATCCGCACGCGCTGGTGGCGAAGCAGACGGCGGCGGCGTGCTCAGTGGCGCTCGGACGACGTTCGACAGCGCCGGCGCCGAATGTGATGACTGCTGGCCAGCCAGTTGGCGATGGCTACGACATCCGGATCGCCGAGGGGCGTTGGCGTCGCTGCCTCTGACACAAACCCTGATACGTCACCATCCGACGTTGGCCGCTGGGCAGACGGGCCAAGATGGGATTAACCTGCCGGGTCAAGGTCGCCGATCGCGCCGCGCAAATGGCTACAGCCCGGGCGATCCTGGATGGAGGTGTCGTCATGATCCTGACAACGCGCGAGCCGGTCGGGACGATCAACGGCTACCATGCCCACGTGTACTACGACGAGCGGACCAAGCCGGTCGCGGCCCAGCTCCGCGACGCGGTCGCTGGACGCTTCGAGGTCAGCCTGGGCCGCTGGCACGACCAGCCGATCGGCCCCCATCCCTCCGGCAGCTATCAGATCGCGTTCCAACCCGACCTGTTTCCCGAGCTGGTCCCGTGGCTCGCGCTCAACCGCCAGGGGTTGACGGTGTTCGTGCACCCCGAGACCGGCGACGCCCTCGCCGACCACAGCGCGCACGTGATCTGGCTCGGCGACAGTCGGCAATTGAACCTCGCCGCGCTCGGCTGATCCACGGCGCCCGTCCACCTGAACGCCGGCGGGCGAATTTATTCGCGTTCCTCTGTGAACAACCTCACAAACCCAGTTGTGTATTTGCGGTAGATTGCGACTTGCGTCCTTGCAACCCCGGCGCCAGCAATATGGCCGGCGCCGGGCCCGTCGACAGAATTGATGTCGCTGACGGAGGGATTTCGATGATCGGCATGAGTAAGAACGCGCTTTTCGGCTCCGGCTGGGTCGCCGCCCTGGCGCTGTTGGGTGGCTGTCTGACGGACGGTCAGCTGGCGCCGGGCCAGCATTTGGTGGCCTCGAAGGTCACGCATGAATGCCCGGTTCCGAGACCGCGGGTCGCGGTGGCCGGGTTCGACGCCGCCGCCCAGGATGTGCCGGCCGAGGTCGGTCCCGGCCTCGCCGACCTGCTGGTGGCCGCGATGACCGAGACCGGCTGCTACCGCATGGTCAACTCGAGCGTCCTGGCCAAATTCGCGGACGCCGGCGAGCACGCCCCCGATATCGCCCGGCTGGCCGGTGCGGATCTGTTCGTGGTCGGCCGGGTCACCGCCTTCGAGCCCGACGCTGCGGGCGCCGATGTCGGGGTGGCGGACGGCCCCAAGCTGCCGGAGTGGCTGCGCAGCGCCGGCTTCAACGTCGCGAGCTCGCGGATCTCGCTCGCGTTGCGCCTGGTCGACACGCGCAGCGGCGAGGTGGTGGCGGCCTCGGCGCTCACCGGCAGCGCTCAGAACTTCGGCGCCACTGTCAAGGAAAACCCGTTCGGATTGAGCCTGGCGGCCTACGCCAAGACGCCCATGGGGGCGGCCATGCAGGCGGCGATCGACCAGGCGGTGACGTTCCTGCTCGCCCGCACGCCAACCCAGACCACGGCCTATCAGCAGGCCGAGGTGGCCGCGCCGCAATAGCCACTGCGGCCAACGGGCTTGCCTTTCGGACGCGGTCTCGGCCGCGTCTCCGAGGACAGTCTGCATGGGATCGGGCCGGGGCGTCGTCCACCGCGCGCCGGAATTGGCGTCGGTGTGAGAACTGCTTCACAAGTTGCGGTCCGAAATTCGAGGTAGATGCTGGAGCTGATTTTGCAATTTTCGCGGCTCCTATGATCCGGTCGCACGATCGCGGGTGCGATGATTGGTCTGCAAAGCAGCTGGTTATCCTGTCCGGATGCGCAATCGCTTCGGGATTGCTCGCGGCCTGGTTGGCGCTCGCCGCGCATCCGCCATCGCCGATCAGCCTGGCCACGACGCGCCATTGCCGCCCGCACCCGCCTCTGGAGGAGCAGGAGCCCCCGGCCTGGCTCGTGGTGCTGGCGCGGGCGGTCCTGGTGCTGGCGCTCGCGGCTCTCGGGTTGGCGACCCTGCTCGATTGCGCTGACAGCCCTCACTGAAAGCGTGAGTGCCCCGGGCGGGCCGCTCCGGTCGCTGGCTTCGGCGACGCCGTCCGCCTATTGAGGAGGATAGCGAGCCACGCCGAACGGGGAGAGGGGGACCATGGTCAGCATCCGCAATCTTGCCAAGGAGCGCCTGGAGGCGGGCGAGCTGGCGATCGGCATAGGGCTGCGCCTGGCGCGCACGGTCGAGATCGGCAAGCTGATGAAGACCGCGGGCTACGATTTCCTGTTCATCGACATGGAGCACGGCTCGATGTCGGTCGACCTCGCGGCGCAGCTCAGCATCGCGGCCCAGGACACCGGCATCACGCCGGTCGTGCGGGTGCCGGGCTTCGAGCATTTCCATGCGACCCGCGTGCTCGACGCGGGCGCCCAGGGGATCGTCGTGCCCCATGTCGACACGCCCGAGGTCGCGCTCCGCATGGTCAGCAACTGCCGCTATCCCCCGGTCGGCCATCGCTCGGTGACCGGGGCCGTGCCGCAGCTCGACTTCGAGAGCCATCCGATGGCCGAGTGGACCAAGGCGGTCAACGACGCGACGCTCCTGATCCTGATGATCGAGTTGCCCCAGGCGGTCGAGAACGTCGAGCGGATCGCGGCGGTGCCGGGTTTCGACGTCCTCCTGGTCGGCACCAACGACCTCTGCATCGAGATGGGCATCCCGGGCCAGCTGGAGCATCCGCGGGTGGTCGACGCCTTCCAGCGGATCGTCGCCGCCTGTCGGGCGAACGGCAAATACGCCGGCCTCGGCGGCGTCTACGAGCCGCGCCTGCTGCAGCGCTACATCGCCATGGGCTTCCGGATGGTGCTGGCCGGCAACGACCTGCCGTTCCTGCTCAATGCCGCCAAGGAGCGTGCCCAGGCGGTCCGCGCCATGCCGCTCGGCTGAGCGGCGACCGCCTCGACCGGCTATTCGCCGAGCGCGGAGAGGTAGAGCTCGAGCAGCTCGTCCTCCTCGCGGCGCTGGCGCGGGTCGCGCCTGCGCAGGCTGATCAGCTTGCGCAGGACCTTGGTGTCGAAGCCCTCGCCCTTGGCCTCGGCATAGACCTCGCGCAGGTCCTCGGCGAGCCCCGCCTTGTCCTCCTCGAGCCGCTCGATCCGCTGCACGAACGAGCGCAGACGCTCAGCGGCGACGCCGCCGGTGTCGGGGGCGCGGGCCGAGGGCGTGGGGGCAGCATCGCTCATGTCAGGCGGTCCTCCGTTGACGGGAAGCAAGCGTGGGCGGCGCGCAGCGGGGCGCGCGGAACGCCCGCCGGGCAGGGTATCGAGCGCACGGATCGCGGCTAGAACGGGATCTCGTCGTCCAGGTCGTCGAAGTTGTCGGACGACGGCTCGCGCCGGGCGCCGCCGCCGGCGGCCCGACCGGCGCCGCCGCCCCCACGTGCCGGCTGGCTCGGGGTCCGGCCCCAGTCCGACTGGTCGTCGCCCGGCGGAGCGGCGCTCGCGGTGCCGCCTTCGTCGCGGCCGCCGAGCAGGACCAGCTCGCCCCGGAAGCGCTGCAGCACGATCTCGGTGGTGTAGCGCTCCTGGCCCGACTGGTCCTGCCATTTGCGGGTCTGGAGCGCACCCTCGAGATAGACCGAGCGGCCCTTGGACAGGTACTTCTCCGCGACCTCGCCCAGGCGCTCGTTGAAGATCACGACGCGATGCCATTCGGTGCGCTCGCGGTTCTCGCCGCTGTTGCGATCGCGCCAGCGCTCGGAGGTGGCGATGGCCAGGTGGACGATCTTGGTGCCGTCCTGGGTGTTGCGGACCTCGGGATCGCGGCCGAGGTTGCCGACCAGAATCACCTTGTTGACGCTCCCGGCCATGGTGCCCGCTCCCTCGCTCGATGCTTGACGCTAATCTAGCACGCCCGGTGGCGGATGCGTAGAACCGACTGGAGGGGTCGTCGTCAGGGCAGATCGAGCTAGAGAAAACTTAGCCTTTATCAGAGCTTTGGTCGACCAAGCCACGGCAAAAGGTGAGAAACGGCGCGACCTGCTCCCGAAGCTGCCGGCCGGCCTCGGTCAGGTCCTTGTCGCTGTAGTCGGCGTGGATCCGCAGCTCATAGGCCGCCTTCAACGTCGCCGCATACCCGCCGAGCGCCTTGCCGCGCTGGCGCTTGGCCATGCGCGCGAAGGTCTCGACCACGCGGCCGTGATTGGTGCTCGCCGAGCCCTCGACGACCAGCAGCACGGCGCGCGCGGCATGGAACATCGCATAGTAGCTGTTGTGGACGACCGTCTCATACGCCTGGGGCACCGCCTGCGCAGCCTGCCCGGCGTACCGCTCGGCCTTGGCGAGCGCCGCGCGGGCGTGCTCGAGCACCGGTCGCTCAATCATGGGCACGTGATCCGAACCGTAGATGATCAACCCTTGATCGCGAATGTTGCACGCGAGCTCGTCGCTGGCGAGCCACTTCTGGCCCGCGAACACGTGTGATTGGACCAGATCTCCGTAGGCACCTCCGATTTCCCAATCGATCTCGCTGAAGTGCTTCCGGTCGTCCGCGGTCGGCTCGTGATCCAGGAACACGGCGAAGTCCCAGTCGCTCTCGGCGTGCGCATCGCCCCGTGCCCGCGAGCCGAACAATACAATGCGCTCGACCTGTCCCGGCAAAGCCGCCAGCACCCGCGCGCGATATCGCGCGGGCAACGCCTCGTCGACGCGGCGACGGTGCCGCTTGCGCAGGCCCAGGGCGGGCGAGGTCGCCATCTCCAAGCTTCCGTTGGGTTCGGGACCAGCATAGCAGACCTGCCAAGGCCGCGCCCGCGCCTTGAGCAGGGCGCGCGGAGCCCTCCAGGTCATTCCGGCGACGGCCGGGATGTCGAGTGATGGCGGGCCGGGTTGATCGGCTCCGGATGGTCGCCTACGGCCGCGCGCAGGATGTGCCCGCCTCTTCCTCCATGGAACGGCCGTGCTGCGCCGCCTGGATGCGAAGTCGCGCCTTCACAGCCTCTTCCAGATCTCGGATCGTGATGCTTGCCATATCTTGCGCCTCGCTCACGGGAGCGATGCACTCAACGTAATCAATGGCATTCATGACAAGGCCGCGGCGCCGCAGGCATGCCGCCGGGTTATCCACAGCTGCGCATCGGGGCGGGCCTTGCCCACACCCGGCCAAAAGGGCATCTATGCGATGCGGCCGGATTCGGTTGGTCGAGGCCGCCCGCCGTCCGACTGCAGACCGGGAACATGGACGACTTCATCCGCATCCGCGGCGCGCGCGAGCACAATCTGAAGGCGGTCGATCTCGATCTGCCGCGCAATCGGCTCGTGGTCATCACCGGCCTGTCGGGGTCGGGGAAAAGCTCGCTCGCGTTCGATACCATCTACGCCGACGGCCAGCGCCGCTACGTCGAGAGCCTGTCCGCCTATGCCCGCCAGTTCCTCGAGCTGATGCAGAAGCCGGACGTCGATTCGATCACCGGCCTGTCGCCGGCGATCGCGATCGAGCAGAAGACGACGTCCAAGAATCCGCGCTCCACGGTCGGCACGGTTACGGAAATCTACGACTACCTGCGCCTGCTGTTCGCCCGGATCGGGATTCCCTATTCGCCTGCGACCGGGCTGCCGATCGAGAGCCAGACCGTCTCCCAGATGGTCGACCGGGTCATAGGCCTGGCCGAAGGCACCCGGCTCTACCTGCTGAGCCCGATCGTGCGCGGGCGCAAGGGCGAGTACCGGAAGGAG
>CAVTFM010000031.1:0-81257 GCA_963733965.1 uncultured Alphaproteobacteria bacterium
AGATCACCGGCGAGCAGTTAAGATATATTGGTTAACACGCGCAGGGGGGTGGCGGATGCGGCCATGAGGTATTTCGGGATTCAGCTCTGCGTAGTTCTCGCGCTTGCCCTCGCCAACGCTGGCCCCGCCTGCGCCGAGGTCCGGGTCGGCCTCGCGGCGGCATTGACCGGCCCCATGGCATGGGCAGGCGCGGGATCGGAGCAAGGCGCCGAATTCGCCGTTGCCGATCTCAACGCCAGGGGTGGCGTGCTTGGCGAGCAGATCGAGCTGGTCACGGCCGACGACTATTGCGAGGGCGAGCAGGCCATCGCCGCCGCCAACAAGCTGGTCGCCGCCGCGGTCGTCGCGGTTGTTGGACACCAGTGCTCGGGTGCGGCAATCCCCGCCTCGAAAGTTTATTCGCAAGCCGGGCTTCTCATGATCTCGACCTCGGCCACCAATCCCTTGCTGACCGAGCAGGGCTTCACCAACGTGTTCCGCATGGTTGGCCGGGACGACGTCCAGGGCCGGATCGCCGGCGATCTTCTCGCCGAGCGCTGGGGCAACAGGCCGATCGCCATCGTTCACGACGGCCAGACGTATGGCAAGGGCCTCGCCGAGGAGACCAGGAAACGGCTAAACCAGCGCGGGATCACCGAGGCGATGTTCGCAGCGATCGAGCCGGGCAAAGCCGACTACTGGGACGTCATCGAGAAGATGCGCGCGCGCGGCATCGAGGTGCTCTACTACGGCGGTTATATGCACGAGGCGGCGCTGATCATTCGCCAAGCGAAGGAGCACGACTACGATCTGCAACTGGTCGCGGGCGGTGGGATCGGCCGAGAGGATTTCGGGCTGATTGCTGGTCCGGCCTCGGACGGGACCCTCATGACGAACCCTCCATTGCCGAGCGGTCCCGAGGCAGCCGAACTCGCGGCGAAGTTCACCGAGGGTTCGCAAAATACGTATACCGCCTACGCGGCGCTGCAGGCCTGGGCGCAGGCGGTCGAGATGGCGGGCACGTTCGAGACAGGAGCGGTCGCGAAGACCTTGCGCACGCAGAAGTTCGATACCGTCCTCGGCCGCATCGGTTTCGACGCCAAGGGCGACGTCACCGGCTATTCCACCTTCATCTGGTACGTGTGGCGAGACGGCAAGTATGTGCCCAAGGATATCGTCAACTAGTGGACAGGAGCAGACAGACAATTCAGCCATAGTGCGCGAACCGCGGTATGGCTAAATCAAGTGTTTGCATCTCTGCTCTAGCAGGCTGCGGAAAAAGGGGGCGGTAGCTGGACGGATACCACAATATCTAGTTCAGCGTGGTCTCCAAAACAACATATAGTAGGTCACGAGCCTCCGAAAAACCTATTTCCGCAGCCTGCTAGCGCGGCTTCCTCGTATAGCGGCAAGCACACGGGCAAACCGCTATAAGAGGCGCGGGCCCGGAACTCATCGGTGGGCTCGCGGACGTCGGCGCGCTGGCCGCGGCCGGAGCTGTCGTGGCCTCAGGCAGGCCGCTCGCGGCAGCGATCGCCGCGGGCGACCGTGCCCAGCAGCTGCAGCACCAGCTCGACCACGGGCGGGCTCCGACTTGGGGTGCGGCTGCGCGACGAGGCGCACGAGCGCCGCGCGACCGGCATCGGCGCCGAGGACCGCCACGTTCGCGAGCAGCCGGCGTTCCGAGATGGCGGCCGACAACCCCTTGAGCGGCGTGGAGCTTGATCCGTTCCTGCCGGGCCCGCGGATCTGGGTTCGAGCCCCCGCGCCGCCGGTGCGCAGCACCTCAGCCCGAGAGATGCTCCACGAACCAGTCGCGCGCGGCCGCCGAGGCGGCCTCGAAGTCGGCCACGTAGGGGTCGAAATGGCCGCCCTTCAGGGTCCATGCCAGGCCCGAGGCCAGCCTCCAACCGGGACAGATTGCGGCCAGGCGAAGTGGGCGATGCTCTGCCGAATCGACTGTAGCGAAGAGCTAGGAAATCGCTAGACAAGCGGATTTGGCGGCGTTAGAGTGCGTCGCGAGAAACGGAACAGGGGTCGGAAAGCCAGAGACGCTCTGGCTGTAGGTCCGGCTTCGGATCCGATCGGGCGGCTTCGCGTGGGGCGAGGACCGGTCATCGGGCGTGGAATCGGGGGAGCCGAGGGATTGTCCGCGTCCCGGGGCGGCCCGGCAGAATGGTTGGGTGCGTGCGATGAAAATCCTGCTCAGCGCCTTCTCCTGCGGCCCGGACATCGGCTCGGAGCCGGGGATCGGCTGGCATTGGGCGGTCGAGATGGCCCGCTCAGGCCATGAGGTCCTGGCGCTCACCGAGATCGAATACCAGGGCCCGATCAAGGCCGCGCTCGCCGGCGGCGGGCTGCCGCCGGGCCTGCGCTTCGAGTTCTTCATGCCGCCCTGGCTGGATCGCCTGCGCCATCTGGGCTTGCGGCTTGGCTACGAGAGCCTCACGCTGCACCTCGTGCACCTGGTGTGGCAGATCGCGGCCTACCGGCACGTCCGCAGCCGCCTCGAGCGGGAGAGGTTCGATCTCGTCCATCACCTCACCTACGGCGGCATCCGGCACCCGACCCTGATGGGCCGGCTTGGCATCCCGCTGGTCCTCGGGCCGGTCGGGGGCGGCGAGCGGACCCCTCTGGCCCTGCGTCGTGGTCTCGGCTGGCATGGCTGGGTGAAGGACGCGCTGCGCGATCTGCATACCTGGCTGATCCGCTTCGATCCGATCACGCGCCGGGCGTGCGCCGATGCCCTCGCGATCTATGTCAAGACCGCGCAGTCGCGCGACGCGCTGCCCAGATGCTACCACGGCAAGGTCGCGGTTCAGATGGAGATCGGCATCCAGCAGGTGTCGTCCCTGCCGCGACCGGAACGGCGGACGGGGCAGCCGTTCCGGCTCCTCTACGCCGGCCGGTTCATCTACTGGAAGGGCATGGATCTGGGACTGCGAGCATTCGCCGAAGTCCGTCGCCGCGGCGGCGACGTCAGGCTGACCATGCTCGGCGGCGGCCCGCAAGGGCAGGCTTGGCGCGGGCTTGCCCGGGAGCTTGGCATCGAGCGGGCGGTCGAGTGGATCGACCGGGTGGAGCACTGCAGGATGAGCGAGCTTTACCGCAGCCACGACGCCGTCCTGTTTCCGAGCCTCCACAACTCGAGCGGCAATGTGGTGCTCGAGGCGCTCTCCTATGGCCTGCCGGTGATCTGTCTGGACCTCGGTGGGCCGGGTGAGATCGTTGACGACCGTTGCGGGCGGGTGATCGCGACCGGCGGCCGGAGCGCATCTGCCTGCGCGCATGCGCTCGCGGATGCCATCGAGGAGATGAGCATCTCGCCGGCACTCTGCCGCCGGCTCGGCGATGGCGCCCGGGCCCGCGCCGCTAACTTCCTGTGGCCTGCCCAGGTCGGCCGGGTCTACGCGGACATTGCCGCCCGTCTGCAACACCGGGCGATGGCCGGCGCTCCGGACGGGGCCAAGGGTTTCGAAATCCGATGGCGGCAACTTCGCCGCGCTCAGCTTTTCAACCGCTGGCTTATCCTGGTCATCTGCGTCGCTTCCCTGTGGCAAGCCCTGGTCACCGAAATCCGGCTGCATGCCACCCAGTCGCAACTCTCGGGCCTCGAGGTCCGCTTCGAACACGCCGAAGCCGAAATCGCCGGTTCGATGGAACGCAGACCACCACGAATGGGCCATTGGATTGACACCACATGGCCCCTGCCGGTCGCAGCTGAGGGTTTGCTGAGCGAGGAACGCGCGGACACGATCCGAGCCGCATCTGGCGGGAACGATCACTCGTCTCGCTGAGGTGAAGAAGAATACGACCCGACGAACTTTCTTCGCGCTCAATCAAAACATCAAGCCAGCGGGATAGTCGTACGCCGAGGTCACCGGCGAGCAGAGAAAAAGGCACGGCCAGGAGCCGATCTGGCACCCGCAGCCTTGTGTGTGTGTCGTCGAGCGCACGAGCGCCGCGCGACGGACATCCTCTCGAAGGACGTCCACTTCACGGGCTGCCGGCGTCCGAGGTGCCGGCGGACAACCCCTGAGCCGCGTGAAGCTCGATCCGTTTCTGCCGGGGGCGCCCGGATCTGGATCCGACGCCCGCTCGCGTCTGCGCCGCCGGGGCGCGGCGTTCAGCCCGACAGATGCTCCACGAACCAGTCGCGCGCGGCCGCCGAGGCGGCCTCGAAGTCGGCGACGTAGGCGTCGAAATGGCCGCCCTTCAGGGTCACGAGCTTCTTCGGGTGGAGCGCCTGCTCGTAGGCAGCGAGCGCCTCGTCGGCGACCGTCAGATGGTCGCCGAGCGCCACCACCAGGAGGAGCGGCGTCGGGCTGATGTAGCCGATGTAGGCGCCGGGCTCGTAGGCGAGGAACAGCTCGACCGAGCGCAGCGTCACCTCGTTCTTCCAGGACGGCGCCCGGCTGCGGCCGGTCTCGGTGAACCACTGCCAGCTGTCGGGGGTCGGCAGCGCGGCCGGGCCCGCGGGGTCCTCCGAGACCACCGGGATCATGCCGGGCGGCTTGCCCGCGTAGCGGCTCCGCCGGTCCTCGGCGCAGGCCGCCTCGACCCCGGCGACGATGTCGGCCCGGATCAGGCGGCGGGCGTTGCGGTGGCCGCTGATCAGCGGCACCTGGGAGGCGACGCATTTGATCCGGCGGTCGATCGCGCCGAGCACGAGGACATGCGCGCCCGAGTAGCTCGAGCCCCAGACGCCGATCCGGTCCGCCCGGGTCTCGGGCAGGGTCTCGGCATAAGAGATCGCGTCCTGGTAGTCCTTGATCTGCAGCCAGGGGTCGATCTCCTGGCGCGGCTCGCCGTCGCTCGCCCCGAAATTGCGGTTGTCGAACACGATCGCGGCGAGGCCCGCGGCCGCGAACGCTTCGGCGAAGCGGTCGAGGTACATCTCCTTCACCGCCGAATAGCCGTGGGCCATGACGATCGTCGGCCACGGCCCGCGGCCGCCGTCGGGCCGGTAGTGCCAGCCCCGCAACGTCACCCCGTCCTCGGTCCTGAACTCGACATCCTTGCGCATGACAGCCTCCCCTGATGACGGCGCGCCCGCCGTGCGTGGACTTTAACGTATCAACCGCGGCCGATGCGAGATGCCGCGCGATGCCCCGCCAGCGCGGGAAAAGGCTGGCCGGAAAAAAATCGGGGCAACGCGCCAGGCCCGGGACTTTTCGGGCGGGGTGAGCGTATATCATGACGGTGGTTTGCACCCGGAAATCCGGACCAATCGATTGCGGCCAACATCAGAATGGGAGTGCTGCACATGTCAACGGGAAGCAACCGGCGTCGTTTCTCGAGGCGGCGCTTTTTGGCGAAGACGGGCACCGGCCTGGCACTGGCCGGGCTGGCGCCGGCGCTCTCGGCGCCGTTCGTGTCGCGCGCCCGGGCCGCGGACAAGACGCTGAAGATCATCCAATGGAGCCATTTCGTTCCCGCCTACGACACCTGGATCGACGCCTTCGCCAAGGACTGGGGCGAGAAGAACGGCATCGACGTCACCGTCGATCATATTCCCGCTCTGGAGCTGCCGGCGCGGGCAGCGGCGGAGGTCGCGGCCCAGGCGGGCCATGACCTGTTCGGCTTCACCGGCTCCGGCGGCCCGCACCTCTACATCAAGCAACTGCTCGACCTCAGCCCGCTGGTCGCCGAGATGGAGACCAAGTACGGCAAGGTCCAGCCGATCGGCCGCCAGATCGCCTACGACCCCGACAGCAACACCTGGCCCGCCTTTCCCGACTATTACATCCCCTTTCCGGGGCTCTACCGCAAGGACCTGTGGGACGAGATCGGCATGGTGCCGGACACCTGGGAGGACATCCTCAAGGGCGGCGCCAAGCTCAAGGCCAAGGGCAATCCGGTCGGCATCGGCCTCGGCCACAGCGACGACCCCAACAACAGCTGGCGCGGCCTGATGTGGTCGTACGGCGCCACCGAGGTCGACGAGAGCGGCAAGCAGGTCACGATCAACTCCAAAGAGACCCTCGAGACGGTGAAGCTCGCCCGGGCGATCTACCAGGAGGCGATGGACCCCGAGGTGCTGTCCTGGGACGACGCCGGCAACAACCGTTTCCTCGCCTCGGGCAAGGGCTGCTGGATCCACAACCCGATCTCGGCCTACCGCACCATCCAGCAGTCGAACCCGGAGCTCGCCGACAAGATCTTCTTGTGGAAGACGCCGGCCGGTCCGGTGCGCCGGCTCACGGCCGTCGGGCCGAACTCCTACGCCATCTGGAAGTTCGCTCGCAACCAGGAGGCCGCGCTGGCGTTCCTGCGCTACTACGCCGAGCACTGGATCGACGGCCTTCAAGGCGAGCACGGGCTTCAACTATCCGATCTTCCCGAACGTCGTGCCGCAGCCGATGCCGATCCTGTCCAACGATCCGAGCTCGCATCCGGCCGACAAGCTCAAGGTCCTGGAGACCGCCAACGAGTGGCACGCGGTCTACGGCTATCCCGGGCCCGCGGGGCCGGCCGCCGACGAGGTCGTCAACGTCTTCGTCATCCCCGACATGATGGCTGCCGCCGCGACCGACAAGATGACCCCGGAAGAGGCGGTGGCGTGGGCCGAGAAGCAGATCCGCGGCATCTACAAGAAGTGGACGGCCTGAGGGGCTCGGGGGTCCGCTGGCGGGGTCTTGCCGGCCGCGCCGGGCGGTTTATTTCACGATCAGAAGCCGGCATCCGGGACTCCGGATCAAGCGATCGCCGGCCACGACAGAGCGGGAGTGCAAGAGATGTCAATGGGAGACAACGGGCGTCGTTTCTCCAGGCGGCGCTTCTTGGCCAAGACCGGTACCGGCCTGGCGCTGGCCGGCCTCGCGCCGGCGATCTCGGCGCCGTTCGTGTCGCGCGCCCGGGCCGCGGACAAGACGCTGAAGATCATCCAGTGGAGCCATTTCGTCCCGGCCTACGATACCTGGATCGACGCCTTCGCCAAGGACTGGGGCGAGAAGAACGGCATCGCCGTGACCGTCGACCACATCCCCCATCTGGAGATCCCGGCGCGGGCGGCGGCGGAGGTCGCGGCCCAGGGCGGCCATGACCTGTTCGCCTTCAACGGCTCCGGCGGCCCGCACCTCTACATCAAGCACCTGCAGGATCTCAGCCCGCTGGTCGCCGAGATGGAGAAGAAGTACGGCAAGGTCCAGCCGATCGGCCGCCAGATCGCCTACGACCCCGACAGCAACACCTGGCCCGCCTTTCCGGACTACTACGTCCGCTTCCCCGGGCTCTACCGCAAGGACCTGTGGGACGAGATCGGCATGACGCCGGACACCTGGGAGGACATCCGCAAGGGCGGCGCCAAGCTCAAGGCCAAGGGCAATCCGGTCGGCATCAGCCTCGGCCACAGCGTCGACCCCAACCTGAGCTGGCGCGGCCTGATGTGGTCGTACGGCGCCTCCGAGGTCGACGAGAGCGGCAAGCAGGTCACGATCAATTCCAAAGCGACCCTCGAGACCGTGAAGCTTGCCCGCGCGATCTACAAGGAGGCGATGGACCCGGAGGTCTTGTCCTGGGACGACGCCGGCAACAACCGTTTCCTCGCCTCGGGCAAGGGCTGCTGGATCCACAACCCGATCTCGGCCTACCGCACCATCCAGCAGTCGAACCCGGAGCTCGCCGACAAGATCTTCCTCTGGAAGACGCCGGCCGGACCGGTGCGCCGGATGGTGGGCGCCTCGCCGAACTCCTACACGATCTGGAAGTTCGCTCCCAACAAAGACGCCGCGATGGCGTTCCTGCGCTACTACGCGGAGAACTGGGTCGAGGGCTTCAAGGCGAGCACGGGCTACAACCACCCGATCTTCCCGAACGTCGTGCCCGAGCCGATGCCGATCCTGTCCGACGATCCCAGCTCGCACCCGGCCGACAAGCTCAAGATCCTGCAGACCGCCAACGAGTGGCACGCGGTGTTCGGCTATCCGGGGCCCGCGGGGCCGGCCGCCGACGAGGTCGCGAACGCCTTCATCATCCCCGACATGATGGCCAGCGCCGCGACCGACAAGATGACCCCCGAAGCGGCCGTGGCGTGGGCCGAGAAGCAGATCCACGGCATCTACAAGAAGTGGATGGCGTGAGTGGCTCCGGGCCCGTTCCCGGGTCCGCCTGACACGAGGCTTGTGCGGGCCCCCAGTCGGGGGCCGGGCGTGGGCGGCCGGGCGTGGGCGGCCGGGTGACCGGGCCGCCGCGCCGGTCCCGGGCGGCGCTTTCGGGGTCTGCACGGTGCGCGGCCGGAATCCCGGGGCGGGCCGTGCGGCCGCCGGGATGAAGGGGCGACGATGGCGCACATCGCGACCAGCGAGATCAGAAAGCTGTTCGGGGACGTGGCCGCGGTCGACGGCATCAGCCTGTCGGTACGGGACGGCGAGTTCATGGTCCTGCTCGGGCCGTCGGGCTGCGGCAAGACGACGTTCTTGCGGATCGTCGCCGGGCTCGAGAAGCCGTCCTCGGGCACGATCCAGATCGACGGCCGGACGGTC
Organism: uncultured Alphaproteobacteria bacterium; assembly: GCA_963733965.1. Classification (GTDB taxonomy): domain Bacteria; phylum Pseudomonadota; class Alphaproteobacteria; order Geminicoccales; family Geminicoccaceae; genus DATAOG01. The sequence continues at coordinate 8,463 of CAVTFM010000031.1, forward strand.
AACGAGGTGCCGCCGCGCGGCCGCGGCGTCGCCATGGTGTTCCAGAGCTACGGCCTCTACCCGCATCTCAGCGTCCGCAGCAACATCGCCTTTCCGCTGAAGACCCAGCGCACCCCGAAGGACGAGATCAACCGGAAGGTCGCCTGGGCCTCGCAGCTGCTCGGGATCGATCATCTCCTGCAGCGCAAGCCGCGCCAGCTCTCGGGCGGCGAGCGCCAAAGGGTGGCGCTGGCGCGCGCGCTCGTGCGCGAGCCCACGGTCTTCCTGCTCGACGAGCCGCTGTCCAACCTGGACGCCAAGCTGCGCACCTCGGCGCGCAACGAGCTCAAGCAGTTCCAAAAGAAAGTCGGCACGACCACGATCTACGTGACCCACGACCAGGTCGAGGCCATGGGCATGGGCGATCGCATCACCGTGATCGACCACGGCAAGATCTGTCAGGTCGGGACGCCGGCCGAGACCTACGACGATCCGGCCAACACTTTCGTCGCGACCTTCCTCGGCACGCCACCCATGAACCTGGTCAAGCGCAACGGCGCGATCCTCGGCTTCCGGCCGGAGCATCTCTTGCCCAGGGAGCTGCTGCACGGCGGCGAGCTGACGGACTTCACCTTCTGCGTCCACCGGGTCGAGTACCTGGGCTCGGAGCGCATCCTCTACGGCGGGCTCGACGATTTTCCGCCGGACCTGGAAGTCATGTGCAAGCTACCGGCCCATGTGCACCTGCCCGGGCTGCAGGAGGGCGAGCGGCATGCCTTTGCGGTGCGCCGGTCGAACCTGCGGTACTTCGACCAGAACTCGGGCGAGCGGATGGTTGAGCGCTAGGAGAGAGCGATGGCCACGATCGTCGAGCCGGCCCCCTACCGCCAGAGCCGGTTCTTCCTGGACCGCAGCGAGCTGTTGGGCCCGCTGTTCCTGGCGCCGGCGATCCTGTACATCGTGCTGCTGGTGGCCTTGCCGTTCCTTCTCACGATCTATTACAGCGTCAGCGCCTACAGCATCTACAATCCCAGCTATACCTTCGTCGGCCTGCGCAATTTCTGGGACGTGATCGACGACGACATCTTTCGCCGGGCGCTGATCAACACGTTCATCTTCACGCTGTCCTCGCAGATCCTGGCGCTGTTCCTGGGCAAGATCGCGGCGCTGCTGCTGCTGCAGGACTTCCCGGGGCGGGGCATCGCCCGGGCGCTGATCATCCTGCCCTGGGCGGTGCCGGTGGCGCTCGCCACGCTCGCCTGGCAGTGGATGTTCAATTCGCTCTACAGCGTGATCAACTGGACGCTGCAGGCGGTCGGGCTGATCGACGCCGCCCACTGGCCGCAATGGCTGGGCCAGGAGGATCTGGCGATGCTGTCGGTGATCATCGTCCACGCCTGGCGGCTGTTCCCGTTCGCCGCGGTGCTCTTCCTGGCCGGGCTGACCTCGGTGCCGCAGGACGTGCTGGATGCCGCCACGATCGACGGCGCCGGCTATTGGCGGCGGACCTATCAGATCATCCTGCCGATCATCGCGCCGATCATGCTGATCGCGCTGATCTTCGGCACCGTGTTCACCTTCACCGACATGAGCGTGGTCTACCTCTTGACCAAGGGCGGCCCGATCAACGGCACCCACGTCCTGGGCTCGCTCGCCTTCCAGGTCGGCATCCTCTCGGGCGACGTCGCGCACGGCGCGGTGATCTGCCTGTTCCTGCTGCCGTTCCTCTTGGTCGCGGTGATCTTCCTGCTCAGGTTCCTGCGGCGCCGGGAGATCTGACATGCGAACCCTCCGGAGGATCGGCGAGCAATGCTCGTTCTACGGCCTCTTGTCGCTGCTGGTGGTGTTCGCGGCCTTTCCGTTCTATTGGATGCTGATCACGACCTTCAAGACCGAGGGCGATCTCTACAATCTCAAGTCGATCCCGTACTGGTTCAACGCTCCACCGACGCTCGGCCACCTGCGCTATCTGTTCGAGCAGACCCTGTTCGCCCGCTGGCTCCTGAACTCGCTGGTGATCGGCCTGTGCGTGGTGGTGATCACGCTGGTGGTGGCGCTGCCGGCCGGCTACGCCCTCGCGCGCATGGCGGGGCGCAATGCCGAGACGCTGGGGATCGGCATCTTTCTCACCTACCTGGTGCCGCCGACGCTCCTGTTCCTGCCGCTCTCGCGGGTGGTCTCGGTGCTCGGCCTTCAGGACTCCTTGTGGTCGCTGGTGGTCGTCTATCCGACCTTCACGATCCCGTTCTGCGCCTGGCTGCTGATGGGCTTCTTCAAGTCGGTCCCGCGCGAGATCGAGGAGGCGGCGATCGTCGACGGCTGCACGCTGGCCGGCGCCTTCTTCAAGGTCGTGCTGCCGATCTCGGTGCCGGCGATCCTGACCGTGGTCATCTTCTCGTTCACGCTCGCGATGCAGGAGTTCGTCTACGCGCTGACCTTCATCGCGTCGTCGGACCAGAAGCCGGTGACGCTCGGCGTGGTCACCGACCTGGTGCGCGGCGACGTGTTCTACTGGGGCGAGCTGATGGCCGCGGCCCTGATCGCGAGCGTGCCGGTCGCGGTCGCCTACAACCTGTTCCTCGACCGCTTCATCGCCGGCATCACCGGCGGCGCGGTCAAGTAGCCTGTCGCTCGAACCACGCTCGCTACAATAGTCGATCGTCCCAAGTGAATGACACGAGGCGCGGCGGCGGGATTCGGGCGGCGTCTGGATGCCGGGGATTGAGCAGAACGTTGTGCTCGACCGCGATGATCGCAGACGGCACGATCAGGATTGCGTGCGCGCGTGCCTTGAGCCAGTCGTCGCCGATCGGCCGGCAGACGTCCTCGCCGCCGGAATTCTGCCAGCCGATCGGCAGATCCGCGGCGCTCACGGTCCTGGCGGAGACCGTTTCCGGCAGCGTGATCTCCATGAGCACGTAGTCGCCGGGCGTCACCGACAGATCCAGGTGGACGCGGACCTCGAGCACCGCGAGCGAGGCCGTGGCCGCGCAATAGACGACCGGGCGCCCCCGCGTGTGCCAACGGCCGTCTGCCACCTCACCGCCGCGGCCGGACAGATCGGCATACCGTCTCTTGGTCAGCCGCCAGACGACCATCAGGCGGCGATGCCATGGGCGATCCGATAGAGGAGTTGCTCGACCAGTTGGGCGCCGATCTCGGTCGCCAGCAGGTCGATCGGCCGCTTGCCGCCGAAGACGGTGGTCGGGCGGCGCAGCCAGGCATGCGCCTTGTCCCGATCAGCGAAGGTGTCCTCGGCCAGCGCGATGATCGAAGCGACCCGCACTGCCCGCTCCAATTCCACCTGGTTCAGGGGCTGTTTCCTCGCCTTCCGGTGCGACAGGGTCCGGCGGGGAATGATCAACCTGTCCGCCTCCTCGGGCGACAGTCCTTCCTCGGCAAGCGCGGCAAGCGCACCCAGCGGCAGGCGACGCTCGACGACCGCGAGCAGATCCGCCTCGGACCTGACGTCGATGCCGAGCAGCTTCTTGCCCCCGAGCTTCTGCGACGTCAGCCGTGCCCGCGAGCAAACCGCGCTGGCTGGCTTCTCGATCATCCCGGCTCCCCTGCGCAAGCTGCCATGACATCGTAGGCAGCTTGCCGCCGACCCGCAAGGCGCCCCTTTGCCCGAGCGAGGGCTTTTCGCGGCGGGCGCGGCCAGCTATCTAAGTCGGCGAACGCACCCAGGCACCGCCCGAGACGCCGCGAGACGCCATGCCCAGCTCGAACGAGATCCGCCAGGCCTTCCTCGACTATTTCGCCCGCAACGGCCACGAGGTCGTGGCGTCGAGCCCGCTCGTGCCGCACAACGATCCGACCTTGCTGTTCACCAACGCCGGCATGGTCCAGTTCAAGAACGTGTTCACCGGGCTCGAGCGCCGGCCCTATCGGCGGGCGGCGACCTCGCAGAAATGCGTGCGCGCGGGCGGCAAGCACAACGATCTCGACAACGTCGGCTACACCGCCCGCCACCACACCTTTTTCGAGATGCTCGGCAACTTCAGCTTCGGCGACTACTTCAAGGAGCTGGCGATCGAGCTCGCCTGGAAGCTGGTCACCGAGGAATACGGCCTGGCCAAGGACCGTCTGCTGGTGACGGTCTACGCCGAGGACGATCAGGCGTTCGATCTCTGGCGCAAGATCGCGGGCCTGCCCGAGAGCCGGGTGCTGCGCATCCCGACCTCGGACAATTTCTGGCAGATGGGCGATACCGGCCCCTGCGGGCCCTGCTCGGAGATCTTCTACGACCATGGGCCCGAGGTGCCGGGCGGGCCGCCGGGCAGCGCCGATGAGGACGGCGACCGGTTCATCGAGATCTGGAACCTGGTGTTCATGCAGTTCGAGCAGATCGAGCCCGGCAGGCGGGAGCCGCTGCCCCGGCCCTCGATCGACACCGGCATGGGGCTCGAGCGGATCGCGGCCGTGCTCCAGGGCAAGCACGACAACTACGACATCGACCTGTTCCGCCGGATCATCGGCGCGAGCGAGGAGCTGACCGGGACCCGGGCGGTCGGCGCCAACCGGCCCTCGCACAAGGTGATCGCCGATCATCTGCGGGCGTCCGCCTTCCTGATCGCCGACGGCGTCATGCCGTCGAACGAGGGCCGCGGCTACGTGCTGCGGCGGATCATGCGCCGCGCGATGCGCCACGCCCACATGCTGGGGGCGAAGGAGCCCCTGATGTGGCGGCTCGTGCCGGTGCTGGTCGCCGAGATGGGCCAGGCGTTTTCCGAGCTTGTGCGCGCCGAGGCGCTGATCACCGAGATCCTGCGGCTCGAGGAGACCCGGTTCCGGGACACGCTCGAGCGCGGCCTGCGGCTGCTCGAGGAGGCGACCGCGGGGCTGTCCGCGGGCGGCGTTCTGCCCGGCGAGACCGCGTTCCGGCTCTATGACACCTACGGCTTCCCGCTCGATCTGACCGAGGATGCGCTGCGCGCGCGCGGCATGACCGTCGACAAGGCGGGCTTCGAGGTCGCGATGGCGCGCCAGCGGGCGGAGGCGCGCGCCAGCTGGAAGGGCTCGGGCGAGCTCGCCGAGGAGCGGATCTGGTTCGAGCTGCGCGAGACGCTGGGTGCGACCGAGTTCCTGGGCTACGACACCGATCAGGCCGAGGGCCAGGTGCGGGCGCTGGTGGTCGGCGGCCGCCCGGTGGAGCGCGCCGAGCCCGGCAGCGAGGTCATGATCGTCGCCAATCAGACGCCGTTCTATGGCGAGGCGGGCGGCCAGATCGGCGATCTCGGCACGATCCGCCGCGGCCCGGCCGTGGTCAGCGTGAGCGACACCCAGAAGAAGGCGGGCGGCGACCTCCACGTCCACGTCGGCAGGCTGGAGGGCGGCCCGCTCCAGGTCGGCGACACCGTGCAGCTCGCGATCGATGCCCTGCGCCGCTCGCGCCTGCGCCGGGCGCACTCGGCGACCCATCTTTTGCATGCGGCGCTCAGGCGCCATCTCGGCAACCACGTGACCCAGAAGGGCTCGCTGGTGGCGCCCGACCGGCTGCGCTTCGACTTCAGCCATCCGAAGCCCGTGACCCAGGAGGAGCAGGCTGCGATCGAGGCCGAGGTCAACGCGTTTTTGCGCCAGAACGACGAGGTGACGATCCGCCTGATGGACCGGGAGGCGGCGATCGGCGCCGGCGCCATGGCGCTGTTCGGCGAGAAGTACGGCGACGAGGTCCGGGTCGTGCGCATGGGCCGGGAGGAGGGCGGCAAGACCACGTCGGTCGAGCTCTGCGGCGGCACCCATGTGCGCCGGACCGGCGACATCGCACTGTTCGAGATTGTTTCCGAATCCGCGGTCGCGGCCGGCATCCGCCGGATCGAGGCGCTGACCGGCGAGGCCGCCTACCGGCGCGTCAAGGACGAGGAGCGGCTGCTCGCCGAGGCGGCGGGGGCCCTCAAGGTCGCGCCCGAGCAGCTGCCCGAGCGCGTGCTCGCCCTGGTCGCCGAGCGCAGGCGCCTCGAGCAGGAGATCGGAAAACTCCGCCACGAGCTCGCGACTGGCGGCGGCGCCGAGATCGAGGCCAGGGAGGTCGCCGGCATCCGCTTCTTTGCCCGCGCGCTCGAGGACGTCCCGGCGCAGGCGCTGCGAGGCATGGCCGACGAGGTCCTGAGCAAGGGCGGAAGCGGCGTGGTCGCCTTCGTCGGCCTGCACGCGGGCAAGGCCTCGCTGGTGGTCTCGGTGTCCAAGGACCTGGCCGGACGGATCAACGCGGTCGAGCTGGTGCGCGCGGGCGTCGCCGAGCTCGGCGGCAAGGGCGGCGGCGGCCGCCCGGACTTCGCCCAGGGCGGCGGCCCCGACGGGGCCCGCGCCGAGGCGGCCCTGGCCGCGATCGAGCGCGATCTGGCGCGTCATCCGGCGGCCGCCGGATAGCCCCCGAAGCCGGCCTCGCGTGCTCACCGCGCTCGCCGACTGGCAACGGGCCAGCCTCAGGCCCTGGCTGACGCTGAGCCGCGTCGCCTGGACGCCGTTCGCCGGCCCGTTGACCGCCTTCACCGACCTCGCGCTGATCAATCTCGGGGTCGGCGAGCCGGCGGAGCGCGACCTCCGGGCGGCGGTCGAGCGCGATGCCGGCCAGCCGGTGGTCGCGGCCATGCTGGAGGATCACCCGTTCGCGGCGGTCCGGGCGCTGCACCTCGAGGGCGTGCGGGCCGATCGCCGGATCCTGCTCGCGGCACCCTATTCGGGCTACGCCACGACCGTGCTCTCGGGCCTGATCGCGGCCCTGATCGGCGATGCCGAGGTCATCGTCACCGACTGGCGGGACGCCCGCCTGGTGCCGGTGGCGGCCGGGTCGATGGATCTCGCCGGGCAGATCGACCTGCTCGAGCGGCTGATGCGTGCGGCGGGCCCGGCCTCCCATGTGGTCGCCCTGTCGCAGGCGGCGGTGCCCGCGCTGCTCGCGACCGCAGCGCTGGCCGCGGCCGCGCCGGGGGCGGCGCCGGCGTCGCTCAGCCTGCTCGGCGGCCCGATCGATCCGCGGGCCAACCCGACGCCGGCCAACCACCTCTTGCTCGGAGCCCTGCCTGACGCGCTCGAGGCGACCTGGTTTCGGACCGTCGACCAGCGCTACCCCGGCGCCGGCCGCGTGGTGCTGCCGAGCCTGCATCACCTGCTCTTGTTCGCGCTCGCGCATCCCGAGCCCTATCTCAACGCCCAGTTCGGCGCCCTGTTCGAGCTCGCGGGCGGCGAAGGGTCCGGCTTGCTGCGCAGCCTCGACGACCTGCACGCGCTGATCGACGTGCCGGCCGAGCTCGTGCTCCAGGTGCTGCGCGACGTGTTCCACACGCCCGTCCTGTTCGATGGCGGGTTCAGGCTGGGCAGCCGGTGGCTGGATCCGGAGGCGATCACCGAGAGCGCGCTGCTCACGATCGAGGCTGCGAACGACGCCCTGGTCGGCCGGGGCCAGACCCATGCCGCGCACGGTCTGACGTCCGCCCTCCCCGATGCCCGGCGCGGCCGGCTGACGCTGGCGGGGGCCGCCCACTACGATCTGTTCACCGGGCCGGTCATGACCGGGCAGGTGGCGCCGGCGCTGCGCGGCTTCATGGCGGCTTTCGACCGATGACAGCGCGCCATTGCCGGCCGACGCTGACCTGATTGCCCGCGCCGAAACGGCGCCGGAGCATGAGTCTCGCCGGTCGCCTCGGGGCCGCCGGATCGAGCGTGACACCCACCGGCAGCGTTGGTCCGACGCGCTGCGGCCGGCCGCTGACCGGCGATCACCAGCTGACCCGAGGAAGATACTCCCCAACCGACAATGTCTGTGCCAGAGTGCGCGCCTTGGTCCGAACCAAGCTTAGGGAGGGCATCGTGCAAGGCATCATCGGGCTGATCATCGAAATCATCGCGGGTGTGATTGGCGGCAATGCCGCCGGCGCCGCCGTCAAGAACTACAGCCTCGGGCCCGCCGGCAACTCGATCGCCGGCGGCATCGGGGGGCTGGTGCTGGGGCAGATCCTCGGCGCGCTCGGCCTGGGCGAGCCGACCATGGGGGGCGACGCTGCGGCGGCCCCGCCCGGCGCCGGTCTCGACATCGGCGCCCTGATCAGTCAGCTGGTCGGTGGCGGCGTGGGTGGTGCCGTGCTGACGATGATCATCGGGCTGGTCAAGGGCATGATGCAGAAGTGAGCCGGCCCCCGCGTAGTCCCGGCCCCCGCTGCAGTCCAAGCCTATGCGGCGCGTTCCCCGTGGCGTGAGCGCAGCAGGCTGAGAATCTCGCGCGCGGCTTCGGGGATGTTGGTGCCCGGCGGATAGATCGCGGCGACCCCGGCGTCCTTGAGCATCTGGTGATCGGCGGCCGGAACGACGCCGCCGACCACGACCAGGATGTCCTCGCCGCCCTGGGCGCGCAGCGCCCGGATCAGCTCCGGCACCAGCACCTTGTGGCCGGCGGCCAGCGTGCTGACGCCGATCACGTGGACGTCGTTCTCGAGCGCCTCGCGCGCGGCCTCCTCGGGCGTCTGGAACAGGGCGCCGATGTCGACGTCGAAGCCGATGTCGGCGAACGCGGTCGCGATCACCTTGGCGCCGCGGTCGTGGCCGTCCTGGCCGAGCTTGGCGACCAGGAGGCGCGGCCTGCGGCCCTCGGCCTCGGCGAACGCCTCGACCTCGCGCTGGATGGTCATGAACGCCTGGTCCTCCTTGAAGGCGCCGCCATAGACGCCGGCGATCGTGCGGACCTCGGCGCGCCAGCGGCCGAAGACCCGCTCCATGGCGGTCGAGATCTCGCCGAGCGTGGCGCGCGCGCGGGCGGCTTCGATGGCGAGCTCGAGCAGGTTGGCATCGCCTGCGGCCCCTTGGGTCAGCGCCTCGAGCGCCGCCCGGCAGCGCTGCTCGTCGCGCCCGGCCCGCAGGTCCGCAAGCCGTCGGACCTGCGCCTCGCGCACCGCCGTGGTGTCGATGTCGAGCAGCTCGACCGGATGGTCCTCGGCCGGCCGGTATTTGTTGACCCCGACCACGACCTCCTCGCCGCGGTCCCAGGCCGCCTGACGGCGGGCGGCCGCGGCCTCGATCTGGGCCTTGGGCATGCCGGCCTCGATCGCCCGGGTCATGCCGCCCATCGCCTCGACCTCGTCGATCAACTCTTCGGCCGCGTGGACGAGGCTGGCCGTGAGATGCTCGACGTAGTAGCTGCCGCCGAGCGGGTCGACGACGTGCCGGATGCCGGTCTCCTCGGCCAGGATCAGCTGGGTGTTGCGGGCGATCCGGGCCGAGCGCTCGGTCGGGAGCGCCAGCGCCTCGTCGAAGGCGTTGGTGTGCAGCGACTGGGTGCCGCCGAGCACCGCGGCCAGCGCCTCGATCGTGGTCCGGACGACGTTGTTGTCGACGTCCTGGGCCTGCAGCGAGACGCCGCTGGTCTGGCAGTGGGTGCGCAGCATCAGCGAGCGCGCATCCTTGGGCTGGAACTCGCGCTGCACGAGCTTCGCCCAGAGGAAGCGGGCGGCGCGCAGCTTCGCGATCTCCATGAAGAAGTTCATGCCGATGCCGAAGAAGAAGGAGAGCCTGGGCGCGAAGGCGTCGATCGCGAGGCCGCGCGCGACCGCCGCGCGCGCGTAGTCGAGGCCGTCCGCGAGCGTGAAGGCGAGCTCCTGGACGAGCGTCGCGCCCGCCTCCTGCATGTGGTAGCCGGAGATCGAGATCGGGTTGAAGCGCGGCATCCGGGCGGCGGCGTAGCCGATCACGTCGGCCACGATCCGCATCGAGGGGGCGGGCGGATAGATGTAGGTGTTGCGGACCATGAACTCCTTCAGGATGTCGTTCTGGATCGTGCCGGCGAGCTGGTCCGGGGCCGACGCCCTGCTCCTCGGCGGCCACGATGTAGAATGCCATCACCGGCAGCACGGCGCCGTTCATGGTCATCGAGACGCTGACCCGATCGAGCGGGATCGCCTCGAACAGGATCTTCATGTCCAGGACGCTGTCGATCGCGACGCCCGCCTTGCCGACGTCGCCCGCGACCCGCGGGTGATCGCTGTCGTAGCCGCGATGGGTCGCGAGATCGAAGGCGACCGAGAGCCCCATCTGGCCGGCCGCGAGGTTGCGCCGGTAGAAGGCGTTGGACGCCTCGGCGGTCGAGAAGCCGGCGTATTGGCGGATGGTCCAGGGCCGCTCGGCGAACATGGTCGCGCGCGGGCCGCGCAGGTAGGGCGGCAGGCCGGGCAGGCCGCCCAGGGTCTCGAGCTGCTCGAGGTCGGCCGCGGTGTAGAGCGGCTTGACCGCGATGCCCTCGGGCGTCCGCCAGGCCAGATCGGCGGCGCGGCCCTTGGTCTCCCGATCGGCCAGCGCCTGCCAGTCGGACAGCTCAGGCGTGGGGAACTCGGGCATCTCGCCCACCTTTCGCTCGCATGACGGCGCGATCCGCGCCGCCGCCTACTATGTGGGCGGCGGCCTGGCGCCGTCCAACCCGTGCGCGGCCGGCGGCGCAGCGGTCGGGTCGCCGCCTTCGGCCAGCGCCGCGACCGCATCGTGCAGGCGGTCGGCGATCTGGCGGTGGCGCTCGCCGTTCGGCGCCGAGGGGTCCGGCTCGAACGCGAGCGGCCGGCCGAAGCGGACCAGGATCGGCCGCAGCCGCGGCCAGGCGCGCCCCGGCGGCCAGGCGGCAAAGGTGCCGCCGATCCAGGCCGGCACCGCCGGCACCCCCGTGCGCTCGATCAGGAGGCCGGCGCCGGGCAGGAACCGATGCATCTGGCCATCGGTCGAGCGGGCGCCTTCGGGGAACCAGACCAGGGCCGAGCCCTGCTCGAGGGCGGCAAGGCCCAGCGGCAGGGTCGAGGTCAGGCCGCGCTCGGGATCGACCGGCAGCACCCGGGCGGCGCGGCTGAACAGGCGGGTGACCGGGCCGCGGAACAGGAGGCCGGTCCAGCCGGCCCAGTAGAGCCGGCGGAGCTGGGACCAGGACAAGGCTGCGGCGATCGCGAACGGGTCGAGATAGCTCGCGTGGTTGGGGGCGAGCAGCCAGGGCCCCTCGGCGGGCAGGTGCTCCTGACCCTCGACCCGGAGCCGGAACAGGCCGCGCATGAGCACGCGATTGAGCGCGAACAGGACGGCTCCGAGCACTCGTAGCGGCCAGCCTTGCGGCTGCAGCCAGCGCTCCTGCTCGGGGCTGAGCTCGCGGATCTCGGCCGCGCCGCCGCCGCTCTCGCTCGCGCGCTCGATCTCGACCAGGAGGTCGCGCAGCGTCGTCACCCGGCCGACCGCATCCTCGCTCAGCTGGGCGCCGAAGCGCTCGCCGAGCTCCATGGTCAGGCTCATCCAGTCGAACGAATCCAGGCCGAGGTCGAGCTGCGGGCTGCTGTCCAGGGTCAAGGGCTTGGGCGCGAAGCGCTCCTCGAGCCATTGCCAGACCTCACCGAGCGCGGCCGAATCGAGCAGCGCCCGGTCGCGGGCGGAGAGTTCCTTCGGGGTCGTGGGCGCGCCGGCGCCCGCCTTGGCGCGCTCGAACAGCGGGCCGAGCTCGTGCCGGCGCAGCTTGCCGATCTGGGTGCGGGGCAGGGCTTCGGCGGTGATCGCGAAATCGCTGAGCCGCTGGTAGGAGGCGAGCCGGTGCGAGCGCTCCTCGAGCTCGGTGCGCAGGCGCTGGCGCAGCGCGTCGCTGCCGCTCTGCCCGGAACGCCTCGATCTCGGGCACGATCAGGCCGACCAGGCGGCCGCCCTGGTCCAGAACCGCGAGCTCATGGATCAGGCGGCTGTCGCCGTAGACCGCCTCGACCTCCTCCGGGAAGATGTTCTTGCCGCCGGCCAGGACGATCAGCTCCTTGCTGCGGCCGACGATGTGCAGATAGCCGTCGGCATCGAGGCAGCCGAGGTCGCCGGTGCGGAAGAAGCCGTCGGCGGTGAACGCCTCGCGGGTCGCCTCGGGATTGTGCCAGTAGCCGGCGAACACGTTCGGACCCTTGGCCTGGATCTCGCCCGACGGCTCGCTTTCCGGCTGCCTCGACGGGACCGGCCCCGGTGGCGGGTCCTGGCTCCCAGGCGAGACCTCCAGGGGTTGCCCGCGCGCCTCGCTCCCGGCGCTTCCTTGGCTCTCCGCGCCAGGCTCGGTGGTCGGCGTGGGCCGGGCAGCCTCCGCTGTCCCTCCGGGGCCAGGGGCGCCGGCCGGCGGGGCGTCCTCCTGGGGCTCGATCCGCAGCTCGACGCCTTCGACCGGCAGGCCGGCGCTGTCGAGGCGGGCGCGGCCGGGCGGATTGAAGGTCAGGATCGGCGCGGTCTCGGTCAGGCCGTAGCCGGTCAGCACCTCCCAGCCCAGGCCCTCGAGCTTCCAGGCGATCTCCGGATCGAGCCGGGCGCCGCCCGAGGCGAGCAGGCGGAGCTCGGGCCCGAGCCGCCGGTGCAGCGGCCAGAACAGGCGGCGTCCGGTGCGCCAGCCGAACCGGCGCCGGAGCCCGATCGAGAGCCCAAGCAGGCGCCGGTAGCCTTGGCGGACGAGCCCGGCGCGGCCGTGCACCCGGCTCTCGATGCCGTTCAGCATGGCCTCGTAGAGCCGCGGCACGCCGACCATGATCGTGCAGCGGCAATCGGCGAGCGCATGGCTGATCTCGGGCCCGCTGATCCCGCTCGGCAGGACCACCGCGGCGCCGGCCGCGAGCGCGGTCAGGAGGCCGACGGTCAGCGGGTAGGCGTGGTGCAGCGGCAGCGGCAACAGCACCCGGTCGTCGGGTCCCGCGAGGCGCTCGTGCAGCAGCGCGTTGATGTTGGCCGTGAGATTGGCGTGGCTGAGGGGCACTCCTTTGGGCGTGCCGGTGGTGCCGGAGGTGTAGACCAGGACGGCCAGCTGATCGGGCTCGAGCTCGGGCAGGGCGGCCGCATCGGCGCGCAGGAGCTGCCGCCAGTGGACGGCACCGCCGGCGGGCTCGCGGGCTCGCGGCACCGGACCGGGCAGGGCTCCCTCGCCTGGCTTCCCGGGGGGCTTCCCTGGGTCCCGGTCCCGACCTCGGTGGTCGGGACGGACCGGGACGCGGTGGTCCCCGCGGAGCGGCGGGCGCCCATCGTCCGCCTCGTCGTCGCCGTCGAGCCGGACGATCGCGAGGTCGCCCAGGCGGTCGTCGCCCAGGCCCTCGAGGACCGGGACGAACGGCCTGGTGGTGCAGATCCGCCGGCAGCCGCTGTGGCGCAGGATTCGCTCGAGCTCCGAGGCCGTGATCTGCTCGCTGAGCGGCAAAGCGATCGCGCCGGCGCGAACGATCGCCAGCAGCGCCAGCACCCATTCGGGCCGGCTCGGGGCCAGCAGCCCCACGATCTCCCCGCTTGCGAGGCCGCTCTGGCGGAGGCCGGCGGCGAGCGCGCGCGCCCGGCCGGCGAGTTCGCCGTGGGTCCAGGCCTCGGCGCCGCCCTGGCGATGGGCGATCACGGCCGGCGCCGCCGGATGGCGCTCCAGCCGGTCGATCAGGCCGCCCAACGTGGTCAGCGTCATCGGCGATCGTCCTTCGGCAAGCGCATCGCTCCGCGCCGACCACCACGGCCGGCGCCGGGAGCGAGCCCCGCGGCCCGCCGCAGCGTGACCCGGGACCCCTGGCCCCCGGCTGCCGGCCACGGGCGCCTGCGCTGGTCGGCGCGCTCCGACCGACGGGTCCCAGGCGCGATCAGCGAGGGTCGCCCCGGAGCGCCGCGCGGGCGGAGCCGGACAGGACCTAGCGCATCCTCGCCCGACCCGCCAGATGCCACGCCACCTGGGGCCACCCGGGGCCACCGGGGCCACCGGGGCCACCCGGGCGGCGAACCTGGCTCTGCCGGATGACCGATGGCTTAACGGACCAACAGTCGGACGCGATCCGTCGGGTCGGCGTCAGAGTCGCGGCTTGGCTGGGTTCGGCGCGCCGGGACGTGATCGCGTGATCACCCGCGGGGCTTGCGGTGGCGCGGCCCGGTGGCTAGATAAGCGCGGCCGCGCCCCGCTGCGCGCCGGGCGGCGCGGAGGGATGCCGGAGCGGTCGAACGGGGCGGTCTCGAAAACCGTTGTACGCGCGAGCGTACCGTGGGTTCGAATCCCACTCCCTCCGCCAACACCGATCAACAATATCTGCATCTATCAATGAATTGGTACTGGCTGCGGTGTACTCATTACCACAGCGATTACCACGCATGGTTCAGATCAAAGGGGTTGCCCGCCTTCGATCTCGCCCGTGGCGTCTGGACCAAGCCGTCGCACCAGACCAAGCAGAAGCGCACCGGGCACGTGCTCCTGAGCGGTCAGGCGCTCGCGCCGCTCGGGGCAATCCTCGAGGCGTCGGACGCCGAGTCGCCGTTCCTGTTTCCCGGCAACGTTCCCGGCCGGCCGCTTAAGGGGATCGAGACGTTCAGACGTTCTGGACCTCCGCGCTGCGTAAGACCGTATGTCCGCTGTGATTGAGGCGGCTCGCCCTGCACTGTAGCGGCGAGGATGCCACGGCGGCGAACGGCCGGCAGCCGGCCGAGGACCTGGAGCCGCCTGCCGTGGGAAACGTGACCAGCCCCGACCGCCTGCCGTGGTTCGCGGTCGCGCTCATAGCGGCGTTCGCGGCGGCGCTCGCCGTCCTCACGAGCGACCCGAGCATCACCGTCTGCCGATGACCTCGGCGTCAGTCGCGAAGCGCCTGGCCGCGAACTACGGCGACAACGCCGCCTATTACCTCGCTCGGCTGGACCGCGACGACGAGCCTATGGCCGCTCGCGTGCGCGCTGGAGACCTGACCGCGAACGCCGCCGTCGAGAAAGGGTGGCGAAAGCCCCGCGCCACCTCCATGGCGCCGTCGCGCAAGAGCGCAGCGGGGCGCCAGGACGCCAGCCACGCCGACTTCCTGGAGGAGGTCCTCAAGCCGAGCGCGACGCCCGGCGCGTGCGGGCACGGGCGATGCTGACACGGACGGCGGGCTTCCCAGCGCTCAAGACGCTCGAAGCCTACGACTTCGCCTTCGCGACCGGCGCGCCGCGCGCCCAGATCCAGGAGCTGGCGTCGCTCGGCTTCGTTGTAGAAGCTTAGACTTGATCTGACAGTCTGGTGTTTTTGGCCCTGGCTGTCGCTGCCTTGCGTCTGTCCGATGCTCGCTATGCCGCGATCAGCTTCTCCCTGGCCAGAGGCAGGGCGTCGCGGAAGGTCTGCATCGGCGTCTTGCCATAGCACCATCGGCCCTGGTGCGTTCGGACCTCGTTGTACTCCGCCATCCATTCGTCGGGATCGGCCTGCAGCTCGGCGATGCTGCGATAGACCTTCTTGCGGAAGGTGACCCGGTAGAACTCCTGCAGGATGGTCTTGTGGAAACGCTCGCAAATGCCGTTGGTCTGCGGGCCCTTGGTCTTGGTTCGGCTGTGATCGATGTCCTCGACGCCAGGTACAGCTCGTACTCGTGGCGTTCGGGGTTGCCGCAGAACTCGGTGCCCCGATCGGTCAGCACCCGGCACAACGGAATCTCGTGCTGGTCGAAGAACGGAATCACCCGATCGTTCAGCAGCTCGGCGGCGGTGATCGCGGTCTTGACGTCGTACAGCTTGGCGAAGCCTATTTTGCTGTAGGTGTCGATAAAAGTCTGCTGGTAGATCCGACCCACGCCCTTCATCGTACCGACGTAGAAGGTGTCCTGGGCGCCGCAGTAGCCCGGGCATTCGCTCTCGAACTCCCCATGTGCCTCCTGGTCCTGCCGGGCTTTCTCGAGCGCCTGCAGTTGGGCCTCGGTCAGCACCACACCGTCCTGAGCAACCTTGGCCTCGAGAGCTTTCAGGCGGTGCTTCATGGTGGTCAGGTCATGGCGTTGCCAGACCCCGCGCACCCCGGCCGGCGAGATGCGTAGGCTGCGCTTGGCCAGCTGTTGGCCACCCGGGTCTGCCCCCAGGCGGGCTGCTCGATCGCCAGCTCGACTACCGCCGCCTCGATCTCGGCGGCCACTCGGTTTTTGATATTGGGCCGCTGCCGCGACAGATCGATCAGCGCCGCTTCCCCACCGCTCCCGTAGAGCTCCTTGAAGCGATAGACGCTGTCCCGCTGTAGCCCATGATCTTGCAGGCGCGACCGACGTTGCCCAGCTGCTTGGCCAGCTCCAGCACGCCCACCTTGCTGCGGATGATCTTCTGGTCTCTCGTCATCGTGCGACTCCTCGCTCGCTCGTTGGGGTAAACTCGCTCGGAGCCGACAACCACTGCAAACCCAACAACTGTCAGATTTGATCTGAACCTCTACACATATAAACCCAGCGATGGCGCCCACGCGACCCGGCAAATGGCCGCTGGGCAGGACGATTGATGCAGATCAAGAACCCGCTCACCGACCCTCGGGTATAAACAGCTGACCCCATGGGGCGCCCTCTTAAGTTAAGGATGGGAATGACCATGCGAATCGAACCACGGTGTATTGTCGCGGTACTAGCTGCAAGCATCCTCGCCGGCGGACTGGTCGGCAGCCAGGTGACTGCGGTAGCCGGTGAGACGCCGGCCCGGGACGTTTCCTCACCCGTTGCCCGGAATCAATTAAGTAGTGCCGAACCGGCAGGAGCCGACAACGTCGATGCGGTTGTTCTGCGTGACGCTGGCCGGCGCTTTGGTCGCGTCCTGCGCCCCCCGTCTGCCAAGCACCAGCTTTGCCGATCCGGCGGCGCTGGCGGGGGCGATGGAGCGCTACTACGCGGAGAACGCCACCGAAGAGGATGGCTATTGCCCGCAGCCCTATATCGACGGGCTGACCCAGGCCTCGGTGGTCGACAGCCAGCCCGACCGGCTGGTGGTCGACGTCCGCTATCTCTACCGCGACCGGTTCAAGAATAACGGGAGCGACACCGGTAACAGCGGGTGTATCGGCTACGCCGGCCGCCGCTTCACCCTCGGCAAGGGGCCGGCAGGGGGTGTCGAGGTCCTGGAGATGACTGGACCGCGGCGTTGACCTTGGAGCGCCCGCTGGAGTTCGTCGATCTCCTGCCCGAGTCCATCTAAGCCAGACTGCGCTCGCGCTCTGGCTTCGTCGGCTCTTCATCTTGACGGTTCTCGTCTAAAACGTATCGCTGAAGATGATCCCCCCTACGTTCCCCCCTGGGAAGGAGCAGGTGTTCGCTCAGTCGTTCTACGGCTAATTACCTGTTCCCCCTGATCTCCCTTAATTAGGTATGTAGGGTATTAGAGGGGTAAACTCTCGGGGTTAGTGCCATAAGAGGTCAGTAAACTCGACCACCACCAGGCCAGCCGGGGTGTTCATCGCCTGAGCGCCGAGCCGCAGCGGAGAGCTGGCACTCGTGGCCCTCCAGGTCGGTGCGACGAGATGTGCGCTCAATGATCAACCCGGACCGATCAGGGAATCCGCACTGACGGCTATAGGCGGCCGCCCGACCCTTCTCCGTCCCGAACGCCCTACATCAGAGCTGCGTCGCAGGTGGAACCCCTTTGGCGGCGAGGAGACGCGCCTGAGGCACCGGAGATCCGCCGCGTCCATCGCCGCCTCGATCGCCGGTCAGCCGCGGACGGGCGGCGCGGCGACGGCGAGGCGGCCCGCCGCGACCTCGGCCGGGGCGAGCAACGATCCCGCCCGGCTCCCGAGCCATTCGGCGGCGAGGGCGTTCGACTCCTCGGCCATCGCGGCGGTCGAGAATACGCTGACGGTCGTCACCGCCCCGTCCGCGCCCTCGATCGCGTAATAGGCGACGAAGCCCGGCTGGCGGCGCAGGATCGGCAGGAAGCTAGCCTCGATCTCGCGGCAGAAACCCGCGGGAGCCTCGGGGTAGCGGCGGATGCTCGCAAACATGGCACACCTCAGCCGTAGCGGAAGAAGCCGCGGCTGGTCTTGCGGCCGAGATAGCCGGCATCGACCATCTGCTTCAGGAGCGGGCTCGGCCGGTATTTCGGATCGTCGAAGCCCGCATATAGCGTCTCCATGATGTCGAGCACGATGTCGAGACCAATCAGGTCGCCGAGCGAGAGCGGCCCCATCGGATGGTTCGCGCCGAGCTTCATCATCTCGTCGACATCCTCGGGGCTCGCCAGCCCCTCGTAAACGCAGTTGATCGCTTCGTTGATCATCGGCACGAGGACGCGGTTCACGACGAAGCCGTAGCTGTCCTTCGAGACCCGGGGCGTCTTGCCGATGGCCCTGGTCAGCGCCGTGACCTTGTCGCACACCGCGTCCGAGGTCTGGAGCGCGCGGATGATCTCGACGAGCTGCATCACCGGGACCGGGTTGAAGAAATGCATCCCGATCACGCGCTCGGGGCGCGCAGAGGCGGCGGCGAGCTTCGTCAGCGAGATCGATGAGGTGTTCGAGGCGAAGATCGCATCGGGCGCGCAGATCTCGTCGAGCCGCTTCAGCACCTTCGACTTGATCTCGATGTTCTCGACGATTGCCTCGACCACGATGGCGCGGTCGGCGAGGTCCTCGACCCGGCTCGTCGCCGTGATCCGGGCACGCGCCGCGGCCGCGGCCGCGGCCGTGACCTTCTCCTTCTTGACCAAGCGGTCGAGGCTCTTTGCGATCGTGTCGAGGCCCTTGGCGAGCATGTCCTCGCCAGGTCCTGCATGAGGAGGGGATAGCCCGCCATCGCGAATGTCTGCGCGATGCCGTTCCCCATCGTCCCCGCGCCGATCACGGCCACCGCCTCGATGCCCATGGCCGTACCCCTCCGCCATTGCGCGACGCTCAAGAATAGCACGCTAATCGACTAACGTGTCGGCTTTGATGGGAACGGCGCTAAGTTAGGGCCGAAGGGCGCGCTCCGGCCCTGCCCGCGCTTCGCCAGCCGGGCTTGTCGGGCCATGAGACGTCGGGCCGCCCGAGTTGCCGGGCCAGCGCCGGCGCCGGGCGGGCGCTGCCGCAACCGCTCGGGCAGCGGCGGCGCTTTCGGGCGTTTTTTTTGCCCACCCGCCGCGGCGCGATCGCCTTGCGCTTACTCACGTCGGCGGCAGCCAGGGCGGCTCGGTGAACCAACTTCGGTCCAGGCTTGCCAGGACCGCGGCGAAGTGCTCCGCCAGCGCTCGCTTGCCGGGGCTCAGCCCGTCCGGAGCGGCTCGTCCACAAGGTAGCAGCGGCCGGCCAGGCGGCAGAACGGCCGGCGCGGCGATCTGCGCTTGGCGGCGCTCGAGGCGGGCTATACGCTGCTCGGTGTGTCGCACAGCAACGGCTCGACGTCGTGCCCCCAGCCGGGCGCTGGCGGCGGCGAGCAGGGCGGCGACTGGCGGGTGTTCATCGCCGGCGCCCGCGACCATGAGGCGCTCTAGAGCATTTCCTATTGCGTGGAATCGGGGCCTGTGATTCGACAATATTGGTTGAAACAGCCGAGATTTGTCGCCATGCCGGCACCGATGTCCATGGACCTGCGACTGCGGATCGTGCACGCGGTCGAGAGCGGCAGTTCGATCCGCGGCGCCGCGGGGCGCTTCGAGACCGTGGCTGGCGAGCGACGCCAACCTGGAGACCCTCGCAGATTTGTTGGGCGCCTGGATCGACCGGATCCACGATCGCAAGCCGCCCCGCGGCCTCATCCTCGACATGGACAGCTCCGAGAGCCCGACCCATGGCGAGCAGGAAGGATCGGTCTGGAACGGGCATTTCGGCTGCACCTGCTACCACCCGCTGTTCGTGTTCAACCAGGGTCGCCGCCGCAGGGCCATGCATTTATGGCTTCCGGTCCTCCCAGTCGGCCCACTCCACGGGATAGGTCGCGAGATAGTCGCTCACGGCGGCGCTGATGGTGGGAAAGAACGAATGCTCACCGATCTCGGAAAAGAGCCCGAACCGTTTCAGCTTGTCTTTGACCGGGTCCTTGAGCTCCGCGAACCGCAGGTCGATGCCCTTCGCCTCCAGGATCTTGTCGAGCTCGGCCAACGCATCGGCAGCGGTGACGTCGACGCTGGTGACGGGCTCGGCCGCCACGACGAGCCAGCGGGCCGGGGTCGGGGATTTCGCCGCCGCATCGAGCGCCCGCTCCCTGAAGAACTCCGCGTTGGCGAAGAACAGCGGTGCGTCCCAGCGGAACAGCACAAGGCCAGGAATTTGCCGGGCGTGCGGATAGCGCTCGATGTCGTGGTAGCCCTTGACGCCGTCGGCGCGGCCGAGGATCGCGGAATGCGGCCGCCAGCCGTCCCACAGAAATTCGATGACGGCGATGACGATCGCGAAACCGATGCCGGGGATGGCGCCGAACACGGCGACGCCGACGAAGCAGACGATCGACAGCCAGAACTCCCACGGCTGCATGCGGTAGATCCGCATCAGGTCCCTGACCTCGAACAGGCCGATGGCCGAGGCGATGACCACGGCGGCGAGTGCCGTCGAAGGCAGGTTCTGAAGCAGGTTGGGCGCCACCATGAGGAGAATGGCGACGGCGAGCGCGCCGACGACTCCCGTCACCTGCGTCCGGGCACCCGATGCTTCGGCCACGGGCGTTCGCGACGAGCTGCTGCTGATCGGAATTCCCTGAAAGAATCCTGCCGCCAGATTGGCTGCCCCGAGCCCAACCATCTCCTGGTTGGGGTCCACATTGGTTCTGGTTCGCGCCGCATAGGCCCGCGAGAGAACGCTGGTATCGGCGAAGGATACCATGGCGACGGCGCTGCCCCCGATCAGTACCGGGACGAGGTCGTCCACGGTGATCCACGGGATCACGAACTTGGGCAGTCCCTGCGGCAACGCGCCCAGCACCGACACGCCGGCAGTGGTCGCCATGTCGAGGGCACCGACCACCAGGGTGGCACCGACCACCGCGACGAGAATCCCGGGCAGACGCTTGCTGCCCTTAAGCAGGAAGATCACCGCGAGCGCGCCGGCTCCTACGGCGAATGCCGTCCAGTTCGTGGCGCCGCCCAGGATCCGCTCGCCGATCCTCCACAGGCTGAGCAACGGCCCGCCGCTCTCGATCGAGAAGCCGAATAGCTTGGGAAGCTGGCTGATCAGAACCGTTAGGGCGATGCCATTCATGTAGCCGTAGCGGATCGGCTTGGACAAAAGCTCCGTAATGAAGCCGAGACGCGCCACGCCGGCCAGGATGCATATGGTGCCGGAGACGATCGCCATCATGCTGGCAAGTGCTATCGCCCGGTTGGGATCCCCGCCGGACAAGGGGAGGACGACGCCGAGGATGATGGCGGCCAGCGACGAGTCGGGGCCGAGGACGAGGATGCGGCTGGGCCCGAACAGCGCATAGGCCAGCAGCGGGACAATCGTCGCATAGAGGCCATAGATTCCCGGCACGCCTGACGCCGCCGCATAGGCGATGCCCACCGGGACCAGCATCGTGGTCAGGACGAGGCCCGCCACGACGTCGTGCCGCAGCCAGGCGACCTCGTAGTGGCGCAAGGCGTGCAGGCCCGGCAGCCAGTGCGACCAGCTGGTCCGATTCAACTGAGTGACTCCTGATCAAGCAATAGCATGAACGTGATAAGAGATATTGCGACCAGCTAATTCAATATCAGCTTGCGCAACCGAGGAATTGCAAAGCTTTCATCTTAACGGCCGCGGGTCGCTGGAGTTTAGGTGTGGGGCAGTTAGGCTGATCGATAGGGTGGTCCGGCCTGCTCTGCTTGGAGCTCCCTGTAGCGTTCGATCGCGGTTCGCGCGTTGAACAGCAACCGATCCGGACCAAGCTGCCTGTCCAGCCCGGCATTGCGCACGACCTCGAGCACGCCGGGGTTCAGGCCCACGAGCCAGATGGCCGGGCCCTGCTGCGAGGCGCGTGCTTCGCGCTCCTGGAGCATCTTGAGCGCCGAGTACTCGATGTCGGGCACGCGGCTCATGTCGAGCGCGAGGACGCGTGGCTTGTGCTGCTCGACAAGCGCGGTGATCTGGTCGGCGACATCCTGCGCGTTGACGAAGAAGAGGCGGCCCTCGGGTCGCACGATCAGGAGCCCCTCGAAGGTCTCGTCGTCGGGATTCTCGGGCGACAGCGGGCGCAGGACGTCGGCTCCGCGCTTGCGGCCGATGACGGAGACGCGAGGTCGCGCGGTCTGGCTGGCAAGCCCGATGAGGGAGAGGATGATCGCCACGACGATGCCCTGCAGCGTGCCGAAGACTAGGACCCCGAGCGCCGCGGCGAGCGCCCAGCGGAACTCCATCTTTCGCACCGAGCGTATGGCGGCGAACTCGACGGGCTGGATGAGCGTCGCCGAGTAGACGATCACCACGGCGGCGAGCGTCGCGTTGGGCAGCAGCCCGAGAACGGGCGCGAGCAGCAGCATCGTCGCCGCCGCCGCCGCCGCCGTCACGAGCGACGCCCTTTGGGTCCGTCCGCCCGACGCGCGCACCACTCCGGTCTGGGAGGTGCCGCCGCCTGCCGGCATCGCCCCCAGCAATGCGCCTGCCACATTGGCGGCGCCGGTGGCGACCAGCTCGCGGTTCGCGTCGATGGGCGGATCGCCGGGAGAGACGAAGGCGCGACCCGCGGCGATGGTTTCCGTGAAGCTCATCAGGGCGATGCCCAGCGCCCCGGGCAGCAGCGCCCAGGCGAGGAGGGCGTCGGGCGGGGTCAGCGACGGCAAACCTTGCGGGATGTGGCCGACGCTGGAAACGCCCTTCGCCCCGAGGTTCAGGAGCCAGGATGCCGCGATGGCTCCCGCAACGATCACCAGCGGCGCGCCCGAATGGGGCTTGAGGCGTTCCATCCCGACCAGCGCCACGAGGGTGGCAGCCCCCACGGCCGACGTCGCCAGCGAGGTCTCGGGGACGTGACGGACGAGGCTTATGAGGTCGGCGAAAAAGCCATTCTTCGCGACGTGGAGGCCGAGCAGCTTGGGTGCCTGGTCGAGCAGGATGACGAGCCCGATGCCGGCCTTGAAGCCGGTGAGGACCGGGGTCGAAATGAAATTGGCCACGAAGCCCAGGCGCAGCAGCCTCGCCAGCATGAGCAGAGCGCCGACGAGGAGCGTCAGCGTCGCCGTGGCCGTGACGAGCCTGGCGGGGTCTCCGTCTGGCACCACACCGCCCAGTTGCGCGCCCGTCAGGATGGCGAGTGTCGTGGTCGAGCTGACGCTGAGCACGCGGGAGGAACCGAGCAGGCCGTAGATCACGCCCGGCACGAAGGCCGTGTAGAGGCCAACGGCCACCGGCAGGCCCGCCACGGTCGCGTAGGCCATTGCCTTGGGTAGCACCACAGCGGCCGCCGTGAGCCCGGCGACGACGTCGAATTCGAAGGCCTGCGGCGCCAGTCTCGTTCGCCTGCTTGACCTGGCCGATCATGGATCGAGAGGCCTCTCTGTCGGTGGTTGGTGGCTCACGCACGAGCCTGTCTGGCTCAAGGTGATGGGTGGCCGGTCCTCGCCCACGGTGTAAGTTTCGGAAAGGAGCACGACGTCGCCCAGCCCGTCGCCAATGCTGAACGTGTCCCGAGTTTGCATCAGTCGCTTGTGGTCAGTCGAAGTTGCGAGCAACGAGCAACGGCATCGCGGCCCTCGTCATCGTCGGTCAGTTGTCCAAGCTGGTGGGATTCAGCTCGGAGTCAACGACCACCCTAGATCCCCAGGACGGTCGCCAGAAATCCGTTGTCGTTGGCGACGTCCTGCCGGGGCCTCCAGTTCAAGGACCATGTCCTGCTAGTGGCCGCCCGAGAGGACGAGGGTCCGTACGGGCAGCAGTATCGCCTGGAGCCGCAGGATCATCGCGTGCACCAGGCCGACGGTGTCGATGATGTGCAAGGCGATGCGGTGAAGCGTGCCGAGGTCGGGCGACTGCAGCCTTTCGTGGTTGCTGGTGTAGACGTTGACGGTGCAGCTGCTCCCCGGGGGGAGGGCGTTGAGGCCGCCTTCGAAGAGCGGCTGGAGATAGGCGGTGATCGCACCGGGGCGCGGCACCTCCGTCGGGTCGACGAGTTGGTCGGTTGGCCGCAACTGGCCCGCGGCGATCACGCTCTGCACCTCGGTGACGACCAGCGGAACGATCCTGAAGGGGATGGAGATACAGGCGGCCTCGGCGATCATGCCGGGGCGGATCACCTGCGCCTCGATCTGGCCGAATCCCGCCTGGAGCCAGATCCGCCCCGCCTCGCTCGGGATCAGGATGCCGGCAGGGCGCATCATTGGATTGACGAGGTCGCCGGGACGCAGGGTGAACTGCTCGAGCCGGCCGGTCACGCCCGCATAGACCGTGGTCTTTGCGAGCGCGACTTCCGCCTCATGCAGCGCCGCTTGTGCGCTGGCCTTCTGGGCGGGCAGGAGCGTGTTGACCTCCGCCTCGGTCGAGGACTTGCTCGCGATGGCGGCGTCGAGCGCGCCCATGCGGGCGTCGACGAGGGTCTTGGCCTTCTCGACGTCGCGCTTGGGTACCGCGTCGGGGTTGCGCTTGAAAAGATCGGCTCTGGTTTTGTACTCTTCAAGAGCCTGATCGTAGGCGCCCTGGGCCTCTGCGATGCGACCGTCGGCCACTTGGAGCTCAGTCCTCGCTACGTCGAGCGCCGCGTCGACCTCGATGATGCGCCGGCGGTCGCTCTCAACCGCGGCCTGCTGCTCGGAGCTGTCGAGCCTGAACAGGGGCGTGCCCGCCTTCACTTCCTGGCGCAGCCCGACCAAAACCTCCGCCACGCGCCCGACTGGATTTCGGGCAGGACGGGGACGGTGCGGAAGAAGGAAGCGGCGCTGCTGGTCGCGGGGTGAAAGAAGAAGACCACCGTGATCAGCGAGACGGTCAGCAGCACGCAGGCGGTGATGCCCCAGCGGAGCTCGTACCACACCGAGAACAGCGTGATCTCCCGGCCGATCCGCTTGCCCTGGGCAAACCTCCGAAAGAGGAAGTCGGGCAGGATGGTCAGCGAAGAGCAGAGCAGGAACTCGAGCATCGGTCAGGCCACTTGGTCGGGAACGGTCGGCGCGGGCTCCGTCGCCGCGATCGGCGCCGCCTGCTGGGGCGCCACCTCCGCGGCCGGGATCGACATCTCCGCCCCCTGCGGCGGCGTGCCGCCGGCCAGTTTCTCGAGGGACCGGGCCATCGAGGCCAGTGGGGCGGAGAAGTTGGGGAACTGGACGAGGGCGAGCAAGAGGGCCCCGATCCAAAAGATGTTGTTGTGGGTGAAGAGCGCCAGCAGGGTCAGCACGCCCACGATCTGCAGCTGAACCTTGCTTGTCCCGTGCGCGAGATGCTCGGGCAGCGCGTGGAGGCGGAGGTAGATGAGCCCCGCGGAGAACACGACGACGATGAGGAAGACGATCATTACATTGAAGAGGCCGTCGGTCTGTCCTGGTGCCGTGATGAAAAACGGCAGATGGTCGGTCGCGGCCGGGTTCAGCATCGCTGCGCGCCCGTTCACGGATGTCCTCCCCTCCATGCTCGCGAGCTCAAAGTGGATGACGACAGGCTGCGAACTCTCGAGAAGCAATGCGAAACCTGACGGGGGCGTCACCGTGCGGTTCTGCGACCCCCGTCCCCGGCCTGGGGTTTCGCGGCCTGGGCCTCCGCTGATCCCCCAACACGCTGAAGTGAGGAGCAGCGTCGTTCCAAGAGTGCTACGGTCGTGAATAGCCGAAACGATCGTCGGACGGATTGATTTGGGTCAATGCCGGCTTCCCGGCGTCGTCCGACACGTCGATGACGCTTCGACCGACCGTACAGGTCGCCGGGCTGGTATCGACCGATCAGTCTATCCGCCCCAGTGCCTTCGCGATCGGATATCACAACAGCAGGAGGTATTGCTGTGGCAGAAGGCTTGGTCACGCCTGATGATTTCAGGCGGATCACCGAAGAGAAGGAGCTGGCGAAGGCCAAGGGAGGCGCTCGAGAAGCCGCGCAAGGTCGACGACGACACTCAGCAGCTGCGCGAGGCGTTCATGTCGCAGGACGTCCACCCGCAGGTGTTCGAGCGCGTGTCCCGGCTCGTACAAAGCGCCGCCGAGCGGGGCGAGAGCGAGGTGCTGGCGGTGCGTTTCCCGAGCGAGTACACCACCGACGGCGGGCGGGCGATCAACAACTTCGAGCCCGGCTGGCCCGAGACCCTGACCGGCTTCGCCAAGCGCGCCCACGAGTTCTGGCAGAAGGAGCTCGAGCCGAAAGGCTACAAGGTGCGCGTCCAGATCCTGGACTTTCCGGGCGGCGTGCCGGGTGACGTCGGGATCTTTCTCAGGTGGTGACCGGCGCGGGGCGCCTGCGGGAGGTCTGGTCGTGACATTGCGCCGCATCGCGAGCCCGGGATCTCTCGTCTATGCTGCGCTGCAATAAACTCCGCGATGGCACCAGAACCTCGAGATTTCAGCCGTAGGAGGCAATCGTGACGACCAGAGACAGCCGAACCGGCGCGCGCGTGACCGGCAGCGGGCCCGTTGGCGGTGACCGGCCGGCGGCTGGCAAAGCCGCCCCCTCAGCCAATGGCCGCACGAAGGAGATGTCGCCGAAGGCGGCGGCCAAAGGTACGACGTGGTCGCCGATGACCGCGCCCTTCGCCGGGCTGGCCGAGGCGCCGATGCAATGGCTGAGCCAGGCCGCGGAGATGATGTCGCCCAAGGCGGCCGAGACGCCGGCTCCGGCGGTCGATCGCGCCGGCAGCGACTGGATGCGGGAGGCCGTCGACTACTGGGTCGACGCGGCCCAGCGCCAGATCCTGTTCTGGGACGTCCTGCGCAAGCGCGGCAATCAGGCGCTCGAGCACTACCGGAAGGGCAAGCCGCCGGTGCTGGTGTTCGACTACGACCTGGTCATGGACGGGCGCCGGCTCGAGCGGCCGGTCAACTACATGCTCCTGCGCATCAAGCCCGAGCGGGGCGTCGCGACCGATCCGAACAAGCGGCCGTTCGTGATCGTCGATCCGCGCGCCGGCCACGGGCCCGGGATCGGCGGCATGAAGGAGTCGAGCCAGGTCGGGATCGCGCTGCGCAACGGCCATCCGGTCTATTTCGTCGCCTTCCATCCCGAGCCCGAGCCCGGTCAGACGATCGCCGACATCGCCTGGGCCGAGGGTCAGTTCCTGCTCAAGGTGCGGGAGCTCCATCCCGAGGCCGAGGGCAGGCCGGTGGTGGTCGGCAACTGCCAGGCCGGCTGGGCGATCATGATGCTCGCGGCCGCCGCGCCCGACCTGGTCGGGCTGGTCAGCATCGCCGGCGCGCCCTTGTCCTACTGGGCGGGCGTCGAGGGCAAGAACCCGATGCGCTACGCCGGCGGCCTGCTCGGCGGCAGCTGGCTCACGTCGCTCGCGGGCGACCTCGGCAACGGCAAGTTCGACGGCGCCCACCTGGTCGACAATTTCGAGAGCCTCAATCCCGCCAACACGCTCTGGACCAAGCAGTACAATCTCTATGCCAAGGTCGACACCGAGGAGCCGCGCTACCTCGGCTTCGAGAAGTGGTGGAGCGGCTATTTCTTCACCACCAAGGAGGAGATGCGGGCGATCGTCGACGAGCTGTTCGTCGGCAACAAGCTGACCAAGGGCACGATCCTGACCCAGGATCGGCGCGCGATCGATCTGCGGAACATCAAGGCGCCGATCGTGGTGATCGCATCCTGGGGCGACAACATCACGCCGCCGCAGCAGGCGCTCTACTGGATCCCCGACCTGTACGAGAACGTGGCCGAGATCGTCGCCAACGAGCAGACGATCATCTACACCCTCGACGAGCGGATCGGCCACCTCGGCATCTTCGTCTCGGCCAAGGTCGCGGAGAAGCAGCACGCCGAGCTGGTCAACACCCTCGATCTGATCGAGGTCCTGCCGCCCGGCCTGTACGAGATGGTGATCGAGGACAAGACGCCGGACGCGGTCGGCGCCGATCTCCTGCCGGGCCAGTATCTGGTGCGCTTCGAAGGCCGCACGGTCGAGGACATCCTGGCGCTCGGCGACGGCCGCGAGCACGAGAAGGCGTTCGAGACCGTGGCCCGGGTCTCCGAGATCAACGAGGGCCTCTACGACACGCTGCTCGGCCCGTGGGTCAGGATGTGGAGCAACGAGGCGACCGCCGAAGCGCTGCGGATGTCGCATCCGCTGCGGCTGCAACGGTTCCTGCTCTCCGATCTCAATCCGGCGATGTGGCCGCTTCGGGCGCTGGCCGAGATGGTGCGCAAGGACCGCCGGCCGGCCGCGGCCGACAACGCGCTCGTGACCGCCGAGCATGCGGTCTCGGAGCAGATCGAGCAGGGTCTCGATCGCTACCGCGAGGCCCGCGAGCGCATGCAGGAGCTCGCCTTCAAGACGATCTACAACTCGCCCCTGGTCGAGGCCCTGGCCGGCCTGCGGGCGCCGCACGCCGATGCGCGCAAGCCACGGGCTCGCAACCAGGTGCTGGAGGAAGCGCTGGAGCGGAAGATCGCCGCGATCCGCGCCCGCCAGGCTGAGGGCGGCTTTGCCGAGGCGGTGATCCGGATCATGCTGGCCGGCGCCAAGGCGCACCGCATGATCGACGCCCGCGGCTTCCGCCTGGCCCAACAGCTGGGCAGGGAGCATCCGCGGCTCAAAGGCTTGAGCCCCGAGCGGCTGAAGGCGATCGCCAGGGAAGAGGCCCTCATGATCCGGTTCGACGAGGAGCATGCGCTGGCCAGCCTGCCGGCGCTCCTGCCGAGCGAGGCGGACCGGCGCGAGGCCATCGAGCTCGTGCGCAAGGTCGGCCGCGCGCGCGGCGAGCTCGGCGCCGAGGGCGAGGCCCTGCTCGCCAGGATCGAGCGCATCCTCGGGCTCGAGCCGGGATCCGCGCCCGAGCCGGCCGCCGCAGCCGGGTCGGGGCGCCGGGCCACGCGCCAGCCGGCGACCGCGGACGCCGCGGCTGGGGGCGAACCATGAAGCGGGCGCAGGATCCGGCCGAGATCAGCCCGCCGCACAAGCCGGCGCGCGAGTACCGGGTCTATCCGGCGCTGATCGAGCGTTGCGCCAAGCTCGAGCCGGTCGGCACCGCGGTCGCGCATCCTTGTGATCAGTCGTCGCTGACCGCCGCGGTCGAGGCGGCCGAGGCCGATCTGATCCGGCCGGTCCTGGTCGGCCCCGAGGCCAAGATCCGGGCCGTCGCCAAGCAGTTCGGCCTCGACATCGCTCCCTACCGCCTGGTCGATGCGCCGCACAGCCACGCCGCCGCCGCCGCCGCGGTCGAGATCGTGCGCTCGGGTCAGGCCGAGGCCCTGATGAAGGGCAGCCTGCACACCGACGAGCTGATGGGCGCGGTGGTGAGGAAGGACACCGGCCTTCGGACCGAGCGCCGGATCAGCCACGTCTTCATCATGGACGTGCCCACCTATCCCAAGCCGCTTGCGGTGACCGACGCCGCGATCAACATTTTTCCGGATCTCGAGACCAAGGTCGACATCGTCCAGAACGCGATCGACATGGCGCACGCGCTGGGGGTGGAGCTGCCCAAGGTCGCGATCCTCTCCGCGGTCGAGACCGTGACCCCGAAGATCCCCTCGACCATCGATGCCGCAGCGCTCTGCAAGATGGCCGAGCGCGGCCAGATCACGGGCGGCCTGCTCGACGGGCCGCTCGCCTTCGACAACGCGATCAGCAAGGAGGCGGCGGCGATCAAGGGCATCCGTTCCGAGGTCGCGGGCGACGCCGACATCCTCCTGGTGCCGGACCTCGAGGCCGGCAACATGCTGGCCAAGCAGCTGACGTTCCTGGCCAACGCCGATGCCGCCGGCATCGTGCTCGGGGCGCGGGTGCCGATCATCCTGACCTCGCGCGCCGATACGGTGCGCGCGCGCATGGCGTCCTGCGCGGTCGCCGTCCTGCTCGCCCACGCCCGCAGGCAGGCCGCGAGCGCGCCCAGCGCGGAGTAGACGGCGTGGCCGATGCCGTCCTGACCATCAACGCCGGCTCCTCGAGCCTGAAGTTCTCCGTCTACCGCGTCGCCGCGGGCGGCCGGCCGGAGCTCTCGGCCAAGGGCCAGATCGAGGGCATCGGCACCGCGCCGCGCTTCACAGCCGAGGACGCCGCGGGCAAACGCCTGGTCGAGCGCCGCTTTCCGGACGATCGGACCTCCGGCCACGCCGAGTTCCTGCGCGTGCTCGGCGCTTGGCTCCGCGACCATTTCGCGGACATCCAGCTGATCGGCGTCGGCCACCGGGTCGTGCACGGCGGCGCCGGCTTCAGCGCCCCGGTGCGAATCGATCCGGCGGTCATGGCCGAGCTCGAGGCGCTGGTGCCGCTCGCTCCCCTCCACCAGCCGCACAACCTCGCCGGCATCCGCGCGGTCGCCGCATTCCGGCCCGAGCTGCCCCAGGTCGCCTGCTTCGATACCGCCTTCCACCGTACCCATCCCGAGGTCGCCGACTGGTACGCCCTGCCGCGCCGGTTCTACGACCAGGGCATCCGCCGCTACGGCTTCCACGGCCTGTCCTACGAATACATCGCCCACGCCTTGCCTGAGGTCGCGCCCGCCATCGCCGATGGCCGGGTGGTGGTCGCCCATCTCGGCAGCGGCGCCAGCATGTGCGCCATGCAGGCCGGCCGCAGCATCGACAGCACCATGGGCTTCACCGCGCTCGACGGCCTGCCGATGGGCACGCGCTGCGGCGCGCTCGACCCCGGCGTCGTGCTCCATCTGAACCGCGCTTACGGCATGGACGCGGACGCGATCGAGCACCTGCTCTATCACGATTGCGGCCTCAAGGGCGTGTCCGGGATCAGCAACGACATGCGGGATCTCCTGGCGAGCGCCGACCCGCGGGCCGCGCAGGCGATCGAGCTGTTCGTCTGGCGGATCGGCCGCGAGGCGGGCGCGCTCACGGCCGTCCTTGGCGGCCTCGACGGGCTCGTGTTCACCGCCGGGATCGGCGAGCGCTCGGCCGAGATCCGCGAGCGGGTCTGCGCGCGCGCCGGCTGGCTCGGCATCGCGCTCGACGACGCGGCCAACCGGGCCGGCGGTCCGAAGATCTCGAGCTCAGCCAGCCGGGTCGCCGTCTACGTGATCCCGACCGACGAGGAGCAGATGATCGCCCGCCACACGCTGGCCGTGCTGCGCCGGCCGCCGACCCCTGGAGCCGCCTGATGCCACCGACCGAGACCGAGAGAACCGTACCGTTCGACGCCAACCTCCGCCGGCTCGAGGGCAAGAAGGGCCTGGTGATCGGGATCGCGAACGAGCACTCGATCGCCTGGGGCTGCGCCAAGGCGTTCCGCTCGTTCGGCGCCGAGCTCGCGATCACCTATCTGAACGACAAGGCGAAGCCCTACGTCGAGCCGCTGGCGCGCGAGCTCGAGGCGCCGATCTTCATGCCGCTCGACGTCCAGGTCGAAGGCCAGCTCGAAGCCGTGTTCGAGGAGATCGGGCGGCGCTTCGGCCGGCTCGACTTCGCGCTCCACTCGATCGCCTTCGCGCCCAAGGCGGACCTCCAGGGCCGCGTGGTCGACTGCTCGCGCGAAGGTTTTCTGACCGCGATGGACGTCTCCTGCCACTCCTTCATCCGCATGGCCAGGCTCGCCGAGCCGCTCATGACGGACGGCGGCGCGCTGTTCACCATGAGCTATTTCGGCGCCGAGCGGGTGGTCGAGAACTACAACCTCATGGGCCCGGTCAAGGCGGCGCTCGAGGCCTCGGCGCGCTATCTGGCGGCCGAGCTCGGGCCCAAGGGCATCCGCGTGCACGCGATCTCGCCCGGGCCGCTCAAGACCCGGGCCGCCTCCGGCATCGCCCATTTCGACGCCCTGCTCGACCAGGCGGCGGCGCGCGCGCCGACCCGCAGCCTGGTCACGATCGAAGACGTCGGCTTCGCGACCGCCGGGCTCGCGACCGACGCCGCCAGACTGATCACCGGCGATACCATCTACATCGACGGCGGCTACCACATCATGGGCTGAGGCGGGATTCCGCGGCGCCCTCGACCCCGTGGCCGCGGCCCTGCGCTGATGGAAAGCGAAAACCGGATCGAGCGCACGGTGGGGCTGGTGATGCTGGCCGTCCTGGCGGTCGGCTGCCTGCTCGTGCTGCGGCCATTCTTCACCGCCGTCTGCTTCGCGCTGATCCTGGTGGTCGCAACCTGGCCGGCGTTCGAGGGTCTGCAGCGCCTGCTCGGCGGCCGTAAGACGCTCGCCGCGTTCCTGATGATCATGCTTGCGACGCTGGTGTTGGTCGTGCCGCCGGCTTTGGTCGCATCGAGCATGGACTACAACGTGGCCGGCACGGTCCGGGTGCTGCGCGATCTCTCCGAGCACGGCCTGCCGCCGCCGCCGGCGTGGGTCGCCGAGATCAAGGTGATCGGTCCGGTGATCCACGCCCGCTGGCAGGCCCTGGCGGGCGCCGAGCCCGAGGCGGCAGAACGGGTCCAGGCGTTCGTTGCCTGGGGCCGGCAGCAGCTGATCGGCGCCGGCCTGAGCCTGGGCAACGCCGTGGTCCAGCTGATCCTGGCCATGCTGACCGCATTCTTCCTCTATCGCGACGGCGTGGCGGTCCGGCGCAGCCTGGTCGCGGCCGGCCGGCGGATCGCCGGCGACAATGCGCCGCGGCTGCTCCGGGTCGCCTACGCGACCATCATTGGCGTCGTCTATGGCGTCCTCGGGACTGCGCTCGCCCAGGCGTTGCTGCTGCTGATCGGGCTGTGGGTCACGGGCATTCCCGCAGCCCTGCTGCTCGGCCTCCTGCTGTTCGTGCTATCCCTGATCCCGTTCGGGCCGTTGCTGATCTTGGGACCGGCGGCAGTCTGGCTCTATCTCAGCGGTGAGGTCAGCGGGGCGGTCTTCATCGTCGCCTGGAGCATCGCCGCCGGCATTCTGACCGACAACGTGCTCAAGCCCTGGCTGATCAGCCGCGGCAGCGACCTGCCCCTGATCCTGATCCTGTTCGGCGTGATCGGCGGGGCCGTCACCTTCGGCGGCCTCGGTCTCTTTCTCGGCCCGACCCTGCTCGCGGTCGGCTACGAGCTGATCCGCGAATGGAACGAGGGCGAAACCGCCGATGCGCAGCTGAGCTTCACCGAATGATCCTCAGAAGGCGCCACCGCCACTCACATGACGCTTGGAGGCGCGCGCTGCCAAGCCCCGGCGGCTTGAGCCGGTGTTCGGGGCCGCGCCTCGAGCACCAGGTTGAACGGCGTTTCGGCAGCCCTGCGGAAGCGCGAGAAACCGCCCGCGGTCACCACTTGGTGCAGGCGCAGCTCGCCAGCGTGGGCGCCGAGTCCGAGCCCCACCTCTTGAGCCAGCGAAGCGGGCGAGCACACCATCGTCGACGCCGCACAATAGAGCCGCCCTACGGCATTGAGGTTATCCGCGAGCTGATCCTGCGCGAACGGCTCGACGATCATCCACGTGCCGGCGGCCAGCAACTCGCGCGCGTGGGCCGATGCGCCGACTGGATCGCCCATGTCGTGCAGGCAGTCGAAGAACGCGACCAGGTCGTACATCCCGGGTCTGCCCCGCGGCATGTTCCGCCAGATCCTGGCTGCGATCGCGGCGCTGCGTCCGTTGCCGCCGGCACGATGCTGAGGATCGGCGCCGCAGCCGGGGTGTCTGCATGTTGGCGGGAGACGTGCGCCCGATTGCCGGACTTTGGGCCGGAACCCGCGCGGCCGTGGCCGTCATCGCGCCGCGGCATCGGTGGTGGCGCCGCTCCGATTGACCCGGTCGTTGCCAAGAAGCCAAGGCAGCCTCCGCAGCGAGCCATCAAGATCCTGGCAGCCTGAACTTCCTCGACGTCCAGATCGATCCCGGCACCGATACGGTCACGGTCCGGGCCGCCCTGCCCAACCCCGATCGCGTCGTGGTCGACGGCGGGTTCGTGAGCGTGCGGGTCGAGGCGGGCACGCCCGAGCGCCAGATCGCGATCCCGCGGGTGGCGCTCCTGGTCGACCAGGCCGGTCCCTATGTCCTGGTGGTCGACGGCGATGACAAGGTCGAAGCACGGCGCGTCAAGCTCGGCAAGGCCGAGGCCACGCAAGCGGTGATGAGGAAGGCCTGAAGGAAGGCGAGCGGGTGATCGGTTCTCAAGCGCCAGGCGAGAGGAACCGCTCCAGGTTCTCGGCGTCGGCAGCGTAGGACCGGTCTTCGCCGTCGCCCTCGCCATAGTCGCCTGTCGCCGGGTTTTTGGCTTCCTGGAGGGCGTCGCCCCACCAGTCGTATGTGCTTGGATGGAGCGCCTCCAACGCTTTCTCGTAGGCGCCCCACCCGCCCTTCCTTTAGGACCTCGAGCGCGCGGCCGACCATGGTCGCGTCTCTTCGAGCTCCGCGAGTTCATCGGCGGTGTCCTCGGGCGTTGCCGGATCGCCTGGCAGACGTCCTGGCTCATCCCATCCACGCCCAGGTGCGCCAGAGCGCGGGAGGTGAGGCGCTCACTGGTCCAGGGTGTGTCCTCCGCCGCACTCTTCAACCCGGCGTGGTAGGCGGCTGCCTCCGCCATGACGAGCCGCTGCTTGCGCCAGATGATACTGGCCAGCTCCTCGACCAGGTGGTGCTCCGTCGGTCCGGATGGTGAGTGCTCCGCAGTCAGGCTCTCGAGGAGTTCGTCATACTCGCTCCGCTCTTCCAATGGCAGCACCAAGTGCCGGGAGAGGATGTCATGCTGGACGGCGTTGAGGCGGCTGCGCTCGTAGCCCCGGGGCTCGGCCGCCCCCGTGTCAACGCTACCGTTGCTCATGACCAAAAGCCCTTCGACCCCGGCTGCCCGGCAGAGCGCGATGTCACGCGATCCGGCTCTCTCTTCTGCCGCCTAGGGCGAGCCTTGATGCGAGCCAGCTGCACCGAAAGTCGCTCCTCAGCCACTATTTCCGCGTCCCGCACTCGTGCCGGACGAGACGGCATTGGCTCCTGGGGTTGTTTCCATCGATGCCCTCGAACTCGGGTGAGTGCCTTTGGTCGAGCGCGAATGTGGCGGCGGCCACCTGCACGAAAAACGGTGCACAAAACTGCAATTTCATGAAGTCTTGGCGCAGGCGGCTCTCGGAACGCTCCATCAGATGGCCCTCCTGAGGCGGTCGTAGCGGGCGCAATCGGCCACCGGCTCGCAGCGGAGCCGGAGCGTGTCCGGCGTGGTGATCGCGAGCGGCGGCCCGGGCTCGCGGCGCGGGGCGAGGATGTTGAGAACGACATCGGCCGAGTGGACGCCCTCGGCGAGCGCCTCGGCGCAGGCCGCCTCGACGGCGGCGAGGCCGTCGGTCAGCACGACGCTCAGGATATCCACCATCTGGCGGTCACCGCCGGGCGCCTTGGCGAGCTTGCGGCGCACCTGCTCGAGCGCCGCCGGCAGCAGCCAGGCCTTGAACGGGGCGCCGTTCCTGAGCGCGCCCGGCTTGCGCGCCAGCACCGGGACATAGTGCCAAGGATCGTGCACGGTCGACGGCACGACGGGCTGCGGCCTGGGCACGGCCATGCCGGCGGTCGTCAGCGGCCGTGCCGGCAGCGACAGGCCATAAGGGAGCGCGATCTCATAGGGCTCGGACCGATGTGCGAGATCGATCATGCTTCATCCTTCTTTAGCGAAGCTCAGCGACACGACCGCCGAGGGTTGCACCGGGAGCCGGGCGTAGTGGGCGCCCGGCTCTTGTGCTTTCTGATCCAGGAGAGAGTTCCGGCCTGGACGGAATCGGCCATCCGAGGCATCTTGAGTTGCATGGGGAGGCCAACAACACACGTCTATGAGGTATCGGGCCCGGACGGTGAGGTCCTGGGTTTGGTGCGGGCGCCGTCGGCGGGCCGAGCGCTGCGTCGGATCAACGAGCTGTGCGGAGTCCCCTGCACGGTGCTGGGTCGGCGGGTGTTCTTCGACGAGCAGTACCGGCGCGACTGCGCCGGACCATGGCAGGTCCGGAGCGTACGGCTGTCCGTGAAAGCGGCGAACCTCATGACCCGGAACTACGTCCCCGAGGGGCCGACCGCGGTCTTCATCGCTCCTGCTCCGCGCTGCCCGGGGCTTCGAGCGAGATCGCGATCGTCATGCGACCGTCACATCCATCCACCGAATTCGGGACAAGTCTGAGCGAGGATCTGTGGGTGAGCACCGTCATGCGTAGACGTCCCATCGAGATCGTCGGTGAGGGTCACCGTGAGCATGCGCCCGGCGGCGGCGTTCTTGACGCCGCGAAAGTCGAAACTTGCCTGCACGCCACCCGGGCCCTCGACCGCCAGCTTGGGCTTGGGCAGGTAGACCTCATGCGCGGTCAGCACGAGCTTCGACAGAGCAGAGAGCGTGTAGGCGAACTCGAGGTCGACCGGCGTGCCACCCGCCGCCAGGTCGATCAGCGTGGCGTCGGCGAGGCGCACGTCGACCTTGCCTGTGAGCGCCGCGATCGTCGGGTCGGCGCCTTCAATGAGGCCGTCGTCCCGGATGGTATCGATCTTCTCCAGGTTGTTGGAGTAGGTGACCGAGCCACCGGTCAGGTTCCCGACCGGTGAGCCCGCCCGCTTGATCGAGCCCTGAAACTGGCTGATCCGGGCGAAGGTCAGGTTGGTCGGCGTGCCGCCCTGGGTCGTGCCCATGCCGGGGTCAAGTTGAACTCGATCGCGCTGGAGTTCACCCGCGCTCGGGCGCTGCGGCTGCGACCATCAACGCCATCGCCCAGGGCGAGACCCGGTTCGGCGTCCACGATCGACGGAGACCTGCCCCAAGGCGCGCCCCAAATGTCGCTCACGAGCAGGAACGGTTCTCTCGGATTTGGCGCCCAATTCGATGTTGACGCTGGATGCTGCGGGCCTTGCTTTGTCCGTCGAAGAAGCCCAAGCGCTTTGTTCAGCTACCGGCATATGGGAGTGTCGGATGACATGAATCGTTTTGTTGGATCGGGGCGGCGCAGCAGCCAACGGAGGTCTTGGCCAACTCCGTGACTGCCGAGTGCCTTGTCCACCAGACGCGATCTGGCCGCTGCACTGGACCCCCAAATTTCAAAACGCGCGCTCGGGTGATCTGGAGCGCGACCTGCGCCGTCGCACCGCCCGTCCCGACAAGACCCAAGCCCGGCCGACCGGCAGGTGACGGGCGCAAAGCTTGGACCGTAGATGACGGGCGAGTACATTATCGAGACGCGGGGGCTGACCAAGGAGTTCAAGGGCTTCGTCGCGGTCGGCGGGGTCGATCTCAAGGTCCGGCAGGGCGCGATGCCGCCGGAGCGCAGTGGCGCGCAGTCGCCGACCAGTTGCGCCCCAGAGTGCCGAAGCTCGCCGTCCTGATCGACCAGGCCGAGAACGATGCCCTCGCGTAGATGAGCTTCTCCAGGGAGCCTCCCGCCAAGTTCCCGTCGACCAACCCGCTGGAGCGCCTCAACGGCGAGATCAGGCGCCGCGCCGACGTCGTCGGCATCCTCCCCAACGAGGCCGCCGTCGCTCGTCTCGCCGGTGCTATCCTGCTTGAGCAAAACGACGAAGGGGCCGTTCACCGCGCTCGCTACATGACCCTGGAAACCATCGCTCCCTTGAGCCATGATCCCCCCGTCCAGCTGCCCGCCGCGGCCGCTTGACAAGCCGGCCAACCCGCCGGGGAGACCTCCGGCCTCGCCGCCTCTTGCACCGCGGCCCGGGACACAATCTGGCATGCCGGCGTCCACCCCAGGCGCCGGCCGATCGGGGAGGAGCTCGCATGGAGAACCAGGCTTACGCACGGATCAGAAGTCACCCGAAGTTCGCCGAGCTGATCGAGCGGCGCAGCAGATTCGCTTGGACGCTCTCGATCATCATGCTCGCTATCTACTACGGCTTCATACTGGTCGTCGCTTTCGCCCCGGGGTGGCTCGGCGTGCCGCTCTGGCCTGGTGCGACGACCACGATCGGTATCCCGATCGGGATCCTGATCATCGTCGCCGCCTTCATCCTGACCGGACTGTACGTCCGGCGGGCCAACACCGAATTCGACGCCCTGACCCAGCAGATCCTGGAGGCAACCAAGTGATTCCGTTCATGGTCGCCCTCGGGCTCGCGGCCGGGGTCCTGGCACTCCTCGACCCGACCCTTGCCGCCGCGGCCGACGCCGTGACCGGCGAGGTCCAGCGCCGCCCGGTCAACATCCCGGCGATCGTGATGTTTTTCGCGTTCGTCTCGGGCACCCTCGGCATTACCTACTGGGCCGCCAAGCGCACGCGCTCCGCCGCCGACTTCTATGCCGCCGGCGGCGGCATCACCGGCTTCCAGAACGGCCTTGCGATCGCCGGCGACTACATGTCGGCGGCATCCTTCCTCGGGATCTCCGGCCTCGTCTTCGCTTCCGGCTTCGACGGCCTGATCTACTCGATCGGCTTCCTGGTCGGCTGGCCGATCATCCTGTTCCTGATCGCCGAGCGCCTGCGCAATCTCGGCAAGTACACCTTCGCCGATGTCGCCTCCTACCGGCTGCAGCAGACCCCGATCCGTTCGCTCGCTGCGGTCGGCTCGCTGACCGTGGTCGCCTTCTACCTGATCGCGCAGATGGTCGGCGCCGGCAAGCTGATCGAGCTGTTGTTCGGCCTCGACTACCTCTATGCGGTCATGATCGTCGGCATCCTGATGATCCTCTACGTCACCTTTGGCGGGATGATTGCGACCACGTGGGTGCAACTCATCAAGGCCGGGCTGCTGCTGATCGGCGCCACCTTCATGGCGTTCGCCGTGCTCTGGCACTTCGGCTTCAGCTTCGAGGCGATGTTCAGCAGCGCGGTCGCGGCCCATCCCAAGGGCCAGGCGATCATGGCGCCCGGCGGCCTGGTCGCCGACCCGATCTCGGCGATCTCGCTCGGCCTCGCGCTGATGTTCGGCACCGCCGGCCTGCCGCACATCCTGATGCGGTTCTTCACGGTGCCCGATGCCAAGCAGGCGCGGCGCTCGGTGCTCTACGCCACCGGCTTCATCGGCTACTTCTACATCCTGACCTTCATCATCGGGTTCGGCGCGATTACCCTGGTGATCGCCAACCCGGCCTTCCTCGACCAGGCGGGCAAGCTGCTCGGCGGCAACAACATGGCCGCCATCCACCTCGCCGATGCGGTCGGCGGCAGCCTGTTTCTGGGCTTCATCTCGGCGGTCGCGTTCGCGACCATTCTCGCGGTCGTGGCCGGGCTGACGCTCGCCGGCGCATCGGCGGTGAGCCACGATCTCTACGCCTCGGTGTTCGCCCGCGGCCGGGCGACCGAGATGCAGGAGGTGCGGGTGTCGCGGATCGCGACCGTCGTGCTCGGCATCGTTGCGATCGGGCTCGGCATCCTGTTCGAGCAGCAGAACATCGCCTTCATGGTCGGGCTCGCGTTCGCGGTCGCGGCCAGCTGCAACTTCCCGATTCTGTTTCTCTCGATGTACTGGAAGCGGCTCACCACCCGCGGCGCCTTCTTCGGCGGCTTCCTTGGCCTGATCACGGCGGTCGTGCTGGTGATCCTCTCACCCACGGTGTGGGTCGCGGTCCTCGGCTACCCGACCCCGATCTTCCCGTACAAGGAACCGGCGCTGTTCTCGATCGCCGTCGCTTTCGGCGGGATCTGGCTGTTCTCGATGCTCGACCACAGCCGGACCGCCAAGCAGGAGAAGGAGGCGTTCGAGGCGCAATACGTCCGCTCGCAGACCGGCCTGGGCGCGTCGACAGCCGGCGCGCACTGAGCGTCTCTGCCGCTCGATGGCCGACGCCCCGGGGGTGGCAATGCCCCGGGGCGTTGTCTTGTTGACCGGAGAGATTCCCTGGTGAAAGCGTTCGATTTCACCCATCCGCCGTTCGACCGGCTGACCGGCCCCGAGATCGAACGCTTCAAGGCCAGCCTGGACGTCCGCTTCTTCCGGCAAGGCGAGACCGTCATCCGTGCGAACGAGGTCCCGGACGCCTTCTACATCGTCATCAAGGGCGCCGTGGCCGAGGTCGATGGCACGGGCGTCGTCGCGGTCCACGGGCCCAACGACTGCTTCGATACCGGCCTCCTGGTCGAGGGCAAGTGCCGCTACGACCTGGTGGTCGAGGAGGAGGCGATCTGCTACGTCCTGCCGGTCGACGAACTGCTCGATCTCACCGCCAACAACAAGGCGTTCGCCGAGTTCTTCTACCACGACATCTCGCTCCGGCTGGAGGCGCTGTCGGCGCGCCAGACCATCCGCGCGCTGCAGCCGGTGATGATGGCGCGGGTCCGGGAGGCTTACCTCCACCCGCCGCTCTACGTCGACGCCTCGACCTCGATCTTCGAGGCGGCCAGCCTCATGAAGGCGAGCAAGGCGACCTCGCTCCTGGTGCGCACGGACGGGCGCATCGGCATCGTCACCGGCATCGACATGCGCGAGGCGGTGATCCTCGGGCGCCGGCCGGTCGAGACCGCGATCGGCGAGATCGCGACCTGGCAACTCTTGACCATCGCGCCCGAGGAGCTGCTGGCCGAGGCCATGCTCCGGATGACCCGGCACGGCGTCAAGCGGCTCGTGGTCGAGGAGCGGGGACGGATCACCGGCGTGCTCGAGCAGATGGATCTCCTGAGCTTCCTGTCCAGCCAGTCCTACATCCTAGGCCTTCAGGTCGAGCGGGCTGCTTCGATCGCCGACCTGCGCCTTGCGAGCGAGCAGCTGCCGACGCTGGTTCAGGTGCTGCACGGCCACGGCACCAAAATGCCCTACATCACGCAGCTGGTCGCAGAGCTGACCCGCAGGATCGCGGCCCGGCTGTTCGAGATGATCGCCTCGCCGAAGCTGAGCGCGAACGCCTGCCTGATGGTCATGGGCAGCGAAGGCCGGGGCGATCAGATCCTCAAGACCGATCAGGACAATGGCCTGATCCTGCGCGACGGCTTTGACGCGCCGGAGCTGCGTCGGGTGTGCGACGCGTTCACCCTGGCCCTGATGGAGTTCGGCTACCCCCGCTGCCCCGGCGGCATCATGGTCAGCAACCCGGTCTGGGCGAAACCGCTCGCCGCGTTCAGGGACGATCTCTGGCGCTGGATGCGCTCGCCCGACGAACAGGCCCTGATGAACGTCGCGATCCTGGTCGATGCCGCCCCGGTCGCGGGCGACCCGGCGCTTCTCGGCGAGCTCAAGGATCGGCTCTTCGAGCTCAGCCGCGGCGAGGCCGCCTTCTGCGCCCACTTCGCGCGCGCCATCGACAGCTTCGAGACGCCCTCGCTTGGCGGCATCCGCGGCCTGCTCATCGGCCGCATGCTCGGTCGCGAACCGCTCGATCTCAAGAAGAGCGCCATCTTCCCGATCGTCCACGGCGTCCGCGCGCTGGCGCTCGAGCGCCAGATCGCCGAGACCAACACCACCGAACGCATCCGGCGGCTCGAGGATCTGGGGCTGTTCGACCACAGCTTCGCGGTCGATCTGATCGAGGCCTACGGCTTTCTGCTCGGTCTGCGCCTCCAGGCCCGGCTCGACAAGCTCCGCCTCGAGCAGGAGCCGGACAATACGATCCGGCCGCACGACCTCAACAAGTTCGAACGCGACCTGCTCAAGGACTCGTTCGCGATCGTGGGCCGGTTCAAGGAGCTGGTCCGTCACCACTTCCACCTCAAGATGCTCTGAACATGCTTGGCGGACTGCGCCGGCGCTGGTGGCGGCGGCGCCTGAAGGACCCCGCCTACGCCTTCCTGGCCGAGCCGGACCCGGAGGGCGAGCTCGTAAGCCTGGATTGCGAGACCACCAGTCTCGCAGGTGGCCTCGGCCGAGCTGCTCTCGGTCGCGGCGATCCGGATCCGGGGCGATCGCATCCTGACCAGCCAGCGGCTGGACCTCCTCGTGCGGCCGGCGACCCGCCCGAGCGATGCGGGCATCCTGATCCACCGGCTCCGTTCGCTGGACGTCGCGGGCGGGCTGGCGCCGGAAGAGGCGATCGAGCGCCTGCTGCACTTCGTGGGCGGGCGCTCGCTGCTGGGCTACTATCTCGAATTTGACCTGGGCGTTCTCAACCGCTACGTGCGGCCGAAGCTCGGCGTGCCGCTGCCCAACCCGCGGATCGAGATCTCAGGCCTCTACTACGACATGAAGACCCGACACATGCCCGGCCGCCACGTCGATCTCGGCTTCCAGGCGATCCGCGCCGATCTGGACCTGCCCGACCTGCCCGAGCACGACGCCTTCAACGATGCCCTGATGGCCGCCATGATGTACCTGCGGCTCGCAGGCCCGGGCTCCCGCGCCTGAGACAAGGTGCCGTCCGCCTCACGCCTGGTCCGACCGCCTTCTCCGCCCGGCGCACGGCCGTCTCGGCGAGCGCATCCGCGACAAATTTGCAGCCTCGCGCAAGAGGAGCATGTGGATGGGCGTGGATGGGCGGGTGTCCAAGGACGGCTCCAAGCTGTACGCGGTCAGCTGGGACATCTACATCCTCGACCCAAAGACCGGCCAGGAGATCGGCCGCCGTGCGCTCCGCACCTGGGACCGGCCGTACTTCAGCGAGCCGGACGTCCTTGAGGTCTGGCCGCAGTGGGAGGCGACCGACATCTTCTCCACCCTTTATTACACGATCCGCACCGATCTCAGCGCGGACGACCCGGCCGCCTACAAGACCGGGCTCGCGACCCTCGACCTCAAGACGACGAGTTCAAGCTGATCGACTTCGAGGCACTCCTCCGCGCTCATTTTCTCGTCGGTGATCAACCCGAAGCGACCGAACGAGGTCTACGTCGGGCAAATTCCGGTGGGTCAACACCGAACAGCAGGAACCTGACGAAGCGTTCGAGCAGCGTGATCAGGGCCGGCGGATGGAGGGTGAAGATTGCACCCGCCCTGAGGTCCGCGACAATCTCAGGCTAGCTGTCATTGCTCTGAACGTTGTTCATGTCTGGCAGGCCCTGATCCGGTATTGTCTCCTGGCGGAGCATTCTCGCCGGCAAGAGGCAATGCCGCAGAACCCGGCTCACCCTGACCAACGTTCGTGGTAATCACAGCCAGGACGCCAACGACGTGCTGGGTGCGATGCTGCCGACGACGATCAGGACGACGAGCAGGGCCAGAGGGTAAGGCACGGGGCCGCATCAAGACGCTCAGGCCCGCTCGCGGCGGCCGGGCTATCGGCCGGCTGCAGGCGAGGGCCGCGGGCGGCCGCGCCGGACCCGGCTTCGGTAGCCGCGGCCATCGAGCTCAGCTCTGCGGCGCCAGCGGGTGGCGATTGGTCGAACCCGTGGCGGTCCGTCTGCTGGTGCGCAGGAGCCACCGATGCAGGCGGGGGCTGAGCGCGAACAGAAGGTCCTTGGCGAGATCTCGCCGGTTCTCGCGTTTGCTCATCCACTGGAGGGTCACGCGATAGTAGGGGAGGCGATCCGACCAGGACCCCAGGTTGCGGTTGATCATCGCGAACAGGGCGAACAGGAACCTCCACCAGTGGAGGTGCCAGCGGCCGCCTCGCTTCGAGGTATCGTACCAGCTCACGATCTCCCGGGGCCGGGTGGCGACGGCGACATTTTCGAAGATGGCCTTGGTATAGCGGTTCGGGTGCAGGCGGTTGCGGAATAGTGGCTCCGGAACGATGATGAAGCGCCCGCGCAACGTCAGCTCCGCGATCAGCGACAGATCCGCGCCGGCATAACTCGCGATCAGTGCGGTGCCGCGGAGCTGGTCCGCGCGCATCACGGCGAAGATCTCGGTGCACCAGCCGCGCTCGAGGACGCGGCTCCGAAAGCGGGTCAGACGGTCGGCGGCGGCCAGCTGGTCGGAGACCGGCCCGTACACGCGCAGGACCTTGCCGTCGTCGTCGATCTCCTCGACCAGGCTGTGCGCGAGCACGGCGGAAGGGTCGCCGTCCAGGGCGCGCACGCAGGCCTCGAGGTAGCGCGGGTGCAACTCGTCGTCGTGGGCCGCCCATTTGAAGTATGCGCTGTCCGAGAGCCCGAACACTTTGTTGAAGTTGGGCCCGGCGCCGAGGTTGCGCTCGTTTCGCCGATAGACGATCCGCGGGTCGCGGTCGGTATGGCGCGCCGCGATCTCCGCGGTCCCGTCCGTCGAGGCGTTGTCGAGGATCAGCAGCCGGAAATCGGTGTAGGTCTGCGCGCGGATCGAGCGAATCGCCCGCTCGAGATACGGCGCGCCGTTGTAGACCGGCATGCCGATGGTCACCCGGCAGCCGCTGGCCGCAAGCGGTGTCGAGCCGTCCCCGCCGCCCGGCA
The DNA here is from genome assembly GCA_963733965.1 of uncultured Alphaproteobacteria bacterium. Classification (GTDB taxonomy): domain Bacteria; phylum Pseudomonadota; class Alphaproteobacteria; order Geminicoccales; family Geminicoccaceae; genus DATAOG01. The sequence continues at coordinate 52,219 of CAVTFM010000031.1, forward strand.
CGAGGGCATCGGGACGGCTGGTGCCGGCGTGCGCCGCGGGTCTCATCCTCGTCTCACGGCCGTGCATCTCTCGGCGTCAGTCGACGGTATCGCAGCTGCGCGCGGCAAGGACCGCGGCCCGCCCGTTCCATCAAGCGCGCCCCGATCGCGCTCGATCATCAGGGGCGCCGTAAGAGTGTGAACGCGGGAAAACCACTCCGCTCGCATGCTCGTATGCTTAGAACGTTCGCCGGTTCTTGGATAGTGGCCGCTTTCCGCACCGACCGTGTGCGCTTGTTGCTGACGGCTCGCGTGGGTGCGGGCGCGGCCGATGATCCGGGCCGCGCGTCTTACCGCTCTTCGAGGTCCGGGAGGTTCGTGGTCTGTCTCGTGAGCCTGCCGGCTTGATTTGCCAGTCCTGGGCAGCCAGCCATGCTTGAGCGCAGGCCACTCGGCTTTGCTGCAAAAAATAAGCTGATGTTGTGCCCTTCGGGATACACTCGCCAGTTCCAGTCGAGACAAGCGCATGAGCGGCCGCCGGTCCTTGACGTGTCACTGGGTGCGCTGCTCGGGAGATCGCCTACAGAGGCAATCCCGCCTGCCTGATGCGTCCGCGAAGCGCTCCCAGAAGCTCACAAGCATCAAGCGCGCCGGCGCCTTTCCCGCCAATTCCACAAAATGCGGCCTGAAAAACAAGCCTGCCGAAATCCTCAGATTTCCCGAGCTATCCGACGGCTTCATTATCGGAGCCTGGGTTCCTGAATAGTAGAATTCGGGACCACTAACTGTCCATCTAGTAGAGATGCTTCCGCCTTGTGGACAACCGCAATGGTTTGTGCTAATTTCAACCGTTAATGAAGGGTTGAGGGAGACTTAGCGGTAGGCGCCGAAAACGGGGTCGACTACCAATCAGCGACGTGGCCGGCGTCTTGAATCCGGACGTGCTTGATTCCGCGCTAATCACGCGGGTACGGGTGTCTGGTCGTCTACAGAAGGTGTTGCTCCGTCTAGATGAACTAGACGAGGTCGTTGATATGAAAATTGAAGCGTGCCAAACAGTCACGGCCCGAACTGCTGGCTCATTGAGCGGCAGCATAGGTTGGCTATTCTGCATTACGGACATCGTAGCGCTTGCGAGCGCATTCGCTTTCGCAACTTTGCTAAGCAGTGAAGTCAGTCAGCTGATTCGGGGCGTGGCCCCCGCGGTGCCGACCCTCACCGACGAGATCGTCCGCAGCGGGCACGTCGGCATTCTCAGTCTTTCGCTGTTGCTATGGTTTGCCTCTACTGGCCATTACTCGCAACGGCTGACCTTGTTCAGCGAATTCGAGCGAATCGCAGGTGGTGTTGCGCTCATCGGTCTAGCTGATGGCTATCTACAGTTCGTCTACCGATATGATATCTCGCGCGGCTGGGTGCTCTTGAACTGGCTGGTCGGCTTGGCCCTGATCCTGAGCTTTCGGATCGCCGGCAAACAAGCCCTGTACCGGCTCGGGCCATGGCGCTGCCCGACGATCGTGATCGGCACTGAGGGCCGGGCCAAGCAGATTGCAGACACTCTGCTGTCCGATCATCATCTGGGCTACCTGCCATGCGAGATCGTCGACATCAAGCACGGGCGCGGCTTCGTCCTCGGTCGCGTCATCGAGCTTCTGAATGGCGGTCGCGCGCAGCACATCGTGGTCAGTTTCGATGAAAGCGAAATTGCCGAGACCTTGGAGATCGCGCGCGTCCTCGACGATCATTTCGAAGTACCGATGTCCCTGGTGCCGAACCTGCGCGGACTATCGATCTGTGATCTGCGGATCGACCATGTGTTTGGTCATGATTTGCTTTTCTTGAACAGCAATCGAAGATCGCATAGCCGATCGCGGATGGCGGCGAAGCGGCTGTTCGACATCGTGGTGGCGGGGATGCTGGTCGTGCTCACCTCGCTGGCCATGGCGGTCATCGCCGTCCTCGTCCGCCTGGACGGCGGCCCGGTGTTCTACGGATCGACCCGGATCGGCCGCGGTGGCCGGCTGTTCAATGCCCTGAAGTTTCGCAGCATGGTCCCGGATGCCGACCGCGTCCTGCGCGACCTGATCGAGCGCGAGCCGGCGGTGCGAGAAGCCTGGAGCAGTCAGTTCAAACTGAAGGACGATCCGCGCGTGACCTGGATCGGCGCCCATCTGCGGCGGATGAGCCTCGACGAGCTGCCGCAACTGTTCAACATCTTGCGCGGCCACATGAGTCTCGTCGGGCCGCGGCCGCTCCTGCCGGAAGAACGCAGGCGTTATGACAGCGACGCCTTCGTCCTCTATCAGCGGGTGACGCCGGGCCTGACCGGCATGTGGCAGGTGAACGGGCGCGACGATGTGGAATATTACCGTCGCATCGAGCTCAATAACTGGTACATCAAGAACTGGTCGCCATCACTGGACCTGTTCATCCTCTTCAAGACCGTGCTGACCGTGATTCATTGGAGAAAGGAGCGATGAAGGACCTGACCGGCAAGCGCGGCCTCGGGACTGGCGGTGCCGGGTCCAGCGGTAGCTGCCTGTGCACATGGCTGGTAAACACTGGTCATGACGTGCTGACGGTGGACAATGATTTCACGGGGCGGCGCAGCAATCGGAAACACCTGTCGAGCAACGCGCGCTTTGAATCGATTCGACATGCCTGGGCGCCGAAGATCGGTTGGGATGAGGGCTTGGCCCGGACTGTCCCGTACTTCGAAGACGATTTGCGGTGGCACAAGACATGACAGCGGCACAAGACATGACGGCGGCACAAGACATGACGGCGGCACAAGGCATGACGGCGGCACAAGGCATGAGCGCGCACGTGCTCGTGACCGGCGGCGCCGGCTATGTCGGCAGCCATGCGTGCAAGGCACTGGCGCAGGCCGGCTTCACTCCGGTCGTCTATGACAATCTGTCGACCGGCAATCGTTGGGCGGTCAGGTGGGGGCCGCTCGAACTCGGCGACATCCTGGACGCCGCCCGCCTGCACGAGGTGTTCTCCAGCTATCGGCCGGTGGCGGTGCTCCACTTCGCCGCCTTCGCCCTGGTCGGCGAGTTGATGCAGGAGCCGGCGCGATACTACCGGAACAACGTGACCGGAGCCATCAACGTCCTCGATGCCTGCCGCGTGCACGGCATGGCAGCTTTCGTGTTCTCGAGCAGCTGTGCCGTTTACGGGATGCCGGCAGCGATTCCGATCGACGAGGCGCAGCCGAAGGCGCCGATCAATCCTTACGGCGCCAGCAAGCTCATGGTCGAACGGGTGCTGGCCGACTACGACAGGGCCTATGGCTTGCGCAGCGCAAGCTTGCGCTACTTCAACGCGGCCGGCGCCGATCCCGAGAACGAGCTTGGCGAGCAGAGGGTGGTCGAGACTCATCTGGTTCCGCTGGCCCTTGACGCGGTTCTCGGCACCCGGCCGCCCCTGCGCATTCTGGGGACCGACCATGCAACCCCGGACGGCACCGCGATCCGGGACTACATCCACGTCGGCGACCTGGCGCAGGCGCACGTCGCCGCGCTGCGGCGGCTCCTCACCGGATCCGAAAGCTTCGCGCTCGATCTCGGCACGGGCCAGGGCCATTCGGTGCGGGAAGTGCTGATGGCCGTGGAACGGGTCAGTCGGCGCAAGGTCCCGCATGAGATCGCGCCCCGGCGGCCGGGCGACCCTCCCGTGCTGATCGCGGATGCGCGCCGGGCCCGAGCCGAACTCGGGCTCGATTTCTCCCTGTCGAATCCGTTCGAGGGGATCGTCGAGACGGCCTGGGCCTGGCGCTGTCGTGATGGCCATGCGCGCGCCCTCTGAACTCCCGCCACCGCCGACCGGCGGGTCCGCCCGGGTCCGCTGTCGGATTCTGCTCGTGCTCGAAGCCAGTTTTGCGGGCGCGGGCCAGCACGTGCTCGACCTCGCCGAGGGCCTCCTGGCGCTCGGTCAGGAAGTGCATCTCGTCTACTCGCCGCGGCGGATGGAGCCACGGTTTGCAGATGCGCTGCAGGTCTTGGAGGCCAAAGGCCTGGTGACCGCCGGGGTGCCCATGGGTCCGGAGCCTGGCGCAGAGGATCTCGCGGCGATCTGGCGCGTGCGGCGCTACCTCACCACCGCCGGTCCGTTCGACGTCGTGCACGGCCACAGCTCCAAAGCCGGTGCTGTGGCGCGTCTGGCGGCGACCGGCCTCGGGGTGCGACGGATCTACACGCCCCATGCCTTCAAGACCATGGATCCGGAGTGCCCGCGCGGCCGGTTCTTGCTGTACGGCGCCGTGGAGCGGCTGCTGGCGCGGTTCGCCACGGATCGGTTGGTCGTGACCTCGACCGAGGAAGCGAGGCACGCCCGCAGCCAGGGCCTGCCGGTCGAGAAGACGACGGTCATCCCCTACGGCGTCCGGATTCCAGCCGATCTTCCCGAGCGCGCCCGGGCACGCGCCAGCTTCCAGCTCCCGGAGGATGCGCCGGTTCTGGCGTGGATCGGCCGGTTCGTGCCGCAGAAGGCGCCGGAGCGCTTCATCGCGACGATCGCGGGATTGCGCCACGAACTGCCCGACATGCGCGCGCTGATGCTCGGTTACGGCCAGCTCGAGGCAAAGGTCCGCGATCTGATCCGCACCCGTGATCTGGCCGCGGTCGTGCAGCTGCACGGCAACCGTCGCGGCTGGGATGCTCTGGCCGCTGCCGATCTCCTGGTGCTGACCAGCCGCTACGAGGCCATGCCCTATGTCGTTCTGGAGGCCCAGGCCCTGGGGGTGCCGGTCGTGGCGACCGATGTCGCCGGCCTCAGGGAAATTCCGGTCGCGAGCTCGATCCGGATCGCACCCAACAGCGACGATCCGACCGGACTGATCGCCTATGTCCGGGCCGCGCTCGGCGAGCGCGGACCGCTCCCCCGGCGCGCGCCGCCCAACGCCGGTCCCGAACCGCCCGCTGTGATGATCATGGCCCGGAAAATCCTGGACAGCTACGCCCTCGAAGGTCGGGCGAGCCATCCTGCCACCCGAGCTGCGAGCGGTGGCGCTCGCAGCGATCCCACCGCGCCTCGACCGCTATAGTTGGCCGCCATGCGCTCCTGCGCCCCTCGCTCCCCACCCGTGGCCGTGCAGGTCGGCGAGCCGTCGCCTGCAGGGCAGTGGCAGTGGTCACCCAGGCGCCTGATCGAAAGGCAGCTCCATGGGCTCGAGGGCGCGGTATCGCGGGAACGCTGGCGCCGGATCTTCGGCAGCCTCCTGTGGCTCCTCGGTGAGCGAGGCCTGCAGCTGGCCGCGCAGGTCCTGGTCGGGCTGTGGGTGATCCGCTACCTGGGCCCGACCCGCTTCGGCCTGCTCAGCTATTGCCTGGCGTTCGCCTTTCTCGCGAGCATGGCCGCGCGCATGGGGCTCGAAGCGGTCGTGACGCGCGACCTGGCGCGCGGGGAGGTGCCGCCCGGCAGGATCATGGCCGGCGCGCTCCTCGTCCGGCTGACCTCGAGCCTTGTCGTCGGCGCGGTGATCGTCGCCTTCGCGCTCGTGGTCGAAGGGGGCGATGCCGATACCCGCCTGGCCCTCCTGATCGTCGCGGTCGTGCCTCTGGCCCAGTGCGGCGATGTCGTGCAGTGGTGGTTCAATTCCCAGACGAGGGTGAAGTTGTCGGTCCTGACCCGCAACGTCGCGCTCGTGGTGTCTTCGCTCACGCGCATCGGCTTCATCCTGCAGGCGGCGAGCTGGCCCTTGTTCGTGACGGCCATGGTCGTGGAGTCGGCCGCGGGCAGTCTCGTGGGCATCGTCTTCGGGCTGCGCTCCAAAATGCCCCGGTTCGCGCTGGGCGCGGTCACCCGGGAGGACCTCAGGCGATTGCTGGCGCGGGGCGCGCCGTTGCTGGTCGCGAGCCTGGCCGTTCTCGTCTACATGTATGCCGACGTCGTCATGCTCAACATCATGCGCGGACCCGAGGCCGCGGGTTTCTATGCCGGCGCCGTGCGCATCTCCGAGATCGCCTACGTCCTGCCGCTGGCCATTGTCGGCTCGATAAATCCGACGATCATCGAGGTGCAGAAGACGAACCCGGTGGCGCACGCCCGCCTCGTTCGCGCCCTGATCCGCGGCACGGTTCCGTTCATGCTCGCGCTCGCCGTGGCTGGCGTCGTCCTGGCCGATACCGCCGTGAACCTGTTGCTCGGGCCCGCCTACAGCGCTTCGGTCGCCGTCTTGCGCATTCACATCTGGACCCTGCCGTTCGTCGCCATGGGCACGATCGCGAGCGCCTTGCTGGTTAACGACCGGGCAGAACGGGTGGTCCTCGCGACCACGTCGCTCGGCGCCCTCCTGAACGTCGGATTGAACTTCCTCCTCATCCCGCGCTTCGGTGGGCCTGGCTGCGCGGTCGCGACCATGCTCGCCTCGATCGGCTCGTCATTGGCTTTCCTCCCGCTTCTCGGGCCGCAGGGGCGAGCCGTCTTCCGCTGCTTCGTGGCCGCGGCCCGACCGGTGCGCAAGGGGTGCGCTGGCGGGAGCCTGACCAGCCCGGCGGTCATCGGACCAAGTGAAACGCGATGAGCACCACGACCGAGCCTCCTGGCAACCCCGCCGCCGCCAATGGCATCGCGGTGACGGAGCTCTGGTACATTTTCCGACGGCAGTTGTGGTCCATTCTGGTCATGATCGCGCTCGGAACCGGTATCGCGATCCTCCTCGGTTTGGCCCAGCCGCAGCACTACACGGCCACCGCGCTGATCGTGGTCCAGCCGCGCGACAACCAGATCATCAGCGTCAACTCGGGGGTCGAGAGCCTTCCGATCGATGCCGCCACGCTCGAGACACACACCAAGCTCCTGGAGTCGCGTGAGCTGGCGCTGCGGGTCATCGACGAGCTGCACCTGACCAACAATCCAGAATTCCGACCGACGGAAGCCCGATCAGCCTGGCTCGTCGACGCGTTGATCGCCGCGTTCACGCTGACGGGATCTGCCGCCAAGGATCTGGTGCCGACCGCGACCTATCCGCTTCCCGCTCCCACCTCTGGCGACCACGAGACGCTGCCATCCGACCCGGAGGTCGGCGACACGCAGGTTGCCGAGCCGCAGGACCCGGCGCTGCCCGCCGTGTTGCGCACTTTCCAGCAGAGCTTGAACGCGAGCGTGGTCGGCAGGTCCTATGTCATCGCCGTCTCCTTCAGCGCGCGCTCGCCCGCGATGGCGGCCCGGATCGCCAATGCCGCGGCCGGCCAGTACATCACGATGCTCCGCGACCAGACCCGTTCAGCGGCATCCGAGACCAGCGGCACCTTCACGGAGCGGCTGAAGGAGCTGCGCGGGGCAGCGCAGGAAGCCCTGAGCGAGGTCGAGAAGTTCAAGGCCGACAACAACATCGTCACGGTCACGGAAGGCGTCGAGGTCAACGATCAGCGGCTCATCGAACTCAACAACCAGCTCCTCAAGGCGAGCGCAGAGGAGCAGGAGAAAGCCGCCCGCCTCAGCCGCCTCAACGAGCTGCGCCAAAGCAACGGGTCGATCGAGGCGGTCGCGGCGGTGGTCGATTCCAAGCTGATCGAGAGCATCCGGCAGCAGCAGGTGCAGGTCGCGCAGCTCGAGTCCGAGGCGCGCAAGACCTACGGCCCCAACCATCCGCGGATGATCGAGCTGCGCGAGCAGAGCGACGACCTGGACCGCAAGATCGAGGCTGAAGTCGAGCGCATCATTCACGATCTCCGCTACCAGGTGGACGTGGCGCGCGGCCAGGAGACCAGCCTCCGTGACGCGATCGACCAGGTGACCGCAACCAAATCCGCGATCGCCAAGGTGTCATCGCAACTTGCCTCGCTGCAGCAGCAGGCGGACGCGGCCCGCAAAATCTATGATACGTTTCTGCAGCAGACCGAAGAGACCAAGCAGCAGGCGTTTCTCGGCGAGCCCCAGGCACGGATGGCCTCCCGCGCGGCGCCGCCCGATACGCCCGACCGCCTGTCGCTGAAGTTCTTCGGCCTTGTCGGGATGATCGCGTCCACCTTCGGGGCCTCGCTGATCGCCGTGTTCCGCGACCGGATGCGCGGCACCGTCCGGCGCGGCCGTGACCTCGTGGATCATGCCGATCTGCGCTGCCTCGGCCTGATCCCTCGCCTGGCCGTCCGAGGCTTTCACGGCGATGGGCCGGTCACCGCCGCGGCCGCCGACCGATCCGCCTTCGCGGAGTGCCTGCGGTCGGTGGTCATCGCGACCCAGCGAGAGAGCCTGCGGCGCTCGTGCCGCACTCTCGCCGTGACCTCGTCCCTTCCTCAGGAGGGCAAGAGCTTCACCGCGGTCAGCCTTTCGATCACGCTCGGGCGTCTTGGCCTTCGTACCTTGTTGATCGACCTGGATCTGCGGCGGCCAAACATCACGCGGTTGTTCAGGCAAAGCAGCAGCGGTGGCCTGTTTGAGATCGTGAGCGGCGAATGCGATATCAGCGCGTGCATTCTGCGGGAGGTCAGCGAAGGTGTCGACCTGCTGCCGGCCCGGGGGATGCCGGCCGATCCGGTCGCGATTCTGACCGCGCCCAATCTCCAGTGGGTGCTCAAGACCATCTCGCGTGGCTACGACTGGGTCGTCATCGACTGCCCCCCGACCCTGGGTCTGGCCGATGCCCGCCTGATCGGCCAGCTGGCGGGCATGGTCATGTTCGTCACGCGCTGGGACTCGACGCCGATCAGCGCGCTGAAGGTCGCCGTCGGCGACCTGCGCAGCTTCGGCGTGAAGCTGATCGGCGGCATCCTCAACGATGTCGACCTTCGGCAGCACCAGACGCTCGGTTATGGTCTCGAGGACCGCGAAGGCTACTACCTGAAGTACAGCCCGCACTATGTCGAGATCTGATCTCGGGATGCACCATCCGCCCCTCTAGCGAGTGACAGCCATGGCCGCACCGCTCGTCAGCATCGGCTTACCGGTCCGCAATCGGGAAGGTCTGGTCGGTGTCGCGATCGAAATCGGTGCTGTGCCAAAGCTTCGGCGACTTCGAGCTCATCATCTGCGACAATGACTCGACCGATCGGACCGCGGAAATCTGCGACGGATACGCCCGCGCAGATCGGCGCATCCGCTTCTATCGGAATGCGACCAACATCGGCATCTCCTATAACCACAATCGGACGTTCGAGCTCTCGACCGGCAAGTATTTCCACTGGATGGGCAGTGACGATTCGCACGACCCGCGTTTTCTCGAGCGGTGCGTCGCGGTGCTGGAGGCCAACCCGGACCGGGTGCTCTGCCACACCGCGATCAAGGTCATCGACGACCACGGCAGCGAGATCGTGACGCGGGACAATCCGCTCGACGGCACGGCGTCGCCGGATCCCGCCGAGCGCTTCGCGGCCATGATCTTCGAAGATCGCTGGTGCTGGTCGATCTACGGTCTGTTCCGCAGCGATATCCTGCGCAAGACGACGCTGATCGGCAATTTCCGCGCCGGCGACCGAGATCAGCTGGCGCAGGTGGCGTTGCAGGGTCGCTTCATCCATCTCTCCGAGCCGTTGTTCCATAACCGGCATCATGCCGGACGGTTCACCTTCAACCAGGATCAATGGCGAGCCTGGCACTTCCAGACCGCGGAGGCTCGCATTGGGCTTCCGCTGCTGCTGGCGCATCGGCGCTACGTCGCGGCGATCCGGCGTCATCTCCCGCAAGCGCGCGACCGCTGGCGTTGTTATGCCAAACTCGCGCGGTGGTGGCTGCTGCCCGAGACTGCGAAGGTGATGACCTTCGACCTGATCGACTTCGTGAGCCCGACGCTCGCCGCCCGCGGCCGCGTCCTCAAGCGGCGGCTGTTCGGTCGTCGCCCGTCGTTCGAAGAGACCCGATCCGGTGTCGCGACCGCGCCCGAATGATCCGCCGAAACAGGCTGAGGCGCGCCGCCGCGGTCTGGCCCGGGCGGCTTGCCGGCCCTCAGTCGAGGGGCTGATAGCTGGGATTGAGCTGCCGGCGGATCAGCCGATAGAGGGGCCTGGCGTGCCGGTTGAGCACGCGGCCGGCACTGATCTTGGCGATCTGACAGCTCATCATGCCGTAGGCGAGCGGCGCCGGCCGCCCGTGGGCCACCGCGATCTGCGCCACCTCGCGCATGGTGCGCACGAACTGCAGGTTCGAGACCCCGTCGTGATTCATGTTGCCACAGATCGCCGGGACGTAGGCGCCGCGGCCGCCGGCACGGTGCAGCCGCAGGAACCAGTCGTAGTCCATGGCGCAGCGGTAGCGCAGGTCGAACAGGCCGATGCGCTCGAAACAGGTGCGGCGCGCCAGCACCGTCGGGTGGTTGAGATTGGGCATGCGCCGGTCGATGACCGCGGCGTAGCCCGGCTCGCCGACATAGCGGAAGCTGGGCTGGTCCCGTTCGTAGAACCGAACATCGCCGAACACGAACTCGGCCGACGTCCGCTCGATGGCCGCCAGCGCGATCGCGAGCTGATCCGGCGCAAGCCAGTCATCGCTGTGCACGAACTGGATGAATTCACCGGCCGCCAGGGCGATCCCCTTGTTGAGCGCGTCGCTGATCCCACGATCGGGCTCGCTCAGCAGGAAATCGCCGGTTCGCAGAGCGCCGCGGACGAGTTCGAGCGTGCGATCCGTCGAGCCGCCATCGACCACGACGTGCTCGAAATCGACGGCGCGCTGGGCATGAATGCTGGCGATCGCCCGCCCGATCGTCGGCTCGGCGTTGAGGCAGACCGTGATCACCGAGACGCGCGCAGGCGAGGCCGGTGCGCCGGTCGGGAAGCGTACCCGGCGCGTCGCAGCATAGTCGGCAAGCGTTGGCAACAGCCCCCTCCTCCAAGGCGCGTCGCGCGGTGCACCGATCTGCCCCGGACCAGCCTGGGGCGCAATCCGCGCGACCGTCCGGTCGAGCCGGCCTGCTCCGCGCACGAGGCCGACCATGCCTGAAAGCCGGCCGCGGATCATCGTTCTCTCCGACTATGGCCATGTCAATGGCGGCGCCGCTCGGGTTGCGCTCACCTTGGCCCGCGGTCTCGCTCAGCGCGCCTGGCCGGTGGTGTTCGTCTGCGCGGTCGCGCCGATAGCGGACGACTTGGCCGCGGCCGGCGTCGACGTCCGCCACATCCCGGTCACTGACGTATGGCGCGAGAATTCGGCCCTGCGGGCGGCGGGCCGCGGCATCTGGAACCGTGCCGTAGCGGCGCGGCTCGCGGAGATCCTGACCGAGAGCGCGCCGCTTCGGACGATCGTCCACGCCCAGCAGTGGACGCGAGCCCTCAGCCCGGCGGCTCTGGCCGCCGCCCGTGCCTCCGGCGCGTCGCTCGTCGTCTCGCTCCACGACTACTTCGCCGCCTGCCCGAACGGGCTGTTCTTCGATTTCTCCACCTCCCAGCGCTGTCCCCGCACGCCGTTGTCGCCGGCCTGTCTGGCATGCAACTGCGACCGCAATGGACGCAAGCACAAGGCTGTCCGGGTCGCCCGCCAGATCGTGACCCGCCGCATCTGGAGGCGCCCAGGATCCTTGACCTTCGCCCATGTGTCGAGCTTCGCCCAGGAGCGGATCCGGCGGTTCCTGCCGGCAGAGGCGCGGCACGTGGTCGTCGTCAACCCCTGTTTCGTCGAGCGCGCGCCGCCCGTGCCCGTGACCGCCAACAAGCCGATCGTCTACATCGGCAGGCTGACCATCGAGAAAGGCCTTCGTCAGCTGCTCGCAGCGGTTCGCGGCAGCGGCATTCCGCTCCTGGTCCAGGGCGACGGTCCGCTGCGCGCGGAGGTCGAGGCGTCGGGCGGCTCCGTCCGGTACCGTCCCTGGGGCGACGAGGCTTCGGTCCTGAACGCCCTGCAGCAGGCACGCGCACTGGTGCTGCCGTCGATCTGGGACGAGACCGGCACGATGAACGCCTACGAGGCGCTCGCGCGCGGGGTGCCGGTGATCGCCACCCGGACGACACCCGCCGCCGCGCTGATCGAGCAGACGGGGGGCGGGCTCGTCGTCCCGACTCACGACGTCGGCGAGTTGCGCAAGGCCCTCTGCCGCCTCGCCGCCGACGACGAGGTCGGGCGCCTGGGGGAGCGCGCCTACCAGGGCTACTGGCGCGCGCCTTGCAACCTCGAGCGCCACCTGGACCGCGTCGAGCGGCTCTACCGCCAGATCGCCGACGGCGTGGTCCGGGACTGCCCGGCGCAAACGTGTTGATGAGAAATGTCATGAACAGGTTGTCCTGCCGCGCGCTGGTCGCGCTCACCATCGCCAGCCTCGGCGCGGGCTGTCAGGCGGGCACCGCCTGGGCCACCCCGACCGTTCGACTGACCACCGATCGGCTCGGCAACGTCTTCGCACCCGGCGACCCGATCCGCTTCACGGCGGATGGGCCGGCCGGGCGGTGGACCTGGCTGGTGCGCGACTGGCAAGGGACCCGCACGGCGGGCGGGGAGCTCACCGTCGGCCCCGGCCCGGCCACGCTCGAGGTGCCGGCATCGCAGGACGGATACTACGAGCTGGAGGTGGCGCCCCCGAGTTGCGCGCCGGACTGCAGCGCGCGGGCGGCCTATGCCGTGTTGCCGCGACCCGATGGCGTCTCTTCGGTGTTCGGCGCCATGACGCACGTCGCCCACGGCTGGGACGCGGGCTTCGTCCCGCTCCTGGCCCGTGCCGGCATCGGCAACGTCCGCGACGAGCACTATTGGCATGCGGTGGAGCGGAGCCCGGGCGCGTTCGAGTTCCCACCGGCCTGGGTGGACTACATGGCCAAGCTCGGCGCGGCCGGGGTGCGGCCGCTGCTCGCGATGGACTTCGCCAACCCGCTCTATGACGATGGCAAGACCCCGACCTCGGCCGCGGCCAGGGAGGCTTACGGCCGTTACGGGGTCGCGCTGGCGCAGCGCTACCCGGATCAGGTCCGGGCGCTCGAGGTCTGGAACGAGATCAACGGCAACTGGTGCGACGGCGCGTGCCTGCAGGACCGGGCCGGGACCTATGTCGGCCTGCTCGACGCCGCCTGGAAGGCGCTGAAGGCGGCCGCCCCCGACGTCAGCGTGGTCGGCGGTTCCACGGCCGGAGCGCCGTTGCCGTTCTGGCGCAAGCTCGCGGACCGGGGCGTCTTCGACCGGCTCGACGTCGTGTCGGTCCACATCTACCGGCAGGAGCCGGAGGGCGCCGAGCGCGAGATCGAGGGCCTGCGCGCCCTGATGCGTGAGCACGGCGTCGACCGGCCGATTTGGGTCACCGAGACCGGCAGCGGCGGGCCCAGCCCGGAGCAGCGCCGGGCGGCTGCTGCGTGGCTGGTCAAACTGATGACCCTGCTGCGGAGCGCCGACGTCGCCCGCATCTACTGGTACCTGATGCGCGACTACGAGGGCTTCGACGGGCTGGGCCTGGTCCGGGCACCGGACAGCCCCTACGGTCGCTACACGCCCAACCCTGCCTATGTGGCCTATGCGACCTTGATCAGGGTCCTGGGCGCGGCCCGCCAGGTGCGCCGCGAGGCGCTTCCTGATCCGCGCACCCGGGTCTACCTGTTCGACCGGAGCGGTACGGAGGTTCGCGTCGCCTGGTCCGCCGAGGACGCGACCACGCTCACCGCCGCGGTGGACGGGCCGCTCACGCAGATCGACGTCATGGGCCGCGCCCGGTCCCTGACGCCGCGCCACGGCGAGGTGACCCTGGCCCTCGACGCGACGCCGGTCTTTCTGGTCGGCCCCGTCCGCGGGCTGCGCGAACGGCGGTCCGATCGCGTTCTCGCCGATTCCCGTGCCGACTTCAGCATCTCCGCCGACGGCGGCCGCTGGCGCTACGGCTATGCGGTTCTCGCAGCCGGCAAGGAGTATGACGGCCGGCAGGAATTCCATGCCCTGCAGCCGCTGCAGAACGAATGGGCCGACTACTTGGGGGACCCGCGCTGGCCCTATCTGATGATCGCCGACGGCGCGATGCACCCGGCGACCCTCGAAGGGCAGCAGGTCGCCGTCGTGCGCCGCTGGCTTTCTCCTGAAGCCGGCACGGTCACGATCTCCGGCCGGCTGGAGATCGGCGCGTCGCCGGGCGACGGCACGCGGGCCATGATCCTCGTCGACGGCCGCAAGATCGGTGCCTGGTCACTCGCGCCCGGCACAGCCGAGCCTTATTCGCTCACCGCCTCGGTGCGGGCGGGCTCGACGGTCGACCTGGTGGTGACACCAGGGCCGGGGCTGAACGACGGGTGGGAACTCGACGACGTTCACGGCCGCGATCCTCGTGCCGACCAAGGCCAAGGCCAAGTGAGCGGTCCACGGCGGTGACCAGCACCGGCTACGTCGCTCTGCCTCTGTGCCTCCTGGTGCTGTGGCTGCCGCGCGCCTGGAGCATTCCCGCGATCCTGATCGCCGCCAGCCTATTTGCTGACGCCGCGATCGCCAATCCGGCCGGCCGGCCGATTCAGATCGGCTGGTTCGTGGCGCTCCTGGTGAGCGCTCGCATTTTCTGGTCGATCGGGTTCGGGCAGAGCAGTCTGCGCCTCGACGTCCTGCGTCGGCTCACGCCGCTGGTCCTGTTCATCTTCGCGAGCGTGACCAGCCTGCTTCTGGCGCTGGCGTTCTTCCAGGGCAGGATCACCGTCCTGCCCGGCAGCGCGGGGCTCGATCCGGTGTTCGAGCAACCCTACCGACTGACCGCGGAGAACGTGAACCAGCTGATTTATCTCGGCCTCATCTTCGCCTTCGTCTATGCCGTGAGCCACCTCGCGGCGGAACTCGGCCCTGCCGACCTGGCCGCCTGGATCGACCGCGCGATGCGCTGGAGTTGCGGCCTGGCCGCGATGGTCGTCGCCTGGCACGTCGCCCAGTCCTCGTTCGGCATTTGGTTCCCGAGCGATTTCTTCCATTCGAACGTTCATGCCGGCGCCTGGGAGCAAGGGATTGCGGGCATGCCACGGCCGAGCGGGCCGTTTGCCGAACCATCGGCGCTCGGCTATTTCTACACGATGTACATGTTTTATTTCTGGCAGCGTTGGCGCCGGACCGGCCGCACGGCCGATCAGTTCTACTTCCTCCTGTCGGCAGTCACGCTGGTGCTGTCGACCTCGACCACCGCCTATCTGCTCCTGGCGGTGTTCGCGGCGTTCGCGGTCGTTGACTGGTGGTGGCGCTGGCGACCCGGTCCCGCGGCTGCTGCGGAGCCGATAAGAATCCGGGAGACCCACCTCGTCTCGGCGTTGGCCGTCCTGGTCATCGTCGTCGGCGGCCTTTGGCTTCTTGATCGCTACCGCGACACGGTCGATGCGGTCATCGAGCTGCAGATCCGGAGCAAAGGAGAGTTGATCTCGTACGAGGTGCGAGCCAACGCCGACCGGATGGCCTGGCGGATCTTCCTCGACACCTATGGCCTGGGCGCTGGCCTGGGGAGCCATCGGTGCAACAGCGGTTTCCTGACCCTGCTCGCCGGCACAGGGCTCCTCGGCACCCTCGCCTTCGCCTGGTTGATGGCGGGCGTGACGCGTGGCCCGCTGGCCGGCACCAGGGACGCCGAAGCCGGCAAGGCGTTGCGCTGGGCCGTGCTCGGCCTGCTCGCATGTCACGTCGCCGCGGTTCCTGACCTGCAGTCGCTACCGCTGTGGACCTGCACCGGGCTGCTCATCGGCATGAGGCTCGCCGCCCGCGCCGCACCTCTTGCGCAGCTGGCGGTATCGATCCCGCCTGGCCCGGCGCCAGTGGCGCTATTGGGATTGGCGCGGCTCGAGAAGCCTCCGCCCGGCCTCGGCCAGCTATCGATCGGATCGAACGGATCGGACAGAGCGTAGGGTTGGATCATGGCAGACGCCACGGTCAAGGCTCGCTTCACAGCCCAAGTCGCAGCGGCGCCACTGCGGCCGCCCGAGTTAGCCGTTGTCGTGCCGACCTTTAATGAGCGCGGCAATCTCGAGCCGCTCGCCGACGGCCTGAAACGGTGTCTTGCCGGTGTGGCCTGGGAGATGATCGTGGTCGACGACGACTCACCCGACGGCACGGCGGCCTTCGTGCGCGACCTCGGCCGACGGGACGCCCGGGTCCGCTGCCTGCAGCGCATCGGCCGGCGCGGATTGGCCTCCGCCTGCATTGAAGGAGTGCTCGCGACCAACGCCCCCTACGTTGCGGTCATCGACGCCGATCTGCAGCACGACGAGGAATTGCTGCCGTTGATGCTCGATGTGCTGCGTGCCGGCGAGGCCGACGTCGCCGTCGGCAGTCGCTACAGCATTACGAGCGCGGTGCCGGGCTGGGACGAGCGTCGGCATCTGATCAGCCGGTTCGCTACCCGGGTCGGGCAGACGGTGTTGCGGGTCGAGCTGTCCGATCCCATGAGCGGCTTCTTCATGATCCGGCGCGAGGCCTTCGAGAGCGCGTTGCGGCGCCTCTCCGGCGTCGGCTTCAAGCTTCTGCTCGACCTCCTGGTGTCCGCACCCTTGCTGAGGGTGCGTGAACTCCCCTACCACTTTCGCCCGCGGAAGGTCGGCGAAAGCAAGCTCGACACCCGAGCCGCCGTCGACTTCGTGCTGATGCTGCTCGACAAACTCGTCGGGTCGGTCGTGCCGGCGCGCCTCGCGCTGTTCGGTGTGGTCGGAGCGCTGGGCATCCTCGTGCACCTGGCCGTTCTCGAACTCCTGTTCGGTCTCGGCCAGACCTTCGTCGCCGGCCAGGCGTCGGCCACGGTCGCCGCCATGACCTTCAACTTCGCCGTCAACAACGAGCTGACCTACCGCGATCGGCAACTCCGAGGGTGGCGCTGGTTGCGCGGCTGGCTGTCGTTCGCCCTCGTCTGCGGGATCGGCGCCTTGGCCAACGTTGGGGTGGCGGCGCGGCTCTATGCCGACGCCACGCCTTGGCCCCTCTCGGCGCTGGCCGGGATCGCGGTCGGCACGGTCTGGAACTACGGGGTTACGGCGCGCTACGTGTGGCGATCTTAGCCGAGCGGCGTCGCCGAGATGCCCGGCTGCCACGGCATGCGGCGCTCGGCAGCCACGCATAGTAGAAGAATGTGTAACACCGACGCCAAGAACTTATGGTATCGAGCCATGGCCCGACCTGGATCGGTTGTTTGGCTAGAGTTGATCGATCAAAGCGACCGCGTCTTCGATTCACGATGCTTGTTCGGCCTGTCTATACTGATATGCGGCGTCTGCCTTGTCCTCAGAGCCTACTATACCCCGGTGCCTTGGTTGGATGAAGCATTCACCCTACTGCTTGCCGACGTCCCGCCACGCATATCTCTATATCTTTCCTATATCTATGATCGGCATGGGCCTGGCTATTTCACACTGCTGTCGATGGTTCACCAAGCGACGGGATCTCACTTCTTCACCTATTACCACTCGTATCTGCTGCTCGGCCTGCTCGTCATCCTGTTGCTTTGGCCGCGCATCGACACCTTCGACCGGTGCGAGCGCATGCTGGCGGCGAGCTTGTTCCTGGTGATGCCCTACGTCTTGCACATGGCCAACGAGATGCGGATGTACTTGTTTCAGGCGGCCCTTGCCTGGGGCGTGTGGCTCTGCCTCGTCCGGCACTACGAAAGGGGTCGATCGCAGCTCCTGCTCGGGCTGGCGTTGATCCTGGCTCTGATCGCTGCCTATGCGCACGTGGTCGGCTTTCTGATCGGCTTTTCCGCCTTGTTATTCTTGGCGACCGCGGCGCTGTGCGCTGCCCCAGGGACGCCCGACCGAGGATCAGACCAGGCCTATCGGCGGGGCGCGTCGCTGTTCGCCGCGGGCTACCTCGTGCTTGCCCTGCCCGCCATTGCGAATTTCCTGCTGCGCGCTTCGCGCACACCCCCGGGTGCGGGCGATGGCCCGCTGCGCAGCGCGGCCGATGTCGACCCGCTCGGGGGCCTCCAGGCGTTCGGCATGCTGCTGACAGGCAACGGCGGCGCGGCCGCGGGACTGCTGTCCATCTGCGCGCTTCCGGCCTTGATCGCGGTCGCGACCGGGACGGATGGCCGCCCGCCATCCGCCACACGGCGGGCGACGTCGGCCGGGTTCGTCCTCTTGCCTGCGGCCGCCGTGGCCACGCTCGGTCTGCTCCGGGGAGGACCGGCGTCCCGTGCCGGCTTCTATGGCCTGCCATTCCTCGCCCTGACGATCGCAGGGTTGCTTTGGGCTGTGCGCCGCCGGCTGCGACTGTTCCTCACGGCCGGCATCGCCGGGGTGCTGGCCTCGCTGTCGCTCTACCAGGCGGCGACCGCTCGGACAGATCAGGACTATCAGGCCCTGACCGGATATTTGGCAACCACGCCCCGCGACCAGCCAATTGGGTTCCTCCACGTGATCGACCTCTGGATGGTCGCGCGCGAAATGGGCGCCGGTGATATCGCACCCGAGCGATTCTTCAAGCCCCTTGCGGAACTCGGCCCGGTCGCGCGCAGCCGCGCGCTGCGCAGCCTGCTGGATGCCGCTCGGCTCACGCAGATGTTCGCCTGGAAGCAGATTTCGGCGATTTGGGTGATGGGGCGCGAACTCCGCCTCATCGATGCCGGTCAACTCTCCACTTGGACCTACGATACCCCGATCGTATCGTCATGGGGCGTTTGGGTGGCTTCCGCCGCCACCGGATGCGAAGCGTCACGCGCCGGCTTCGTCCTCTTCCTGAGGCATGAGCTGTGCGCGCGCTGACAGCGAGGCAACGGATCTCGGACATCTCGCGCATGCGCTCGCGTCGCCGATCTCGCCGCTGCCCACGAACTCCCTCTCATGCAGGCCGAACATGACCTGCTCGAGGGGTGGGCTGCTCACGCGGACGGCGCCATGAGCCCGAGGGTCGGCTTCTGCAGCCTGTGGGACCCCCGGGATCCCGGTGCGTGGTCGGGCTACGCCTTCTCCATGCGTCGGGCGCTCCTGGAGCACGGCTGCGATCTCGTCGACATCGCGCCGGTCGACCCGGGGCCGCGTCCGATCGACTGGGCGCGAAAGCTGTCGGCGCGTGCGACCGGCCGCTTCTTTCATTGGGACCGCGAGCCTGCGTATCTGGAACGGGTAGCGGCGAATGTTGAGCGACGCTGCCGGGACGAACGGCTGGACGTGCTCTTCGCCCCGTCGTCGCTGCCGCTCACGCGCGTGCGCGCGGCGATCCCCAAAGTGTTCGCCACCGACCAGGTGTTCCCGGCCCTGCTCGAGGGCTACGTGCGCCCGCCCGCTGGCCGCTATGCCCGCCTGGGTCTCGAGCAGGAACGGGCGGCGCTGGCCGACGCGAGCGTCGCCTCGTTTCCCTCGGCCTGGGCGGTCGACCAGGCGGTGACACGCTGCGGCGCGGCCCGCGAGCGGATCCTCCTGATCCCGTGGGGCGCGAATCTTGCGGCCGAGCCGTCGGACGAGGAGGTCGCGCGTTTTCTCGAGCGGCGGCGCCGGCATCGGCCTTGTTCGCTGGTCTTCATCGGCCGCGAGTGGCGGCGCAAAGGCGGCGACATCGTGGTTGCGACCGTTCGCGAGCTCGAGCGTCGGGGCACGCCGTGCCGGCTGGTCATCGTCGGCACCGAACCGCCGGAGGCGGTGCCCGCGTCGACGGTCGTGATGCCCTTCCTCGACAAGCGCCGGCCCGACCATGCCCGCCTGTTCTCCACGCTCCTGGCGGAGGCGCATTTTCTGTTCGTGCCGTCCCGCGCCGAGGCTTACGGCCAGGTATTCTGCGAGGCAGCGGCCTACGGCCTGCCCGCGCTCTCGAGCCGGGTGGGTGGCATCCCCTCGATCATCGGCGATGGCGAGACCGGGTTTCTCCTGCCGCCGGGCAGCCGACCGTCATCCTATGCCCAGATCATCGAGGACGCCCTGGCCGACCCCGAGCGATACAGCCGCGTCGGGTTGGCGGCGCGGGCGCGCTACCGCGCCGTTCTCAACTGGCGGGCGTTTGGCGAGCGCTTGGTTGCCGCGGTGGCAGCGATAGCATGAGGCGTCCTGGGCGAGCGCCGACGTGGCGCGGCGCGCCGCCCGGCGCCGGTGGTCCAGGGCGAATCCGGAGCGGCGAGTTCCTGGGTCGTCAGTGACGGCAAGTCGAGGTCCAGATGCGTGATTTGCGGCTCGAGCCACCCGTCGTCTTCATCATCTTCAATCGGTCGGAGCATGCGCGGGCGGTTCTGGAGGCAATCGCGTCGGCCCGCCCGCGACAGCTGTTCGTGATCGCCGACGGTCCGCGCGCCGAGCGGCCGGAGGACGTGACGAGATGCGCGCAGACGCGTGCCTTGATCGAGCGGATCGATTGGCCGTGCGACCTCCGCACCGACTTTTCTGCCGTCAATCTCGGCGCCGGGCGCCGGATCGCGAGCGGGCTCGACTGGGTATTCGGACAGGTCGACCGGGCGATTATACTCGAAGACGACTGCGTGCCGCATCCGTCCTTCTTCCGCTTCTGCCAAGAGCTGCTGGATCGGTACCAGGACGACGACCGGATCCGCACGATCGCCGGCAGCAACTTTCTGATGGGCAAAGCCCGAAACGGCTGGAGCTACCACTTTTCCAACTTCCATGCCCTGCACGGTTGGGCGACCTGGCGCCGAAGCTGGCAAAGGACCGACATGTCGATGCGGTTGTGGCCGGAAATCCGGGACGACGGCTGGCTGATCGACATTTGCGGTAGTAAGCGAATGGCCAAGTTTTGGGCGATCCGCTTCGACCTGGCGCATCGGGGCGAACTCAATACCTGGGACTATCCCTATATCTTGAGCTGTTGGATGGATCAGGCCTTGGCGCTGACTCCCAACGTCAACCTGATCCGCAACATCGGCTTCGGGGCGGAGGCCACCAATACCACTTTCATCGCCGACTTCTGCCATCGACCGGTCGAGGCGATGCGGTTTCCCCTCATCCATCCACCCTTCCTCATCCGGGATGCCCTCTCCGATGCCGAGGCGGCGAGGCGGCGCCTGCTGCCGGAGCGAGGCTCATGGTGGCGACGGGCGGCGCGTCCTCTCGTCCACTTCGCAACCGGACGGACCCGGCCGCGGCTCAAGATCCGCCGGGCGAAGCTGCTCGAGCGCTCCGCGCTCGAGGCTCAACCAGCGACCTGTCGGGGCGTGGCCCCGGCCAGCGGGCGGGCGTGGGCTGAGCATCGGGAGGGCCGCGGACCAGCAATCCACGACGGGCAGGAGGAGGATCGCTGATGCAACGCTCTGCAGGCAGCCCGGAACAAGGCGCTCCACGCCAGCCCGGCCAAGCTCGGATCGAGCGCATGGAGCTCGTGCGTGCCGCGGACGGCGTGATGCCTCGCCCTGAATTGGCCGGCCGGCGCCGCACCGCGCTCCGGGATGACGCGTCTGGCCTCGACGAGGGCCGCAATACGCTGCTGCACCGGCTATCTCGAATAGGTCTGGAGGCAAAATACACGCCACGGCTCCTGCTGTTCCTCGTCCTTGTCAGTCTGGCGATTCGCCTGTCGGCAGTTTTCCTGCTTGTTGAGAATAGTTCGGACGGCCCGGCTCGAGCCAGCATTGCTTACAACTGGGCTCACTCTCATGAGATAGATACGCATGGCAATGACGTCCACATTACTTATGGTATTTGGCCGCCCGGCTTTACCTATCTTTCTGGTCTCTTCGCTGTCCTTATCGATAGCCCGATGTATTCAACGCGAATCCTAAATAGTCTTCTCGGCAGCCATAACCGTACCGATTTTCTATTTTTTCTGTCGTCGCATTTACGGTCATCGTGCGGCCATCGTCAGTGCTCTGATTTTGACTTTTTTACCGCTACATGTGTTTCTGAGCGCAACGTCTTTATCGGAAATCAGTTTTTCTTTCTCAATTGTGCTCGGTACATTATTGCTCATGAAAACAGCCTGCGACACGCAGCGTCGACTTAGCTACATCGTGCCGACCATCCTTTGCCTTTGCTTGGCCGTAATGACAAGATACGAAGCCTGGCTGCTGATACCTGTATGGGTCTGTTATTACTTTTGGCGCAGTCGTGATCCGGTCAAATCGGCCGTGTTGCTGGTCGTCTTGGTGGCTTTCCCGCTGTATTGGATGTACGCAAACTATCTGCATCTCGGTGACCCGCTGCCCGGCGGAACCATGACGTTCGAGGGAGTGCAGCCAGTGACGCTGCCGATGGCCGGCAGCATGCTGCTATGGAAGTCGATCGCCCATCTGGGTTGGCTGCCGCCCCTGCTGCCCGCTGGCATCATCGGCGGCGCCTTGCTGGTCTTGGTTTGGTCGAGCAAGGGGAAGGTCAGCCCCGAACAGATCCTTCACCTCGCGATCGCCGGGGTGCTCTGGTGCTTCCTGGTCTGGTTCGTGGCCGCCCGTGGCGACTTTCAAGACCGAGTTCTGTTGTGTGGGTTCGTGATAGTATTGCCGTTCGCCGGACTCCTGTATGCATGGCTTTGGGCGCACCGCCCACGGCGACTTCTGACAGCGGCGGTGTTAACCATGGCTTCGTTTCCGCTCTCGTTGTCGACCTGCCAGCTATCTACGCTTCTCGCGCGGCAACATGAACCATCTTGGCCAATGGCGCGCCTCGCAGATACAAGTCCCCGCTATTTCGTCACCTTTAGAGCAAAGCACGGAATGGACCAGCTGGCGAGATGGCTGGCCACCAGTTCCTACCGCGACGATGCGCTCGTGATGACCGAAATGGCTTATCGCTCCGTGTATCTTCCTCTGTATTTACCCGATATCGGGGGTAGATATTTCATCGTCACGCGAGTCAGTATAGATGACAAGATAGCAAGATTTCTGCAGTCTCAACACCCAGGGTTACTGATTACGATTAAAGAAGATGAGGGTCTTCAATCGCGGATTGAAAAATACCTGTCAGCCAAGATCGAGCCAGAGGAACTCGTCCACACCGAGGGCGATGTGCGGGTGTACGACATCCGGAACTTAGCTGTCGGCACTGACGCCGGCGGCTTTCGGACGGAAAGACACCCGTGAAGCACAGAGGAAAACCGGGCTTCATGGAAGGTTCGACCGAGGGTGATGAGCGGTCTGCCGCCAGCCGCCGAGCGCCGGTCAGGCGCAGGTCGCCATGGTCGAGCTTCTGGACGGCGGTTCGAGATGGACGGGCCTCACCGGCTCCAAGCTGCACGGGAGGTCACGGTCCGGTCCGCCGGCCCGCCCTGCCCGCGATCATGGAGGCACGCCATGGTCCTGTTGCCGCGATCGTTGCTGCCGGAGCGCATCCGGGCGGCTCTTCGGTCGGCACGGCGCCGGGCGTTCGAGTGGGTCGGGTCCGACCGTTACTCACGGTTCGGCCTGCACGGCCTCGATCTCCGCCTCGACGAGGCGATGGGGCGCCAACGGGGCGGGTATTTCGTGGAGGCGGGCGCCAATGACGGCCTCGCCCAGTCCAACACATACTGGCTGGAGCGCTTTCGCGGCTGGACCGGGATCCTGGTCGAGCCGATCCCGGGACTCTTCGATGCGGCGCGGCGCAACCGCCGCCACTGCCGCGTGATCAACGCCGCGCTCGTGGCCGACGGCGCGACCCGGGCGGTGTCGATGCGCTATGCCCACCTGATGTCCATCGTGGAGGGCGCCCGCGGCAGCCGCGCCGAGGACGACCGCCATATCGAGATCGGACGGAGCCTTCAGGGCGGGATCGCCACCTACGAGGTGACCGTTCCTGCCAAGACCCTCTCGGCCATCCTCGCCGAGGCCGGCGATCCGGTGGTGGATCTGCTGGTCCTGGACGTCGAAGGCTACGAGGTGGAGGCCCTTCGCGGCCTCGACCTCGACCGGCACGCGCCGCAGTGGATCCTGATCGAGACCGATCGGCCCGCGGTGCTCGCCAATTGTCTGGGTACACGTTACCGCCGGGCCGGAGCGCTAAGCCACCACGACTACCTGTTCACTAGGTAGTTTCCGAGTTTGTCGACGCGACCGGGTGAGCCCTATCTTCAAAGTCATCGGTCATGCGAGGGCAACCCCGAGGGCAATCCCGGTTGTCGTCGCATCAAAGCGGCAATCAGGAGACAGACCCATGAAACGCTCGGTTCTGGCCGGCTCCGTGGCAGGGTGTCTTTGCCTTGGCCTCGCCGTCCCGCTGCTCGCGGCTCAGCCTTCGGCAACCGGCACGGCCAACAGTCCGTCTGCCAGTGAGACGAATGTTGCCGCCCCCAAGCCCGCGCAGAAGTGTCTGAGCGATCTGCGCGCCTTCGACAGTCAGATGGAGAAGGACGGCTACTGGCTGGGCGGGTCCGGCTACGGGTACGGCTATCCACTGGGCGGCGCCGGCTACGGGTACAGCTATTCCATGAGCGGTCAGCCGGCAGCGACCGCGACCGGTTACCAGAACGCGCGGCCGGGCTACGAGGTCCGGACCCTCATTGCCTCCGCCAACATTCTCGCCCGACACGGCCAACAGCAGCCCTGTGAGGCCGTGCTCGCGACGACCGGTGATATCTACAAACTCTACGTGGCCGGCATGCACAGCGGGGGAATGCCGATCGTGGACATGCCGGGTTGGCGAAATCGGGAGATCGGCGACGCGCAGCCGGTTACGAGCAAGGACACCTCGTTCCGGTCCGACGAGCTGCTCGGCACCGACGTGCGCAACCCGCAGAACCAGGCTCTGGGCAGCGTTGATGACCTCGTGATGAGTCCGCAGACGGACAAGATCGCCTATCTGGTGATCGGTCGGGGCGGGATTTTCGGGATCGATGAAAAGTACGTGCCGGTCCCCTGGGAGGATTTCAAGATCACCCCGAACGCCAACCTGCTCGTGCTCGACACCACCAAGGCCGCCTTGGACGCCGCTCCGAAGGTGAACAAGGACGAAGTCATGACCCCTGCCCATTTCGATCAGCAGAGTCAGAAGGTGGATGCCTACTGGAAGGCGCACCTCTCGAGCCAAGGCTAACGACTCGATCCAACGGTTGATCCCATGTCCGAGTCCCGTCGAGGAGCGGGAAGGTAAACATAAGAGGAGCGTGCAATGTTGACGAATGCATCGGCGATCAATGGTTACGCCATTGCCGCGAGTGACGGTCGGCTCGGCACTGTGGAAGATTTTCTATTCGACGACGCCAGTTGGATGGTTCGTTGGTTGGTCGTCGATACCGGCAATTGGCTCTCCGGCCGGAAGGTCCTTCTGCCGCCGCTGGTCCTGGGGCACCCCAGATCCCGAGGAACGCGCATTCCCGGTGATATTGACCATGCAGCAGGTCAAGGACAGTCCGAAGATCGACACCGATCGCCCGGTGTCGCGGCAGATGGAGACCAACCTTTACGACTACTACGGCTGGAGCCCGTATTGGGGTTCCGGCCTGTATTCATGGGCGGCTTACATGGGCGGTTACGGTCGCGGCGCCATAGCGGCGCAACCGTCCCCGGAAGCCCAGCGGCGCGAGGAGCATCTTGCCGAAATTCAGCGACGTAACGACGATCCGCATCTCCGCAGCATCGATGCGGTCACCGGCTACCATATCCATGCCAGCGACGGCGAGATCGGCCACGTCGAGGACTTCCTCCTGGAGGACGCCGATTGGAGCATCCATTACCTCGTCGTCGATACGAAGAACTGGTGGCCCGGGAAGAAGGTTCTGATCTCGCCACGGTCGGCACGCGACATCAATTGGCGAGATAGACTGGTGAACCTCGACGTCGATCGTCAGAAGGTCAAAGACAGCCCGGCATACGATGCGTCCACGACGGTCGATCGGGCCTATGAGAAGCATTTCCATAGCTACTATGGCGACGTCCGACCGAGTCATCGATGACCACGAGTAGCCCGCAACTCACGATACCTGGGGCATAGCCAAGGCAGAAGGAAGGCCGATCATGGAACCCGATGCCGACGCAGCCCAAGGCTTCCGAATCGAAGCCGGGATCGAAGCCCGATGCCAAGGACGATCTGAAATCCCTGCCGATGCCTGAGGTGGAGAAAAAACTGGGGTCGTCGCCGGACGGCCTCAGCCAGGCCGAGGCGCAGAAACGGCTGACCCAATATGGCCCGAACGAGATCGAGGAGAAGAAGACCAATGCCCTCTTGAAGTTTCTCTCCTATTTCTGGGGCCCGATCCCGTGGATGATCGAAATCGCGGTGGTGCTGTCCGGGGTGGTCCGGCATTGGCCAGACTTCTTCATCATCCTGCTCTTGCTGGTCGCCAACGCTTCGATCGGATTCTGGGAAGAGCGGCAGGCGGGCAATGCGATCGAGGCGCTGAAGGCCAAGCTCGCGATCAAGGCGCGGGTGAAACGTGATGGCAAATGGATCACGCCGCCGGCGCGGGAGCTGGTGCCGGGCGACGTCATCCGCCTGCGCCTGGGCGACATCGTGCCGGCGGATGCGCGTCTGCTCGACGGCGACGAGGTCTCCGTGGATCAGTCCGCGCTGACGGGCGAGTCGTTGCCGGCCACGAAAAAGCCCGGCGAGGCGGTGTTTTCCGGCTCGATCATCCGGCGGGGGGAAATCGGCGCGCTGGTCTATGCCACGGGCGGCCAAGACGTACTTCGGCAAGACCGCCGAGCTCGTGCAGACCGCGCACACCACGAGCCATTTCCAGAAGGCCGTGCTGAAGATCGGCAACTACCTGATCATGCTGGCGGTCGGCCTGGTCACGGTGATCATCGGCGTTGGGATCTACCGCGGCGACCCGATCCTGACCACGCTGCAGTTCGCTCTGGTGCTGACCGTAGCGGCGATTCCGGTGGCGATGCCGACGGTCCTCTCGGTGACCATGGCGGTCGGCGCGCGCCTGCTCGCCAAGAAGCAGGCGATCGTCAGCAAGCTGGTCGCGATCGAGGAGCTGGCGGGCGTGGACGTCCTGTGCGCCGACAAGACCGGGACCCTGACCCAGAACAAGCTGACGCTGGGCGATCCGTTCAGCGTCGGCGACGTGCCGGCCGCAGAGGTGATCCTCAATGCGGCGCTGGCCTCGAGAGCGGACAACGACGACACCATCGACCTCGCCGTGCTGGGTGGCCTGAAGGACGACAAGGCGCTCCAGGGCTACGACGTGCAGCACTTCCAGCCGTTCGATCCGGTGCACAAGCGGACCGAGGCGACCGTCAAGGCCGCCGATGGCAGCACGTTCAAGGTCACCAAGGGCGCGCCCCAGGTCATCCTCGAGCTGGCCGCCAATGCCGCGGCGGTGAAGGCCGCCGTCGAGAAGGCCGTCAACGACTTCGCCGCGCGCGGCTTCCGGGCGCTGGGCGTGGCCCGGGCGGATGGCGACGGCGACTGGCAGCTGCTCGGCGTGCTGCCGCTGTTCGATCCGCCGCGCGACGATGCCAAGGCAACCATCGCGACCGCGCGCCAGATGGGTGTGCAGATCAAGATGGTGACCGGCGACGCCTTGGCGATCGCCCGAGAGACCGCCCAGGCGTTGGATATGGGCGCCGACATCCTCGATGGCGCGAGCCTCGGCGATGCCAAGCGTGACGAGACCGCGGCGGTGGCCGCAGTCGATCGAGAAGGCCGACGGCTTCGCCCAGGTCTTCCCCGAGCACAAGTTCCATATCGTGGATACCCTGCAGAAGCGCGGCCACATCGTCGGCATGACCGGCGATGGGGTGAACGACGCCCCGGCGCTGAAGAAGGCCGACTGCGGCATCGCCGTCTCGGGTGCCACGGACGCGGCGCGGGCGGCGGCGGCGATCGTGCTGATGACCCCCGGGCTGTCGGTGATCATCGATGCGATCAAGGAGAGCCGCCGGATCTTCCAGCGCATGAACAGCTATGCGATGTACCGCATCGCCGAGACGCTTGCGTGTGCTGCTGTTCATGACGCTGGCGATCCTGGTCTTCAACTTCTATCCTTTGACGGCGGTGATGATCGTGATGCTGGCGTTGCTCAACGACGGCGCCATCCTGTCGATCGCCTACGACAACGTGCATTACCGGAACGCGCCCGAAGCCTGGAATATGCGTCTGGTGCTCGGGGTGTCCACGGTGCTCGGCGTGCTCGGCGTGATCTCCGCGTTCGGCCTGTTCTATCTCGGCGAGCGGGTGTTTCATCTCGACCGGGCGCACATCCAGACCCTGATGTATTTGAAGCTGTCGGTGGCCGGACATCTGACGATCTTCCTCACGCGCACGCGCGGCCCCTTCTGGTCGATTCGGCCCGCGCGGATCTTGTGGCTGGCGGTGCTGGGCACGCAGGCGATCGCGACGGTCATCGCGATCTTCGGCGTCGGGCTGGTGACCCCGCTCGGTTGGTATTGGGCGCTGCTCGTCTGGGGCTACGCTCTTGCCTGGTTCCTCGTGAACGATCGCGCAAAGCTGCTCACCTATCGGCTCCTCGACTACGCCAAGGCTGAGGCGAAGCTTGAGGACAAGGCCGAGCCGAAGCTTGAACGACCAGGCCGAGCCGAAGACCGAAGCGAAGGCCGGGCCGAATCCCGAAGCGAAGGCTGGACCCGCTCCCGGAACCAGCGCCAGGCACGGCCCCGGAGCCAAGGCCGAGCCCGAGCCCGCAGCAAAGGCGGCGCCCAAGTTAGAAGCCGATCCGGCACCCCAGCCTGCAGCGGCCAATGCCAACGTCACGGCCCTCATCGACACGAAGCTCGGCGACATCCTCCTGGCCGGCGTCCTCAAGGACCCGGCCGGTGCGGGGCGTCTCATCACCGAGGCCATTGCCGAAGCCGAGCAGCCTTCAGCGGTCGTGAAGCCGCCCGAAGCCGAGGCCCCGACACCGGCGCCGCCGGCTCGGCGGGCCGCCAAATGACCAGGCGCCAGAACGAGGACCGAATGAAATTCCACCTGAAGGACTTTCGCGTCAAAGAAGGGGACGAGGTCGACCTCAAGAAACGGCCGACGATCGTCGATCCCGTATACCAGTCGAAGGCGCAGTATGAGGAGATCCTGGCGGAGCACGTCGCGCAGCTGAGCGCGTTGCAGCAACTCCTTTATGCATCCGGTCGCCACGCCGTCCTGCTGATCTTCCAGGCGATGGATGCGGCCGGCAAGGACGGTGCGATCAGGCACGTGATGTCCGGGGTCAACCCGCAAGGGTGCCAGGTCTTCAGCTTCAAGCACCCGAGCGCCAACGAGCTGGAGCACGACTTTCTCTGGCGCACGACCCGCGAGCTGCCGGAGCGGGGGCGGATCGGGATCTTCAACCGATCCTACTACGAGGAAGTGCTGGTGGTCCGCGTGCACAGCGACCTTCTGCACAGCGAAGCGATCCCGGATGCGCCCCACCACGACAGCAAGGTCTGGCACGGCCGCTATCGTTCGATCGTGGACCTGGAGCGG
>CAVTFM010000032.1:0-100562 GCA_963733965.1 uncultured Alphaproteobacteria bacterium
CCGCATTCCTAGAGGCGGCTGCGCCGCGGGCCTAGAGGCGGCTGCGCCGCGGGGGATGATGGCCGGGTCAGCGATCCGCGCCGCTCGCACGCAGAGCTGAGCGTGTGCGGTCGGTCCAGGTGATGGTGCCGACGCTCAAGCAGCTCCGCTATTTCGTCGCGCTCGCCGAGAGCCTGCATTTCGGCCGCGCCGCCGAGCGCTGCCAGGTCAGCCAGCCGGCGATGAGCATGCAGATCCGCGAGCTCGAGGCGCTGCTCGGCGTGGTCCTGGTCGAGCGGACCACGGGCGGCGTGTTCCTGACCGCGGCCGGGGAGGACGTGGCCCGGCGCGCGCGCGAGATCCTGCTCGCGGTCCAGGATCTGACCGACCTCGCGCGCCATCGCGACCGGCTGCTGACCGGGCCGCTGCGCCTGGGGGTGATCCCGACCATCGGCCCCTATCTCCTGCCCCAGGTCCTGCCCCGGCTGCATGCGAGCTATCCCGACCTGCAGCTGTCGCTGCGCGAGAGCCAGACCGAGCATCTGCTCGACGCGCTGCTCGCGGGCGAGCTCGATCTCTTGATCCTGGCGCTGCCGGTCGGCCGCGACGATATCGCGACCCGGCCCCTGTTCGAGGATGCCTTCACCCTTGCGGTCGCCCTGGACCATCCGCTCGCCGGGCGCGCCGCGGTCGAGCAGAAGGATCTGTTTGCCGAGCGCCTGCTGCTGCTCGAGGAGGGCCACTGCCTGCGCGATCAGGCGCTCAGCCTCTGCCACGCGGCGGGCGCCAACCAGGCCGACGACTTCCGGGCGAGCGGCCTTGCGACCGTGGTCCAGATGGTGGTCAACGGCTACGGCGCGACGATCCTGCCGGAGCTGGCGCTGGCGGTCGAGGCGGGCGCCCATTCGCGCCTGCGGGTGGTGCCGTTCACCCGGCCGGCACCCTCCCGGACGATCGGTCTCGCCTGGCGCAGCTCCTCGACCCGCGAGGCGGACTTCATCGAGTTCGGCCGGTTCATCATGGCGGCGCGCGAAGCCGCCCTGCCGCCCGACCGCGCACCGGCGACGCCGGCCCGGTCGACGGCCCCCGCTTAGGATCAGGGTCGCTCGCCGGTCAGTCGGCCGCCGGCACCTCGATCGTACCCTCGCCGACCAGAACGGCGCCACCGCCGACCCGGACCGCGGCGACTGCGCCGGCGCGCATCTCGACCGCGATCTCGAGCCGGCTCGGCCGGCCCATCTCCAGTCCCTGGGCGACCACGTAGCGGGCCGTGCCGTCGGCCGGCGCCTCGTGCAGGCCGAGCCAGCCGCCGAACGCGGCCGCGGCGGAGCCGGTCGCCGGATCCTCCGCGACGCCAGCGGCCGGGGCGAACATGCGCGCCCGGAAGTCGGCATCCAGGCCGGCGGCATCGCGGGTGACCAGATAGACCTCGCGGGTGCCGGCATCCGCCAGGAGCTGCCGCCAGAGGCCGTGGTCGAGGCGGGCGCGGCCGAGCGCCGCGGCATCGGTCAGCTCGACGATCAGGAACGGAAGGCCGGTGGAGGCGATCGCGGGCAGGCCGGCGTCGGTGCGCACCTCAGCCGTGGCCAGACCCAGCATGCTGGCGAGCGCCGCGGCCTCGGGCGCCGCGCCAACCGCGGGCGCCTCGGGCGCGGTCAGCTCGGCGAACACCGGCCGGCCGCCTGCCGCGCGGATCGTGACCGGCACCGGCCCGGCCCCCTCCTCGAAGGTGATCCGGGTGGTCTCGCCGGTGAGCTCGAGCGCGCCGATTGCCGCCAGCACGAGCGCGGTGCCGACCGTCGGATGGCCGGCGAACGGGACCTCCCGGGCGGGCGTGAAGATCCGCAGCCGGCGGGTGCGCGCCGGGTCGTCCGGCGGCAGCACGAATACCGTCTCGGACAGGTTGAACTCGCGCGCGACCTGCTGCATGCGGGCGGGGTCCAGGCCGCGCGCGTCGGGCAGCACCGCGAGCGGGTTGCCGCCGAAGACCCGGTCGGTGAAGACGTCTGCGGTCAGGAAGCGATGACGCATCGCCCCTTGCTCCTTCGATCGCCGGCGGTTCGGCTCAGGGCTTCCAGAACGGCTTGACCGTCTCGGCCATGACGTCGGCCCGGGTCAGCCCGATGTCGCGCAGCATGTGGTCGTTGAGCTCGGCCAGCTGGTGCCGCTGCCCGGAGCGCTCGGCCCAGAGCAGCAGCTGGTCGAGGCCGCGGCCGATGGCATCGCCGAGACCGCGCCGCCCGAGCCCGGCCACAGCGGCGAGGCCGAGCTTGAGCGGCCGGTGGCCGGGCGGTGGGATTGTATCCATACAATCTGCGGAACGCATCGATTGTCTCCTCGATCAGAGCGACGATGCGATTCAATCTTGACAGATACAGGGAGTCAATTGCTATATTGTCACCATGACAATGTGGTTGCCCGATCTCGCCTCCCGGCCCGGCCCGCGCTATGTCGCGCTCGCCGAGCAGCTCGCGCAGGACGTCGCCAGCGGCACCCTTGCCGCGGGCACGCGCCTGCCACCCCAGCGCGATCTCGCCTTCCGGCTCGGGGTCACGGTCGGCACGGTCAGCCGCGCCTTCGCGCTCGCGGCCGAGCGCGGGCTGATCAGCGGCGAGGTCGGCCGCGGCACCTATGTGCGTGCCAGGCGCGCGGCGCCCGGCCGGCTCGATCCGGTCAATGACGGCGACGACGCCGATCTGATCAAGCTCACGGTCAACGCGCCGCCCGACCCCAGCTACCGGACGCTGCTCGCCGAGGGGCTCTTAGAGCTGGCCGGCGCCGGCGGGCTCGAGGGCCTGTTCGCCTACACCCCCAAGCGCGGCTTTGCCGACCATCGGGCGGCCGCGGCCGCCTGGATCGGGCGGGTCGGGGTCGAGGCCTCGCCCGACCAGGTCGTGATCACCGGCGGGGCGCATCAGGCGATCGTCACCGTGTTCGCGGCTCTCGCGCGCCCGGACGCGCCGATCCTGGTCGAGGCGCTGACCTACGCCGGCGTCGGGCACGTCGCCGAGCGCCTGGGGCTGCGCCTCCAGGGCCTGGCGCTCGACGACGAGGGGCTGCTGCCCGAGGCCCTCGATCAAGCGGCCCACGGCGGCCAGGCGCGCCTGCTGTTCGTCAACCCGACCGCCCACAACCCGACCACCGCGACCATGTCGCTCGCGCGCCGCGAGGCGATCGTGGCCGTGGCCCGCAGGCACGATCTGATCCTGATCGAGGACGACGTCTACGGCCAGCTGCCGGAGCATCGCCCGCCGCCGCTCGCGGCGCTGGCGCCCGAGCGCACGATCTACATCAGCAGCGCCTCCAAGAGCGTCGCACCCGGCCTCCGGCTTGGCATCATCGCGAGCCCCGATCCCCTCCAGCAGCGGATCGCCGAGGCCCAGCACGACCTGTTCCTGACCTGCGCGCCGCTGATGGCCGAGCTGTTCAAGCACTGGCTCGGCAACGGCATGGCCGATCGGCTGGCCCGGCGGCAGCGGATCGAGGCGGCCGCCCGCCAGGACCTCGCCCGCGAGCTTCTGCGCGGCCACCACTACCACGCCCAGCCGACCAGCTATCATCTCTGGCTGCCGCTGCCGCCGCCCTGGCGGACCGCCGAGTTCACCACGGCGCTCCGCGAGCGCGGGGTCGCGGTCGATCCGGGCTCGGCGTTCGCGGTCGACCCGGCCAACGCGCCGCACGCGGTCCGGGTCTCGCTCAGCGCGGCCGCCAGCCGGGAGCGTTTGACGCGCGCGCTGACCGTGCTCGCCGAGACCCTGGCGCAAGGACCCTCCCGCCGGCGGGACGTGATCTAGGCCGGGCCGCGACGCTACCAGGCGCGTTCGGCGAACACGCGACGGGATTCCAGCTCGGCGTGCATCGCGGCCAGGGCCTCGATCGGCAGATCGCGGATCGAGAGCACGCCGACCACCCGCCGGCCCTCGAGCACGGGCAGATGCCGGTAGCCGAACTCGTCCATGCGCCGGATCGCGTCCTCGACCCGCTCGTTCGGGCCGATCGTGTCCGGCTCCCGGGTCATGACCTCGGCGAGGAAGGTCAGATCCGGGTCGAGCCCCTGCGCGAACACCCGCCCGACCGCGTCGCGCTCGGTGAAGATGCCGATCAGCCGCTCGCGGTCGACCACCAGGACGCTGCCGCAGTGATGCTCGGCCATCAGGCGACAGGCGGTTCGCACGCTCGCCCCCGGCGGCTGCTGGCAGACCCCGCTGCAGCTCATGACGTCACGCACAGTCCGGTGCCGCATCGCCGCCTCCCAAAGCGACCCGCCGTGACCCCCGACCGGAGCTGTCCTGGATTTTCGTTGGATGCGATCATTCTGAGGCATCGGCCGGCAGGACGCAATCGTCGATTGAGCCGACGCTGCGATTTCTGGACGAAGTCGGGGGCGCCAAGGCCTGGTCCAGGTCTTGCCCGCCGCGCCGGAACGACGCATGGTGGATCTGGCAGCCGGCGGATGGGGAAGGGTCGGAGAAGATCGACATGGCCATCACCGCCCTCTATGCCGCGCTCATCACCTTGGTATTTCTGGCGCTGTCCGGGCGCGTGATCGCGTGCCGGGGGGCGGCGCGGGTCGCGCTCGGCGATGGCGGCGACCGCAGGCTGGCGCGGGCCATTCGTGCGCACGCCAACTGCGCCGAGTATGCGCCGCTCGGCATCATCCTGATCGGCCTTGCAGAGCAGCTTTCGGTGCCGGCGCTGATCCTGCACGCGCTCGGGATCGGCCTGCTCGGCGGGCGCGTCGTCCACGCCTATGGGCTTTCGCAGGAGCCCGAGAACCTCCGCTTCAGGCTGATCGGCATGGTCCTGACCTTCACCGCGCTCGCGGTCGGGGCGGGCGCCGCGCTGATCGGCGCGGTGGCCCACGGGGTGTAGCGTTCTGCGCTTAGGTCGCCACCGCCCGGTCAGGGAACGCTCAGCGCCTGGTCCAGATCGGCGACGAGATCGGCCGGGTCCTCGAGGCCGACCGAGAGGCGCAGCAGGTCGTCGGTGATCCCGAGCGCGCCCGCTCGCTCGGCGCTGAAGCGCTCGTGGGTGGTGGTCGCGGGATGGGTGATCAGCGACTTGGCGTCGCCCAGATTGTTGGAGATCAGGATCAGGCGCAGGCGATTGAGCACGGCGAACGCGCGCGCCCGGCCGCCGCCGGTCCGGAAGGCTAGAACGTTGCCGCCGCCGGTCATCTGGCGACGGGCGAGCGCGTGCTGCGGGTGGCTCTCGAGGCCGGGATGGAGCACGCGCTCGACGCCGGGATGATGTTCGAGAAAACGGGCGATCGCGAGCCCGTTGCGGTTGTGCTCCTCGACCCGGAGCGCCAGGGTCTCCAGGCCCTTGAGCAGGACCCAGGCGTTGAACGGGCTCATGGCCGGCCCGGTGTGCTTGAGATAGGGCTGCAGCACATCGGTGCGGGTCTGGCGATCGCAAAGGATGGCACCACCGAGGCAGCGCCCCTGGCCGTCGATGTGCTTGGTCGCCGAATAGACCACGAGGTCGGCGCCAAGGTCGAGCGGCCGCTGCAGGACCGGGGTCGCGAACACGTTGTCGACGATCACGCGGGCGCCCGCGCGATGGGCAAGTCCGGCAACCGCTTCGATGTCGATCAGCTCGAGGGTCGGGTTGCCGGGGGTCTCGAAGAACACGAGCCTGGTCGGCCGGTCGAGGGCTGCGGCCCAGGCCTCGAGGTCGGTGCCGTCGACCAGCACCGTCTCGACCCCGAAGCGCGGCAAAAGCTCGGTCAGGATGTAGTGGCAGGAGCCGAACAAGAGGCGCGCCGCGACCACCCGGTCGCCCGCGCGCAGCTGGCTGGTCAGCGCAGCATTGACCGCGGCCATGCCGGTCGCGGTCGCCGCGGCCTCCTCGGCGCCTTCGAGCAGCGCCAGACGCTCCTCGAACATGCGCACGGTCGGGTTGGCGAGCCTCGAGTAGGTGAAGCCCGGCTGATTGCCGGCGAAGCGCTCGGCCGCGTCCTCCGCGCGCAGGTAGCGGAAGCCCGAGGTGAGGAACAGCGCCTCGGAGGTCTCGCCGAACTCGGAGCGCGCGCTGCCGCCGTGGACGCCTTGGGTCCGGGGCCGCCAAGCCTGGTTCATCGCAGGTTCTCCCAACGGAAAACGCCCCGGCCGTCAGCCAGGGCGCCCTGCGACCCGGCATTTTAGCAGCTTGTTTTACGTGGCCTGCAAGCCAGCCGGCCCAAATCACCACGTGAGCCCGAACCTAACGCGCGCCCGCGCCGGCCGTCAATCGCGATGATCGACGGCCGCGCGGGCGAGTCCGGCGCGCCTGGCTGGAGCGGCAGGGTCACGCCGCCCGGGAGGTGGGCCGGGAAGGCGGCGGCTCGCTCGCGCTCGGGGAAAGCCGCGGCCCGGCCGGGGCCACCGACAAGGTTCGCGACCGGGCAAGGGTGCTGAGCTTGCGCCCGATCAGGACCGCGCCGACGAGCACCAGGGCGAGCAGGCCGAGATCGACGGCCCGGGGTCCGCTTTCGTAGGCGCTGGCGAAGCCGGAGATGAAGTTCGCGAGGCCGATGGCGAAGATGGTGACGAGGCCGATCGCGATCAGCTCGCCCGCCCAGGCCGCGCTCGCCCAGCGAGGAGCATCGGGGCCGCGGGCGATCACGGCGACCGCGGCGAGGGTGAGAAGCGCGACCGAGATCAACAAGGCACCGAACGTCAACATGGGAGTCACCCTTCAGACGCGCGCCGCGCCGGCCGCGCTCGGCGTGAGCTCGCGGTCCGCGCGGCGCTGGTTGCAAGGAGGTCGGAGGCGAGGCGGGGCACCGGGATGGGACACCGATGCCGGAGCCTTATGGCGCTCAGGTTGCGGGTCGCTGCACCGCGCGCGCGGACGGCAGCGCTGGCGGCGCAGCTTTGACCACGGGGGCCGGTGCGGCGGCCGCCCCGACCTCCGAGGCCGGTAGGGCGGCGAGGCCGTAGGCCCTTAGCCGCCCGCCGATGAGCAGCCGCCAAAGTCCCGCGACCGCGATCGCGACCGCCACGGGCGTGGAGAGCTCATAGAGGCTGCCGACACCCTGCAGCAGCCGATAGACGCCGGCGATCATGTAGCCGAGCCCCAGACCCAGCATTGCCGTCACCGGAATCACCGTCAGCATCGCAACCAGCTCCGGCCTGGTCCAGCGCGGCGCCCGAGGATGCCGGAACAGCAGCGCCAGCAGGCCCACCACCAGGGCGCCAGCCCCGACCAGGATGCTACCCATCGCGAACATGTCGTGGTCTCCCCACAGCTTGACCGAGCGAGCGGCGGCCATCGGCGGAGCCCGGTGGGGGCGGACCGGTCACGAGGATCGCGGTCACGACCCCGGGTGATGAGGCTGAAGGGCGCGGGAGCTCAGCCGGCGGCGCGCGCCAATGCGCTGACCCGCAGCCGCCCGGTCGGCGGTGCGGTCAGCTAGGCAGACGCTGACGCGAGGTCCGGGGGACCGGTCGGCCTGCGGGCCGTGCCCACCGAGCTTTGATGGAAGACGTCTCTCGGATCGGCGTCGCGGGCCGCAGCGGTCTTCGAGACCACCTGAGGCCGCGCGCTGACGCTGAACCGGACCGCGTCGGGCCTGGTCGGCGCCAGGCCGGGCTTCGCCTCGAGGCGCGACCAGCGCACAAGGACGCCCAGGTCCCAGGGCTGGGCGGGCCGGACCCGGGGCGTCGACTGGCCGGCGGGAGCCGTGGCGTCGGCGCGATCGGCCAACGCGTATTCGGTCGCGACCCGCGCCGGCGGCAGGTCGATCGGCGACGCCGGCTGGGCGAACGGCAGGACCGTCAGCAGAACCGCGAACCACGCCGCAAGACCGCTCCGCAACGGCCTGGCCCGTCCTGTCCGCTCAGCCACCGGCACGCCCTTTGCGCCCCGATCGCGCCCGCAAGGCGCCGCCGCGCGGCGCCTGATCCAGGATGGTCCCCGGCCGATGGAGCGTCAAGGACTTCAGCCACGCGCCCGGGCAGGCCGCCCGTAGGTGGGCAGGTCCTGCGCTCATCCGCGCTTCAGGGGAAGTGACGGCGCAGCCAGATCGGGAGCACGATGCTGAGCGCCATGAAGCGGAGCGCGTGGTGGACGCCGACGAAGGCCGGATCGAGCCCGAGCGCCAGCGCCATGATCGCCATCACATCGACCCCGCCCGGCGCGTAGGCGAGCATCAGCTGGTCGAGCGGCAGCTTGAGCAGGATCGCGGCGGTCAGCGCGAAAGCGCCCGAGATGATCAGCCCGAGCATGACCGTGGCCAGGCCCGCGACCAGCGTCTCCAGGATCAGGCGGAGGCTCACGCCTTTGAAGCGCAGCCCGACGAAGGTGCCGGTCACGATGTAAGCCAGGACGAGCAGCCGGGGCGAGAGCCGGGCGTCGGTGAGGCCGGTGCCATGGATCAGGGCGCTCGCGAACATGGCGCCGAGCAGCGTCCCGGCCGGGACGTCGAGGCGCTCGCAGACGCCGCCGATCAGGCCGCAGGCGGCGAGCGCGATCAGGAGCTCGAGCGGCGAGGCGGCGCTGGTCAGCGCCGCGGGCGGGGCGCCTGCGCCCTGCTCGAGCGCGCTCAGGAGCGGCGGCAGCACCGCGGTCAGCACCAGCAGGCGGATCAGCTGCGTGACCGCGACCCGGGGCACGTCGGCCCGGCTGCGCATGGCCATGACCAGGAGGTAGGTGAACGCGCCGGGCACCGCGCTGAACGCCGCGGTTGCCGGGTCCCAGCGGTGGACCAGGCGCAGATAGGCGCTGAGCGCGATCGAGGTCGCAGCGATGCTGGCGGCCAGGAAGACCAGGCTCGCGGGCCAGAGGGCGACCTTGGCGAGCGTCGCCGGGGTGAGGTTGGCGCCCATCGAGAAGCCCAGCACCACGAAGGCGAGCTGCCGCAGCCAGCCGGGCATGCCGACCCCGAGCCCGGCGAGTGCTGCGCCCGCGACCGCCAGCATGGCGCCCGAGATCCAGGGCGCCGGCAGGCCGAGCGCCGCGAAGATCGCGCCGCCCGCGGTCCCGATCAGCAGTCCCTGCAGCGTGCCCGAGCGCCAGATCTCGCCCGGCAGCCGTCCGAGCCGGTCACGCCGCCCGCCGGCGGGGATGGGCCGATCGCTCAAGCGGCATCGCCGGTCAGGACGTTTTGCGGCCGGCCGGCGAGCCAGGCCTGCACCAGCTCGACCGTCTCGCGGTAGAAGACGCGGTAGGTCTCGCGCGTCACGTAGCCGATGTGCGGCGTGAGCAGGAGGTTCGGCGTGCGCCGCAGGCGGTGGTCGGGAGGCAGCGGCTCCTGGTCGTAGACGTCGAGCGCGGCGCCGGCGATCTGGCCCCGTTCGAGCGCCAGGATCAGCGCCGCCTGGTCGACGATCGGGCCGCGCGAGCTGTTGACCAGGTACCCATCCGGCCGCATCAGCGCGAGCTCGCGGGCGCCGACCAGCCCCTCGGTCCTGGGGCTGAGGCGGAGGTGGATGGTGACGAAATCGGCGCCGGCGAACAGCTCGTCCCTCGCCACCCGCCGGACGCCGACCTCGGCCGCGCGCGCATCGGTGAGGTTCTGGCTCCAGGCCATGAGGTTCATGCCGAACGCCTTGCCGAAGCCCGCGATCTGGGCGCCGATGTGGCCGAGCCCGAGGATGCCGAGGGTCGCGCCATGCAGATCGCGGCCGATCCCGACCTGCCAGCCGCCGGCCCGGACCGAGTTCGCCTCGGGCAGCAGGCCGCGGGCGAGCGCCAGGATCAGGGTGAAGGCAAGCTCGCCCGCCGCATGCCCGGGCGAGCCCGTGCCGCAGACGGTGACGCCGTGGCGCGCCGCGGCCTGAAGATCGATCGCGGCGTTGCGCCGGCCGGTGGTCACCAGCAGCTTGAGCCTGGGCAGGCGCTCGAACAGGCCCGCCGGAAACGGCGTCCGCTCGCGCATGATGCAGACGATCTCGAAGCCGGCGAGGGCGTCGGCGACCGCGTCCGCGGCGCCGAGATGGCGGTCGAACACCGTGATCTCGACCGCCTCCCGGAGCGGCGACCAGTCCGCCATGTCGAGCGCCACCCGCTGGTAGTCGTCGAGGATCGCGAGCCTCATGCCTGACCTCCTGTTTGAGCCTGCCGGTCCGCAGCCCGGCCAAGTATGCGGGGCCGGGCGCCTGAGCCGCTAGATCATTGTGACCGATCGGGCTTCGCGGGATAACTGCTGCCAATCGCCGCGCGGCGGCCACAATCGGGGAGGCCCGAGGATGGGGGCGATCGGGATCGGTCGAGCTCGGCCTGATGACGCCCCCGGTCGGCATGAACGTGTTCGTGATCGACTCGATCGTCCCGGACATAAGCCTGCTCACGATCTTCCGCGGCGTCGCCCCCTTCATCCTGACCGACCTCCTCTGCCTTGCCCTGCTGGTCGCCTTCCCTGGCTGGTCCTGGTCCTGCCGCAGACGATGGGCTGAGAGCGCTCACACAGCTAGCGCTTTGGTAGCGCCAACCTGTGAAGTGCTTCACATTCCAGTTACACAAGCCCTGCTAAACGTCAGGCAGGTAAAGAGGCCATGGGGAGGCCCTGATCGGCTGGACGATCGACTGCATCGGCACCGACGGCTCCCCGCGAACGAAAGGAGTGTCTCGCCGGCGGAGCTCGCGGGCGCTGTGTCGACGGGCGCTGGGTAGGCGTCCGTGCCAGCCGGTCCGGTCGGTCGAGAGCATTGAGGGAGATGAATATGCCTAGCTCTACTGTCGCCGAGGCGCTTAAACTGCTGGAATCCGCAAGTAACGGTGTAGTCAATCCCACGCTCATTGGGGATCTTTGCACTCGAACTTAGTGATGAGAAGGAGTTCGGCTACGCGCGCCAGCTCTACGCGCTGGTTCGAGCTGGCCGGGTCGACGATCCCGGGCAGCGCCTGAGGTTCCGCCAGCAGCAGGCGCTGTGCACGTACAAAGACAGCGACCTCACGACCGAGCAGGGCCTCAACGAGGCGCTTCAGATTCTTGAACTCCGACCCAGACGACCCTTTGCGCGACACTCGCGATCAGGAAACGCTTGGGATCGCGGGTGCGATCCACAAGCGAAGGTGGGAAGTCGATGGTGGCACGGGCCATCTGGAACGGGCGCTGGCGTACTACCTCAAAGGCTGGAAAGTCGATCCCGTCGGCGATCATGGCTACACGGGGATCAACGCCGCCTATGTGCTCGATCTTCTGGCGCATCTTGAGGAGGCTGAAGCGGCCGAGGCTGGTGCGGACTTCGGTCGACCAATGGAGCGCAGAACGGAGGCCCGCGCGATCCGCGAACAGCTCGTCCTGGGGCTGACGACGCTCTATGATGAACCGGACCAAGCAGCGCTGAGAAAGAAGTGGTGGTTCGTCGCCACGCTCGCCGAAGCATGTTTCGGACTCGGGCGCTACCGCGAGGCGCGCGAATGGCTCGAGCGGGGTCGCGAGCAATGCAAGCCGGAGGATTGGCGGCTCGAATCTACCGCGCGGCAGCTCGCTTCGCTGACTCGCCTGCAGGCGGACCGAGGGGTGACGGCGCCGGAACTTGAGGGCGCCCAGGGGATCGAGGTCATCCGCACGCTCCTCCGCGACAAGACTGACGGCACGCTGACGGCGTCCATCGGCAGAATTGGCCTCGCTCTCTCGGGCGGCGGGTTTCGCGCCTCGTTCTTCCATATCGGGGTCCTGGCAAAGCTTGCCGAACTGGACGTTCTGCGCCACATTGAGGTTTTGTCTTGCGTCTCGGGCGGCTCCATCGTCGGCGTGCAGTACTACCTTGAGCTGCGCAAAGAACTTAGCCGGCGAAAGCATGACGAGCTCGACCGCGACTGCTACATCGAAATCGTCAAGAGGGTCGAACAGGCATTCTTGTGTGGCGTGCGCACCAACATCCGGATGAGCGTCTTCAGGAGCCCGCGGGCTCTCCTCAGGATGCTGACCGATTGGGGCTACAACCCTACCACGCGAATCGGCGAGCTATTCGAGCAGGAGCTATATAGTCGGGTCAATGACGGCGCCGGGGATGCGCCGCGCCTGCTCAAGGATCTGGTCGTGATCCCGGCTGACGGCCCGACCAACTTTCATCCCAGGCGGGACAATTGGTGGCGGCGGGCGAAGGTGCCGATCCTGGTGCTCAATGCGACGACGCTCAACACGGGCCACAACTGGCAGTTTACCGCGACCTTCATGGGCGAGCCAGCCGCCTACCTCGACAAGGAGATCGACGCCAACTACCGACTGCGCCGATTGTACCATGGCGACGCGCCGCCGCCGTACGATGCCGTCCGGCTGGGTCACGCCGTCGCCGCCTCCGCCTGCGTCCCCGGCCTATTTTTCCCGATCGTGCTCGACGATCTCTACCCCGGCAAGGTCGTGCGCCTGGTCGACGGCGGGGTGACCGACAACCAGGGCATCTACAGTCTCCTTGAGCAGGACTGCACCCTGATGCTGGTGAGCGATGCCAGCGGCCAGATGGATGCGGAGGACAACCCGGCTTGGTTGTCGACACGGGTGCCGCTCCGGGCCAACAACATCCTGATGGCGGCCGTGCGATCCGGGAACTACCGCGAGCTCGACGCGCGTCGCCGGTCCTCGCGCCTGCGGGAGTTGATGTACGTCCATCTGAAGAAAGACCTGGAGGTCCGGCCCGTGACCTGGCGAAAGGCGGGCCTGCCCGCCGCGGTCCCGGAGGAGCTCGACCGAGACGGGATGACGAGCTACGGCGTCCCGAAGGCCGTGCAAGCCCAACTCGCTGCCATCCGCACCGATTTGGACGCCTTCTCGGAGACCGAGAGCAGCGGGCTCATGTTAAGCGGTTACCTCATGACGGCGAAGGAGCTGCCGGTCTCGACACGATCGCTCCCGCTCTCGTCGGACCCGCCAGTGGATTGGAGCTCCGGTCGCTCGAGCGCGAGTTCGACCCGCGGACGCGATCCGCGGGGCGCTACGCCAGACTGCTCGAGGAGCTCGAGGTCGGAAAATATCGATTTCTCCGCGGCGTCCGGAAAACCCTGCGCCCCGTATGGACGCGGCTGGGACGAAAGAATGGAGGCGCTTCGCTTGCGCAACCCGAGCTGGGGCAGCCGTAAGCCAGTCTCGATTCTCTCATCTCCATCGAGTGCGAACCTGATTTCAGCGGCGCGCGGCCGGGATTGACCGCGAAAGCCGGGTGTCGTGAAGGAAAGATCTCAGGACCTGCCTTCCAGCAGCACGGCCGCCACCAGGACCCGTGACGAGCAGGGTGGGGCGATCTCGCAAAGGTTGCACTTGGACGCGCCGATCTCGGCGGCCGTGGGGCTGCCGTCGTCGACGTACAGCGAGCCGCCGTTGTAGAGCATAAACCCGAAGTTGTGGTTGCCGCCCGCGGTATGGTGCCATGGCAGCCAGTCGACCATCACCGGCGGCTCGTCCTCGAGGAAGGCGAGCATGGTCTTGATCA
The DNA here is from genome assembly GCA_963733965.1 of uncultured Alphaproteobacteria bacterium. Lineage (GTDB taxonomy): Bacteria > Pseudomonadota > Alphaproteobacteria > Geminicoccales > Geminicoccaceae > DATAOG01. The sequence goes on from CAVTFM010000032.1 coordinate 13,338, forward strand.
TCACCTGGTTGCTGCAGGGCATGCGCTCGGTATTGATCACGGCCTTGGGCAAGCCGGTCGAGCCCTTCGCAGCCGCATCCGCGATCGCCGATCCCAGGCGCCATCCGGGCCGCGCTTGGCGAGGAGGGGCGCTCCTGCGTCCGGGCTTTGCACGTGCACCAGACCGAAGGGTCCGAGGCGAACCTCACGGACTGGCATAGACATGGCCCTGCTCCGCCGCCGGCAGCCGGCGGGGGTCAGGCGCCGCCGTGCACGGCACCCTCGCCGCGCTCGAGGAGCAACGGCACGACCAGGTCCTCCTCGTCGTCGAGGTGGCGCCGGAGCTGGCGCCCGAGTGCCACCTGGGCGTCACGGAAGCGGGCGAGTTCGGCGCGCAGGTCCGCCGGATCCGTGCCCTCATGCGCCAATACGCGATTGGCAACCGTCACGATGCCGCCGAGTGCGGTGTGCAGCGTCTCGTGGTCCCCCTCGAGCAGCTCGAAGCCCGCGGCAAGCCGCGGCTCCAGCCGCCGGAAGACCGGAAAGTAGTGCAGATCCTCGACCCGATGGTGGCCCTCCAGCTGCCAGAGGAAGGCCTGCAGATGGTGGGCGAGCCAGGGCTTGAGCGCGGCGGCTTCGATCGGCTGCGCGAGCGCTGCCTCGCTGCCGGTCCGGATGATCTCGTCCAGCTCGCGGAACGCCGCGTGGCGCTGGAGCCAATAGCGTGCGAGCTCACCGAGACGGGCATGGCTCGCCCAGGTCGCGCGCGGATGGAGGCGGGCGAGGAAACGCAGCTCCTCGCCGAGCGGCGCCCGAAGCGCTACCTCCGCGTCCACGCGCCCGCCGGGCTCGGCCTCAGCCGATGTGCTCGCCGAAGAAGGCGAGCGTGCGCTCGCGCGCGAGGCGCGCGCTCTCGGCGTGGTAGGACTGGCGCTGGTCGCAGTTGAAGCCGTGCCCGGCCGGGTAGATGAAGACCGGGATCTCCGGATGCGCCGCCATCATCTTGCGCACGTCGGCGATCGGGATCGACTGGTCCTGCTCGCCGAAGTGCAGCTGCACCGGGCAGTTGGGCCGCTCATCGGCAAGCCCGGTGACGCCGCCGCCATAGTAGCCGACCGCGGCCGCGAAGGTCTTCGAGCGGGTGGCAGCGACCCAGGCGACCGTGCCGCCCCAGCAATAGCCGACCACCCCGATCTTGCCGGCACCCGCCGCCTGCTTGGCCGCCGCCTCCATGTCGGCGAGCGCGTTCTCCAGCGATACGGGCTCGCGCAACGCCCGCCCCCGGGCGATGTCGTCGCTCGTGTAGCCGAGCTGCACGTCGCGCTCGACCCGGTCGAACAGCGCCGGCGCCACCGCGAGGTAGCCCTGCTTCGCAAAGTCGTCGCAGACCGCCCGGATGTGGCTGTTGACCCCGAAGATCTCCTGCGCGACCACCACCGCCCCGCGCGGCTTGCCCGCCGGATCGGCCCGATAGATCCCGAACTCGTGGCCATCCGCGGCCTTGCCTCGCACCATCTTGCCCAATGCATTTCCCTCCTGAGGTTCGCTTCCGCCGATCGCAGCCCGGCTGCCCAGGGGCGGCTTCCGGTCCGGCGCGCTGCAGACGCCAGCGAAGCGGATTTGCCCGTCCCTGCCAAGCTCTTTGCGCGCCGGTCTTGCCTGGCCCGGGCAAGACTTAGCTAAATGAGGCTAGCTAAGACAAGGTGACCGAGATGGCGATCGTCACGATTCACAAAGCTAAGACGCAGCTCTCCAAGCTGCTCGAGCAGGCCCTGCGCGGCGAGGAGGTGATCATCGCCCGCGGCAAGACGCCGGTCGCGCGCCTCGTGCCCTACGCGCAGGAGCAGCCCAAGCGCGGCTTCGGCTCGATGAAGGGGCGTGCCTCGCTCGGACCCGAGTTCTGGGAGCCCTTGCCGGAGGAGGAGCTCAAGCTCTGGGAAGGCGGTTGACCCTTGCGGCTGCTGCTCGACACTCATGCCTTCCTCTGGTGGCTCGATGGCGATCCGAAGTTGCCCGCCGCGGCGAGGCGGGCCATCGCGGCCGATCCCGCGCAGGTGGCGGTGAGCGCGGCGACCGCCTGGGAGATCGCGACCAAGGCCCGGATCGGCAAGCTGCCCGATGCCCTGGACGTGGCCGCTGACGTCGCCGGCTGCATCACCCGCGAGGGTTTCCAGCCGCTCGCAGTGACCGTCGAGCACGGCCAGCGCGCAGGTGCGCTGCCCGGGCCGGTGCGCGATCCGTTCGACCGCATGCTGATCGCCCAGGCGATGCAGGAGAACCTCAATCTCGTCTCGATCGAGCACGTATTCGACGCCTACGGCGTCCTCCGCCTCTGGTGACCCCGTCGCGCTCGGTCGGAGACTGTGACCGCGATGCCCCCCGATCAAGTGCCGCCGTTCAGGGGCGCAGCCGGCGCAGGAATTCGTCAGGCGCAAGCTGGATGTCAGCAAGGATGGCGTGAACCAGCGGCGCGGCGAGGTCCCGCCCTTGTGATGCGGCACAGTCGTGGTCCGACCGTCGGGATGGCGATAGAAGACGTAGCTGCTTTTTGGCGCACCCGAGCGAAGCCCAGCACTTTCAACACGCGTTCCATCGCCCGGGTGCTGACCGGCGTGAGGCGGGCCAACTACGCCGCCTCGATCTGCCGCACCCCCACGAATTTCGGGAGACGGTCGCGCAGATCCGCCTGCTCTTCCAGGCAAAGTCCCCCCACCTCCTGAAGGTTGGCGCGAAGCTCGTCCAGGCTCGCCGCCTGCGTGTGCGCGCCCGGTATGCCCGGCACGATGCCGATGTAGAGCTGGGTCTCCTCATCGAACTCGATGTAGGCGGTCACTGTGGTCATGGTCTGTGTCCGGTAGGCGTCGAAGCCATGACACCCGATGGAGGGCCCGTCGAGTTGCCCGCACTACGCCACCTTGAGCGGCTTGTACCTGATCCGGTGGGGTTGGTCGGCTTCGGCGCCGAGGCGGCGGTGGCGGTCGGCCTCGTAGTCCTGATAGTTGCCCTCGAACCAGACCACCTGAGAATCGCCCTCGAAGGCCAGCATGTGGGTCGCGATCCGGTCGAGGAACCAGCGGTCGTGGCTGATCACCACGGCGCAGCCGGCGAACTCGAGCAGCGCGTCCTCGAGCGCGCGCAGCGTGTCGACGTCGAGATCGTTGGTCGGCTCATCGAGCAGGATGACGTTGGCGCCGCTCTTCAGGACCTTGGCGAGATGCACCCGGTTGCGCTCGCCGCCCGAGAGTTGCCCGACCTTCTGCTGCTGGTCGGGACCCTTGAAATTGAACGCCGAGACGTAGGCGCGGCTCGGCATCTCGCGCTTGCCGAGCTGGATCTGGTCGCGGCCGCCCGAGATCTCCTCCCAGACCGACTTCTTGGCATCGAGGGCATCGCGGCTCTGGTCGACGTAGCCGAGCACCACGGTCGGGCCGACCCGGAGGCTGCCGGCATCGGGGTGCTCCTGGCCGGTGATCATGCGGAACAGCGTGGTCTTGCCGGCACCGTTGGCGCCGATCACGCCGACGATGCCGCCGGGCGGCAGGCGGAAGTCGAGGTCGTCGATCAGCAGGCGATCGCCGTAGCCCTTGCGCAGGTGCAGGGCCTCGATCACCAGATCGCCCAGGCGCGGCCCGGCCGGGATCATGATCTGGGCCTGACCCGGGGCGCGCGCCTCGGCCTGGCTGAGCAGATCCTCGTAGGCGGTGATCCGGGCCTTGCTCTTGGCCTGGCGGGCGCGCGGGCTCTGACGGATCCACTCCAGCTCGCGGGCGAGCGTGCGCTGGCGCGCCTCCTCCTGGCGCTCCTCCTGGGCGAGGCGCTTCTGCTTCTGCTCGAGCCAGGACGAGTAGTTGCCCTGCCAGGGGATGCCGTGGCCGCGGTCGAGCTCGAGGATCCAGCCCGCGACGTTGTCGAGGAAGTAGCGGTCATGGGTGATCGCGACCACGGTGCCCTTGTAATCCTGGAGAAACCGCTCGAGCCAGGCGACCAATTCGGCGTCCAGATGGTTGGTCGGCTCGTCCAGCAGCAGAAGGTCGGGTTGCGCGAGCAGCAGCCGGCAGAGCGCCACCCGCCGCCGCTCGCCGCCCGAGAGCGTGCTCACGTCCTGATCGCCCGGCGGGCAGCGGAGCGCATCCATCGCGATCTCGATCGTCCGCTGCAGCTCCCAGCCATTGACCGCGTCGATCTTCTCCTGAAGCTCGGCCTGCTCGGCCATCAGCGCGTCCATGTCGGCATCGGGATCGCCGAAGCCTGCCGAGACCTCGTCGAACCGGTCGAGCAGCGCCTTGGTCGCGGCGACCCCGTCCATGACGTTGGCCAGCACGTCCTTCGCCGCGTCGAGCTCCGGCTCCTGCGCCAGCATGCCGACCTTGACGCCCTCGGCCGCCCAGGCCTCGCCGGAGAAATCGTGATCGAGCCCGGCCATGATCCGCAGCAGGGTCGACTTGCCGGCGCCGTTGACGCCGAGCACGCCGATCTTGGCGCCCGGCAGGAAGGCCAGCGTGATGTTCTCCAGCACCTTCTTGCCACCGGGAAAAATCTTGGTCAGGCGCTGCATCACGTAGATGTACTGATAGGCGGCCATGGGTCGCTCCTGGCGCAATGTCGCGCGCCTTCTAGCAGGGAACGATGGACCGAGAAAGGGCATCCCTGGGGGTATGCACAGGAATGGTCGCCGTTCCGGGCGCAGTGGGGCTGCGTCCGGCGTCGTCAGCGCCGAGTGACCCGGTCGTGGACGAGAAGGGCAGCCAGAAAGATTCTAGCTTCAAGGCTGTACGACTTGGATCGTGGCTGCGTCTTTCGGATGGACTTCCATGCGGCGGTAGCCCTCTCAACCCGCTCCACGAGATCGATGACCTCCGTGCGGGTCAGACGATGAGCGAGGTCATAGTCCGCCTGATGGCGCGCCTCCTGAAGCTCGACGAAAGCATCCGCGACGCGCCCGAGTTGCGCAGAAGGTACGGCGAGGAGCTGCCTCCAAGGCTCTGCCGGTTTTCCTGCGCCAATACCTTTGGCCGCGTTCTTCATCGTTGCGTGCTGAAATGCACGACCTACGACCGCGCGCAAATCACCCGCATCGGTTCCACCGAACATTGCCTGGGCAGCGTCCTCGGCCAACAGATGGAACATGGAGTAGTAGGCCGCAGAAACGGCTCGACGGAGGCTAGCCTGCTTTGGTCGCTTGGGCTCGTTCTTCGCGAGGGCCCGCGCTTGCGCGAGGAGATCCGCCGACAGGCTCAAGGAGCGACCCTCTCGTCCTTCTCCTTGCGAAATCGAACGTACACCCAATCCGGTATGCCGCTCTCAGCGGCGACTTCTCTCACCTCCGTCAAGATACGTTCGCGGTTCTCCCCGGCCCACTCAGTGTCGGGCGCACCCGCCCGAAGCACGGCCCAGAGCCAGATTGCCGGCTCTCCATCGGCGTCCTGTCCCCTCTTCCACTCGTCACGCCAGTTCTCTCCCAGGCGTTGGTGGACCTGAAGCCTCAAGAACGCCTCGCCAGGGGAGAGCGGTGATTTATAGTACCCCGGCCTCCAACCGGGCGCCGCTTCATCCTCACAAATCTCGATCAGGACATGCTGGTAGCCCGCCAAGGCAACGTTCCGTCCCGGGTTCCCGAACTTGGGAGTACTGGACAGGTCCATCAAAAAGCCTTCGGGCTTGAGGTCAAGAACGCGAATGGCGTCGTCGAGGGCCAAAACGGCCCAAGGGTCGCCTAGCGCGTTCGGGTACCCCTCGGAAACCGACCAGACCTTAGCCATTGTGCGGCCCTCCTTCGGATTCGCGACCGTGCCGGAGGCGATCTGAGGCCTCGGTATGCTGCGCGCGAAGGCGTCTCGGGTCAACGGACGAGGGCCTCTCGCACGCCGGCGGCCACCGAGGATCGAGCCGCGCGACCAGGCCCCCTGGACCCAGGCGGCCGGGGCGGCTAGAAGCGCCCTGGAGATTCCGGAGAGGGAGGTACCATGTCGGTCGAGATCGCCGTGATCGGCCCGCAGCGCCCCTTGGTGATGGAGGCGCTGACCAAGGAGTATCAGGTCCACAACGTCATCGACGCGCCCGACAAGATCGCAGCCCTGAAGCCGATCGCCGGGCGGCTGCGGGGCGTGGTCACCAATGCCATGACCGGCCTGACCGCGGACATGATCGACGCGCTGCCGAAGCTCGAGCTGTGCGCGATCATGGGGGTCGGGCTCGAGACCACCAACCTCCCGCGCGCCCGCGAGCGCGGCATCGTCGTGACCACGACGCCCGTGCTCTATGATGACGTCGCCGATCTCGCCGTGATCCTCGGCATGTGCGCCTCGCGCCGGATCGCCGCGGCCGACCGCTTCGTGCGCTCCGGGCAATGGCTGAAAGGGAGAATCGCGCCGGCGCAGAAGTTCAGCGGCAAGCGCGCCGGCATCCTCGGGCTCGGCCGGATCGGGACGGCGCTGGCGCCGCGGCTGCAGGCGTTCGGCATGACGATCGCCTACTACGATCCGCTGCCGAAGCCGGAGGTGCCCTACCAGGCCTACCCGAGCCCGCTCGAGCTCGCGAAGAACGTCGACATCCTGTTCCTCGCGGCCGCCGGCGGCCCTGGTGTGAAGCACATCGTGAACCGGGAAATCCTGGAGGCGCTCGGGCCCAAGGGCATCTTCGTCAACGTCGCGCGCGGCTGGCTGGTCGACGAAGTGGCGCTGGTCAAGGCGCTGACCACGGGCAAGCTCGGCGCCGCGGGCCTCGACGTGTTCGAGGAGGAGCCCAAGGTTCCCGAGGAGTTGCTCGGGCTCGACAACGTGGTCCTGACCCCGCACATCGCGAGCAACACCGAGGAGACCATGCGCGCCATGGGCGAGTGCGTGCTCGACAACGTCCGCTCCTGGTTCGCGGGCAACGGCCCGGTCACCCCGGTCGCGTGAGGGGCGGGCGATGGCTGGAACGGAGCGTCTGCTCGACGGCCAGGTCGCCCTGGTCACCGGCGCCGGCCGCGGCCTCGGGCGGGCGTTCGCCGAGCGGCTGGCCGGGCTCGGCGCGGCGATCGGCGTGCACGGCATGCGCGAGGAGGGGCCGGCCGAGTATGGCGAGGGCACGACGCTGACTGCGACCGCGGCCGCGATCGGGAAGGCGCATGGCGTCCGCACCTGCCGCGTGCTGGGCGATCTGACCGACGCGGAGCAGGTTGCAAGGGTCATAAGGACGGTCGAGGCCGAGCTCGGCCCGATCGAGCTCCTGGTCCACAACGCGGGCGGCGACATCGCCGCGGCCGGCGGCCGGCCCGACCCGAACGATGCGGTCATGATCAAGGAGGCGGACGTCCGGGCGGTGCTCGAGCGCAACCTGCTCTCGACCATCCTGGTCTGCCAGCAGGTCGCGCGCGGCATGATGGCGCGACGGCGCGGCCGGATCCTGACCATCAGCTCGATCGCCGCCTTCAAGGGCCGGGAGCACGGCGCGATCTACGCGACCGCCAAGGCGGGCGTGGTCCACTACACCCGGTGCCTCGCCGACCAGCTCCGGCCCTACGAGATCGCGGTCAACTCGCTGGCCCCCGGCGAGACGCGGACCGGCCGCTTCCTCGGCACCCGCACGGTCGACCCGGAGCGCCTGGCGGAGGCCGGCACGCTGGATCGGATCGGCACGGTCGACGAGGTCGCGCGCGTGGTGGAATTCTTCGCCGGCCCGCTCGGCGCCTTCGTCTCCGGCCAGGTGCTGAGGGTCGACGGCGGCTCCCAATGCTGGCCTGGTTGAGCGGGTGGGCGAATTGATCGTTGACATCGACGTCGCGGAGAGTTCGGCGGGCCAGGAGGCACGGAGGCACCACTTCGTTCCACAGTGACTCCGCAACGGTTCGCCAAGCGGGCCAATGCCGATAGCGCGGATCAGGCGGAGCGCTTCGTCTTTTGTGCGGATACCAGCCACGAAGGTTGGCTTGCCAGGCGTCTCCGCATTCCGCGCAGCGCGGGGCACCTCGTCAGACGTAGCCGTCCGGATGCATCTGCATCTGACGCAGGACCTGCCTCTTGTGCTATCCTTCAGCCGAGCAGCAGGGAGTTCGGTTGGAATGGCGCGAGCCAAAGCGGTCGAGGGTGAGGCGTACACCTACACCGTGGTGTTCGAGCCCGACGACGAGGCGGGTGGCTACACCGTCACCTGTCCGGCGCTGCCTGGGTTGGTCACCGAGGGCGATACGCTCGAAGAAGCGAGAGCGATGGCGGCGGACGCGATCCGCTGCTATCTTGAGAGCCTGCGCAAGGACGGGCTGCCCCTGCCACCGGGCGAGGTCCACGACACAGAGCCAATTCGGGAACCGGTCACCGTCGTTCTCGGACGCGGATGAGTGGCCAGCTACCGACCCTGAAGCCCCGTCAGGTGATTCGCGCGCTGGAGCGGGCAGACTTCTTCATTCATCACGTCTCCGGCAGCCACTATGCCCTTAGACACCGCCGAAGATTGGATCTTCGGGTCACCGTCGCCCATCACAACCGCGACCTGCATCCCAAAACGCTGCGCTCGATCATCCGACAGGCGGAGCTGACCGTCGACCAGTTCGTCGACTTGCTTTGAGGTAGACTGCTCATCGTGAGCGCCGCGAGGGTCACGTGCCGGAGCAGGATCGCCAGCGCGACGTTGGCGGCGGGCACGCCGAACAGGGCGATGCCGAGCGGCGCCCAGCCGCGATAGATGCTCTGGACGACGAAGGATTGCCGGTCGGGCAGGCCGAACTTGCTCGGCAGCTCGAGCAGATGGGTCCCGGCCGGCGCCAGCGCCAGCGCGGTCAGCCGGATGGTGAGGAACGGTGCGAGCATCAGGCCCATGACTCCGGCTATCCCGGCGGGCCCGGTCACTACCGTCAACGACGCTGAGCCCGCGCTCGTTCAGGGCGCCGCGCGCGGTGGGCTCGACGCGGTCACCGCGCTGCCACGGACTTCCGAGGTCGTGGTGATCGGCGGCGGGATCGCGGGCGTCGCGACCGCTTACTATCTGGCGCGAGCCGGCGTGCCGGTGACCTTGTGCGAGAAGGGCCGGATCGCCGGCGAGCAGTCGTCGCGCAACTGGGGCTGGATCAGGAAGCAGGGCCGCGATCCGCGCGAGCTGCCGGCGATCATCCTGGCGCTCCGGCTCTGGGAGGAGCTCGCCGCGACCATCGGCGAGGACATCGGCTGGCGGCGTGGGCGGAATCGCCTACCTCGCCGAGACCGAGGCCGAGCTCGCCCGCCACGCCGCCTGGCTGCCGCACGCCGAAGCGCATCAGCTCGACACGCGCCTGCTCTCGCCGGCCGAGACCGATGCGCTGCTCGGCCAGGACGGGCGCCGCTTCAAGGGCGCCCTGTTCACCCCCAGCGATGCCCGCGCCGAGCCCGGTCTCGCGGTCCCGGCGCTCGCGCGCGCAGCCGCGGCGTTGGGCGCCGGCATCCACGAGGGCTGCGCCGTACGCGCGCTCGACATGGCAGCCGGCCGGGTCGCGGGCGTGATCACCGAGCGGGGCAGGGTCGCGTGCCAGGCGGTCGTGCTGGCCGGGGGCGCCTGGTCGGCGCTGTTCCTGCGCCATCACGGGCTGGACCTGCCCCAGCTCAGGGTCAAGGCCTCGGTCCAGCGCACGACCCCCGGTCCTCTGATCACCGAGGCCGCGGTCGGCGCCGCCCGCGCGGCCTTTCGCCGGCGTCGGGACGGCGGCTACACGCTCGCGCGCAGCGGCGCGGTCACCTTCGACGTCACGCCCGCGGCCTTCCGCCATTTCCGCGCATTCATGCCCGCCCTGCGGGAAAAGTGGGGCGAGATCAAGGTCCGGGTCGGCCGTCCCTTCCTGGCCGAGCTGACCACGTCCGCAGCCTGGGCCGCGGACCGGCCGACCCCGTTCGAGCGCACCCGCGTGCTCGATCCGACGCCGGACCACGCGGTGCTCGACCAGGTGCTGCGCGACGCCGTCGAGCTGTTCCCGCAGCTTCGGGACCTGCGTCCGGCGGAGCGCTGGGCCGGGATGATCGACGTCACGCCCGACGAGATCCCGGTGCTCGGGCCGGTGGGCGACCTGCCCGGCCTGTTGATCGCCACCGGCTTTTCGGGCCACGGCTTCGGCATCGGCCCGGCCGCCGGCTACCTCACCGCGCAGCTCGCCATGGGCCAGACGCCGCTGGTCGACCTCCACCCGTTCCGCATCAGCCGGTTTCGCGAGGGCAACGTCACGCGCCTGCCCGAGACTTGATGAGACGCCGAACCTCTGACGAGAGCGAGCAGGCGCCTGCCCTCAGCAGGCGAGCGCGCGCAGGTGCCCCTTGGCGGCATAGTCCAGGATCGCGCGGTCGCGGGTCAGGAGGGGCAGGCCCTCGATCCGTGCGGTCGCGACCAAAATTCGATCGACCGGATCGCTGTGGAGCCCGTCCGGCAGCCGATGGCACTCGACCGCGATCTCGGCCGTCAGTGGCGCTGTTATCGCGCCCGAGCGTTCGATGGCTGTGCGAACCCAGTCCAGACAGGGCAGGTTCAGGGTGATCCGGCCCTTGGCGTCGAGCAGGCTCAGCTCCCAGACCGACATGACGGAAAGGTACATCGAGCCGGCCCCGGCGGCGACGAACAACCGCTCCAGAATGGGCCTTGGTATGCGGTCCTCGCCGCGGACCAGCCAGACCCAGACGTGGGTATCGAGCAGCAGCGGCTCAGCTGCGGTCGTCATCTTCGCCGATGTAGAGGATGCCGCGCTCGGCGTTCCAGTCGAGCTCGATCGGGCTGATGATGTCGCCCTGGATGGTGACCGTGCCCCGCATGCAGCCGAAGATCTCGCGTCGCGGCGCGTCCTCGACCGGCACGAGCTTGGCGACCGGCTTGCCGCGCTTGGTGATCACGATCGGCCGGCGGGTGGCGCGGACCTCGTCCATGAGCTTGAGGCAGCGCGCCTTGAACTCGCCGGCAGGGACTTCCAGGGCAGTCTCGGTCATGCGAAAACGTCCATGGTCACGAGATGCGACCATATGGCCCGCAGCCGCTCCGACGCAAGCCCGTCGAGCGATCGCGGCGGTGGGGCGGGCTTGCCTCCGCTCACGACGGGCAGATGTAGCCGGCGCCGGTCGGGCTTTTGAAGCAGCCGACCAATTCGGGCAGCACGTGCTTGGGCAGCCAGAGGATAACGTCGGGAAAAAAGATGCAGAACGCGATCGTGGCGAAGAACACCAGGTAAAGCGGCAGCGAGGCGTACATCGCGGTGGTGAACTTCACGTCGCAGAACTTGCTCGCCATCAGCAGCGACAGGCCGTAGGGCGGCGTGATCAGGCCGAACACGAGCGTGGTGATGATCACGACGCCCATGTGCACAGCGTTGATGCTGCCGAGGTCGGTGAGCTTGTTGACGATCGGCATGAAGATGATGATCGCCGGTATCGCGTCGATGAAGTCGCCGACGATCACGAACAGCACCACCAGCAGGAACATGATCGTGCGCGGGTCGGTGCCGGCGGTGCGCTCGATCAGGTCCGAGACCATGTCCGGGCCGCGCAGATAGGCGAGCATCCAGCCGAAGGCCGAGGCGCCGGCGACCGCGGCCATCGGGATCGCGTAGAGCAGGCCAGCGTGCATGAAGTCCTGCGGCAGGACCTTGATGTGGGCGGGCCGGAGCAGCGGGATCAGGATCAGGACGATGTAGCTGACCGCGGCGATCCCGGCCTCGGTCGGGGTGAACCAGCCGCTGAGGATGCCGCCCATGATGATCACCGGGATCATCATCGGCAGCGTGGCCTGGCGGGCGGCGGTCGCGAGCTCGCGCAGCGTCGCCCGCGGCTTCTGCACGCCGACCGGCCCGAACAGGTAGCTGTAGACCATCAGGCCGATGCCGATCAGCACGCCCGGCACGACCCCGCCCAGGAACAGGCCGGCGATCGAGACGTTGCCGGTGGCACCATAGACCACCGCCATGATCGAGGGCGGGATCAGGTTGGCGATGGTCGAGGCCGACGCGATCAGGGCGGCGGTGAAGCCGCGGTCGTAGCCTTCCCGGTCCATCTCGGGCGCGATGCTGCGGCTCAGCACCGCAACATCGGCGGTCGAGCTGCCCGAGATGCCGGCGAAGAACATCGAGAACAGGGTCACGACCTGGGCGAGCCCGCCACGCATATGGCCGACGAAAATCTGGGCGAGCACGATCATCCGCCGGGTCACGTCGGCCGAGGTCATCAGCTCGCCGACCAGGAGGAAGAACGGCACCGCGAGCAGCGCCTCGACGTCGAGCCCGACGAACAGCTGGCCGACCATCGAGAGCATGCTGACCGGGGTCAGCATGGTCGCGGTGAACACGCCCGCCATCAGCGCGAACGGCACCGGCACGCCGATGTAGCCGAGCACCAGGAACAGCCCGGCCATGATGAACAGCACCCAGCCCGGGTCGAGGATCAATGGAATGTGCTCCTCAAGCGTCGCCGACGAGGCGGAGCAGCCCGGCGGGACTGTCGTCCACGACCGGCCGCCGGATCACGAGGGCATCGCGATGTAAGTCGGCATCGGTTGGCCGCCAAGTATGGTGGGCGGTCGCGAAGCGTCGGACCACCAGATGCCGGCGCGAGGTCGCGAAGGTCCGCGCACCCTGCGCGCGGCAGTCGTCGACGAAGCGCACGGTCGAGTTGACTCGCATGTCGCGAAAGCCGGGGTTGCGGCCCAACTCACGCCGAAAGACCAGCGACGTGCCGTGCAGGAAGCCCTGCTCCATCAGGCTCGAGCCCGGAAAGCGCAGCAGGAGCGTACGCGAACGCGTGAGGTAAAGGTAGACCTCGGTCTTGCCGACGATGTCCGCCCGCCGGGCAAGCAGGCTATCGATCGCCTCGCTCAGGTAGTGTCGGGCGTAGAGATCGTCGTCGTCGATCTTGGCGATCAGCGCCCCTGTCGCGTGAGCGACGGTTTCGTTGAGGCAGGCGCCGAGCGACCACCCGGCCGGCAGCTCGAGGACCGCCGCCGCCATCGCGAGGGCGCGGCGGCGGACGGTCACCGGCAAGCGATCGTAGCGAACTCCATGGAGCACCAGAATCAACTCGCGATCCGGGTAGTCCTGACGACTCACGAGCTCGAGGATCGTCGAGAGGAAAGCTGGTCTGCGCGACACGAGAACCATCGAAGCCCGCATGGCGCTGACCCGGGTGATCGGTGAGGCGCCGCGTATTGCGCCGGCAGTTATACTCAAGCTAGCGGAGACTTGCGTGGCGGCGCAAGCGTTGGTATGAGTGAGTGGGTTGGGTCAACGGGGGATGATGGGCATGGATAGCGAGCGACGCGACCAAGCCGACGCGCAGCCGGCGGAGAGCCAGCGCGACGAGGCCAGGCGCAGAGAGTTCATCAAACGTCTGGCCAAGGCGGCGATGATCCCGGCCGCTGTGGTCGCCGTCAACAGCAGCATCACGCCTGCCGACGCCGCCCACTAACACGCCTGCGGACGCAGGCTTGACCGTGTGTGGATCACGTATGGCGATGATGCGAAGGCACAGCGGGGGACTTGGCTGTGGCCGGCATCCTCGCCAGCCAACCGGAGAACCAGCCCGAAGCCTGCTTGAGGGTTCGTCTAGCCGGCCTCCGCGGCGCTGATGAAGCCGTAGCGTGTAAGCGTGTCGAGCAGATCGGCGAGGCCAGATTCGAGTTCGGTCGTTGATGCTTCAGTTATCCCTTCGTTCAGTAACGCCAATAGTTGAGCCTTCGACGGGAAAAGATCCAGGGCCTCCCAGATCACCCGGGCACTCTCGTTCAGCACCAGAACTTTGCGGTTGTCGAGATTTCATGAGAAGAAGCTCGTTCTCGAAGACGTCCGCGTCGATATTGCGCGATTTGACAAACGCATCGGTTGACATTGGCGCTCCCTCCGCAAGCTGAGCTGGACCCGCGATTTGGCTGCCGCGTGACGACTGATGGCACACCGACCGAAGCGCCGGCAACTTGCCCCGCCGAGTCCGTGAGCATCCCGGGCGGCGCGCCCCCTCGCGTCGGTGGCCCGGACCCGGAGCGTCGTGCCCCCAAGTCGACGTCGGCGCCGGCGTGCTTTCGGTTCCTCGGCCGGACGGTCTCCGTTGACATAACAGATGACGTCTCGACGGACCAGCTTGCGGCCCTTCTTGGCCTGCCAGCCCGCAGCGGGTCAGGCGATCGCCACATCTCGTGCCGCCTCGAGGACGGACGGTACGTCATTGATGCCGGTACCCGCAGGTATGTCTGCCCGTCGAGGCAGGATCTGCTGGTCGCGCTGGGCACCGCCATGCCCTCCCTGCTCCTCAACCAGCCGGGTCTGTACGAGCTGCATGCCGGCGCGATCGCGGTCGGCAACTCGGCACATCTCGTCCTCGGCGCCGGCCGCGTCGGCAAGAGCACGCTGATCCTCGAGGCGTGGCTGGCCGGACAGACAGTGCTGGGGGATGACCGTCTGGTGATCGACGCCACCGGCGGCGGCGTCCTCGCAGTGCCGAAGCCCGTGAAGATCAGGCTTGGCGGGCGAGCCCTACCCAGTCGCCTCGGGCCGAGGCTACTCGGCGAAGCTTATACTTTCGGGCATTTGGCGGGTGAGGCGCGCCTGATGCTCCATCGCAGCCTGCCGGGCATGGCTCCCGTCGGCCGGGCTTACGAGATCGGCGGTGTACACATCCTCCGCCGGGCCGGCGGGCGGAGAAGTTCGAAGAGACCGGCGACGAGATATGAGGCGATCACGGCGCTTCTGGAGCAGAGTTTCGCCGGATCATACTCGAACCTCGGCGTGCTTCGGCCGTTTGCCGCGGCCTTGCGAGAGCAAAGGATCGACATCCTGGAGGTCGGCGACAACGATCTCGCCCGCGCGCTCGCCCTCTCGCTTTCCTGATTGCCACCAATCGTCACGGCCTGCTGCTGCCGCCGGCTGCTCACCGCGGATCGGCCGCGCGCGGGCGGCGCAGTCTCTGGCGTCGACGAGCGGCGCCCAGCAACCGCCGCAGCACCACCGGCAGGGCTCGCAAGCCGTCGAGCTCCAATTTCGATGCGGCAAGCGCTGCGAGCCCCGGCGCCGGGCAGCCGGCGGCGGCTTGCCCGCGTGCGTATCGAGCGCGATCGACCGCCAGCCGCTCCAGCCAGTGTCGCGGCCCGGCGCGCGATGCCCGTCCCATCGCCACCAGCTGGAAGTAACGATCAGAAACCTCGCTGTACGGCAGCCGGCCGAGCTCATCCAGGATCGCAACCGGAATCGGCAGCCGGAATTGCGCACGCAGATAGCCGAGGCAGGCGAGCATGGGGCCCGCGCAGTCGTGGCGAGCCACCTGGGCAGCCAGCGTTGGCCAGTCGGCCAGACCACTCTGCACGATCGCGGCAGCATCGACGATCCAGCGGACCGGCGAGATGTCCTTCCGTTGCAGACCGTGGATGCAGGCGTGGAGCAGCTGGTCGGCCGCACACAGCGTCAGGACGGTGTGCTCCCGGACTTGGAGTGGCAGCGCGCGATCCCAGAAGGCGTCGTCGGCCCCCTCCCATCGCGAGGGGCGCAGGACGTGAATGTGCAGATCGATCTCGAGCCCCTCGGCGCTGTAAAAGCCGACGGCATGATTGCCGGGTCCGGGAGCCGCCGCGCTGCGCTCTGGCGCGGTCGCGAAGCCGGCCCGCTCGAGCACGCGCCGCGCGGCCTCGTACTGCGGCGGGCGCACCGCCAGGTCGAGGTCGCCCATCGGCCGCGCGCCGACGCTGTCGTAGTAGAGCGTCGCGAGCGGAAAGCCCTTGAGCATCAGCACCTCGATGCCGCCGGCGGCGAGCGGCGGGATGAGCGCGCAGAGGCCGGCCTTGAGCGCCAGGTACCGGCAGGTGCTCTCCCGATGCCGGGTGACGATCAGGTCCTGGAGCTCCTTCGGCAGGCTCCCGAGGTCGGCGTGCCCTCGTAGCGCCGGCAACAGCCGGGCGATGCCGGGCTCGATGCGCGCGGCCTGAGCACCCGTGACCAGGCCGGCCACCATCGGCGGCATGGGCTCGCCGAGCACGATGCAGCGCAGCAACGAGGTCTCGGCCGGGCTCGGCGCATGGCCGTAGTTGGCCAGGCCCGCCCGCATCATCGCCGCCCTGCGGCCGGACCGCCGACCGCGGTCACAGGATGTGCTCCCTGCTCCTCGACCGAGCGCTGGCGTACCGGGAAGCCGTTGCGCCAGCCGTTGACCAGCTGCTCGAACGCGAACAGGCAGATGAAGGCGCCGGCGATCGGGATCGCGAGGTACCACCAGGCGAGCGGGGTCAAGGACGGCATGCGGTAGCTGCCGAAGCCGTGCAGGAAGTTGCGCCAGCCGAAGCCGACCATGCACAGGCCGCAGGCGAGGATCACCAGGCGGTTGAAGACTTCGACCACGAACCGCCACCGTCCCGACATCGATTCGCTGATCGCCGACAGCATCAGATGATCGGCGCGCCGGGTCGCGACCGCCATGCCGAGGAAGCTGCCATAGATGAAGAACGCCGAGGTCACCTCCTGCAGCCAGAGCCAGGGGCTGCGCAGGCTGCGGGTCACGATGTCGAGGACCACGCAGATCGAGAAGCCCGCGATCGCGAGGCCGCAGAGCACCATCAGCACGGCCTCGAGCCGGTCGAAGGCGCGCCATTTGAGATGGCGGTCGAGGTCGAGGACGATCTGGCGGCGGTCGCTCATTGTTCGCGCGGGCTCGGCAAGGGCGCGTGAGAGGGCGAGCCGTGGCGCACGCCTGCCCCGTCACGCGCCAGCGGAGCGGGCGCCCTATTTGATGCCGCGGATGATGCCGACGATCTCGACCGCCTGGGGCCCGAGCTCCTTGGCGAGCTGGTCCTGGATCGGGGTCGCGGCCTTGATGAAGCCGGACTTGTCGACGTCATGGACGAGCTTGACGCCGATCTGCTCGAGCTTCTTGGCCGACTTCGCCTCCAGCTCGAGCGCGTAGGGCGGCTCCTGCTTGCCGACCTCGGCGGCCGCCTGCTGGACCCAGCCCTTCTGCTCGTCGGTGAGGCTCTGCCAGGTCTTGTCGCTGACCCAGATCAGGTTGTTGTTGGCCTCGTGCTGGGTGAACGACATCACCGGTGCCACCTCGTAATGCTTGTTGGAGAGGTAGACGTTGACGCCGTTCTCGGCCATGGCGACGACCCCGGTTTGGAGCGAGGTGTAGACCTCGCCGAACGGCATGTGCACGGGCTGGGCGCCGTAGGCCGGGAAGAACGTGTCCTCGGTCTTGGTCGCCTGGACCCGGACCTTCTTGCCGTTCATGTCGGCGACGCTGTGGACCTCCTGCTTGGAGTAGATGTTGCGCAGGCCAAGCGTGATGACGGTCAGCACATGCGCGCCCTGGACCGTGTCGTCGACCAGCTGCTTGACCGCCTTGTTGAGCTCGGGCGAGGCGACCGCCTTGGCCAGCTGGTCCTCGCCGGTGAACAGGTAGTGCAGCGACATGACGCCGAGCTGCGGCGATACGGTCGCGGCATTGGCCGAGGACGTGATGATGAAGTCGATGTCGCCGGCGCGCATCTTCTCGAGCATGGCCGGCTCCTGGCCGAGCTGGGCGCCGGGGAACTGGTTGATCTTCATCGTGCCGCCGCTGAGCTCGGCCAGCGTCTTCTCGAACAGATCGCCCGCGAAGCCGTAGCCGGTGGTCTTGGGCTGATCGTAGCCGAAGCTGAACTCGCGCGTCTGGGCGTTGGCCGCCGGCCCGAGCCCGGCGACCAGGAGGACCGCCGCCGAAGCGAGCAGGAACTTGCTGAAATTCATGATGAGCTCTCCCTGAGCATGTTGTTGATGGGCCCCGATGCCCGACGCGACACCCGACGCGCCGGGAACCGGGACGCTCCAGCAGGTTCGAGCGGCTGGCGCTTGGCCGATGTTGCGGCGATTCGGCAGCCGAGGCAAGCGCCCGGACGTGCCCGGGGCGCTATCGGGTACCGTCAGGCGGCCAGATCGAGGGCGCCTCCGGTCCCGAGCCGGGCGTCGGCGATCGCCTGGCGCAGGCGGGCGATCTCGGCTTCGCCCAGCTTCACGAGCGGCGGCCGGACCACCGCCCGCTCCAGCCGCCCGAGCAGGACCAGCGCCGCCTTCATGCGGTTGTGCATGTCCAGGAAGGGCGGCGCGTAGAACGCCTGGACCAGGGGATGCATGCGCGCGTTGATCGCCAGGGCGCGCGCCAGGTCCTGGGCCTGGACCGCCTGGAAGAGGGCGACCTGGAGGTCGGCGATGACGCTGCCGGCGCCGGACAGGAGGCCGCCGCAGCCGAGCACGAGCGAGCTCAGCAGCCAGCCGGAGTGGGTCGAGAGCACCGTCACCGGCCGCGGCAGGCTCTGCAGCGCGCGGATGTGGCGCTCGTGCAGCATGGGGTCCGCGCACCAGTCCTTGATCGCCCGGATCTGCGGCACCTCCTCGACCAGCCGGAGCAGGGTCTCGAACGGATAGCCGAGGCCCGACGCCATGGGGTACTGGAACAGGATGATCGGCAGGTCGGAGGCAAGGGCGATGGTCTTGAAGTGGGCGAGCGCCATCTCGGGCCGGAGCTGGCCGCCCATCGCCATCGGGTTGGGCGGGAACACCAGCAGGCAGGCCGCACCGCCGCGCGCGGCCATCCTCGCGAGCCTCGCCCCCTGATGGCTGCCATCGGCGTAGATGCCGTTGACCACCGGCACCCGGTCGCCGACCTCGTCCAGGGTCAGATCCAGCACCCGCGCCTGCTCCGCCTCGCTGCAGGAGGCCGCCTCGGAGGCGTGCGCGTTGACCGTGAGCGCGCTGATCCCCTCGACCGCGACCACGTCCCGGAGGTGCTTGCGATAGCCCCGCTCGTCGATCGCGAAGTCGTCGAAGAACGGCAGCAGGCAGGCCGGGATCACGCCGGTCGGCCGATCGTCCGCGAACCGTGGCATCGGGTCCTCCTTGCGCAAGCTCGATGGTTCGACCCTACCGGCCGCCCCGAGCCCTGACAAGCAGACCAGACGGTCCGGTCCCGGTTTCGCTGACGGCTAAGATGTCGCGACGCCCTGGCACCGGGTGAGGACGTCTCACAGCGCGGGATCATCGGCCCGCTGCCAGATCAGGTCATTGCGATCGATCTGAAGTTCTTGCACGATGCGCGACACGATCTCGGTAATCTGATCTACGCTTCGATATTCTTTAGGGAGGTAAATGGTCATCGTGTTTGCGGGATGCCCTTTATAGTGTCTAAGCGCAAATGGTGTCTCATTATTTAAGGTAAATGCTGCTCCGTAGTATTCGTCAAGATCGTCGCTGCCTGGGGTCATCTTCACTCGAAAAGTCTTCTCGAAATACGTCGCCGGATGTCCGACTACCGCCTGCGGTACAAAGTCGATCTGGCGAAGTGTTTCGGATCGTAGTCGCCGAATCATCACGGCACCTGCGTGTTTTTGGTCACCGTTGCTGGTATGACGGCATAGCCAGCACGATTTTGGGTGACCCCCGGAGTCCCCACATACCAGCGCGCCTCATAGGGCGTTCCCGATCCCGGGGTCGGCCGGACCGGGCTGACGAATTCGATGCCACGCCGGTTCGCGGGAAGCTGGTTTCGATAGGCCTTGACGCATGGGAGGTGGCTTCCTTGGGCAGGACGCCCCCAAATCTGGCCGGATGAAGATTGCGCCCGGGCGTCGGCGCTGGTCTGGGTCGGCGATTCAAGCCGATGATAGCATGGCTCGCTTGACCCTGGAGGGGACATGACAGGGACGCCGGCTCACATTGGCACTGACCGCCGAGCGGCATGGCTCGTCTTCTCCCAATCCAATGCGCACTCGATGCCGATGCCACTCCACGCCCGTGACCGACGCTGGTCCTCGCTGCTAGCCTTGTCAAGGTAGCACGACGCGGCTCTTAGATCCCGGCCCAGGCGCCTACCGTAGTGCACTCGCGGCGCGCCACCGCCTGCCCGTAAGCTAGGTCGCGTCGACCGGGTTTCGAACAGAACACGGAACCGAGACATTGCCGAGCGTCTGCTTGACCGGGCGCCTGCAGGCACCCTAGGCTCCGCGCCAGGGTAATAGTCGTCACGACGATCAGGGGGAGGCCGAGGCCGGTGCTGATCCGGATGCGCGTGGTCAGCTTCTGCCACTATCTGCAGGGGCCGGCGGCGGCGCAGTACCTCGCCGACATGGGGGCCGACGTGATCAAGGTCGAGCCGCCCGCCGGCGCCTGGGAGCGCCATTGGTCGGGGGCGAACGCGTTCGTCGACGGCATCAGCGCCTTCTACCTCTGCGCCAACCGCAACAAGCGCTCGCTCGCGGTCGACCTCAAGCACCCGGACGGCAAGGCGCTCGTGCTCCGCCTGCTGGCGACCGCCGACGTGGTGATGGAGAATTTCCGGCCCGGGGTCATGGACCGCCTCGGCCTCGGCTACGAGCACGTGCGGGCGCGCCATCCCACGGTCATCTACGCTTCCGCGACCGGCTACGGGGCGAGCGGGCCGATGGCCGGGCAGCCGGGCCAGGACCTCCTGATCCAGGCGCTCTCCGGCCTGATCGCCGCGACCGGCAACGAGCGGCCGACCGCGATCGGCTTCGCGGCCGCCGACCAGCATGGTGCCGCGCTGCTCGCGATGGGGATCCTTGGCGCCTATGTCCGCCGTCTGCAGACCGGCCAGGGCACCCGGGTCGATGCCAACCTCCTGAACGCCGGCCTCGACCTGCAGACCGAGCCCCTGACCCTCTACTACAGCGGCCGCGCGACCCGGGACGCCTTCCGGCGCGACCTCAACCTCGCGACCTGGTACCACGAGGCGCCCTATGGCGTGTACCGGATCGCCGACGGTTTTCTGGCGGTGTCCCTGAACGACCCGAACAAGCTCGCGGCCGCGCTCGGCAGCCCGCGTCTCGCCGGGCTCGCGGATCTCGACCGCTACGAGGAGCGCGACCGCTACGCCACGGCGCTGGCCGAGGCGCTGGCACCCCGCCGCTATGCCGAGCTGGCGCCGTGCCTGGATGCCCAGGCGATCTGGTACGCCCGGGTCCAAAGCTACGACGAGCTGCCGGACGACCCGCAGATCCGCCACAATCAGGTGTTCCGCGAGGTGCCGGTCGGGGCGGGCAGGGCGACGCTCGTCAACCATCCGCTGCGCTACGACGGGCAGGTGCCGGAGCTCCGGCGCCTTGCGCTTCGCCTCGGCGAGGACACCCGGGCGGTGCTCGGCGAGCTCGGCTACGGCGAGGCCGAGATCGAGGACCTGATCGCGCGCCACGTGGTCGCCGCGCCGGCGGCCGGGCCGGACGAGGCGGCTTCGCAAGCCGGGGAGGCATCGCCATGAGCGGGTTCCACGTCGCGGTCGGCGACCAGGTCCGCTTCGCCAAGACGGTCGGCGAGAGCGACGTCTATCTGTTCGCGGGCATCACCGGCGATTTTTCCTCGAACCACGTCAACGAGGCGGTCATGCAGCGCTCGGCCTATGGCCGCCGGATCGCGCACGGCGCGCTGCTGGTGGGCTTCATGTCGACCGCCTCGACCCTGATGATCGAGCAGAGCGGCGGCGTGCCCGAGGCCGAGACCCCGGTCTCGCTCGGCTACGACCGGATCCGCTTCCTGGGCCCCGTCTTCATCGGCGACACCATCACCGTCACCTACCGGATCGCCGAGATCGACCCCGCGCGGCGCCGCTCGCGCGCCGAGCTCGAGGTCGCCAACCAGGACGGCACCCTGGTCGCGATCGCCCAGCACATCCTGAAGTGGGTCCCCAATCCAGATGCGGCGCCGCCCGAGAGCCTGTGAAAGAATGCCCGAAGTGCTCCGATCGCGCGGGAAACGCCAATGATTCCAAAGGGCATTCTTGCGCGGGCGCGATTGATTTACAAACTTCTGAGAGGACGGAGGCCAGCCGGAGCGGGTGAGGAACCGACACCGCGGCCATTCCGAACGCCGGACAGAGTGGAAAAATACTGGAGCGGGCGAAGGGAGTTCGAACCCTCGACACACGGCTTGGGAAGCCGATGCTCTACCGCTGAGCTACGCCCGCAGACCGACCGTCCTTGTAGCGCCCCGGCAGCCGCCGGGCAAGCGTCGCGCAGCACTTACGACGGCCTGGGCGGGCACTGGGCGGCGGGCGGGGGCGGGTTGACGCGGGGCCGAAAGCCTCCTAGCTAAGCCCTCGGGGCGCATAGCTCAGGTGGTAGAGCAGCTGAACTCTTAATCAGCGGGTCCAAGGTTCGAGTCCTTGTGCGCCCACCAAGATTTTCCGTCGGTAAATCAGCATCTTATGCGAACTGATCGACCTTCCGAGAGTTGCCTTAGGCCGTCGGCGGTCTTGGCTGAGCAAGCTTCACCCGCCACCTAGCTTCAGCCCACCATAAAGCGAGCGCCAGAGCGTCGACCAGCTCGACCGCATCCGGCTTCGCTTCCGCCAGCTTCAGCTAGCTCGCCGCGCCCTAAAAATATCGCTCGGGTACGGTGATGACATCGCCCGGCTGGACGAGGGTATCAGGGTGCGTCGGGAGTCCGCAGCCGTTGCGCTTGATCGTCGCGCCCGACTGATTGGCCCGATAGGTGTAACCCCCGGCGAGCGCCACCGCGTTGAGCAGGCTCATGCCGTCCCGATATTCGTAGCTGCCGGGGCTGTTGACCTCGCCGAGGACGTAGAAGGCCCGGTAGGTGAGCAACTGTACGCCGACCTGCGGGCTCACCAGGAACTGAGCCTGCTTCAGCCGCGCCTCGATCTGATCCTCGAGTTCGCGCGTGGTCAGGCCGGCAGCCTGAAACCTGCCGACCAGCGGCAGCGCCAAGGAACCCTTGCCATCGATCGTGAACGGGCCCGACATTTCCGGTTGCCGGAAAATGGTAATCTTCAATTTATCGGCCGGGCCAAGATGATACTCTCCAAGCGTCTGACTGCCTTCCTTGCACGTAGGGAGATTGCTACTCGAGCACGCGCCGAGCAAACTTGCTGCCACTAGTGCAAAGACACAGAACCTCATAGTTTTTCCTCCTGCGAGGTTAGCTAAATCTTAGCACAACATAGAGCGTTAGTCCCGGCGCCCTGGGCTCGAGATCGGTAAACCGGTAGAGTCCCGGCGCCGAGTTCAAGGATCGTCCATCACGTCCGCGGCCGGCTTCCGCAGGCGTACCCCGACCCCGCCGCTGTTTTCTCCGATGAACTCGACACCCGCTGCCTCGAGGGCGCGCTGAATCGCGCCACGCGTGCTGTTGATTGGGCTGCGTGCCCCTCGCTCGAAATCCGCGATCGTGGCTCGCGCCACGCCCGCCGCCTTTGCAAGCGCACCCTGTGAAATGCCCGCCAAGCCCCTGCCGGCCCGGCACTGCGCCGCGGTTAGAGTCATCACGCTACTCCATGCAAATTGCTTGGCATCATACATTCCACCGTGGCATGGTGCCTGACGTTAGTCGATTTGCCTGACCTGCGCAATGGAGTTCACGGCGATGCTGAACATAGAGACCACCCGCAACCACGTCGGCCCAACAACGACCGACCCGCATATCAAGTCGTTTTACCGAAAGTCGGAGGACGGCAGAGGCTGCAGGTCGCGACCCGGTCGCCATGCGGCTCAAATGCCCCGCCCGAGCAGTCCGCCGCGCTTCCATCAGCGGCCATGCCCCTCGGCAATTGCGCCATCCCTCGCAAGGTGGACTGTGCGCGCATTGTTCGGGATATTCATTCGGGGCTCCGGCCTGGCGGCGGGACACCGGCACCGTCTTCCAGCCCGGCCCGGGATCAGCAAGCTTGATGGCAGCCACAACTAGGCGTTGAGACTGCGGGCTGGCGCCAGGCTCCCTGTCCGGGCCCATGACCTGTCCGGGCCCCATGACCTGCCCGGGCGCATGACCTGCCCGGGCCCATGACGGCTCGCGCAACCCGCGGAGATGCGACCGCGAATGGCCTTGCTCGATGCTCGCGGGTTGGCCCCGGAACCGCCGCTGCTGGCCGACCTCTGCATCGTCGGCGCTGGCGCCGCCGGCATCGCGCTCGCGCGCGAGTTCATCGGCAGCCGCTGCCGCGTGGTCGTCCTCGAGAGCGGCGGCCTTCGGTATTCGCCTCGGGTTCAGCGGCTCTATGCCGGCGACAACGTCGGCCTGCCGAGCTATGCGCTCACCTATTCGAGGTTTCGAACCTTCGGCGGCTCGACGACGCGCTGGCCCGCCCAGTGTCGCCCCCTCGACCCGCTCGACTTTCAGTCCCGGCCAGGGATCGCCCACAGCGGCTGGCCGTTCGACCACCACCATCTCGAGCCCTGGTACCCGCCTGCGCAGGCGGTCTGCGGCCTCGGCATCGGCGAGGAACCGGCCTGGGCGCCCGATTCCGGAGCCCTGCCGCTCGTCAGCGAGGAGCTGGAGACGATCCTCTTCCGGTTCGGCTACCCGCGCGATTTCGGCCAGACCTACCGACAGGAGTTCGAGCGGTCGGCCAACGTCGACATCCTCCTTGGCGCGAGCGCGATCGAGATCGAGCCAGCCGCCGATCTGCGCTCGGTCCGGGCGGTCCGGGCGAAAACTCTCGAGGGGCATCAGTTGCAGATCGAGGCCCGGGCCTATGTCCTCGCCTGCGGCGGCATCGAGAACGCCCGCCTGCTGCTCGCCTCCAACCGGATCGCGCCGGCCGGCATCGGCAATCAGCACGATCTGGTCGGCCGCTTCTTCATGGACCATCCCTATCTGACCACCGGGCATTTGCTGCCGGCGGCGCCGCACCACGCCGACGCGCCCTACGTGATCCAAAGCTACAAGCGGGTCGGAACTCGACCAGAAATCCCACCTCGGCTTCGCGCTCAGCCAGCGGATCCGGCGCGATGAGGAGTTGACCGGATGCAGCGCCTACTTCTTTCGCTGCCTCGCTTCGGAGGCCGCGCCCGAGCATTTCAGCCGCGGCGGCAAGTCGCGGCTGCGCCTTTCCGAGCTCCTCGAGCACCGGACCTTGGCGGGCGCTGAGGTCGGCCGGCATCTATGGCGCGTGGCAAAGGGTTACCGCGACGTCGGTCGGACGCTCGCGCGCCGCGCATCCGAGGTGATCAGGCCACGGTATCGGCTCGCTTTCAGGACCATCCTCGAGACCACCCCGCGGCCAGACAGCCGGGTCACCCTCGGCACGGCGCGCGACCGCCTGGGGCTGCCGCTGGTCCGGGTCGACTGGCGGGTCAGCGAGAGCGATCGCCGTGGCCTCGACCGGCTCCGGCGGGCGATGGCCGCGGCGATCGCAGGCAAAGGCCTCGGGACCCTGATCGAGGATCCGGGCGTCGATGAGGCCGGCTGGCCGAATTCGATGGCAGGCGGCAAGCATCACATGGGCACGACCCGCATGCACCGGGATCCGAAACAGGGCGTGGTCGATCCCGACTGCCGGGTCCATGGGATCGCCAATCTTTACGTTGCCGGCAGCTCCGTGTTCCCGACCTCGGGCTACGCCAACCCCACGTTCACCATCGTCGCCCTGGCCCTTCGGCTTGCCGATCGCCTGAAGCTTCGGCTGGGAGTTCCGCGATGAGCCGGGTTTCCCGCCTTGCCGAGGGTGCGCGGCGCGCGGCCACCGGGCCCGCGTTCCCCGCGGGCAGTCGGGCGCGTCCGAGAATGTCCGAGGTGGCGTTTCTGCTGACCGGAACCGGACGCGCCGGTCAGCGTCGACGGATCGCGATCAGCGTGGTCCGCACATTCCAGGGCTCCCCGGCATAGGGCTCGATCCGGCCGCTCGCCGGATGCCCCCACCAGAGATCGAACGGCCGGGTCCGGAACGCGTCGAGCACGGTGGCGGGGTTTCGCCCGCGCGCCGGGTGGATCTCGACAATCCAGACGCGCGCCGCGGGCAGGTCGTCGATCTGGGCCGGCACGACCGCATACTCCGCCCCTTCGATGTCGAGCTTGACGATCGTGGCGTCGGGCAGGATCGAGCGCAGGCGCCGCGCCGGACGGCGGATGCCGCCGCGGGCGACGATCCGGCCGCAGCTGTCCGGCGAGAAACCGACCTCACCGTCGGCCATGGCGATCGCGCAGTTCTCGATCCGGCCACGCAGGCCATTGAGCGCGAGGTTGACCTCGATCACCGCCGCGTTCGCGGGCACCGGGTCGACCGCGACCACCTCGCCGAGCTCGCCTGCAGCCTTGGCGAACACGGTCGTGTAGAAGCCGTGGTACGCCCCGGCGTCGAGGATCTTCTGGCCCTCGGGCTCGATGTGCTGGATCAGCCATTCGAGCTCGCGGCGGTTCTTGTCCTTGAGCGGATCGTACCAGTCGGCCGCCTGGGCGGTGGCGTAGAAAAAGCGGATCGGGCAGCCGCGGATGTCGAGCGTCCGGATGTAGGGCTGGAAGTCGAGCAGCCGGTCGCTGACCCGGGCCCGGAGCTTCTGAAGCTTGATCTGCAGAATCGACATGGTCGCCCCGCGCCCGTCGTCTGTCCGGCATCCCGATGCGCCGGGGGCTACGAGAATAACCTCGCGGCGCCCGGCCGACCAGGAGGTTTCCGGTCCGGCCCGCCCGCCCCGCTTGCACGCCAGGCGCAGCGGCCGAGAGCCTTGCAATCCCGGCCCGAACCGCACAAGCTCGCCCCTGGGCAACCGGGACATTCAGGCATGTCAGTCTGCCAACCCCGTCGGCATCCCCGGAGCG
The DNA here is from genome assembly GCA_963733965.1 of uncultured Alphaproteobacteria bacterium. GTDB lineage: Bacteria > Pseudomonadota > Alphaproteobacteria > Geminicoccales > Geminicoccaceae > DATAOG01. Next base: position 39,796 of record CAVTFM010000032.1, read on the forward strand.
GCGCGCGGTGAAGCAAGGCGAGGAGCCGCTGGCCGCTTCGGCCGGCAATCTCTGGCGCGACAAGGTCGTGGTGCTGACGGGGGTCGCCGGCACCGTCGGCCGGGAGTGCCTGTCGCAGCTGATCAGCCGGCAGTGCCGGCGGATCATCGGCATCGACAACAACGAGAGCGCGCTGTTCTTCATCGAGCGCGAGTTCAGGGCGATGGCCAACCTGACGTTCGCCCTCGCCGACCTCGGTGACGTCAACAGCCTCACCGCGCTGATGGAGGGCGCGGGGATCGTGATCCACGCCGCCGGGCTGAAGCACGTGGGGCTGTGCGAGCGCTCGCCCGCGGCGGCGATCCGCACCAACATCCTGGGCACCCAGAACGTCATTCAGGCGGCGATGACGGCCGGCGTCGAGCGGATGCTGTTCACCTCTTCCGACAAGGCGGTCAACCCGACCAGCGTCATGGGCACCTCGAAGCTCATGGCGGAGCGGCTGATCACCGCGGCCAACGGCCAGTCGCGCTCGATCTTCGTCTCGAGCCGCTTCGGCAACGTGCTCGGCTCCCGCGGCTCGGTCATCCCGGTGTTCCGGCAGCAGATCGCGGCGGGCGGTCCGGTGACCCTCACCGACCCGCGCATGACCCGCTTCATCATGACCCTCTCCCAGGCGGTCGCTCTGGTGATGGACGTGCTGTCCATGGCGCGCGGCGGCGAGGTCTTCGTGACCAAGATGCCGGTTTGCCGGATCGAGGACCTCGCCATCACCATGGTCGAGGAGCTGGCGCCACGCCATGGCTTTGCGCCGGCGGACATTGCGATCGAGATCATCGGCGCCAGCCCGGGCGAGAAGCTCCATGAGGAGCTCATGAATGACGAAGAGCTCCGGCGGGCGATCGAGCTCGACGACTACTTCGTCATCATGCCGGCTCTCCGTCCCGCCGAGGAACGGGGCTACCCGAGCGGCAGGCCTCATCAGCCGGGGCGACCGTACAACTCCAGCACTGCGGAACCGATGACCCGGGATGTGCTGCGGCGGTTTCTGCAGGCCAATCACTTCCTCGACGACTGAGGATCGATCATGCGCCTCCTGATTCTCGGCGGTGACGGCTACCTCGGCTGGCCGACCGCGATGCATTTCGCCGCCCGGGGCCATGAGGTCCGGGTCGTCGACAACTATCTGCGCCGGCAGATCGCGCTCGAGACCTGCTCGGAAGCGCTCATCCCGACCCCCAACCTGAACGAGCGCGCGGCGATCTTCGAGCAGCTCACCGGTCATCGGATTGAGGTCACGATCGGCGACTGCACCGACCGCGCCACCATGGCCCGGCTGTTCACGGAGGCCTGTCCGGAGGCCGTGATCCACTATGCCGAGCAGCCCTCGGCGCCGTTCTCGATGATGGGCTACGACGCCGCCCGGCGCACGCTGCGCAACAACCTCGAGGCAACCTTCAACGTCGTCTGGGCGTGTCTGGAGCACGCGCCCGCGTGCCATATCGTCAAGCTCGGGACCATGGGCGAGTACGGGACCCCGGCGATCGACATCGAGGAAGGCTGGATCGAGATCGAGCACAAGGGGCGCAAGGACAAGTTCCTGTTCCCGCGCGCGGCCGGCTCGCTCTACCACACGACCAAGGTCCTCGACACCGACCTGCTGTGGTTCTACGTCCGCCTGTACCAGATCCGGGTGACCGACCTGATGCAAGGCCCGGTCTACGGTCTCGACACGCAAGAGAGCGCGATCGACCAGCGCCTGGCGCCGAACTTCCACTACGACGACATCTTCGGGACCGTGGTCAACCGCTTCCTCGTCGAGGCCGTGGCCGGGATCCCGCTGACCGTGTACGGCGCCGGGGGCCAGACCCGCGGCTACCTCAATCTGATCGACACGCTGCAGTGCGTCGAGCTCGCGATCGCCCATCCGCCCGCTCAGGGCGAACTGCGCATTCTCAACCAGTTCACCGAGGTGTTCTCGGTCAACGAGATCGCGCGGCGCGTGGCGGACGCCGGCGCGGCGCTCGGGCTTGCGGTCGAGACCAGGTCGATCCCGAACCCGCGCCGGGAGCGCGAAGAGCACCGCTACAACCCGGCGCATTCGGGGCTCCTCGAGCTCGGCCTGCAGCCGCATCCGATGACCGAGGAGGTGCTGGTCCGAATGCTGACCAGGCTGCAGCGGTACCGCGAGCGGATCGACCCGTCGCGCGTGAGTCCGCGCGTTCGATGGAACCCCGAAGCCTTGCCGCCTCGATGACCGGTCCTGCCGGCCATCGGAGCGAGCCGGCCTTAGCCGGGCCGGATCGCCGAAGCCGGGGCGTCGTCGCAGTGCCGGTCCAGTCCGAGAGGCCATGACCGCCCAGACCCCCGTCCGGGGACCGATCAACGTCCTCTATATCCGCGACCATCTGATCCCGGCAGGCGGGACGACGGCGCTTCTGGACACCCTGCCGCGATTCGACCCGGCCCGGATCGCGCCATCCTTGTGCGTCCTGCAGCCGAGGGGCGAGATCGCGCGGGTCTTCGAGGCCGCGGGCGTGCCGACGCTCTGCATCGCGCACCGCAAGCCGGACCCCCGCTGCCTGCTCGACACCAGAGCCTGGGCGCGCGGCCGCGCCCCGAGCCTGCTCGTGCTCTCCGGGCCGAAGAGCCTGATCATCGGAGGGCTCGTGGCGCGCTCGCTGGGCCTGCCCACCAGCCCTTTCTTCAATCACATGATCGCGGACTCGAAGCTCGTGACGCTGGCGCAGCGCCGCCTCGCCTCGACCACCGCGATCGGGGTCGCGTCCTCGCGCGCGGTCCGCGACTGGGCCTGCGCCCGCTACGGCCTGCCCGCCGAGCGGGTCCAGGTCGTCTACCCCGGCCACGACGGCGGGCGTTTCGCAACGCCGCCGCCCGCCGCCCGCGATGCCCTGGGCCTCCCGCCCGGTGCCCCGGTCGTGGCCATGGTCGGTCGCCTGGTGAGCGCGCAGAAGGGCCAGGACCTCCTGCTCCGCGCCATGCCGGAAATCCGGCGCCAGTGTCCCCAAGCCGTGCTCCTGATCGTGGGCGACGGACCCGACCGGGCGCCCCTCGAGGCTCTCACCCGGAAGCTGGGCCTGGCGACCGCGGTCCGTTTCCTCGGTCGCCGCGACGACGTTCCCCTGCTCCTCGCAGCGTCGGAGGTCGTCGCCGTGCCATCGGTGGCGGAGGAAGCGTTCGGCCTCACCGCCCTCGAGGGCATGGCCGCCGGCCGCCCGGTGGTCGCCTTCGCAAGCGGCGGGCTGCCTGAGCTGGTCCGCCACGGCGAGACCGGGATCCTCGTCCCCAAGGGAGATGTCGCCGGCCTGGCCAGGGCGATCCTGCGGCTCTTGACCGATGCCCAGCTCCGCTGCCGCCTCGGCGCCGCCGGGCGGCGCATGGCCGCGACCTTCACGACCGAGGCGCGCATCGACGCGCTGAGCGACATCTACGAGCGGATCGCCGCAACCTCGAGGGGCTGAGCGGTAGCCGCCTTGGTCACGCCGTCGGCGTCTTCGAGGTCAGGCGGGCTTCACCCACAAGCGGGTATTCCAGAGGCCATCGGACGTGTTCATCGCCCGCCAGGTTCGCAGCCGTTCCGCGAGCTCGCGCCATTCCTCGTTGAGGGGCTCGGACCGCCTGTGCTGGATCGTCGTGAAGCCGCCCTCGAGCCGGTTCGGCAGATAGCGATTGGCGCCATCGAGGACCAGCAGCCCGCCGGCCTTGACCTTGGCCGGCGCCTTGTCGGCGCACCGAAATCGCATCTGGCCGTCGATCAGGACGAAGTCGAGGCTGCCGTCCTCGAGCCCGTCGGCGACGCCGGCATAGGGGTGCTCCAGGGGCTCGGCCATCTGGTCGTCCGGCGCCGCGATCAGCCGGTAGTCGACCTTGGCCGCCAGTCCGCGCGCATCGAGCTCGCCCCGGACCCGCGCGTGCCAGGCAGGGTCGTGCTCGACGGTCACGAGATGGCTGACCCGGGCCGCGAGCCAGGTCGTGCTGCGCCCCGAACCCCACTCGAGACCGCGATCGGTGGGCCGAAGCCAGTGGTCGAGGATGATCACGGCGTTGGCCACGATCACCGGGACCTCGGGATGCTGTCGCAGAAACGCCTGCTGAGCCAGATAGCGCCACAGGTACGGCGGGTGGAGTTTCGCGCGCTTCAGCGGGCGACCTCGTTGATCTGCCGCCGCCGCGCGGGCCAGCGTCGTTGCGGGGCGAGGTCCTTGTAGACGGTCCAGGTGCGATTTGCGAGCCTTCGCCAGTCGAAGGGCTCGAGATCGAGGGCCTGGCGATCGGTCGTGCGCGCCCAGGTGCTCGCCGCCCCCAGGCCGGCCACGGTCAGATCGCCCGCGTACAGCCGGATCCAGTCGGCGCCGAACGTCCCCTGCTGATCGCCCATCGCACCCAGGTCGGGCACCAGCACCGGTCGGCCGAACGTCAACGCCAGCATCACCGCGCCCGAGTTCAGGACGGAGCGGTAGGGCAGCACCACGAGATCGCTGGCCACGAAGAAGGTCTGCACATCTTCGGGCGGCACCCAGCGGAGGTCGAGGCGCACGTTCGAGGCCTTGTCAGCGGCGGCGCGGACCTCGCGCTCGACCGTCGCATCGAACGGCTGGCCGACGACCAGCAGAACCGCGTCCGAATCCGACAGAGCGTTGAACGTGCGGATCAGGTGCGGGACGTTCTTGTAGGGCCGCATCAGGCCGAAATGCAGCAACACGGTGGCTTCGGAGGGCAAGCCCAGCCGCTGCCGCGCCCTCTCGCGCGTCACGGTATGAGGATAAGCATCCCGATAGTGGCCATGCGGCACGATGTACGCCGGTCGACCGGCGAGGGCCCGGAAGCGCTCGAGCGCCATCGTCCGGCTGCGCTCGCTGAGGCAGATGAACGCGTCGACCGCCGGAACGAAGGCCTTCCAGAACCAGGCTTCGAGGCGGGGGTGCAGGGCATCGTTGCTGCCGAGGTCATGGATGGTCCAGAGCACCCGCAACCCGCGCAGCCGCGCAAGCCAGAGGAGGCTGATGAAGGCGATCGTCTCGAATGCGCTGCCGGTGACGCTCCGGCGGTAAAGGACGGTCTCAGGGTGGTGCAGGTGCCACAGCTCGCCTGGTCGCAGCAGCGCCCGCCACGGCGTCCAATCGACCAGCTGGACGCCGAGCGCGATCAGTTCCTGGGCCAGGAGCGCCCCGTGCGGGTTGGCCGCCTGCTTGCGGAACGCGGGCCATGCGAGCACCCGGAGGCCCGCATGCCTTGGCCGGTCGTCGGGCACGGAAGTCAACGGTAGGTACCGACGGTTCCGATCCAGCCGCCGCGCAGCGCCAGCAAGATCCCAGGAACCTCCAGCGCATGCGCCGGAACCGCCACCGCGAGCGCGAGCGGCACCTCGAACCATCGAATGCCATAGTGCGATGCAAACTTGAGGCAACGCTTCCAGCTCCCGGCGATCGCCATCGCCATCACCAGCGGCACGCCGAGAACGCCGAGCCTGAACATCCACGCGTGGGTGGAGTTGCCATTCAGTTGGCGGTAGCGCGTCATCGCAAATCCGATCTGGCGGCGGTCGGCCTGCTGCATCGGCCAGCCGCCGTAGCGGTGCTCGGCGACCATGCCCGGCTCGAACCGGAGTTCACCGCCGGCGGCCTGGATCTGCTCGGCGTGGGCCTTCGAGCCGAACGGCCCTAGATCGTTCTGTAACGGAAATCTCAGGAAAATGTCCCGCCGGAGGGCACCATTATTGTTGGAAATCGCGTGGGTCCGGCCGGGCCCGCCGCAGTCGACGTAGCTGCGGTCGATCAGCGCGAAGATCCGGGGCAGGAGGCCTTTGGCCCGGTAGAGCGTCCTGCCGCTGATCGCGGCCGCCTCGGGGTGTTGGCGGCGATGCTCGATCAGGGCGCGCCACCAGCCCGGATCAGGCACGCAGTCGGCGTCGAGCAGCACGACGAAGTCGGATGCGGCCGCCTCGGCGCCTGCATTCTTCAGATCGTAGGAGGTCGTCCCGTCCGCGCGCACGACCCTCAGCCCGGGCAGGATTCGCTGCAGATCATCGGGCACCTGATGGCCATCGTCGGCCTCGACGAGGAGGAACTCGACCGGCTCTCGATAGTCCTGCGCTACCAGACCGTTCAGGGTAAGCCGGAGATTGCCCCAGGCTTCGCTGCCACCTGCCTTGTAGTCGACCACAACGATGATCGAGGCGATCGGCCGATCTGCAGACGCCATGTCGACGAGCCATCCTTCCCTGGCCCGGATAATTCACCGGGCGGTTGTTGAGGCGGGCGCGGCACAAATTGTGGGGATTGTATGAGATTCGGGTGCTGAAGCAGGATCGTCACGGCCAAAGGAGCTCGCATCCGCCATCACGGAGTATGCATCGGTTCGATCCGGTTTGTCACCCGTCCTTGGCCGATGCCGAGCAGCTCATCTCTGCTCAAGCTGCCAAAGCTGCGCTAAAGTGACGGATCCCGGCGGCGTCTGGCTGCGGAAGGTCTGCCAAACCGCGGCTAACGCCGCCAGCATCAGCAGTCCTGAGCTCCCCGCCGGCCGACCAATCGGAGCGCCTGGTGTCCGTCGATGGCCAGGTCATCTCCGTGCTGGTGCCGACCGTGGGCCGGGGCAGCCTGGATCGGTGCCTTGCCGCCATCGCCGCCCAGACCCGACCCGCCGACGAAGTCGTCACGGTGCTCGATCGCGACCATCTTGGCCCGGGATGGGCGCGCAACGAGGGCATCCGTCGCGCGCGGGGCGATCTGATCGCCTTCACGGACGACGACTGTCTGCCGCCGCCGGAGTGGCTGGCCACCCTCGTGGCGGCGCTCGACCGCCATGGCGCCGCGGGCGCCGGCGGCAGCATGATCGAGACCGACCCGCTGCTCCAGGCGGCGCGCCGGCTCCGGCCCGTCCCCGACGCCCTGACCGTCGATCCGGGCGGCTTGGTCGGGAACACCGCGAACGTCGTCTACCGCCGCGCCGTGCTCGAGGCGGTCGCGCAACGCGACGGATTTGTCTTCGACGAGCGCTATCCCGGTGGTGGAGACTGGGAGCTGAACGCCCGCCTCGCGGCGCTCGGGGCACGGTTCGTCCATGTGCCGGTGCATGTCACCCATCTGCGTCGCGCCGGACGCCTGGGCTCCTATCTGCGCTGGCCGTTCGATCGGGGGAGGACGATCGCCCGCCTGCATCACTCGATCCGGCAACGCCGGTTGACCACTCGGGTGCAGCGGAGCCGGCTCTGGGACCGCGATCGGACGGCGGTCCGGCGGCTGGCAGCTGTCGTGCGTGCCAAACTGATCGGTCCGCTCGATCACCGTGCATTCCCTTCGCGCCGTCTGTTGGGCTGGTACTGGCTCGACTGAAGGCCGAAAGCGCCGGCTTCGTCTGGGGTTCGGCGGCGTCTGGCTGCGGAAGGTCTGCGGGCGCGGCCGAGGTCAGAAGCAAGGCAAGGGCAGGCGACGCCATCCCCACAGCCAGATCAAGGGCAGCACGTAGTCATGACCGGGGTCGGCGATCTGGTGCTCGATACGATCGCAGCGAGCCGGGCCTCGATCGCCGCGATCCTGGCGCAGGCCGACCGGATCGTGCCCGGCCACTTCGTCGAGATGCGCAAAGACGGCGCTGGTGCGGCAGCGAGCCTCGACGCGAGGGTGATCATTGTCCGGCTGGCGAAACGCGCGGTGGCGTCAGCGGATTGGGCGGCGGCCGCCGGAGCAGCAGGACGAGCAGGATGCCCAGGAGCGAAACCCAGGCGACCAGCCAGAACGCGTCGATATACGCCAGCACATAGGCCTCGCGGCGCACCAGGTTGGCGAGCACGCCCAGGCCCTGCACGGTGGCCTGGCCAAGCCCGCTCGGGCGGTTGGCGAACGGCGCGGCCAATTGCGTCGTCACCTGGCCGACCGCGGCCGAACCCTCGATCAGATGTAAGCCGATCAGGTTCGAATGGAGCTGCTCGCGCACGCGGACGAAGGTCTGCATCAACGCGTTGCCGAACTCGTTGCCGATCAGTCGCGCGATCTGGATCGTCGCGGCGACCGCCGCTGCTTGCGGCGGCGTGATGTTGGCGACGGCGAAGGTGACCAGCGCGGTGAGCGCAAAGGCAAGCCCGATCGCCTCGATCGATGCCGAAGGGACGAAATTGTCGCTGACCCAGTCATGGGTCAGCCCGGTATTGAGCCAGCTGCCGACCGCGATCATCGCGAACCCGAACACCAGCAGCAGCCGTGCATCGATCCAGCGCAACAGCAACGCGACCAGCGGTACCAGCACGAATTGCGGCAGGGCGACCCAGTAGAGCGCGTCGCCGATCTGCAAGGCGCGCAGCCCCTGCACCCGGGTCAGGTAGTCGGGGAGGATGAACGATGTCGCCGCTACGCCGAACCCGTAGACCGCGATCAGCAGAGACGGCACCGCGGCATTGGGCTGGATCAGCACCCGCAGATGGATCAACGGCGACTCGGCCCGGCTCTCATGAACCAGAAAGGCGACGATCAGCAGCGCACCGGCGAGCAGCAGGCCGGTGACGGTGCCGGAATTGAACCAGTCGAGCCGATTGCCCTGATCCAGCCCGGCATAGAGCAGACCAAAGCCGATGCCCGCATAGACGATGCCGCCCCAATCGGTCCGATGGAGCAGCTCGCGATCGATCGGGCGGCGCGGCATCGAGAACGCGACCAGACCGGTCATGACCGGCGTCAGCACCACGTTCTGCCAGAAGATCCACTCCCAATGCCCGGTGTCGGCGTACCAGCCCTCGATCGCGCCGCCGATGTTCTGCGAGAACACGAAGCGGAAGGCATAGGCGGCGATGCCCCAGATCCACCATCGCGGCGCCAGGCTGCGCAGGATGAAGCCGAGCGCGGCCGGGATGAAGGCGCCGAGCGCGAGCCCGCGGATCAATTGCAGCGCGATCAGCGCGTCGTAGTCGGACGCGAAGGGCGGCAGCAACGAGGTTGCGGCAAAGATCGTGCCGGTCCACAGCAGGACCCGCCTGGCGCTGAGCACGGTGCTCATCCACGCCGCCGCCGGCGTCACCACCATCTGCGCGGCCGAGAAGACGGTGCTGATCCACGACGCCTCGTCGAAGCCGAGGCCGAGCGCGCCGCGGATGTCGGCAAGCCCGGCAATCGTGATGCGCGCATTGAGGGTCGAGATGAACGCGCCCAGCAGCACCGCCGTGACGCCGATGACCGGGCGCTCGCAACGCCCCTGCAAGGCCCACGGCAGCGCAGCGGCGGCGGCCAAGCTCGCCGGCACGGTCACTGCGGCGGCGCCGTGTCGGTCAGGATGGTCGCGATCACCGACATCCCCGGGCGCAATCTGCCCTTGAGCGGATTGTCCGGGTCGAGCCGCAATTTGACCGGTATCCGCTGCACGACCTTGGTAAAATTGCCGGTCGCGTTGTCAGGCGGTAGCAGGCTGAACTGCGATCCGCTCGCCGGCGCGATGCTGTCGACGCGAGCGTTGACGACGATGCCCGGGAAGGTGTCGACGCGGATCTCGGCCGCCTGGCCGACCGCGACATGGGTGAGCTGAATTTCCTTGTAGTTCGCGATCACCCACACATTGTCGAGCGGCACCACCGAGATCACCTGGGTTCCGGCATGCACGTATTGCCCGTCGCGCACGCCGCGTTCGCTGACCTCGCCGGCGACCGGCGCGGCGATGCGCGTGTAGCCGAGGTTGATCGTCGCCAGCTCGAGCGCCGCCGCCTTGGCCTTGTAGTCGGCCCGCAACTGGGATTCCTCGGTGTCGAGCACCGCCAGTTCGCGGCGTTGGGCGTCGAGCGCGGCCTGGTCGCGGACCAGCGTCGCGGCAGCGCGTTTTTCCGCGGCGATCGCCTGCTCGACCTTCTGGGCGGTGCCGAAGGTCGTGGCGAGCAGCTCGCGCTGCCGCTCCGCCTCGTCCTTGGTCCGCTCGACATCGGCGTTGGTCGCGGCGATGGCGCCTCCCGCCTCGGCCACCTGGGCCTTCTGCATCGCCTTGCGCGACTTGATGTTGGCGATCGCGGCTTCGGCCCCCAGAAGCGCCGCGTCGGCCTGCGCGACCTGAGCCTTGTAGTCGGCGTCGTCGATCTCGACCAGGAGGTCGCCCTTCTCGACCCGCTGGAAGTCGTTGACCGCGACGTGGCGCACATAGCCGTCGACTTGGGCGCTGAGCGGTGTCACGTCGCCCCGGATGTAGGCATCGTCGGTGACCTGCCGCGTGGCCTCGCCGGCCCAGCGATCCCATTGGGTCGTCAACAGCACGACAATGGCGCCGGCGGCAATGAGGACGGCGACCCGGACGAGGATGTCGCCGCGCCACCGCCGTCGCCGGATCGCCGATGTCGTTTCCGACGGCCCCGCGGGCGCCGCCGACGGCGCGAAAGCGGTCGGTGGCGTGGGCGATGCTTCGTCCGCGTCGTCACGTTCGGGCAGCAATCGGGGCTCAGCCATTCCACCCGCTCCCTCTGCTCGCGCCGTTTCGCGTCCCCCGACACCTGCCATCAACGACGTGCCAGCCGCCTCAACACCTCGAGGACCGTCTCGGCGATCAAACGGCGCATGGTCACGACGATGGGATATGCGTCGTCCCCTCGAGCGTCTCGAACCAGCTCTTCAGCCGCGAGTGGGTGTAGCGATGCGGCCGGCAGACAATCCGCCGATCCATCACCCGCCCTTCGCCCTTCAGATAAACGAGCGTGATGTCGCGCCAAGTGCCGATCGTGGTTTGCCGACGGACGGAGGAGCGGACTCCGCCAGGCGCACGCGCTCACCGCAGCCGGAGGTCGAAGGGCGCCGGCTGGTCCCAGGTCCAGGCGTCGCCCGCCTTGCGCATCTCGACGAAGTGACCGGGCACGATCCGGTCGGCCTGCGCGAGGATCGCGGCGATCGAGGCGCGGCTCGCCTCGATCGTATCGAGCACCAGATCGCCCACCCCGGTCATCACCTCCTTGGGGTACTTGATCGCATCGCTCGCCAGCACCACCCGGCCGCGGTCCGCGGTCGCGAGCGCGAGCGCATAGAGGCCGGGGCTGTGGCCGGGCGCCGGGAAGGCGCAAAGGCCGGGGCCGAGCTCGGTCGGGCCCTCGAGCAAGGTGACCCGGTGGCGCGCGAGCTGCTCGAGGATGCCCCAGGGCAGATAGCTGTCCTCCGGATGCGGCGCGCGGGCGTAGTCCAGCTCGCGGCGGCTCACCAGGATCTCGGCGCCCAAAAAGAGGTCGACGTTCAGGCTGTGGTCCCAGTGCAGATGCGAGAGCATCACCCGCGGCACGTCCCCGGGCGTCAGGCCGTGGCGCGCGAGGCCGCGCAGCAGGGCCGGCCGGTTGCCGTAGTGGCCGGTATCGAACAGCAGCGGTCCATCGTCGCTCGTCACCAGGACCACGCTGCTGATGCCGAGCGCGCCGTCGGCATAGGCGAGGTTGTTGCCGGTGATCAGGACGTCGTAGCCGATCATGGCGCCGTCTCCCTCTGTGGGCGTCAGGATGCACAGCTTGTGGGGATGCACGATTCCTGGCGCGCGATCCAGCCGATCGGCCGGAGGCCTCCTCGAGCGTCGTCTTGCCGGTCCCGGAACGCCCGCCGAACACGATCAACGCCGGATTCAATGAGCATCCCGCGATCGGGTTGCCGCCGACAGCGCCGCCGACTTATCTTCGCACAGTGGCGAGCCAAGAGCGACCAAGAAGGACTGACAAAACGACGTGAAACGCAACCGCGGGCCATAGAAAGACGCCAGTCAACCCACCTGCGAAGCCGAGGTAAGCAAGATACAGCGCGACGACTGTGCTGTAGATCAACATGCTGACCAGGGGCGGGCCCGGCCAGCAGGCGATTCCCAAAGCAACCAGGGCGATGCCCGCGACGCGCGCAACCGGTATGGCGACGCCGATAAGGTCCTCACCCAACAACAACCGCCCGACGAGCGCGGGAACGATCAGCAACGCCAAGCCGGTAGCGGCCTCGCCGACCGCCGCAAGAATGAGTACCTTGTTCATCATCCATTGGCACCCAGTGCTTCCCTGGCGCGGACCGCGCAGCTGTTACTGTTTCGCTGCTGACTGCCCCTCACCGAGTTCGAAGGTCAGCTTGTCGATCTTGCCCGTGAACTTGAACGGCACATCGTAGCGATACTCCAGCAGCGCCAGCGGGGTGCGGGTGTCCTGTCCGATGTCGAAGGTCTCGTCCTCCGGAAAGGTGATCGGGGTGCTGTGGTCCATGGAATTCCTGGCCACTTCCTTGCCGTCAACAGAAAGCACGCCCGTGCCGCCCTTGCCCAAACCGGGACCCTCCGGCTTGAAGTCGAACACGATGGTGTGCTTGCCCGCTTCCAACTCAGGCCCCTCCCACGCCGTCCGCTTGAGGTCGAGCAGGTTGTACAGGAACACGACCTTGCCCCGATTAAAGCCGAATTCGCCTCTGCTCAAGAACAGGCCGTAGCCACCGAAGCGCCCGCCCTGGGTGACGATCATGCCTTCGGCGCCGCCCTCGGGAATTTCGACCTCGGCCGTGATGGTGTACGGCTTGTTCAGAATGTCCGGGGCCGTGCTGGCCGGCACGCCCGGTCAGTTCGCCGGAATAGGTGAAGACCGTCCTCCCCGCCGTCAGGCTCGGGCGTGGCGTATTCCAGCGCGCGAGCGTCGAGTTGTCGAGCGGCAGCACGTCGTGCTTCTTCGCCTCGGAATAGAAGAGGTCCTGCATCTCCTTGAGCTTGTCCGGCATCGTGGCGGCCAGGTCGTCGGCCTCGGTCGGATCCTTCTGGACGTCATAAAGCTCCCAGTTGTACCCGGTGATCACGTCGGGCGGCGTCTTGGTGCTCAGTTCCCACGGCAGTGTCACAGGGGTCGTGGCCGCCACCCACCCGTCATGATAGATGGCGCGATTGCCGAGCATCTCGAAGTATTGCGTCGTGTGCCGGGTCGGGGCGTCGGCGTTCGCCTTGTCCCACGTATAGGCCATGCTCACGCCTTCGATGGGGCGCTGCTCGATGCCGTTGACCGTGTCGGGCGCCGGGATGCCGCTCGCTTCCAGGATGGTCGGCACGATATCGATGATGTGGTGAAACTGGCGGCGGATGCCGCCCGCATCGTTGATGTGACCGGGCCAGGACATGGCCACGCCCTGGGCCGTCCCGCCGAAGTGCGACGCCACCTGCTTCACCCACTTGAACGGCGTGTCGAACGCCCACGCCCAGGGCGCCGCAAAATGCGGATAGGTCCGGGCGGACCCCCAGAACTCGTACCAGAGGAACTGGTCCGTGACCGGCACGGCAACGCCATTGAAGGTGGTGAACTCGTTCGGCGTGCCGTTCAGCATCCCTTCGGCGCTCGCGCCATTGTCGCCGCTGATGTAGATGATCAGGGTGTTGTCGAGTTGGCCGAGGTCTTCGACAGCCTGGATGACCCGGCCGATCTCGTGGTCGGTGTAGGCCTGGTACGCCCCGTACACCTCCGCTTGCTTGATGAACAGCTTCTTCTGCTCGAAGCTGAGCGAATCCCACTGCGGCAGTTCTTTCGGCCACGGCGTCAGCTTGGCGTAGTCGGGCATGATGCCCAATCGCTTCTGGTTGGCGAAAATCGTGTCCCGCAGCTTGTTCCACCCGTCGTCGAACAGGTGCATGTCGCTGATCTTCTTGATCCACTCCGGCGTCGGATGATGCGGGGCGTGGGTGCCGCCCGGGACGTAGTAGACGAAGAACGGTTTGTCGGGCGCAAGCTCCTTGAGCTGTTTCATGTACTGGATCGCGTCATCGGCCATGGCCGTGGTCAGGTTCCAGCTTGGATTGCCCTGGAAGGGGTAGATGGCCGTGGTGTTGCGGAACAGGTTCGGCTGCCACTGGCTGGCGTCGCCGCCCACGAACCCATAGAAATATTCGAAGCCCATGCCGATCGGCCACTGGTCGAACGGCCCAGCCTGGCTTGCCTGATACGACGGCGTGTTGTGGTCCTTGCCGAACCAGGCGGTGGCGTAGCCGTTCTCCTTCAGGATGGTGCCGATGGTGCCGTTCGCCCGCAAAATGATCGAGTCGTAGCCCGGATAGCCCGTGCCAATTTCATCCACGACCCCAAAGCCGGCGACGTGGTGATTGCGGCCCGTGATCAGCGCCGCCCGGGTCGGCGAGCACAGCGAGGTGGAGTGAAAGTTCGTGTAGCGCAGCCCGGCCCTGGCGATGCGATCGAGCGCCGGGGTCGGGATGACGCCGCCGAAGGTGCTGGGCGCCCCGTAGCCGTCGTCGTCGGTCATGATGAGCAGCACGTTGGGCGCGCCCTTCGGCGGCACGACGCGGGGCGCCCACCACGGCGTCGACTCCGAGGCTCTCTCCTTGATCACCCCGCCGAATCTTCGGATCGGGCGGCGGAAGTTGTCCCCCCTCGATCGTGGTGGTGGCGTCAGGCGAACCCGGCACACCCGTGATCTGCTGAGCCAACGCCGGGACGCAACCGACGGCGAGAAAGCCTGCGGCCGCAAGCACGCTCCGGATCTTCACGGCGGACCTCCCGTTGGGATGCTGTGCCCCGCGAGAGTGGTCGCATGGGGCGGGCCACACTTTGATCCACATCAACCCGATGACCGGCTGCTGACAGCGGATTTTGCACAAATCCGAGCCCGGTCATCCGGGATCAAGCTTGTCTTGCCATGGTGTCGGGGTACGCGCCGTCAGGGTGCCGGGGCTCGGCGCGACCGGTGCGAAAGCGGTCGCGGTAGTCCGAGGGCGTGACCCCGATCCAGCGCAGGAAGCTGCGGCGCATCCGCTCGTCGTCGCCGAAACCGCACTGGCGCGCGACCCGGCCGATCGGCCTCGAGGTCTCCTCGAGCAGCCGTCTGGCCGCCTCGACCCGCAGCGCCTCGACCGCCTTCGCGGGCGTGGCCCCGGTCGCGGCCGCATAGGCACGGGCGAAGTTGCGCGGGCTCATGGCCATCCGCTCGGCCAGTCGCTCGACCCTGAGGTCGCGCCCGAGATCGGCTGCGATCCAGGCGTGCAGATCGCCGAAGCGGCCGCTGCCCAGGGCCTGCCCCGCGAGCGCGGCGCTGAACTGGGCCTGGCTGCCCGGCCGCTTCAGGAACACGACCAGGGTGCGCGCGACCTCGAGCGCGGCGGCATGGCCGAGGTCGGCCTCGACCAGGGCGAGCGCCAGATCGATGCCGGCGCTGACCCCGGCGGATGTCCAGATCGCGCCGTCCTGCACGTAGATCGGATCGGCCTCGACCCGCACCTTGGGGTACCGGGCCTGGAGCGCTTTCGACCAGCGCCAGTGGGTGGTCGCGCGCCGGCCGTCGAGCAGCCCGGTCGCGGCGAGCAGGAAGGCGCCGGTGCAGACCGAGCAGGTGCGGCGCGCTTGCGCGGCCCGGGCGGCGAGCCAGGCGACCATCTCCGGCTCGTGCCGGGTCGCGTGCACGCCCGGGCCGCCGGCCACGATCAGGGTGTCGATCGCCTGGTCCGCAAGCTCGGCGAGCGGGCTCGCGACGATCGCGATGCCGGTCGAGGTCGGGGTCGGACCGCCGGGCCTGGCGGCGACGCTGACCCGGTAGGCCAGCGCGCCGGGATCCCCCTGCGTCGCCGCGGCGGTCGCGAACACCTGCGCCGGGCCGGCGACGTCGAGCAGGTTCACGCCCGCGTAGGCCAGGATGACCACGTGGCGGCGCGGCGGCGGCGGCCGGGTTCGAGGCTGGCAGGAATCGTGGCCATGTTGTCCTTTATGCCAGAACCCGACCCGGCTACAAGCGGATCATGACGTCCGGCTCAGGCCCGGACATGGGTAAAGGGTGCCCGGGAGGGGAACCACGGTGCCTTCACGCCTGTCGAGAACCGCCGTGCTCGCGATCACCTGCGGCTCGGCGATGGTGCTGCTGTCGTTCGGCATCCGCTCGAGCTTCGGCCTGTTCCTGCAGCCGATGAGCCAGGATCTCGGCTGGGGCCGGGAGGTGTTCGCGTTCGCGCTGGCGCTCCAGAACCTGGTCTGGGGCGTCTCGCAACCCTTCGTCGGCATGCTCGCCGACCGCTACGGCAGCGGCCGCACGCTCGCGGCCGGCGGCCTCCTGTACGCGCTCGGGGTCTATATGATGTCGGCCACGAGCACGCCGCTCGAGCTCCACCTCAGCGCCGGCGTCCTGCTCGGCCTCGCCCTCGGCTGCACCGGCTTCGGCGTCGTGCTCGCCGCGGTCGGCCGCAGCGTCGCCCCCGAGCGGCGCTCGATGGCGCTCGGCATCACGACCGCGCTGGGCTCGCTCGGCCAGTTCCTGATGCCGCCGATCGGCCAGGCGTTCCTCGCCGCCTACGGCTGGCAGACCGCACTCATGCTCATGGCCGCGGGCGCGCTCGCCATGGTCGTCGCTGGCCACCGGCATCCAGGGCCGGCCCCAGGCCGCCCCGGGCGATACCCAGACGCTCCGCCAGGCGCTGACCGAGGCCCGCCGGCACTCAGGCTATCTGTACCTGACCGCGGGCTTCTTCGTCTGCGGCTGGCACGTCGCCTTCATCTCCGTGCATCTGCCGGCCTACCTCGCCGACAACGGCCTCTCGACCCAGACCGCGGCCTGGTGCCTCGCGCTGATCGGCCTGTTCAACGTCATCGGCTCCTACCTCTCGGGCCTGCTCGGCGGCCGCCTCAGCAAGAAATACTGCCTGAGCTTCCTCTACACCGCGCGCGCGATCCTGATCGCGGTCTTCATCGCCCTGCCGCTGACCGCGACCTCGGCGCTCGTGTTCAGCGCGATCATGGGCCTGCTCTGGCTCTCGACCGTGCCCTTGACCTCGGGCCTGGTCGCCCAGATCTTCGGCCCCCGCTACATGGCAACCCTGTTCGGCTTCGTCTTCCTCGGCCACCAGCTCGGCAGCTTCCTGGGCGTCTGGCTCGGCGGCTGGCTCTACGACCGCTACGGCAGCTACGATCTGGTCTGGTGGCTCTCGATCGCCCTCGGCCTGATCGCGGCCCTGCTCCACTGGCCGATCGACGAGCGCGAGGTCACCCGCCTGCGCACCCAGAGCTGAGGGCCGCCGTCGACTTCGGACCCGCTACGTCATGCCTGGTCCCCGTTGGCTCGAACCCGCGCAACAAACCCTCGACCGCACCTTTGAGCGGCATCAGGTCGACGGTCGCGGCGTGCCAGATGGTCGCATTGTTCACGACGTCGTAGTCGTGACGCAGCACGTTGCCGATGCCCGCGATCTTGGCCCAGGGGATCGCCGCGTGGCGCTCCTTCAAATCCTGCGGCAGACGCGCGAGCTTCGGACACGATCTCGACCAACGCTCCACGGCGCGTCGCATCGGGCGGTCGGCGGCATAGGCCTCGAAGCTCCGCCCGGCCGTGATCTGCTCGATGTCCGAGATCGCCTCGAGCATCTGCTCGAGCACGACCTGGGATCGCGCGGCGCCGCCATCAGAAGATCTCGACCGCATCCCGAAGCACGATCTCGCGCAGCCGCGGGCGCATGGCGTCGGGAAAGGCGAGGTCGACCGGACGGCCGAGCAGGCCAGCGAGATCGTTCTTGAGATCCAGGAAGGCGAACAGGCCGAAGGCACGCGCGGGCTCGACCTCGATCAAGAGATCGACATCGCTCGAAGGCCCCAGGTCGCCGCGCGCCGTGGAGCCGAACAGGGCAAGCCGCGTCACCGAACGACCCATCACACGCTGAGGCTACCGGCGTCCGGCGCCGGCACAGCGGCCTCAGCGCACCACGTTGCCCGAGCCGGCGATCTGATTCGTGCCGTTGTGGTCACCGGTCACGTTCGCGATCTGACTGATCCTGTCGCCGCCCTTCTCCTTGATCTCGCCGACCAGCTTTTCCAGCTCCTGCCGGAACGCCGGATCGGCCTCCAGCGCCTTCTTGAGCTGCACCCGCAACGCCGCCTGGCTGTCGGCGTCCTTCGGCTGCTTCTCGAGGTCCGCCAGCGCCTCGGCGCCGCCGCCGTCAGCTTCGCCTTGACCTTGTCGTAGAGCTTCACGATCCGCTCGCCGGCCTCGCCGCCGACCTTCTTAGCCAGCTCCTTGCCGCCCTCGACGAGATACGGCGCCACCAGCGCCACCGCCGAACCTGCCAACGTCACCGGGTCCATTCTCCAGCCCTCCCATAGTCGCTTCGCGCGCCTGCTCTCGACGCCTCAGCTCTTCATCGACTGGCCCCTCTCGTCCGGTGACGCCTCCTGCATCCGCTGCAAGACCTCGGCGATCGGCCCGAGCAACTCGGCATCCGGCTCGCTCTCGAGCTTCTCGCAAAGGTTCACGTACTGCTGGCACATCGGCAGCATCCAGTGCACGAACGCCTGCGGCTGGGCCAGGAAGAACGGCGCATAGTTTTCGATAGCTTCACGATTGCGCTCCAGCGCCGCATCGAGCTGATCGTTTTCCTCGAGGCAGTTCGCCAGAACCGCCAGCATCCGGCGCCGTGGCCGCCAGCTCGCGCGCAGTAAAGGTCGACCGCCTCCTGCGCCGGCGCGAGCGCCGCCTTGCGCTGGCCGACCTCGCTCAAGCGAGTGGCCAGGTTGTTGAGGGACATGGCGAGATCGGGCCGATAGGCATCGGGCGCCTTGGCCGCCAGCTCGCGTCGGATCGCGACCGCCTCCTGCGCCGGCGCAAGCGCCGCCTCGCGCTGGCCGACCTCGCTCAAGCAATTGGCCAGGTTGTTGAGGGCAGAAGCGAGAGCGGGCCGATAGGCATCGGGCGCCTCGGCCGCCAGCTCGCGTCGGATCGCGACCGCCTCCTGCGCCGGCGCGAGCGCCTCCTCGCGCTGGCCGACCTCGCTCAAGCGGGTGGCCAGGTTGTTGAGAGACATAGCGAGATCGGGCCGGTAGGCATCGGGCGCCTTGGACGCCAGCTCGCGCCGGATCGCCACGGCCTCCGCGCCGGCGCGAGCGCGTCCTCGCGCTGGCCGACCGTCGCAGTCAGGTTGTTTAGGGCGAGAGCATCGGGCCGGTAGGCATCGGGCGCTTGGGTCTGCGAGCGCTGTAAGGACGACCGCTCAGCCGGGGCGAGTGCCGCCGGCCGACCGCGCTCAAGTGGCCAGTAGCACATGGCAGATCGGGTCTGAACGGGCGCCTTGCGCCAGCTCGCGAAGAGCAACGCTTCCTCGCCAGCGCGACCTGCCTCGCCCTGCGCCACCCAAGTTGCACAACCAACGCTCGGCAGCGAGCCGCTCCGCCCTCCCAGCAGCTCGCGCATTGTGACCTTGTCGGGCGGCCCGCTCCAGGAGCGCAAGCGAGTCTGCGGCAGGGTATCTGCGAGCAACATCAGCTGGTCGAGATCGACCCCGTCGCGACCGATGAGCGCGTCGAGCCAGGCGAGCGGCGCCTCGTAGCCCGCGCCGGCAAAATCCTGCGCGGTGCGGATGACGAACGCCGCTACCGGGGCAGCAACTTGATCGAAAGCTCGAATGGCGACGCCGGCGCCGTCGATCCGCGCATCGCGCAAGAGCCTGCAAGACGACCGCTTCACCAAGGGCAGTCGGGCAGGATCGGCTCGGGGACAGCCGGCGTCCCGGGCAGCGCGTCGGCGAGGGCATCGGCGACTGGCGCGGCGCCCGCTGGAGGGCCTCGGCTCGTCTGCGCCGCCTCGGCTTCGACCGCAGCGAGGAGCTTCTGACGGTCGAGGCCCTGGCACAGCGTGACGTAGGCGGCCATGTGCACGCAGCAAGTCCGGCTCGAGCCTTGCGCTCGCGGGCAATACGGCGGACGCGGCCGATCTCCCGCTTCGGCCACGTCGTGGGCGATCCGGGTGCGTGGCAGAGCAAGTACCTCCGGAAGCGATCGCTCTATCGCCAGAAGCGCCGCCATCATGAGGAACAGCGGTTCGCCGCCCCAGGTCAGCTCGCCGAGTCTCGGTCGAAGTCGGGCGCAGCATCGGCCTTGGCGTGCGGATCGGGCTGCCCAGTTTTACGAAAGATGGTCGAGCACGGCGCGGCGATGCTCCGACGCGACGAGTCCTGGAAGCGAATTGGCTCTGCGGGATCGAGCATGGCTCGGATCGTGCGGGCGCTCGCGTCTCCGACGCCCGAGAGCGGTCTGCAACCAGCCGCTCTTCACCTCGGCCTGGCGCTCCAGCAGCAGGATCCGGAGCGGCGGCGCATCCGTCGGAGCAAAGTCCGCCAGCTGGCCGAGCCAGCAGCGAAGGGCATCCGCCCGCTCCGCGGCATAGTCGACCACGGCGAGGGTCGGCCGGTGCCAACCCCAGCGCGCGCCGGCGTCAGAGGCGAGATTGGCGAGCTGCTTGCCGTTGACGAAGCCCGCGTCCCACATCCCGTCGGCCATGGAGCTGGTCGCAGAGATCGAAGGCAAGCCGCGTCTTACCCGTGCCGGCCTTGCCGGTACGCACCTGGATGGCGATGTCGCGCTCGCTCGGCGAGCCAGGCCCGAAGATTCGCGAGCTCCCGGTCGCGCCCAACCAGATGGATCGACTGCGTGTACGGGCTGAGCAGGCCGATGTCGCCGGATTCCTTACGCAGGCGCGGGAACATGGTGAGGCGCAGCGCGGCCGCTCCGGCGACGGTGACCTGGTTGTTGTCGCCGACGATCTGGACGGTGATATTGTAGGAGCCGTCAACGTCTGCCCGCTGTTCCATCGGAAGGCGCCATTTCGCTCAAATCACCTCCACCCGCGGTTCCACGCTACGCCGGCTTGCCGCCCGGCGCCAGCTTTTCCCGATCCCGTTCGCGCCAGACTTTCGAAACGAGCGGGGGGCCAAGCCCATCTCCACACCCGTCGCGCTCGTCACCCCACCGAATGCGCCACATGTCACACTTCCGTGCGCCCCGTCGCCTGGAGATCCGCATCAACCGCCTCTCAATTGGCCGCGTTTACTTATCGCTACTGCCCGGTTGGGAAATGATGTCAAAATTCTCGAACCAATAAATATCAATGAAAAACAAGTATAGATAACGATTATTTGATCCTCTCTAAGATTGATGCGCGCTTGATGCCATGGATTTTCCGGTTTGACTTGCCGGCGGTGGCGCCACAAGTGAGTTAAACGCGCCGCACTTGTGCGCCACCCTCAAGCAAAACATGCGACAGTTCCGTGCGATCGAAATCAACCCTTCACGCGGCGTCTGCCCGCCGGACAATGCCGGTCACGATCTGGCCCTCGACTGACTGTGCGAACTCAGAGGGACGGCAGCCATCCATTAAGCTACGAGGTGTCGAGGATAGCTATTTATGCATGGAACATTGGTCATTTATTTGCCATCAGATCACGGCGGCCGCCCGATCGGGCGCCAAGTCGAGGTCCGGGGAATACTTTCGAAATCAAGCGGATGGAGCCTGTTCACCCGCTTCAGGCGCGCAACCGCAGGTTGTGCGGGCCGTAGGGCAATTCGGGGATCACGGTCACCCGGCGCGTCTCGCCGAGGAGGTCCATCGTGAGCTCGGAGCCAGGTTCGGAAAGCTCGGGGCGGACCATGGCCAGCGCCAGCGATTTGCGCAGCCGGAAGCGATAGTTGCCGCCGGGGCTCAGCCGGCTGCGGTCTGGCGGGCGGCTTCGGTCGCGATCAGGATCTGCCGCCCGTCGCGGTCCTGCGCGCGGCACCTGACCACGGCTCCGGGCTCGAATTCCCACCTCTCGATCGCCCGGTCATAGTCCTGCTCCAGGATCAGATAGCGGTCGGACGAGAGCCTTTGCGCCGCGACCGGCCGCCAGACGTCGATCCCCTCATCCAGAAGCGCGACGTAGATGGTGTCGGGCTCGTTCACCTCAGCTCCGCAACCGCAGGTTCTCGGGGTCGTAGGGCGATTCGGGGATCACGGTCACCCGGTGCGGCTCGCCCAGGATGTCCATGGTCAGCTCGGTGCCAGGTTCGGAAAGCTCGGGGCGGACCATGGCCAGCGCCAGGGATTTCTCCAGCCGGAAGCCGTAGTTGCCGCCGGTCGCGCGCCCGACCAGTTTTTTCCCACCGTAGATCGGGTTGTTGCCGAGGGCGTCGGCATCGGTCACGTCGTGGACCTCCAGGGTCACGAACGCGTTGGAAAAACCGCGCTCGCGCCAGCGGACCAGGGCGTCGCGGCCGATGAAGGAGCATTTGTTGGGGTGCACGAAGCGGTCGAGCCCGGACTCGTAGGCCGCGTACTCGATCGACAGCTCGGTGCCGATCAGCCGGTAGGATTTTTCGATGCGCAGGCTGTCCATGGCGCGGATGCCGAAGGGCTTGAGGCCGAGGTCGGTGCCGGCGGCCATCAGGGCATCGAAGATGTGGTTCTGGTACTCGAGCCCGTGGTGCAGCTCCCAGCCCAGCTCGCCGACGAAATTGACCCGGAGCGCCTTGGCGGGCGCCAGGCCGACCGTGATCTCCTGGCCGGTCAGCCAGGGGAAGGCGGAAGTGGAAAAGTCGGCCTCGCTCACCCGCTGCAGGAGCTCGCGCGACTTCGGCCCGGCCACCACCAGGACGCCGATCGCGTTCGTGAGGTTCTGGAACTGGACCGAGCCGTCCTGCGGCATGTGCCTCAAGAGCCAGTCGTGGTCGAGCCGCTGCCAGGCGCCGGCCGAGACCAGATAGAAGCAGTCCTCCCCCTCCCGCAGGATCGTGAACTCGGAGTGCACGCCGCCCCGGCTGTTGAGCGCGTGGCAAAGGTGCACCCGGCCGATCTTGCCCGGGATGCGGTTGGCGACCAGGTGGTCCAGGAACGCTGCGGCCCCGGGGCCGGAGACGCGCGCCTTGGCGAACGCGGTCATGTCGAGGAGGCCGACGTTCTCCATGACGTTCCGGCACTCGGCACCGACGTGCTCGAACCATTTCGAGCGCCGGAACGACCAGTCATCGACCGGCGGCGTGCCCTCGGGCGCGAACCAGTTCGGCCGCTCCCAGCCGAACTTCTGGCCGAACACGGCACCCAGGTCCCGCATCCGCTCGTAGCAGGGAGCGGTGCGCAGCGGCCGGCCGGCCGGGCGTTCCTCGTCGGGGTAGTGGATGACGAAGACGTGGGCGTAGGCCTCCTCGTTCTTGGCCTTGAGATAGGCCTTGGTCGCGTAGTCGCCGAAGCGGCGCGGGTCGACCCCCAGCATGTCGATCGTGGGCTCGCCTTCGGTGATCCACTCGGCCAGCTGCCAGCCGGCGCCGCCGGCCGCGGTGATGCCGAAGCTGTGGCCCTCGTTCAACCAGAAGTTGCGAAGGCCCCAGGCCGGGCCGATGATCGGGCTGCCGTCCGGCGTATAAGGGATGGCACCATTGTAAACCCTTTTCATGCCGACCTCACCGAACCCCGGCACGCGGTGGATCGCGGCCTCGATATGCGGCGTCAGGCGCTCGAGGTCGTCGGCGAACAGCTCGTACTCGGCATCCTCGCGCGGGCCGTCCGGGTAGCAGCAGGGGGCACCCTTCTCGTAGGGCCCGAGCAGGAGGCCGCCCGCCTCCTCGCGCAGATACCAGGAGCCGTCGCTCTCGCGCAGCACCCCCATCTCGGGCAGGCCCTGCTCATGGCGCGCGGACGATCTCGGGATGCGGCCTCGGTGACGATATACTGATGCTCGACCGGGATCACCGGGACCTCAAGCCCGACCATGGCGCCGGTCCGGCGGGCGAAATTGCCGGAGGCGCTGACCACGTGCTCACAGGTGATGTCGCCCTGGTCGGTCCGGACCAGCCAGTCGCCGGACGGCTTGCGGGCGATGGCGGTGACCCTGGTCTGGCGGTAGATCTCGGCGCCGCCATTGCGCGCCCCCCTGGCCAGCGCCTGGGTGACGTCGGCCGGCTGGATGTAGCCGTCCTCCGGGTGCCGGATCGCGCCGACGATGCCGTCGATGTTGCAGAGCGGCCAGATCTCCTTGACCTGGGCGGGCGTCAGGAACTCGACCTCGACGCCGATCGTCTCGGCCACGCCCGCATACTGGCGATACTCGTCCATGCGGTCCCGGTTGAGGGCGAGGCGGATGTTCGAGACCTTCGCGAAGCCGACGTTCTGGCCGGTCTCGGCTTCGAGGGTCTGGTAAAGCGCGACTGAGGCTTTGTGGATCTGGCCGACCGAATAGCTCATGTTGAACAGCGGCAAGAGGCCCGCGGCATGCCAGGTCGAGCCGGATGTGAGCTCCTTGCGCTCGACCAGCACGACGTCCGACCAGCCCTTCTTGGTGAGGTGATAGAGCGTCGCGACCCCGACCGCGCCGCCGCCGATCACCACCACCCGCGCCTGCGTTTTCATGATCCGCCTCCCGCCTGCCCGCCTGCGAAGCTGCCTGCGCCCTCCTAACGCCGCACCATAACGCCGACTTGGCCCAAGCGTCCAACCCTTGCCGGAATGCGGCATGCGCCGAGGCAAGCCGGCTGCCAGACCCGGATCGGCCGGACTTTCCAGCCGCGACCCGCAAAGCTGAATGATTGCAGGCCCACCACCGATGGCGGCCGCAAACGCGCGCAAAGGCTTGTCAAACCAGGGGGAGAACGATCGCGCTATTGGTTGGCGATGGCGTAGACCTTGCCTCGGTAGGGGGCGTTCTGCTTGTCGTCTACGGCCATCACGTAGACGGTCTTGCCGTCCGGGCTGAAGGTGAGGTTGGGAGAGGCCGGTGAGGGCACCTCGAGCTTGCGCACGAGCTTGCCCTCGGTGGTGATCACCAGGATGCGCCCGGCGCTGTACTGGCCGATGTAGAGATTGCCGTCGGGGCCGAGTTTGATGCCGTCGGGATAGGCGTCCATGGGCTCCCCCAGGGCCGTCAGCCGGACGAACAGCCGCCGGTCGGCAAGACTGCCGTCGCCCTGAACCGCGAAGGTGATCACGCGCCCGGCCTCGGACTCGTTGACGTAGAGGAGCTTGCCGTCGGCCGAGAGCTGGATGCCGTTGGCATAGTGCAGGTCATCCGCGACCGGCGTCAGCGTACCGTCGGCCGTCAGATGATAGACCTTGCCGACGATCGGCGCGCTCTCCCAGGGTCCGGACGCGGTGACATAGGCGCCGCCATGGCCGTCGGAGGTCTCGTCGTTCGGGCCCTGCAGCGCCGCACCGGTCGAGTCCTTGTCCCAGCCCCGCTCGGTCTTGCCGTCGGCATTGAGCTTCACATACCTGCCGCTGTCGTAACAGGTCACCAGCATGCCGTCCCCGAGCGGCATCACCGCCGACGGGCCACAACCCTCCTGCGTCCATAGCGCGCGGTTCGTGGTCCCGTCCCAGACGCTCACCCGGTTGCCGCCATACTCGGCATAGTAGAGCTTGCCCTCCGCCCAGAACGGGCCTTCGGGAAAGTCCGCATCGCCGTTGATGACTTTGATTTCGCCGGCAGAGAGGGAGGCGGAAAACCCGACGAAACATAGCATTGCCAGCGCTGACCGACGCACGACAGCCTCCCGTATCCCCACTCGGGCGAGCTTGCCCGAGCTGTTCCGATTGATCCGAGTTCTTTGTGCCACTCTGCCATCGCCCCGCTCTTCCGGCAAGGTCGTGCGGCGGGCGCGCCGGACGGTTCTCGAGGGCCGTGCCTGCAGCCGGTTTCTTCATAGTCCGACGGCAGCCGGCTCGCGTTGACGGCCCGGCCGGCTGGTATAGGATGGCGCGAAACGGCGCCCGCGGGCGGCCAGGGGGAAGGGATGGCATGAAGATCACCGCCGTCGAGGCGCTCTATCTGCGGCTGCCCGAAATCCAGGCGCGCACCGACAGCTCCCAGGACGCGCTCCTGATCCGGATCGAGACCGACGCCGGCATCACCGGCTGGGGCGAGGTCGACGGCTGCCCCTGGGTCGTCAAGGCGATCATCGAGGCGCCGATGTCGCACACCCTGGTGACCGGCCTGCGCGCGCTGCTGATCGGCGAGGACCCGCTCGAGACCGCGCGGCTCTGGCAGAAGATGTACCAGGGCACGCTCTACTATGGCCGCGAGGGTGCGGTGATTCAGGCGATGGCCGGCATCGATCTGGCGCTCTGGGACATCAAGGGCAAGGCGCTGCGGCAGCCGGTCTGGAAACTGCTCGGCGGCCGCCATCGGGATCGCCTGCGGGTCTACGCATCCAACATGTTCCAGTTCACCGCCGAGGCGACCGCGGATCGGGTGCGCAAGGCCAAGGACGCAGGGTTCACGGCCGCCAAGTTCGGTTGGGAGCCGTTCGGGCGCGATGCGAAGACCGACTGCGCCTATCTGGACGCGATGCGCAGGGCGGCCGGCGATGAGTTCGACCTGATGCTCGATGTGGGCCTCGTCTGGGATGCGACCACCACGATCCAGCGCGCGAAGCTGTTCGAACCCTACGGCTTGTTCTGGATCGAGGAGCCGCTGCCGCCGGACGACCTCGAGGGCTATGCGCGGGTCAGCCGGGCGATCAGCCAGCGGCTCGCGGCCGGCGAGGAGGAGTGCACGCTCCGCGGTTTCACGCGCCTGATCGACCAGGGCGGTATCGGCCTTGCCCAGGTCGACATGACCCGCTGCGGCCTCACCCAGTCGATGCAGATCGCGGCCCATGCCGCGAGTTGGGGGGTGCCGGTCGCCAACCACAACTTCACCACCGACATCAACACGGCGGCCTCGCTGCATTTCCTGGCGGCGGTGCCGAACGCCCTGGTCCTGGAATACTGCGTCGAGCCGTCGGAGATCTCGCGCCGTCTGATCCGCAACCCGATCCGCCTCGAGGACGGCCACATGCGCGTGCCCGAAGAGCCGGGGCTCGGGGTCGAGCCCGATCTGGCGGTCGTGGACAAATACCTCGTACGCGACTGAAGACGCGTCGGAACGAACGAAACCCGGGCGCTGCGACCCTTCGCTGAACGTCAGCCGAACGGCTCGGGCGCTCGAAGATGGAGGAGGAGAGGCCCATGCGTTGTCTGATCGTTGGTCTCGCGGGATTGGCCGCCATGCTCGCCGGTGCGGGCGTCCAGAGCACCCAGGCGGAGGAGTTCTATCAAGAGACCAAGCCGATGTTCGAGAACTGCGCCGACGGCTCGCTCGACCGGGTGCGCAAGGAGGGCATCGTGCTCGGCGAATTGGCGATCGCGCCGCATTCGATCCTCGATCCCAAGACCAAGGAGGCGAGCGGCATCGACGTCGAGATCAACTATGCCGTGCTCGACTGGCTGGGGGTCGACAAGCGGACGATCGAGTGGATGCCCTGGGAGTCTGCAGATTCCCTCACTCTTGTCCAAGCGGACCGACGTGATCGCCCAGAACATTCACGTCAATCCAGATCGCGTCAAGGTGATCAGCTTCACCGGCCCGGCCTGGTGGTACGGCCCGATCGTCCTGGTCCAGAAGGGCAACCCCGACGGCATCAAGTCCTACGACGACTTCAAGGGCCAGACCGTCGGCGCGATCTCGGGCTCGGCCGCCGAGAACTACCTGCGCCGGATCGGCGCCAACACCCAGCCGTTCAAGACCGAGGTCGAGGAGCTGCAGAGCCTGAACCAGGGTCGGGTCAAATACGTGGTCGAGGACGACGTGATCTACAGCGTGTTCGCAAAGGAGAACCCGAACAGCAACATCGAGGCGCTGACCAGCATCGCGACCCCGCAGGACATCATCTTCGGCGGCGGCTACGGCAACGCCCGGTTCGGCATCCGCAAGGAGGACTGCCAGCTGCGGGTCGCCTACACGGCCGCCCTGGCCGAGCTGCGCGCCAACGGCTTCGTGAGCTCGGTCTTGAAGAAGTACGGGCTGTCCGACCGCAACCTGTTCTGGTTCAAGCTCAATCCCTGAGCGGGCACCGTCCCGGGGCTGGCTGAGCCGGGCCCCGGGACCCGCCCCCGCGCTCCAACCCGCGTCGGCCCCGCATGGAGCTGTTCAATTCCGAGATCGCGGTCGAGAGCCTCGGACCGCTGCTCGCCGGGCTCCTGATCACCTGCGAGCTGACGATCGTGGTCATCTGCCTCAGCCTGATCCTCGGCCTGCTGGCCGCACTCGCCCGAATGTTCGGCCCGCGCCCGCTGGTCTGGCTGGTGGTCAGTTATGTCGAAGTGATGCGCAACACCCCACTGCTCCTGCAGCTGATCTATGTCTACTACGTCCTGCCCGAGGTCGGGATCCGGCTCGACAGCTTCACGGCCTCGGTGATCGCGCTCACCCTCAACTACTCGGCCTATATTTCCGAGGTCTATCGCTCGGGCATCCAGGGCATCGGCAAGGGCCAGGGCGATGCCGCGGCCGCCCTCGGCATGACCCGGGCGCTCTCGCTCCGGCGGATCATCCTGCCGCAGGCGATCCGCCTCGTGGTCCCAGCACTCGGCAACTATCTGATCTCGCTGTTCAAGGACACGGCGCTGTGCTCGGTCGTGAGCGTGCAGGAGGTCTTGTTCAGCGCGCAGCTGATCGCCGCCCGCAACTACCAGTACTTCACGCTCTACACGGTCGTCGGCATCCTCTACTTCATCGTCGGGTTCGCGGCCGCCCGGTTCGTCAACCACCTCGAGGCGCGCTCGCGCCAGGGCTATCGCCGCCGGAGGCGGCCGGCGTGAGCGACCCCAAGGGTCGCCAGGCCCCGCCGCCGCCGCCAGCCTCGGCGCCGGCCCCGGGCCCGGCCCCAGTTCCGGCCCGAGTCCCGGCAATGATCGAGGCGGAGGACCTGCACAAGTCCTTTGGCCACATCCTGGTCCTGAAGGGGGTGAGCCTCTGCGTCGCGCGCGGCGAGGTGATCTGCGTGATCGGCCCCTCGGGCTCCGGCAAGTCGACCCTGCTGCGCTGCCTCAACTGGCTGGAAGTGCCCGAGCGCGGCCTGATCCGGATCGACGGCGAGGTCGCCTACCGCGAGCGGGTCGACGGCGGCCTGCGCCTCCAGGCCCCCAAGCGGATCGCCGCGATCCGGGCCCGGGTCGGCATGGTCTTCCAGGCCTTCAATCTGTTCCCCCACCTGAACGCGCTCGAGAACGTCATGGAAGCGCCGGTCCACGTGCTGAAACGGCCCAAACGCGAGGCGCGCGCGGCGGCGCAGGCGCTGCTCGCCCAGGTCGGCCTCGCCGACCGCGCCGACCACTATCCGGAGGAGCTCTCGGGCGGCCAGCAGCAGCGGGTCGCGATCGCGCGCGCGCTCGCCATGGGCCCGAAGGCGATGCTGTTCGACGAGGTCACGAGCGCGCTCGACCCGGAGCTGGTCGGCGAGGTCCTGAACGTGATGCGCGACCTCGCCGGGCGCGGCATGACCATGATCGTGGTCACCCACGAGATGAACTTCGCCCGCCAGGTCTGCGACCGGGTGATCTTCATGGACCAGGGCGTGATCGCCGAGGAAGGCATCCCGGCCGAGATCTTCACCCGCCCGACCGAGCCCCGCACCCGTGCCTTCCTGCGGGAAATCCTCGAGCGCTGATTTTTTCCGTTGTTGGAATCCCGGGATGAGAAAAGCTCATGACCTTTCAGGCAAGCGCGAAGCCCCGCCAGCGGCTCCAGCGCCTCCAGCCGAGCTGGAGATTGATCCGCGGGCTCCAGATCCGCAACGCCTGGAGTTGACCGAACCTCGTCTCGATTGTCTTGAGAATCGCCGAATAGCGCAAGATGTCTTGCCTATAGCCGATGATGAATCGCCTGAATCCAGAGACTATAACCGCCGGATGTTCGCCGCCAAAGATCTCGACCACGTCTTCGAGCGCAATTATTATTGACGATGATTCACCGAGGCGACAGCGATGCGACGAAAGTGTCGCGACACGGCACACTTCTGGCGCATGAATGACTATAGGCCGTCAAGTAGCGGCGAATCTCAAGGTTGGATCAGCGCCATCAATCTCCATCGGTTGATCGCAAAAAATAAATCTGCAGCGATTCCAGAGGCATAGGGCCGACCGCAGATCGCCAAAATCTTGATCCAGGATCAACTTGAGCCCACGCTGATCCGAACGCCCCCGTGCAGAAAGGACGCACTTGTGTGCACCGCCGGCCGATCTGCCCGGACCGCCGGCCGATGCCGCGGCTTCGACCGGCGATCCTCGGAGGGTACGACCTTGGCGGCGCGCGGCTTCGACCCAGGCGGCCCCATGCCAGCCGGCAACTCGCTCCGCTCGTGAAGGCGCTGCCGGAGGTAGACCTCGAGAACTTGACCACGCCGCTGCGCCGAGGCATCGTTGGTCAGTGTCGGCGCGGCCCGCTCGCGGCCTCGAGATTGGGTGCGGGGTTGGCCACTGAGCTTGACGTGCAAATCCCAGGGGAGGAGTGACCATGCCGAGAGTTCTATCCTGGCTCATGGTGAGCGTAGCGGTAGTGCTCGCCGTCTTGGGCGGCAGGGCCATTTCCGCGCAGGACAAGTACACTTTGCAAGTGCCGGACGGGCTCTCGTTCTCTGACTTCAGGGGATACGAAAGCTGGCAGGTTGTCTCCGTCGCTCAGACCGAAGAAGTGCTCAAGGTGATCGTCGCGAATCCGACGATGATCGACGCCTACCGGGCCGGCGTTCCTGGCAACGGCAAGCCTTTCCCCGACGGCTCCAAGATTGCGAAGATCCAGTGGAATCCGAAAAAGAGTGCGGAGGCGCCCTTTTCCGTGAATGTGCCGGACACCCTGAAAAACGTTTTTTTCATCGAAAAGGATAGCAAGAGATTTCCGGACAGCAGCGGCTGGGGATACGCGCTGTTTAACTATGACGTCGCGGCCGATACGTTCACGCCCGATGGCAGCGGCGCCAACTGCGGGTACGCGTGCCATACGATCGTGGCGGCAAAAGATTACATTTTCCACCCGTACCAGAAGCGGTGAACGGGGACCGGCGGCCGGAAGGCTGAACGGCACCGCCACGTTTGGCGCTCGTCGAAGTGCCCCTCGTAGCCACAAGCGGAACGCCGGCGTCAGGACATTCGCGGCCTGAGAGCGGCATTCGCCCGCTGCGGGGCGCTGCCGGAGGTAGACCTCAAGAACTTGACCACGCTGCTGCGCCGAGCCATCGTTGGTCGAATTGACGAAGGAAACCCCGATGGCCGAAGCGATCGTCAATCTGTACGAGGCCAAGGCCTCGCTGTCTGAGCTGGTGGAGCGCGCGGCGGCGGGCGAGGAGATCATCATCGCCAAGGCGGGCAGGCCCAAGGCGCGGCTCAGTGCCTTTGGCCAGCCGCGGCGACCTGCGCCGGCCTGGCGGCTGGGAAGGCAAGGTCTGGGTTGCCGACGACTTCGACGAGCCCTTGCCGGCCGACATTCTGGCACGTTTCGAGGGCAAGGACTGAGGCTTGGCCGTGAAAAAGGAGCTACCGGCCGGGCGACGGTGACGCGCCGACGGGCGAATGCCGCTCTCAGGCCGCGAGGGCGCGGCGGACGGCGTCGGGCTCGCGGTCGATGACCTTGAGGAAGGCGCGGGCGGCGCCCTCGGGGCGGCGACGGCCCTGCTCCCAGTTCTGCACCGCGTCGAGGCCGAAGCCGAAGCTCCTGGCGAACTCGGCCTGGGTCATGCCGAGCTTGCGGCGGATCGTCTTGACGTCGACCTCGGCCGGAACATGGACGCGATAGGTCGAGGGATCGGCCTCGCCCCGGGCAATCGCGATCGCGTCCTCCAGCCCGGCCTTGATCTTGTCGAATGCGTGCTTGCTCATGGGGTCACCCACGCTTGCCGGCGCCTGCCGGGTAGCTGTCGACGAGCGCCTTGGTGAGCCGCGCCAGGGCATTGCGCTCCGCTTTGGACAGGTCGGACCGCTCGCCTTTGGCGAACACCGTCAGCAGAAAGACCGGAAGGGCCGCTCCCGTATAGAACGTGATCACCCGATAACCGCCGCTTTTGCCCTTGCCGCGCCCGGCGAACCGAACCTTCCGGGCGCCGCCCATGCCCTGGATCAGATCGCCGGCGTCCGGACGCCTCGCCAGCTGATCGATGATCCGGTCGAGGTCGCCTTCGCTCAGCCCGGCCGCTTTCGCGGCGGCGATGAAAGGGGCCGTCTCGACGACCGCGTGCACGTTGCTTCTATACGCCAACGGCGGATCTGGAGCAATGGCGCTTTTGGCCGCCCCTAATAGAGCCCCGGAAGCAGCCGTGACGTGCGGGCGCGGTAGGCATCGTACGCGGCGCCGAAGTGGCGTGCGCAGCAGGTTCTCTTCGGCCCGGATGCGGGCGAGGATCGGCGGGATCAGGAGGGCCGCGAGCAGGACGCCGAGCGCGGAGCGGAAGGCGAGGCCCCAGCCCAGCGTGTTGACGAGCAGGCCGAGATAGCTCGGGTGGCGGATCAGGGCGTAGATGCCGGTGGTGACGAGCGTGTGGCCGGGCTGGATCGCGACCAGGCCGCTGAAGCGGTGGCCGAGGACGTAGACCGGCCAGAGGCGGAGCGCGCCGCCGGCCGCGAACAGGGCGACGCCGAGCCAGCGCAGGGTGTCGCCGTCGAGGGTCCAGAGGTCCTTGCGGTCGGTCAGGGCCGGCAGCCAGGCGGCCAGCGCCCCGATCACGCCGATCGCGACGATGACCCAGCGGTTGGCCCGATCCTCGCGCACGCCTGAGCTCAGGTTGCCGCCGGCGAACAGGGCGGCGCCGGTCAGCGCCACGGTCACGATCGCGAGCGCGGTCCGCGCCGGGTTGGCAAAGAAACCGGAAAACCCGCCCCAGCCGAGGATGGCAAGGCCGAAATAGAAGGCGGTGCCGACGACGATGAGGATCGGTCTGACGATCGGGATCACGGGTGGCTGCCTCGACGAATTTAGCCCTTGGCGGAGGGCCGGGTCCGGCGTTCGGGCATCGGCCACGGCTGGGGCGCCGCCGCTACGGGTAGGGCACCAGCAGGTCGGCCAGCATCGGAAAATGACGGGCGTTGCGGGTCACGAGGCGGGCGCCGTGGACCTCCGCGGTCGCGGCGATCAGGGCGTCGGGGATCGCGACGCCGTGGCTCTGGCGGTAATCACGGCGAAAGCGGCCGGCGAGCCGGGCGATCGCGAGGTCGACGTCGCGGACCGGCAGTTGGGTCAGCAAGGCGTCGACGCGCCTCTGTTCCGCTTCATCGCGGACGCCGGCATAGAGTTCGGCGGTCGTGATCACGGACACGGACGCGGATTCGTTCAGTCGGTGCAGGAAGTCGACCGCCGCCGCGCGGTTGCGCAGATAGTCGATCAGCACGCAGGTATCGAGCAGGACGCTGCTCATTCGCCATAGAGCCGCTCGAGGCGCCGCTCCCAGTCTGCGCGCAGGTCGGCATAGAGCTCGTCGAGGTCGTCGCGGTCGGCCCACATGCCGCGCACCCCCTCGAGCGCCGCGCGCCAGTCCTTGGGGCGGTGCTCGGCGAGCAGACGTTCGACCGCGTCGCGGATCAGCTCGCTCTGTCTGCGGCCGCTGCTTTCCGCAAGGCCTTTGAGGCCGCGGTCCTGTTCTTCGGTGAGGTACACCTGAGTTCGAACCATGGCTGTCGCCCCGCAACATATATGTCAGACATATATGTCACTGCCGCGGCGTCCGCAAGGCATCACGCGGAGGGTTCGACCTGGACGCCGTATTCCAGGCCGGCGTCTTCCAGCCAGGTCCAGAGATAGGGGGCAAAGGAGCGGGCGACGTAGAGGTCGAAGGTCGGGTCGGCCGGCGGGTCGCCCTCGCGCAGGTGGAGCAGGATGTTGGCCTTGGCGAGCAGGGTCTGGGCGCAGTGGCCGGGCTTGAAGCTGCGCGGGTGGAGGTCGAGCGGGCAGCCCTTGGCGAGCAGGTCGCGGGCGCTGGGGCCGGCGAGCGCGAGGGCGATGCGGCCGTCGGTCACCTCGGTGAGGGCTGTGTGGCTGTCGGCGAGCGTCTGCCGGAGCGTGTTGATGAAGAAGGCGACGTCGTCCGCCTTGCAGGTCAGGAGCCATTGGTCGGGGCCCTGCCAGAGCGCGGTGATCGCGTTCTTGGCGGCGGAGGTGTTGGGCGCGGTCGGCAACCGGAGATCGAGGACGCGGCCGATCGCGGTCATGAAGGTGCGATCGGAGGGGTCGCCGCGCAGGTCGATCTTGCCGAGGCCGGTGCGCTCGGCAAGGCGGACGCCGCGCGCTTGGCGCCGCTCTTGCGGCAGGGCGGGCTGACGCAGGAGCCGCTCAGCCATGCAGCCTGGCTCCGTCCGGATCGAAGAAGACCGGCTCGGTGACGGTCACGGCGAGGCTGCGGCCCTGGACCGGGACGTAGAGCGTCTGGCCGATCCGGCTGCGGCCGTCCGCGAGCAGGGCAAGGGCGAACGAGCGGCCGAGGTTGGGGCTCATGTAGGCGGAGGTGACGTGGCCGAGCATGGTCATCGGGATCGCCTCGGCGGGACCCGCCACGAGCTGGGCGCCCTCGTCGAGGAGCGCGTTGGGATCGTCGGGCAGCAGGCCCACGAGCTGTCTGCGGCCGTCTTTGCCGAGGTCGGCGCGGGCGAGCGAGCGCTGGCCGATGAAGTCCGGCTTGTGCTTGCCGATGATCCAGGCCATGCCGAGGTCCGCAGGCGTGACCGTGCCGTCGGTCTCCTGGCCCGCGATGATGTAGCCCTTCTCGGCGCGCAGCACGTGCATCGCCTCGGTGCCGTAGGGGGTGATGCCATACTTCTCGCCCGCCGCCATGCAGGCCTGCCAGAGGGCAAGACCGTAGCTCGCCGGGATCTGGATCTCGTAGCCCGCCTCGCCGGTGAAGCTGATCCGGAAGACGCGCGCGGGGACGCCCTGCACGTCCGCCTCGCGGACGCTCATGTGCGGGAATGTCTCGGGAATCGAGGTCGAGGTCCGGGACCAGCTCGGCCATGAGTTTGCGAACTTCGGGTCCGGAGAGGCCGACGGTCGCCCAGTGCTCGGTGACCGAGGTGCAGAAGACCCGCAGCTCCGGCCATTCGGTCTGCAGCCACTCCTCGAGCCAGGCGAGCACGCGCGCCGCCCCTCCGGTCGTGGTGCTCATCAGGTAATGGTGCTCGCCGAGGCGCGAGGTGACGCCGTCGTCGAACACCATGCCGTCCTCGCCCAGCATCAGGCCGTAGCGGCAGCGGCCGATGGCGAGCTTGCTCCAGGCGTTGGTGTAGATGCGGTTCAGGAGCTCGGCGGTGTCCGGCCCTTGGAGGTCGATCTTGCCGAGCGTCGAGGCATCGAGGATGCCGATCGACGTCCGTGCTGCCTCGACCTCGCGCGCGACCGCTTTGTGCATGTCCTCGCCGGCGCGGGGATAGTACCAGGCGCGTTGCCACTGGCCGACGGGCTCGAAGACCGCGCCGTGGGCCGCGTGCCAGGCGTGCATCGGCGTGCGCCGGACCGGGTCGAACAGGGGGCCGGCGTTGCGCCCGACGATCGCGCCGAAGGTGACCGGCGTGTAGGGCGGGCGGAAGGTGGTGACGCCGAGCTCGGCAATGCTCTGGCCGGTGATCTCCGCGACGATGCCGAGCGCGTTGACGTTGCCGGTCTTGCCCTGGTCGGTGCCCATGCCGGTCGTGGTGTAGCGCTTGACGTGCTCGATCGAGCGGTAGCCCTCCCGGAGCGCCAGCGCGAGGTCGGCGGCGGTGACGTCGTTCTGCAGATCGACGAACGCTTTTCCCCCAGGCGCCGGCAGGCCTGCCGGAACTTGCCAGACCAGCCGGGCCGGCGCTTCCTCGGGCTCGTCGAAGCCGGGAAGGTCGGGCAGCGCCGCCTCGAACCCGGCCGCCGCAGCTGCGGCCACGCCGGCGCGCGCTCCCTCCTCGAGACCGGCGTTCAGGCCGAAGGTGCCGTTGCAGGCGCCGGCCGAGCGCTCCGCCTGGAGAGGCTCGCCCGGCAGGAAGATGCCGCGCCCGGGATCGTAGCGGGGCCGGGCGCGTGATTGCGATTGCAGGTGGATGGTCGGGTTCCAGCCGCCGGCAACGCAGACCAGATCGCAGGCGATCTGTTCCGGGCTCCCCTGGACACCATCGCCGGCAGGGTTGAGGGCCTGAATCTGGACCGCGCTCACCCGCCGGTGGCCCTCGGTGCCGGTGATCGCATGGCCGGCCCGGACCTCGATGCCGGCCGCCTCGGCCTGGCGGCGGACCGGGCCAGAGAGCTTCTGGCGCAGATCGAGCACGGTGACGGTAACGCCAGTCGCTCGCAGATCGAGCGCGGTGCGATAGGCGCCATCGTTGCTGGTGAGCAGCACGGCGCGGCGGCCGGACAGCACGGCGTGGCGGTTCAGATAGCGGCGCACCGCGCTCGCCAGCATGATCCCGGGCCGGTCGTTGTCGGCGAACACCAGCGGCCGCTCGAGCGCGCCGGTCGCCAGCACCACCTGCTTGGCCCGTACCTTCCAGAGCCGCTGGCGGGGCAGATGCGAGGGCGCTGCCGGTCCGAGATGGTCGGTGACCCGCTCGACCAGGCCCAGATAGTTGTGGTCGTAGTAGGCGAATGCCGTGGTCCGGGTCAGGACGCGAAGTTCGGGCAGCGCTTGCAGCTCGGCCGCCACCTCCGCGAGCCAGGTGGCACTCGGATGACCCACGGGCTGATCGAGCAGCGCGCCGCCAAGCTCGGGCTCCTGCTCGGCCAGGAGCACGCGCGCGCCGCTCCGCCCCGCCGCGAGCGCCGCTGCCAGGCCAGCGGGCCCGGCGCCGACGATCAGGACGTCGCAATGGGCGAAGCGGTGCTCATAGCGGTCGGGATCGGGCTCGATTGGCGCCTGGCCCAGGCCTGCCGCCCGCCGGATCGCGCCCTCGTAGACGCTTTGCCACCAGGACGGCGGCCACATGAAGGTCTTGTAGTAGAAGCCGGCCGGGAACAGCGGGCTCAAAAGGTTGCTGATCGCGCCGACGTCGAACTCGACCGAGGGCCAGCAGTTCTGGCTGCGGGCGACGAGGCCCTCGTAGAGCTCGATCTGGGTCGCCCGGACATTGGGCTCGGTGCGCGCGCGCTCGCCGAGCTGGACCAGCGCGTTCGGCTCCTCGGCGCCGGCCGCGACGATGCCGCGCGGGCGATGGTATTTGAAGCTCCGGCCGACCAGGTGGATGCCGTTCGCGAGCAGCGCGGACGCCAGCGTGTCGCCGGCGAAGCCCTGGTAGCGGACGCCGTTGAAGGTGAAGCCCAGCGGGCGCGAGCGGTCGATCCGCCCACCCTCCGGCAGCCGATGGCCCGGCCGGTCCTGGTCGTGCCCGCTCATGATGGCGGATCGTCGGATGCGGCGCCGGGTGCCGGCGCCGGATCGACCGTTGGCCGCGGCTCGCCCATCCGATAGACCGCGAGGATCCGG
Source organism: uncultured Alphaproteobacteria bacterium (assembly GCA_963733965.1). Classification (GTDB taxonomy): domain Bacteria; phylum Pseudomonadota; class Alphaproteobacteria; order Geminicoccales; family Geminicoccaceae; genus DATAOG01. Next base: position 76,694 of record CAVTFM010000032.1, read on the forward strand.
TCGGTCACGGTGTCGCGGGCGAGGTTGAACCAGCGCCCGCAGCCATGGATGTGGCGCCAGCGTTCGAAGTGCCGGCCTTTGGGGTTGCTGCGCATGAACAGATAGTCGGCCCATTGACCGTCGCTGAGACCTCCGGGCCGCTGCGGCCGGACGATGTGCGCCTCGCCGCCGCAGTGGAACTCGGTCTCCTCGCGCGCGCCGCACCAGGGGCAGGGGATCAGGAGCATGGCTCGATCACGGCGTGGGATCCTCGATGCCATGCAGGTTGCGCGGGTACCAGTCGGGATCGAGGACCTGGTCCAACGTGTAGGGGCAGACCGCCGGCAGCGCCTCCAACCGCACACCGTCCTTCTCGAGCTGCCGCGCCACGGGTCGCCGCAGCCCGTCATACAAAACCGGCAATTCTGCCTGCAGATGACTTCGCAGGGTGGTGGTCAGCTCCCTCGCGAGCTTGGGCCGCTGTTTGTCGACCGTCACCAGCCAGCCGCGGCGCGGCCGGTCGCTCGGGGACAAAGCCAGCTTGAGAAAATGCTCGACGATGGTCTCGACGTCGCTCTCGACCGACTTCTGCTCGCGCCGGCTCAAATCCTCCACCTCCTCGATCAGGTTGTCGAGATCGAGTTCGCTGAACCGGCCGGCGCGCAGCAGCGCTGCCTGGCGCTCAGCCCAGAGCGGAAAATCCTCCTCGTAGAGGGCGGCGTCCGGGGGTCGTGAAGGTGTCTTGGCCATCGGATGATGTCCTCAATGGGCGATGGCGGCGGCGCCGTGCTCGTCGATCAGGCCGCCGCTCGAGAAGCGCTCGAGGGTGAAGGGGGCGGCGATCGGGTGCGGCTCGCCTTTGGCGATCGTGTGCGCGAACACGTGGCCGGAGCCCGGGGTCGCCTTGAAGCCGCCGGTGCCCCAGCCGCAGTTGATGAAGAGGTTCTGGATTGGGGTTGTGCCGATGATCGGGCTGCGGTCCGGCGTCACGTCGACGACGCCGCCCCACTGGCGCAGCATCTTCATGCGCGAGAAGCTCGGAAAGAGCTCGACGATCGCCTGGAGCGTGTGCTCGATGATGTGGAAGCTGCCGCGCTGGCTGTAGGAGACGAACTGATCGGTGCCGGCACCGATCACGAGCTCGCCTTTGTCCGACTGGCTGATGTAGCCATGCACCGCGTTCGACATGATCACGGTGTTGACGCAGGGCTTGACCGGCTCCGAGACCAGGGCCTGGAGGGGAAAGCTCTCGATCGGCAGGCGGAAGCCCGCCATGGCCGCGAGCACGCTCGAATGGCCGGCCGCGACCAGCGCGAGCTTCTCACAAGCGATCTCGCCGCGCGTGGTCTCGACGCCTTCGACTTGGCCCTCGCGGGTGCGGATGCCGGTCGCCTCGCAGTTCTGGATGATGTCGACGCCCAGGGCATCGGCCGCGCGGGCGTAACCCCAGGCGACCGCATCGTGGCGGGCGGTGCCGCCGCGCCGCTGCAGCGATGCCCCCAGGATCGGGTAGCGCGCGCTCTTCGACACGTTCAGGAGCGGCTCGAGGCCCTGGATCTCAGCGGGCGTCAGGAACTCGCTGTCGACCCCGTTCAGCCGATTGGCGTGCAGGCGCCGCTTGACCTCCTGGAGGTCGTGCACCGAATGGGCGAGGTGCAGCACGCCCCGCTGGCTGAACATGACATTGTAGTTCAGCGCCTGCGACAGGCCCTCCCAGAGCTTGACCGCGTGGTCGTAGATCGCGGCACTCGCGTCCTGGAGATAGTTGGAGCGGATGATCGTGGTGTTGCGGCCGGTGTTGCCGCCGCCGAGCCAGCCCTTCTCGAGCACCGCGACGTCGGTGATTCCGCACTCCTTGGCCAGATAGTAGGCGGTCGCGAGCCCGTGCCCGCCGGCACCGACGATGATCACCGCGTAGCGCGGCCGCGGCTCCGGGCTGCGCCAGACCGGCGCCCAGTCCTGATGGCCGCGGAACGCGTTCCGGGCGAGCGACCAGATCGAATAACGGCTCATGGACGTTCGAGCTGAACCGTCTGCCCCTATCCTGTCACTCATGGCTGGCGATGAACTCCTGGCAGAAATCCAGGAAGCCGCTCAGGTGGTGCAGGAGCTCGGCAGCGTCGCTCGTGAGATTTCGTTGTGCCCGACCATAATCCGACATGATGCGCAGATCATAAGCCACTCGGAGAGTCCGGCTGTGCAGTGGCCCGCGGGCGGCGTCGTGCCGCCGTGCCAGCGTGGCAAAGCTCGCGATGACCCGCCCATGATTGGTCGGCGCCGTGCTGTTCGTGGCGAGGAGCGCCGCCCGCGCGGCGTGATGCATCGAGTAGTAGGCGGTATGGATGACCACCTCATAGTCGATCGGATCGTTCTTTCGCGCCAGGGCGGCAAAGCGAAGCGCAACCGCCATGGTGTCGGCGACATCACTCATAGATTGGCACACCGTCACGGCGGATGTTACGAATCAGTTCGTCGTCGGCGGACCACCGCGCTGCCGGCAGCGCGATCGACTGGATCATGGCGCCGGTTTCGCACATGACATCGTGTCCGATCTCCGACACGCCGCGCTGATCGGCGGCTGTGATCGCGCGTTTCAAGAAGACAGCCACGTCCCAATCACTGTCTTCATGATCCTCCTGCCGCGCCCGGGACCCGAACAGAACCGCGCGATCGAGGTCACGGCCGAAGCGCTGCAAGACGAGCTCGCGATACAAAGCCAGGACGCGGGTCGCCCCAGAACGCTCGGCGCTGTCGATGCTGTCCCCGCTCTGCATGTCTTGGCTCCGTCGTCTGCGCGCTTCATAAGCGCTCCGATTCGCCATCCTGGCAAATCGGATCTGGCGATGCAATTGACCTAGAATAAGCCCTCGACCAGGCCCTGGGCGTCGATCCGGATCTGGTTGGCGGCGGGGACGCGCGGCAGGCCCGGCATGGTCATGATGTCGCCGCAGATCGCGACCACGAACTCGGCGCCGTTGGCCAGCCGCACCTCGCGGATCGGCACCACGTGGTGCGAGGGCGCGCCCTTCAGGTTCGGGTCGGTCGAGAAGCTGTACTGGGTCTTGGCGACGCACACCGGATAGTGGCCGTAGCCCTGCTCCTGCAGCTCGGCGAACCGGGCCCGGATGGTCTTGTCGGCGATGATGTCCTCGGCACCATAGATCTTGGTCGCGATCGTCTTCATCTTGTCCCACAAGGTCATGTCGTCGGGGTAGAGCAGCTGGAAGCCGAGGCCGTCCAGACGGTGCCCGCTCTCGGACAGGTGGACGACGTGCTCGGCCAGGCGCTCGGTGCCGGCGCCGCCGTCCGCCCAGTGGCTGCAGACGATCGCCTCGACGCCCTGGGCGCGGCAGAGCTCCTGGACGAGCGCGTGCTCGGCGGCCGTGTCGCTGGTGAAGTGGTTGATCGCGACCACGGCCGGCACGCCGTAGCGGCGGACGTTCTGGACGTGGCGGGCGAGGTTCGCCATGCCGCGCCGGAGCGCGTCCAGGTTCTCCTGGCCGAGCTGGTCGCGGGCGACCCCGCCGTGCATCTTGAGCGCGCGCACGGTCGCCACCACCACCGCGGCATCGGGGGTGAGGCCCGCCTTGCGGCATTTGATGTCGAAGAATTTTTCCGCCCCGAGATCGGCCCCGAAGCCCGCCTCGGTGACCACGTAGTCGGCGAGCTTGAGCGCGGCCTTGGTCGCGATCGCGGAATTGCAGCCATGGGCGATGTTGGCGAACGGGCCGCCGTGGATGAAGGCGGGGTTGTGCTCGAGCGTCTGCACCAGGTTCGGCATCAGCGCGTCCTTGAGCAGGACCGCCATCGGCCCTTCGGCCTTGAGGTCGGCCGCGGTCACCGGGCGCCGGTCGCGGGTGTAGCCGATGATGATGTTGCCGAGCCGGCGCTCGAGGTCGTGCACGTCCTGGGCGAGACAGAAGATCGCCATGACCTCGGAGGCGACCGTGATGTCGAAACCGTCCTCGCGCGGATAGCCGTTGGCGACCCCGCCGAGCGAGCTCACGACCTGGCGCAGCGCCCGGTCGTTCATGTCCATCACCCGGCGCCAGGTGATCCGCCGTGCGTCGAGCCCGAGCTCGTTGCCCCAGTAGAGATGGTTGTCGATCAGGGCGGCCAGAAGATTGTTAGCGCTGCCGATCGCGTGGAAGTCGCCGGTGAAATGGAGGTTGATGTCCTCCATCGGCACGACCTGGGCAAAGCCGCCGCCGGCGGCCCCGCCCTTCATGCCGAAGCAGGGCCCGAGCGAGGGCTCGCGCAGGCAGATCGCGGCGCGCACGCCGATCCGGTTGAGGCCGTCGCCCAAGCCCACGGTCGTGGTGGTCTTGCCCTCGCCGGCCGGCGTCGGGGTGATCGCGGTCACCAGCACCAGCTTGCCGTCCGGCCGGTCGCCGAGCCGTTCGAGAAAACCGAAGCCGATCTTGGCCTTGTCCGGGCCGTACTGGTAGAGCGCCTCGCCCGGAATCCCGAGCCGCGAGGCGACCTCGCCGATCGGCAGCAGGCTCGCCGCCCGGGCAATCTCGATGTCGCTGCTCATCCTGGTCATGGCCATGCGCGCGCTGCGGCCTCCCGTATCCGAATCCAGATGACAGGAGCTTGTGTAGCATCGCATCGCCCGCGGCGACACCGGGTGTCGCCAGCGCGACATGATCGCGCCCCGATCGCGAGCGGCGGCTGCCGGTTGTCTTTGTCCGACGGTCGGTCGATAGTGAGCCCTGAATGTCGGGTTTGCGACATCGGTTGCGGAGCGGCAGTCGCGGGGAGCCGGCGGGATGGGCCGAGCCAACGGGCATCAGGACGAGCGCGCATCCGGCCAGCCGGTCCGGGCGCCGTCGCCCGAGCGCTTCGCCTTCGTGCTGGTGCCGAACTTCTCGATGATGGCGTTCGCCTCGGCGATCGAGGCGCTCCGGATCGCCAACCGGATGGCCGAGCGGGCGCTCTACAGCTGGCAGATCCTGGCCAAGCAGGCGGGCCCGGTCCGCGCCAGCAACGGCTGCCTGGTGATGGCCGACCAGAGCCTGGCCGATGTCCATATCGGTCCCGGGCGCGACCAGCCGACGATCATCCTCTGCAGCGGGCTCGGCGCCGAGCGGATCACCGATCGCGAGCTGTTCGCCTGGCTGCGGCGCGCCGACCGCTCGGGCGCCGTGGTGGGCGCGCTCTGCACCGGCGCGCATCTGCTGGCCAAAGCCGGCCTGCTGCACAACCACCGCTGCACGATCCACTGGGAAAACCTGCCGGGCTTCATGGAGGCGTTCCCCGAGGTCGAGGTCAGCGCCGATCTGTTCGAGGTCGACGGCAAGCGCCTGACCTGCTCGGGCGGCACCGCCGCGCTCGACCTGATGCTGCACCTGATCGCGCGCGACCACGGCCAGGAGCTCGCGGTCAAGGTCTCCGAGCAATGCCTGCTCGATCGCATCCGCCAGCCCCACGACCACCAGCGCATGCCCTACCGGGTCCGGCTCGGCATCCATCACGCGAAGCTGATCGGCGCGATCGAGATGATGGAGAGCAACGTCGAGGAGCCGCTCGACCAGGAGATGCTGGCGCGCTACGTCGGCCTGTCGCGCCGCCAGCTCGAGCGCCTGTTCAGGAAGCACCTCGGGCGCACGCCCGCGCAATACTATCTCGAGCTGCGCCTCGAGCGCGCCCGCCACCTGCTCTACCAGACCACCATGCCGGTGATGAACGTCGCCTTCGCCACCGGCTTCGTCTCGGCCTCGCATTTTTCCACGTGCTACCGCCAGATGTACGGCAAGACCCCGCGCGCCGAGCGGGTCGGGCTCGCTTAAGCGAGTCGACCTTCGGCTGTCGCCAGCGCCGCGGCGATCAATCTGGATCGGATCACGGCGCGCAGCACCCTGGCCGCGATGCCGCGATCCGATCGAGCATGCCGGCGGTGCCGCCGGCACCGCCTTCAGGCAAGTCTTCTCATGGGCTCAGACCATGCTCCTCGCCACGCCTCACTGCGGCAGTCCCGCCTTGGCCGTGTTGTCGCGAATGAGCTTGTTGACCGCCGGGTCCTTGAAGCGGTTGAGCATGGAGTACCCCTCGATCGTGAAATCCGGGTGTTTCTCGAGCAGCTCGGCGACCGTGGCCTGTTGCTTTTTCCAGTCGGCCGAGCGTCGCGGAGGTGTAGATGATCTCGACATAACCGTCTGTATCGTCGGGACTGCGCTCGTGGTATTCCTCGAATGCGGCAAGCGCCTTGTCATAGTCGCCGAGCGAGTAGTTCGCCCAACCGGAAAATTCGAGAAACACAGCGGGGTAGCGCGATTAAGACGCATCGCTTTGGTGATCAAGTCCAGCCCTTCCTTTGGCTTGCCTGCAGTTTGGATCAAACGCGCTCCTAGAATAGCATTCATTCACGCGTCATTAGGAGCGAGGGCGGCGGCCTTCTCCGACAGGGCAACTGCCTTCACGGGATCGCCTCGAGATTCTTCGATATTTCCCAACACCGAGAGGGCATACGCATTGGACTCATCAATGGCCAGTGCTTTCTGGGCGGCTTCGGTGGCGCTTGCCCAAGCCGCGGCGGGATCCTCTACCCATTGATAGCTGGCTTGCATCAATGTACGTTGATCCTACAGCTGCCCAGGCAAGGGCGAAATCCGGGTCCAGTGCAAGCGCCTTCTGATAGAGCTTCTGAGCCTCGGCCATATCGCTCTTTGTGAAGCGCAGGAAATGCTCCCGGCCCTGGAGGTACGCTTGGTACGCTTCCAGATCGTTCGTCTGCCGGTGCCAGATCCGCTGTTGCTCTTCCGGGGTGAGCTGGACCTCCAGTGATGTCACGACTTGACGGGTGATCTCATCCTGGAGGTCGAAGATAGCTTTCAGCTCGCGCTCGTAGTCTTCGGACCACAGGGTCTTGTCGCTCGGCGACATCGCTGAGGGTGGCGGTCATGTGGACGCGATCGCCGGACTGCTGCACGCCGCCTTGCAAGACATAGCGCACGTCCAGCTCTTTGGCGATCTCGGGCAGAGGCTTGTCCTGGCCGGCGGAGGGCGAGCCAGCCCGCGACGACGAGCAGGCCGCCGACCTTGGACAGGATCTTGACGGTATTGTCGGTCACGACCTCGCTCAGATAGTCCTGCGCGGCGTCGCCGCTCAGGTTGGTGAACGGCAACACCGCGAGGGACGGCTGCTCCGAGGCCGCGGGCGGCGCGGTGGCTACGCTGAACGTCAGGACGAGGAAGGTGGCGCTGAGGAGCGAGCGCGTCAGAAGATGGGTCTGCATGGTCAATCTCCTCCGCTTGTATGAAGGTGTCTGTCGCGGTCTTCGCCAGTGGGCGATCAACGAGGTCGGCCGCGAGACCCGAGCGAAAAACCGCGCATTTGATCTTATCTAATCTACTGTAGCGTGGGTGGATTTGCAGGTCAAGTGAGACGCCGAGGTGACCGGCCAAGGAAGGGCGAGCCATTCCGCGGCGCGGTGAAGGCGATCGGGCGTTGGAGGTCGACCTTGCGGGCGCACCCGGCTTCGCATTGCCAAGCGTCGGCTCGCATTTCTCGACCTGCTGCCGGCAGGTGTACGGCAAGGCCCCACGCGCCGAGCGGGTCGGGCTCGCTTAAGCGAGTCGACCTTCGGCTCTCGCCAGCGCCGCGGCGATCAATCTGGATCGGATCACGGCGCGCAGCACCCTGGCCGCGATGCCGCGATCCGATCGAGCATGCCGGCGGTGCCGCCGGCACCGCCTTCAGGCAAGTCTTCTCATGGGCTCAGACCATGCTCCTCGCCCGCCTCACTGCGGCAGTCCCGCCTTGGCCGTGTTGTCGCGAATGAGCTTGTTGACCGCCGGGTCCTTGAAGCTGGTGAGCACGGAGTATCCCTCGACTGTGAAATCGGGGTGTTTCTCGAGCAGCTCGGCGACCATGGCCTGCGCTTCTTCCAGTCGGCCCGCCGTCGCCGAGGTGTAGATGATCTCGACATAACCGTCCGTGTCGTCGGGATTGCGCTGGTGGTATTCCTGGAACGCAGCCAGCGCTTTGTCATAGTCGCCAAGCGAGTAGTTCGCCTGACCGGCAGCTTCCACAAACCAATCGGGGTAAGCGCGATTGAGGCGCATCGCTTTGGTGATCAATTCCAGCCCTTCCTTTGGCTTCGCCGCAACTAAGTTCAAACGCCAACCCAGAACAGCATTCATGTCGGCGTCACTAGGAGCGAGGGCGACGGCCTTCTCCGCGAGGGCAACGGACTTCGTGGGATCTCCCCGAGATGCTTCGATATGTCCCAACAGCGAGAAGGCATACGGATTGGCGTCATCAATGGCCAGCGCTCTCTGGGCCGCTTCAGTGGCGCGGGTCCAGGCCGCGTCGGTATCCTCGACCCATTGAGCTCGGGCTTGCTCAACGTGGGTTTGTCCCAGAGCTACCAGGGCAGTCGCAAAATCCGGGTCCAGTGAGAGCGCCTTCTCATAAAGCTTCTGGGCTTCAACCATGTCGCTCTTCTTGAAAGTGAAGAAATACTCGCGCGCCTGGAGGTACGTTTGGTAGGCTTGCAGATCGTTCGTCTGCCGGTGCCAGATCCGCTGTTGCTCCTCCGGGGTGAGCTGAACCTCCAGTGAGGTCACGACTTGACGGGTGATCTCATCCTGGAGATCGAAGACTGCCTTCAGCTCGCGCTCGTAGTTTTGCGACCACAGCGTCTTATCGCCGCGGCGTCGCTGAGCGCGGCGGTCATGTGGACGCGATCGCCGGACTGCTGCACGCCGCCTTGCAACACATAGCGCACGTCCAGCTCTTTGGCGATCTCGGGCAGAGGCTTGTCCTGGCCGGCGGTGGGCGAGCCAGCCGCGACGACGAGCAGGCCGCCGACCTTGGACAGGATCTTGACGGTATTGTCGGTCGCGACCTCGCTCAGATAGTCCTGCGCGGCGTCGCCGCTCAGGTTGGTGAACGGCAGCACCGCGATGGCCGGCTGCTCCGAAGCCGCGGGCGGCGCGGTGGCTACGCTCAACGTCAGGATGAGGGAGGCGGCGGTGAGGAGCGATCGCCTCAGAAGGAGCGGCCGCCTCAGCAGGTGCATCTGCATGGCTATTCTCCGGTTGAATGCATGAAGGCCTCTTTGGCGGTCTTCGCCAATTGGCGATCAACGAGGTCGGCCGCCAGACCCGAGCAAGGAATCAGCGTTTCGTCAGGTTATCTGATCTCGTATCTATGAGGTTGGTGGATTTGCACGTCAAGTGAGATATGCCGAGGCGCTGCTCGGCCACTGCCGGGCCTTCTCGCCGCCTACAAGATCCCGCGCAGCGTCCAGCTCGTCGCCGACCTGCCCAAGACCAGCACCGGCAAGGTCATGCGCCGCGAGCTCAAGTCGCTGGACCCGTCCGATCCCGGCTGAGCCGCGATGCAGCCACGCCCGGCGCCGGGGACACGCTCATGCCGCCCCCGGCGCCGTGGCTCGTTCAATCCACCCGTTCGTTCAGCAGATCGCGGATGCAGCCGTCGAGCTGCTCGCGGTCCGATGCCGTCATGCAGAACATGGCGAAGTGCGCCCACAGGCTGTCGACCACCCGGAACTTGCTGTTCGGGATCAGCTTCTGCTCCGCCTCGCAGTCGTCTGGCGGGAAGAACATGTCGCGCGAGAACGGCACGACGTAGGTCTTGGCCTTGATGCGGCCGAGCGCGGCCTTGAGGTCGCCGCCGGTGTGCCGGCTGACGTCGCCGTGCCGCCACTTCCAGCCCATCCAGATCAGGTTGTTGGGGTCCATGGGCGCGAAATAGGCTTCCCAGAACCGGTGCAGGAAGTCCTCCAGCGAGCTGAACCCGACCTCCCGCCAGGCTTCCCGTCGGTAGAACTCCTGGCACAGGCCCATCACCGACCAGATCTGGGCATGGCGCCGCAGGCCGACGTGGACGTCGCTCTGATGCTTGTAGAAGCCGCCGTTCCAGGCCGGATCGGACTTGAGCGCGTCCTCGTGGCTGCGGACGAAGATGTAATCGTGCGGGGTCGTCTTGGCGGTGCCGGCGAACGGCAGCGCCCGCTTGACCATGTTCGGGAAGCGCACCGCCCACTCGTAGGTCTGCTCGGCGCCCATCGACCAGCCGAGCACCAGCTCCAGGCGCTCGATGCCGAAGTGCTCCGTGAGCAGGCGATGCTGCGCCTGGACGTCGTCGCCGATCGTGACGTTGGGGAACGCCCCGCCATTGAACGGTGGTGGTGTATTGCTCGGCGATGACGAAAAACCATTGGCGAACTGACCGGGCAGAATGATGAAGTACTTGCTCGGATCGATCGGCCGGTCTTCGCCAATGAAGATCTCCATGGCTTTCGAGGTTCCCGACCACATGTGCGGGAATAGAATCACGTTGTTCTTCGCCCGATTTAAGGTGCCCTGGGTCTTGTAGGCGAGTTTGGCGGCCGGCAGGGTGATCCCGCTCTCCAGCGGGAAGTCGCCCAAGTCGAAGATCTCATGGGGGCCGTGCCGTTCCTCGGTGTAGTACTCGGTGGTGGACATGCTTCGCCTCCCTTGGGTGAGGTCGCCAAAGGCTTCCAGATTTTCATTGCCGCAGGATGTGGCTGGACGCGGAATCTCGCCGATCGCTGCTCCGGCCCGAAATATAGCTGCACCGCACCGCCCGGTTGTCAACCTTGAGGATGCGCCCGCCGGAAGGTTGCCCGCATCCGCCATGCGCACGAGCCTGGCGGAGCCATGATCATCGCCTTGCTTGACGATTGCGACCGCGGCGAGCGCCAGCGCCGGCATGCGTCCACGCCCGGGCGCCGCCGAGGATCCGATTCGAGGGGGTTTGACCCCTCAGTCTTCGGGGCGTGGCCGCAGGAGCCAGGTGTCGAGGAAGCGGTCGAGCCAGCGGTCGGTGGCCGGCGCGTAGCGATCGTAGCTCTCGAGCTGGACCTCGCGCGGCTGGGCGCCGAGCAGGGTGAGCATGGCGCTGCCGCGCTCCGAGCCCGACCAGCGGTCGACCATCGCGCGCGTCATCTCGGGGTGGAACTCGATCCCGAACAGCCGGTCCTCGTAGCTGAACATCTGGGCATCGAAGGCGTCGTTGTGGGCGAGGTGGACCGCGCCCGCCGGGATCGCGAAGGTCTCCTTGTGCCACTGGTAGAACATGGTCGGGCCATCGAAATGGCTCTGGCCGGCCGGGGTCGGGTAGATCGGGTGGTAGCCGATCTCGACCAGCCCCTCGGGATGGCGGCCGACGCTCGCGCCGAGCACGCGGGCGATCATCTGGGCGCCGAGGCAGATCCCGAGCACCGGCACGGGGCCCGGCAAGGCCACCTTCTCGAGCCAGTCGAGCTCCATCCGGATCGCCGGCCGGTCGTCGTCGTTGGCGCTCTGGGGCCCGCCGAACACGACCGCCGCGGCGTAGGCCCTGAGGTCGCCCGGCAACGGGTCGAACAGGTTGGGGCAGCGGCGATCGAGGGTGCAGCCACGCGCCTCCAGCCGCTCGCCGACCCGCCCGGGGGTCGAGTGCGCCCCGTGAACGACGATCAGAACCCGCCTCGTCATGGGTTTCCCCGACCGCTGTCGCTTCGCCGCCATCGTGGCCCCGGACCTGCTGATAGCCGATGACCTGCTGATAGCCGATGAAGATGTAAATCGCAATTTGCGTGCCACCACCCTCCCGGCCCCGGCGGCGCCGCGGTCGCCATTGACGGCCGGGCGTGGGCGCTCCTAGCGTCAGCACAGTCGAGGCGGAGGGCAACGGCGATGGCGGCGAGCGACGATCCGGGCAGCACTGGCGGCGACTGGCAGGCGCGCCGGCGCGCGCTGCAGGCGGCGGTCGAGCGGCACATGATCCGTTATGTCGGCGACTTCCCGCCGTTCTTCGTCGAGCGCGCAGAGGGCAGCTACGTCTACGACGACCGCGGCCGGCAGATCCTCGACTTCACCTCGGGCCAGATGTGCGCGACGCTCGGCCACAATCATCCGGCCGTGGTCGCCGCGATCCGGCGCAGCTGCGAGCGGGCGATTCATCTGTTCAGCTGGCTGCTGGCGCCCGAGGTCGTGGAGCTGTGCCAGGAGCTCGCGGCGCTGCTTCCGCCTCGGTTGCAGAAGGTGATCCTGCTCAACACCGGCAGCGAGGCCAACGAGGCGGCGCTGCGCATGGCCAAGCTCGCGACCGGGGGGCACGAGGTGGTCGGCATCAGCGCGTCTTTTCATGGCCTGACCGGCGGGGCGGGGGCCGCGACCTATGCGGTCGGCCGGCGCGGCTACGGTCCGGGCGTGCCGGGCAACCTCGCGATCCCGGCGCCCTACGCCTATCGCTGCCCGATCCGCCATTGCACCGAGGGCTGCGACCTCGCCTGCCTCGAGGTCGGCTTCGAGCTGATCGACAGCCAGAGATCCGGCCAGCCGGCGGCCGCGATCGCCGAGCCGATCCTCTCGACCGGCGGCGTGATCGTGCCGCCCAAGGGTTATTTCCCGCGCCTCAAGGAGCTCTGCGAGGCGCGCGGCATGCTCCTGATCCTGGACGAGGCGCAGACCGCGTTCGGCCGGGTCGGCGCCAGCTTCGCGTTCGAGCAGGACGGCGCGGTGCCGGATTTTCTCACGGTCTCGAAGACGCTGGGCGGCGGCATCCCGCTCTCGGCCGCGGTCACCAGCGCCGAGATCGAGGAGCGCTGCTACCAGCGGGGTTTCGTGCACGTCACCTCGCACGTCTCGGATCCGCTGCCGGCGGCGGTCGGCCTCGCCGTGCTCGAGGTGCTCGCGCGCGAGCGCCTCGCCGAGCGCGCGCTGGTGCTGGGCGAACGCCTGGCGGACGGGTTGCGCGACCTGCAGCAGCGCTACGAGGTCATCGGCGATGTGCGCGGGCGCGGGCTGCTCTGGGGGGTCGAGCTGGTGACCGACCGGCGGAGCCGCACCCCGAACCCCGGGCTCGGGGCGAAGATCACGCGGCGCTGCCTGGAGCTCGGCCTGTCGATGAACATCGTGTCCCTGCCGGGCCTCGCCAGCGTCTGGCGGATCGCACCGCCGCTGACCGCGACCGAGGTCCAGATCGACGACGGCCTTTCGATCCTCGACCAGGCGATCCGCGAGAGCCTCTGAGGCCGGTCGCGCGCGAGCGGTCCCCCCGCGCCCGCCGTTAACCATAAGTTAAGAGCTTTGCGCTTTCCTGGAGGGACGGCATTGGCTCGTTCGATCCCTGCGGGCGCGGGTGGATTCCGATGATTCTGGCGAAGGGGGCATGCCTCCGGGCCGCTCTGTCATGGCTGCCGCCGATCCTGATCGGCGCCGGTCTGCTCGCCGGCTGTCAGAGCGCCGGCGAGGTCGCGCCGCCGGCGGTCCGGGCCGCCGACTGGCGGGTGATCGAGCGGTCGGGCGAGGCGCGCTACCTGGCGCCCGGCACCAGCAGCTGGGCGGCGGCCATCCCGGCGACCGTGCTGCCGGCCGGCAGCCAGGTGGTGACCGGGGCCGGCGGCCGCCTGATCCTGGCGCGCGCGACGGATCACGTCGCAGCCGGCCCGGCCAGCCGGTTCAACCTGCCGGACGAGCCGGCGGGGGCGACTCTGGAGCAGACCGCCGGGCGGTTGCGCTACCGCCTGGGTGAGGCATCGTCCTTCGCGGTCGCGACGCCGGCGCTCGCGATCCATGTCCAGGACGGCGCGTTCGACGTGACGGTCGGCCGGGACGCCACCGAGGTGGCGGTCGAGCGCGGCCGGCTCCGGGTGGCGACCCCGGACGGCCAGCGCGAGATCGAGCTCGGGGCCGGCCAGTCAGCGAAGGCCGGCGGTCCAACGCCGCTCGCCTTCCGGCGTGCCGGCGGCCAGCCGTTGCAACCGGTCGAGCGCACCGTCCTGCCTGCGCTCCAGCCCTTGGCCGCGCTCCAGCCCCTGCCTGCGCTCCAGCCTCTGTCCGCGCTCAAGCCTCTGCCGGCGCCCCAGTCTCTGCCGGCGCCCCAGTCTCTGTCCTGCGCCCCAGTCTCTGCCTGCGCCCCAGTCTCTGCCTGCGCCCCAGTCTCTGCCTGCGCCCGAGTCTCCGCCGGCGTCCGAGCCTCTGTCCGCGCTCCAGCCTCTGCCCGCTCTGCAACCTCGGCCTGCTCTGGGGCCCCTGCCTGCTCTGGAAACGCGGCCTGCTCTGGAAACGCGGCCTGCTCTGGAAACGCTGCCTGCTCTGGAACCGCTGCCCGCTCTGGAGCCTCTGCCTGCTCTGCAACCCGGGTCGGCGGTGGCCGAGGGCGCCCCGACCGGATTGCAGCCGGCGGCCGCGGGCACGGCCAGCGACCAGGCCTCGACCCCGGCCGCCGCCAGCCTCGAGTCTGCGGTCGTGGTCGCCGCCCCCGGCCCGGCGGCCGGCTCGACCGGGAGGGCCGCCCCGCCGGACGCCCGGGCGGCGGCGCCGGCTGCCGTCGCGACCATGGGCGCCGTGGCCGCCGAGCCTGCGCACGAAGCGGTCGCGGACGACCCGGTGAGCGCGCCGGCGCCGGTCGATCATCCGGTTGCCGAGGAGATCCGCGACGACCCGCGCCTGCTGTTTGACCGCCTGACCGACGGCATGGTCGATGCGGTTCCCGCCGACCGTGCGCCCAGGGATCGGCCGACGCATGCGCGCCGCGTCTGAGCCGCGCCTGAGCCTCGAGGCGGCGACCGCCCGGCCGGCGGCGGCGGTCCACGGCGGCCGGCGCCGCGGGCCGTGGATCGGGCCGTGAGGCATGGATCGGGTCATGGATCGGGCCGACGGGCGCGCTCGCCGCGCTCGTCCTGATCGCGACCTTGGGCGTGGCCGCGGCGCAACCTGCCGAACCGATCGCGATTCCGCTCGAGGAAGCGAGCCCGTTGGATACCAGCCAGCCTCCGCTCGAGGGTGACTGGGTGGTCGCCGCGGCGGTCGGGGAAGCAAACTGGCGCCCGCAAGGCAGCGGACGCTGGCAACCGATCGCGATCGGCCGGGTGCTGCCCGCCCCGAGCGAGATCGAGACCGGAGCCACGGGCGGCGTCACCCTGGTGCTTGGCGGCGACCGCCTGGTGGTCGCGTCCAGCAGCCGCCTGATTCTGATGGCCCGCGCCCGCGGCGAGGACCAGCGCCTGCGGCAGGAACGCGGCCGCCTGCGCGTCGACATCGAGCAACGGCCCGGCCGCGCGGTCGAGGTGCGGACGCCGCTGCTCAGCCTCGGCATCAAGGGCACGAGCTTCGAGGTCGCTGTCGACCGCTGGCAGAGCAGCATCGTGGTGCTCGAAGGCCAGGTCACGGTCAGCACGCCGAGTGGCGCGCCCGTGCGCCTCGGGCCGCGCCAGGGCTTGCGCCAACCGGCCGATCCTGACCGTCCGGCAAGCCGGTTGGAGCTGACCGATCTGTCACCGGTCAGCCGGACCGGCCCGGTGCGCTGGCAGCTGCCGACGCCGGCGTCGCCCTCGGTGGCCGACCTCGCCGACCCGTCGACCGCCGGCACCCCCGGATCGACGGTGCTGCTGACGCCCGGATCGACCGCCGGTGCTCCCGGATCGACGCGTGCTGCCGACGCCCGGATCGACCGCCGGTGCTCCCGGATCGACGTGCTGCTGACGCCCGGATCGACCGCCGGTGCCCCCGGATCGACCGTGCTGCCGACGCCCGGATCGATCGCCGGTGCCCCCGGATCGACCGTGCTGCCGACGCCCGGATCGACCGCCGGCGCCCCCGGATCGACCGCGCTGCTGACGCCCGGATCGACCGCCGGCGCCCCCGGATCGACCGCGCTGCTGGCGCCCCGATCGATCGCCGGTGCCCCCGGGCCGACCGCGCTGCTGGCGCCCGGATCGACCGCTAGCGCCCCCGGGCCGACTGTGCTGCTGACGCCCGGATCGACCGCCGGCGCCGCAGGGCCGAGTGCGCTGCTGACGCCCGGATCGACCGCGGGTGCCCCCGGATCGACCGCGCTGGCGCCGCCCGGATCGACGGCTGGGGCGCCCGGGTCGACCGGGCTGGGCGCGCCCGTCGCCCAGGCACGCCCGCCGGCGCCAGGCTGGCTCAGCGCCTGGCTCGACGACGACCGGATCGCCCTCACCCTGGTCCTGGTGGTCGCCGCCGGGTTGGTGCTCCTGATCGTGCCCGGGTTGGCCCTGGGCCAGCACCTGCGCCAGCAGTGGCTCGACCGGCCGACCGGCAAAGGCAAGCGACGGCGTAGCCTGATCCGCGGCTGCTGACCATGCCGCGCCATCGGCCCTTTCTGCCGGCCCGCGGGTCGCTGCGACGAGCCGCGATATGTGCGACCATGCCGCACCATCGGCCCTTTCTGCTGGTCGGCCTGCTGGTCGCGGCGCTGTACCTCGGCGGCTGGCTCGATGCGATCGAGCGCAACCTGCTCGACCTGCGCGCCCATGTCCACATGCGGCCGGCTTCCGGCCAGCTGGTGGTGGTGGCGATCGACCCGGCGAGCCTGCAGGCGCTCCAGAGCTGGCCATGGCCGCGCCGCTACCATGCCGAGGTCCTGAGGCGCCTGCTCGCGGCCGGCGCCCGCCGGGTCGCCTTCGACATCGATTTCAGCTCGTCGTCGACCTCGGAGGACGATCAGGCCCTGGAGGCGGTCCTGACCGCGGCCGGGCCGGAGCGGGTGGCGCTCGCGGTCCATCGCCAGTGGGTCCGGGACCAGATCTTCGACACCGCTCCCTTGCCCCGGTTCCACCGGCATGTCAGCTCGGCGTCGATCAACGTCCAGCCGGACCCGGAGGGCCTGGTGCGCGGGGTCCAGACGCTCTCGCCCTGGGCCGGCGGCAGCGTGCCGGCGATGCCGGCGTGGCTGGCAGGCGAAACCGGCGGGACGGGGCGCGAGGCGCTGATCGACTTCAGCATCGACCCGGCCACGATCCCGACGCTGAGCTACGTCGACGTCCTGGATGGACGCTTCGATCCGGCCGAGGTTGCAGGCAAGGCGGTTCTGGTCGGCGCCGCCGCGATCGAGCTCGGCGACTGGCGCAGCGTGCCCGGCTACCGCGCCCTGCCGGGTCCGATCCTGCAAGCCCTGGCGTTCGAGACCCTGATCCAGAAGCGCGCGCTCCGGCACCTCGACGGCTGGCCGATCGCGCTCGCCAGCGGCCTTCTGGCGCTGCTCGCCGGACCGGGGTTCCTGCGGCTGCCCTGGCGGCGCGGTCTGCTGCTGCTGATCGTGAGCGGCGCGCTGATCGTGACCGGCGCCGGAATCCTGCAGCCGGTCGCCGCCTGGGCGGTCGACACGGTCGCTCCGCTGCTCGGGCTGCTGCTCGCGTTCAGCGTCGCGATCCTGCTCCGGGTCGAGCGCCAGGCCCGGGCCCTGGTGGGTCAGATCGGCGCCCTGCCGGCCACCGACGACATGATGCGGCAGCTGGTCGACAGCAGCTTCGATGCCATCATCACCTTCGCCAACGACGGCCGGGTGCTGTCCTGCAACCGTGCGGCCGAGCGCATCTTTGGTGCTCCGGCGGGCGCGATCATCGGCGGCCCGATCACGGTCCTGCTCCCCGATCCCCTGGGCCTGCCGCTCGAGGCGCTGGCGCAGGCCGGGGGCAGCCGCGAGCTGCGGGGCCGGGCCCAGGACGACCGGCGCTTCCCGGTCGAGGCCACGTTCAGCCGCATCCGGCTCGACGAGAAATGGGTCGGCATCGCGATCCTGCGCGACATCACCGAGCGCAAGGCGCAGCAGGCCGAGCTCGAGCGCCTGGCCCTGCACGATGCGCTGACCGGACTGCCCAACCGGACCCTGTTGAACAACCGGATCGATCACGCGATCGGGGCCGCCAGGCGGGCGAATCTGTCAATGGCGGTCTTGCTGCTGGATCTCGATCGTTTCAAGGACGTCAACGATACCCTTGGCCATGACGTCGGCGATCTGCTCCTGATCGAGGTCGGCCCGCGCCTCCAGCGGCCGCTGCGCGCGGCCGACACGGTGGCGCGACTGGGGGGCGACGAGTTCGCGATTCTGCTGCCCGGGCCGATCGACCTCGCAACCGCCTGCGGGGTTGCCGAGCGGATCGTCGACGGCCTACGCCATCCGTTCGACATCCGGGGCCTGATTCTCGAGGTCGGGGTCAGCATCGGCGTGGCGCTCTACCCCGAGCATGGCCAGACCGGGCACGAGCTCCTGCGCCATGCCGACGTCGCGATGTACGCCGCCAAACGCGGGCCGACCGGTTTCGTCGTCTACAATGCCGAGTCGGACACCAACAGCGTCCGCCAGCTGACCCTGACCGGGCAATTGCGCCGCGCGATCGAGCAGGACCAGATGCTGCTCGAGTTTCAGCCCAAGATCGACGCCCGGACCGTCTCGGTGGCCGGGGTCGAGGCCCTGATCCGCTGGCAGCATCCCGAGCTCGGCGCGATCCCGCCCGACGAGTTCATCCAAAGCGCCGAGCAGACCGGGTTGATCAAGCCGCTCACGCTCTGGGTGATGAACGCCGCGCTGCGCGAGCTGTGCCGCTGGACCGAGCACGGCCACGACTTCGGCGTGGCGGTCAACCTCTCGGTCAAGTCGCTGCAGGATCCGGAGCTGCCCGACGCCATCCGGCACCTGCTGGAGACCTGGCGGCAGCGCCCCGAGCGCCTGACCTTCGAGATCACCGAGAGCGCGCTGATGGCCGATCCGGCCGCGGCGCTCGACGTGCTGGAGCGGATCGCGGCGATCGGCTGCAAGCTG
This sequence comes from uncultured Alphaproteobacteria bacterium, assembly GCA_963733965.1. Lineage (GTDB taxonomy): Bacteria > Pseudomonadota > Alphaproteobacteria > Geminicoccales > Geminicoccaceae > DATAOG01. The sequence goes on from CAVTFM010000032.1 coordinate 95,220, forward strand.
TCGCTGGACGACTTCGGCACCGGCTACTCGTCGCTCGCCTATCTGCAGAAGCTGCCGATCGATGAGCTCAAGATCGATCGCTCCTTCGTGATCGCGATGACCCGCGACGCCAGCGCCGCGGTGATCGTGCGCGCGGTGGTCAAGCTGGCCAAGGGCCTGGGGCTCGATGTGGTGGCCGAAGGGGTCGAGAGCGAGGACGCGTTCGAACGGCTGCGCGCGCTCGGATGCGACCAGGCGCAGGGCTACTGGTTCGGTTCGGCGATGACCGGCGACCAGCTGCTGGCCTGGCTCAAGGCGGCGCGTTGGCCGGGCGCTCGCCGGACCGAGGCCGGTCAGGCGGCGGCGCTCTGAGGGTCCGAGGAGGGCCCGGCGCCAGGCCCAGCGCAGCGAGATTGGCCCGGGTGGCGGCATCCAGCGGCAGCGCGTTGCCGAAGGCGGCGCCGGCCGCCCGACGCAGCACGGCGTCGAAGCCGTCCAGGGTCGAATCGACGCGGATCGCGGGCCCGCTCCGGCCGCGCAGCGTGAGTTGCAGCCAGCCGTCCCGGCGCGCCCGCCGCGGGGCGTAGTAGGCCAGCTGCAGGCGCTGCAGCTGCTGCCAGGGCAAGCGCCGCGGGATCGGCCCGCAGAGCGCGATGTCGGTGGCCGAAAGCTCGATCCAGCTCAGCTGCCGGAGCGCGGTGCGCACGCCGAACCAGGCGAACAACAGCGCCAGCCCGGACAAGAGGACCGCGATCACCCGCGCCAGATCGAGCGCCAGCAACGGCCCGGCGGTCGCCGCCAGGCCGAAGGCGGCGCGCAGATAGTCGGGCACGACGGTCGTCGCCGGATAGCGGTAGTGCTCCATGCCCCGCTCCGCGCAAAGCCGGCCGCGGCCGGCTGCGATGATGCAGGCGATACCGCAGTGGCACCGGTCGGCTTGTCAATCGGATAAGTCGGGGATCAGAGGTGATGGACGACGACCTGGCCGAGGCGGCGCTGTTGGCCCCGGGTTAGGGGTTCGTTAACGGACCAGGACCTAGGGTCGGTCGTCGACGGCCGGCCGCCGCTCGCGAGGAGCATCGAAACCCGGCCGACCGCAGTTCCCGCCGAGGCCTCTCCTGAGAGCATGCCCGAGCACACCGATCCCGCAGGTGAAACGCCGCTCGATGCCGTTTCGGGCCGGCGCCCGCCGGACCTTGCCCGCGCCGGCGCGCTCGACCTGCCGCTCACGGGCGAGGCGACCGGCGGCGCGGACCGGATGACGAGGCCCGGCGAGCGCGGCCTGCCGGGGCTCGGCTCGCCACGCCTCAGCCACGAGCTCAGGACCCCGCTGAACGCGATTCTCGGCAACACCGAGTTGCTGCTCGACGGCTCGGCCGGGCCGCTGTCGAACGAGGCGCGGGCCTGCCTGGGCGACATCCAGGCCGCAGGCCAGCGGATGCTGCGCCAGGTTCAGCTCCTGCTCGATCTGTGCCACGCGCGCACCCGGCCAGCGATCACCGATGACCGAACCCTCGATCTGATCGAGCTGTTGTGCGCCGCGCAGGCCGCGGTGCCGCGCCTCAGACCCGGCCAGGCTGTCCGGGTCGTGCCCGCGCACGCCGGCTGCCTGCTGCGCGGCGATCCCCATTGGCTTGGCGCGCTCGCGGTCGCCCTGGTCGAGCTCCCTCTGGCCGATGGCCACGCCGACGATCCGTTGCTGGTCACCGTCGGGCAGTGCTCGGCGCCGGCCGCCGCCGCCACGCTCCGTCTTTGGTGGCGGGATTTTGATCCCGAGCAAGTGGCGGCGCTGCCGATCGCCTTGATCGACGCTATTCTTGACTTACATGGTGGGAGGGCGGCCTTGACCGGGCACGGCCTGCAACTCGACTGGCCGGCGCCACGCGTGGTACGGGTCGGGGCGGGCCGTTTGCCGCCGGGTGCGGGCGCCATCGCAATGGCCCGTGAATGCTGCTGATCAGAGCAAGTATTCAGCCATGCCCGGCTCGAAAAAGGGTTGTCGTTTGCGCCCGGGGACCCTATTGTCAATGCAACGAAGCTGCCGACGTGCAGTTCGTCCCGCATTGTTGCGTTCATCTGAACCGGGCGGAAACACGACCCTGGTTGAACTTGTCCAGAGCAGGTTGGCGACGGTCGCTGGGACGGTGATTGACCAGTGGCTGGGCCGGCGATTTGGGCGAGCGGCTGGCGCGTGAGTTAGCGCCGATGGTTGGTCAGGATCGGCGCCGATCGGGTGCGGGCTTGGCTTGGCGCGGCGGCCGCGTGGCGCCAGCCCTGGACAGGGCGGCAAGCTGACGTATCAGAGCGGAAGGCTGACGCAGCGGATCTGTCGACGGGGCGGTCGGCGAAGGTCATGAAGCGGCGTCGACACGCTGTCAGGGGGATCGGCCGAGGCTTTCGAGCCTGAGCCAAGCCGCGAGCGCGCGGCGATTGTCGTGGAAGGCTTGTGGGCCGCGGCCCACGATCACACAAGGACTGTACCGGGTCGATGCAAAATCGCAGCATGTTCCCCTATCGCCGACATGGGCCCAAGAAGCGGATCAAGGGTGGTGGCGGCGGGCCGATTCGCAAGCCGCACGGGCACGGGCCGCAGAAGGGACTGCCGAACTCGGCGCGTGATCTGCTGCCGATGCTCCAGCCTGCGACCAAGGCTTTGGCGCAGATGTTGGCCGGGCGCACCCAGATGTCGGGTCAGCTGGAGCAGGCCCGGGCGATGCTGGGCCAGGCCGAGCGGCTGATCGCGGACCGGGTGCACAACCGTCTCAACCCGGCCGAGCGCGAGGAGTTCTTCGAGCAGATCGCACGCCTCAGGCTGACCATCGCGGACGCCGAATCCGAAGCCGAGGTCAGGGCGGCCGAGCGGCAGGTGCCGCGCCCCGCCCTGCCGCCGATCGGCCAGGAACGCCTCAAGGAGGTGGCGATGGCGCTGGCGACCCCTGAGGGGCGCCGTCGTCCGCCAGGCAGTGACGATGCCCCCACGGCGACGGCGCCGGCCGAGGTCAGGGATCGGCCCACGCCCGAGCCTGAGGTCGAGAGCCGCAGCGCGGCGTCCCGGCCCGCGACCGGGGACGGCCCGGCCGACGCAGCACCGGCGGAGGCAGCCCCGCCGGACGCGGGGCCCGCGCCGACGGTCGAGGGCCCCCGCCGGCTGCTGGCGATCAACAAGCCCGGCCGCCTGGAGCTGCCCAAGGACGGGGCGCTCAATGTGCCCCGCAACTTGTCGATCATCCGGGAGCGCGGCATCGGGCGCCGGCGCGCCGGCAGCGTGGGCGCACGCGCCGGGGCGATGATGCCGGCGCCGGCCGAGGCCGGCCAGGTCACGCCGCCCGCAAGCGCGCACGACCCCGCGGGCAATGGCGCCGCGGACAAGGTCAAGGCGAACCGCCGCAGCCGCAAGACTCAGCAAGGTCTGCCCGAGGGTTGGATCATCGACGACGAAGGTTTCGTCGTGCCCGGGCCAGACTGAGCGGGCAGCGCGACCCGGCAATACGGACTTTCTCGAACGCGCATCAGCTCGCCGGGCGCCGCTTGACGATGGGCGCTGGGTGATCGGTGCTGAGCGATCGGTGCTGAGCGATCGGTGCTGAGCGATCGGTGCTGGGCGATCGGTGCTGGGCGATCGGTGCTGGGCGATCGGTGCTGGGCGATCGGTGCTGGGCGATCGGTGCTGGGCGATCGGTGCCGGGCGATCGACGCCTGGCCAGCAGGGGCTCGGCGCGTAGGGCAAAACGCCGCGGCCCGGACTTGGCCCCCGGGGACAGGGTGGCAGAACCTCAGGTTGCTGCGGCTGTCCGGGGCGATGGGCGCGGTTGACTCTTCGCGACCGCAGCATTAGGTGTGCGGTGCAGCAGGGCCGGCCGGAGGCTCCGGTGGGCTCGCGAGTGCGCGTGATCGGGTCGCGAGACCCCTAGCCCAGCGAGGGACACCATGGCCGCCGACAATGTGACGTCGATTGAGCAGATGCAAGACCAGGTCCGGGTCGGCTATGCCGACCTGACGGCGCTGTACAAGGGCAACTTCGAGGCGCTGATGGCGTCGAATCAGGTGCTGATCGGCGGCTGCCAGGCCGTGACCGCCGCCCTGCTCGCGTTCATGCAGAGCCGGGCCAAGGAGGGTCTGTCGACCGGCAAGCGCCTGGCCGAGTGCGGCTCGCCCGAGCATGCGGCCGAGATCCAGCTCGACTTCGCGAGCGCGACGCTGCGGGCCTACAGCGACCAGTTCAACAAGCTGGGCGAGATGACCAAGCAGGTGCTGACCGACTCTTATGTGCCGTTCGAGCGGCAGGCCGCGGCGGTCGCCAAGAGCGCGGCCGACAGCATCGCCGCCTGACCCTTGCGGCCGGCCGGACGTGGCCGGTGCGGTCAGGTCCGGCCCGGATCCCGAGGTCGGTTCCTGCCCGCAACGATCGAACGGTCCGACCGGGTCATGTTGCGACGCAACATTGATGGCCTGCCCCCCGGCGGGCCGCGATTGCCTCAAAGGAGATGCTTGCCGATGGCCAGAACGAGCCAAGCCAAGGGCGGCGGGGCCGCTCGCGGCCAGCTACCGAAGGCGCCCGTGAAGCGCGGGGCCGCGCGGGCCAAAACCAGCCAGGTCGCCGCCGCCGTGGCCCGGTCCAAGCCGCCGCGGCCAGTGGAGGCCGCGCCGGTCGCGACGGCGGAGCCGGGCGCGCTGGCGGCGCCGCCCCAGCGCCCGGAGGCGCCCCCGAAGTCCGAGGCCGGGGCGCCGGCCAGCGGCGCGTTCGGCGGGTCGCCGCCGGCCAAGCCCGAGCCGGCTCCCGACCACTTCGAGCCAGAGGTGCAACCCGTGGCCAAGATCGCCACCGACGATGCCCGGGTTTCCGCCACCCTTGCCGAGCCCCCGCCGGTGCCAGAGACGCCGGCGCCACGGAGGTCGACGCCACGGACGTCCGCGTCCGAGAGGTCGGTGCGAGAGAGGTCGGTGCCAGAGAGATCGGTGCCAGAGAGATTGGTGTCAGAGAGCTCGGTGCCAGAGAGATCGGTGCCAGAGGCGCCGGTGTGGAAGCCGCCGGTGCCGGAGACGCACCTAGGCCTCCGACGACCGCTCGGGGCCTCCGGCCGTGCGCCGGATCCGGCGGCGATGCTCGGCGCCAGCCGCACCCTGGTCGAAGGCACGCTCCGGGTGCACAGCCAGATGATCGGCTTCACCTGCCGCCAGGCGGAGCACGGCCTGGCGGTCGGTCGGGCCATGCTGGTCAGCGGCTCGCTGCCCGCGGCGCTGGCGCTGCAGGCCAAGTACCTCGGTCAGGCCTTCGACGACGCGCTCGCGCAGACGCTCGAGCTGTCGCGCCTGTCGACCGACCTGATGCGTGCGGGACTGCAGTCGCTGGGCCGCCGCTAGGCT